>CAVUMF010000011.1:0-234196 GCA_963742545.1 uncultured Verrucomicrobiae bacterium | reverse complement strand
GGTTGTGCCGTAGTTATCACGAACCGCATGCCTATTAAAGGGCGCCATACGCATGTTTGGCCAATCGGAAGGCGGGCAACAGCCCGTCATTTCTTGACAGCAGCGGCTTGGTTTTCGGCGTCATCTCGCAAGCCTCGCAGCCTGGCCTAACGAGCGCCTGTTGCGATTCCCTCCCGGCGCTAGGCGTCTGGTGGCCTCTGCGGATCCGGCAGCGAAGCCGGCTCGTCTTGCGCCGCGATAGCAGGAGCCGGCACCTCATCGGCCGCGTGAACTGCCGTGACAGCCGCCGATTCCTGCGGGACCGGTTCGGGCTCCATCGTTGGCGCTTCCGCCCGAGCGGCCTCACCGGCTACGGGCGAGGGCTCAGTCGCCGACTCCACACTCACCGGTTCGTTAGGCGACGATGCCGGCGCCTGGCTGCCGTTCGGCGCATCCGTCGCGTTCGGCCTGCTCGCGCTCGGCGCGGGCGCCTTGGTTCGGGGCAGATCGAGCGAACCATCGTTGAATTCAATCACGTGGCCCTCGCTGATCAGCCAGTGCAGATCCGAAGCCAGCGCCATTTTCTTTCGTTCGCGCTCTTCTGATTCCCCCGCCCCGTCCGGATGCAGTTTCTCGAGCAGTTGTTTGCGATTGATGCCCGGGCTTTCAGTCAGAGCGGTCAGGACTCCGGCGACCGACGGCGAGAACGACGAACTGGCGCGACTGAACGGCCGTGCCCGAATCGGCGAGACAAAAAGCATGCCCTTGCGATGCCGGAAAATTTGCAACCCGCCCTGACGAAAGGCGCCGCTCAGTTCCTGCATTATCTTTGCCGGCGAGCGGAATTCCTGGGCCCACGCCTGCTCGATCAATCGCCCCAGCGATCGATCGGCCAGCCGGCGACTGACGACGCCGTCAACCGTCAGTTCCATGCCGCTGTGAACCAATCCCGGCAGATAGGTCTGTCGAAAATGCCGCTCGGTTTCGGCTGCGGTCTTGAAAGTAATCGGTGTTTCCTCCTGCAGAGTCACATAGGTGGTCACACTGCGCGCCTCCTCCTTCCAGCGCTCGACTGCTTCCGGGCTGGTCACGATTTCGATTTGCCGTTGGTACTCCGGAAAACTCATCCGGCGACTGAAACGCTGCTCGTAGAGATTGCGCAGTTGCGACTGATAGGCGTGGTGATTGGTCGGGCCGAGGAAGACTCCGCTTAACCGACAGCGCGCCACGGAAGTGAAATTGCCCTTGATCGGCTCAGACTGCGTCACCTCGCTTTGATAGAAGCGGTTCCTCTCGCTCTGGAAAGCTGTGTTCTCCAGCGCCAGCCGATCGCTCGCGACCGGTCCGTTTTCACCGAGTTGAAACAAGCCCGTCGTCTCGGCTTGCAAATGCACATCATAACGCTCGGGTTTGTCGAGAAACATCCGTGCCAGCGAAAAGACCGAATAGGCGAGGTGGTTCGCTTTGATTTGCGCCAGGACGCTCTCGAGCACGCGCGCATCGGGAACGAAGCGCACCTTTACGGCGGGCAGCGGCGCGGCGGGAGCTTGCGGTCGGTGCGCCTCGGGCGGTCGTTGCGTCCCGGGGCGGCGTTCGCGATCGCGCTCGCGTGGCCGGCGTTCCCCGTCTCTGCCCCGGGGTGGTCGAGGCCCGCGCCCCCGTCGGTCGCCTCCGTGGCGCGCGGGCCCGCGGCCGTCGCGCGCTTCGATTCCTCGACCCTCGTCGCCGGCATAATGCGCATAGGCGTTTTCGTTAGGCGTCTCCTTCACCCAGGCAGGCAGGAGCTTCAGATCCAGAAGGTCCGGCACGTCTCTTTCCTCGGGCATGAGAGTCTGTACGCAATGGCGGACGGATGTAAAATCGCGCGCACGCGCCAAGGCCGCCGGGCACGCGAAATAAATTGACAACGAGGCCAATTATTTTAGTTGCCAACGTGACTCGCCGCCGTTAAGCGGTGACCCACAGAAGCGAACCAAGGAGATTAAGTTTTATGTCGGACAAACCGATCGAAGAAAAAGTGAAGGACATCATTGTCGAGCAGTTGGGCGTCAACCCGGAGCAGGTGACCCCCAACGCCTCGTTCATTGAAGACCTCGGGGCCGACTCCCTCGATATCGTCGAGCTGGTGATGGCTTTCGAAGAGGAATTCTCGGTGGAAGTGCCGGACGAAGATGCGGAAAAATTGCAGACGGTCGGCGACGTGGTGAAATACATCCAGGAAAAGTCGAACAAGGAATAAGCGGCCGCTGCGTGCAGCGCGCTTCGTTAGTGCAACTAAAGACACGGCTGCGGCCGTGTTTTTTGTTTCGCGTTTTGCAGACCGTCCTTCGCGGGGGAGATTAAGGCGTGAATGTCCTCTGGCTGAGCACCCCGCTCTTCGACATCGCCGGGAACCACATTACGGCCCTCGGAATCGCCGCCTTTGCCGGCCTGATGGCTCTCGGGGTAATCGTTGCGAAATTCCTGCAAAGTGCATTTGTCAGGCGCTTCCTCGCCCGCTTCAGGCTCGAGGCCAATTTCGTCGCCATTACCACGACGATCCTGAGCTCCGCCGCGCTCGTCTTCTTCACCGTCAGCGCGATCAATGGCCTCGGCATTCCGCTCGCCTGGAACGCCCCGCTCCCGGGCGTGCCGATCAGTCTCCTGCAAATTTTTCTGCTCGTCGGCCTGCTCATCCTCGTCTTTTGGATCTCGTCGCGCACGAAGCATTTTCTTTTCGAGCGCTTCCTCGTCCACAGCGGCCTTGATCGCTCGCTCCAGTACGCGATTTCCCAAATCGCGGCCAACGTCGTCCTCGTCGTCGGCATCTTCATCGTTCTCCAAAACACCGGCATCCAGCTCGGCGCGCTCACCGTTTTTGCCGGCGCGGTCGGCGTCGGCATTGGTTTCGGGCTTCAGAATATCACGAGCAATTTCATCAGCGGTCTCGTCATTCTGGCGGAGCGGCCGATTGCGATTGGGGATCGCGTCGAAGTCGCCGGCATTACCGGGCAGGTCGTAAAAATTCGCGCCCGTAGCACCGTCGTGGTGACGAACGACAACATCACCACGATCGTACCCAACCAGAAGTTCATCGATTCGTCGGTGATCAACTGGACCTACGGCGATCCCAAGGTGCGCTTCCGCATCCCGGTCGGCGTCGCCTACGGGAGCGACGTGGAAAAAGTGCGCCAAAAGCTGATCGAAGTGGCCGGGGAAGATGCGAATACCTTGCAGAACCCGGCGCCGAGCGTTTTCTTTGTCGAGTTTGGCGATAGCTCGCTCAATTTCGAACTCGTGGCGTGGAGCGACAAAATGAGTTCCCGGCCGCGGCGCTACCGGAGCGACCTGAACTTCGCGATCGACAAGAAATTCCGCGAGGCCGGGATCGAGATTCCATTCCCGCAGCGCGATTTGAACATTCGAAGCGGCGTTCTCAAGGTGGAATCCTCATCGAGGCCGCCCGAAAAAGACCACTCTGGAACCGCTTCCTAGCAAGCCTTTGCAGCTTCATTCGCTAAAGGGCCCTCGAGCCCTTGGAAGGAAAGGACCCAGCACCCTCTCCTGCTCGCGGTGGAAGCGCTCGATCATGAAGAACAAACGCGGATAAAGACACGCAGTCCGCAACGTTCAAGCGATCCAATAGTTACCATCGCCACGAAAGCCAACAACCGGAAGTCGCGAGAAAAGCCCGATAAACGGGACACCTTCTGCCTTGTCCAGGACGCATTCCGCATCGCCGCCCGGAAAACCTCCACGGTCCTCGGAACGGCCTGGGCATTCATGGGCGCTGTTTCGATCATCGTCGTGTGGGGATTGACCGGGCATATTTTTCATTACTCGGATACCTGGCAACTGATCATCAACACCGGCACCACCATCGTCACGTTCCTCATGGTTTTCCTCATTCAAAACACCCAGAACCGCGACTCGAAAGCGATCCAGCTCAAACTCGACGAACTGATCCGCAGCGTGGCCGGCGCGCGGAATCACCTGATGGATCTGGAGACTCTTTCCGATGAGGATTTACAGAAATTTCAGGATGAATTCGAGCGCTTGCGGAAACGCTCCGAGGCCACAGCTGCGACCGTGAAAAAAAGCCGCCCGTAAGGCGCCTTCAGGCTAAAGCCCGCGCTTCGCCCGCGCGGATGAACTTCTTGCCCGAAGGGCAAGGCTCGAGCACTTCGCAGTGGCGGCAATCCGGTTTGCGGGCAAAGCAGCGGCGGCGTCCGTGCCAGATGAGCCAGTGGCTCCAATCCGTCCAATGTTTGCGCGGAATGAGCTTCATCAGATCGCGCTCGATCTTCTCCGGATCTTTTTGCTTCGTCAGGCCGAGCCGCTGCGACAAGCGGGCGACGTGGGTGTCGACGACAATGCCTTCGTTGATCCCAAAAGCGTTGCCGAGGACGACATTGGCGGTCTTGCGACCGACGCCGGGAAGCGCGTGCAATTCGGCCATCGTCCGCGGCACCTTGCCGCCGTGTTCTCGCTCGATCGCTGCGCTCGCGGCCCGGATGCTTTTCGCCTTGTTGCGAAAGAAGCCGGTCGATTGAATCGCCTTCTCCAGATCAGCCGGTCTGGCTTTGGCAAAGTCGGCCGCTGACCGATACCGTTTGAAGAGCGCAGGAGTCACCATGTTGACCCGCTTGTCGGTGCATTGCGCGGAGAGAATGGTGGCGATCAGAAGCTGGAGCGGTGTCCTGAAATCGAGCTCGGAATGCGCGTCCGGATAAACCTTCGGCAGCGCTTCGACCAGCTTTTTCGCGCGCTCACCGCTGGTCATGGCCTAACGAACTTTCGGACGCTTCCGTATCGCGCCGCCGCCACTTGCTGCGCGCCTGGCGCCAGGCCACGCCACCGCGCCTGATGAGCCGGCGCGCCCAGGCAAATTCGGTCGCGAGAATCGCTAGTCCAAGCGGCACGACCAGGGCCGCCGGCCCCGGGAGAACGACCAGCGCGAGGCCGAACAAAATCACCGTGCTTCCAATGACTGCGACGATCGTTTTCCGGACCCGCGGCCGGTTCTCCAGGCCGAAACGATTCACCCATCGCGCGTACCAGTTCACCGGACGTTAAACGGAACAATGATTGTCCGCGCCTGAAGGTTCGAGATAGGGCGCAAGCCTTTGTTCCAACTGCGGCGGAACGTGCGCCACCAACTCGGCAAACTCGCCTTCGTAGCGCAGCTCCAGCACATGGCCGACACGATGCACCTCCGCCAGCAAAGCCGACTCCCTTTGCGGCACCTTGTAACGACAACGGAGACGCCAGGAACTGAGTGCATTTTGCAGCGCCGGGATCAGTTCCTCCACGCCTTCACCGCTCCGCGCGGAGATCGCGACGCTCCCCGGAAATTTCTCGAGATAAACTTTCGCCAGGTCACGATCCGGCAGCGCATCGATCTTGTTGAAAATAATCAGCGTCTGCTTGCCGAAGGCGCCGATTTCCTTGATCACGGCGTCAACCGCCGCCATGTGCTCATCGAGTCGCGGGTGACTCAAATCGACGACGTGGATGAGAAGATCCGCCTCCACCACTTCCTCGAGTGTCGCTTTAAACGATTCGATCAAAGTGTGCGGCAGCTTGCGCAGAAAACCGACGGTGTCGGTCAGCAACACGCGTTGTTTGTTAGGCAAAATCAGGCTGCGGGTCGTCGGGTCGAGCGTCGCGAAAAGTTTGTTCTCCGTGAGAACGTCCGCGCCCGTGAGAAGATTGAGGAGCGTCGACTTGCCCGCATTGGTGTACCCGACGACCGCGGCGACCGGCCATTGATGGCGTTTGCGCCCCTGGCGTTGCACGGCGCGATGCTTGCGCACTTCCTCGAGATCGCGCTCGAGGCGCGCGATCCGCTCCTGCACGCGACGTCGATCGACCTCGAGCTGGGTTTCGCCCGGGCCCCGCGTGCCAATGCCGCCGGATTGCCGGGAAAGGTGCGTCCACATTCTCGTCAGGCGCGGTAGCAGATATTGCAATTGCGCCAGCTCGATCTGCAATCGTCCTTCGCGGCTCCGGGCGCGCTGCGCGAAGATGTCGAGAATCAGCTGGGTGCGATCGAGCACTTTTCGCGAAAAGAGATTCTCCAGGTTCCGGCCCTGAGCGGGCGAGAGTTCATTATCGAAAATGACCGAGGTCACATGCTGATCCTGGAACGATTCCTTGATCAGCTCCGCTTTCCCTTTGCCGATGTAAAAGGGCGCGGTCGGCTTGGGCAGCTTCTGCGTGACGGTGTTCACCACCTGAGCGCCGGCCGAACTCGCCAGCTCGCGCAATTCTTCCATCGAATCGCGCAGGTCCCACTTCGAGACGCCGTCTTTTTCCAGTCCGATCAGGAGCGCGCGCTCCTGCCGTTGATGCGGTTTGGTCTCAATCATTCAAGGGGACGCAAAAGGGACACCTTTTGCAGGATCCAATCGACAGCGGCTAAGTGATCCTTCAACAGAGATAAGTTCAGTGATTCAAGAGTAAGTTGCCGCCGAAACCAGGTCAACTGCCTTTTGGCGTAACGGCGCGTCGCCTGCTGAATCGCCGCGATACATTCGGCCTCGCTCATTCTTCCAGCCAGCAACTGACGGATCTGATCGAGCCCGATGGTTTTGGCCGCGGTCACACTGAGCTGGCTCGCGCGGGCGACTTCATCCATCACGCCATCGCGAAACATCTCTTCGACCCGGCGGTCGATGCGAGAGCAGAGCTCGCCTCGGTCGCGAAAAACGAAAACGCCATGCGTCTCCGGCGCCGCCTGCTCCCATTGCGAGCGTTGCTCGGAAGCCGGCGTTTTCGTCTGTGCAAAGATCTCCAGCGCCCTAACGATCCGCCGTTTGTTCCGGCGATCGATCTTTTCCGCGCCTAACGGATCGACCGCGCGGAGCTGCGCGTTCAATTCATCGAGTGAAAGCGCGTTCAACTCTGCCCGCAGTCCTGGATCGACCTCCGGGAGAGGCGTCAGGCCGTGGGTCAGCGCCTTGAGGTAAAGTCCACTCCCTCCGACGACGATGGCGAGTTTTCCACGGCGATTGATTTCCTCGATCGCCGAGAGGGCGAGCCCGCGAAACTTGTCCGCGCTCATCTCCCCGGTCAGCGGCACGGCGCCGACCAAATGATGCGGCACTTTCCGAAGCGTCGCCTCGTTAGGCTGGGCGGTCAGCAGCGGCAGACCGCGATAGATTTGAAAGGCATCGGCGCTGACTATCTCCGCGCCGCAGCGCACTGCGACATCAGCCGCGATTTCCGACTTCCCGCTCGCGGTCGGGCCAACGATGAAAAAGGTTCTCAAGGCAGAGCAAGCTTCCAGCCTGCGTATTCAAACGCGAACCGCGAAGGAAACAAAACCGGAGATTCTTTCACCGCGGATTACGCGGATTACGCGGATGGGAAACTTGGTTCCTTCGTCCTTGTTCTGTGTCCGCGTCATCCGCGTAATCAGCGGTTCAATCCCGGTTCCGCCAAAAAAAACCGGGAGACCGGCGACGCCTGGCCACCTGATCTCCCGGTTTTGAAGACTGCGTCGTGATTAATCCCGCGAATAACTGTCGGACTTCGCGCCGCTCACTACCAGCTTGCGGCCCAGGAATTCCTTGTCGTGCAATTCCTCCACCGCTCGCCTGGCTTCCTCGATCGACAGCATCTGGACGAAGGCGAAACCTTTTGAGCGTTCGTTATGCTTATAGGTCACTACCTCCGCGTTCTGCACGTGCCCGACGCCATTGAAGAGCTCAAACAAATCGCTCTCCGTTGCCTCGAAGGACAAATTGCCGACGTAAAGACGCGGCGTAGTCACCTCCACCGATTCAGGCTTGCGCGAAACGCGCGCCGGCCGTGGCGCCGCCCCATTGCGCACCTGCGGCGAACCATTGCGTCCGGCCCCAGCCGGTTTCGCGGAACTATCGGCGCTTCCGAAGAAGGCCGTGATCTTCTGCCAAAAGCTCTTTTTTGCGGGAGCCCTCGACTCCGCGCGATCGCCGCGCGTATCGAACCGCCGTCGGGATCCACCGCGCCGCTGACGCCGCGCGCTTCTCCCGGGAGATTGAGATTTCATAATAATCCTCGGTTTTGAACCAATTGTTTTTTGGGCGGAGCGCATCACAGGATGCACGGTCCACGGCGCGCGGACCTCGAAAGGTCCAATCAAGCAGCTCAAGAGCAGTCTGCGCAGCCGGAGGGAACTCCGCCTCATCTGGCCGGGAAACGGGCAAAAGCCTGTCCGTTGGCGATCTCCTTGGCAGCCGACTGGTTTGAGAGGACGAGCAGGCCATCATCATATACTCCAAAATCTGGACGATCGCGGGGAGCAGACACGCGCCTGAGTTCCCCGGCACCCGCGCACATTATTCACGAGGAAGGCGTTATTGCAAGCCCGAAGCGCGGAGCGGATTTGCGGCCGTTCGTTCCACTCGCAGCTTCGTCCATTTTTCCGGGGACACGGTGCCGCCAGCCCGTCCTGGTCGCCGCGGTGGGCGGCGAGTGGCGGACCTTCTGACGTTGTGCTTTCCCACCTTCCCACTTTGCTACGCTCCCATTTCAGCTTGTCAGCGTTTGAAAGCCCGGCCTCGCCCTTGGCTGCGTTACGGCAGCATTTCAGCTGTCAGTTTTCCGTTGTCAGTTTTCCGTCCTCTCTCTACAACTGCGCCCGGAAATGCACGCCCCCACCAACACCCCGGCTGGCGAACGCCTTATCGTCGATCATAGCGACGAGCTCTGGAAGGGGATGAAGGATCTCCACGACTGCACTGAAATCGCCGGTGCCTCTGACATCGCGACCGGGTTCATCGACATCGACTAACCCATGAAGCGACCTGTCCATGTCGAATCGCTGATCCCTCAGTATCCGCCACCAGAATGTAATTATCGATGCTGACCTGGCGGAACTTTATGGCGTCGCCACCAAGGCTTTGAATCAGGCGGTCAAGCGAAACGCGGATCGATTCCCCGGGGACTTCATGTTTCAGCTCACGAGCAAGGAACTGAGCGCTTTGCGGTTACAAATTGTGACCTCAAAAGCTCAATCCTCTCAGGTTCAATACGATGGCGCTTTGCGGTCGCAATTTGCGACCTCAAAGCGCGGCGGTCGGCGTACTCGTCCCTACGCCTTCACCGAGCACGGTGCGCTCATGGCCGCAAACGTCCTCAACAGCCCCGAGGCCGTGGCGATGAGCGTGTATGTCGTTCGCGCCTTCATCAAACAGAGAGAGCTTCTCCGGACGCACACCGAGATCCTCAAGAAGATCGCCCAGATTGACGCAGAACTCCTCCAGCACGACGACGTTCTTCGCGCCATCGTTCACGAGCTCCAACCGCTCATCAATCCGCCCACTGCTCCGCCCAAACACCAAATCGGCTTCGGTAAACCCTGAAGGCAAATCGCCTGGGCGAAGCCTTTACGTCCCTTCCAATTCGGAACCGCGTGAACCGCAGGTCTTTTACGCGCGTCAGCTTTTCTGCTTCTCACTCCGTAGCCCCCGCACCAAATGCGCCCGCTCATTCGTCACCGGTTTTTCCTCACCGATCTCTTGGAATCTGCGGAAACCCCCGCGCGCCATGCCAGAAGCGGACGATTTCCAAGCTATTGTCCGCGCTATTCACGCGGTAGATGATGCGATAAGAGCGGAAAACAATTTCCCGCAACTGCGGACGCCGAAATTCGGGAACCATGCGACCGCGCTCTGGGAAAGTCGTTAAGGAGAGGGCCGCATCGAGCAGTTGATTTCCCATTCGCTCGGCAGCCACAGCATTATCGAGCGTTATGTAGGCAACGATCCGCTCCAAGTCACTCAGGGCGCCGGGGGAGAGGAATACTTTGAAGTCCATTGGGGAATGCGTTTGCGGGCTTCTTCCAGCGGAATGCGTTCGCCACGATCCAGCGCAGCCAATCCGTCCTCGACGGCCTGACGGAACTCAAGTTCGCAAATTGCGTCAACCAGAGTTGCGTCGGGCGGAAGCTTCTCCGCCACTTCCAGGAGAACTTCCTTTGTGCTCATGTTCTATTTTATACAGCATTGCCACCTCTCCGCCAACCGCGGACTTCGCTTCCCGCTCCGACCGCAGTTTACCCAAAGCCTGCTCGCCGCGGCGAGTGGCGGACCCTCTGACGTTGTGCTTTCCCACCTTCCCACTTTGCTACGCTCCATTTCAGCTTTGAGAACTTCCTCCTTTTGCCTTCTTAATTTCCCTCCGCCCTCCGTCCTCCGTCTTCTGTCCTCAGTCCTCTGATTTCAGTTGTCAGTTTTCCGTCCTCCCTCTACAACTACCCGTCCATGCCGACCCCGGAGGAACGCGCCCTTGATCAAGAGTGAAATCACTGATCACCATGCCGGTAAATCATCGTTCATCCTTCAGCCTTCTTCCTTAAGGGATGCGCCGCTACGCCATGCTCCGCTCTTTGTTTTTGAATAAACCGATGCCGCAGGGCCAATTCACGCGAGGAGACCAGCAGCGCTTTCGGCGCGTTCGACGAAGCGTGTGGAATGGCCCCAGTAGCGCGCTCGGATCCCGAGGTAGCAGTGTCGATCGCCTTTCAACCTAATCCACACAAGCAATTAAGATCAAAAACGCATCTAATGAATGACCTTGCTGCATTGACAGCGCGCATCCGCGCTTTTCGTGACGAGCGCGACTGGATGCAGTTCCATAATCCCAAAGACATGGCGGCGGCGATCTGCATCGAGGCAGCGGAGCTACAGGAGATTTTCCTCTGGAAGCCGTCTTCCGACTCCCTTCAAGTAGCCGAAGTCGAGAAGGAGCGGGTGCATGAAGAGATCGCAGACATCGCGATCTACCTGATCGAGTTAGCGGACATCCTCAACGTCGATTTGGTCGGCGCGGTTAAGGCGAAGCTGGCAAAGAACGCGCAGAAGTACCCGACCGAGCAAGCCCGCGGCAGTTCAGAAAAATACACCGAGTATCTTCGGAATCCGGATAGCTCAACATGATCGTATACCTCGCGGAGAAATCGCAATTCATTGAAGACGTCGATTCCAACCGAATCGAACAACGGATTCTCGCCGAGTTTCAGAGAACCAACCGACGGTCCGTAGGAGCCGCGGAGATTAACTCTTGGCGTAATTCGCTGGGGTTTATGCACCGCATTGCAATTGATGAGGAAATTCCGAATAACGCAGGCGTCGCGATTGAGTTCGGCATCCCACAGACCTCGAAGCGAATTGACTTTATCCTAACAGGAAAGAACGCCGACAATCGTCCCGCCGCAGTGATCATAGAACTGAAGCAATGGACCGAAGCAGAGCCGACCGCGAAGGACGCTATCGTGAAGACCCTCTTAGGCGGAGCACATATCGAGACGGAACATCCGTCTTATCAAGCGTGGTCGTACGCGGCACTGATGGAAGACTTCTGCGAACCGGTCCGCGATCAGAGGATGTCGCTTAAGCCCTGTGCTTACCTCCACAACTGCGAGGATGGCTCGACCATTAACAACCCTTTCTACGCGGAGCATACCAAGAAGGCGCCGGCGTTTCTGAGCAACGATGCGGCAAAGCTCCGTGCCTTCATTAAGGACCACGTAAAGTACGGCGACTCAGGGAAGATTATCTATGAAATTCGAGATGGAAAAATAAGTCCCTCCAAGAGTCTCGCGGACGCTCTCGCGTCCCTACTCCAAGGAAATCGCGAGTTCCTGATGATCGATGATCAAAAGCTAGTTTACGAAACAGCGCTACTCCTTGCTAAAGAAGCGGACGCCGCCAGCAAAAATGTTCTCATCGTTGATGGCGGACCGGGCACTGGGAAGTCAGTGGTTGCGATAAATTTACTGGCGGAGCTGACGACCCGTGGAGCTGTAGTCAAATACGTTACTAAGAATGCTGCGCCGAGAGCTGTTTACGAAAATAAGCTCACTGGATTATTTACCAAGTCTCGAATTAGTAACCTTTTCACAGGGTCTGGCGCATACACCGAAACACCGACGAATACTTTTGATGCGCTCGTCGTCGACGAGGCACATCGCCTGACCGCGAAATCGGGGATGTTCCAGAATCTCGGCGAGAATCAGATTAAGGAGCTGATTGATTCGGCAATGTTCAGCGTGTTTTTCATTGACGAGGACCAACGCGTGACGCTCAAAGACATCGGCCAAAAAGAGGAGATCAAACGATGGGCAGAAGCTTGCGGAGCCAATGTGACCGAAATGGCGCTGGAGTCTCAGTTCCGATGCAACGGCTCCGACGGATATCTGGCTTGGGTTGATAACACACTGGACATTCGAGCGACAGCAAACCCGACCCTAGAGAGCGTGAACTATGAGTTCCATGTCTGCTCCTCCGCGAATGAGCTTCGTGATCGGATACTAGAAAAGAATAAACTCCGGAACAAAGCCAGGCTAGTTGCAGGTTACTGCTGGGATTGGGCGAGCAAAAAAGATCCGGGCAAACCGGATATTGTAATTCCGGAAGAAGGGTTTAGCGCCACGTGGAACCTGACGACCGACGGCAGCCTCTGGATTCTTATGCCGGAGTCAGTATCCGAGGTTGGCTGCATTCACACGTGTCAGGGACTTGAGCTTGATTATGTTGGAGTTCTCATTGGGCCCGATTTCATCGTCAGAAATGGCGTCGTCCAAACTGATGCGAGCAAGAGATCCAAAATGGATTCTTCCGTAAGAGGCTACAAAACTCTTTTGACGAAGGATCCTGATCAAGCCAAGACGCGTGCTGCCGAAATAATCAAGAACACTTATCGCACGCTTATGACACGCGGCCAGAAGGGTTGCTTCGTTTACTCCGTCGACGCGGAGACGAACGAATTTCTGAAAGTGGCAGCAGCGACAGAACCTCGACTGTACCCAATGGCGCCTGCCCAACGTTATGCAGGTCTGCCACTGCGGCTCGTGCCTGAACATGAAGTTCAGCCGTATCGAAACGCCGTTCCTGTTTTCGATCTGCAACTGGCGGCTGGCAATTTCAGCGACGATCAATGGATCGTCCCCTGCGATTGGGTTGAACTGCCAGAGGCCTTCGTGACGAAAGAAGGATTTTTCGTGTCCCGCGTAGTCGGAGAATCGATGAACCGCCGCATCCCGAATGGCGCATGGTGCTTATTCAAAGCGTCGCCGTTCGGTTCACGGGAAGGCAAAACCGTCCTCGTCCAACTTCGGGACAGACAAGATCCAGAAAATGGTGGGCGATACACTGTTAAGGTGTACCACAGCACCAAACGTATGGGCCAAGACACTTGGGAGCACGCCAGCATCACGCTCAAGCCCGATTCGAATTTGCCGGGATTCTCAGACCTTGTGTTCGAAACGGAGCCGGAAGAAGAGCTCACGATTCGCGGCGAACTGGTTGCCGTGTTAGGACAAACGGCCCAACAGTTATGAGACCCGAAACTCGACTGAATTCATGCCTCGCCGAGCAGACTCGGATCGTGGCGGAAGTGGAGCGGCGGTTGAGCGTTGTGGAGGACTCGGGCGTTGTGGTGTCCACCAACCTTCAGCGCAGCGTCCGCTTTCGGCAGTCAATTTTGAAGCGGGCATTTAGCCAAAACTAGGGTAAAAAGCCGACAACACGCTAAGAACAGAAACCGATATGAACACGAAACCTAGCAAAGCAGACGAAGAACTCGAAGTTGATGAGGTGATGGACGAGAACGAGGCCCCCGTCGCCTTCGACATCGCTTCCTATCCATCCGATCTAACCCTTAGCGTTGTCGATGAGATGTGGGACAACGGCGATATTTTGATCCCGGAGTTCCAACGCAATTTTGTCTGGAGCATCACTCAATCGTCTCTACTGATTGAGTCATTTCTCCTGGGTCTACCAGTTCCCCAAGTCTTTTTTTATGTCGATGAAGAAAACAAAAATCAGGTCATTGACGGACAGCAGCGGATTATGAGCGTGGTTTATTACCTGGACGGGTTCTTTGGCTCGGAAAGTATTCAGGGGAAAAAACAGGTGTTTCGGCTGCAGGGGCTTGACGAACAAAGTCCTTTCGCAAAGAAGCGATTCGAAGACTTGAGCGAATCGCATCAGAGGAAACTTAAGTCCGCAGTCCTTCGCGCAATCAATATTCGTCAACTAAACCCGAAGGGAGAGGCAACGAGCATTTATCACATCTTTGAGCGATTAAATACCGGCGGGACGCCTTTAAAGCCTCAGGAGATTCGCAACTGTGTATTCCGAGGAGAATTCGTTCGCATTCTGCGAGAGCTGAACACTGATGCTAATTGGCGCAAAATTCTCGGGAAAACAACATTTGATCGTCACCAAAAGGATGTGGAACTGGTCCTTCGAGTTTTCGGAATGGGATATTTTTTTAACGACTATGAGAAGCCGATGAAAGAGTTCCTTAATCGTACAATGAATCGAGAAAAGGAGGGTTCCTCAAAGGAGGTCAAGAGCTTTCAGACCGCCTTCATCAATGTTGCCGAAAAGATCGTATCATCGCTCGGGCCAAAGCCGTTTCATGTGCGTGGACCACTCAATTCCGCCGCTCTTGACGCAGTGTTCGGGACTCTGCTGCATACGAAGAAGGAAATCCCTACCGATTTGGCCGACCGTTACAAAGCACTCAAAGAAGATCCGAATTTCAAAGAGACGACCTTCTACAGCACCAGCGATCTGGCCGTGGTTAAACGACGGTTCGAAGCGACCCGAAATCATCTGCTTTCCTAGGCATGGCCTACACGGATCATTTCAAATTGACTGATGATCTCATTCAGCATCTCGACTCGATCCTAGTCGGATTAAGCGATCCGTTCATCGAATCCCGCTACACGGGGTTTCTTGCGGTCAGCGCGGTCACGGTTCTGGAGTTATCCATGAAGACGATTTTCCGCGATTTCGCGTCCGCGAAGCACAAGGTCTTGGGAACTTTCTGTGAGAAGTATTTTGATCGCATAAATGGGAGAATTGGGCTCGACCTTATTAAAGGCGATTATCTCCCACGCTTTGGATTGAAGTATCAGGTTCGATTCAAGCAACGTCTCGACAAACTCGAGCGTCAACGGCTGCGGGCCTCTGGATCGAGCGTCAAGGCTTCGTACGGGAACCTGATTACATGGCGGCACGGTTTCGCCCATGAGGGAACCATCCCTGTTAACGCTACTTATCCTGAAGTAAAAAGGGCGTACGGGTGTGGCAAAGACGTCATGAATTGCCTCGCGGGGTGCATGCGGCGTTAGTTCCCGTTATGTCCGCTCCGAGCCAACTCGTCCAAAAACTGTGGAACTACTCCAACATCCTCCGCATAACGGCCTGTCCTACGGCGCAGAGCTGATAAACTTTTATGCCTGCGACATCCACCCCGTTTTACAGCGAACGTCGCGTCAAAACTTGGGCTGAGCTCAAAGAGCTGTTGAAAGCGTTCGACAGCAATTGGGCATTTCGTGGCCAAGGGGATTCCAAATGGGGACTGCAAACATCAATCGAGCGAACATGGCCCCGAACCGATAGAGATACCGCCGAGAAAACAGCCATTGCGCTTTATAAACGCAAAGCAGCCGGGTTGCGTCTTCGTCTTCCCGCCCCTAGTGACTCGCTGGGCCTGCTCGCCGAAATGCAGCATTTTGGAGCTCCGACTCGGTTGCAGGATTGGACCAAATCGCAATACGCAGCCGCGTTCTTCGCTTTCGCGGAACAGAGAGATTGCGATTGTGCCGCCATCTGGGCGACGGATCTCGCGTGGCAAAAGGCACGCGCCCTTACAAGGATCAGGGGTGCGAAACGAATGCGAAAGGCTCTCACTATCCGCGACGTTCTGCACTCACCGTCTATCTTCGACGGCATTGTTATGGCGAACAAAAGCAGGTTCGTGCTACCGGCGACGGCGTCCGAGATGAACGAGCGGTTGGGTGTTCGACAAGAGTGGAAGGAAATTGGGGTCAGGGTGCAAATCTTGACAGATTCAGGATACGCCGTCGGACCATGGGCTGAACTTGAAAGTGTGAATCGGGGTCGCGAGAAGGAAAGTCTGAAGGCAAAAGGAAGAGGTCTAATGCCGCTAGCTGTCGGCAACCAGTTTATTTACTCGGGATTATGCTGTTGACGAAGCGTTAGGGCGGTCCCAATCTGGCGCATGTCACATAGCTCAGAATGGACGGTCGAAGGGGTTCTCGGAAGTCCGATATTATGGGGCGTTCTCGCGCTTCTCATGCTGGGAATTTCCTTCAGTGGGAAACTGGCGATGACCGGCACGAGAACCTGCCTGGCTTTGGCATGGCCAATGTCCGTGTGGGCCATCTATAGATTTCCGGCGCTCCGTGGGCTCTCCGCGCGGCCAGACCCACGCCTTTCTTCTCACCCCAGCGCAGTAACCTCACTGGCGACTTTTATGAAAAATCTCGGCTTGTTAATTCCAGTCATCGCGATTTGCGCCATGGTTTCGTCCTGCACCACGACGGGCAATGAAGCGGCGGCCACCACTGCAACGGACCGTAGCGAAACTGCGGCGCAGCCCCGGCCACCGGCCAGCCCCAGTCTGCCGGCGCCGCACTCAATGCACGGCGGTTACTAGGCGGGATTCAGGTGAGAAATGGGAATTGGGGTCAGGTAACATGAAAACAGCGACCCAGCAGTCTAGGCTGGGGAAAAACGAAATGGGGAATTGGAGGTCAGGCTGACAATCTTGACAGATGCAGCACACGCAGGCGGACCAGTGGCTGAACTTGGGAGTGTGAATCCCGCGGTCGCGCGAAGGAAACTCTGAAGGCAAAAGGATGAAGGAAGAAGTCCAATGCCGCCGGCCGGCTTTCGCTTCATTTTGATCTTGAACTTCCTCCATGAACCGCGTGGCCAAGCCGGGGTTGAACCAAAGCGAGCTGCCGGAGATCGACGAGGAATTCGAAGCGATCACCGAAGGCGAAGAGTTTTCTCGCAAGGAAAAGCTCAAGCCGAAGTGGGCCGCGCTCGAAGCCCTGGTCGGGAATCCGAAGCGGATCGACCTCGTCGCCGCCGATCTCGTGCAGCACTACGAGCGCCGGGACGAAGCGATGGAAGGCAGGGCGACTGTTTGTGCTAGCGAGGGCCGAAAAGGCCCCAGGATTTCTGGGAACGCCAGGCAATTTTGAGTTGACACGAAAGTAGCTTTCGCGGGAAAAAAGGCGGCAACAAAGGAATTGCGACTCTTATGCCAAGGAACACTTCCACGGCTCTCCCTCAGCCGATTTTTGATGAGGGCAATATCATTCGTGATCCGACCCGTTTCAAGACGGCCCATCCCTCGGACACCGCTCAGTACAAGGAGATCCAGAACCTCCTAAAGAAAGACGTCGTAGGTTTCGAACCGTCACGTATCGCGCCCGGGGATCTCTACACCCTGGAGTCGGCCTTCGGGGCGCACGGTCCTGAGATCGTGCAGCGGATAAAGGCGGCAGGCAAAATCGTCTTCCATGCCGCCGGCGACACCGGGGCCTCAAACGAGGGGAAGTATGGAAACGAAATTCGCGTTGCCGATCAGGTAACCAAGGACTGCCGCACATCTAATGTCGCAAATCGCGCCCTGTTTTTTTATCAATTGGGAGACGTTGTTTACGACTTTGGAGAGTCGAAATATTACTACGATCAATTTTACGATCCGTTCAGAAACTACCCCGGTCCGATCTTTGCCATTCCCGGCAATCACGACTCCTTCGTGATACCGAACACGCCCGCGGCTGACACGCCGCTAAGCGTCTTCGCGCGAAACTTCTGCGCGCCGGAGCCCACCATCACTCCGGAGGCAGCGTCGCTCCACCGTACGGCTGGCACGCAGCCGGGAGTCTATTTCACTCTTGACGCTCCTTTCGTTCGTATCATCGGCCTTTTCAGTAATGCGCTTGAAGATCCCGGTGTCATCTCGAGCGAGAACGGGAAATGGCGAGAGGTGCCCGACATTCAGCTGGAGTATTTGGCAGCGCAGCTTGCCCGAATAAAAAGGGAGAAGTTTGACGGCGCGGTCCTGCTCGCCACGCACCACCCGCCGTTCAGTTACGCGCCGCCCCCAAGGAGCGGCGGGGCCGGCGGCAACCACGGCGGCAGCCCCAATATGCTGCGACAGATCGATACCATCTGCCAACAAGCGGGCGTCTATCCGCACGCCTTTCTTTCGGGCCACGCTCACAACTATCAGCGATTCGAGAGGACGATCGAGCTCGGCTCGAGGCGGATGGCCATCCCGTTCATCGTTTGCGGAGACGGCGGACATAATGTCAACAAGGTTGTCAGGAACCGGCGCGGTGAAGTTGCGCAAGAACCCTATTTCGGGGTGGACGTGAGCTATCTGGAATCGAAACCTGCGCTTAAGACAAATGGGCTGCTTCTAAAGCACTACGACGATACGAACTACGGCTATTTGCGGATCACGGTGGACAAAACCAATCTTCGGATCGGCTTTCACCAAGTTGCGAAGGGCAGTGTCCCTCAGTCGCGTGTCGATCTTATTACTGTTGACCTTGCCTCGCGACGTGCCGTCGCTAACTAGATCGAACAAAGATAACAGCGACTGAGGTCGAATCGTCTATCGAACACGCGCGTTCTCCGTCCCAAGGATGCGTATCGGCTCGACGATACTCGGCCATTGGTGAAACCGCTGCTGGCGCTTTTGCCGAACTCTAAACCTGGCACGATAACCTTTGTTCCGGCGTCGTAAGGAACGCGAATTGTTATCTCGGAGGGACGAGCTTCCGCTCGTCCCAGGACCCGCAGAAGCAGGTCCCTCCGGGGAAAGTCGGGAGGACAAAGTTCGTGATCGCGAGGCGCAATCAACAGCGCGCGAGGGCGCGCGCGCTCCCCAGCCGCGCCGCGGTCCTGCTGCCGGATGTTTTGAGATTTGGGCAACGGAAATTTTCATCCTGACAAATCGCGCCCTGATCGTTAGATTCCAGCCACGAGCAAAGTCGAATCCACAAGCACTCGTCCAGAAGCTCTGGAACTACTGGAACATCCTGCGCGATGACGGCCGGAGGGAAGGCAGAAGGAGGCCGTAACGGATGCGAAGCACCGGCCGGGCTTTCAATTCAGAAGGAAGAAGTTCAATGCGGATGAGCACTTCAGACAAATTTTGCATGCAGCACTTGACGCCCGTGATAATTTTGAATCGTTAGCGCGTCACCTGCTTCTCCTGTCATAATGCCGTTTTCGTTTTCACATCGCAAAGCCACTCAGGCGTTGAATTTTTTCGCGCTCAAGGCCGGACGCAGCATCAGCAAGATGAAGGCCTTGAAGCTGGTCTATTTCGCAGACCGATTTCATCTCCGGAAATATGGGCGTCCTGTCGTCGGGGATGAATATCTGGCGATGACCTACGGCCCGGTTGCCTCGGGCACGAAGGACTTGGCCGAAATGAGTGACTTCCTCGGCGAGGAGGAGGCGAAATACGCCAGGAACTTCATTCAACCTTCGGAAAGCGGGCTCGCCTACAGCTCGGTGAACGAGCTGGACGAGAAGGTTTTTTCCGAGAGCGATCTTGAAGCGCTCCAGTTTGCCTGGGATCGATTTGGGCGCGTTGACAAATTTGAGCTTTCCAAGCTGACGCACCGGTATCCCGATTGGAAGAAGCACGAAGCGGCCCTGAAGAGCAAAGTCGTCACCCGCGTCCCGATGAATTATCGCGACTTTCTGCGGGATCCCGAGGGGACGGCCGAGCCGTGCTATCGCCTCAACGACGAAGAACGTGAGGCCATTGCGAGCGGAATCGACGAAATCGCCGCCTTCGAGAGGCATTGGCGCTAGCGTGTGCCAGGCGAGCCTCTTCCCACGGAACTGCGCCTCGGTTTAAGGGCCGGCAGTGTTTTTTATTTTCAAAGTCGGCAGCTGACTTCTGCGAAGCCGCACTTTTTCGTCGTGGTAAACCGCGATCCGCTCCGGTCTCAACTGCTTCTCCTCACCATCGTGACGTCGAACATTGCCGACGTTCGCACGCGGAACCGCACCCGGATGGAAACGGTGGTGGAAATCTTGCCACGCGAATATGCCGAGTTTACAAAGCATTCCGCGATTGATTGCAACGTCGTGCTCGAGAAACCGCTTGCTGAGCTGGCTGGAATGGTGACGCGCAAGGAGGTGCGCTATCACCGCGATTTGCCGGCGGAGATTTTTATTAGAATCCGTTCCGCGATTCTCGCTAGTCCTGTGGTGGCTGAGGAGCTAAAAGAGATGCTTTAATCGATGACCGCTCCGGCCCTCGTCCAGAAGCTCTGGAATTACTGCAATATTCTCCGCGACGATGACGACCAGTGGCTGGATCACGACGATCCGCTGACTGATTCGGAGAAAGCACTCCTTGAGGCGCGCCTGGCAGCTTATGAAAAGGATCCTGACGCCGGTAGCTCTTGGGCGGAAGTAGAAGCTCGCATCCGTGCCCGACTCAAAGGATGAGCCTCCGGCTGATCGTCCGCTCCGAGGCCGAAGCGGATCTCACCGAAGCGGCCCTGTGGTACGAAGGCGCGGCGTGACCTGAAATCATCGGCTGACACAACGATTTTCGTTTGCTATCCTTTGCCCATGAGTTTCAAAGAAGTCGTTGCCGAGTTGCCTTCTTTGACTCTGGCCGAGCGGCAGCAATTAGTCTTGCGTGCGCTCGAGCTGGATGACGCGGAGATTCCGGCCGAGGATCTCGCCGTAGCAGAGCAGCGGCTGGCAGATGGCCGCGCCAATCCTGGCTCCGCCGTCTCCCTGGACGAGATGAAGACGCGTTTACGAACGCGCTTTTCTCGATGAAGTGGCGGGTGGAGTTTCGCCCCGAGGTCGAACAGGATGTGGCCGAGGCCCTGGCATGGTATGAGGCACGTCGGCCCGGGCTTGGAGTAGAGTTCGTGGAGGAAATCATTCGCATTTTGGACGCCCTCTCGGAAAATCCACTGCTAAATAGTCGTCGTCATTCCGTCAAGGATGTCCGCTGGCGTTATCCTGCGCGCTTTCCTTACCGCGTGATCTACGAAGCGAGGGAGAGTGATCACACCGTTACGGTCGCCGCCGTGCTCCATGCGGCGAGAAGTGACCGTCGGTGGCGGGCCAGGGTATGAGTCCGACCGGCTTGGCTCTTCGACCGCAAACCCACGACCGGGCTTTTCAATCGCGACTGAGTAGGCGGAAACGCGGGAGAAGAAAGTTCGTGATCGCGAGGCGCAATCACCAGCGCGCGAGGGCGCGCGCGCTTCCCAGAATTTGAAGACCTCGGACATCGCGAGCGACTTGAAACACTAAGTTTACGGTCGACTTATTCGGATGGAACTCGATCTCGAAGGCAAGGATGCCAACCGCGCCTATGCCATGCTGGTCTCGCTCGTCACACCTCGCCCCATCGCCTGGGTGACGACGCTGAACGAGAACGGCACGGTCAACGCCGCCCCATTTAGTTTTTTCAATGCGCTGGGAGCGGACCCTCCGATTATCGGTTTCGCTCCAGGCAACCGCGACGATGGAGCGCCGAAGGATACCGCGCGCAACATCCGTCGGACCCATGAGTTCGTGGTCAACCTCGTCGATGAAGCAACCGCAGAAGCGATGAACCGGACCTCGGCGCCGCTCCAATATGGAGTGAGCGAACTCGAGAACGCGGGATTGACCCCGGCGGCGTCATCCGTGGTGGGGCCGCCACGAATCGCCGAAGCGCCCGCCAGCCTCGAATGCAGGGAATGGGGCACGCTCGAGATCGGCCGGAATCGAGTGATCATCGGGCTCGTGAAGCGGGTGCATGTGCGCGACGCGTTAATCGATCCCGTTAAGTTGCGGATTCGGTCCGAGCATTTCCATGTCATCGGTCGCATGGCCAGCCCGAATTGGTATTGTCGCACTCGCGACCGATTCGAGATGGTTCGGCCGACATAGGAGACTGTTGAAATAGTCCACAGATTGCGCAGATGAACACAGATTGAGGGGAAACCAGCCATGGGTCTCTGTGGAAATCTGCAAAATCCGTGGATAAAATCCTCTCGGGGAGTTTTTCGACGGTCTGCCAGACGGGCTCACCCTATGATCATTTACAAAGTTGAGATAACTGTTGAGGCCGGCATCGAGCCGGAGTGGCTCGATTGGATGCAGCAGGTCCATGTGCCCGATGTCGTCCGCACCGGCTGTTTCACTGAGTGTCGCATCTACAAAGTGATCGAGTCCGATGCGGGCGATCCGGTCTATGTAATGCAGTATCATTGCCCGTCGCTCGAGGAGTACCACCGTTACCGGGACAATTTTGTTCCGGCGCTTCAGAAGGAGCATTCCGACAGGTTTGCCGGGCGGTTTCGCGGTGCTCGCCAGCTCCTCGAGGAGATCGCGCTCAGAACTGGAAGTAGATGAAGTCGGACGTGGCGACGCTGCGAATCGTGACGATGCCAAAGACGAGCAGCACGGCGATGGCTGTCTCGAGGATAAAGCGACCGCGCTCGTTCAATCGCGCCTCGATCCGCCAGCCTGCGATCCCCGTCGTGAGCATGTGGATGACGAGTGGCAGAGCATAGATCAGGACAAGGGCGACAAAGTAAATGCCGATGCGCCATTGTTCAGCGCCCGCGGCAAAGGGCGATTGCGCGAGGTCGTGCGCGATCTGAGCAAGATTCCGCTCGCGAAAGAGGAGCCAGCCGAAACAGGTAATGCCGAACGTAATTACGACCTTGCCGAACCAGGGGATCTTTTGCGTCAGGCCGAGCCAGCCGAGAAATCGCTGCCCTAAAATCAGCAGTCCCCAGTAAATCCCCCAGAGCACAAAATTCCACGATGCGCCGTGCCAGAGGCCGCTGATGGCGAAAGTCGCCATGAGATTGAACGACGCGCGAGCCGTGCTGCAACGGCTGCCGCCCAGCGGGATGTAGATGAAATCGCGCAACCAGGTGGAAAGCGAGATGTGCCAGCGCCGCCAGAAATCCGACGGCGACGTGGCGAGATACGGATGGTTAAAGTTTATCATCAGGTCGATCCCGAGGAGCCGCGCCGTACCGCGGGCGATGTCGGTGTAGCCGGAAAAATCGGCGTAGATCTGGACGGCAAAGGCGAAGACGCCCGCCCAAATGACGGGAAAGGAAGCGTCCTGGACGGCGAAAATTTTGTTCACGACGACCGCGGCGTTGTCTGCGATCACGACTTTCTTGAAGTAGCCCCACAACATCAGACCGAGCGCCATGCGCCACGCGTCGGCATCGCATTTTCGCGGGTTGCGATATTGCGGCAGCATGTGACCCGCGCGCTCAATCGGGCCCGCGACCAGCTGCGGAAAAAAGGTCACGTAGAGCGCGTAATCGGGAAAATAGCGGACGGCCCGAACGTGACCGCGGTAGACATCGACGACGTAGCCGATCGATTGAAAAGTGTAGAACGACAACCCCGCGGGGAGAACAAGTCGAAAGGTGTTGCGGATGGGTTCGGCGCCGAAGTTCGTCAGGATGGCGTTGATGTTCTCGATCCCGAACCCGTAGTACTTGAAGGTGGCGAGGAGCGCGATGCTGGCGCAAATGCTCGTGATGAGAAACACGCGCCGCCGGAGCGGGAAGCGTTCCATCCCAAGGGCGCAACTGTAATCGACCAGGGTCGAAGCCCAGAGCGGGAGAAGAAACCAGGGATGTTCCCAGCCATAGAAAATATAGCTGGCGATGATGAGGAGAATGTTCTGCCCGCGCCGTGGCAGCGACCAGTAGAGCGCGAGGACGATCGCGAGGAACGCCAGATAAGTGAGCGAGTGGAAAATCATGGGTGCAACAGCGGCCGCAACTTCGCCGCGTAAATCTTCGTCACCTCGTCTTTCGCGCGCGGCCGGATGTGATCGTCTCCGGGTTTGAGGTACATCGACTGGTTCGGCTCGGTGTCATTCGTCAGGTCAACGAAAGCGCAGCCCTGGCTCTCCACCCACTTGCGCAAATCCGCCATGTAACGCCGCATGTCTTCGCTTTCCGGCGTTGTGCCATCAGGCAGCGGATAGCGTTTCTCGCGCACGAAGCAGAGCGGAATTCCGGCCTGCTTCGCCGTTTCGACGATGTGCGGAAGGAAATTACGCTGCGGATCGGCGCTGAACTCCTCCGGCTTTTCGCCGCTGACCTCCGCCGATTCATTCATGATTTCGTCGCGCAACTTTGCGACGTCAAAGATCTCGTTCACCCGCCGCCGCAGATGTCCGATGCTCGCGCTGCCGCCCTCCGCAATGCGAAAGGCGAGCCGGCTGATTTTCTCCTCCTGCACGTGGCGCCGGCTGTTCAGCGGGTAAAGCCAGTCGATGACGCGGCCAAGGACGTTCTCTTCTTCCGACTCGTCGCCGCGGAGGATGGACTGATAAACGGGCTCCTTCTCGTGCCGGAGCGACTCGAGGAATCGTCGATAGGTTGGCGTGGTGCGAAAGGTGGCGTCGGTCAGCATCCGTTCGCGAAAAAAGATGCAAACCAGTTGCGGATGAATACCGGAAGCGACGACGTAGTTCTTCAGGAGCAGATACCAGGCGGCTGAGGCAGCGCCACCATTCCAAAGCAGCTCCACGTCTTTCGCCCTAACCTCCTTCGCGAAGAGCTGTGGGTTAATCGAACCGCCGAGAACCGAGTCGCCGATGATGACGACCTCGGGTTGCTTCTTGCGCAGGCGCGCAATCGGCTTCGGATCGAAATCGCGCCGCACCGGGATGAGATGCGCGATCAGCGCCGGCAGCAGCACGACGGCTGCGACGAAGATCGTCAGGCGCCAGCGTCCCTGCGTTACGCGCGGTCCAGCGTCTGATGAAACCATTCGACGAAACGGGGCAACCCGACGTGCAGCGGCGTGGTCGGCTGATAACCGAGCAGCCGCCGCGCCTTCGAAATATCGGCGCAGGTCAGCGGAACATCGCCGGGTTGTTCCGGCAGCCGGTTGATCTTCGCCTTGCGACCCAGCGCGTCCTCGATCGCCGCAATCAAGTCCTTGAGCTGGATCGTTTCACTCTCTCCCAAATTAAAGATATCAAAGAGCGGTCCGTCGTAATCCAGCGACGCCATGACTCCCTGGATGATGTCGTCGATGTAGGTGTAATCGCGCCGGGTCGTGCCGTCACCAAACTGGTCGATCGATTGGCCATTCCAAATCCGCCGCGTGAATTTGTGGATCGCCAGATCGGGTCGCTGGCGCGCTCCGTAGACGGTAAAGAAGCGCAGCGCGACAATCCGCATCCGGTAGAGATGCGAGTAGGTGGAGCAGAGAAATTCGCCCGCGATTTTCGTGGCCGCGTACGGGCTCACGGTTTGCGTGAGGTGAAGGTCCTCGGAAAACGGGACCGTCTTGGAAAGACCGTAGACCGACGAGCTGGAAGCGAAGATGAAGCGATCGATTCCGACCGTGCGCGCCGCCTCGAGCAAATGCAGGGTGCCGTTCACGTTCGTATCGTAATAGAGTTGCGGATGACCAATCGACGGCCGCACCCCGGCGCGCGCCGCGAGGTGGATCACGGTGTCGATCTTCTCCCGATGAAAAACGTCGTTCACCGCCCGCGCGTCGCGCAGGTCGGCGTGGTGGACGGTGATCTGGTCGGCGACGCCCGCGATGTTTTGGCGCTTAATCCGCGGATCGTAGAAATCGTTGAAGTCGTCGAGGATCGCGACCTGGTGTCCGTCGGCGAGCAATTTCTCGACAAGGTGCGACCCGATGAAGCCGGCGCCGCCCGTGACGAGAAGTTTCATTGCGCGAGGGTAAGGAGGAAGCGACGGGCGAGCAAGAGGAGAACGGGAGCGGACTGAGGCGGGATGATGATTCACAGTCGTCCGAGGAAAGGACGTCGCCCAACGGCGGATTGCGCCGGCCGTGCTGGAGCCGATGGCTATGTGATTGCGGGACGCGATGGCGCCCCATCCAGCCATTCCATCGTCGGGTGCAGATCATCCTCGTCGCGGCGCGCGAGAAGGTGCGCCGCAGCCACCAGATCGCGGCGGTCGGGACCAGCGGCGAACAATATCTGGCGCATCTTCATTTTGAAATGCGCGAGCTGACCGGGTTCATATCGGCGCCGGCTACCGCAAGAACGCCCACGGCTGGGTGAATCCAAGCTCCGGGGACACCGGGGCTCCTGCTATCATACATTTTACGCAGACCAAAGCTTGCTCTTTCGTCCCGGGGGCTCCAGTATAATGGCACGATGAGAGCATTAAGTATGCTTTTCGCTGTCGCGCTCATCGCGTCTCAAATCCACGCCGGGGAGATTGTCGGGTCGCCGCAGATAAGCAACGGTCCGACACCATTCATCAGCTTTGCGAACGTTTCTGTGAGCGATCCGGCTACGGTGAAGTATGCCGAATTTCATATCCAGCCAAAGACGGGTTCTGAGACACGGCCCATCGATGTGCGCTACTCCAGTTCGTACCTGAAGAGACGCGGTTATATCAGAAGGCACAGCAGCAGGATTACGGTTCCTGTCTTTGGCCTCTACGCGGGACGGACCAACATCGTGACGCTAACCGTAAGCTTCAGAGATGGAACCTCAGCGATGCGCACGGTTTCCATCGACACGCCGTCCTATGACGGCGGGACGTATTCCAATCCGACCGTCCTGCAATCGCGCCTGCCGGGCACGACCTTGAGCTACGATTTCATCATGCTCAAGAGTTACGCCGATCCCACGACGCCCATTATCATCGATAGCGACGCCGAGATTCGGTGGGTCGGAACGGCGGGGGTGGGCGCGCAGCCGAGCATCCTCTTTGACAACGCCTTTTATCTTACATCCGGGACATCGCTTCTGCGCACTGAGTTCGACGGCGCGACCACCACGGTGGCCGATTATGGCAGCCTTGGAGTGACCGGCTTCCATCACAATATCGATCCGGGCCGTGAAGGCATGATTCTGGATGCGGACACCGTGCAATGGACGGAATCCGTAAACTACGAAGTGGACGCTGCCGGCAATGTCCTGAGAAGCTGGAGCCTCGGCGACATCATCAGCGCGGCAATGATTGCCGGTGGAGACGATCCAAGCCTGTTCGTGCACAGTGCGCCGATAGACTGGTTCCACAACAACGCCACGGCTTATCGCGCTTCCGATAACTCGCTCATCGTCTCGAGCCGAGAAAACTTCGTCATTGCAATTGATTACGATTCTGGCGCGATCAAATGGATTCTTGGTGATCCCACCAAGCTCTGGTATTCATTTTCGTCTCTGCGCCAGTTCGCTCTGACGCTTGGACTCGATACATTGCCCCCGATCGGACAACATGGGATCTCAATGCCGGCAGATCAACTCCTCCTCTTCGACGACGGAACAGGCAGTAATTATCAGCAACCTCCGGGTGAGACCCGCACCTACAGCGCGCCGCGCAGATACCGGATTGATCTCGGCACCTTTCAGGCCACTGAGACCTGGCATTACCTGCCCGATCCGAGCGTCTACAGCCCTTATTGCAGCAGCGTCTACGAGGACGCACCCAATAACTATCTCATCGATTACACGCTGGGCGGCCCCTATATCTTCACCGGCATCGTCGGACTCGATGCCCAGGGGAACGTGGCCTTCAACTATCAGTATGATGAACTGGATTTCTGCGGCACCGCCTGGAATGCCATCCAAATCCACTGGGAGAACCTGCAGTTGAAGTAGGGCTGCCAGTTTGGCAACCGGCGTCGGGGACTTGCTCTAATTTACGGCTTTTCCCGGCTAGTTTTCCGAGGTGGCACCTCGATTGGTTTTCTCGTCTTTGTCGAGCGCACGCCAAAAATACCAGGCGGCCACCGATCGATAAGGCCGCCATTTCTCGCCCCTGGCATGCAGTTCTTTTGGCTTCGGCAATTTCCTTTTCCCAAACGTCTTTGCGTAACCCTTTCGCACTCCGTAGTCGTCGACCGGCCAGACGTCGAGCCGGCCCAGATCGAACAAAAGCATCATCTCAACCGTCCACCGCCCAATCCCGCGCACCGTCGTCAGGCGAGCGATGATCTCTTCATCACTCATCCGATGGAGCGCGGCACTCGTTGGAATCGTCCCGTCCAGCGTCTTCGCGGCGAGATCCTTCATCGCCGCCGTCTTGTTGCGGGAGAGCCCCGCAGCGCGCAGCCTTTCGTCCTGTGTCGCGAGGACAAGCTGCGGCGAAAACCATTTTCGCCGGGGATAGAGCGCACGCACCCGCCCAAAAATGGTCGCGGCGGCCTTGCCGCTTAGTTGCTGATAGACGATCGACTCTGCCAGGGCGTCGAATGGCCTAACGAGTCTGGCTGGTTGCACCTGATACGGTCGGGACCTTGCGATCAGCGCCGCGAGTCTCGGATCGGTCGCGGCCAGATGTTGTTCAGGTGTCAGCGTCATTTGATCCGGAAAAAGCGTTCGGCTGGTTCCCTATCGGAATCACACAGCTTCGGAAATCGCGCCACAAATTCCTTCGCCATCTTTCGTTCGATTCCTCCTTTGGACACAACCACGCTTGCCGAGATCACCACAATTCCTCGCGAACATGGATCTGCGCCCGCGGCCTTGAATCCCAACGAGTCCGGCAAACTGGCGGCGGCCGCGCGCACGGATGTAGGTTGGGCGATGAACGACACACCCGTCTCGCAACGAACCGCGATCGCAGAGTTTCGCCGCCTGCACCGCGAAGGATGCTTTGTCTTGCCCAACCCGTGGGACATCGGAACGGCTCTCTATCTCCATCATCTTGGATTCAAGGCGCTCGCCACCACCTCGGCCGGGTATGCCTTCAGTCGGGGAAGGCCCGACGGCGGCGTGGCCCGCGACGAAATGCTGGCGCACATTCGGGAAATTGTCGTTGCCACGCCGCTGCCGGTAAACGCTGATTTTCTCGGTGGCTTCGCCGACGACCCGGAAGGGGTTGCGGTCAACGTGACTCGCTGCATCGCGACGGGAGTAGCCGGCCTGTCGATTGAAGACTCGACCGGCAGAAGCGAGCGACCTCTCTATGAGAAGGAACTCGCAATCGAGAGAATATCGGCTGCGCGTCGTGCAATCAACGAATCTGGCGCAGGTCTCATTCTGACCGGCCGTTGCGAAGCGTTTCTGGTGGATCATCCCGATCCGTTGCCGACATCTCTTGCGCGTCTCGCGGCTTACGCCGAAGCCGGCGCTGATTGTCTTTACGCTCCGGGCGCGAGCGCGCCCGAGGAGATCAGCGCCATCGTTAGGGCGGTTGCCCCGAAACCGGTTAACATCCTCGTTTCCGGATTCAATTCACATCTGTCACTCGCTCAGCTTGCCGACCTCGGGGTGCGCCGGATCTCGGTCGGTTCCGGTCTCGCGCTGGCGGCCTGGGGCGCGCTCCTCCGCGCCACGCGCGAGATTGCCACGGATGGAACTTTTCAAATGCTCGCGGGCGGCGCTCGATCGGCCGAACTGAATGGCCTCTTTGATCGTCCGGCCTAACGAATAAGCCCTGCGCCGCGAGAGGCGCGAGGAAGAATCTAGACAAGGCCGGCAACTTGAGACAAGCATGTCGCAGAGAAATCTGCATCAATGTTTGCTCCTGCCGATTACGACCTTCGCCCGCTAACCGCACATGATGAACCGGTCCTGTGGGAGATGCTCTACACCGGACTCCGACCGACTGGCGGTGAGGAACCACCCCGTGAAATTTTGCGACGGCCCGAATACGCCCGCTACGTCGAGGGCTGGGGCCGGCCCGGGGACGTTGGTTTCGTTGCGCACGACAAGAACGAAGAACTGCCACTAGGTGCGGTTTGGTTCCGGGCCCCGCTAGAAACGGAGACGCCGCCGGAGCTGGCATTTGTCGTCAAACCCGGACATCGCCAGCATGGAATCGGCGCCTCACTCCTCACCCAGATGATGCGAGCCAATCCGCAACTCTCGGCGATCGCAATGCGCATGGGCGCGAATAGCCCTGCGGTACGACTCTTCGGGAGATTCGGCTTCGAGATCGCCTCAGAAGGCGACCAGCTCACTGTCATGCGTCGTGCAATCTGAATCCGGCCGCGCCCGTTATGACGGAAGATCCGCAACCTTCTTTGAAAGCCACCCAGGCTACGTCGTCCGGGCGCGCCCTCGCCATTCTCCACGAGTGGGTTCAATCCGAGAGCCTGCGCAAACATTGTTACGCCGTCGCGGATTCGATGCGGCATTTCGCCAAGGCGCGGGGTGCCGACGCTGACCTTTGGGAAGCGGTCGGCCTCCTGCACGACATGGATTACGAGCGCTATCCAAACCTCGAGCGAAGCGCGACCGAGGGGCACCCCTTCGTCGCCGCGGCCTGGCTGCGCGAACAGGGTTGGAGCGACGAAGTCTGTCGCGCCGTGCTCTCGCACGCCGACTACTCCGGGGTCGAACGACAGACGCCGCTCGAGAAAACGCTCTATGCCGTGGATGAATTGAGCGGCTTCGTCATCGCCGTGGCACGAGTGCGCCCGAGCAAAAGCATCCATGAAGTCGACGTCACCGCGGTCAAGAAGAAGATGAAGGATAAGGCGTTTGCGCGCGCGGTAAATCGCGAAGACATCGCGCGCGGCGCGACGGAGCTGGAGCTGCCACTGGAAAACGTCATCGCGGAAGTCATCGCCGCGCTCAAGGCGGACGCGGAACGGCTTGGGCTGGCTGGAACGCAGCGGGGCGACGTGACCGGAGGAGTTTGAGCCTGACGATGCCGGCCGAAACCGGCCCGTTCGTTAGGCGCCGATGCCGGACTAGGCCGCGAGCTGATTCAGCTTTGCGCGGAGCGCCTTGACGCTAAACGGCTTGTCCATCATGGCATCGACCTCCATCGCCTCGTAGGCGGCACGCACCTCGGTCGACAGATGGGCAGAGAGGACCATTATCTTGCCGGCAAAACTTCGCTCGCGCAACAGGCGCACCAACTCGGTACCAGAAACTCCCGGCATATTGTTGTCGACAATGATGACGTCAAACGGGCTTGGGTCATCCGCCATGCAGGCGAGAGCGGTTTCGCCGTCCTGCGCGCTTGCCAGTTCATAGAGTGGCTCGTCGAAGATGAAGCGCATCGACTGCGCGATCGAGGGCTCGTCGTCGACGGCCAGAATCTTCACCGGACTAGTCATGTTCGAACACATTGCCTCCATACATAAAGCACCACTCGTGCCCTGCATGGTCTGGTGAGGGCTGCCGCCGTGGCGAGCTAAGCCTCGATGCCGCCAGCAAACACCGGAAATTCGTCCACCAACACCTGGACGGCATGCCGCAACTCGTCGATGTCAAACGGCTTGGCGAGCATCAGATCCACGTTTTGCTCTTCGTAGGCCTGGACGTTCGTTTCCGTGAGGTGAGCCGACAGAACTGCGATCTTCCCTTCGAAATTTTTCGCCCGCAGCTTGCGCACCAGTTCCAGACCCGTCATCCGCGGCATCCTGTGATCCGTAATCACGATGTCGAAAGGACAATTTGCCGCGTCGATTTTAGCCAGCGCGTCCTGGCCGTCGCAGGCTGTCGTGACTTTGCAGCGCGGGCCACATAGAACCAGCGCGAGGAATTGAGCCACGGCGGTTTCGTCTTCGACGGCCAGGATCTTAAAATCGCTCTTCATCTCGCCTTAAATACAGGTAGCAAGAGTCGGGCCGCCCATCACGGCGACGGGATTTCGGAGCTCCGTCTCGCGTCGTGACCGGCCGCTATGGCGTCAGAAAAATCTTACCGGTAAATGGATCGACCACTTCGGTCGAACGGGGAAATGCGCGCACGTCGACATACCCTTGATTGGGCGCATACGGACTTATGACAAATCCCGGTTTGTCAGGCACCGCGAGACCATACGGCACGTCTCGCCTTCTTGTCTCCGGTAGAGCTTGGGTCGCCGGCCGAATCTCAAAGGGGGTCGGCGTCGGCCAGGGCGTGGCGGTGGAAGGCGGCGCTGGTCGCTCGCCGGATGCAGTCTTGCTTGCAGAATCCTTGTCCATCTTATTTTTGCCCGGCTTCTTTGAGGCTTCGGGCGGTGGCGAACTCTTGCCGAGTTTGGCAATGCTGTGACCAAGCCTCTTGAAGAAGTCCCCGATCGGATTCGCCGGCGCCCGCGGGGCGCTCATGGCGAAGCAGATTACGAGCGCACTCAAAATCAATCGCCTGACTATTGCTTGCTCTGGCGCCACCATGGGTGCGAGTCGCGGTTGTTCAGGGAAAGTGCGACGCCTCAGGAATGAGGTTGCCCGGCGCGATTGACCAATTCCCCGAGAGTGCGGCGCCGAAATTCCATCGCGAGCAAGGCAAGAATTGTCAGGACGTCGCTCGTCACGTGGGTGATTTTCACGCTCGAATAGGTAGCCGGAGTGAGGGTGGGTTCGATCAATTCCCGCACTGCTTTCGGGTTGGCGGCTGCTCCGTCGGCATCGAACTGCTTGATCGCATGGAGCACGGCAAAGCGCTGCGCCGTGCAATCCTTCATCGCGCCCAGATTTTCATAGGCAAAAAGCGCAAAGAGAATGCAGACCAGCAAGGTCGTGATGGCAGCATGGTGTTTGCGAAGCGAGGAGAACGCGAGAATGCCGCCCACGATAAGAACGTAAAGATTCCAATAGTTCTGCATCGCAGTCGAGCGATCGAAATAGAGCTGGATCAGTTCGCTGTAATTCATAGGTAATTTGCGGGCATCATGAGGTCTCTGCTTCCTCCGAAGCGAGGGAAAACTTTGGGCGGATCGCAACGAAGCAACCGGCAGCCAAGGCAAACCCGCCGACGATGTCGATGAAGTGGTGCTGATGCGTCAGGAGCGGCGATAGACCGACGAGGACGAACCATGCCATCACTACTGCGCGCGCGACGCCATGCGAATGGCGCGCATACGCGTCGACAAGGAAAACCAGGAGCGCAGCATGAAGCGATGGAAAGAGATTGTTCGGCGCATCGACGGCGCGAAACCAATCGAAGATCGTGCCCACCCATCCCGCGGCATGCGGCCGAGGAAAGGCAAAGCGAAGAGGGAAAATGAGAAAGCAAATTCCGGCGACGACGATCGCGCTCGCCACCCGTCGCATATAGAGATTCAGCTCTGGTTCGTTAGGGAAAAGAAACGGCGCTGCGATAAAAAAGAGATCGATCGAGAGATAGGGAAGAATCATGAAGGGGACAAAAGGGATTGCCCGTTCCCAGGCGAAGTAAAAGACGCCAACCTCGTGCCGTCGCGCCGTAATCCAGAGACAGCCGCCGTAAACCAAAACGAAGAGAAGCGAAAGAGCAGCGGAGACACCGAGGGCTCGCAGACGAGGAACTGGCGCGCCCGTTTTCAGGGGTGAATGCGCCGCGCCAGCGAGACGGTGAACATGCCCCAGCGATCGATTTCCATCATGCATTTTTCAAAACCAACACTGCGCACCAGCTCATCGATCTCGGCGGTGGTGCGCCGTCGCATGATCCATCGCTCTCCCTCGCGATTACGCAGGACGCGCGCGATGAATTCCAACTGCGGATGCCACGGCTGATTCGTGTAGATCAAGCAGCCCCCCGGCTCGATTGCCCGAGCCAGCCCGCCTAACGAATTCAAGACCGCGTCATTCGACGGGAACAATTCGTAGAGCCCCGAGACGATCCCGATTGTGGCACGCGGTGTCAAGCCTGGCGAGGGCCGCACGATCGAACGCATCCCCCACCCCGATATGGACATTCTTCAATCCCAGCTCCGTCGCCAGCGCGCGCGCGGCATCGACGTTTTCCTGTTTATTGTCGCGCAGCGTCGCAGTCATCGGGATCTCCGGCAGCGCGCGCATTGTTTCCAAAACATAACGCCCCGCCCCGGCCGCGACATCGAGAATGCGGATCGGTCGGCCTTCCGCGTGCAGCTTTTCGATCACAGCGCGGAGCGATTTCTCGAGATTGGCTTTGCGCTGACGGATGCCCCGCCAGCCGATGCTGTTGAGGTAATTCGCGTCGACCAATTTCCCCAGGCGCGATGAACCTTGCGGCTGATTTTCGTAAACGTAATCAAGCGATCGGCCGGAATCGAAGCCGCTTCGCCAACCAAGCTCAATTCCTTTGCTCAGGCGGCCGCCGATTTTCAGCGCTACGCGCGCCGCCAAAAAATGGGAACCCCCGCGCAGTTTCAGCCTCTCATATTCCTCCCAGGTGTAGCCGTATTGGTCGGCCTTGCAGAGCGAGACGGCAGGCGGCGGTTGCGCGAACCGTTCGAAAACGAATTCGCGGACCCGCGCAATCGCCTGCTCCCGATCCGTCTCATGAAAAATCGCGTGGTACATCGACGGGAAGACGTGCATTCGCTTTACCGGCGAAGAGAGGCGATGGAAAAACTCTCGCTGCGCTTCCAGCCCAACAACGTAATCGCGTCCCGCCGCCAGCATCAGGGTCGGCACCTGGATCGCGCCGGCGTCCGCTACCAGTCGGCAAGCCGTATCGTGCAGGTCGAGCAACACATTGATTGCGATCTGGCGAAAGATCAGCGGGTCGGCTTCGTAGCGCGCGGCTTCCACCGGATCGTGGGTCAGCATTTTCGCGCGCACATAGCTTTTCACCCGGCCGCCGCGGAAGAGATTCTGCTGCAGGCGCAGGCCCGGAATGGCGAGCGGGATGTAGAGCTTCACCTCAAAGGCTGCTGTAGCCAGAATCAGGGCGCGGATCGGCGGCGCGTAATCGTGCACCCACGCGCCGACCGTAACGGCGGCGAGGCTATGCGCGAGGACGATCATGTTCTCCAGCGCAATGCCGTAGCGCTCCGCGATCTGCCTAACGAACGTATCAACGTCCCTGATCACGTCGGTTAGTTCTCGCGCCGCGCCGCGCTCCCCGGGCGAACGGCCGTGACCGCGCGCGTCCCAGGCAAAGATCGCCACGTTCTCCAGGCCCAGCGAATCGACCGTCTCTTGCCAGCGTCCAGAATGCTCGTGACCGCGATGGAAAAGGAGAAGCGCTTTCTCTGCTTGTTTTCCGTCGGGGAACCACGCGCGATAGAAGAGTTCTGTGCCGTCCCAACTCGGCATCGTCTGTTCAACCGGCTCCATCGCGTTCCCCCAATTCCTCCACCGCTCGCTGCAACTCCTGCGCGATTGCACTGATCTCGCCCTTTTCTGTGCCATGGCCTGCGTAGTTGCGCACCGCGCCAACGATCAACCGCACCTTCCGCGGTCGCGGGATCCGGCGCCCCTTTGGCCAGGCGCGAAACGCTCCTTCAAGATGGCACGGCAGCACCGTCACATTCCGGCCGGCGAGCAGCGCCCCAATGCCCGGCTTGAACGATTGCGTTTCGCCTGTTCGCGACCGCGTGCCCTCAGGGAAAATGATGAGCACGGTTCCGGGTTGCGCGAGCAACTGCGCACAAATGGAAAGGCTTTCCCGCACCCGCATCCGCCGCGCGAATGGCAGAGCATTCATCGCCACCGCTGCGAACCAGGTCCGCGGCAGACTCCGAAAAAAATAATCCTCCGCCGCCACCGGAAAGGCCCGGTGCAACCGGCCCAGAGGAAGAGTCGCGAGAAGACAAAGCGTGTCGAGATGACTGGTATGATTCGCGACCAAGACGAACGACTCGTCGTCGTTAGGCAGATTGTCCGCACCAACGACCTCGAAACGAAGATAAACGCGCAGCAGTCCGCGAATGATCAGCGCAATCAGGGAACGAAAACTGTAAACGATCATGTCCGGTTCGCGCGGAAACCGTCGCAGTCGGTCCACCGCCCTGCGTTCCAGCTCGAGAACTGCCTCGCTCCCCATTTTCGTCATCGGCCCGGATGATAATATCCCGTCATTTGAATGAACAGCGGCGCGACAAAGATCAGGCTGTCAATTCGATCCAGAATGCCGCCGTGACCAGGAATGGCCGCGCTCCAGTCCTTCGCGCCAAACTCGCGCTTTATCATGCTGAGGGTCAGGTCGCCGAGTTGCCCGCCAATTCCGACGATCAGCCCGGTAAGGATCAACTCCCGCATCCCGAAGAAAGGAAAAGAAAAGCGCAGCAGAAAAGGTAGCGCGAGAGAAAGAGCAAGCGCGCCTAACGAGCCTTCCCAGGTCTTGTGCGGACTGATTGCGCTCCGCAGCGGATGACGTCCAAACATTCTGCCAAAGGTAAAGGCGGCCACATCGTTCACCTCCGTCGCGAAGAGCAGATAGCAGAGGTAGCCATGGGCCTGGGGGGCGTTCGCGAGGAAGGCCAGTTGGACAAACATCCAGCCGAGATAAACGAAAGCGATCATGCCTAACGACAGCTCTTGGAGTCTGCCGCCGGCTCGATTGCGCAGAATTGGGATGAGCGAAATCAGCAACAGAGCGGCCACCGACACGAATGCGAGACCGGCATCGAGTAGCGCCGCGGTCCCTACTGCGGTGATGGCGAGATAAACTGCGCCACTCATCCACCAGTCGCGACTCAGCAGAGAGACGCTCGCAAATTCCCGGAAGCCGAGGAGAGCAACGGCCGTCACGCCCACGATGAACGGGACCCGGCCGGCGAAAATTGCGAGCGCAGCGAGCGGCGCCATCCAAAGCCAGGAAAGGTAAGTCTTCCAGACGCCGCTCAGTTTGATGCGAAATCCAACGCGCAGCAGCGCAAGCACAATTCCCGCCCCAAGCACCAGGCCAAAGACAATGCCGAGGTAGGCACGAAAGATCGGATCGTGCAGCGCTGCGCCTGGAGCCATCAGATATTTTTCTCTTTCAACGCCCGCAGAATCCGGCCGAGACGTTGCGCGCTGGTCTGGAGACAGCCGGCGATCACAACCAGGCAGGCCAGGTCGAGCACGCTCAAGTTGCCGATCATCGCGTCGCCATCGTTCCAGCGGATAAGCGCGTAGGTCAGCCACGACCCGAGAGACAACACCACCATGCGCCACGGTTTCGACATCACGCCGCCAAACTGGCGCTGCGCGCCGACCGCCTGCCCGAGCATCCCGACATAGGCCGTGCCTAACGACATTAGCGCCGCCCAATACCCGAAGAGCTGATTCATCCAGCCGCTATGCGCCGCACCGACAAAAATGAGCACATCAGAAACTCGATCGGGCAGATCATTGATCACCTCGCCGCGCCGGCTTGCCTGCCCCGCGGCGAGCGCGACCATCCCGTCGAGCATGTTGCACCAAAGACGCAGGAAACAGAAAAGCGGCGCCACAATCAGGAGCAACGGATGCGCGCCCGAGCGCCAAAAACAAACCGCCGCCGCCGCCGCAAAGACAACTGACGAATACGAAATCAGATCGGCTGAAATCCCAAGCCGCAGAGAGAGTCGGGTCGCGCTGTGGGCGGTGCGGCGAAATATTTCCGCGATCGGACGCCGGGCTGTTGTTTGATAATCTGCCACCAGCCGAAGGTTCGCCGATTTCAGGGGCGAATGTCTACGCGGATCAGCCCCGTGCCATCGGGCGTGGTCATGAAACCGCTCGCCCAATCGTCGTAAAAATATTGCTCGTAGCGCCAGACCATCCCGAGGCGGCCGCCATCCGGTTTCTCCCAGATCAAGCGGTAATAAACGTGCCGTTTCCAGGAGGGCGAGTGGCCGGAGATAAAATTGATCGCGAGCGGCGTCGGCCAGCTCAGCATCGAACGATCGATTTGCAGCCGGGCGCGGTCCCCCGGCCCGGGCCGGAAAATGCCTGACGAATTTTCCGCCCGCCCCAGCGCGGTCGCATGCCCGGCGGTTTCGATCACAAATTGCCGTTCCGGATCGATCTTCGTCTTCATCGGATAGGGATGACAATCCGTTCCCGCCAGGCTCAACGGAATGTCATTGATCCGCAGCGTGCCGCCGTTGCCTTCGAAGACGATCTCGGTGATCGGCTTGGAATCCATTTGCACGGTGTGAATCCGATCGAGCGCGAGCGAAAGCGACCGCGCGACCGCGACCCACGCCACCAGGAGCGCGACCAGGCCGGCGATGCCAATCGTACCCGTGATCAGAAAGCGACGCATCTCGCGCCTTATAGTCCCTCTCCGGCCAGAGCTTCTTCTCTACGGTTCCTCGCCCGTGTTGTCGCCTTTGGCCGCTTTTTGCCCACGCAACTTTGCCTGGATGAAAAGATCGATGTCGCCATCCATCACCGCCTGCACATTGCTTGTCTCCGCCCCGGTGCGGTGGTCTTTCACCATCTGATACGGTTGGAAAACATAGGATCGAATCTGGCTCCCCCACGCCACGTCGCCCTTCTCTCCATATTGCCGATCGATCTCGGCGCGCTTTTTGTCCTGCTCGATTTCGTAGAGCTTGGCCTTCAGCATTTTCATCGCCAGCTCGCGATTGCGGCCCTGGCTCCGCTCCGCCTGGCAGGCCACCACGATCCCGGTGGGCTTGTGTACGATCCGCACGGCCGTCTCGACTTTGTTCACGTTCTGCCCGCCTTTCCCGCCCGCGCGAAACGTGTCGATCTCGATATCGGCGGGATTCACTTCGATCGGCGCGGAGTCCGCGATCTCGGGGACGACATCGACGCTCGCGAATGAGGTGTGGCGGCGCTTGTTCGCGTCGAAAGGCGAGATGCGCACGAGTCGGTGCACGCCGCGCTCGGTGTTCAAATAGCCGTAGGCGTATTCGCCGTTCACGAGCAAGGTGACCGATTTGATCCCGACTTCTTCGCCCTGCTGAATGTCGATCGTCTGCGCGCTGAAACCGCTTCGCTCGATCCAGCGTTGATACATCCGCAGAAGCATGTCCGCCCAGTCGCACGACTCTGTCCCGCCCGCCCCGGAATGAATCGTAATGAATGCGTTTGAGCGATCGTTTTCGCCGGAAAGAAATTGCCGCAGCTCGAACTCTTCGAGTTTCTTCACGAGTCGCGCATGCTCTGTCGTGATTTCCTTTTCCGCCTCTGCCCGTGCAGCCGGATCGGATTCCTCCGCTGCCAGTTGTTGCAACGCTTCAAAATCCGCGGCCTCGCGCTCCAGTTCGAGCATCGGATTGATCAGGCCGCGCAAGCGCGAGACCTCCTCGACTTCGCCCTGGGCGCGTTCGCGGTTTGACCAGAAATCCGCGGAAGCCATCCGCGCCTCGAGCTCGGTCAGGTGAGACTGAAGCTTCGGCAGGTCAAAGAAACCTCCGCAATTCGCCGACGCGCGCGCGCAATTCGTCTGCGTTAATGATTTCCACTTCCGTTGCCATGGCAGAAGATAACCGGGCGCGCCCCGGTGCCAAATCCGGTTACCTGGCGCCATCCGCGACGGCGCAGACAAAAATGCGCGACTTGAGGCCGGAGCGCTGGCGGTAGGACTGCGCCAGTTCCTGCGCGATCCACGCGGCGGCGGCACTTTCGCACAAGGTGACCGTCGCGCCGCCGAAACCGCCACCGGTCAGACGCGCGCCGAAAACGCCGGGGAGACCTCGTGCGATTTCAACGAGCAAATCGAGTTCCGCAGTACTGTTCTCAAAATTCCGGCGCGAACTCTCATGTGATTCATTCAGGAGCGCACCGAGGCCGGGGCCATCGTTCTGCGCGAGCAGCCCGAGAGCGCGTCGCACCCGTTCGTTTTCGCCGACGACATGCGCCGCACGCCGACGCAGGAGGGGCGCGAGATTGCTCCGGGCCAATTCGTCAGGCGAAATATCCCGCAACCAGACCAGGCCAAGTGCTGCCGCAGCGGCGCGCGTTTCCTCTCGTCGTCGGTTGTAGAGACCTTCGGCAAGCTGACGTTTTGTGCCGGACTCGGCAATGACCAGAGCAAGCTTCGGTGGAAAGGAAATCGTGCGCACCTCCTCACTTCGCGCGTCAAAGAAAACGGCGTGCTGCGCCCGGCCGAAGATGGACGTGACCTGATCGAGCAAACCGGAGCGCACCCCCACGAACCGATGCTCGGCCCGCTGGCAAAGCCGCGCGATTTCGAATGGCGCGAGACGCGCCTCAAAAAGCTTCAAGAGAAGAAAAGCCGTCGCAACTTCGAGCGCCGCGGAACTGGATAGTCCGCAACCGGGCGGGAGGTCCCCGTCGATTTCGGTCGAAAACCCGTCAATCGAAATTCCCGCGTCGAGCAGTTCGCTGACGACACCGAGCACATGGTTCGCCCAACGCGGCTCGGTTTGCGGCTGGAGATCTTCGCGTTTGATCTCGAATTTACCGAACGATGAAGACCGAAGCGCAATGAGTCCGTCGCCTCGTCGTTCGCCCCTCAGCTTCAGCCCGCGATCGATCGCGACCGCGAGCACGACACCCTGGTTGTAGTCGGTGTGATTGCCCAGCAGTTCTACCCGCCCCGGCGCGTAGGCTTCGGTGCGCATCAGCGAGGTGATTGGACGAAGCGGGCGATGGATTCGAGGATCCGGCGATCGACTTCCTCCTGCGTTTCACCCTCGGCCTGGAGTTGACGCTTTCCGACGACGAGCGAATGATCGCCGCCCTCGACGACATGGAGCGTGTTCGGCGCGCTCATCGCAGTGCGCACCTGCTCGAGCAGGTCGAGCGGACACAGCGCGTCGCGCGTGCCCTGCACAAAGAGAATCGGCCTGCCTAACGACCGCAGAACTTCGTCGCGCAGTTTGGCGCGATCGCCCATCGCGCAAAGCGGATAGCCAAGGCAGATAACCCCACGCACTTTTTCTTCGAGAGCAACGTGACAGCCGATCCTGCCGCCCATGCTCTTGCCGATAAGAAACAGCGGCGGATCAGCCCGATTCACGATGCTCGATTCACGATTGACAAACTCCGCCAACGCTTCCCGATGCGCCGCGATCAGCTCAGGCAAACGATCGGGCCGCTTCCGGCCTGCGCGCATGTAGGGATAATCCAACGTCTCGACTTCCCCTATTTCCTGTAGACGCACCTTCCAACGCTCCATCCATGGATGCGACGATGGCGCTCCTGCGCCGGGCGCAAAAAGGAAAAGCGGCTTTGGCATCTCGTGAGCCTCGGTGGACCGAAACAGACGATCCACAGATTACGCAGATTTCCGCAGATTACTTTTTCAAAGCACCGCCCACTTGTGCATTTCCAATCTGCGTAAATCTGCGAAATCTGTGGACGAAATTCTTATGCCGACGATGCCACCACCAGTTCGTCCGATTGAACTCTCCGAAATCCGCGCCGCCCGCGAACGGATCGCCTCCACGATCGTGCGCACGCCGCTGGTGCGTCTTGAACTTGGATCCGACTTTCCTGATATCCGCTTGAAGCTCGAAAATCTTCAGCCGATCAACGCCTACAAATTACGCGGCGCCGCCAACGCCGTCGCCATGCTGTCGGAGTCCGACCGCGCACGCGGCGTCTGGACAATCAGCGCCGGCAATGCCGGGCAGGGCGTAGCGTATGCGGCGCGGCAAGCCGGCGTGCCCTGCAGCGTCGTCGTGATCGAGACGGCGCCGGCGGCGAAGGTCGAGCGGATGCGCGCGCTCGGGGCGAAATTGATTCCCGTCCCGTACGAAGTCGCGTGGCGCGCCCTCGAGGATCGATCCTATCCCGGAGCGGAAGGGACATTCATCCACCCGTTTGACGACGATAATTTCATCGCCGGCCATGGAACGATGGGACTCGAGATTTTGGAAGACGCGCCCGAGACGGCGGCGGTCATCGCCAGCATCGGTGGCGGCGGACTGGTGACTGGCGTCGGGAGTGCGGTTAAGGCGTTGCGGCCGGACATCAAAATTTTCGGCGTCGAACCGGAGACAGCGGCGCCGACCGCGCTCTCCCTGGCCGCCGGCTCGCCGCAGGAATTCAAGGATTGGAAAGCTTCCTTCGTCGACGGCGCCGGTGGCCAGAGCGTTTTCCCACGCATGTGGGAACGAATGCGGCCGGTCCTGGACGGCTCGTCGGTCGTTAGTCTTGAAGAAACGCGCCGGGCGATGCGGATGATGGCGGAAAAAGCGCGCATCATAGCCGAAGGCGCCGGTGCCCTGCCGCTGGCCGCAGCCTTGAGCGGCAAAGCCGGAAAAGGACCGATCGTCTGCATCGTCTCTGGCGGAAATGTGGATCTGAAAAAGTTTTGCGAATTGATCGATTTGTAAAGGGTGCCTGACGATATGTATCTCGACGAGAAAGAGGTCCGCTCGCTTTTGCGGATGGAGGAACTGATTCCCGCCATGGCTCGCGCGCTGCGCGATCTTTCCGCGGGTAATGTGCAACAACCATTGCGCCAGATTTTGCCGGTGGCGGAGCACAGCGGTTTCTTCGGAGTCATGCCCGCCTATGGCGGCGCGCTCGGCGCCAAGCTCGTCACGTTTTATCCGAACAATCGCGGTCTGCCGACCCATCACGCCATGATCGTCCTCTTTCGCCCGCATACCGGCGAGCCCCTTGTGACGATGGACGGCCGACTGATTACCGAAATGCGAACTGCGGCAGTCTCGGCAGTCGCGACCGATCTGCTCGCGCGCAAGAATGTTTCGGTGCTCGCCATCCTCGGCTCCGGCGTGCAGGCGCGGAGTCATCTCGAGGCGCTCAAGATCGTCCGACGGTTTCGTGAAGTCCGGGTCTGGAGTCCAAGTCAGGCGCCCAAATTCGCGAAAGAATTCGGAGTCGCAGCCGCAATTTCGGCCGGGGAAGCCGTGCGCGGCGCCGACGTGATCGTGGTCGCAACCGCCGCGACCACGCCGGTCCTGAAAGGCGAGTGGTTATCGCCCGGCGCGCACATCAACGCCGTTGGCGCGACGCGCCCGAACTGGCGGGAGTTGGACGACGAAGTCCTGCGCCGATCGCGCATCTATGTCGAGTCGCGCGAAGCGGCGAGCAAGGAATCGGGCGACATCATCGCCGCAGCCGAAATCTTCGCCGAGCTCGGCGAAGTCATTTCCGGTGTAAAACCCGGCCGTGAGTCGGACGACCAGATCACCCTCTACAAATCGGTCGGTGTCGCGATCGAAGACGTCGTGGCCGCAGATCTTGTTTACCGGCGAGCCTGCGAAAAGAGTTCCTCTTGCAACGCATGAAGTTGGCGACCGCATTGTAGCGGCGGTCTGCGACCGCCGAAAGACGTCGAATGCAATCAGCGCGTTCGACGGTCACAGACCGCCGCTACAACTGCCGTGCGCGGATGGGAAACTGGACGCGCAGCCGTAACGGATGCGAAGCGACGGCCGGGCTTTCCAGCGCGTTCCGCCGGAGGGACATGCTCCCGCATGTCCAGGTTTCACTAGGGTGAAAGCGCGTAGACCTCGACCAGCGCCACCCCGGTCGTGTTGTTGGCCCCGCCCACAATCGCGGTGTACGCACCGGGCTGCAAAGTGGCGACGATCGCCGACTCCCTATCGTCGGTCGGTGGAATGGTGGTATCGATGATTTGTTGTTCCTGATCGGTCCGCCAGTTGTCGTTGCGGAAGATCAAGGCGCCGGTGCTGTCGTGCAGCTCGAGAGCCGGATCGGCCAAGGCTCCGCTGATGCCATCCGCGGCGAGAGAGGGCCCGATGGCGCGCACAAGCACCCTGGTCGGCGCGGTGCCGCCAATGATGAAACCGCCGATCATGACATCGTCCCCCAGTCCGACATCTCCCCGCGTCGAGATGTTGCGCACACTGGATTGAATGGTGGAAAGATCGTAGGCCTCGCAGAGTGCGACACCGGTCGTGCCATCCTCGCCGCGAACGATCGCAGTGTAGCTGCCGGCAGGCAGACTGGCGTTGATCACGGCCTCCCTCGGATCGGTGGGTTGCAAATCAACCGGGACGGTCCCGGGCGGTAGCGTGATCCAATCCGAGTTCTGGGCGAGCAGCGTCCCGTTGGAATCGTAGAGTTCGACCTCGGGGTTACCCAAGACTTGGGGAACTCCCCTGCCCGCGAGGGACGGGCCGAGAGCCCGGATGAGCACATTCGTCTCGGCCGTGCCGGCGACGATGAAGCCGCCGATCAGGACGCCATCACCAGTGCGGACTTGCAGGCGGGTGGAAATGTTAAGCAGAGAATCGGGTTGCGCGGGTGGGGTTGGCGTTGGGGTTGGACTCGGCGTCGGGGTCGGACTCGGGTTAGCAAAGAGAGCGGCAATCCATGACATCGCGCGATCTCCCACCGTCTCGGAGGTGCCCGGAATGACGACATCCCAGTTTGCCCAGGCATGTCCACTCCCGGCGACGCGGATGCGCTCGTAATTCGTCACGCCTAACGAATCGCAGCGGGCGGTAAAATCGTCCTGCTGATCCGGGGGCATTTCATCATTGTCCGAGAACACAGTGAGGATAGGCCGAAGGTCGGGAGTGATGTAGCTATCGGGCGAATATTGAATCAGCTTGGCCAGGTCCGCGGCGCTCGGTGCCGACGGATAGGTGTCGGGCACCGGGATGAAATTGGTGACGAGGCTCGCGAAGGTCTCGATGTTTTCCGACGGTGAATCCCAATCGTCGAATTCGTGCGCCCCAGACAAATCGACGCCGCCCAACGGCCGATCGTCCGCTGTCCACGCAGGGCCGGTCGGGCTGCCGTGAGTATCCGCGCAGAGAACCGTCGTGTGCGCGCCTCCGGCGCTTCCACCAATGGCCGCCACCTGCCCGTTGCAGAATGAACTCCTGCGCGCAGCGAGCACAGCCACTTCGCAGTCGTCGTATTGCAAAGGCGCGTAGCCGGGCGCGGTTTGACCCGGAAGTTTCCATTCATCGGTGTCGCCGGGCGGGGCCAGTCGATACCAGATCGCGAGGGCGACGTATCCGGTCGCCGCACACCGCTGCGAGGCGGTTACCTGTTCGGTTCGGGTTGTCGGACCGTTGGACCTGAAGCCGCCGCCGTGAATTGTCAGGACGACGGGATAGGGTCCATTCCCATAAATCGCGGGATCGGGTGAGTAACGAATCCAGTTCAGAATCGAGCCGTCCGGAGCGGTTCCGTATTGCTCTGTCACCGGGGCTGGAGTTGAGGCTCGCGCAGCGGTGGCAAAGAAAAGGGCCAGAGCGATAAGACTTGTAGGCAGGAACTTAATTAGAGCCGGCACGGGTATTATAGATATTTATAGCAACGCTCGTGCCGCGAATCGGCCTGAAGGGCACTGGCACTTGTGGGGAGCGAGGCATTTCGAACGAGAAATTCGACGACGTCTCGCGGTGTCTGAGACTCGACCGCTTTAACCAGTCGAGTTTGAAACGGATCGCGAATCCGGGCGAAGCGCGCCGCGCCCCGGCGATTTCGGCTCAGCAGAGACGATTTGCCTTGAAACGAAAATCTCGGCTGCTCAGCTTAAGGTGTCGGGCGCACCCGTAGGACGACGCAGTTCAATATATGGCTCATGACGTTTTCGTAAGCCACTCGGTCAAGGACAAGCTCGTGGCGGACGCCATCGTGACGAGGCTGGAGGCGGAGTCCGTTCGTTGCTGGGTGGCGCCGCGCGACGTAGTGCCCGGCGCAGACTGGGGTGAATCGATCGTGAACGCGATCGAGTCCAGCCGGATCATGATTCTGATCTTTTCCAAAAACGCCAACGACTCACCGCAAATCAAACGCGAAGTGGAGCGGGCGGTTGATAAGGGGGTCTACATCATCCCATTCCGCGTCGACGACATCGAGCCAACGAAATCGCTCGAATACTTCATCTCGACTGCGCAGTGGATGGACGCATTTCCGCCGCCGATGGAGCGGTACCTCGAAACTTTGTCGAAGACCGTCACAGCCATTTTGTCCGGGGCTCCGCCTTTACCACCTCCGACGCCACCACCTCCTCCGCCGCCACCGACCAAGTCCGGTCGCTGGATGGCGATCGCCGCCGGATTGATCCTCGTCGGCCTCGGGAGCTGGTATGTTGCCAGTCACCGGCAGACGACTCCGGGACCGACGAAAGAAATTGTTGCGACGACACCCACCGCAGCCGCCGTTCTGCCAACAGCGACTGTTCCCGTGAAGAGAGAGGAGGACACAGCGGCGGCGCAGGAGGCGCAGGAGAAAGCCGACAAGGAGGCTGCCCTGCAAGCTCAATTGGCGGCGACACAGGAACAGCTCAAGAAGGCGCAAGCGGACGCGCAGCGGCAACGGGCCGAGCCCAGCGGAAACCCCGGTGGACCGTGGCTTTTTCCGGATTCGAGCTCCCGCTATCTTTCGCAGGGCGAGTTGGTGGGACTGAGTCCCGATCAACTCTGGCGGGCTCGGAACGAGATTTATGCGCGCAACGGCTATATCTTCTCCAGTCCGAGAGGGATCGCCTACGCCAAGTCGTTAGGCAGCTACTACCATGGGGTCGACCCAAACGATGATCGTGTCTTTAGTCGCATGAATGCTTTCGAGCAAGCCAACGTCACGCTGATCAAATCGTTCGAGCAGCGCTAAAGACTCGTGTCCTGCAATGCCCTTACCCTGCGCGCCACGGCCGCCGGCTTCGTCTGTCTGGCCCTTCTGACCGCGGCGACTCCGCCGCCCGCTTCACCGTCCTCCTCCGGCCGGACTCAGCGTTTCGATTATCGCGGCGACATCCGGGATTTCATCCAGAGTCTACCGGCTTCGTTAGTCAAAAACGAAAAACTGCTCCCGGTCGTTAGCGCGCTGGCCACGGGCTATCCGAAAGAGTTCCAGGGTCTGGAACTCGGAGCGGATGAGCGGATCATGGTTTGCGCCGCCGGCCAGAAATTCGTTTACGACGACGGCGCGACCAAAACTTTCGAGGAACGCCTCGAGCACCCCGACGTCGAGGACATGTTTTACCAAACCTATCCTCTGACGAATCCGACGGATCGCCTGCCGCAGGATTTTGATCCGGGACGCTATCGGGTGGAAGCGTTCTTCCTCGCGCTCTACGGCGCATCGAAAGCGGACGTGGCGCGCAACTGTGAGTCAGTCGAATTTTGCGGCAGCACCGTCAAGTTCAACGCCCGGTGCGGCGCCGCCGACGCGCTCCGGGCAGTCTCGGCCGACCTCGAAAAAGTTTTCGCGGAAAAGCCAGAGCTTCGCATCTATGTCCAGAAGCTGGGGGGCACCTTTAACTGGCGAAAGATTGCCGGGACGGACCAGCTAAGCAATCACTCCTTCGGCACCGCGATCGACCTGAATGTGGCCAGGGCCGCCTATTGGCGCTGGCAGACCCCGGCGCAGTTGGAAACCTTCTCGCGCAAGAATTGGCCTGACGAAATCGTCGAAGCCTTCGAACGCCATGGCTTCATCTGGGGCGGCAAATGGTGGCATTTCGATACGATGCATTTCGAATACCGGCCGGAGATCATCGCCGATGCCAAGGCAAATCCGGCTCCGATTCCGGATAGCAAGAGTTCGCCCGCAAGATGAGGAAGCAAACGATTCTGCCCGCCGCATATCCGCCTGGGAGACTGTTGAAAAACCCAGTCATGCCGCGTTGCCGTCGATTTTTTGTTTCTCCAAGGCACGAGGAGAGAGCATACCCGCAGCGGTCTGTGAGCGACGAGAAACGCAGGAGAAACGAAAAAGGGGCGCCAACCCGGAGGGCAAGAACGCGCTGGGCCAACTGGCGACGTTACTCACTCGTCACAGGTCGCCCCGGACATGCTCCTCGCTCGCGTCTTGCCATCCGACCCAACGCGCTCTCGCGCGGCATGGCTGGGTTCTTCAACAGTCTCCTTAGATGAACGACATCTTCATCAGTTACGCGCGCGAAGACCGCGAAAGGGCAAAGGCCATCGCGGCTGTTTTTGAAGCGCAAGGTTGGTCGGTCTGGTGGGACCGGAACATTCCGCCGGGTCGCTCCTTTGACCAGGTCATCGAAGAAGCGCTCTCTGCGGCCAGGTGCGTGGTGGTGCTTTGGTCGAAGTCGTCCACCACCTCGGATTGGGTGAAAACCGAAGCAGGCGAAGGGCTGGCGCGCAAGATCCTCGTCCCGGTTCGGCTCGAAGAACTCAATCTCCCGCTCGAGTTCCGACGTCTCCAGACGGTCGACCTTTCGCAGTGGAAGGGAGACGCCACCGATCCGGAGATGAGCGGCTTTCTCCAGGCGGTCGCCGCCCTGCTCAAGAGCGAAGTTCACCTTGCGAGCCCGCCAGTTCGACCCCGGCTTCGAATGAAGCCGGTACTTTTGGCGCTGGCCGCTCTCCTGCTCCTGGCGCTCGGATGGTCGGTTTATCAATTCGCCGGCCGGGGAAAAAATCTGGCCTCCTCGCCCAAGCCGCCCCCGGCGCGCGCGCCGGACTCCGCTGCCTCCGAGAACCGGGCCGAGCCCGTGCCCGATCTCGTGCGCACGCCGGAGCTGGGCCTCGAGTTTTGGCAACGCAACAAGGAATGCCCGATGTTCGTCATCGACTGGGAAACATCCAAAACCAAGGTTCTGCTCAAGCCGGAGCCGTTTGAGATTCGATGTCCGCGCTTCAAAGGCGTTCAGATCTGCGCCTGGTGGGATGCCTCCATTTTTGACGAGATCGGTGCGGGCAAAAAAAGGAACGACGTGACCTATTTCAGTGACGGCACCGGGATGCCCGACACCCAGTTCGGCACGCCGCGCCTGCGCGTGGAAAATCGGGCCCACAACTATTTTGATGAATCGCGTCGTCGGCCCATCTCCGATCAACAGGATTCGATCTTTATTTCCAGCCTCTACCGCGAAGGCGAAACTCAGACTCCGTGGCAGACGCTTTACCTGGTGGTCTTCGTCGACCTCGACGAAAACGGAGAAGTGAGTGCGAACGAATTCGAGCGAATCGTGCTCGAGTTTTCCAAGTGAAAAAGAGAGGTGGCTGGGGAGGGAATTGAACCCCCGACACGAGGATTTTCAGTCCTCTGCTCTACCAACTGAGCTACCCAGCCGCGTGGCGGAAAATCCGAAATCCGACGGCCGAATGTCGAGACGAATTTTTCCGGGCTGTCACTATGGCGGATTCTTCCAGACAGGCAAGCGGGCGCTGTTGATGCCGCGCCTGTCGGTGGGGCGAGACTCCGTCGAGCCGGAACGGGCACGGTGCTCGCCAAGAGCCTGGACGGGCAGAAGCACGTCCCTCCGCAATCGTTTGCTGGCACCACCAAGCTTAGTCGTCAGCAAAGCGTCCGCGGCAGGTCGACGGCCGCGTTCAGGAGGTGCAGATAAAGAGCGCGCGAGATTTCCTTCGCACCGAATTGCTCGAGGTGCGGGGTGACCCATTGCGTGTCGAGGAGGGTGAAGCGTTGCGCACGCAGCCGCTCGATCAGCGCCCAGAGCGCGATCTTCGATGCGCCGGTAACGCGATGGTACATCGATTCGCCGAAAAACGCCCCGCCGATCGCGACCCCGTAGAGGCCGCCGACGAGTTCGTTAGCCGACCACGCTTCGACCGAATGCGCTGAACCCAGCGCATGCAGATTGGTGTAGCTCTCGATAATCTCGTCGTTGATCCAGGTGTCGGGACGCGCGGCACAGGCTCGGATGACTTCGTCGAAGCGGGTGTTGATTCGAATCTCGATCGCGCCGGAGCGGCGTTCGCGCTTCAGGCCATGCGGAATGTGGAACGCGTCCAGCGGCAGGATGCTGCGCGGGTCGGGCGAGAACCAGCGGATCTCGCCATCGTCCAGCGCCATCGGGAAAACGCCGAGGCGATAGGCTTCCAGAAGGAGGTCGGGTTCGATCATGCGCCGTAATTTTTCGTTAAGATTCGGTGACAGGATGCCGGTCGCTCGGCTCTTTTCTTGCAAAGCCGACGGCGTTCTCTAACATCTCCCGATGAAGCCCCTCTCGATCCTCATTCTTGCCTGCGTCCTCTGCGGATGCGCGGAGAATGCGCCCCCCGGCGAGGACATTCGCGAGCATTTTGAGCGCGGTCTTTCCGGCCAGGGCCATCTCGTCCCGCTCGACAATCCCGAGGATTCGACTCCTGCTGCCGGCCATCCGCAATGATCCTGTGAAAACGGCGGCGCATTCCAGAATTCTCATTCTCGATTTCGGTTCGCAATACACCCAGGTGATCGCGCGCCGGGTGCGCGAATGCCAGGTGTATTCCGAGATTGTGCGGTGTGACATCACCGCGGCGGAAGTCGAGAGCATGGCTCCAAAGGGAATCATTCTTTCGGGTGGCCCGGCGAGCGTTTATGAAAAAAGCGCACCGCAGATCGATCTCCAGATTTTCTCGTCAGGCATCCCCGTCCTCGGCATTTGTTACGGCATGCAATTGATGGCCCGCCATCTCGGGGGCGAGGTCGAATTCAGCGGCCGACGCGAATACGGCGCCGGGTTGCTCCGGGTCGATGAGGATACGCCGCTCTTCGACGGCCTCGGCGAACACCTCGACATCTGGAACAGCCACGGCGACAAGCTGACTGCGCTCCCGGAGGGGTTCCGCGCCGTCGCCCATACCGAGAACTCGCCCTTCGCCGCGGTCGAGGACCCGAAGCGCCGGCTCTATGCCCTGCAATTTCATCCCGAAGTTTCGCACACGCCACGCGGCAAGGAGATCATCGAGAACTTTCTCTTCCGCGTCTGTCACTGCGCAATGGACTGGACGATGGGCTCGTTCATCGACGAAGCCTGCGCCCGGGTGCGCCAACAGGTCGGCGATGAAAATGTTGTCCTCGGCTTGAGCGGCGGAGTCGACTCGTCAGTCGCGGCTGCGCTCCTGCACAAGGCGATCGGCGACCAGCTCACCTGCATCTTCGTCAACAACGGGCTCCTGCGCGAAAACGAAGCCGAGGTCGTGCAACGCGTCTTCGGGGAAAATTTCCAGATTAAACTCAAATACGTCGACGCCTCGGAGCGGTTCCTCAAGGCGCTCGCGGGAGTGACCGACCCTGAAACCAAACGCAAAATTATCGGTAACGAGTTCATCCGCGTGTTTGAAGACGCGGTGAGCGACCTCGCTGCGAATAATCAGAAATCAGAAATCGGAGATCAGAAATTCAGATTCCTCGCCCAGGGGACGCTTTACCCCGACGTGATCGAGAGCGTCGCGATCGGCGGCAATCCCGCCTCGCTCATCAAGAGTCATCACAACGTCGGTGGTCTGCCGGAGAAAATGAACTTCGAGCTTGTCGAGCCACTCCGGCAGCTCTTCAAGGACGAAGTCCGGCAGGCTGGCCTGCAGCTCGATCTGCCTAACGAAATCGTGCAACGCCAGCCGTTTCCCGGTCCCGGCCTTGCCGTCCGTATTCTCGGCGAGGTGACGCCCGAACGGCTCCGGATTTTGCGCGAAGCCGACACCATCGTGGTGAGCGAAATGAAAGCGAGCGACTGGTACTACCGGGTCTGGCAATCCTTCGCCGTCCTTCTGCCGGTGCGCTCGGTCGGCGTGATGGGCGACCAGCGCACCTACGAAAACACGATCGCTCTCCGCATCGTCGAGAGTCAGGACGGCATGACTGCCGATTGGGTGCGATTGCCCTACGAGATTCTGGCGCGCATCTCAAGCCGGATCGTGAACGAAGTCAAAGGCGTCAACCGCGTCTGCTACGACATCTCGACCAAGCCGCCGAGCACGATCGAGTGGGAGTGAGGGGGACTGGATTGTTGATTGATGACCAGAGCGGAGTGCGTCTGCCCGGTGATGAACGCGCGGGCGAATCCAATCAGCCCGTAACGCAGTCTAAGGCGAGGCCGGGCTTCGCATAATAAATCAACCATCAGCAATCCAATGCTTCACGTTTTCGACACGCTTCATCTCGACCGGCCCGGAATTATCGCCGCCACCGCGCTCGAAACGGACGACGGGCTCGCCCTCTTCGATACCGGGGCGGATTCGACCTTCGAAAATCTCTCGGCCGCGATGCGGGTGGTGAATCTCCCGCCCGACGAAGTGCGTCACGTTTTTCTCAGCCATATCCATCTTGATCATGCGGGCGCGGCGTGGCGCTTTGCCGAACTGGGCGCGACGATTCATGTCCATCCGCGCGGCGCTCGTCACCTCATCGATCCAACGCGTTTGATGGAATCGGCCACGCGCATTTTCGGCGGTGAGATGCAGCGGCTCTGGGGAGAGATGCGCCGAATCCCCCAGGAGCAGGTGCAAGTCACGGATGACCAGGTAGTGATCCGCGTCGGTCAGTTTGAAGTGCGCTCCATCGCAACTCCCGGGCACGCCTCGCACCACAATGTTTATCACTGGGATGACAACCTGTTTGGCGGCGACGTCGCCGGCGTCCGGCTCGATGGCGGGCCGCCCGTGCCCCCCTTCGTTCCACCGGAGCTGCAGATCGAATCATGGCTCGAATCGATCGAGCGGATGCGCGCGCTGGTGGCGACCAAGCTCTACCTGCCGCATTTCGGCCTGGTGGAAGGCGATCTCTCCGCACACTTCGACGGCCTCGCCGAGCGGGTGCAACGCTGGGCGATCTGGTTTCGCGACGAATTGCGCAAGGGGCGTGGCGAATCCGAGCTGATTCCGGACTTCGCGCAATACGAAGCGCATGACATTGTCGAATCGGGCGCGGCGAAGGAGCGGGTGGCGGATTACGAACGAGCCGACCCCAGTTTCATGGCCGTGACGGCGTCGATTCGCTACTGGCAAAAGTATCACCCGGAAGCGATCGCAGGCTTCGCCTAACGAACTAATCCCCGAGCAACTTTTGGAAGCGTGGCTCGGTCCGCAACGAGTCCCATTGCGACTCAACTCGCAACGTGCCCGGCGGCGGGCCGCCTGGCGGCCTGACGAGTCGCTCCAGTTCTTCCAAGGCGCGTTCCGTTTGGCCGAGCTGCGCATAAATTGCCGCCAGATTCGTCGCGATCAACGGTCCGTCGAGGGCGTCGATTGAGACGGGAAGCAATTGCACGGCCCGTTCGCCTTCAGCGATGGCGTCTTCCGCGCGGCCGAGCATGGCGTCGATCAAACCCCGCATGATGAGGATTTTCGCATCGTTAGGCGACTCCTCGTTTTCGGCCATCACCATCTTCTTCGCGGCTGCGAAAGCCTGCCTGGCCTCCGCTTCCTTGCCGCGGCCGCGCGCGATCAGGCCGACATACCAGTCTCTCGGTACCGTGTAGTCATCCAGCGCACCGACGAGTCCGCAGAGGCCCACATCGTTATACTTGCATTGCGAGCAGGTTCCCAACTGCTCTTCGGCCTCATCATAGTCGCGCTCCATTAATGCCAGTCGGACAGCAATTGTCGTCACCGCGCCACCAGGATCGAACTCCTTCGGAACCCGCCGCAAGGCCTTGCGCAGCGGAGCAGTGTCGCCTCGCTCGCGCAGAGCAAGTTCAGCCCGCGCCACGGGAATCAGATGCGCCTCCGGAGCAATCGCAGCGGTCTCGGCGAGGAGCTGATCCGCCTCCGCATAACGCCTGAGGTAGGTCAGCGTCTCGGAAAGATTCCAGAGCGCAGAAATATTCCGCGGATCGAGCTGGCGCGCGCGTTCCAGATGCAGGATCGATTCCTCCCAGCGTCCGCGCCGGCGCTCGATCACGCCGAGCGCGCTGGCCACGTCGGACTCGTTAGGCAAAGCGCGTTGTGCGAGGGTCAGCTCGCGAATAGCCACCTCGTAGTCGCGCTTGGAATAGTAATGGTAAAACGCGAGCGCAAGATGCCCCTCACCCAGGTCGGGCCGCAGACGCAAAGCGGTCTCCGCCGCCTCCTTCGCTTTCGCGATTCGCGCGGGGCTCTTGTCGTAGCCGAACCAGAAGAGCTCGCCGTGGATGCGCGAAGTGAGGTAATGGGCGAGGGCAAACTGCGGATCGCGCGCCAGCGCCTGGTCGAGCAAGGGAAGCGCTTTCTCGCCATTTTCGTGCGGGTCACCGATCCCGCTCCATCGAAAAAGATCGCGCGCTCGCAGGTAAAGATCGTAGGCCTGAAGATCTCGCGTCGGTGGCACCTGCAGGCCGGCTCGTTCCTGCGGCGAAAGACTGGCCTGGAGCGCCCGAACGATCCGTTGGGCCAGCTCGCTCTGAATGGCAAAAAGATCGGTCAGCTCGCGATCGAAAGTTTCGGCCCAGATGTGGGCATCGCTGCGAGCGTTGATGAGCTGCGCATTGACCCGCACGCGATTGCCCGACCGGCGCACCGTGCCTTCCAGGACATGCGCCACGCCCAGCACCTCGCCGATTTCGCGCAGGTTGCGGGTCCCTGTGCGATACTGCTGGACCGAGGTTCGGCTGATCACCTTCAGGTCCGCGATCCGCGCCAGGCTGGAAAGAATATCGTCGTGCACCCCGTCGGCGAAGAAGGTGTTCTCCCGGTCGTCGCTCAGGTTTTCAAAAGGCAGGACCGCGATGCTCTTTTCGGGCACGGAGGGCGCGGGCGGGACTTCCTCGGTCCGTTTGATTCCCGAAGGAGTGATATCGTAAGCCCAGGCGAGCACGACCGCGATCGGGAACCCGAGGCAAAGCGCGAGGATGACGGCTCGCACCGTCCAGTTTGGGACTTCGAAGAAGGGAAAGACCTGGGTGGCAACCTGGACCAGAATCCAGGCGACCACGATATAAGCGACCGCGACGCGATAAACCTTTCGCCGTTTCAGTTCGACAAAGAACTGCTTCAGCGCTGCGCTCCGGGAAGGCGCGTGCTCGTCGATCGGCTGCAGGGTCACTCCATGGTTATGGCGCGAGAAGTCCAGACCGGCAAGAAGGCGCATTCGAAACCGCAGGGATTTCACGCGCAGACCCTGGACGCGCGGAAGCGCGTCCCTCCGGAGGGACATGCTTCCGCATGTCCACTCTTGGGATACCCGCGATTCATTAACAGAAAATCGGCTTCAGATTGCCAGCAGTTCCGCGAGATCGTCGCTCGTTAGGCCAGTCATGAGCGGTTCTTCGGTTTCGAGCATCGCACTCGCTAATTCGCGTTTCCGCTTTTGCAGGTGGAGGATCTTTTCCTCGACCGTGTCGCGCGCGATCAACTTGTAGGAAGTAACAACGCGCGTCTGGCCGATACGATGGGCGCGATCGGTCGCCTGCGCTTCGACCGCCGCGTTCCACCACGGATCGAAATGGATCACCGTGTCGGCCGCGGAAAGGTTGAGGCCGACGCCGCCTGCTTTCAGACTGATGAGGAAGACCGGAATCTTGTCGTCATTTTGAAAACGGTCGACTTGCTCCTGCCGATTTTTCGTCAGGCCGGCGAGATAACAATGGTCCGTGCCGCTGGCCTCGAGTCGCTCCCGGACGAGATCGAGCATCCTGACGAACTGGCTAAAGACGAGGACGCGATGCCCGCCGTCGATGATTTCCCCCAGCAATTCATCGAGCAAATCGAGCTTGGCCGAGGTTTCGCTCTGGTCGTTAGGCACTGCTCCGAGCAGACGCAGGTCGCAGCAGGTTTGGCGGAGACGGAGCAGACCGGTCAGCATTTGCATCCGCATCGCGCCGTCGTTCGCTCCCTTTTTCCCGATTCCCTGCTGAATCTCGCGCAGGAGCGCGTTGTAAGTCGCGCGCTGGGTCAGGCCGAGCTCGCACGGAACGATCTGTTCGATCTTCTCCGGCAACTCGCGTGCGACGTCGGCTTTGCGGCGGCGGCGGAGGAACGGACGCAGACGGCGCGCGAGGCGACGTTGCGCAGTTAAATCCGGACGTGCGGAAGCACGTCCCTCCGTGAGCGGTTTTTCGTAGCGTTCGCGAAAATCAGCACGGCTCCCGAGATAACCCGGGGCGACAAAGTTCATCAGCGACCAGAGATCGCGCACTGAGTTTTCCATCGGTGTGCCGGTGAGAACGAAGCGTTGCCTCGCGTTGAGGCTGAAGGCGGCCTGGGCGTTTTGCGTCTCGGGATTCTTGATGTGCTGCGCTTCGTCGAGCACGACCGTGCGCAGACTGTGACCGGCGTAGAGTTCCAGGTCGCGCCGGAGCAGACCGTAACTCGTCAGGGCAAGATCGTGTTCCGGGAGACGCGCGATTTTCTCCGTTCGGTTTGTTCCGTCGACCCTCAGCACTTTCAACTCCGGAGTGAAACGCGCTGCTTCTCGCTGCCAGTTGGAGAGGAGCGACGTCGGGCAAACGATCAGGGACGCTCCGTTCCCGCGATCGAGTTGGAGAAAAGCGAGCGTCTGGACGGTTTTGCCGAGGCCCATTTCGTCCGCCAAAATCCCGCCCAGATTCTGCGCGGCGAGGGCGGCGAGCCATTGCACGCCGCTGCGCTGATAATCGCGGAGCTGGCCGGCCAGTGAGCCTAACGAAGAAATGGGCGGTTGGGCATGAAAGAACTGCGATGCTCCGATCAGGCGCGCGCCGATTTCCTCCGCCGTATTCGCGAGGTAGCCGGCCTGAATTTTCTTCAACCGGTAAACGCCGGGCTGGCTTTGGCGCGGATCGGCGTCGCGCAGGACCTGTTCGAAATCGTCCAGCGCCGCCAGATCAAGCACGGCGGTTCTTCCATTCGCTAGGCGAGCCTGGCTCTGTCCACTGCGCAGCAGGCGTTGCACCTCCGCGAGCGGAATCCCCTCACCGGCTGCGGTCGCGACGGAATACCTTAGCTCGAACCAATCCTCGCCCGAACGGATGATCTCGATCTCCGGTGTGACCGGCTCCATTTCGCGACTCGCTTTCTCGAGTCGCGAGGTGAGAGAGATGTTCCAACTCCGCGGCAGTGCCGGATAATCGAAAGCAAAGAAGCGCACGATCCGACCGGAATCGCGCAGCTCAAGCGTGTCGACGGCAGGCACAAAACCGGCTTGCTCGAGTCGCGCAAGCGCTTCCTTTTCCGCCGTGAGATTGCGCACGAGAAGCCGATCCCCGTTTGCCGGATCGCGAAAGACGAAACGTTTATCCGGGTCGGATAACGGGAAGAAGGCGGGGCGATCCCCATAGGCGCAACGGAGAATCGCGCGCAGACTTTGCAACGACCCTTCCACCTGCAAGCTGAAGGCAGGCGAAGCTTCCTCGACTGCCGGCAGTTCGATCCCGGCCGGAAGCTCAAGGTTCGCGACTTCGCGCCAGAGCGGAACTTCAAGCGCGAGGAACTCATCAGCGGTCTGCGGCCGGAGACGAAGTGGCCCATCCAGAGCGCCTGTTAGGCGAGGCGGCAGATTGCTCGCGATCTCCAGAAAATCGCTCCCGCGCCAGAGCCAGGCGTCGGTCCCGGCGAGGAGCGGAATCTCGTTTTCTTCCAACCTGGCCGTGAGTTCAAAGACCTCAGCGGTACGCCGGAGAAGGATTTGCGGCTGATAAACTTCGGCCCGGACGCGAGCCGGACCAGACCTTCCAAAGCTGAGCCGCGGATGCCCGCGCACGGCTGCGAGCCATTGAAGAAAAGCCGGGCCGGAGAGCAGATTCACCGCGGCGGCTTCCGAGCCTAACGAGTTGAGCGCGATGAGATCGGAATCGTCGCAGCCGAACTGTTCGCTCCTGGGCAGGCCATCGAGCGTGAGGCGGCGCCCGGCCATTTCCGCCTCGATGCAGATCATAACCTGCCGCTTTTCCCAGGCCGCGCGGAAGTTCGGGGGCAAAATAAAGTGGAGCAGGATCGGTCGGGCGCCGGCTTCGCCTAACGACACGAAACGCGAAGGCGGCGTTTCCGCGTTCTCGCTGGTGGAGAGGACCGGAGCGGGCGACGGCGGCGCGAGCCAGGCCAGCCCGACGGCCAGTGAATGCGGGCAAATCTTACCCCATTCGCGCGACTCCCGGCAGGTGCAGATATTTTCCACATCGCTCGCGCTGCGAATACGCAGCCCGGCGCGATAACGCTTCTGTCCCTCGCGTACGTCACCCGCGAGCAGCGGCGGTTCGTAGGTCGCACCCGAGACACGCCCCGCCTTGACCAACTCACGCGCCGCCTTCATCGCCTCCCAGCCGCCGGCGCTCGATAATAGCTTTTCAGTGACTGCGATCGCGCCGGGTTCCACAGCGGAGTGTCTGCGCGACCGCTCCGCCGCGCAATGTCGCCGCCGGATTGCTCCTGGCCGGTTTCCGTGAAATAGAAGCGCGCGATGAAATCGACCGGACCGCCTAACGACCCCTCCGGTCTGGTCGCGGGCATCGCGGCTTTTGTCTTTTGGGGATTGGTGCCGATTTACTGGAAGCTGCTCCGCTTTCTTCCCGCGACCGAGATTTTGGCGCATCGCTTTGTCTGGACTTGTCTTTTCATGATCCTGCTTCTGAGCTGGCAACACCGCTGGCCCGAGGTGCTCGCCAATCTCCGCTCCCGCCGCACCACGCTCTTTTGCGCTGCAAGCGGGCTGGCGATCGCGACCAACTGGTTCGTTTTCATCTGGGCGGTGAACACGGGACACGTCCTCGAGACGAGCCTCGGCTATTTCATGACTCCTCTCGTGAACGTGCTTTTCGGCGCCATCTTTCTGCGCGAGCGCCTCTCGCGCGCGCAACTTCTTTCCGTTCTCCTCGCAACCGGCGCGGTCTGTTTTCTCACCTTCGGGTTCGGCCGGCTGCCGTGGGTCGCGCTGACGCTTTGCTTTTCTTTTGGTGTTTACGGGCTGCTGCGCAAAGTCTCAGGTGCGGCGCCGATCTCCGGGCTCTTTCTGGAAACGACGATCCTTGCGCCCCTGGCGCTGGGCTGGCTGCTCTACCTCGAGCAAAAGCACACACTCCAGTTCGGTCTCGCGGCACCCGGTTTGTCGCTCCTCCTCATCAGTACCGGCATCGTAACCGGCCTCCCGCTGCTCTGGTTTGCGCACGCCGCGCGGCATCTGCGCCTGACGACACTCGGTTTCCTGCAATACCTTTCTCCCAGCTGCACTTTTTTCCTCGGCATCTTCGCTTATCACGAACCGTTCCGGCGCGCCCAGATGCTGACCTTTGCCCTTATCTGGATCGCGCTCGCCATCTTCACCGCCGACGCTGTGGCGCGCTGGCGCTCGAGCAGGCCTTCGGCGTTGCAGCCGGTCGAGATGTAGACGCTTCGTTAGGACACCGCTCTCCCCGAAGTGTGGTAAAGTCGCGGCGAAATGTGGAGCGAAGATGATTTCCAATACGCGATCGAGAACACCGAGGTGATCCTCGCGCCCCAGGGCAAGATCGCGACTTTCGGCCACACCAGCTTTCGCTTCTATCTCATCAGCGAATTGATGGACCAGGTGAACGAGGTGCGGGTGCGCGACGGCCGCATCCATGCTGAGCGCCCGCAAATCCTTACCCCGGACCATTACGCGCGGCTTCTGCTCGATGGCTTCGGCGAAAAAGCGCAGCGTTTTGCCGAGCAATTGCGGGAGCAGGCGCAGAAGTTCGCCGTCCTGCGCTACGGATTTCAGTTTCGCAAGACCGACGTGGTGGAAAAGACGGTGCGCGCCTCGATGGCCTCGGTCATCGAGCAGACTAAATCGCGGGTCGAGCGGGCGGACGAACCGCTCAGCGCGGTCATTCAGGGAGTGGACGACGCGTGGGAAGTTTGCCTGCTCAAGTTTACGATCGATCTCATCGAGCGCTCGAGCGGCGGCAATCTCGGCGACTTTCGGCGGCGCGGTTTGATGTAGATTCGGCAGACGCTTCTTCCATAGGCATCGCCCGGACGAGTTTTGGAATCGCGATGACTCGAATCACAATTCCGAATTTGTGCGCGCAGATGAGAGCTTGCTCCCGCTTTCTCTTTCTGGTTAGTCTGAATTCTTAACCAAAACAAGGAGCGCAAAATGAATGCTGAAACACCTGCGGGCAGTATGAAGAAAGCCACCGGATGGTCGATGACCTGGGGCATTCTGATGTTTGTTTGTGGAATCCTGGCCATCGGACTGCCGCTGGCTTCGTCGATTGGCCTCGTCATTGTGCTGGCCTGGTTGATTTTGGCCGCCGGCATTTGGCATCTCATTTTTGCTTTCCATGCCGGGAGCGTCGGAAGCGTTCTGTGGAAGATCCTGCTGGCTCTGCTTTACCTGATCGCGGGCGTTTATCTGCTGGTCCACCCGCTTCTGGGTGTCGTCTCGCTCACCCTCGTCCTGGCGGTGTTTTTCGTCCTGGAGGGAATCATCGAGATCGCGCTTTATTTTGGTTTGCACGGTGTGCGCCATTCCGGGTGGGTCCTGGTCGACGGGATCATCACCCTCATTCTCGGGATCCTTATCTGGCGGCAATGGCCATCGAGTTCCGTCTGGGTCATTGGCACTCTGGTGGGCATCAGCCTGATCTTCAGCGGCATCTCAAGGTTCATGCTTTCCCTCGCCGCACGTTCGGCCTGACCACGCCGGATTGTGGAAGGGTCAGCGCCCGGCGTTGCATGAAGTGCAACTCCGCGGCCTGAAAGCCTTACCGCTTGCCAGAAGCTCGCGCTTCTGCGCAGACTCCGCGGCGATGCTGAGAAAAACCTGTCTCGAATTCTCAGTGACCCGCTTTCAGTGAAGGTCTTTTCATGAAACCCGCCTGGTTCACTCCCTCGACGTTGCGGAATTTCGAAGCGATCCGCGGCGTGGCCGTGCTGGTCGTGATCCTGGCGCTGATTCCCTGGCTGGCCGGGGATTACGTCTCTTCGCTCGCCGCCACGCAGTATGTGACGCACACGACTCTGCGAACGATGGATGAGAAGGACGATGCCCGGCTGTTACGGGCCTTCAATTCCGCACGACGAAATAACCGCGCCGAGGCGGACCTCGCGACCGAACAACATTCCGGCCGTCAGACGCGCGATGCGGTGCTCACGATCACGGCAGGATCAAAGCGCGAAGCGTTGGCCGATTTGGAAAGCATGACCACAGCGATGAAGACGTCCTTTGCGCAGGAAGGCGCGGGCGAGCTTTACGACATCGGCAACACGCCCAGGGCATCGCCAGTACCTAATGCGCAGATGGTCCTCCTGCGCAATGCCTGCAGCTGGGGTGCGCTGCTGATCTTTCTCGGCGGCCTGGCATTCATGGCGAACAGGCTGTTGCGCTCCGGATTGCCCCCGGCAGCGATGCTCATGATCGCGGCCGGACTGAGTGGCGCCGCGCTTCTGTTGTTTGGCGGCGGCCTCGTCTGGCTTTTCGTCTTCCCGGTTTTTCTCGTGGGCGTGGTGACGGTCGTCACGCAGCGGGTGCGCCGGGCAGAGAGCTGGACGGAGGGTCAGGCGGTCGTCACGAAATCCAAGGTCATGGTGAAGCGCCATCAATTCGGCGGGGAGGCGACCAAGGTAACCAACACCGCCTTCGTCGCCTACGATTTCGTCGTCGGCTCGCAGGCCTTTCACGGCACTCGGATTACTCTCGGGTTTGCTCCCTCGGACCGAGTGGACGAGACTCTGAAACGTTACCCCGTCGGGGCGACGGTGCCGGTCTTTTACGATCCGTCGCATCCCGCGGACTGCGTCCTGGAACGAAAACCACCTGTGGGCCTGGGATGCATCTGGGGCGGCACGATCGTCGCCATCCTGATCTACGGAGCGGTGCTCCTTGCCATCGGCAAAAGCGAAAACATTGCGGACACGATCCAGAACGCGCTCCCGCGGATTCACCATCCGGTTGCGATGATCGTGGCGGGCTTGTTCGGCTTGTTCTGCATCGGATCCTGGCTCTGGAATCGGCGCCATGTGCGCAAGGCCTTTCCCTGGCTGACCACCAAAGGCCGGATAGTTTCCAGCAAGACGGAATCGTATTACGTAGCCGGTGGCCAAAGCAGTACCGGACACCGCTATTACCATGCGCTGATCGAGTTCGCCTACGACGTCGAGGGGCAGGAATACCACAACACCGTGAATGAACCTGGCACGACGCAAGCCGCGGCGGACGCGGAGGCGGCGCGCTTCCCGATCGGCACTCAACTCGACATTCACTACGACCCGCAAAATCCGACCGATTCCGCGCTCGAGATCGATGAAACGATGATGCTCGATGGCCGCGCCTCGCTCATCGTGGGTCTCGTCTCACTCGCGATCGCGATTTACCTGGCGTTTTCCTGACGGACAACCAGCCCGCTTTGTGCCAGGCGGGACCGGATAACCACCAGAATTTCCGTCCTCCCGCTCCTCCTTCGCCCTCTCTGGCCCCCCGATTCGTTCCCCCTACTGATCTTGCTTCCACCTTACCCTGAGCCACTTATGGCTTATTTTCGGCGAAGGGGTCGACAGATATGAAATTAGGTCCTATATGGAGGCAAGATGAAAACGATCCGTGCGCTATTCACCTCTCCGGTCTCCGGCGAGAGTGTATAGGCACATTCTGATCAAGGCTTTCTCGTTGCACTGCGCAACGATCTGAAGGCTGCGATTTTTCCCCGCGGCTCTCGCCACGGGTTATTCGGAACTCAAAACACCGGATATCCACCACTACGCAGAACAAAACACATCTATGAAATCACTATCATCTCTCATCTCGAGTCAGAATTTGTCCCGCCATGACAAGCGGGCCGCAGGCAGCGGGTCTACTCTGCCGGTGACCGATTACCATTACCAAGCCACGGCAGAAGCGCCCGCCACCGGGCTCGCGGTTCGTCGGTCCCCGGCGGATCTCAAGGCTGAACTTCGGCGTTTCCGGCAACTCAGCGCTACGTTCGCGGGCACGGAAAGCCGTTGGCAATTTGCAATAGAAACCGGAGTACTGGTCCTGATCGTGGCGATCGTCGCCTGGCCGCTGGTCTCGCTGCTCATCGTCCTCGCGCAAACCGCCCTTGGCTAACGCCATTCGCTGGACGCGCAGCGCTCTCCGGACGAGCGATCGTTGAGGCGACTCAATGCTGCGCAGCACTGACGCCTGCGCAAATCTCGTCGCGCCCGGGAAACGGCCAGCCATCGCGGCCGGTGTTACCTGGGCGCGGCGCTGATCGTTGCCGCGACGGTGCCGAGCACCGGCTCTGCCCATCCGACGGTCGCGGCCGGCTCGTCGCTCAGGCCTGACTCTGCCAGTTGCCTCGCTTCCGCCAGGCGGATCTTCTCGGCAGGTACCGCGCGCAGATTTTTGGCCAGACCGATCTTGGAAAGCGTCCAGATAAGCCATTTGGTCGGGTCAAACTGCCAGGGCTTTACCCCGTTGCGGTAGTCATGCTGAAACTCGTGGTGATAATTATGGTATCCCTCGCCAAAGGTGAAGAGCGCCATGAGGAACGAATCGCGGGCACTGCACTTCTTCGAATAAGGCTGGTCACCGAAGACGTGGCAGGCGCTGTTGATAAGAAAGGTGCAATGCTGTAAGACGACTACCCGGGCGACGCCGGCAAGAAGGAAGCCACCAAGCGCGCCGGCCCATCCATTCCAAGCCGCGCCTAACAGCGCCGGCAGGACGAAACCGACCGCCACCGCGATGGTTTGAATGTGTCTGTTCTGCCAGCGAAGAAGGCCGTCCTTTTCGAGGTCAGCCACATTATCGTAAGGGCCCTCAGGATTGAGCTTGAAAATGAGCCACCCGATGTGGGCATGGAAGAACCCCTTCGAAATGCTGTAAGGGTCGTCGTCGTGATCCACGTGCTTGTGGTGATTGCGATGTTCGCTCGCCCACATGAGAACGGAGTTTTCGAAAGCGGCCGCTCCGAAGATGGTGGTGAAGAGCCGCACCGGCAGAGCGGCCCGGAAGGTGATGTGCGAAAAGAGACGGTGATAGCCGAGGGTAATACTAAACCCGCTCGCGATGAGCAACGCGAGGAAAAGCCCCACTTGAAACCAATCCAAGCCAAAGTGCCAGAGATAGAGAGGCACGGCGGTGAGCGTGAGGGCAAGAGTGCCCATGAGGAATGAGCTGGTGATCCAGTTGATGCGGTGTGCGGGCAAACGGAAAATCATGTTCGTGTGTGTGCGGCGTTGGCGGTCGTGAGGTCGTGTTCGGAGCGCGTATTTGCGCTGCTTCACAGTGCGGGAAAAGCCTGAGGGAGAGCCTTCCAAGGTTCCGAGTGGCGCCAGGATCGCACGAAAAGCGGTCGGACGCCGGACATTTCTACAAAATCGAAACGCCGGCTATTGCTACAGCGCGATCGCTTGCCCAAGCCAAAGAAGAAAGCAAATGGTGATTCTTTCCTCCGGCTCAAGCTCTTCAGTCGCTCTCTTCTTCCGGCTTGGGCAAGGGCGACGAGATTTCGACCTCAGTGATCTTTGCCCCAACGGGACGGCTGGCGTGCATTCGCACTTTTTCCTGGGCGCCTTCGCGCGAGTCGAGGAAGAGGGTGGTGCTCTTATCGCCGTTCGAGCTGTTGGTATTGAGGATGTGATTGACTGGCTTCTGAGCGATCGCCGCTATCCAGGCCTCCGCTAATTTATCAGGCGTCAGGGTCGAGGTGCCAGTCATGACGACCCTCACCTCGTCATCGACAAGTTTTTTGGCTGGCGCGCTGGTTTGGTGGAACTCCGGAGTCGCCGGCGTCCAATCGGGCAAGGCAACGGGTCCGGGCGCCGCGAGCTGCTTTTGCAGGGCGGCTTTTTCCTTCAACTCTTCCTGCTTTTGCTCCTCCTGGATGGCGGCCGCCTGCTTCTTCAGGTCCGACATCTTGACCGGTGTCTTGGCCGCACCGCTCTGTTTTTGCAGCTCCTGCGCCTCCTTCATCATCTCCTGAAGATCGGGATCCTTGGTAGGATCCTCCTGAGCGCGCACCAGTGGAAGGAGAAGGAGAGAAGTGGCCACGAGCAGAGCGAAAATCCAACCGAATTTCAAGTTCATGGTGGAGGTGTAACAGATGAGGGATACAAATGGCAATTCTGAAATGAGGAAGTCTGGAGCAGGGCAGATTACAGGAGGCGGCCCAAAAGAGCGATCCTTCCCTGTCGTTTGGGGAAGCGCTATTCCGATTTCACAAGGAAACGGCGCAACAGATACAACACAAAAGTCGGCTTTCAAACCAACCGCCAGAGCTTGACACGCTCTTCCGAAGTTTCCCGCTCCGCTCCTACCAACGGAATAATTACTTCGCGACTAACGATTCCGCAGAGGCCTGACTCGCCTTACCTTGCCGAACAGAGCGAGTGCCAGGATTTCGAGTCGGCCCCAAGCCGCCGACGGGAGTATGAAGACCTCCTCCATTTGGGGGTTGATGCGTCAGCGTCATTCGTGCGCCAGCAGGTCGTCCTCCGACCGGAAGCGGGGGTGGATTCGCAACCAATGTCCGCTCGTCATCGCAGTGATCCGTGGGTCTGTGTCGACGTCGAAAAGGTCGAGGATTGGAAAATACGACAATCTCCACTGGCTGAGAATAGGCAACGATTTGATCGACCGGCGGCACGAAGTAGCAGGGCTCCGCGAGCACCGGCTCTGGGTAGATCCCAATGTCGGATGGTGAAGGTGCGGTAACGACACCCCCATCCAAGTCGGAGCCCGCGTATGCCTGGGTCTCGGCGGCCTGATCGTCCTGCTGCGCCGTTGCAGGCTGTTCTTCGTCCTCCTGCTGCCCGGCTTGGTTGGCGCGATAATCCACAACGTAGCGGGGTTGGCTCGCGGCCTTGAGGACCGGAGTGCCCGCGGCAAAGGAATCGCTGGTGCGGGCTGGCATCGGGGCCACGCTCTTCTGTTTGACGCTGGAAAGGTTGGAGAACGCCAGCCAACCCACGATCACGATCAACACGCCCAATTCCAGCGCAATCAGATTCGCGATCTTGCTGCTCATTTTTATGGCCTCCTTGAAGCGATCTTTGAATGACAAAAACAGAAAAGATCGCCCTTGAAGTGTCGCATGAGTTTTGCCGAAAAACCAGCCGACGCGACAACTTCAAAGTTTGCGGTTTGACCCGGTATCTTCCCGTTCTGCTGCATTCGCCTAAGGCGGGTAAACCATCCCTCGTTTGAAAGCTTGGCCACACAGACCAAATCGCCTCGACTGTCACCTCGAATCAGCTGTTGCTAGTGATGCGGGATGAAGCGCGGCAGGACGACGGAGACGAAATCGACAAGAAAATGGCCGATAATGTTTGCAACGAGGTCGCGACGCCAGAGATAGACGATGGTCAGGACCGCGCCGAGCGCGAGGGCGAGGATGATGTTGGCCCAGCCATTGGTGCCATGCGCGAAACCGAAGATGAGCAACGGGATTGTGCCCGCCCAATAGCGGTTCAATCCCAGCGACTGAAGCCGTTCGATCGCGTAACCACGATAAAAAAGTTCCTCCACCACGCCGGCGCGCAGAACGATGAGGATCACCAGCCAGAGGGGAAACCTGGCGAGCGCTTCCCCCATCGCGCCGCCTTGGAAATGGGTGAGACTGGCGACCACGCCACCGACCAAAGCACAGAGCACGGCAAGGATTCCTCCCCATAGGAGCGAGCTTCCCAGCGGCGCCGTGCCAAGGTTAACGGACCTCAATGACAAGTGTTCGCCACGCCGGATGATGAGCACAAGCGCAACGACACAAACCCAGATTAGCGATTCCTTCCAAATCGTGGCAAGGAAGCTGAACTCCGGATAGAAAAGGGAGACTGCCCAACGAACAATCAGGATCCCAAACAGAGCCACGAACAGGCCGAGCCAGGTGGCAGCGGACACTTTCGGCCCGGTCGCAGACGAAGGAGTCATCTTTTGGCTAAAGCTAGCCGGAGCGAAGGATCGTATTCAAGATCTTTGTCTGCGTGCTGCGTTGACAACGATTTCGAGGTAGCAACCCGTGCGGGCGAGTGCCAGGAAGTTCGCGTACGTTTGAGAATTTGCGCCCGACGGACAATTGCGAATCGTCTCGACGTTCTGATGGCGAAGCGGCTTCATTTTTTCTTCATAGCGGTTCTTGTAGCGAGCCTCTCCTCTGGTTGCGCCTCGGACCCGCCTGCTTCCTGGCGCGAAGCGGCAACGCAGTCGCATCCATGGGGCTACTACACGGGCACGCCGGTCACACAATGGAATCCGGACGGACGCACCATGACGCTGTTGCGCCAGCTGCGTTACACCGACCCGCAGGGCACCGTCTGGGTCGCCCCGGCCGGGTCGGTCGTGGATGGAGCGTCGATTCCGCGCTCGCTCTGGTCGTTCATGGGCGGACCTTTCGAGGGCAAATATCGAAACGCTTCCGTCCTGCATGATGTCGCCTATACCGAAAAGAACCGGCCGCCGCAGGATTGCGACCGGATGTTTTATAATGCGATGCGTTGCAGCGGCGTCAGCGCGGTCGAAGCCAAAACGATGTATTACGCGCTCCTTCGTTTTGGCTGGCACTGGGATTTCGCGATCAAGCGGGCCAAGCCGGTCAAGATCGGTCGCAAGACGGTAGCGCGCGCCGAACCAGAATCTCCCGTCACGGTGATGGCGGCGCAGCAGGAGATCGTCTCGGCCCGGGATTGGATCCGGAACTCCGGTGCGAACGTGGAGCAGATCGAGCAACGCGCCGAGGCCGGAAGGCGCTGAACGATCCGACGGTTGTTCGTTAGGCCAAAGAAAAACTGGACGTGACGCCGCGCATCCCTGCAGGGCGACGGACGGGTCGCAGGGAAAGAATCACTCGACTCGCGCGGGCCCGCGCTGGCAGGATGCGCTGTCGAATGTCCCGGATGCCAATCGCGAACGCATCTGCTTCAGATTTGGAAACGAGCGCCTTGATCAACGACGATCTTGCGCCGGTGCCGGCCAACGGGCGCACCTGGTCGATGTGGAACATCGCCGCACTCTGGGTTGGGATGGCGATTTGCATCACGACCTACACTCTCGCGAGCAGTCTGATCGAACAGGGCATGAACTGGAAGCAAGCCGTGCTGACGATCTTTCTCGGCAACGTCATCGTCCTCATTCCGATGACGCTCAATGCGCATCCGGGGACGGCCTATGGAATTCCCTTCCCGGTTTTGATTCGCGCTTCCTTTGGGACGCTTGGCTCGAACATTCCAGCCCTGATGCGGGGGCTGGTCGCCTGTGGCTGGTTCGGCATCCAGACGTGGATCGGCGGCGCGGCCATCTACGCCATGGCGGCGATCATTTTCGGGTTCGACTCCATGCAGCGGACGGCGCTGCCCGTGATCGGCATCTCGAGCGGCGAGTTTCTGTGTTTCCTCATCTTCTGGGCGATCAACATTTTTGTCATCGTGAGGGGAATGGACTCGATCAAATGGCTCGAGGTCTTTGCCGCGCCCTTCCTCATTCTCACCGGCCTCGGGTTACTGGCCTGGGCTGTGGTCGCGGCCAAGGGCTGGGGGCCGATCCTGGCCGCGCCGTCGAAATTTCATTCGTTAGGGGAATTCTGGCCCGTCTTCACCGCCGGACTGACCGCCATGGTTGGCTATTGGGCGACGCTCTCGCTCAACATTCCCGATTTCTCGCGCTTCGCCCGCTCGCAGCGCGACCAGATTACGGGCCAGGTCCTCGGGCTGCCGCTCTCGATGACTCTTTATGCTTTCATCGGCGTGGCCGTGACAAGCGCAACCGTGGTCGTGTTTGGACAAGCGATCTGGGATCCGGTGCAGTTGATGCAACGCTTCCATAGCCCGGTCCTGGCAGTCATTTCCCTCGTCACTTTGACGATCGCCACTCTCTCGACCAACATCGCGGCCAACGTCGTCTCGCCCGCGAACGATTTCTCCAACCTCGCCCCGCGCCTGATCAGCTTTAAAACCGGCGGTGCTCTGACCGGGATCATCGGCATCCTCATGTTCCCGTGGAAACTCTACGCCGATCCAAGCGGCTACATTTTTACCTGGCTGATCGGCTACAGTGCATTGCTGGGCCCGATCGGAGGAATCATGATCGCGGACTATTTCGTCTTCCGGAAACGCGTGCTGGCGGTGGACGATCTTTACCGAAGCGATGGACGCTACCGTTATACCGGCGGTTTCAGCCTGGTTGCGCTGGCCGCGCTCGTCCTCAGTGTGCTTCCGAATCTTCCCGGCTTCCTCGTCACAATCAGAGTGCTGCCGGCGACGGCTGTCGGCCCAGTTTTCATTTCCCTTTATCGCTACGCATGGTTCGTTGGCTTCGCTCTGGCGTTCGCTTTTTACCTACTCGGACGCCGGTTTGCGCCTAACGAATAATCTTCCCTATGCAAGCACCGCAATTGCCGCCGTTCGATCATCAACCGCAGCCCTATGCCGGCCCGTCCGCGAACGAAATCCTCCGCCTGCGCAAGGAGTTCCTGAATCCGGGAATTTTTCTCTATTACAAAAAGCCGCTCATGCTGGTGGAGGGCAGGATGCAATACGTCTGGGACGAAAGCGGGCGGCGTTATCTCGACGCGCTCGGCGGCATCGTGACGATCAGCGTCGGCCATTGTCATCCCGATGTGGTGGAAGCGGCCCGAAAACAAAACGAACTGCTCCAGCATTCCACCACGATTTATCTGCACCCGAACGTGGCGCATTACGCCCAGAAGCTGGCCGCGAAGATGCCGGGTGAACTCAAGGTCTGCTACTTCGTCAACTCCGGCTCGGAGGCGAACGATCTCGCCCTGCTCATGGCGCGCGCCTACACCGGCAATTACGACATGATCGCGCTGCGCAACGCCTACCATGGCGGTAACGCCTCCGGCATGGGACTGACCGCCCACCACACCTGGAAATTCAACGTCCCGCACAGCTTCGGCGTCCATCACGCGATCACCCCCGATCCGTATCGTGGCATCTGGGGTCACGACGATCCGGAAGCCGGAAAAAAGTACGCCGCCGATGTGCAGAACCTGATCGAGTTCGCGACCCCGGGCCAGATCGCCGGCTTCATCGCGGAGTCGATCCAAGGGGTCGGCGGCTGCGTGGTTTTCCCCAACGAATACCTCAAGCACGCCTACGCCCATGTGCGGGCGGCCGGTGGCGTCTGCATCGCGGATGAAGTGCAGGCCGGGTTCGGACGCACCGGGACACACTACTGGGGTTTCGAAACGCAGGGCGTCATCCCCGACATTGTTTGCATGGCAAAAGGCATTGGGAACGGCTGCCCGTTAGGCGCAGTTGTTACTACGCCGAAGATCGCGGCGGCGCTTTCGCAGCGGGTGCATTTCAATACCTTCGGCGGCAACCCGGTCGTTTCCGCCCAGGGGAAGGCGGTCTTGGAAGTGATCGATCGGGAAAAGTTGCAGGCCAACTCGCTTACGATGGGCAATCACCTCATCGCGGGACTGCAACGGCTGAAGGAAAAGCACAATGTGATTGGCGACGTGCGCGGCAAGGGACTTCTCCTCGGGATCGAGCTGGTCAAGGATCGCACCACCAAAGAACCGGCCAAGGCGGAGTGCGCGCAGGTGCTCGAGACCTGCCGCGATCTTGGCTTGTTGTTAGGCAAAGGCGGCTTGTACGGCCAAACGATCCGTTTCTCGCCTCCGATGTGCATCAACCAGGCCGACGCCGATTTCATTCTCGAGGTGCTCGACTGCGCGCTGCAAACTCTGTGAGCGCGAGCGAGCGGAGGGGCACGCTTCCGCGTGTCCCAGGACATGCAAAAGCATGTCCCTCCGAATATCAGATCAAAACGTGATTCCCGTTTCCGCGCCAATCACGAGCGCGTTGGGAATCCGTCCTGTGCCGTACGGCCGGTTGACCCATTGAAAGTCGGGCTGAATCCAGAAAAATTTCGTGAACTGAATCCGATATGATCCTTCCAGCACCATCTCGTAGGTTGGGTCGCCGTTGCCTGCGTCCTTGACCGTTTGCGCGTAATCGCGGCTAAATTTGCCGTAGATCAAACCGGCGATCGTCTGATCGTGCGGACGTCCGGGCAGAAGACCCGTGTAGATTGCCCCAAAGTTCACCTGGAACGGGATAATCGAGATGTTGCTTTGCGGGTAATACCCGGAAGCAGCCCAAAGCGTCAGTCCTTCGTCACTGCCCGGCCGTTCCTGGTAGACCATCTGGTCGCCGTGGACATAAAAGCCGTAGGAGTTACTGACCTGGCGACCGCTTCCGAACTCCGTGTAGCCGTTCCAAGGCGAGATCGAGGCGCCGATGTGATAATGCCCGGGCAATCCTCTCAACCCAGTCGTGCCTCCGTCTTTGCCGGACCCATCAGTCGTCTCAACCGGTTGCTTCCAGAATTCCGGCGACCAGCCGTATTCAGCGATGATGAAAACACCGTCGCTCCCGCGAATGGCCCAATTGAGTCCGTGGTTTGAGGGATTAAAGATATCCTGCCAGGTCTGAAAAATGCCGAGCTGCACACTCGTGTCCGTGGTCGGCTCGACTCGCAGCCGCGCGGCCCAGGTCGCGAATGGATAAGCCGAGAATTGAGTATCAAAGAGCACGTTGCGAATGTCGCCGTCGACGCCGTTGTTCAAGTATCGGCTGTAGATAGAAGACGCCCCGTTGAAGTCATCCGAGGCGCCGAAGTGGCCAATCTTGAGCGACACTTTGTTGTCCCAGAAATGCTGATCGAGGAAAACCTGATAGAGGAAGATGCTTTGTCCGCCAACTGTCTGCTGCACGTCGTAACGGCTCCTGATGTAGTGATCCGTAAGCCCGAGACCGTCGCGGTTGACGCCGCTAATGGTGAATTTCCCGCCGGTCCAGCCGATCAACTTCGAGAGGTCGAGATTGAACCCGAAATAATAGTCATCAACGTAGGTGGCGCCCTGGCGAAAGCCGCCGACCGGGTTGCCGGAGAAGATGGCGGTATAATACAGAAACGGCTCGACCCCCTCGTCCAGGAGTTTGGCACGCTCGCCGTCCCAGTCGCCGGTGGCATACTTGCCGTCGAGCCAGGAGTTGTCCGCGCCAAAGGCGCAGCTGGTGAAGGAGAGGATGAGGATGATGAGTTTTTTCATTGGTGTTGGTTGGTCTCGTCAGGCAAGAGCGACTTGCTCCATCGCGGCCGCGATGGCACTGCGGGAGCTCAACCCGCTTTCGAGCCGGCTGAGTTTGTCGACGGAAAAGGCGGTGGCGAGCCGGGCGCACTCGCCTAACGAAAGCTTCTGCAACTGGCCGGAAATGACTCCCGCGACCATCGCGTCCCCTGCCCCGACCGTGCTCCTGACTTCGATATCGGGCGGCCGGGCGATGACGGATTCCCCGGCCGTGACAAAGCAGGCGCCCTCTTTTCCCATCGAGACGACGACCAGCTCGATCCCCCGGCTGATCAATTCGCGCGCGGCCGCGACGACCTCTTTCTCCGTAGGCAAGGTGCGACCGATATACTCCTCAAACTCGTGAATGTTCGGCTTGATCGCGCTCGGCTTCGCTTCGAGGGCGAGTGGAAAAGGTGCGCCACTGGTGTCGAGCATGACCTTGCGGCCGCGTTGCCGCAGAGCCGTGATGAGGTCGAGGTAGATCGCCAGGTCGACCCCGGGCGGGACACTGCCGGCAACGACAAACCACTCCGCGTCGAGGGCCGCGATCTGCGATTGCAACATCGCGACCTCGGCCGCGCTCGGCGCTGGGCCGGGGAAGTTGATGTCGGTCGTTTCGCCACGGACCGGGTCCGTAATCTTGATCCCGATCCGCGTTTGCCCGCCGATCCGAATGAAGTGATCGGAGATTTTCTTCTGCCCGAACAATTCCTCGAAAGCTCCGGCGTTGGCCCGCCCGAGAAATCCGGTCACGCCCACGCCATGCCCATAATCGGCCAGGGCGGAGGCGACGTTGACCCCTTTGCCGCCGGGATTCGAGCGCAAGCTCTCAACCCGATTGACCGCGCCGGCGGTGAAGTTGGAAATCGTGACCGTGCGATCGATCGCGGGGTTGAGCGTGATCGTGACGACCTGGAATTTTTCGTGGTTTGTGTTCATGCAGTTCTCGCTTCGTTAGGCGTTAGGCCGGAAGCGGCAGGGCGCGGACTTCCCCAGGCGAATGGCAGGCGAGCGCTTTCCTGGCGTAGGCCTGGACCTTGGCAAGCGAGAGGTCGCGCAATTGCGCCTTGATCGAGGCGATGCTCGGCACGCTCATGCTCAGCTCGGCCACGCCGAGCCCGGCGAGAATCATCGCGCCGCGCGGTTCGCCCGCGACGCCGCCGCAAACGCCGACCCATTTCCCAGCCGCGGTCGCATCGCGCACGACCCGGTCGATCAGCCGCAGGACGACCGGGTGCAATCCATCCACATCGCGCGCCAGCGCCGGATGCATGCGATCCATCGCGAGGACGTATTGCGTAAGGTCGTTCGTCCCGATGGAGAAGAAGTCGACCTCCTGCGCGAACTCGGCCGCCATGAGCGCAGCCGAGGGCACTTCGATCATGATGCCGATCTCGACCGGCGGCACGTTGAGTTCCGCGCGCACCTCTTCGGCGAATTTCTTCGCCTCCCGCAACTCCTCGAGCGAGGCGATCATCGGGAACATGATCTTAACCGGACCGGTCGTGGAGGCGCGATAGATGGCGCGCAGTTGCGGTACGAACAGCTCCGGATGCCGCAGGCAGAGACGCACTCCGCGCACCCCGAGGAACGGATTGTCCTCGTGCGGAAAGGTGAGATACGGCACGACTTTGTCGCCCCCGATATCGAGCGTGCGGATGATCAACGGAAGGCCGTTGAGTGCCTTGGTCATCGTGCTGTAGGCCGCGAGTTGCTCGTCTTCCGTCGGCGCGGTTTCGCGCTCGAGGAACAGGAATTCCGTGCGCAGAAGTCCGACCCCTTCGGCGCCGGCATCGACCGCGCGGGCCGCTTCGTTGGCTTTGCCGATGTTCGCGACAATCTCGACGCGATGGCCGTCGGTCATGATCGCGGGCTGGTAGCGCGTCTCGAATTCCACGTCACGCCGGCGCTGCAAATCGACCCGGAATTCTTCCGCGGATTTCAAATCGGCTTCGGTCGGCGCGAGGTAGAGCCGGCCGGTCGTGCCGTCGAGAATGCAAACCTGACCGGCCGGTTGTTCGAGCACCGCGGCACCCGCGCCCACGATCGCCGGCAGATCGAGCGAACGCGCGATGATCGCGGTGTGCGAAGTCGCGCCCCCTGATGCGGTGCAAAGCCCGAGGATGCGCTTCGGGTCGAGCCGCGCGGAATCCGACGGCGTGAGATCTTCCGCCACCAGGATCACGGGCTCGTCAGGCAATTGCACTTCGCCCTGCTGCGTCCCGGTGAGAACACGCAGGACGCGCTGCCCCACGTCGTGCAGGTCCGCGGCGCGCCCGGCGAGCCGCTCGTTCGCGACTTTCTCGACTTCCGCGACGCGCTGATTGATGACCTTCTGCCAGGCCCAGGCCGCGCTGTGTTTGGCCTCGATCAACTCATAGACTTCGCTGAAAAGATCGACATCGGTCAGGAAGGCCTGGTGGGCGCGGAAGATGGCCGCTTCGTTTCGGCCGCTGCGCGATTTCACTGCGTCGTGAATCTGGGCCAGTTGTTCGCGGCCGACTTCGAGAGCGTGCTTGAGCTTCTGCTTTTCGGTTTCCACGTCGCCCGGTTTGTCCTCGACGACGAGGCGGCTCGACTTGAAGAGATGGAGCGGACCGATCGCGAGACCGGGCGAGGCGCTCACGCCGCCGATCCATCGCAACTTCGAAACCGGCGTCCAGACGGCCTCTTCGACCGCGCTTTGCTCTTCCTCCTCGTCCCCCAGCCCGCTCGCGACCGCCTCCTTCAGCGCCGCCAAGGCCGCGTCCGCGTCCGGACCATGGGCGAGAATTTGCAATTGCGTTCCACCCTCGGCCCCGAGCTTGAGGAGTGAGGCCATGGCTTTGCCGTTGGCCAGTTTGCCATTTGCCCTCACGAAAATCTCCGACTCAAATTGATTCGCGACATCAACGAAGAAAGTGGCGGGCCGCGCGTGCAATCCAGCCGAGCCGGCCAGCAGCACTTCGACGCGTTTCGCGTCCGCCAGCCGCTCGGCCGCGGTCGGTTCGGCTTCGATCCGCCGGCTCAAACTGGCGATGATTTCCTGCGGGTCGTTCGTCTCGGCCAACCGGCGGGATGTTTTCGCGTCGTCGAGCACATCGGTGAGGGCGGAAAGTATTCCAAGATGCTCGTCGGATTTCGCCGCGATGCCGACGACGATGCGAACAGTCTGGCCCTTGTTCCACTCCACACCATCAGGCACCTGCACCACCGAGACGCCCGTCTGATGGATAAGCTCGCGGTCTTTCTGCATCCCGTGCGGGATCGCGATGCCGTTGCCGAGATACGTATTCGCCTGCCCTTCCCGGCCCAGCATGCTTTCGACATAACCGGGAGCGATGTGGCCGGAATCAACCAGCACCTGGCCAGCGGCACGAATCGCTTCCTCCTTGTTCGCGGCGCGCACGCCGAGACGAATGTTTTGCGGTGAGAGTTTGATCATTGGTGGAGTCTCCGGTTGAGTCAGGCAGCAACGGTGGCAAGGGGTTCGGCGATTGGTCGTTTCAGGAAAAAGAGCGCAGCAGTCGTGACGATCGTGCCCACCAGGATGGCGGCGAGATAGGGGCCGAGGTTCGTGACCGCGCCCGGAATGAGCGCGGCGAAAATCCCTCCGTGCGGCACGAGGAATTGCGCGCCGGAGGCCATTGAGATCGCGCCCGCCACGGCGGACCCGAGCATGATCGCGGGGATGACATGGAGCGGATCCTTGGCTGCGAACGGAATCGCGCCCTCGGTAATAAACGACAATCCGAGGATGAACGCCGGTCCGCCCGCTTCGCGTTCCTCGAGGTCGAACCGGTTCTTGAACAGAATCGTCCCAAGCGCGAGGCCGAGCGGCGGCGTCATTCCGGCCGCGATCACGGCCGCCATCGGCGTGTAGATCTTACTCGCGAGCAAACCGACCGCGAAGGTGTAGGCGGCCTTGTTGACCGGCCCTCCCATGTCGAACGCCATCATCGCGCCGAGGATGAGGCCGAGATAAACCGCGTTCGCGCCCCGCATCCCATTGAGCCAGGTGTTCATCGCGTTGTTCAACGCCTGGACCGGCGGCGCGATGACGAAAATCATCAGCAATCCCGACCGTGATGGTGGACAGAAACGGCAGGATCAGGACCGGCATCAAACCCGCCAGGGTGGACGGCAACTTGATGTTGTCGGCGAGAAACTTCGTCAGGTAACCAGCGAGGAAACCGGAAGCGATGCCGCCGAGAAATCCCGCGCCTAACGTTTGCGCGAGCATGCCGCCGACGAGGCCGGGCGCGATGCCGGGGCGGTCGGCAATCGAAAAGGCGATGAAGCCGGAAAGGACCGCGACAAACAAATGGAACGCCGTGCCGCCGCCGATCAGACTCAAGGCGGCGGCGAGCGTGCCTTTCTGATCGCCCGCGTAAATGCCGCCGATGGCAAAGGCGAGCGCGATCGCGAGACCGCCGGCGATCACGACCGGCAGCATGTAGGAAACGCCGGTCATGAGATGTTTGTAGGGGCCGGTGCGCGACTTGGAGCGGGCTGCTTTCGCCTGCTCGACCGCTTCGGTGAGCGACACGGCCGCGCCGCTGGCCGGTTGCGCGAGAGCGGCCGCGATGACTTCCTTGCCGCTCTGCATCGCCTCCTTCGTGCTCGTGGAATAGAGCGGCTTGCCGGTAAAGCGCGAGGTATCGACTTTGGTGTCGGCCGCGATCACGACCGCATCGGCCGCCGCGATATCTTCGGGTGTGAGCTGATTCTTCGCGCCAACCGACCCCTGCGTCTCGACCTTGATCGTGTGCCCGAGCGCCCTGGCTGCTTTCTGCAAAGCTTCCGCCGCCATGAAAGTGTGGGCGATTCCGGTCGGGCAGGAGGTAATCCCGACGAGTCGCTTTCCGCCTGACGAAATTGCCGGAGCCGCCGCCGTGGGCGCCACCGTGAATCTCGGCGACCGACGGGCCAGTGCTGACCGGCTCGGGCGGGAGGAGTGCGAGCGCGGCTTCAATCACCGCCTTGCTATTTCGAATCGCTTCCGCGGTGCTGACGGTGTGGATCGGTTTGCCGGCAAATGGCGTCTCGTTGACGTGAATGTCGGCGGCCAGCACGACGACATCGGCGGCGGCGATGTCCGCTTCGGTCAGGCGTTCCTTGGTTCCAACGGAGCCCTGGGTTTCAACCTTGATTTGATGTCCCATGGTGGTCGCGGCGCGCTTGAGCGCTTCGGCCGCCATGAGGGTGTGAGCGATTCCGGTGGGGCAGGCAGTGACAGCAACAATTTGTTTCATAAGCGAGTAAATCATCTGAAGTATTTCGAAAGTATAACGAAAGTATTTCGAAGGCGTCAAGCAGACTTTTTGAAAATTATTTTGGCCAGTGTTTGACGCCGCGCCTCTTGGAGGTATTCAGAGGCGTGAAAGCAAACGTAAGTTCGAAAGCAATCGCGGAAAAAGCCAGACAGCGCCGGCCAGGCCCCGATGACGCAGCATCGTCGGCGTCAGATTCGCGCCCTCGTGAAAAGCGAAGGCGTCCGCGCACGTCAACAGCCTGGCGCAAACGTTCGGCGTTTCCGCGGTCACGATTCGCAACGACCTGAGTAACTGGAAGAAGCGGGCGACTTGTTGCGCGATCGCGGCGGCGCGATCAGCCTCCCCGCCCGCGCGGCAGATCAAACATCTTCTTGGCCTGAACGAACGCGCGACGCTCAACCTCGAGGCCAAGCAGCGCATCGGCAAAGCCGCCGCGCAGTTCGTTCAACCCGGCGACACCATCATCATGGATGCCGGCACGACGGTCGTTGAAATGGCGCCGCACCTCACCGGGATCGCCCCGCTCACCGTTGTGACCAACGCCTTGAACGTCGCCCTAACGATCGGCTGCCACGAGCGAGGCGCAGGTGATCCTGCTCGGCGGGATGCTAAGCCGCGAAGCTTCCAGCACGGTCGGCCCGCTCGCCGAGCAGACGCTGGCCGACCTGAGCGTGCAAAAAGCTTTTCCTCGGCACGCAGGCGCTCGATCTTCAGGACGGTCTGACCGACACCACCCTCGAAATCGCACAGGTGAAGCGGGCCATGATCAAGGCCGCCAAACAGGTCTATCCTCCTCGCCGATTCGGCGAAATGGAATCACACCGGGTTCATCAAAGTCGCGGCCTTGGAAGGAATCGACACCCTGATCACAGATGAAAAATTCCCGGCGAGCGCGCGGACGGCGGTCGAGCGACTTGGGATCCGGCTGGTGCTGGTTTAGCCATCCCCCGCCTTTACGCTTCGATAACCTCAGAGACTGTCAATACTTGGAACAGAGCGTTTATTTCCCGGTTTCGAAACGAATGTCTCGGAAACATAAATAGGATGTATTCCCGTAAAGCGCTTTTGAACATGGCAATTTTCCTGGCCACACTGGGATTGTCGGGATGTGGGATCCAATTGGGCAAGTATGCGTCCTCAGGGAGCTTTTTTGATCCTCTTAAACCTGACTTCGGCATTATCTCCATTGACAGAGGAACGCCCATGTTCAGCGCCTCTGATAAAGATCAGAATCTTATGGCTGTAATACTATGGTGCCCCGGTCTCAAGACGCGACCGCCAAGCGGGAGCTCACAAACAAATGGAGTCTTTCTAACGACCCGTAAGTTCTGGTGGATGACAGACGCTGGTAAGATTGACTTCACTTATACCTGGAACCGCGTATCGGACAAGGTCAGCATCGCTGGAGGCCGATTCGATCGTACGAGGGGTAATGGTTTCGTCGTCTATCGCGATTCCGCTGGCCGATGCTCTGTGCGACAGGTATCCGGCATTCCGACCAGAGAGGACGCTCGCGGAGTATTACGGGCATTCCAACGTAAATTGCCAAGTGACGATTTCGTGGCCGACCTATCTGTCCCTTTCGAGATCGAGAACGGAAAGTAGATACGGCAGAATTTCGCTCGACGCAATTGAAGCATTCGGCTCCGCAGTTTTTTGTCCTGCTCTGCCCTCTGGTTCAAGCGATGCAATCCGTTCCCGTCTCGATAGCCAAGCTCCCAACCCACTGCCGCCATCTTTTCGCCGCCCAGCTCAACCCGGATCCAGAGCTTTATCCGCTCGTCCGGTTCCTTCAAACTTCCGAAAAATGCCAACGCCGCCATTGAGCAACTCGGCATTCAGCTGCTCGTAGTCTAGCACATCGGAGCACCAAAAAACTGCTCGCGCGCGAGGCGGCAACTTTTTCGCACAGCAGTTTGGACGTCGCGCCTTTCTTCTGACAATCTCGGACGCGTGCTCTCCAGAATTTATTCCGCCGCCGTCTACGTCGTCGACGCTTGCGAAGTCGAAATCGATCAGCGAAACGGGGGCTCGTCTTCTTTAAGACGCAACCCCGTTACACTCCGTTCTAATCTTGCGTTTCGAAACCAACGATCGGCTTTTGAGCAACACGTCTTCAAGGACCGATCCTAAGTAATCCTTAAGCATCCCTTTGGTCACCGAAGCAGTTTTTCACGTACGATGGAAGGTTCGCTAGACAACAAAGTCCTGACACCTATCCCATCTACGATAGCCCATTGGGCAACGTAGGTTGCAGCAGCGTCGCCGAAATTTCCTGTCAATATTCTTCGTCTTGTGGAAACTGCTCGAACGCGAAACTGATGAACATCAATCTGCTCGATCCACGGATCATACATGCAGGAGGTCTCCAGCGGGGTCTTCTTATTTCCCTCTACCAAAGTCAGTTTCGCCAGTTTTGTGTGAGGAACGCCGCCATCAGTTCCAAATATGGGCCCGATGTTTCCCTTCTTATCTCGATATTCCTTGATGTCATAGTAGATCACCACGTACTCGATCGCGAATCCATTGCCTAAATCCAGTCGACCCTTCTGCGCGTCTGGAGGTTCAGCCCGTAATACGCCCGCGAAAAGCAGACAGAAGTACCAATATCTGTGCAAACAATCTCATGGGTCAGGATATTGGATATTGCGGTCAGATAACTGGAAACAGCGCCTTTCGTCTTCCCAGGTAGGCTGCTCGGGGTCGATCTTTTGATGTACCGACTCCGATTGCCCCCGAGTGTGCGCCCACTATTCTTTCAAATGACGCACCGTCCAAAAGAAATCTGCCTTCAAATGTGGAAGAACTTCTGACGATCCACCCGATGCAACCGTAAGCGATATGAGAACTCTTTCCTTTCGAACAAACAAACAGGCATAATAGTAATCCGCCAAGTCAGCCGTGGTATGATAGACAGAAAGCTCTTGGTCCTTTACTTCAACCCGCTCGACTTCCGGCAGTAGTTTCTGTTCGAACTCGGAGAGCCGCCGACGGATCAATTTGTCAGATAGGCTACAGTTTCCGTTCGGCTCGACCTCAACCCTGATAGTCGCACTCGCAGACGTCGATTGGCCGCTGTGACGGCCCGAACTCAAAGATAAACTCACCGACCTTATCGGACGTGTCTGCGACGGACCGTAGACTTCCCATCCGCGAGGTATCGCGACAAAAATGTGGTCATGTTCGCCGGTCAACTGAATTTCGGCTCCTGAGCAAATAATAGCCGACGCCAGCACTGAAAGACCGATGGTGAAATTCAAGAGTCTATACATACAAATCAATTTCAATACGGCGGAAATCTGTGAAATGCCGGCCACGAGTGCTGCGAGGGCGCAGGCAGCGGCCCATCATTAAGAATCGCCTTGGGGTACGGCTGCGTAATGTACGTGATGGTCGTTCCGCCTGTGTCGGCATTTCTTTCGACAATATCCCAAATTCGGTCCGCCCACTCAAAATCGACCGTAAGGCACCCTCGAGACCTGCTGTCAGGGTGAATGAAGTCAAGATCAAGGATTCGAGGATACCGTTGGCAAAGTTGTCTCCCTCTTGGTAATCAGTTCGCTGCGTAACGCCATAAATGCCATCCGGTGGTGGGTGAGGCGCCCGATCGCTGTAAAAGCCGCGTTGATTTCCCCATGTAGATCCAAGATACACGTTGTTTTCATATACTACGACGGATGCTTGCGAGGTCGGACTTGTTCTATAAACGTATATCTGAGCCAGTAGCCCGAGGAGGTCGGTCGAGTTCATTGGCCGATTGTTAACATACCCATAGAGATTGGATTCACCGCTCTCACCCATCGGATCGCGATCTCAGCCACCGTCCCAGATCCGGATCGTATGCGCGATACGTCGCCATATCGAGCCCGCTCTTGGCGTGCTGGTAGAGGCCGGTGAAGTTGAAGTCGGGTTTGTTCGTGCCAATCACAGTCGTGGAGCGTCCCCAGGGATCATAATCATAGCGAGCAACGACCGTGCCGTTCACGTCGGTCATTTCGCGGATCGAGCCCAGATGATCGCGCGTGTAGTAATACGCGCTGGAACCGCTCTGGTATTGCCCCTGGCTGAAGAGCTGGAGCTGGACCACGCCGTTGTTGTTGCGGTACTCGCACTTGTCGCGTCCCGCAGAGCACGAACTTGCGCGTCGAGTTCACCGTGTTGCCCGTCTTTTCCACGATCTTCGCACAGCGATTGAGCCCGTCGTAGGAAAACTTCGCTCCGCTGATTGGTCCCGGTGTAATTCACCGCCACCAGCCGATTCGCTCCGTCCCACTCGAAAGTGCGCGTGCCGCCGTCGCTCGTCAGGCTGCCGTTGAGCATCGTAGGTCAGCGTGCGATTAGTCGCGCCGCTCTGGCTCGTGATCTCGTTCACGTTGTTCGGCACCGAGTTGGTCGTGGCGTTGCCTACCCGCTCGGAGGTCCGATTGGAAGCCAGGTCGTAGCCGTAGGTATACTGCCGGATCAAGGCGTTGTTGGTTGTCTTCTTCAACGGCGCGGTCAGCAACTGGTCGGCGTTGTCGTAGCCGAGATCGTAGCGCTGCGGCGTCGGCAGGCCCGGATAGTTCTTCGTCCAGGTCGAGAAGCTGGCCTTCCGTGTCGTAGGTGTAGTCGAACTGCGAGAGGAGCACGCTTGCGCTCGTCTGGTTCTTGATCTGCTGGAGCCGCTTGTCCTGCAGTTTGGGAAACAGGTGTAATTGGCCGTCGTCCCGCCCGGATAGGTGAGCGTCTGGAGCCGCTCGGTCACGCCGACGTAGGAATAGTTGAAAGTGCCGAGCTTGTTCGCGTCGCTGCTCAGCCGTCCCGAGGCTGTCGAAGGTCCACGTTTCGGAGTTGGCGCTGCCGTTGATCTTGCCGATTGGTCACCCGGCCCAGCTCGTCGTAGCTGAAGGTGATAGTGTCGTTGGGCAAGCGCGCCGTCGATGCTGGCGAGCCGATTCGCGCCCAAAGCGGGCGGCGTCGGTCACCGGGTTGTAGCCATAAACGGTCGTCCCGCTGCCATCCACCATCGTTAGTACCCGGTTGTAGTTCGGATCGTAGGTGTAGCTGACCGATGGCGTGGGCGGATTGAGTGGCTGCCCGTTCGTGTCGGTGTAGCTGATTTGCGCGAGGTTGTCGTCGGCGAAAGTAGGTGTAGTTGGTACGCTGGTTCTTGGCGTCGGTGGAGGATTGCATCCGGCTGGTCGCGCCGGCGGTGTTCGGCGCCGTCTGGCCGTCGTAGAGGTAGTTGATCGTCGTCCCATCGAAAAACTCCTTCTGGTAAACGCGGCTCTGGATGTCGCGATGGAATCTCGTGACCTGAGCTTTCGGATCGGTGATCGACTCCAGCGCCCCGCAGTTGCACCAGCCGTAGAGAGTCGTCTGGTTCTGCGGATCGGTAATAGAATCCATCTGCCGGTTGGCGTTGTAGTGGCGGTAGGTCCAGAGGCCGCGCCGGTCCTTGCTTGCGGTCAAATCAAGAATGGTTTGCGGCCCATTGCCGAAATCCTGCGTGTATTGGAACTGTTGATACGTCCCATCGGGATAGGTGACCTGCGTTTTTCGATCGAGATTGTCGTAATCCGTCGTGATCGTATAGCCGTCCGTATCGGTCACCGTCCGGACGCGGTTGAAGCCGTCGTAGGCGAAAGTGGTGACGGCGGAGTTGCCGTTGAATGGAGGGCTGGTGATCGAAGCGAGGTAGCCATCCGGCACCGTGCCGCCATAGGCAAACGTCGTAATTTCGTGCTTCGCATTCTCGCGGGTCGAGATCTGGCCATAGGTGTTGTAAGTGAAACTCGTCACCTGCCCCGCGGCGTCCGTGTCGGTGAGCGGCTCGTGCTGCGTGTTGTAGGTGAATTTGCGCAGCAGATCGTTGTTCGCGCCCGTGGTCTGCCGGATTTCGAGCAGATCGACGTCGTTTGTGTCGTAGATGAAACTGGTCACCCGGCCCACCGGATCGGTCGCCTTCGTCGTCTTCCCGATCGAGTTGTATTCGAACTGGGACAGTTGCGTGCTGCCGTCGCCGAGGACGCGAGCGACCTGCGAGGGATTGGCGCTTGGGCCGACATGGTAGGGATCTGGTTGACCGGCGTAGGTGTACCAAACCCGATTCTCCAAGGCCGCCTTTTCGCTCGAGGCGATGCCGGAGATGGTCCCGTCGGCGCTGTAGAGCCAGTGGGTGATCTTCGCCTTGGTGTAGTCGCCCGGTGCCTCCGCCATCGCCTTCTTGTCCCAATAAAACGTGTTCGCCACATCGAGGCCTGAGTTGACTGATGCCCGGGATATTCGGCGCCACCGGATCGCTCGACGCGAATATTCGGAGCATTATCGCGATACTCCACCCGTTCTTTCCCGCCAAGCGGATCGGTCATTTCGATCCAGCGATTGGTGCCATCCTCGCCGCTGGAGAAACTGGTCGTGCCGTAAGGCGTGGTGAGCGAATCGATCGAATCGGTGCCGCTCGCATAGGTGAATTGCGATTGAATGCCGATCTCGTCCGTGATGATCGTCATTTGGCCCGAGGAATATTGGAAGGTTGCGAATCGGCCGAACGGGTCCGTCACTTTGGTGATCTTCAGCGCATCGCCCGGCTGTTCGTAGGTAAGCGTCGTCACCAGCCCGAGAGCATCGGTCAGGGTCGTGATTCGCAAGCTCGCATCATAGCCGATCGTGACAGCGTTCCCGCCGGGTCGACCACTTGAGTCATGAAGATCCTTCGCGGATACGAGATCGCCCCGTCGCTGCTGCGCAAAGATTTGCTTCGAACCGTCGGGCAGCCGGCGCTCATAAGTCGCCGACCCGGTCCTGACGAGAGTGGCGTGACTTTGTGGGTGTGGCAGAAAGGATTGGGAACCTTGATCGAAGGAATAGATTTCCGCGCCGCCGTTTGGGACGTAGACGGACATCTGGGGCAACTGCACGGTCGGATCGTCGCTCACATACGAGAGCCAATTGAAAGTCCACTTCGGGCCGAGATTGCTGTAGGAAAACGCGGCGGGTTGTTGGGTCTCCTTTTGATTGTAGGTGACGACAAAATCCATCGCGGGACCACGCGGTGGCATGTAGCGCAGCGGGCGATCCTCGATGTTCAGGCTGACCAGCATCGAATGGACGCTGTACTGCGCCATCGCGCGGCTTTTCGTCGCACTGATTTCCACCAACCTTCTTGTCTTTATCGGTGAGATTGGTTCCGGGTGTCGGACTTGGTGTCGGCGTGGGCGTGGCTCTGCCAGTGTAGACGTCAATAGGCATTGGTATCATACTGCCCACCAACCCCAGGCAGTCGGACTCGTAGGTCACGGTCAATGGCACTGCCAACATTCCGGCAATTTCCGTGGGATCGGACGATTGCGGATTGATAAACGTCCATAATCCAGGGTCAGGCGGTGGCGGCGAGCCCCGAACCGTGAAATCCGCTACGTGCGTCCCGTTAGGATTCCAAACCACGCCGGCCGCATCCACTTGCCACGTGATTTGGCCGGTGTAGATCCCATTGTAGTAAATGTCGAATGCATAATAGGTGTATTGCGCTGGGGGAGCGCCGACGTGTACGTTCCAGCAACCCCGACCAATGTCTCCGTTGGTCCCTCTCGTGCAATCAGGGTAAGGGTAATAATGGAACCATAGGAAAGCCTCGCTCGCCCTTGCGGTTGGTAGCAGGCAGACGAAAAGGGTGCCGAGCGCTAGCAGCCACGTCGCGCCTCGCGATGCGATTGGACGGGAGCGATACCGCCAAAAAGCAATAGCAAGGCCCCGGACAAACGTGCATGCCGCCACGCGCCAAGGCACCCTTGATTGCGCGAAAATTCTCCAGACGGCCCGTCGCCTAAGAGCCCAGTGGTGTTGGCGAGGAAGAGAACTGTGAACAATGGCAGCCGAGACGGTCAATTCTGGGGGAACCGTTTTCATATTTTTTGGGGTTGATTGGTGCTTGTTTGATCCTTTTCAAAATTAGCGTCAATACTTTTTTCGGAAGCGCTACGCTCAAGCTGGCCGACCTGAGCGTGAACAAGGTTTTCCTCGGCACGCAGGCCCTCGATCTCCAGGACGGTCTGAACGATACCAAGCTCGAAATTGCGCAGGTGAAACGGGCCATGATCAGGGCCGCGAAAGAGGTCATCCTCCTGGCCAATTCCTCCAAATGGGATGACACCGGCTTCATCAAGATCGCGCCGCTCGCGGGATCGATACCCTGATCTCGGATGAAAGATTTCCAGCGAGCGGGCCCACCGCGGTCGAGCGCCTTGGGATTCGACTCCTTGCGCACAGCGGCAGATTTTTTCAACAGCAGTTTGGACTTCGCACGTTTCTTCTGACAATCTCAGGCGCGTGCTCTCCAGAATTTATTCCGCCGCCGTCTACGGCGTCGACGCCTACGAAGTCGAAATCGAGGTTAACGCCGCCGGCGGCAACCCAAGGATCGTGATCGTTGGCTTGCCCGACACTGCGGTCAAGGAAAGCCAGGATCGAGTCACGACCGCGATCAGCAACAGCGGTTATTACTGGCCGCGCGGGCGGACCACGATCAATCTCGCCCCAGCCGACATCAAGAAGGAGGGTCCGAGTTTCGATCTCCCGATCGCGCTCGGCATGATCGCAGCGGCACAGGAAATCGAGCAGGATCTCTTCGCCGATTTTTGTTTTGTCGGCGAGCTCGCCCTGAACGGTGCGGTGCGTGCGGTGAAAGGGGTTTTGCCGGTGGCACTGGAGGCACGACGGCGCGGCAAACGCGCGCTGGTCGTACCGGAGCCGAACGCGCGCGAAGCGGCGATGGTCGCGGGCATCGAGGTTTATGGCGTGCGCAATCTGCGCGGGACCTTCCAGTTTGTAACCGGCGAAAAACAGCTCACCCCGGTGCGCTGGCGATCTGAGCGAATTCTTCGCCGCCCACCAGGATTACGATGTCGATTTCGCCGACGTCAAAGGCCAGGCACACGTGAAGCGCGCGATTGAAGTGGCGGTCGCCGGCGGGCACAACATTCTCATGATCGGGCCGCCCGGTTCTGGCAAATCGATGCTCTCGAAGCGGATCGCCACCATCATCCCGTCGATGACCCTGGAGGAAGCGATTGAGACGACGAAAATACACAGCATCGCGGGATTGTTAGGCGGGCAACGCTCCTTTGTCGCCACCCGGCCCTTCCGCTCGCCGCATCACACCATCTCGGACGTAGGATTGTTAGGCGGCTCGGCCATTCCCGCGCCCGGCGAGGTGAGCATCGCGCACAACGGCGTCCTCTTTCTCGATGAGCTGCCGGAGTTCAAACGCTCGACGCTCGAAGTGCTGCGCCAGCCCCTCGAGGATGGCCGCGTCACTGTCTCGCGCGCGGCGGGCACGATTACGTTTCCGTCCGAGTTCATGCTCGTGGCGGCGATGAACCCCTGCCCGTGTGGCTACTTCGGCGATCTGAAACGCGAATGCCGTTGCAGTCCGGTGCAGGTGCAGCGTTATCGGCAGCGGATTTCCGGTCCACTGCTCGATCGCATCGACCTGCACATCGAAGTGCCATCGGTCGAATACCGCGACATCGCGAGCGAGCGCGCGGAAGAACGTTCCTCCACGATCCGTGAACGCATCGACCGCGCGCGCGAACGGCAACAGGCGCGTTTTCATTCCGACAAAAAGACGACCTGCAACGCCCGAATGTCGTCGCGCGCGATCAAGCAACACTGCAAGCTCGGCAGCGACTCCCAGGAGCTAATCCGCGTCGCGATGACCGAGTTGAACCTGAGCGCGCGTGCCTACGACCGGATCCTGAAAGTCGCACGCACCATCGCCGATCTCGCCGGCACGGAGGCGATCTCGCCCGACCATGTGAGCGAAGCGATCCAGTATCGCACCTTCGACCGGACGCTCTGGGTTTAGAGCGATAGCTCTCCCGGCGTTGCAGACGCGGGCCAGGGCGGCGAGCTTTCCTGCGTGCACACGAAACGAAACGAGCCCCATCGCGTCGTGCGGCGCCGGACGAAGAATTGGAAGATGCCGGCGAACACGGTTTACGTCGGGCGACCGACCGTCTGGGGAAATCCATTCATCGTCGGCTCGGAGCTGATTGGCGGCGAAAAGCTGAGCGCGGAGAAAGCGATCGCGCTTTATCGACAGTACGCCGGCGATACTTTCGACGAGCGCGATCTCAGGGCATGTTTGCGCGGAAAGAATCTCGCCTGCTGGTGTCCGCTCGGTCAGCCCTGCCATGTCGATGTGCTGCTCGAAATGGCGAATTCAGGCAATTGAAATCCGGATTTCGAAATTCCGGCCGCTATTTCGCTTTGTCCGCCGCCGTCCGAGCCTCGGCCAGCATGCGATCAAGCGCGGCGTGGTCGAGAAACTTTCCGCGCAAGATCACACCGCTGATTTTCGCCGTGTTACGAATGTCGGTGAGCGGATTGGCCTCGAGCAGGACCAGGTCGGCGATTTTTCCCGGTTGAATCGTCCCCCATCCGCCTTCGCCGGTTGCGCTCAGGAATTGCGCCGATTTGAGCGTTGCCGCTTGCAATGCCTGCAGCGGAGTGAAGCCGGCCTCGGTCAGAAGCTGCAGCTCCTCATGCAAACTCGGTCCGGGGAAATTGAAGGGATCGAGCGAATCGGAACCAGCCATCATCTGGACTCCAGCTGCGTGCATGGAACGGACGAGCTTCAGGTCGTTTTGGAATTGCGCGAGATACCACTGTGCGACCTCGGCTGAGACCTGTTTGTCAATTTCGTCAGGCGACCAGCTCGCGCGCAGAGTCGGCGGGAGATAGGCGAGTTCCGGCCGATTGCGCTGCGCTAACTGGCGTTGCTGCGCGATGGCACGAATGGCGACCAGTGTCGGCACGTCCCAGGTCTTATTGCGCACGAAGGTTTGCCAAAGCGCGTCGGCTTTTTCCTGGCTGAAGCTGGCGTTCGCTTCGTCGCGGGCTGCAGCCGCTCCCGCGCTGTCGTGTTTTGCGCGCGCGGCGGCTGATTTCTTGCGCAGCTCCTTTTCGCGCGCGGAACAGTCGAAGGTCAGGTTGCTGTAGAAGATATGTTCGACGCTTTTCTGACCGATTTCCGAGGCCTCGACGGCGCGGATCGAGTTTGGAACGTGACCGACGAACGTCATCCCCTGTTTCTTCGCCTCATTGGCGATGGCGAAATAATTTTCGCGATTGAGCCGTGAAAGAACCTTGATGAAATCCGCGCCTTTAGCTTTCAGATCGCGCACCGCGGTGCGGCCTTCGTCAGGCGAGGTGATGCCGAGCAAAGCCGGTGGATTCGATTTCCCGCCATCCAGCATCGGGCCCGCACAGTAGATGCGCGGGCCGATCAGCTTTCCCGCGTCGATTTCTTTTCGCCAACTTTGCAGAGCAGCGAGGTCGCCGCCCATGTCGCGCACCGTGGTGACACCATTTGCGATCAGGAGCGGAAGCAGCGTTGCCTTGCTCCATCTCGGATCGGCCGTCACGCCCGCGAGGTGCACATGCATGTCGCATAAGCCCGGGATGAGGAATTTGCCGTGACCGTCGATGACGCGGGCGTCGTCAGGCGGAGCGGCCTGGTCGATTCTTTCGATCCGATCGCCGGAGAGCAGCACGGTACGATCTGGCAGCGGCTGCCTCCCGGTCGCGTCGATCACGGTGATGTGAGTCAGGGCAAGTGTGGCGGAATTCGCGCCGGCAGTGGTGGCGATTGGAACAACGAGGACGCGTAGCAGGAAGGAACTGAGGAACTGAGCCCGGCGCATCATTTCGAAGAGGGCTCTTTCAAGGCCGTGGCTCGCCTATTGCAAAAGCGATTTCGATTCGCAGAGGCGATAACGATCGTTCGAACTGATTTCATGATGATTGCAAAGAGCTTTCTCGATCTGAAAAGCCATGTAAATAGTCAGGTCAATTCGCCCTTGCCATCCACGTCAGTTGCCTAACGATATATGTACACGCATAAGATGTCACTTCGCGCGCTTTGTCATTGCCCTCAGCTCATCGCCATTTTTTGCCTGCCGCTTCTTGTCATTTCCGCACGGGCTGCGGAAGAGTCTCCTTCGCCTCCGCCTGAGACCGCGCCTATGACTGAAAATCCATTGCTCAAAGAGAGCACACTCGACTTTCACTACCCGCCCTTCGACAAGATCAGGAACGAACATTTTGCGCCCGCTTTCGAGCAGGGCATGGCCGAGCAGTTGAAGGAGATCGAGCCCATTGCCTCGAATCCCGTGCCGCCGACTTTTGAAAACACGATCGTGGCGCTCGAGAAAACCGGCGACCTGCTCGACCGGGTGGATCGCATCTTTTCCAATCTGGCAAGCGCCAACACCAATCTACAATTGCAAAAGATCGAGAGCGAGATGGCGCCGAAACTCTCGGCTCATCGGGACGCGATTTACCTCAACGGCCCCCTCTTCAAGCGGGTGGAGACGCTTTACAACAACCGCGAGAAACTCGGGCTGGACGCGGAATCGGAATGGCTGGTCGAGCGTTACTACAAGGATTTTGTGCGGGCGGGCGCGAAACTCTCTGAGGCCGACAAGGCAAAGCTCAAGAAGATGAACGCCGAGATTGCGGAGCTGCGAACGAAGTTTTCGCAAAACGTGCTGAAGGAAAAAAACGCCGAGTCGATCGTGGTCGGGAAGAAGGAGGAACTGAACGGGCTTTCGCCTAACGAGATCGCCGCGGCCACGGCAGCGGCGAAAGAAGAAAAGAAGGACGGCAAATTCGTCTTCCCGCTCCAGAACACGACGCAGCAGCCGGCCTTGACGAGTCTAAAAAACCGCGCCCTGCGCGAGCGGATCATGAAAGTGTCGCTCGCTCGCAACAGTCACGGCGGCAAATTCGACAACCGCGATGTTGTCCTGCGGATGGTGAAGCTGCGCGCCGAACGGGCCGCGCTCCTTGGCTACCCAAGCCACGCCGCCTACCAATTGGAGGACCAGACGGCGAAGAATGTTGCAACCGTCAACAAGCTGCTCGCTCAGCTCGCATCGCCCGCGGTCAACAACGCGCGCAAGGAAGCGGCCGACATGCAAAAGCTGATCGATCAGGAACACGGCGGCTTCCAGCTCGCTTCGTGGGACTGGGCGTTTTATTCGGAGAAAGTCCGCCAGGCCCGCTACGCCTTTGACGAAGCCGAGATCAAACCCTATTTCGAGCTCAACCACGTCCTGCTCGACGGCGTTTTCTACGCCGCGACCCAGCTCTATGGCATTACCTTCAAGGAACGTCACGACCTGCCGGTTTATCAGCCGGACGTACGCGTCTTCGATGTCTTCGACAAGGACGGCAAGCCGCTCGCGATTTTCCTGGCCGATTATTACGCGCGTCCCTCGAAACGCGGTGGCGCCTGGATGAACGAGTACGTCAACCAGAGCCAATTGTTAGGCACGAAGCCGGTGGTCGCAAACCACCTCAACATTCCGAAACCCGAAGCGGGCCAGCCGACGCTGCTCACCTACGATGAGGTGCGCACGATGTTTCACGAGTTTGGTCACGCCTTGCACGGGATGTTTTCAAATGTGAAATACCCGCGTTTCAGCGGTACGAGCGTGCCGCGCGACTTCGTCGAGTATCCGTCGCAGGTCAACGAGATGTGGGCGGTTTGGCCGCAGGTGTTGCAGCATTACGCGAAGCATTACAAGACAGGCCAGCCGATGCCGAAGGAGTTGCTCGACAAGGTTCTAGTCGCGGAGGAAAAATTCGATCAGGGTTTCAAGACGACCGAATATCTTGCTGCAGCCCTGCTCGATCAGGCGTGGTACCAACTCACGCCGTCCGAAGTGCCTGACGACGTCCTGTCGTTTGAAGCGAGCGCACTCAAAAAGGCCGGGGTCGCTTTCGCGCCCGTCCCGCCGCGCTATCGCACGACATATTTCTCGCACGCCTTCGCCGGCGGTTACTCAGCCGGCTACTACAGCTACATCTGGAGCGAAGAACTTGATGCCGACAGCGTCGAATGGTTCAAGGAACACGGAGGCTTGAAACGCGGGAACGGCCAACACTTCCGCGACACGATTCTCTCGCGCGGAGGCAGTCAGGATGCGATGAAGCTTTTCCACGACTTCACCGGCCGCGACCCCTACATCGAACCGCTCCTCGAGCGCCGCGGGCTGGCACCGGCGCCTCCCGCTAGCTAGAGAGCCCCGGGTATGCCCGGGCGTGGACTCCCGATAGCCAATTGCGACCAATAGATCCCATTTGCTCCCCTCCGTCCCCATCGCGAGACCTTCACCTCGCCCCACGTGAACCTTAATGCGTAGGCTTCGACGCGGTTGCTTTCGGAGCAAATTCGGCGCGAATTTTTCCGCCTGGATCGAGAGCCTCAACGCATGCGTCGTCATCCTTCTCGCCGGCAAGCTGTTTTCGTTCGTCCAGATACGCTGCATGAGCCTGATGAACTTTTCCCGTGGTCGCATCCACCACGTGGGTCGTGCGGAGGAATGTCCATCCGAGTTGGCCGATGCAGGCCACGGCGAGCGCGACCGATAGCAGCCAGGCCCCTCTGCTCGAAAGCAACACCGCGAGCGAGGCGACGACGATGCCTATTTCTGCAACCAGTTGTGCATGTTCATAATGCTCTGCGGCGTCGAAATGCGCCCCAATGACTGGCTGGAAGCTGTCCGTCCATTTCTTCGATGCGGTGTGCTCCCTTTTGTAATCCACCGCAAGCTCGAGAAACCGACGCATGACATGATCGTGTCGAGCATAGGGCTGGTCGATCGGCGCGGGCAACTCGGCCCTCTGCGCGCGATGCTTTTCAAGTTCCATCATAACGAGCCGGTGTTTCGTGCTCGCGCCGGCGGAATCCGCATTCGCCTGGGTTTGCTCGACCATCGTGCGCATCAATTCGTTGCGCTCGGAACCGACCATCGCCGCGCACAATGCGATCAGTGCGCCGATGATGGCCATGGTCAGACCGATGTGTTTATTGACCGCGTGGTGAACGCCGCCGTGTGAGGCGTGTTCCGCGCGCTCCATTTCTTCGTGGGCTCCGGACATCGTATGTTTTTGTGTGGTTGTCCTGCCGGCGAACCGCTTGGGTGAAGTCGCAGGCGAACCTCCGCCAATTCAGCATTCAGCCGCCAGACGCGCCGAGATGATGGAGAGCGGATCGGGAAATGCAAACTGCGAGGACCAAGCGGAGTGAGCACGCACTGCGAGAAGGAGACATGCGTTCAGCGGTTGGCGCGTCGCGGCGGAGTTACTCCGGCGTTTCGAGGAAAGCCGAGTGCGAAACCGACAACGCCAAAGAGCATGAGGAGCGCGCCGATCGGCACCAGCCACACGCCCGTGCCAGGGTCGCCGTCATAGGTCCAGAAACCGCCGAGCAGAAACCCACCCGGCAAGAGTATCGACGCCCAGATGAGGGCGAAGGAAACGGAAGATCGCAGCTTAAACCCGTCCACATTCCGAATCGTTAGGCCAGCGGCGATGTTGACCAGCGCCAGCATTGTGCCGTGAAAATGCCCAAGCGTGAACATCAGCCGGCGGGTTTCATTTCCCACGTCGAGATACCAACCAATCTTAAAACCGTGCATCATCTCGAGCCCGATGCCGAGGGAGACATAGATGGCCAGCGCCCACCAGCCGAAACGAAGATGTCGGGTTGAGTAATTCATTCGGATTCCAGACCGTGTCGGCGAAGAATATCCACAGATTGCACAGATTTACGCAGATTTTGAGAGAGTTTGCGTCGCTTCTTCAGTCTTCAATCTGCGTAATCTGTGGACAAAACTCCCTGGAGCTTATTCCGCGAGCATGATCGGTGTGTCATCGCGCTCGCGGTTGAGGCGACCAAAAACATCCTGCTGAAAGTGCCCCTTGGGGTCGAGAACGGTTTTCGGATCGAAGTTCGGATTCGCCGGGCGCACGTCGTCCCACCATTTTTGATAGCCCTGCTTGATGGCCTCCTCGCGCGTGTCGGCATCGGCGGTGTAGGTGAAATCAAAATCGGCGAATCCCGGCAGAGTCCGCAGCGATTTCCAGGCGTCGAAGCGCACGGCAGCATAGGGATCGGCCAGACTGTAGAGCAGGAACGGATAGAGCCAGGCGCGACCGGAAATCTTCTGCGCCGGTTCCCAGCCTATCCCCCAGGCGAGCAAGGCGCGCTGACCGGCATCGCCTTTCACGAGCCATTGGACGGCGGCGGAAATGGTCTTGTCGTCATCCGATAGGTCCGGCACGGGCTGCTGATACCAGGCATGCAGCTTCTCCGCCGTCCAACTGAGTGTTTGATCGAGATGACAGAGATTGCAGGCATTGGGCCGGCCGTAATCGAGACTCTCTTTCACATTGGGCGAAGAGACCTGGTGGCTCGGAATGGCATGAAGCAGACCATAGGTGGTGTGCGGCATGTGGCAGTTATAACAACGGCTGCCGGCCGAATCCGCCTCGTGATGCGTGTGGCTCGTCAGGCGTCCGGCCATTTCCTTGTGACACTGGAGGCAGGCCTGATCGGAGTCCATCTTCGGCGCCAATTGATCGCTTCGCGCCCAGGTCTTGAGCGCGACCTGCGTCGTCCTGGCCGGATGCATTTCGTGGCAGGAGATGCAGGAAAAGTTTCCACCCTTAAAACAGGGCGACTCCTGCACACCGTTCATCTCCCGGCCCGTCACCCGGATCATCCCGTCGCCCCAGAAACGGTTGCGGAAAAAATCCGGCTCGGTGCTGCGAATGAATTCCTTCTGTGTTGGATGATCCTTTTCCTCAGGCTGAACCACGAAGCGCTGCCCGAGGTCCTTGTTCCCCGGGCGAAATTTCCCACCATGACGGTTCCAATCGAGTTTCTCCTCCATCCCATTGAAAGCCCAGACGCTGTGACACTGTCCGCAAGTCAAAGCCGCCTGCGGTCCCTTCATCCGCGACGCGTTCTCGATCGTGGCGTCGGCACTCTTCGTGAGATGAAGTTTCCACCGCCGGAAAGGATTGCGATTGGCCGCGATATGCGCGCGACCTTCGCTATGGCAGGCTTCGCAGGCGATCCCGAACTCTGCGACCCTAGTGTCCCATCTGTTGCCGTCGACGAACTTTGAAACACCCTGAGTAACATGGCAATCCATGCAGGCGCCATTCCACGCGCCGATTGAGTAGGCTTCCTTCGTTCCGGGCGGCATGAGGAACGTCTGTGCCACCGGCGCCCACATTTTCTCCGCGATGATGTAGGCGAAAGGAAACTGTTCGAGGGTGCGGCCCTGTCCCGTCTCGGTCCATAAAATCTGGAGATTGTGCGAACCGGTCAGAAGCACGACCTGATTCGGTGGTCCATATTCCGTTTCGCCTAACGAACGGCTCGAAACAAAGAGCTTGTCGCCCTTTTGTTCGAGCCGGTATTGCCGACCGGCGAAGCTCAACTCGACGTTGCGCGCTTCCGGGATCAGGGTCGCGGGCGTCGCCACCTGGGTCATGGTGCGATGAAACGACGCATGCCAACTGGCGTAATTTCCCGGGTGACAGGCGCGACAGGAATTGGAAGTCACATAGTTGCCTTCCTGGGCAGCGATCGGGCGATTCGTGGGAACGCTCGGGCCGTGCAAGCGAGCGTCGTGCCAGAGAAGCGCGCCGATCGCCAGGATCGCGCAGCCAGTGCAGGTCGTAACGACGAGCCAGGGGAGGTTGCGACCGTTCGACCTTTCAGGCATTGCGCTCGAACCTGACCATTCGCGGCCGAAGTTTCAAGAGTGGCTGTCGAGGGTTCAATCTGGGGAGCGCGTGCGCTCCCCAGCTTCCTGCTTTCCCGCATTCCTGATTATGATACCTTTTCAACGATGGCAGATGATCGCTGGCGGGCCGCAAGGGTCGCCAGAGGAAAGTCCGAACACCAAACGGCAGCATGCCGCGCAGAACGCGCGGGCGCGGTTGGCGAAAGCGAGCCGCGACGGAAAGTGTCACAGAAAATATACGGCCGGTCGGGTGCGAAAGCACTCGTTAGGCAAAGGTGAAAAGGCGAGGTAAGAGCTCACCGCTCGATGCGCAAGCGCCGAGGCAGGAAAAACCCCATGCGGTGCAAGACAAAACAGAGGGAGAACAGCCGGTCCGTTGGATCCTCGGGTATCGTCGCATCACGCGTTTCTGTCGCGGCGGTCTATGGCCACCGCAGCGGGGCGCGGGCGTTCGGCGCAAGCCGGGCGAGATAAATGATCATCGCCCCGGAGAAATCCGGGGAACAGAATTCGGCTTATCGCCATCGAAATGAAGGGCGCTTTCGGAAACGAAGGCGCCCTTCCACCTTCTGGGCCTAACGAACGAGCCAGGCATGCAGATGGTAGTGCGAGCTTCCCGCTTGCCCAGTTCCAAACCAAAACATGGGCACTTGCCCTGACCTTCCTTTACGCGGCGATTACTCGAAACGAGACTCGCACCCAACAATGCCCGACAAGAGCAGAACGATTCGCGATTGGCGCATCCCAGCCGCCTGGCTGACGCTTTGCCTGGTCTGGAGCTCGACCTGGCTGGTGATCAAGATCGGCCTGCTCGATCTGCCGCCGGTTTCATTTGTCGCCTGGCGTTTCGTCATCGCGGTGCTGGCATTGCTCGTCATTTCCATCGGCCGCACCCGCCTGTTGCCACCCTGCCGATCCGATTATCTCGTGCTCGCGTTCACCGGTGTGCTGATGTTTTCCGTGAACTATGCACTGCTTTTCTGGGCGGAGTTGCATGTCTCGTCCGGTCTGGCAGCGGTAATCCAGGCTTCGATTCCGATTTTCGGGATGGTCTTTGCCCATTGGATGCTGCCGGAGGAACCATTGCGCTGGCAGCGCCTGGCCGGCGCGCTCGTCGCCGTCTTCGGGGTGGCGCTGATTTGCGCCCGGTTGCTCAGCTTCAACGGCTGGCTGGCTTTTCTCGGCGGGCTCGGGATCACCATCGGCGCGGCGAGCGCAGCGTTTTCCAACGTCCTTTTAAAGGCGCGAAGAATGCAGCTCGCGCCCTCGATGCTGGCGGCGTGGCAGATGATTTTTGGGGTCGTTCCGCTCCTGCTCGTCGGCCTAACGACGGATGGAAATCCGTTACACCTCCATTGGACGGGCCGCGCCATCCTTTGTTTGCTTTATCTCGCGGTAATCGGCTCGTCGTTCACTTTTCTGCTCCTTTATTGGCTGATGCCGCGCATGTCGGTGACCAATTTGCAGACTATCTCGCTCATCACGCCACCGGGCGCGATCGCGCTTGGCTGGGCCTTCGGCGGCGAACGGCTTTCCGCCTGGTCGCTCGTTGGCGCGGGATTCGTTCTCCTCGGCGTCTGGATGATTTTCCGCCGGATTGCGGAGCCAAAGGCAGTTGCTGCAATCGTTCGCGGTTGACTGCAATGTGGGAGAGGCCTTTGTGCCCGATCCTCGCAGCGCAAAGGCTGCTCCCACCTTCCAAAGCTACCCCAGGCAATCGTCGAGGCAGCGCAGAAGTTGCGACACCGTCTCCTCGGTTTCGTCGCCCATATTGGAGAGGCGGAACGTCTGGCCCTTGAGTTTTCCGTACCCGCCATTGATCACGAGATGATGCTTCTCGCGCAGGTCGCGCACCAGCTTTGCGACATCGATGCCGCGGTTGTTCTTGACGCAGGTGAGCGTGATTGCGCGGCGTCCTTCGACGGCGAAAAATTCGAAGCCGCGATCACGCACCCAGGCGTGAACAAGCGCGTTGGTGCGGGCGTGCCGCTCGTAGCGCTTCGTCAGGCCTTCCGCGAAGATTTCCCCGAGCTTCGACTGCAGGGCGAAAATGTGTCCGATGCTCGGAGTCGTTGGTGTCATGTCCCCCGCCTGCTGTTTCTTGAACTCGAGAAAATCGAAGTAGTAGCCGCGATCGCTTACCTGCGCCGCACGCTCGAATCCTTTCTCGGAAACGCTGAAGAGCGCAAAGCCGGGCGGAAGCGCGAGCGCTTTTTGCGAACCGGTCAGGAGAACATCGATCTGATACGCGTCCATCGGGATCGGGACGGCCGAGAAGGACGAAACCGAATCAACGATCAGCGCGACCTCCGGATACTTCGCCATCGTGCAACAAATCTCGGGTAACGGGTTCATCACGCCGGTGGACGTTTCATTATGGATGAGGGTGACGGTGTCGAACCTGCCGGTCGCGAGTTGCGCGTCCAGCGCCCTGGGATCAATCGCCTGCCCCCACTCCACCCGGAGCGGCTCGGCCTCTTTGCCGCAGCGGCGCGCGACGTCGAGCCATTTATCGGAGAACGCGCCGCACATACAGCAGAGGACGCGTTGCCTGACGAGGTTGCGGATCGACGCTTCCATCACGCCCCAGGCCGAGGAGGTGGAAAGGAAAACCGGCTGCTGCGTGCCGAACAGGATTTGCAGCTCCGGGTGAATCGAGCGGTAAAGTCCCTTAAAGTCTTCGCCGCGATGGCCGATCATTGGGCGCGCAAATGCGGCCAGCGTTTTCGCGGACACTTCGACCGGGCCGGGTGTAAACAGCTTGTCGTGCGGAATCACAGGAAGAACGTCCAACGTCCAACCCGCCTTCGCAACGCTGCTGACCATTGGTAGGGCGAGACTCTGTCGAGCCGGGGTGCAGCGCAGCCGCGACAGACGCGCGGTCGCACAGACTCGCGCATCCTGGCTCGACAGAGTCTCGCCCTACCGAAATGCGACGCTTGCGCGGAAATGCTTCGCGTGGCATAGACACAACTCCCGATTTTCCATGGCCACCGCATCCCAAATCGCCTCCGATCCCGCACTCGAAGCCAATCTCTTTTGGGCGCAATACAAGACGACGATCATCGCGGTCGCTGCCGTTCTCGTCCTCGGTGGCCTTGGTTACGCCGGCTATCAACTCTATGCCGTCCGGCAGGCGACCGACGCCGTGGCTTCGCTCGCCGCAGCCAGCTCGCCGCAGGAATATCAGCAGGTGATCGATCGCTATCCCGGCAGCGAACCGGCAGCGAGCGCCTATCTCCTCCTCGCAGCCCAGCAACGCGCGCAAAAGAAATACGCCGCCGCCAACATCACGTTGCATAAATTTATCGATCAATATCCAAAGCACGAACTGATCACGACCGCCTGGATGGGAGTGGCGGGAAATCTCGAGTCGTTAGGCAAGGCCGACGAAGCGCTCAGTACTTATCAGCGCCTCGCGACCGAATACCCGCAGAGCTTCAATGCGCCGCTCGCCCTGCTCGCCGAAATACCGCTTTTGAAGGCAAAGAACCGGACCGACGAAGTGCGCCGGATTTGCGAAACGATCATCTCGCAATACCGGGAAAGCATTGTCACGACCGAAGCCTTCCGTGAAATGATGGCGCTGCCGAAACCGACGACGCCAGTCGCAACGCCGGCCCCGACAGGAGCGCCGATCCCGATGGAACGGCCGCCCGAGAACGCGGCTCCCTCCGCGACGCCGTAATTTGTAGCGGCGCTCTCCGCGCCGACCAGCGACGTTGCATGAAATCTTCGACGATCGCAGACCGCCACTACAGCAGGAAGGCGGACCCGGAATTAGCGCTTCGAGAACTGAAAGCGCTTGCGCGCTCCCGGCTGGCCGGACTTCTTCCGTTCCTTCATCCGCGGATCGCGCCGGAGCAGGCCCTCGGCCTTCAAGGTGCCGCGAAGATTTGCATCCACCTGCAGGAGGGCTCGTGAGATGGCGAGCCGCGCCGCGCCGGCCTGACCGGTGGGACCGCCGCCCGAGGTATTAACCGAGATGTTATAGGCACTGGTCAGCTTCACCACCTGCAACGGTTGCAGGACCGTGTTTTGCAACGGCACGGTCGGGAAGTAGTCCTCGAAGCTCTTGCCGTTGATATCGATCTTGCCGCTGCCCGGCGTCATGCGAATGCGCGCGACGGCTGTCTTGCGGCGACCGGTAGCGATGAATTCCTGTGTCTCAGCCATGAAAGTAATTCGTTAGTCCAGAGTAATCGCCTGCGGCTGCTGGGCGGTGTGCGGATGCTCCTCGCCACTGTAAACCTTCAGCTTCCGATAAACCGCGCGACCCAATCGGTTGTGCGGAATCATCCCGCGCACCGCGTGTTCTACCAGCAGCTCCGGATGGCGCGCACGCCGCGCACGTGCGTTCTCGCTTTTGTGGCCGCCAACAAATCCTGAAAAGCTCATGAAGGTCTTCTGGTCTTCCTTCTTTCCGGTCAGTCGCACCTTGTCGGCATTGATCACCACGACAAAATCGCCCGTATCGACATGGGGAGTGACGATCGCTTTTTCTTTGCCACGGAGCAGGTTGGCAGCTTTGACCGCAACCCGGCCCAGCACCTGATCGCGCGCGTCGATAATCCACCATTTGCGGTCGACCTGATCTGCTTTTGCGGAAAATGTTTTCATCGGAAGGCTCGGGGGAAGGGCCGGGAAATTAGCGGCAGCTCTGGGAGGTGTCAACTCCGCGGCATTGCGGCGGATTCCGCGATCGGGATGCACCGTCTCGGCCTCGCGCCATCCTGACGATAACCAAAACCGCGGCTGGTCAACTTCGGCACTCCGGTTTAAGTATCGCGCCTCGTTATGGCCAAATCCGACGCACCAAAATCCGCCATCAGCCCGAGACGCGCGGAAGATTTCCCCGAATGGTATCAGCAGGTCATCCGGGCGGGCGAACTGGCCGAGCCGAGCGAAGTGCGCGGCTGCATGGTGATCAAGCCCTGGGGCTACGGCATCTGGGAAAACATGCAGCGCGCGCTCGACGCCATGTTCAAGGCGACCGGGCATCGCAACGCCTATTTCCCACTCTTCATTCCGCTCAGCTACATGCAGAAGGAGGCGGAGCACGTGGAGGGCTTTGCCAAGGAATGCGCGGTCGTGACCCACCATCGACTCGAGGTCAATGCCGAGGGAAAAATGGTGCCGGCCAGTCCATTGACTGAGCCGCTCGTGATCCGGCCAACCTCGGAAACGATCATCGGTGCGAGCTATGCCAAATGGGTCCAGTCCTATCGCGACCTGCCAATCCTGATCAACCAATGGGCCAACGTGGTCCGCTGGGAAATGCGGCCGCGGCTATTTCTGCGCACGACCGAATTCCTCTGGCAGGAAGGCCACACCGTGCATGAAACGGAAGCTGAGGCCCGGGCGGAAACGAAGCAGATGCTCGATGTTTACCAACGCTTCGTGGAGGATTTTCTCGCCGTGCCCGTCTTCACCGGTGAGAAATCGGAGAGCGAGCGTTTCCCCGGCGCGGTGCAGACCCTTTGCATCGAAGCGATGGTGCAGGATCGCAAGGCGATCCAGGCCGGCACATCGCATTTTCTGGGGCAGAATTTCTCCCGCGCCAGCGGCATCCAGTTCCAGACCCGCGACGGGAAGCAAGAGTTTGGCTGGACAACGAGCTGGGGCGTCAGCACACGCATGGTCGGCACCGTCGTGATGATGCACGCCGACGACGACGGGCTCGTGCTCCCGCCGCGCATCGCGCCCACGCACATCGTCATCCTTCCCGTCACACCCAAGCCGGAAACGCGCGATGCCGTGCTGAACGCGGCCGGCGAACTCGCCGACAAGCTACGCGCGATCGTCTGGCATGGGGCGACCCTCGAAGTGCACGTCGACCAACGCGACCTCGGCGGCGGCGTGAAAAATTGGGAATGGATCAAGAAAGGCGCCCCGCTGCGCGTCGAGCTCGGTCCGCGGGATCTGGAAAGCGGCAACGTCGCCGTCACCCGCCGCGATCAAGACGCAAAAGCAAAAGTGTTTATGTCCACAGGCGAGTTCGTTATGCAGGTGCCCGCGTTGCTCGACGCGATCCAGCAAAATCTTTTCGAACGCGCCGTCGCCTTTCGCAACGAGCACACTCGGGTCATCGACACCAAAGAGGAATTCTACGCCTTCTTCACTCCGCAGAATCTCGCGAAGCCGGAAATCCACGGCGGCTTTGCCCTCGCTCATTGGAACGGGAGCCGCGCGGTCGAGGAGCAGATAAAGAACGATCTCAAAGTCACGATTCGCTGCATCCCGTTCGACGACCCAGCTCAACCGCCCGAGCCCGGCAAGTGCTTTTTCACAGGCGAACCGAGTCCGCGGCGCGTGATCTGGGCGAAGTCGTACTGAACGCTTTCCCTGGACATGAATCTGCGTGTCCCCCGGGAGGGACGAGCTTCCGCTCGTCCAGAATGCGTTCGTTAGGCTTTTCCCCGGCGCACCTTCGGTTTCACGAAGTCGCCCGGCGGACGCTGTTCGTCGTCCGGCGTGGACCCGGCGGAGTTGGCGAAGCCCTGTTCCTCCGGAGGCAGGAATTTTTTGAACAGGTTCTTGTCGATCGCCTTCATGAAAGCTTCGTGCGGCGAAACGATTCCCTGCTGGAGCAACGCCCAGATGGCGTCGTCCATGAACTGCATCCCCTGCCCTTTTCCGCTCACGATCACGTCCTGCAATTTCTGCGTCGCGCCCTCCCGGATGATGGAGGAAACGGCGGCGCTTGAGATGAGGATTTCGTTGACCGCAAGGCGGCCGCGGCCGTCGGCGCGCTTGAGGAGAAGTTGAGCGAGGACGCCGCGGAGTGAATTAGCCAGCATGGTGCGCGCTTGCGGTTGTTTGTCGGCCGGGAAGACGTCGATCATGCGGTCGACGGTCTTGCGCGCGTTGTTCGTGTGCAGGGTGCCAAAGACAAGCAGTCCGGTCTCGGCCGCAGTCAGAGCAAGCGAGATCGTCTCGAGGTCGCGCATTTCGCCTACCAGCACAATGTCGGCGTCTTCGCGCAAGGCGGCTTTGAGGCCGGCTGGAAACGTGGCGGAATGATCGGGCACTTCGCGTTGCGTGATGATGCTGCGCTTGTTGTTGTGCACGAACTCGATCGGTTCCTCGATCGTGACGATATGCCGCGCATGCCTGTTGTTGATGTAATCGACCAGCGCGGCCAGCGTCGTCGACTTCCCGGAACCGGTCGGCCCGGTGACAAGGACCAGGCCACCGCGCAGGTCGCAGAATTGTTTTGCGACCGGTGGAATGCCCAGCTCTTCGAGCGAAGCTATGCGCGTCGGAATGAGGCGAAAGACAGCGCCGTAGCCGTTGGTTTGCTTGAGATAGTTGCAACGAAAGCGCGACTCCTCATCCATCTCGTAGGCGAAATCGAAATCGCCGCGCTCCTCGAAAATAGCCCAGCTCTTCGAGCCGGAAATCTCGCCTAACATCTGCACCGCCTCATCGCGCGTGACTGGTTTTTCGCGAATCGACATAATGTCGCCATGCTTGCGAATCTTCGGTGGCTGCCCCTCGCCGATGTGGAGATCAGACGCGCCTTCGCGAATGAGGAGTTCGAAGAATCGATCTATGTATGGCATTTTTTTGACCGCTGATTACGCGGATTTCACGAATGTGAAGAGTCGGGAATGCAGGTCGGGTGGCTCGGTGTTTTCGTGGGCCGTTTGATTCACAACGCGTTTCCAACTCAGACTGGAGTTCTTGAAATTTAAGAGCAATGCGAGGTGCAGGCCGGTGATGTTTAGGTACCCGAGCATTTGCGCGACGTGCGTATCGGTAAAGGTCGACGTTACCTTTGAATCGACGATCACCAGGTCATCGACAATCGGATCTGGAACCAAATTCCCAATCAGTTGATCGCGGTAGCGAACAGGAAAGGACGGCTGCACCATCACTCGATGGCCGGAACGCTTCAGCTCAATGATCATCGCGCGTTCGTAAAGCCTCTCGTCCAGTCCGGGCCTCAATTGATTGAGCACTTCCATCGCGATGCCGATAATGGAGCGGCTCAGCTTTTCATGAATCATTTTCCCCATCCGTGAAATCCGCGTAATCCGCGGTTTAAAGCCCGACATGACAGCACATCTCTTGTTTCTGCTCCGCCCGGGCACAGGCTTCTTCGGCGCTGATGACTCCCTGGTCGTAAAGTTGACTGAGTGAGTCATCCATTAAACGCATCCCTTGCTTGCGGCCGGTCTGGATGATACCGGGCAGCATGTAGGTCCGGGCTTCGCGGATGACGTTGGCGACGGCGGGCGTGTTCGTCAGGATTTCGAGGGCGAGAGCGCGGCCGTTGCAATCGAGCCGGGGCACGAGTTGCTGGCTGATGACACCGCGCAACGATTCGCTCACCATGACGCGGATCTGGTCCTGCTGATCGACGGGAAAGACATCGAGCAAACGATCGAGCGTGCGCGAGGCATTGCTCGTGTGCAACGTGCCGAGCACGAGATGGCCGGTTTCCGAAGCGGTAATGGCGAGCGAGACGGTCTCGAGGTCGCGCATTTCGCCCACCATGATGACGTCGGGATCTTCACGCAGCGAACCGCGCAGAGCTGCGGCGAACGACCGCGTGTGCGTGTGCACTTCGCGCTGGGTGATGTGGCAACCCTTCGGCTCGAAGACAGACTCGATCGGGTCCTCGAGGGTGATGATGTGCTCGCGTCGCTCGAGGTTTACCTGTTCGACGAGCGCCGCCAGACTAGTCGATTTCCCACTCCCGACCGAGCCAGTTACCAGAATAAGGCCGTTTTGGAAACGGGTAAGCAACTTGAGACTCTCGGGCAGGCCGAGTTCGTCCATCGTCCGCACCCGGGTACTGATGATGCGGAAGACAATATCGATCCCGAGCCGTTGCCTGACGACGCTGGTGCGAAAGCGCCCGAAGCTGTTGGCGTAGGCGAAGTCGACGTCGCCCCGTTCGTCCAGTTGAGCGCGCTGCGCGTCCGTGAGGAAACCGGCGACGAACGCCGCTGTGTCTTCGGCCGTCAGTTTCGGCGTGTCCGACCAGATCGGTTGCAGATTTCCGTGAAGTCGCCAGAGCGGCGGCGCATTCACCCCGAGATGAATGTCCGAAGCACCTCCTTCATGGCCGACGGCCAGATAGTGATCGACGTGAGGCGCGGTGGCGGCCGGGGGGCCGGTGGAAATTTCGGCTGACATGGGGAAGCAGCCTCAGAGAATAGGCGGATGCTTCTGAAGCGTAAATTAGAAATCCGTTACCAGCCGGAGGACCGGCGTACGTTGTCGCGGGTCTTTGCGCCTTGCTTCTTGAAGTAGCTGACCACCAAGGGCTGCAAGATGGTTATCCCGAGCTTCACCGCACTGAGGAGAAGACCCGACTCGAGCAAGGTCTTGTTCGACGCGCGGACCTTCCTGCCGCCACCGCCACTGATGTAGACCTTTTTCGGTCGCGCCCGCAGAAGGGCGAGGAACAAACCCGCCGCGAGAGCGGCGCCAACCCAGACTGCTGTGTTACGCTGAAACGCCTTCCTGATCTTGAGCGGGAAATCGAGCTCGTAACGCAGGCCGGCAAAGTCACGCACGACCAGCTCACGCGAGCGGGCGATCTTCTTCTGCAAGCCTACAGGGTCTTCTTTTGATCCAGATTCTTCAGCCATTCCGTATCCTCTTTCAAAACAACTGCGGTCTCGCGAAACATGGGATGCTTCACCTGGGCGCGCGCGACGACGACACATAAAAGCGCCGCAATGAAATGGAGCAGGGCAAAAATGAGCGCGATCCAGATCCACGAAACAGCGAAGAGATGCGCGATGCCGACGACCACGAAAACAATTAGAAAAACGTAGCCAAAAAACAGGAATGCCGCCGCCGCGACCGCGCAGGCGACCAGGACGATGAGGTGGCGGGCAGCCGCCTTCGATTCCTGCGCCGCCAGTTGCAGCCGGCTCTGGAAGAACTGCGTGACCGACGCAATTAGCGCTATGAGGTTCTGGCGCAGCCCGCCGTGCCCGGCGGGATTGCGGAACGGCATCGGGCGGCCCGCCATCGGCCCCCTATCGACGGAAGATCAACCCGAGAATGAAACCGATCCCAACCGCGGCCAGAACCGCCTTGGTCGGGTTCTCGCGCACATATTGTTCGGTATCGTCTTGAAAACTGCGGACGCGATCGCTCGCATCATTCCAAACTTCTTCGGCCCGACCGCGATATTCCTCCGCGACCGCTCCGGCCGCCGAGCGCAAATCTTCCGCGGCTTTGCGCGCATGCGTTGCGCTGCTCTGCACCTTGCTTTCTGCCTGCGACGGGGTCGCCGCCTCTTCTGTCGTTTTGTTTTCGTCTGTCATGATTTTCTCCAGTTTGGAACGTTGCCTTTTCGCCGGACTACTCCCGGTCGCGGCCGATGAAACTTTCTTCGGAGAGGATACGGAGCTCGTCGACGCTTTGCGCTTACGATTTTGCCGCACGGGCTTCTCCTCAGCCATGGCCGTTATTTCGCGCGAAAGATGATGCGCGCCTTGGTCAGGTCGTAGGGTGAAAGCTCGACCTCGACCTTGTCGCCCGGGACAATGCGGATGAAATGTTTGCGCATTTTACCCGAGATATGGGCGAGGACGTTGCGCTGCCCGGCGAGATCGACGCGGAACATGGTGCCCGGCAACACCTGGGTCACCGTGCCTTCCGTCACGATCTGCTCTTCCTTCGGCATGGAGGAATTATACGGCCTAACGGGGATTCCTCAAGTAAGGCCGGGCGCCCGGCCCTATTCGCCGCGCAGCGAAATGGTCGGGAGATATTCGCGCAGGTCTTCGCGCTCCCACCATTGGCCGGTCCGCTGGTGCTCGGCCAGAGTGCTAAAGCGGTAACGGTAAAGCTCCGCCCGCAGGTAGCGCGGCGGCTTTTCCGGAAAGGGATTATTGCCTAACAATCGGACGACATCGGGCGAATTCTCGAGCAGGCGAAAGGCGAGTCCGAAGAACCACGGATTCTGCCGCACATCGCTCAGGGCCGCGAACCACATCTGCCAATCGAGCCGCGGTTGATGCGGTTCGACAAACGCTGGCATTCGATCGAGCGCGCCCGGTTTCCATTTGAATTCATACGGCTTCCACTCGACGCCGTCGGCGCTTCCTTCGATGATGATCTCCGAACGCTCTTTCGTCATGACGCGGAAAAGTCCATAGCCGTTCACGATTCGAAATGGAGCGACCAGGTTGTAGAGCGACTCGATCGTCCGCGGCCATTGCGCCTCTGGCTTGATGCCGTTGAAGATGAGAAAGGCGTTCAGCGGCATTGTCACAATAATGACCATCACAGCCGGCCAGACGGACCAACTGCGGCCCGTCGACAACGCAACCGGGTTCGTTAGGCTGCGCGTCCCGGGCCAGACGGAGTCATCGATCAGCAGGAGGCAAAGTGCGACAGTGACTAGATTAAAAAACGCGTAGTTACCAGTGAGACCGATCACGATTTGCAGGCAGACGAATAATCCGCAGCCGACCAATCGCAGCCGCCGCGGGAACCAGATCAGAAACGGCACGATGATCTCGACAACCAGCACCGCAGCGGTTGAGAAATGCTTCACCCATTCGGGCGATTTGTCGGCCCACCAGCCAAGGACGGTCGGAAGCGGCTGTGTCCAGTAATGATAGTCGAGCGCGGTCAGGTTCCACCATGATGGATCGCCGCTCGTGAGCTTCACCACACCCGACATCAGCATCAGTTTGAAAAGGAGAAACTGGAGAAGGAACAGCGCCGGTCGTGAAATGGGCGCAGACCGATCGCGACCCGGCCACCAGCGCCACGGCGCGAAAAAGATCGCGAGGAATCCGGTTTCGAGCAGGAGAATGTCCCACTGGAAACTCAGGAACGTCTGTCCCGCGATCGTGAGGGAGAGATAGGCCGCGCCCAGCAGAAGGAGGCAAAGGACTGGCGCGATCCCGGCGATGAGCAAAACAGAGAGCACCGCACCAGCCCCGCAGAGAAGATGGAGAAAGGCGTTGCTCGAGTTGAACCAGCAGAGAGTGGGCAGGACGAGCCATGCCCGACCACCAAGTTGCGTGTGCGCGGCCTTCAGGTAATCCGGCAGTGGCAAAACGCCGTGCGCGCCGATCAGACCATCCGCCTGTACCCAGAAGGAGAGAAACGCTATCAGGTAGATCGCCCCAAGCGCCCGCAGAAACCAGCGGCGGGCGTTGAAGTAGGTCGGCCGGCGAACGTCGTTGCCCCAAAGGAGCCAGGTCACGCGCTGCGCCAATTCGCGATGTCCGGCGATAAAACGGTAGGCAAACTCGGACACAGCCGCGAACCCGGGAACGTGCTCGTAACCCCAGTGACTGAACGAATGTCCGCCCGCGCCTAACGAACGGTAAACTGCCGCGGCGCCGCTAAAGACTTCGCCGTCCGGTTCGACCAGCTTGACCGCGCGTTCGAATTCTTCCCGTGGCACCTCGGGAAAACGCGCCGCCACTTCCTGTAACCGTTCATAGTCGACCGCGGGCCCGGTTTCCTCACGCCAGCGCCCAATCCAGAGTTTGCAGAAGCCACAATCGCCGTCGTAAACCATGAGCGGCTTGACGGGCGGATGGGCAACATGATGCGTCGAGCGGGTCACGGATCAATCTTGAACGCCAGCGCTAACTTTGTCATCCCGAGACGGCATGAGCGGCCAGGGACCTCGCTCTTGCAAGCCGGTTTTTCCATTTTCACGAACGCGTGGACTGCAGTTGCGAGGTCCCTCACCATCTCTGCGGCTCGGGAGGACGATGCCGGCTTACGCAAATTCCGCCCACACCGGTGCGTGATCGGAGGGCTCCTTCCCCTTGCGCATCTCGCGCGCCACACCGGCGTCGGTGCATTTTGCCGCCAGTTCGCGTCCGGCGAGAATCGCATCGATCCGCAATCCGCGATTCTTCGGGAAGGCCAGCATGCGATAATCCCACCAGCTAAAGATCCCCGGCTCCGGATGAATCAATCGCAAGGTATCGGCCAGCCCCAGTTTGCCGAGGGCGTGAAACGCCGCTCGCTCGTCTTCCGAGCACATGATCGCCCCGTGCCAGAGCGCGGGATCGTGCACATCCTCGTCGTTAGGCGCGACATTGAAATCGCCGCAGACGAGCACTCGTCCCAACGCATCGCCCATCTCCCGCAGGCAATTTGTCAGGCGACGATACCAATACATTTTATAGTGGTAGGCCTCCGACCCGACCGCCTGACCGTTCGGCGCATAAATTGAGAGTACTCGCACGTCGCCGAAGTTGGCCGCGATGATCCGCGCCTGTTCGTCTTGGACTGCATCGCAAAATCCCATCCGCACTTCACGTGGCTCTTCTTTCGCGAGAATGGCGACGCCGTTATACGACTTTTGTCCGTGGAAAACCGCGGCGTAACCGGCATCGCGCAGCGTCTCGGCTGGGAATTGATCGTCGGTGCATTTCGTCTCCTGGAGGCAAACGACATCCGGGCCCGTTTCGCGCAACCAGAGGAGCAAGCGCTCCTCCCGTTTGCGCAGCGAGTTGATGTTCCAGGACGCGATTTTCAAGGTAGCGCAAGCTTCCAGCTTGCAGGACCCCACGCGCAAGCTGGAAGCTTGCGCTACCCTGAGCCTGCTCACGATTCACCGATCGCCGGTCACAATTCAATCTCCACACCCGGGAGCGGAACAACCACTTCCGTTTGCGGTAATGCCGCCACTGTCGCCGCCCGTATCCATTCCACCGCGGGCACATCGCCATGCACCAGCACCACCTTCTTCGGCGCAACTTTCCTGATGTACTCGAGAATCGACTCGCGCGAAGCGTGCGCGCTGAACTGGAACGCTTCAACCTGGCAGCGCAACGGCTGGGCCGATTCATCCTCGTCGAGCGACACCAATTCGTTAGGCTGGGTCCGCCGCAGGATTCCGGCGGGCGATTCCGGATCGGCGTAACCGACAAAAAAGATCGAGTGCTCGGGTCGATCGATGATTCGGCGCGCGAAAATGTTCGAGAGCGTTTTTGGGGTCATCATCCCGCTCGAGATTGCGTAGATTCGACCGGGGCGGGCCGGGGCGTCGGCGATCGTTTTTCCATTCAGGACAAAAGGGCCCACCTCGGGAAACAGTTGCAGGCGCGGCAGGGCGCGGCGCGATTGATTGGCCCGGCGATCGTAAATCTCCGTCATCTTCGAACTCAACCCGCCGATGTAGATCGGTGCGTCGGCGATCATCTTGTCGCGCTTGAATTTGTAAAGCATCGCCAGCACTTCCTGCGTCTTACCAAGTGCAAAGACCGGCACCAGCACACACCCGCCGCGCGCAAAGGCCTTTTCGATCGCCTCCGCAAAACGCTCTTCCTCCGCCTCGCGGGTGAAGCCCTCGGGTAAGGGCGAATCGCCGCGCGTCGCCTCGATGATCAGGATATCGATGCCCGACTCCGGAAAGACCGCACCTTTGAGCAGCGTCTGGTCATCGAAGTTCACGTCGCCGGTGTAGAAGACGGTGCGGCCCTCCGCGCGCAGAAGAATGCCGGCGGCGCCGAGGACATGGCCAGCTTCGCAGAATTCGAAACTCAGCTCATCGTCTGGCCGGATCGGACTGCGTTCGCCATCAACCGTGAACGGCTGGCCCAGCGGACAATGCTGCCAGCGATCCGTTGCCCGATCCGTCTCACGATGGGTGAAGAGCGGATAGATCACGCCGACCTCCTCGCGTTCCCGGGTCATCACGTTGACCGAATTGTGGAGCAGCGCCTCACCGATCGCCGCCGTCGGTTCGGTCATAAAAATGCGCGCCTGCGGTTGCTGCCGCATCAGCACCGGGAGCGACCCGATGTGATCGAGATGCGCGTGGGAAAGGAGGAGCGCGTCGACCGGCCGCCCGGCCAGCGCAGCGAGGAACGGCAACGCCATCTCGCCTTCCTCCTTGGGATGCATGCCGCAATCGAGCACCAAGCCCTGCTCGCCCGAACCGAGATAATAACAGTTCGCGCCGATCTCCGTCCGACGCGTCAGATTGATAAACTTCAAAATCGAGCGCCAACTTGCCAGTCCCGCGCCTGCGAGCAATCAGCAAATTTGCCGCAGGCAAAAGCGACCGGGAAACAAAGTAGGAGGCGCGGCGACCGCATACGAGAATTCCCAGGTCTTAATTTCTCTAAAGCGAATCCCATAGGTCATTGACGGCGCGCCCTCCCTCACAGAGCTATCGGGACTGTTACGCTAGAGACAGTGTGTGGGACGAAACGGCCCCGCCGGGACGCCTGCAGGGCCGTATCGTCGAGCCGGTTGTCTCGAGTAGATTCGAGGATCCAACCTCACCAGAAAGCAAGGCTCAAATCGAGGGATCGCAGGCCAAGGTATTTTGCATGGAAGCGGCAACCGGTTGATTCGATTATGTGCCAATGACATCTTCAGATTCAAGGACCAGCGCGGTCTCTTTTGCTCAGCGCAACCGGCGATGAACCAAGCAGCTCTCTGGCATTGCGAGAGGTGCGGGCGCGACTTTGCCAATCGCAATCAGTCGCACGCCTGCGGGCGATATGATCTGAAGCATCATTTCCAAGGCAAGCGGCCGGAGATCAGGGCGCTTTTCGACGAGGTGATGGCGGCGGTGCGAGCGCTGGGCCCGGTGCGGGTTCTTCCGGAGAAAACAAGGATCGCTTTCCAAGTACGCATGTCGTTTGCCCAGGTGACGCCCCGCACGAACTGGCTGGATGGTCACCTGGTGCTGGCACGACGGCTCGAGCATCCTCGGTTCCGCCGGGTTCAGACGATCTCGCCCCGGAATCATGTACACTTTTTCAGACTGACCGCGCCCGGCGAAATCGATGCGGAGTTTCGCGCCTGGCTCGCGGAGGCCTATGCGGTAGGCGAGCAGCGGCATCTCAAGCTTCGCGCGACCAGCAGTTGACCACATGCACCTTTACGAGACACATCTGCCGGTCGCGAGCACGGAGAAGTCGACGAAATTCTATCTCGAGATCGTCGGACTCGATTTTGCTTATCGCGATCCGGGTCGCGACATTGTCTTTCTCTGGATTGGCACGGAGCGAAGATCAATGCTGGGACTCTGGGGACCGACAACTCTCTACGGCAAGGATCCGCACCACTGCCATTTCGCGATCGCTGTGCCGTTGCCGGAACTTCTCGAGGCCGGCAAACGCCTCAATCGTCTCGGCGTCGCGACGAGCAACTTCGCGGGCAAGGAAACCACTGAGCCTTCGGTGATCGGCTGGATGCCTTCGGCTCAACTTTATTTCCGCGATCCGGATGGTCACTCCCTCGAGTTCATCTCCCTTCTCGACGATCCGCCTGACCCGACCTTCATCGGGCCGCTTTCCGAGTGGCGAAAGCGAGACTGAACGCTTGCGTTCCGACTTTCGGGAAGCGACACGGACCACTCACGAACACAGCGGAATCAGTTGGGCCAAACACGCGAACATTTGCATGGACGCCACGACCGGTTGATAGCTTCCGCTCATGAAACCGGCCATTGTGATCTGTCTCGCGCTCGCGACCCTCGTGCCGCGCGCTGAAGCCGGCTGGTTTTCGCGCCGGACGCCAACGCCGACTCCAACACCGATCCCAATACGCAAGGCACTCCCGCCGCCCACACCCACGCCGAAGCCGACACCGGTTCCGACGCCGCGCGAACTGGTCGCGCTGCCAATTTACGATGAGGACACAAGTGTGCGGCTCCAGATTTTCCTCGATGAGCACGAGTTCGGCCCCGGGAAGATCGACGGGAAGATGGGCGAGTTTTTTGGCAAGGCGCTGGTCGCTTACAAAAAGGCAAACGGTCTGCCGCCAACCGGGGCGGTCGATGAGCAGTTGCTCGCGCAGGTCCCTGAGCCCTACACGACCTACACCATCCGGGTCGAGGATGAGAACTTCGTCGGCGAGGTCGCGTCGAAGCCATCGGCCCAGGCGAAACTGAAAGCGATGAAGTATGGGTCGCTGCTCGAGTTTGTCGCCGAGCGCTACCACGCGGCGGAGGATTTCCTGCGCAAGATCAACCCGGGAATGGATCTCGAGAAGTTGAAGGTGGGCGATACGGTGAAGGTGCCCAACGTTGAGCCGTTCGAGATCGAGAAGCTATCGGAGAAGTTCATCCCGAAGAATCCGGCCTTCGCGACCCGGCACATCTTCATCGATACACGCGAGAATTTTCTCGAAGTCCGCGAGAACGACAAGCTGATCGCGGAGTTTCCGATCACGCCTGGATCGAAGACGCTGCCCGCGCCAAAAGGCGAATGGAAAATTCTCGGGATCGCCACCATGCCATGGTTCCGGCACGACGAAGGCGTGCTGATGCACGGGGTGCGGACGAATGATTTCTACAACATCCCGCCCGGGCCCTAACAATCCCGTGGGCATTCTCTGGATGGGGTTGAACAAGCCGGGAATTGGGATTCACGGCACGAATAATCCGGAGACTATCGGGCGGGCCGGGAGCCACGGCTGCATCCGCACCGCGAACTGGGACGCCGCGCGCTTGAAGGACATCGTCACGGCCGGCGACCAGGTCACGATTTTCTAGGGGCACGGCCCTCCCTTCTGTTGTCATCCCGAGCCGCGCAGAGGGCGAGGGATCTCGCAGTTGGAATCGCGGTTTTCGCCGCGACGAGCGTGTGGGTTGCATGGGAGAGGTCCCTCGCCGCGCTCCGCCGGCTCGGGATGACAAAAGAGCAGGCACGGACCAGCCGTGCGGACGCCGCCTAACAAAATTCCAGAAGATTTTTCGCGCGGATTCGGATGGTCGCGCGTCTAGGCTTTAGATCGACCGATGGATTCCACCGAGCACGAAACTTATCGAGCGGCCATTCACGGCGATCGTGACGCTTTTGAAATGGTCATACGCACGCAAAGCCGGGCCCTCTTCGCCATCGCCTATGGCATCCTGCAAAACCGCGAGGAAGCTGAAGACGTCGTCCAGGACACGCTGATAAAAGCCTGGAAAACACGCTGGCGAGTGCGCGATCCGGAGAAATTTCCCGCCTGGCTGGGCACGATCGCGCGGCATCGGGCCCGCGATGTGGCGCGCCGGCGACGCAGCGTCCCATTCCCGACCGAGGCGGAGGAGCCGATTGACCCCGGATTTGAAGAGGCAGTTCGCGCTGGCAAGGAAAACGTGATGAACGAACAGGTGCGCGCCGCCCTCTCCACCCTGCCTGAACTGCATCGCGCCGCACTCACCTTGCGCTATTTCGAAGCGATGGATTACGCCGCGATCGAACGAATCCTCGGGCTGAGCAACGGCGCGCTCCGCGGCATTCTCGGCCGCGCGATGCAAACCATGCGAAAGCGCCTTGGCCCGGCGCTCGCCACCCTGGAGTAACCGACATGCCTAACGAAACCATTCACGACGAAATCGAGAGCTGGCTGGCGGCCGACGTGCACGACCAGCTCTTGAGCGAGGAACGCGCCGCGTTCGAGCAACACCTCGCCGCCTGCCCGGCCTGCCGGGCTTTGCAACAAGAGGAAAAAACCATGAATCAACTACTTGAAAACACGCTCGCCAAGGAAAGCGCCGACCCGGCGTTTGAACAAAGGATGGTCAGCCGCTTCCGTAACAAAGTTCCCGCGCCGAGCGGCGGACTAATCTCGTTTTTCAGTGGACTGATGCGGATGCGAGCGGCGCAGATCACCGCGGTCGCCGCGCTTCTACTGACCCTCGTGCAAGTGGGGAGAGTGGTGACGGGCGAGCAGCAATCTTTTCTCCTGGACTTCCGATCGAATGTTGCAGAGCCCCTGACGCGAAACTCGGTCTTGATGACGCGCGCAATGCACTCCGATATCCCGCCGGCCGAGAAGACCGGAGCCCTGGCAAAAGAAAGCCGAGCGACCGATGCGCTCTCTTTCGGCGCCCCAGCGGAGTCGACAATGGGTCTCGAGGACAAGGCGAAGCTCGTCCCCGCTGCACCGCCGGCGCCATTGACCACCCGGCAGGAGAGCGATCGCCCCGAAAGTCCGGACGCCGGGGCATCTGGCGGTAACAAGTTGGAAGGCCAGGTTGTCCCGGCGCCAGCGGCTCCCACCGATTCACGAAAGCTGATCCGCAACGCGCGGCTCGACCTCCAGGTGGCGAACTACGAGGAAGCCGTGCAACGCCTGACGACCTTCGCGACCGAAGAACACGGCTTCGTCGCAACCCAAAGCTCGGCAAAATTGCCTAACGGAAAGTTGCAGGGGACGATCGTGATCAAGGTCGTTCCGGAAAACCTCGACCGGTTCCTGCAAAAAGCGCGCAGCCTCGGCGAGCTGAAAAACCAAACACTCGGGACCGAGGATGTGACGAAGACTTATTTCGACACCGACGCGCGGCTGCGCAACGCGAAGCGCATGGAGGAGCGCCTCCTCGACATGTTGCAAAAGAATACCGGCAAAGTGTCCGACCTGCTCCAGGTCGAGAAGGAGCTGGGACGGGTGCGCGAACAGATCGAGCAAATGCAGGGAGAGCTGAAGTACTACGACGCGCTTGTCCAGTACGCGACGGTCACGATTTCCCTCGCAGAAAAAGATCTGAACGAGCCCGCAGCCTTCCTCCTCAAGGAAACGGCCAATCTTGCCCTTTTCTCGAGCGACGTGGAGAAGACGTTCGCCGAGGTGAAGGGCACGTTGCAAAACGCCAGAGCGCAAATCGTGCAATCGACTCTCGACCGCGATAACTCGGGCCAGGCGACGGCGCGCATGACGCTGCTGCTCGCGCCGGAAGAGAGCGACGCCATCATCTCACGCATCAAGGGCATGGGCCGGGTGCAGAATTACAACGTCCAGACCGAGCGCGTGGCACAAAACGGCTCCGGCATGTCGGAAACGGCGAAAGTCGAGCGCGACAAGGTGCAGTTGAATCTCGTCATCTCGCGCACGGGCGAGGAACAGGCGGCGCAACAAGCTAGTCTGCGCATTCTGACGTCCTCGGTGACGGAAAAAGTAGCGCGATTGAAGTCTGAGGTGGCGAAAGCGGGCGGCGAATTGCGCAGCTCGACTTTTTCCCGTGACCCGAATGGTCAGGAAGTGGCCAACCTCACCCTGCGGGTGCCGATGAAAAATTACGCGGCACTGCTCAGCTCGTTCGATCAGCTGGGCGAAGTCAAGGATCTGAGCGTGCAGCGCAACGATCAGCCCGGGACAACGGCCAACCCGGAGACCGCGCCAGCGGACATCAGCGTGCAAATATACAATCCCGGCCAAATCGTTTCCGATGAAACGGGAATTGCCGCGACGATCCGGCGGACCCTTGGGCAAGGCGTGGCCGCGCTGGCCTGGAGTGTGCGGATGATTGGGGTGGCCATCGCCTTCCTCGCCCCGTGGGCGCTGGTCCTCGGGTTGGTTGGCTGGCTGGTGGTGCGCCTCGCGAAGCACCGCGAAAATCGTTAGGCATGACGACGCCAGAGCTCGGACTTGATCATCCCGAAGCGTGATTGTTGCTGACGGACACATTCGAAACCGGACTCGCGCAAGAGGGGTGACGGATCGTCCAGGCGTCGAGTTTGCAACCCACTCGTTAGGCGAAAGAACAGGTACATCGCGTGAATCCAGAGCGATGCGTAAAAGCGCCGCCAGCCGGGGCTCGGAAGACGGAAATCAGCCAGCAGCCAGCTTGCGTCCATAGTCGCTGCAGCGGCCACTTTTTTCACCACCTCGCACAATTCCCCGCCAGCGAAACAGTCGAGAAAAAAATGCGTGACGATCAGATCGTAGGTTCCCGCTTCCAGCACTGTATCGTGCACGTTCGCGTGGACGAAATGGACCTGCGCGCCGTTCACCCGTTGCTGCGCCAGCGCGATCATCTGACGACTGGCATCAATGCAATCCACCCGCGCGGCGGGATACGCCCTAACGAACTCGGCGACGAACCTCCCGTTCCCCTCGCCCAGGATAAGAACGCGACGCGGCGAGGAAATTTCCCTAACGAATGCAGTCCGCGCCTCCTGGAGTCGAGTCCCGAAAGCCAGCGTCTCGAGCCAGCGATAATGCGGCGCGACGCGGTCGAAATTCACCGCAGAGAGAAGAAGAGTGCGATGAGCGGCGTGAGGAGCACGAGGTCCGCCAGCGCGGTGCGATTATCGCGCGGGAGATGATCGGAAAGATTCAGCCGGACGAGCAGGAACGCACCGCCCGCGAGACAGAGCCAGAGGGGAAAGGCAAAGTGCCAGAAAACGCCGAACCCGAGCGCAACTAGAGTGAGGCCGGAGCCGATCGTTGTCAGGGCGCGCGCGGCCATCGGCCATCCGGTCATGAAGGTGGCTTTCCCCTGGGCGGCGTCGAGCTCGCGTTCCCAGGCGGCGATCGAGAGGCAGTTGAAGGTGCAAAGGATGGCGAAGAGCAGCACCGCGACGCCGAAGGAGATGGTGAGGACCGGCAACTGGCCGACCACCCCGAGAGTCGTCCCCGCAGCGAAGAGAATGCCGATGGCTTTCTCCTTCACCGGAAGCGGGCGCCATTTTCCGCCTAACGAATGGTTAACGAAAAGATAGAACGCACAGAGCGCGGCGAGCGTGCCGCCGAGGAGAAGCATTTGCAGATCGAGGCTGCGCAGGGCGAGCGCAACATCAAGAAAGAAAATGATCACGATCGCGACCCACCACCCGATCATGTGGTCGCGACAAAAGCGATGCCGCAACGAGATCGGACTGTCGGCGGGCAGCTGGATTGTGTCGGCGAAACGATCAGCAAGATAAATCAACCAAGCGGTTAGAAAAAGGAGCGCGCGGAGGGAAAAATCGAGGTCGGCCCCGAAGGTGCGGGCAAAGAGCCACTGCCAGGCGACGGCAACGATGGGCGCGTCGAGACAAAGAAGGTTGAGCCAAACGACTGGAGGATAATTCGCGCCGACTGCGGCGGCGGGCGCAGGTGAGGCGATCAGTTCCGGCGCGTCAGGCATTGCCGAAACCTATCTAGCCTCGCCGATCTCCGCAATCGGACGGCCGGCGTCGATCCGGGCCCGCATCGCGAGGCAGGTTTGCCACGGGTTATCCGGCAAAGCCGGGATCTCGAGCTGTTCGTAAAAGAACCGTAGGTCAGCACGTCGCGCCGAAAACAGGGGGTCGGGCGAGGGGTCAGCCCGTTTTTTTCTCGCATTATGCTGCAGCGCCGAAAAAATGTTGACGACCTTAATTACTTCTGGGTAAAAATGGCGGCACAGGAGCTCTGTGATGACAAATCCAAAAAGCGCGTTCAGGCGGCCGCGATTGCGAAATGTTCTTTGCTCACTCTTCTTCGTTGCAGCCGGCATAGCCGTAGTAGGGGAAATCGGCTCCCTGCGCGCAATTGCCCAACGCGCCCGTGGGTCGACTTCTCCTGCAGACCATAGCCGGGGCCAAATGGATATTTCTGCCGTGGCGGTACCTACACCTCCGCCGTGCAACGGTGACTTGATCACGCTCTTGGATGAGAAGTTCGATGACGTGACCCCACCGGATCTGCCTCCTTTTTGGACGGCGGTCAATGGGATCGATCCCGACGGTGTTTTGTGGCAAACTTCGGATTCTGGATTGCCGAGCCCGCCCTATGATACGGCGCCTAATGCAGCGTGGGTTAATGATCCGCCTGTTATCAGCGACAAGTACCTCGATGCACCCGGTTATTCCGCCACGGAATCCTGGTACGTGCGGTTGACATTCCAGCACAACTACAACCTTGAAGCATCGGACCTGGATCCCAACCTCGGCTTCGACGGGGGCGTTCTGGAGCTCAGCATAGACGGCGGAAAAACATTTCAAGACATCACTGTCTGGGGCAGCTTTGAGTCTGGTGGTTATAACCGCACGATTGCGACCGACCGAGGCAGTCCGATTGCCGGTCGTCCGGCCTGGAGCGGGAACTCGGGAGGCTTTGTCACGACGGTAGTGGACCTGCCGCGAGAGATTATAAATGCGGTGCTGCGTTGGCGAATGGCGAGCGATAACACTGGCTCGAGCGAAGGCTGGCGCGTTGACACGGCTAAAATTCTTTGGTGCCACTTCTCAGGAACGCCGACGCCGACGCCCATTCCAACGCCTACACCTCTACCGTTCACGCTCGGCGCCTCGGGGCGCAAGGTGGGTGGAATAAATACGGTGCGCCTCACCTGGAGCGGAGCGAATTCAAGCAACATCGACATCTACCGGAATGGCGCGCGGCCGATTGCGACGGTACCGAACACCGGCGCCTATACGGATTCCACCGGCGACACCGGCCGGGCTAGCTACAGATATCGGGTGTGTGAAGCTGGCACCTCGACCTGCTCCAACGATGCGACAAAGAGGTTCCCGCATTAGGGGCACAACCCGGCCACTTCTCTATCAACACCGACCCTGCAGCGACGACAACTGCTACGGCGAATCAGGGGTCGGGGACCTAAGATCCCGGCGGTGAGTTCAAGCGCGCAAGCGAGAGCTTTTTCCCAACCCATCGCACGCCACTCTCCTTCTGCCTTTCCGAGGGGGTCGCTCCGATTCGTTTTCTCGCCGGCGGAACATAGCGTTCACGAAAGTTCATCCAAAACGTGACCTCGTCGGCCATGGTTGTTTGCAGCTCAGCGACGCGGGCGCTTGCTGCCCCGTACAAACGAAGCCCTTCGGCCTCGCGGGCCGAACCCATCAGGTTTTCCCTGCTGTCTTTCGTGGATTCCTAGCTTCCGAATTCATTCCGACCCCGTTCTTCCTTCTTAATCCTTACTCTGGTCAGGCACCCGAGATCGTTCTTCAGAATCTTTACGACCGGCTGCACCACTAGACGGACTCGATCTTGAAATCACCCATACCAGCGTTGGTTTGGTGGCCGACCCGCACCAATCTCGGCTTTTCGCCTAGCATCTGCGTAATCGAAATGATCGCGTCAAATTCCTTGTGCTGACCGCGCTTCAGTTTTGTAACCGAGAACACCTTAGTGGTGGCCTGCTGAATCCTGCTCAGATGTTTTTGAACTTCAGCGAGTTCCCATGAGGGGTTGCTTGAAACTGCTGCTTGGAGGTCGTGGATATAACGACTCAGATAACTACGAAGAACTCGTTCAACGTCGACGCTGACTTTAGACGGTAAATTACAAACAGCGTCGTACAGTTGTGTGTATCGCGTGGACAAATCGGAAGCAGTCATCGGCTTCGCCATTTCTCCGATTTCCGCGCTGACCGCGTCTCGCTTCGCTCCGTCACTGAGATCATAGTGGTCGCCAGAGTAATTCGGGAGGTATCTTTCGAGCGTACCGCCGGGTAAGAGGTTGACGTTTCTTTGCTTTAGAGCCGTGACGATCTTGCCTAATCGCGCTTCGACATCCGCGACGTCGACCTCGGAGGTTGCAGAGGACACATCAGTTCTGTGTCTGCTAATCGCCGTCATCACAGATACACGGGCTTTACCCCAACTTTTCCCATCCCACGCGCCCCTCGGACCGAGTTTTCGAAGAAATTCAACCAATCGATCCAACGACGGAGGGATTTTAGATAACGAGAGAAGGTTATCAATTAGAGTCGTTAACTTTCGTTCCAACTCACCGCAATACTTGCCAAAATCATTTCCGACGCCTGCGGCGACCAAGAAGCTCTGAACGGATCCGTCCGCCTTTAGGCAACCCCGCAGATTTCCTTGGAAGAGGCTATCAAGGTCATACAGGAAATGGGCCTTTTTTCCAAAGGCCAAGCACAGCTCGAGGTACTTATTTACCTCTTCGCAGCCACCGGCATCGATAATGCAACTGCCCGCTCCAGCGACCGAAACGCCGCGTGCCTCTTGCATCATAACCAATGAGTTGTGAATCGAGAATGCCTTCAACGAAGATCGGGTTGTCCGAAAAGAAGAGCTGCTTGTGGTGAACATTAAGCCGCGGCACCAACGACGACAACCTCTCAGTTGCCGAGGAATCAATCTGAGAAATCTGCTTCGGAGCCGAATGATCTAAATCAAAAGAAATTAGCGATTTCACATCTTCCACTGACCGAAAATCGAGGATGAATGGAGAGTGCGTGATTAGAAAAATGATCTTCTTTCTTTTGTCCGTATCCCAATCACCTGCGAACTTGCGAGCTTCCTGCATAAAGAACGCCTGATACTGCGGGTGAAGGTTCAGTTCGGGCTCATCAATGATCAGATAAGGATGTTCGTCGTTGTAAAGGTGTGTCAGGAGGACCAATAGCTCTTTGATTCCGTGGCATTCGTCACGATCCAGTCTGTATGATTCAGCGTCCTCTCCGAGCACGGCGCGGGCGACCAGATTCCCAGAGTCCCACTCCAGAATTACCCTCCGATTGAACAGATGACTAAGAGTGGCCTCGACTTGGATTCGGAGATCGAGGCGCTCCTCCAAAAGAACGATCGTGTCGATTCCAGACCCTTGCTGACCCGCATTCTTAAGCTGGCCAAACCAAGACTTGGCCAGTCCGCCGGCAAGTTGGTCGCCGAAGATATTTTTTAGGGGTGCGGTTTGCTCCATCCCGCTCAGTCGATCCGCCCCTAGCAAACGCGCGTTGCCTAATTGTGATCTAAGCGTCTCTGCAAACTTCGATTTACCGCTGCCGTTCGGTCCGACGAGAAAGTTTAGCGGACCTATTTGTTCTGTTTCGAAGCTTGTGTTCTGCCAAGGGATCGGAAGAGTGAATGAAAGCTTCATATTGCGATAAGTCTGAACACCTAAGGATTTTCAACGCATAGCCTGAAGATGATGACGGAATCGCTGCACTCGCACAACTCGAATCCGCGTGACCGCGTAAAAAGCCTTCGCCTCACGCGGTCTCATCGTTTCATCGTGATGGTGTGTTTTAATTCTCCTTGTTGGACACGGGCTCGCGTTCTGCGTCCGGCTCAAACCGCAGAATGTCGCCAGGCTGGCACGAGAGCGCCCCGCAGATCGCATGGAGCGTCGAAAAGCGGATCGCGCGCGCCTTCCGCGAACACGCGGGCCAGCAGGAACGTGAGGAGGACGGCCGAGCCAGCTGTTGAGCGAAAAGCCGGCATCGAGATGGAGCGGATGCGCAGGAGTCGAAACGATCTTAGCGATCGCACCGATGACCAGACTGAACAGCTGCAGCGCGAGCAGCGAGCCGGACATAGATTCAGTAGTGTGCCCAGCTGGTCAAAATGCCGAACGGGCAGAGCAGCCTTGTCTTGGAAGCGGATTTCTGCTTCATCGGCAGGTGAATGGCGAGGATCAAGCCTTGGCAAATGGGATTGCCCCTGGCGAATACAAATTGTCGATCGAGTTTCCCGCTACCCACTGGAGCGTCGTTCTAAAAGCGAAAGACCAGTCGGCCGCGGCGCAACAGGCGCTGGAAAAGCTCATCAGCACCTACTGGCGACCGGTTTATAGCTTCACCAGGCGACAAGGCGCGGCTCCGGAGGAGGCCGAAGTTCTGACCCAGAGTTTTTTTGCGCTGCTCCTGGAACGCCGCGATTTCGATGCGGTTCGCAGGGACAAAGGGCGGCTGCGTTCGTATCTTCTGACCTCGCTGAAGCATTTCCTCGCCAGCGAACACCGTCGTGCGATTGGCTCGTGCTTAAGCCAGCGCTCGAGATCTTCGGCCAGAGCAAGCGCGGAAGAAAACCAGGCGGGGCTGCGACGGAAGGATGTTTGAGGCCACCTGCTTCGGGTTTCTGAAGGTCGCGCAATAGAGCTCCTTCAAGAGATTGCTACGTCGCCCGCACTGTCCGGCGGGCGACGTAGCTGCTTTGGCGGCGAAACAAGCCGGCCATGTTGCGGCGCGGAATGGGAGCGGCCGCTGGCTCACCGGTCGAATCGCCCTTGCCCCTCTTCTCGTTCGGCCATAAAATCCGGAACGCGGTTGTTATCGTTAGGCGGCCGCGCATTTCTACCGATCTTTGGAGACGTTGCGATGAAAACTGAAAACGGAATTCCGATGAACAGCCCGGCCGTGGTTGCGCTCCCGAAGCATCTTCTGCAATTCGCCGTGGATCAGCGCTACGACGATTACACGCCGGTCGATCACGCGGTCTGGCGTTTCATCATGCGGCAGAATATTTTTTTCCTGAAGGAATACGCGCACAAGGTTTATTTCCAAGGGTTGCTCGAGACCGGCATTTCCTTCGAGCGCATCCCGCGGATCAGCGAGATGAACGACATCCTGAGCAAGATCGACTGGGGCGCGGTGGCGGTCGATGGGTTTATTCCGCCGGCGGCCTTCATGGAATTCCAAGCCTACAAGGTGTTGGTGATCGCATGCGACATGCGCCAGATCGATCACATCGAATACACGCCCGCCCCCGACATCGTGCACGAGGCGGCCGGGCACGCGCCGATCATCGTGGATCGCGAATATTCAAACTATCTCCAGCGGTTCGGTGAGGTCGGGGCAAAGGCAATGTCGTCGAAGAAGGATTTCGAGCTTTACCAGGCGATCCGGCATCTCTCGATCCTGAAAGAACAGCCGGATTCCGACCCGAAAGAAGTCGAGGAAGCGACGCGCAAGGTCGAATACGGGCAGAAGAACCTCGGCAATCCGTCGGAGATGGCGCTGCTCTCACGGCTGCATTGGTGGACGGTGGAATACGGACTCATCGGGACGATGGAGAATCCAAAAATCTACGGCGCGGGCCTCCTTTCTTCGATCGGCGAATCGGTCAGCTGCCTCGAGCCGGCAGTGAAGAAAATTCCGTATTCGATCGAAGCAGCGCAGACGCCGTTCGATATCACGACGAAACAGCCGCAGCTTTTTGTCTGCCGCGATTTTCAACATTTAAGCGACGTGCTGGAGGAGTTCGCAAACAAGATGGCATTCCGCGTCGGCGGACTGGAGGGCATCAACAAGGCGATCGAGTGCAAGAGCGTGGCGACCTGCCGGTACTCGTCGGGACTGCAGGTTTCGGGCGTTTTCACGGACGTGCTGGTCGACTCGAAGGGCGAGCCGTTTTATCTTCGCAGCACCGGGCCCAGCGCGCTTGCCTTTCAAAACAAGGAACTGTCCGGACATGGTCGCGGCTATCACAAGGACGGGTTTGGTTCACCGATCGGAACCTGGAAAGAAACGGAGCTGCACGAAGGGAAAGCTGCGCGACTGGAATTCGATAGCGGCGTCACAGTCGAGGGCAAGGTCGAGAGGCTGCTGCGCAGTGACGGCAAGCTTCTGCTGGTGTCGTTTTCAAGCTGCATCGCTAAGATGGGCGATCACATTTTGTTCGATCCAGCGTGGGGAACCTACGACATGGCGGTGGGCGAGAAGATCGTTTCCGTTTTCAACGGCGCGGCGGACAAGGACGCTTACAACGAAGTCGCACTCGTGCCAAAAGAGCGCACGATCAAGCATCCATCGGACGCGAAGCGGAGGAAACTCGAGAACCTGTATCAGCAGGTGCGCGATATCCGCACGCGCAAGACTGGCTACGAGCGATTGGGCGAGATTTGGGAAACGCAAAAGGCCGAACACCCCAACGATTGGCTGCTCTCGATGGAGATTTTCGAAATCCTCGACGAGCTGGACGAGCAGCCCTCGTTGAAGCAAAAGGTCAAAACCTTCCTCGAGGACAAAAAGACGAAGACGAAGGATCTTTCCACTTTGATCAGCTGGGGTTTTCGGTTGGTGGAATACCACAAGCAAGGCATCCACACTGCGGCCTGAGTTCGGTCGGAGCGCCAATTCGGCGCCGGGGCTCAGATATGGCTGAAAATCGGAGTGGATTGCCCGTGCGGACGAGGCAAATTAGCCGACAATCTATGAAGCAAGCCTTGTTACTCGTTTTTGCTGCCGTCGCGTTGTGTCTGAGCAGTTGCGCCATGCCACCGAGCATTGGCCAACAGACGCTTGAGCAGCAGCAGAAGGCTCAGGAAGTACAGAATAGCGAAAAGTTTGCGCACGGTCTCCAGCAGTGATCGGGGGCCGGTCGATTCAACGAATGATTTGAAAGTTCCCCACGGCCGCCCGATAGACTTCGATGACGAATAACCTGATGGCCCGGCGCCTGATTCAGCTGGGCGCGCTCTTTCTGATCGGCGACGGAGTGATGGGACTTTTGAAGCCGCGCTGGCATTCTCTTCTTTGGCACTTTGGCCCGCAGCTCGCGCGGGCCGCGACTGAGGAACTCGTCGAACACCCCAACACGGCGCGCGCGGTTTATCTCGCGGAGGCGGCCATCGGAGTGGCGCTGGCATCCTGTCAGACGCCTGAGGTCGAGTAGGGCTCGGCGGTCCCTCCCAGTTTCCGCCGCGGCAATTTCGATCTGAACGCCGACCCGATTTAAGCGCGAAGTTCGGAGCGCAATTTCAGCGTCTATGGGCATCGGTCCCGGTTGGTCTCATCGACGATTCAGCGATCACAGGCTGCCGCTACACGGCGCTGGAAAGAACACCAGGCGCTGGTTTTGCCTGTCGGACTGGTCTCTTACCGCAACCCGGTGTCACATTCCCACTGCACGGTCGCCATTTTCCCCGGGCTGACCTCCACCTCGAATGGCCCATAGGAGCCGACAGCACTGGTGTAATCTTTGCGGGAAATTGTGTAATGGCCGGGCTCCAGCAACACTCGAAAGCGGCCCTGGCCATCGGTCTGGAAGGAAGTGATAACGCGGTCTCCGTGCTTTACTTCGAACGTCATGTTGGCCAGCGGCTGCGAGTTGCTTCCTCCTTCCTTTGAAGGTCCGCCTTGAGCCGGGCCGGCGGAGATTGTTCCTTCGATCCCCGCGCTGCTCTCAGGCAAGGGACTTGGTTGGGTCTGCGCCAATGCAAGGCAGGGAGCGAGAATGATGAGAGCCGAGAACACAAATACGAAATCTTTCATATGAATGATCTCCATCACGCGATTGGCTGACCCCGCGCATACAACGTCCGAGGCTTTGAAACCCCGCCTATTCCCGACAGACACCGATCCAGGCAGGGGCCGACGGGCATTCCCAAATCGCAGGCTGCCTGGCGCTGGCATTGAACCGATTACTAGTCGCGAATACCACGCTTTAGCTCCCAAACCCGAAGCGCCGCCAGGATGAGTCGCTTCGTTCGTGCCATCGTTCCAATGGCCGGCAAAGGCGCCTCGTCCCATATTTCACTCGCGGATTGCCGCGTTCGCCTTGGTTGAGGCTTCGCTCTGCGTTTCCGCAACAACGCGCGTGGCTTTTCCCGATTTTCAAGCGTGGTTTCCAAAGGTTCAGACGAGTTCATGATTTAGGAGAGGCGGTGCTCAACCGCTGCGTACATTGCAGGTTCAACAGATTATTCGACGGTCAGATGCACCGCCGATCACCGAAAGATTGAGAGGTCTTTGTTACAAAGGCATGGCGTCCGCGGAGCAGTTCGGTTAATTCTTTGACGATGACGGGGACCCGGTCTCTTTCGTCCCCTTGATCGCCGCCAGTTGCAATGAATCTGCGGCCACTTTTCGACATCACTCGTGGAATCCCTGCTTGAGCTCCCAGACTCTCAAGGCCGCCGTCACCAGCTTACGTGTGCGAGCCAACGGGCCGCTCGCCGGCTGTTTCTGATTCGGCGCTTGCGCCGCTAATGGCGGAAGATATTTCGCCTGCCTGCGGGATCCCACTTTTTGCGGCAAGCGACGGCATTTTTCGCCGCCGGCGACATTTCCAGAGCACGTCTTGCGCGGATTCATGACGGAATAGCCCTTAGCAGCTTACAAGCCAAAACGAACCTCCCCCTGACAAACGGCGCCGTTTCATCGTCCCCAAGCCGCTTGATCACTGGGAAAGGAATTAAACCAACCGGGGAAAGGGGCATCAAATCTTCTGAAGGCGAACTTCGTAGTCTTCGCCCGCATCGGACTAGTTTCAGTACCATGTGGTGCAAATTCGAACCGGCAAAGACGAGCCAGGCCGCTCGATTCCGTCTTACGAAAGGCACAGACAATGCTCATAATTATAGCACATCTAGAGCAACTAGCTCACAACAAAAGCCTTTATTCTATGACCACCACCATGCCGCAGACACTTTCACCTGAAATGCCGTCCACGCCCTCCCAACTGATCGCTGCACTCCTCGAACCGCTCTTTATCGTGATAACTTGCCTTTTTTGGGCGGTGGTCCTTCCTATCAGCGGCCTCTTCTCCATCGGTGTAGCGATCTGCGATTATGTCAAAGCGGCGAGTGCCAAAGAAATCCGGTTCCCGAATTTGCGGAGTGGCTCGCCCAATCCGCTGGTGCTCCGACACAGTGCGAAACCAGCGATCGAATCGACCGGCCCAGCATCCCCCGCCAGTCACACCGCTCAGGCGTAATCGCGCCCGACCGGCATACCGACGGACTCGCAACAACGCGGAAAGAGGGGGTTTTCCCGGTAGAAAATCCTCCATTCAACGACAATTTTTTGCCGAGCGGTTCATTTTTTTGCTCGACCCGGGGTCGGGCCTCGGCCAATCTGACAAGTGGGTGTCCAATGGAATGGAAATGCCAGGAGAAACCTCTAAGAGCAGGAGGGACCCGGTTTGATAGCGGAGGGGAAATGCATGGCGGCTGAACAGGACAACGACTCGAAAGCGAAAGAAAAGAAGGAGCGCAAGCTGGAGATTCACGATCTCAAGCCGAAGAAAGAGGCTAAGGGCGGCGCGGGCGAACCGCGTCCGGGCGAGAAACGACCCCCGGGCAGCACGGGGGAAATCGACTTCATGGATTGGGAATAGGTATCCTCCGATCCGAGGCGGGCCTCCTCTCGAGAGCGAGCTCGGAGACTTTGAGAGTGGCTGGTTCCGCGGAAAAAAGCGATGGTACCCCAATGCGCTATGACGTCGCCGTGGTCGGTCTTGGAGGAATGGGTAGCGCGATCCTGGCCGATTGCGCCCGCCGAGGCGCTTCGGTGATCGGCCTGGAGCAGTTTGCCCGCGGACACGACCTGGGCTCATCGAGCGGGAAGAGCCGAATGATCCGCAAGGCATACTTTGAGGATCCGGCCTACGTGCCCCTGCTCTTGCGAGCTTATGATTTGTGGCGCGAGCTTGAACGCGCAACTGGCCACGAACTCCTTCGGATCACCGGACTCCTAATGGTCGGTGCCGAAACCGCGGAGATTATCGCCGGGGCACGGCGTGCGGCCAGCGAGCACCGACTGCCGTTCGAGTCGTTGACAGCTCGCGAGATTCGCGCGCGTTATCCGATGCTTCGGATAAAGGACGATGAGGTGGGAGTTTTCGAACCCGACGGCGGCGTGCTCGATCCGGAACGAGGCGTCCAGGCACAACTGAAAGCGGCGAGTGCAGCTGGAGCGCGAATGCGGTTTGGAATCGCGATGGAAAACTGGGAAGCCACCAATGATGGCTTCGTCATCCGGCTTGCCGACGGAACAACAGTGACGAGTCGCTCACTCGTCTTGTCGTTAGGCTCCTGGTTCAAGGATGCCTTGGATAAACTGGGCATCGCGATTCGCGTGCAGCGCAACGTCCAGACCTGGTTCGCGCCCGCGACTGATCAATATGCCGCCGGTCGCTTTCCGCCGTTCCTCCTCGATCGAAAAGGTTTGCCGGCGCCCCTCTACGGTTTCCCGGATTTCGGCGATGGGGTGAAAGCGGCCTTTCACGCCCACGGCGACCTGACGGACGCCGCGCATCTTGTCCGCGCGATTGATCCGGCACGCGACATCGAGCCGATCGAGCGTGCAATGGAAGAATGGATGCCGGGGGCAGCGCACAGGTTCCGCGCGGCCAAGCCGTGTCCCTATACGCTCACACCCGACGGCCATTTTGTGGTCGACCGTCATCCGGCCCACCCGCTGCTGATTTTGTGCGGCGGGTTTTCCGGTCATGGCTTCAAGTTCGCTCCGGTGGTCGGGGAAATCTGCGCCGATCTTGCCTTGGAAAGAGAATCGCGCCACGAGATCGCCTTCCTTTCCCTGCGACGATTCGCACGAACTTGAATTCGCGGCGCGTTGTGGTTCGCGCTAGAAAGGAGCATGGCAGCCAGGGCACAGTTCGCGGAGGAACAATCAGACTCCGGAGAATTCCGCCGCCAAGAGGACAGGTTTCGCGACTGGGTTTCCGCGGACGGCTCGACACCCTATCCAGCCGAGGCAGATCGTTATCACCTCTACGTTTCTCTCGCCTGCCCGTGGGCTAGTCGCACGATCATCGTCAGGCATTTGCAGGGGTTGGAAAACGTCATCGGCATGACCGTGGTCGATCCGGTGCGCGACGAGCGGGGTTGGGCCTTCCGCGACGGCCCGGGCTACAGCCACGATCCCGTCAACGGCTTCGAATTTCTCGCCCAAGCCTATCGCGCCACCGATCCAGCTTTTGACGGCCGCGTCACCGTCCCCGTCCTCTGGGACAAAGAAACGCACCGGATCGTCAACAACTCCGAGGACGACATTTGCCGGATGTTTGACGGCGCCTTCCGCGGGCTCGCCACGCGCGACGCGCAACTTTTCCCTAACGACATCGCCGCCGAGCAGGCCGAGCTTTCCGAGTTCATCTACCAGCGGGTGAACAACGGCGTCTACCGCGCCGGCTTCGCCACTCGCCAGGCCGCCTACGAGCGCGCCGCCCACAAACTCTTCGCCGCACTCGACGAGCTGGAGCCGCGCCTAACGACAAGGCGCTACCTCTTCGGCGACCGCATCGTCGAGTCCGACTGGCGCCTCTTCTGCACCCTCATTCGCTTCGACGTCGTCTATTACATTCACTTCAAATGCAGTCTGCGCCGCATCCTCGATTACCCCAGCCTGCAGGGCTACATGACCGATCTTTACCAACAGCCCGGCATCGCCGACACCGTCCACTTCGACCACATCAAGCGCCACTACTACCTGACTCACGAAGCCATCAACCCGAGCCGCCTCATCCCGATCGGCCCCATCCTCGACCTCTCAAAACCTCACGGCCGCGAGAAGCTTTCGCGGCCCTGACCTCCGGCTTTCGCCCGATATCCGCTCACCAGCAGCCAGCCTGCGCGGTCAGGCGTCGGCGTTCCAAAGACGTTTGCGAAAGTAATCTCTCCAGCTCTCCGGGAGAGCGGGTAACTCGGTCGCTCTGCGCAGGAGATCCTGGCTTTGCGAATCCAAGGCATAGAGATTTGTAATATCAACAATCGTCACCCCGCTCTCCGATCGCTCGATGAACTCGATCGCGTCGCCGGCCGTGACTTCTCCCTCGCGCTGCACCGCGAGATAGAAACCGGTTCTCTTGCTTTGCAGGAATCGCTTCACCAGGTCCGGACGTTGGAAGCGAATCCCGAGCTTGAAACAGGGCATCCGCGGCTGCGTCACGATGAACTCGGCCGTGCCGATGCGAAGACGATCGCCAATCTGGACCTCATCTTCGAGCAGACCTTCGCTCGTGAAATTCTCGCCGAAAGCTCCGTGGGAAAGATCCGCTCCCGGAAGCTCGCTCAGCCAAAACGGATAGTGCTCGCTGGGGCAAACGTAAACGGCCTTGTCGACTCCGCCATGCACCGAAAGATCCGATTGTTCATCCCCGTCCAGATTGAGCGTCGCCACATGCACGCGGCCTTCGACAGGCGCCTTCCAGATCGAGGTCTGCACGGCCCGGCCGTGCCAGATGACTTCTCGCGGACGCCCTACGTTGACGGAAATTAGCTTCACGACTGCCGATCGCTCGATTGCCTCACAAGGCGAAGATCACCCGCTGCAAGTCAGGAGCAAGCGTCAACAGGGAAGCCTGAAGTGGTCGATGCTTGAACTCCGAGTGCAGATCGCGATGCACCGTCCGCCGTCCTCAATATTCAAGATCGACCCGACGTCGCAGACCCCCCGAATCAGCTTTCTTGCAACTATGATTCAGCGCGCGGGCGATTCTGTTGTCTACCTTTTGTGCGAAGCTTCTTGAGCGAAAGTGGCGCCTCCGCCAGATTGCAACTGCTTATCCGATCTGCGGTGATCGGCGCGACCCTCCTGGGCCTCGGCGCTTGCGCCGGGACCAACAGCAATCTCGGCGCCGTCCGGCCCGTCCCGATCACGCACGACAGTTTTGCCCTTGCCGACGCGAACCATGACGGAAAACTTTCCCGCCGCGAGGCCGCCGAGTATCTCGTCTACGTCGTCTTCACTGCTTCCGACACAAACGCAGACGGTCAGCTCACCGCGCAGGAGTGGATGCAAAATGATCCGGCTGCGATCGCTGCCTTCCGGCAGAACGACGCTAACGGCGACGGGATTGTCACGCGAGCGGAGGCGATCGCCTATAGTCACCGCGACCAGGCAGGCGTTGCGCTCATGCGCCAGGCCGATCGAAATCGCGACGGCAAACTCAACCGCGCCGAGATCGACGCTTACTTCATCCGCGTCGCCGGCTTGCGCGGGTAACAACCCCCGACAAGCGCACGTCGGCCGGTATGGTTATGCGTTGTCGGCCTCTACAGTTTCGACCCATTGCGCGCGCCAGGCAGGGGCGTTGAATGGATCGGCAAAGTATTGGGTTTCATGCGACACTTTTTCGTCCCGAAACTCCATAATGCTCACGGTATAGGCGCGCTTGCCTTCGTAGATAATCACGTACTCAGTGATCCAGAGATTGCCCTTTCCCACAACCCGCCGGACCGAAAACCCCGATGGCCTGCCAGGATGATGACTGCGAAGCGCCTGCAGGTTACTCCGACCACGAATTACCTCGCCTGATTGTGGATACTCGCATACGACGTCATCGTGGTAGATCTCATGTTCGGCCACTTGATCACCCGCAGCAGACGCTGCCCAATGCCGATCAATGGCCATCCGGATGTTCTGCTCTTCCATTAGCGACCTCCTTTGTTTCTGATTATTCGCCCAAGCAGGCCGCCAAGTAAATACCGCGATCCACAAACTGGTCCCGACTCCCGCCGTCGCGAGACGCCACGACCGTTTCGTGTCTCAATAGTCAGCTCTGCCCCCGGACGCCGGACCTTGTGTTGCGTATGGGAAGCTCGAAATCAGTGAGAGTGAAGCACGTAAAACCACTCGGCGAAGGTCGCCACCTCGATAACGGTCGCCACAATGAGTGAGATTCGAGCGAAACGGTTCGGCGCAAAAAGACCGGATAGGAGGAAGGCCAGAGCGAACAGCGGAGCAACAAGAATTCTGAGCACAGCCAGGCCTGACCATGCAGAGGGGACCGAACCTGTCCGGAATGCCGCGCGTGCGGCAAGGAATACCATGCAGGCCACCACGCCGGTGAGCGCGAGGGCGAGAGCCGCGATCGAAAGTGCAAGCCAGAATGAGCGACACGGCCGAAGAAAGAAGAGCGCAGCGGCAGTCGCAGGGACGGCAGCGACTCCGAAGACCGCGAGGAAGAGGAGGCTGTCTCCGAAAGCATACATGGCGCCATACGCTTGTCGGTCAGCGCCGCTCGTCGCTGCAACGTAAACGGCGACGACCGCGGAAGCGATCAGGAATGCGACGACGTATCCCCCGAGAACGGAGGCGACTTTGATTCGGGGCGTCATGGCGTCACGACTTTGCACCACAGTGTTCGCACGAAAAAACCTAACGAGAGCGAGACAATCTGCCGCAAGCGAATGGAGCCGTTTGGGGAACCCCGACATTGACGGAAAAGCCGCAAGGGTAGCGGTAACTGAGCGGGTGCGAACGAATCAAAGCGCGCATGGCTGCGGGTTGAATGTTTACTCAGCGTCGACTGATGAGCTGCCCTCCGATTGAAAGGAGCCGACACGATCTGGAGAATTGTCGTAAAGCTTCAATGCAGAAATGAAAAGCTAGTATTGGGGATAACCAGGCTGATCGAAGAACTTACCCTCACTCACAGATTCCTTTAGTGATTGGAAACTGTTGTCCTTCAAAAAACCCGCAACCGCCGCGACGAGAGACCATTTCCCGTCTTTGGAGAAGACGATCAAATTGTAATGATATCCGATTCCGCCGACCTCATACAAAATAAAGCACATGGTCGGGTTACTCCCTGAAAACACAAAGCGACGGGATGGCAGATGGGGACCAGTCTCGACATCGGTGGGGTTAAATCGCTCGCCACGATTGGCAATGTCCCGGGCTGCAACCTTGCCGTGGAAGATCCTGAGTACATCGGGGTCAACCTTTTGAAGATCGTCAACGAGGATAAATTTGTCTGTCAGAAGTCGCTCCGCATACCGATTTGTCGAAGGCAAGAACTTCCGAAGCGGCGGATTCGCAGTGGTGGACGTGGGACCTTCCACATGAAATGGAATCCCCTCGGCCTGACCATACACTGTCAACAGTAGAACTCGCAAAATCAGAGCTCCGAGAATCAATGAATGCTTCATAAGACCCGACGAACGATTAGCTCACCGGTGGTGGCGGGTCTTTCCTGGCCTCCGAATTGCCCGAAGACGTTGCGGGGCCGACATTCGGTGCAGCGGCTGGTTCGGCGGCTTCCACCAGGCACTGGGCTCCATCTGTGTTGCTCGCCTGAACCTCGCGCTGGAAGGTTCGGAGAACCTGGCCCGGTCGTGTTCTAAACTCCGTCGGTCGCTCGAGTCCCGGATACGCGGCACAAAAAGTGAAACGGTCCCCTTGCAAAGAGTAGATGGCCAGCAACGTCTTCCCTGCGTCCTCTCCGATCGTGTCGGTCCAGTCCACGCTCTTTGGGTTCTGCGTCGGATCGATCCTGTACGTCCCCTTGATCGGGATGGTGCCGTCGGCCAGCGTCACCACAAACTCTTCGCCGGTAAACGTCGTCCTCGGCTCCCAATCCCGCTCGTCAAGCGGATTGACCATGCCATCGCGCTCATAGCCGATCTGCTTCCAGGAACCCTGAAGTCTCTTTAACTCATGCTCGATGCCCTTTGGGCAGGATGCCGGGTCGACATTCATGTAGCGGCCCCTTTTGTGTTCGCTGAACGAGAACAAGACAAGCGACGGCGGACGAATGAAACGGACTGCCAAGCCGTGACATAGACGTTAGCCCGGAGGGTGCGGGAGCAGTGCGACCGAATCAAACCACGCATCACTCGGAGTGAACGTGTTGAAATCATCTCAAAAGTGAATCGCAAGGCGGGTTCGCCGTTCGCTGCATCGCCTGGTAAGACCCGTTAGCGTGCATGATAGGTGTCGAGGAACTTCCCGACGATGTTGCCCTCTTCTGTCCCGTCGGGGTGGACAATCGTCCAATCCATAATCTGCGACTCCGGGAACGTAATCTGATCGCCGAAATCATAGCCGACCGGTTGCTTCGTGTGGCTGGCGAGGTGTCCCGTGACTTTGCCGTCGCTGATCTGGTCAGCGACGACAAAAACGACTTCGAACTTGGTGTGCGAACGATCCCAAAGCTTTGTGGTGAGCGAGAACAGATATTTCGCAGGAAGGCCGGCCAAAAAGCGCTTTTTTGCGGTGGGATAAGTTTTTCGCGCCTTCGCGACGTAAGGAGCGATGGCGCGATCAACATCGGTCACTTGCTCGCCCTCGGCGTGCACAGGTTTGTCGCGTGGCGTCTTCGGGTAGTCGCGCGTCTGAGCAGAGCCGCTGATCGCCACGAAAAGTAGGAACGATGCAATAGATGATTTCATGCGTGAAGGGTCCAGACCTTATGGCTGCGGGGTGAACGCGCAAGCACGGGGTTGAAAAGAAGAGTGTGTTTGCCGTTCATATTTACTCGCGGGCTACTCCTCCTTTTTGAGGGGAGCAGAGCCGCACCGCGTTAAAAGTTCCATTCACTCTCGCTCAAGCCGCTGACTCACTGCCCAATCACCTGACCCAAAATCCTTGACGGACGACCTCAGACGTATGGCTAGACCTATGGGTGATATCAGAGGAACTTCAACATCAGTTCCACGATGAGGTAAATCAGCGCGACCGCGCCAACAAGCATGAGGAACCAAAGCCCACGATATATCCACTTCGGGTATTGAGGCGTAGGCAAGACGCTCATAATCTTAGCAAAACCTTCGTCAGATTTCGTGTACACGTTGATCTGATTCCAGAGTACCGGAGGGAAGTAAAGGTAAGAAATGGTGACCTGCTCATTTGGGACCAGCTTCGGAATGATAATCTCTGCGATGTCACCAGGATTCCGCTCCACGGTATGCGCGATCGCTGGATAGAGCTGAAAATGTTCGGGCAATATATAGTGCCCGATGCGGACATTGTTGGCAGCTAGTCGCCCCGCATTGCGGACGACGATCGAATGTGTGTGAAACGTCCCCGGCGTATTTCCCTTGAGCGTGAACGCGGAGGTGTGCCCCAAATACGAAATCAGTTTAGGCCGCTTGGTGACCCAGCGGTCGAGATACTTGCCGAGCACCAAACACAGCACGGGCACTGAAATCTTTGTTGTTAAATCGAGGTCAAGTGGCATCGCGAGTTCAATGAGAATGTTCGTCTTTAAACACGAACAATTGTTCGTCTAACACGGCGCGGGCGGCGGGAGCTTGGGGAATCATGTTGGGGGTTTGCCAGTTCGCGAGGCAAGGTTTTGCCAGCTTCGGACGAGGACGGCAATAGAAAACGTTCGCCCGGACCGGTTCTCCCAGCTCGACGATGCCGTGGTAGATGGCGTAACGCACCAGCTCGGCGACGCAGTGGCATTGGAGCTTGGCAAAAAGGTGGTGCGATGGGATTCGATCGTTTTGATCGATGCCCCAAGCCGGTTCGCGATCTCTTTGGTGGAATACGCTTCCGCGATCAGACGCACGACTTCGGTCTCGCGCCGCGCGAGCGGTGGGCGCGGGTGGCTTGCAATAGACGCCTCTCGGATATTCGAGGAAGCGACGGCGCGCTTGCCTCCAATTTGGGCGCATGACGCCTCATCCGGGATTGACGCGAACTGGCCCGTCCGATAAAACCGGCGCATGGGCACCATCCAAGTCAATCGCGGCGAAACGAAACTGGGTGTTTTTTCGGAGGAAGAAATTCGGGAGGGCCTGAGCAACGGGCGATTTCTCCCGACCGATCTGTTCTGGCACGAAGGGATGCCGACATGGCTGACGCTGGCGCAATTTCCCGCGGCGGAGAGCGCAGCCCCTGGCGCTGCCGTGCCCGGCGCGGCGGCGTCGGGAGTCGCGATTGTCGCGCAGGGCGGCCTGCCGTGGGATCGCCGCCAGGAACTTGGTTTTTTTCCGGCCTTCTTTGAGACGCTCAAGCTGGTGCTGCTCAACCCGGCGGTGGCATTCGCCAATATGAAGCCGGAGGGCGACCTGGTGGATCCGCTAATCTACGCCGTGATCGGCGGAAGCGTGGGCTGGGTCTTTTATTTTATCTTCAGCTTCTTCATCGGTTCGCTCGGGGCGCTGGGCAATCACAATATGCTCGGCGGTATGGTCGGGCTCGGGTTTGGCGGCATTTTCGTCCTGATCTTTTTTCCGATCATGCTCGCGATCGGACTCTTCATCGGGGCGGGGATCGTGCATCTGTGCCTCATGCTGGTGGGCGGGGCGAAACGGAGCTATGAGACGACGCTGCGAGTCCTCTGTTACTCGGTCGGCTCGACTTATCCGCTGATGATCGTGCCGGCTTGCGGCGGGGCGATTGCCAGCGTCTGGTGCCTGGTGGTGGAATGCGTCGGCCTCGCCAAAGCGCATGAAACCACGACCGGCAAAGCGGTCCTGGCGGTCTTTCTGCCGCTCATTGTCTGCTGCGGTGGCGGATTTGTTCTTGTCATGGTGCTGGGCGGCGTCAGCGCGCTCTCGGGCCACCACTAAACGGCTGGGCCGATGCAGTATTGCCGTCGTCGACTCGCGCCGCAGGAGCTCGATCACGAGCTGCTCTGGCTCCTGGTATCGTTAGGCGCTTTTCTCGGGCTCGCGTTTTGGTTGTCGGCGCGATTGCCGACGCCGCAGTGCGCGTTTCATTCTCTCACCGGGCTTCCCTGCCCGACCTGCGGCGCCACGCGCGCGGCCTTGCAATTCCTCCACGGCCATTTTGCGGCTTCCTTCCGTTTCAATCCGCTCGCCTTCCTCACCTTTTGGGCCCTTATCGCCTTCGACTTCTACGCGCTCGTCGTGCTGCTCACCCGCGCGCCCAGGTTGCGACTCGGCAATTTCTCGCGCACGGAAAAGCTCGCGGCCCGCAGCGCAACCGTCATTCTCCTCGCCGGCAACTGGCTCTACCTGCTCGTCGTTCGGCCCTTCTAGGAGGGATGCCGAGATAGTCCGCCGATTTCGTGGATAAACTCAACATCCCTGAGGAAATCTGTGGACTATTGATGAACCGGAAATTTTCAATAGTCCGTCAGGGCAAGGCATGAAACCGGAATCGAAACGCAGAAAAGCGGCAAGCCTTACACGGTGCGGTACGAAGCGGTCAACGCGATGCTCCTCGACGAGTTTATCAAGGCGCACGCCCGGGCGCAGGACAAGGCGAAACCATCAACCAGTTAAAGGCCGCGCTCGCCAGGCAGCAGGAGGAGATTCGCGCCCTAACGAAGAGCCTGAAGGAACAGGCCGCACAATTGCAAGATGTCAGCACGACGCTGCAAATGCATCGCTCCGTGGTCCGCCTGGTCGCGGACAACCCGTAGCCTGCATAACGACGTTCAGTAAGTTTCCACCGGGGAACGTTTGCCATCTTCCGGGCTGCGTTCCCGCGCCTGCGCTTCACCCAGGACGGCGACACGCAATTCCCAGATTTCCTTGTTCAAAGCCGCGAAAGCAGCTTCGGAAAATTTGCTCGGTGGAGCGAGCGTTGTCTTGAAGCGCGCAATGCTGGCCAACGCCCGGTTGAGTTCCGGACGCGAAAGCTTTTGCAGGTAACCCAGGGCCTCCTCGATCGCCGGCACCCGATGGCAGATCATCGCGAGGTCGTTCCCGGCGCCGATGGCGCGTCGGATCGTTTCTTCGAAGCCGTATTCGTTCAGGATCGCGCCCATGTCGAGGTCGTCGGTCATGATCAGGCCCTCGAAGCCGAGTTCGTCGCGGAGGAGATCCGTCACGATGCGATGGGAAAGCGAGGCGGCGGTTTTCTCCGGTTCGAAACAGGGATACCAACCGTGGCAAATCATCATGCTGTCGACCCGCCCGGCAAACTGGCGGAAGACGGCCAGTTCATTCGTCTCCAGCTCAGCGCGGGTGCGCTCGATGAGCGGCAGGTCGTGGTGCGCGTCGACGGTGGCGGCGGAGTAGCCGGGAAAATGTTTGCCGCAGCTCGCGATCCCCTCCCCGCGCATGGAGTCGTTAAAGGCGCCGGCCAGGCGCACGACCTCCTCGATGTCCCGTCCATAGCAACGGCCGCGGAGCGAGTTGTCGGCCTCGTCGTCAAAGGAAATGTCGAGCACGGGACAGAGATCGAGATTGAAGCCAAACAAGCGAAGCAACCGTCCGGTGATCTCGCCGTGGCGCCTAACGAGTTCGACGTCTCCCTTCTCGCGCAACTGCTGCGCATTGGGCGGCTCATTGCCGATGAGGCGGAGGCGAGAAACGCGCCCGCCTTCCTGGTCGATCGTAATGATTGGCTCGATCGCACTCAGGTCGCGCAGGTCGTCGATCATCTTCCGCAATTGCACCGCACTCTCGATATTCCGGCCGAAGATAATGAACCCGCCTGGCTGCACTCTGCGGAACAGGGCGGCCGTCTCGCGATCAAGCTCGGTCCCGGGCACGCCGGTAAGGATCAGTTGACCCGCTGAAACACTCTCCATAACTTCGGACGTTAAGAGCGATGGAGGCCAGGCGAAACAATAAATGGATCGTTAGGCTGGGTCTGTTCTGGGTTTGCGTAGCGACGGCGCACGCATCGGTCGAGCGGGGGATCGACATGCTGGCGAGCCACGATTACTCGCGCCTCGCCGGCAAACGGGTCGGCCTGACAATTGCGCCCGACGCACGGACGAACCTGACCGGGCTCGGCGTTTGCATGCTCTCGGAGATGAATCGGGAGGCGCGACCTGATTTGTCCCGGCGCAGCAGCGCAAGCAAGCTCGATATTTTTTACAAGGTTTGCGGCGGCACTTTCATTCGAACCCGGGTGAACGAAGGAGAATCGCCGCAACGCATCATCGCCGACTGGCGGCCTAACGAACAGGAGTTTCGGCGCAGCCGCGCTCGATATTTGCTCTACTGAGCCTCGCTTGAAAAAGATCGGCATTTATGGCGGGAGTTTCGACCCGATTCATCACGGCCACCTTATTCTGGCCCGTGAAGCACTCGAGACGCTCGACCTCGCCGAAGTGATCTTCGTGCTGGCTGCGCAATCCCCGCACAAGACTAGTCAGGAGACAACGAATACCGCGCTACGCTGGGAGATGCTCACGGCCGCGATCGCAGACGAGCCAGATTTCTCGGCTTCGCGCCTCGAGATCGATCGTCCGCCCCCGTCCTATTCCGTGGAAACAGTGGAGGCATTGCGTGCGGCGCACCCGGAAGTGGAGTTCCTCTTTCTTATCGGCGAAGACAACCTGCCGCAATTGCCGGAGTGGCATCGCTTCGACGATCTGCGGCGTCTGGTGCAGTTCGTTGTGCTCGATCGTTCCGGCACGACGGTCGCCGAAGGCTATCCGATTGTGCGGAGGAAGATCGACATTTCAGCGACGACAATCAGAAAACGAGTTGCGAGTGGCCGATCGATTCGTTATCTCGTGCCGGAGGCGGTCGAGCGAATCATCCGCCGCGAAAACATCTACCAGGGAAAAAACCGATCGAACCCGAAGAGCTAGCGATAACGCTGCGCCCAACTCGCCGCTGACAAGAAAGCGGAAGACCTCGTGGTGCTCGATTTGCGGGGGATTTCCACCTTCACCGACTTCTTCGTCATCTGCTCGGGAAGTTCGGAGCCGCATCTGAAAGCGATCGCGGGTGAGATCGAGACCCGCTTGCGCGAAGATCACGGGGTGCGCCCGACGGCGGTCGATGGTTTTCCGGCGAGCCAATGGATCGTGCTCGATTACCTGCAGGTGATCGTGCACATCTTCCATCGCGACAAGCGCGATTTCTACAGCCTGGAAGATCTTTGGAGCGACGCTCCGCGCCTAACGATCGCCGGCCTCTAGACGCCGCCCCTCCGGACGGCGCGAGGTTCGCATCGAAGCGCAAACTGACCCCTACGCTTCGCAAAGCGAAGCGTTTACGACGGTGGTGCTACGGCTTCTTTGGCGAGGCGGCGGCCGGCGCAACCGCAGCGTTTGGCTGCTTGGGCGCCATTGCCGGTTTCGGCGACGTGGTCGCGCCTGGCGGGACGACTTCGAGTAATTCGACGTCGAAAACCAAGGTGGAGTTCGCTCCGATGTCAGCGCCCGCACCGCGCTCGCCGTAGGCGAGATCAGCCGGAACAAACAACTGATATTTGGAGCCGGGCTTCATGAGTTGAAGCCCTTCGGTCCAGCCTTTGATCACGCGATTGACCGGGAAGGTCGCCGGCTCGCCCCGCTTGTAGGAGCTGTCGAATTCCTTGCCGTCGATCGTCGTCCCGCGATAATTCACCTTAACGGTATCGGTCGCCTTCGGCGGGGTGCCGGTGCCTTCCTTCAGCACCTTGTATTGCAAGCCGCTTGCAGTCGTCTTCACACCTTCTTTCGTTTTGTTTTCGTCGAGGAATTTCTTGCCTTCGGCCGCGTTCTTTTCCCCGGCCGCTTTTCGCACCTCAGCTTGTTTGGCCATCATTTCTTTTTGGAATGTGCTCATGACTTCCTTCACTTCCTCGTCGGTCATGCGCGGTTTTGCGCCGCTCAATCCATCCTTGATGCCGGCATTCAGGATCTCGTCGTTGACGTCAATCATCTGGCGTTTCATCGTGCTCCCGATGTCGAGGCCGATGGCGTAGCTGACTTTGTCCTTCTGATCCTTCAGCCCTGTATCCGCCGCCAGAGCAAATGGCGCGATGACAAGAGAAGTGGCGATAATGAGCACGGAGTTTTTCATAAAAATAATGCGTCGAATTGAATGCAACCCGGCGGGTTTCCCGCCCGGCGCGTTCAACTCATCAACGGAGATTGCGCCCGCGTCAAGCGAACGAAAGCGCGCCAGGTCCGGCGCACGACGTCTGGAGCCCGTCTTGGCAATTGCGCTTTTCGCGCTTACCGCACCGCTGGCCTTCGCGACGATCCCGCTTTCCCATCAGGAAGCCATGCGCATTGGCCGCAAAATCTGGCAGAACGAATGCGGCGGAACCGTGGCCGGTCTCACTTCCTGGAACGCAGGAGAGAACTTCGCCTCGCTCGGCATTGGACACTTCATCTGGTACCCGGCCGGGGTGCGCGGACCATTTGAGGAAAGTTTCCCTCGCTTTGTCCGCTACGTGGAACGGCACGGAGCAAAATTGCCCAAGCAATCGCTTGGGCGGAATAACGGGGCCTGCCCATGGAATTCGCGTGCGGAATTCCTCGCTGCGGAATCGGGCCAGAGGATGAGCCAGCTGCGAAAATTTCTCGCCGACACGATCGATCTGCAGGCGGACTTCCTCGTCGAGAGGCTACAAGTTGCGTTGCCAAAAATGCTGGCCGCCGCGCCACCCGATGCGCGTGGGCGGACCGCGCAGGAATTCGAGCGCGTCGCGAGCAGCGCGCAGGGCTGCTACGCGCTGATCGATTATGTCAACTTCAAGGGTGAAGGCGTGCTTTTGACGGAGCGTTATCGGGGCCGGGGCTGGGGCTTGTTGCAAGTGCTGGAGGGAATGTCCGGACATGGGCCGGGGTCGGCGGCGTTGGACGAATTTGCCGACTCCGCGGCGGCCGTCTTGCGTGAACGGGTGGAAAATTCCCCGCCAGAGCGCGACGAGCGGCGTTGGCTGCAGGGCTGGTTGAACCGGGTTTCCACATATCGTTAGGCCGGTGCGCGCATCGCGCGCTGCCCGGCTTGGAGCGTCTGCGCCCTTTCGCCGCCGCGAGCACCTCGGCCGGCAATTTTGCCCGGTCGTGGCATATCAAACTGCTCCGTGCGACCGTGTCATCCAATTTCCGCGTTGCCACCTGCCTGCGAATTCTCCATTTTGCTTCCGTCGCATCGCTGGACATGGCTACACCCATTTGATTGCTGTGATTATTCGGTCTCTCAAACTTCTCGCTTTGCTCGCGCTCGTCGCGCTGGCCACGGGCGAAGTGCGCGCCCAGGTCCGCCGCCCCGGCTCGATGATTCCGGTGCGCACGCAGCCGCGCGCCCAGCCCCCAATGAAGAAGGCCGCTGATCTGATCCGTCCGCAGCAACCGATCAACGTCTCGCCGCGTCTCCTCGAAAAGGTCACTCCCGACAACTCGCACGTCCGCGTCTCGCTCTCTAAACAACGTGCTTACCTGATGCTGGGCGACGAAATTGTGATCGATTCCCCTGTTTCATCCGGCAAGCGCTCCCGCCCGACGCCGCAGGGCAGCTTTCACGTGCTGGAAAAGGACGAGAATCACAAGTCCAGCGTCTATGGGGATTTTGTCGACTCGTCCGGTCGGATCGTCCGCCGCGGCGTCAGCAGCCGGATCGACTCCGCGCCCAGTGGCACGCATTACGTCGGCGCCGATATGAAATGGTTCATGCGCCTGACGGACGAAGGCGTCGGAATGCACGTCGGATTTCTGCCGGGCTACGCCGCTTCGCATGGCTGCATCCGCATGCCGTCGCAAGCCGCGGAGATGTTTTACGACCGCGTCAAGGTTGGAACGCCGGTCGTGGTCGGCGACTAGGCCAGGGCATTGGCCAGACGCTCGCGCAGGAGATTAAGTGCCATTTGGGTTGCGAGCTGCTTGAAGGTTTCCCGATCGGTCGGGAAAAAAAGGTGCCTGACGACAGTCTCGCCGCCGCCGGCGAGTGCGACATAAACAGTGCCGACCGGTTTTTGTACGCTGCCGCCGCCCGGGCCCGCAATGCCAGTCGTCGCCAGCGCGAAGGTTGCTCCGGATTTCTCCCGCGCACCCTCCGCCATGGCGCGGGCCACCCTTTCGCTGACGGCACCATACTCGGCGATGGCGGATGACGGGACACCGAGCATGGCAACCTTCGCCTCGTTCGAATAGGTCACGTATCCGGCCAAAAAAATCTCGGACGCGCCCGGCACGTTGGTCAGGCGATGGGCGAGAAATCCGCCGGTGCAAGACTCTGCAACCGCCAGGGTGGATTCTCGAGCGGCAAGCTGCCTGACGATCACCGTCTCGAGGTTCTCGCGGCTGGTGGAGAAAATAAACTTCGCCAATCTTGCTCGGACGATCGCGTCCGCTTCCTCCAGGATTTCGGCGGAACCAATCAGGCGCAGGTCGACTTCGCCCATCCGCGCGCAATAGCCGAGTTCCAGACCAACAATGCTGAGGAGCCGCGCGCCGACAGCTTCTTCGACGTGGGATTCGCCCATCCCGACGATCCGGTAACTGCGACAACCAATCGTTTCCTCCTGCCTGACGATCTGCTGAAGGATTGGCAGAACCGACTGGGCAAACATTGGTTGCAACTCACGCGGCGGCCCCGGGAGGAGAAACAAATGCGGCCTTGCCAGCGCGGGATTCAAGCCCGCCGCCAGATAGAGTCCGGGAGCGCTTCCATTTTCGTTAGGCAAGACCTGCGCCCCCCGCGGCACCCGAGCCTGGCGCAGGATCCGATCGGTCAGGCGAATCCCGCGGGTTGCCAGGCGCTCCTTGAGGCTGGCCTCCAGCACGGGATCAGGCACAAGATCCAAGCCAAGCAGCTCGGACGTCGTCTCTCGCGTGAGGTCGTCCGTCGTCGGGCCGAGACCGCCGGTAACGAAAATCAAATCCGCCCGCTTGATGTGCTCGTTCAGTGCGTCGCGAATCGCCGGCCCATCGGGCACTGACAACTGGCGCTCGACCCGCAGGCCGAGCGGGAAAATCTCGCGCGCGATAAACGTGAGGTGAGTGTTGACAACGTCGCCGAGGAGAATCTCGGTGCCGGTGTTGATGACGAGGACGCGCATTTTTCGAAGACGGGAAGCAAACTTTCAACGTCCAACGCTCAACGTCCAACGTTTCAATTCAGAGAAGAACGTCGCGGAGCGACGCTGTTTGAATTTGAGTGTTCAACGTTGAGCGTTGGACGTTGAACGCTAGGCGCGAAGCGCCTCTTCTTCCTAAGCCGCGTCCTTGTCCTGCTTCTTGCGAATCAGCGGGACCTTTTTCCCTTCGACCACGGCCCGATTGATCGTGACCTCGGCGATATCTTCCCGGCTCGGCACCTCATACATGATGTCGAGCATGATCCGCTCAAGCATCGAACGCAGCGCCCGCGCGCCGGTTCCCTTCGTCACCGCCTGGGCGGCGAGCGCGCGCAATGCGTCCTTCGTGACCGTCAGACGCACGTCTTCCATCGCGAAGAGCTTGGTGTACTGCTTGATCATCGCGTTCTTGGTGTCGGTCAGGATCATGACCATCTCCTCCTCGGTCAGCGCATCGAGCGCGCTAATCACGGGAAGCCGGCCGATGAATTCCGGGATCATGCCGAAGCCTAACAAGTCTTCCGGTTCCACCTGGCGCACCGCCTCGCGACGCAGAGCCTCTTCCGCTTCGAGCGAGGGGCTGCTAAAGCCCATCGTTTTATTGCCGATTCGTTTCTGGACAATTTTCTCCAGCCCGACAAAGGCGCCGCCACAGATAAAGAGGATCTTCTCCGTGTTAACCTGGATGTATTCCTGGTGCGGGTGTTTGCGACCACCCTGCGGCGGGACGTTGCAGGTGCTGCCTTCGAGAATTTTCAAGAGCGCCTGTTGCACGCCTTCGCCGGAAACGTCGCGCGTGATGCTTACGTTGTCGGTTTTGCGCCCGATCTTGTCGATTTCGTCGATATAAACGATGCCGATCTCCGCCCGCTTCACATCGTAATCGGCGTTCTGCAGCAGTCGCAGGATGATGTTTTCCACATCTTCGCCGACATAACCGGCTTCCGTCAGTGTTGTGGCGTCGGCGATGCAAAATGGAACGTCGAGAATTTTCGCGAGCGTCTTGGCGAGAAGCGTTTTGCCCGAGCCGGTCGGGCCGATGAGCAGGATGTTGCTCTTCTCGATTTCTACGTCGGCGAAAGGATCGGGCTGAAACGCGGCCGAAGTGTCGGCCGGCGGCGCGCTCTGGAGCACGCGCTTGAAATGGTTGTGCACCGCGACCGAAAGCGTCTTTTTCGCCATGTCCTGGCCGACCACGTACTGGTCGAGCGAGCCGCGAATATCGGCCGGCTTGGGCACGCGGATGGTCGAGGATTGCCGGCGCGCATCTTCATTCAGTTCCTTGTCGAGGATGCTCTTGCAAACGTTGATGCAACTATCGCAAATGTAGACGCCGGGGCCGGCAATGAGTTTACGCACCTCCGCGTGGCTTTTGCCACAGAAGGAACACATGGTGAGGTTCGAGGCGCGCGCCATTGTCGTCTCCCCCGTCTAGAGCAGTTCCTATTCCTCGACTTTCTGCGGCAGCGCAGCCTCAGCGACCGCGGTTGAGCGGTCAGTCAGAGTGCCTTTCGCGCCGTCGCCATCGAGCAATTTCGCCTCCTTGCGCGACTTGATCACCTCGTCGACGAGCCCATAGTCCTTGGCCTCGGCCGCCGTCATGTAATAATCGCGATCCGAGTCCTGTCTGACCTGCTCCTCCGCTTTCCCCGTGTGCTGCGAGAGGATGCGGATGAGGCGTTTCTTGAGCTTGAACATGTATTCCACCGTCCGCTCGACATCGCTCGCCTGCCCCTGCGCGCCGCCCGAGACCTGGTGAATCATGATGTCGGAATTTGGCAGCGCAAAACGTTTGCCTTTCGTCCCGGCGCTGAGCAGGACTGCGCCCATGCTCGCCGCCATCCCAAGGCAGTACGTCGTCACGTCACAGGTTAGGAACTGCATCGTGTCGTAAATCGCGAGACCGGCCGTGACCGAGCCGCCGGGTGAGTTGATATAAAGATTGATGTCCTTTTTGCCATCTTCCATTTGCAGGAAGAGCAACTGGGCGATGACCAGGTTGGCGATGTGATCGTCGATCGGCGTCCCGATGAAAACGATCCGGTCCTTCAACAACCGCGAGTAGATGTCGTAGCTGCGTTCGCCGCGCCCGGTCTGCTCGACCACCATCGGGACGAGGACGGATTGAGAAAAATTGGAGTCGCGATTTGTTGTCATTTTGATTCGTGCGCGACCTCGGGGACCGGTGTTGCGGCCGCGCTCCCGATGGTAGCATTCGACCCGAGGAAATCAATCGTCTTGCCCAGCAGGATTTGCTCGATGAGGCCATTGATGCCGTCTTGTTTCTCGATTTCCTGACGCATTTTTTCCGGGGTCACGTTGTGGTGCGTCGCCTGGTGACGGATCCGCTCATCCAGATCGGCGCGCGTCACCTGGATTTTTTCCTGCTCGGCGATTCGATGCAGGATGAAGTTGGTTTTGAGGCGATGCGCGGCCAGGCCGCTCGCCATGCGAATCAACTCTTCTTCCTTTTCCTTGAGCGCTTCATCCTGCACGCCGCGCTCCCGATTGCGCTGCACCAATTCCATGAGGGCGTTGCGCGTTTCGGTTTTCAAAAGGTTGGGCGGCAACTCAAATTGAATGCGCTCGCTCAGATACCGGACCACCTGCGCCTCGCGCGCGCGCTCCAGTTCATGCCCCTTTTCGTGCTCGATCTGATGTTCGAGCGCGTCCCGCAAATCGGCCAGCGTCTTCTCCGGCATCCACTTCGCGGCGAAAGCGTCATCGACCGGCGGCAGGACGCGCTGCTTCATCTCATGCAGGGTGACGGCGTATTCCGCGGTTTTGCCGGCCAGTTCGGTAACCGGAAAATCCGCGGGAAATTCCACCTGCACCTTCCGTAATTCGTCGGGCTTTTGCCCGACCAACTGCTCGACAAAGCGCGGCAGAAAATTCTCCGGCGCGAGGTGCAGCCAGAATTTCTTCCCACCGAGGAGATTCTTGCTCGCATTCGGCGCCAGCTCCGCGATCGGCTTCCCCTCAATCGTTCCCTCGAAATCGATCACCGCAAAATCTTCCATCTCCAGCCCGCGTCCGGGCACATCGACAAAATCGGCAGACTGCTCGCGCAGGCGTTCGACCGCGGCGTCCACCTCGGCTTCGGTCACCTTGGTGTCCGGCAACTGAAGCGGGATTCCCTTGTAATCGGGCAGCTCAAATTCGGGCGCGGTCACGACCGTGGCACGGAAACGCATCGAGCGATCGTCCCCAAATTCGACATCCTCGAGCTTCGTTAGGGAAACGACCCGCAACTGCTTTTCCGCGATTGCTTCGTGGTAACTTTTGGAGACGAGTTTCTTCGTCAGCTCGTCCTGGATGTCCTTGCGGAACTTCGCTTCGACCACACGGCGCGGGGCCTTCCCCGGGCGATAACCGGGGAGGCGGGCCTGGGAGGCAAAGCTGTTCGCGATCACATCCCACTCCTTGGAAACCTGTTCTGGCGGCAATTCGATCGTGAGGGTGGCGACACAATGCGGTTGGTTTTCGACATCGACCTTCATGAAGAAATCAAGTTACCGGTGCGCGGAGTCGTTCGCAAACCAAGGTCGTTTTTCCTCGCTTGAGCGGCTGGCGGCTTCCGCGCTTGTCATCCCGAGCCGGCGCAACGCGGCGCGGGACCTCACAATGACAATGCGCGTTCCCTTGGACACCGCGAAGGCGCGGACTGCGTTAGAGAGGTCCCTCGCCGTCTACGCGGCTCGGGCTGACAGGGTTTAGAGCGCGCATCGACCGCGAATGTAGACCGCGTGGGTTTGCGGCAATCCAAACCAGTAGGCGATCTCGCGATAATCGCCGCAATCGAAAATGGTGAAGTTCGCCAGTTTGCCGGCTTCGAGCGACCCGATCTTGTCGCCGCGACCGAGACTGTAGGCGGCATTGATCGTAGTCGCGCTCACACCCTCCGCCGGCGTCATTTTCATCTGCGTCGCCGCCAGAGAAAGCACCATCGGGATCGAAGGAGTCGGCGACGATCCGGGATTAAAATCGGTTGCCAGCACAACGCCCAGACCGGCCTCGATCATGGCGCGCGCCTTGGGATAACGCGTCTTGCCGAGGGCGTAAACCGAAGCAGGCAAGAGCACCGGCTGAACGCCCGCCTCGGCCAAAGCGGCGATCTCCGCATCGTTCGTTTGCTCGAGGTGATCGGCCGTCGCCGCCTGCAGTCGTGCCGCCAGGAACGCTCCGCCCGAATTCGTCAGTTGATCGACATGCATTCGGATGCGCAGACCATGCTCCTGCGCCGCCATCAGGATTTTCTCTGAGTCTGCGAGATCGAAGTAGCCGTACTCACAGAAAATGTCGCAGCTTTCGGCCAGTTCCTCCTCCGCCACGGCCGGCAACATCTCGTGAATGACAAGCGCGACGTATTGTTCGGGCGCCCCGCCAAACTCTTCCGGAATGGCGTGTGCACCGAGAAATGTCGGGACAAATTCAATCGGGGTCGTCTCGTTCAGTTGACGGATAACCCGCAGAATTTTCAGCTCTTCCTCGAGCGACAATCCGTAGCCAGACTTGGCCTCCATCGTCGTGGTCCCGCAGCGCAGGAACCAGTTCGCTCGCTCTTGCGCATCTGCGAGAAGTTCGGCTTCGCTCGCCGCGCGAGTCTTGCGCACGGTCGAACGAATCCCGCCGCCACTTGCGGCGATCTCTTCATAGGTGGCGCCACGCGCCCGCATCTCGAATTCATCCACTCGATTCCCGCCGAAGACAGGATGAGCATGCGCGTCCACGAAACCCGGCAGCACCACCCGGTCTCCCGCGTCGACAACCTCGACATCGCCAGGCAACTCGCGCTCGATTTCGTCGGAGGTTCCGATCGACGTGATCATACCGTCGTGCACCAGCATTCCGCCGTCCTCGATGATCGCGAGATGGCTTAGCTCGCCACCAATCCGCGGCCGCATCGGACCGGCGAGAGTCAACAACTGCGAAGCGTGGAGGACAGCGAGAGCGTTCAATGCGCGTCTACAGCTTGCCTTCCACGATTTCTCGGACGGCTTTGAAACGCGTTTCGGATTCTGCCGTAAGCCAGCTCATTCTCTCCTGCAACGCGGCTTTCACTTTCTCATCCTTCAGCCCGGACAAATTAATTCGCACGTTCATCGCCGCGCCTTCGATGCAGGCACGGATCGCGAGCAGGCCGACGCCGACATCCGAGATCGAAGCGGGATTTCCTTTCTCCGCCATCTGTGCCAGCAGGTCGTAGGATCGGCTCGCGGTCTCCATGACCTTGAGCGGGATGTCGGCGGCGTATTGGTTGGCCGCCTGGATCGCCTTCGAGCGCGCGGCCTTTTCTTCTGCCGAATCTTTCGGCAGACCGAAAGCCGCCATCACCTTATTAAAGGCGGCGGTGTCTTCATCGATCAGGAAAAGCAATTCGTCCTTGAGTTGCTGCCCCTTCACCGCCCAGTCGCTGAAAAAGGATAGCTGATCATCCCAGCCGCGTTTGCCCGCGGAAAGATTCGCCACCATCCCGCCTAACGACGCGCCAAGCGCTCCCATCAAGGCTGCGACCGAACCGCCACCAGGAGCCGGCGAATCGCTCAAGGTCTCGTTGCAAAACTGGCGCAGGTTCATCTTCACGAGCGATTTTCCCGCCGTCGCTTCGATCCGGTATTCGATCACCTTTTCCTTTGGATCGAACGGCTTCAGCTCGCTCAGGCCCATGGAGCGAATTGCGAGGTCGATCAGTTCTTCCTCCGACGCGCCCTCGGACCGTTGTTGTTTGCGCAGGAAGTAGCGACCGGCCTCGAGCAGACACCTTTTGGGCAGCATGCCGACCACTTCCGAGCCGGTGGCACGCAGACCGCGCTGCGCGGCGGCTTTGCTGCAGGCATCGAAGGCCGCGTGTAACGGGGTTTCGGAGATGTTCGCCAAATTCATCGAGACCTGCGCGATGCCGTATTCCTCGACGAACCAGCCGATCGCCTTGACGTGTTTCAACATCCCCGGGATGCGCACCGGCTCGCCGTTTTCGTCGAGCACCTTCTTGCCCGTCGGTGTGCCATCTTCTGTCTTCACCCGTCCGTTTTCGCGCACATCGAACGCGACGGAGTTCGCTCGACGGGTCGACTTCGTATTAAGGTTGACGTTGTAGGCGACGAGGAAATCCCGTGCCCCGATGACGGTCGCGCCGGATCTTTCGTTGAAGACCGCCGGCCCGAAATCGGGCGTCCAGGCCGGCTGCTTGATCTTCTCGAAAAAGCCTTCGTATTCGCCGGCGCGAATGATCGAGAGGTTGGAACGAGACGGATCGCTCGCCGCTTTCTCATAGAGATAAACCGGGATCTTCAACTGCTCGCCGACCTGTTTGCCTAACGACCTGGCGCACTCGATCGCTTCCTCCCAACTCACGCCGCTCACCGGGATGAACGGACAAACATCGGTCGCGCCCATCCGCGGGTGCGCGCCCTTTTGTTTGCGCATGTCGATTAGTTCGGCGGCTTTTTGGATTCCGCGAAAAGCCGCCTCGACGGCAGCCTCCGGCGAGCCGACAAAGGTCACGACCGTGCGGTTGGTGCTCGCGCCTGGATCGACGTCGAGAAGCGAAACCCCATCGACCGCTTCAATCGCCGCCGTGATTTGCTTGATCACATTGAGGTCGCGACCTTCGGAAAAGTTAGGCACACATTCGATGAGTTTTTGCATTCGTTAGGCTTTCCTATCAATCGCGCGCCTGAGGCGCCATGGGAATCTTGATCTCGTGCGACCGGGCAAACTCGATCGCCTTGGAGTAGCCGGCATCAGCGTGGCGAATGACGCCCATCCCGGGATCGCTCGTCAGGACGCGCTCGAGGCGTCGCCTCGCGTTGTCGGTACCATCCGCCACGACCACCATCCCCGCATGTTGCGAATAGCCAATTCCGACGCCGCCGCCATTGTGGATCGAAATCCACGACGCTCCCGCCGCGGTGTTGACGAGCGCGTTGAGCAGCGCCCAATCGGCAATCGCATCGCTGCCATCAAGCATTCCCTCCGTCTCACGGAAGGGCGAAGCGACAGAGCCAGTATCAAGATGGTCGCGCCCGATCACGATCGGCGCGCTGATTTCGCCGCGCCTGACGAGTTCGTTCATGGCGACGCCAAACTCCGCGCGTTCGCCATACCCGAGCCAGCAGATCCTCGCCGGCAAACCCTGAAATTGAATCCGCTCCCGCGCCAGCTTCATCCAGCGCGAGAGAATTTTGTTGTCGGGAAAAAGCTCGAGCGCGAGCCGATCCGTCCGGGCAATATCGGTCGGATCGCCACTCAACGCGACCCAGCGGAATGGCCCCTTCCCTTCGCAAAAGAGCGGCCGGATGTATTCCGGGACGAAGCCGGGGATATCGAATGCTTTCTCGCAGCCGGCTTTCTTCGCCTGCGTCCGGATGTTGTTTCCGTAATCGAAAGTCACCGCGCCCTTCTTCTGCAAGGCGAGCATCGCCTCGACGTGCTGCGCCATCGCGGTCATCGATCGTTCGACGTATTCGTCCGGCTTTTCCGCCCGCAACCGGAGCGCGTCAGCCAGAGGCATTCCGTTAGGCACATAACCGTTCAGGGCGTCGTGCGCGCTCGTTTGATCGGTCAAAATGTCAGGCACGATCCCGCGCTTCACCATCTCGGGCAGGACATCGGCGCAATTACCGACCAGGCCGACCGAGACGGCCTTCTTGTTTCTGCGCGCCTCGTCGAGCATCTGCATCGCTTCGTCGAGCGAGCGCGCCATCCGGTCGCAATAGCCGCTCTGCAGGCGCTTCTCGATGCGCGCCGGATCGACTTCGATCCCGAGGCAAAGTGCCCCCGCCATGGTCGCGGCGAGGGGCTGCGCGCCGCCCATTCCGCCCAGACCGCCCGTAACCAGCAACCTGCCCTCGAGCGACCCGCCGAAATGGCGCACTCCGGCGGCGGAAAAAGTTTCGAAGGTGCCCTGCACGATCCCCTGGCTCGCGATGTAGATCCAGGAGCCGGCGGTCATTTGGCCATACATCGTCAAGCCAAGTTTTTCGAGCCGGTTGAATTCCGGGTAGTTGGACCAATGGCCGACGAGATTGGAGTTAGCGATCAGGACGCGCGGCGCTTCGTCGTGCGTGCGAAAGACGCCGACCGGTTTGCCGGATTGCACCAGCAATGTCTCGTCGTTTTCCAGTTCGCGCAGCGATTGCACGATCGCGTCGAACGCCTCCCAGCTACGCGCGGCCCGGCCGGTCCCGCCGTAAACGATTAGCTTTTCCGGATTCTCCGCAACCTCGGGATCAAGGTTGTTCATCAGCATGCGCATGGCGGCTTCCTGCTGCCAACCCTTGCAACTGATTTGGCTTCCGCGCGGGGCGCGAATTGCTTTTTTGCTCATAATTCCTCCTCCTCGCTGTCGAACTCGCCGTCACAGATTGCCTCGGCGACCCGCTCAATATCGGAAGAGAGCACGCGATCTTCCTCCAGGCGCGGCGCAATCGCGCGCAAAGTAGTGAAGGCACGTTCCACCCCCTTCCCTGCTTTCAAAGGCCGGCGGAATTCCAGGCCTTCGCCTGCGGCGAGCAGCTCGATCGCAAGCACATTCTCCGCATTATCCACCACGGTGCGCAACTTCAAGGCGGCGGTCATTCCCATCGAAACATGATCTTCCTTCCCGGCCGAGGTTGGCAGATTGTCGACGCTCGCCGGATGTGCGAGGACCTTGGCCTCGTTGAGGAGCGCGACCGCCGCGACGTGCGGAATCATGAAGCCGGACTGCATCCCCGGATTTTGAGCAAGGAAGGCGGGCAGATCTTCGCTCAGGTCCGGATTCGTTAGGCGATCGATCCGGCGTTCGCTGATGCTCATCAGATCGGTGGTCGCGATGGCGGCGTAATCGAGCGCGAGAGCGAGGGGCGCGCCGTGGAAGTTGCCGCCAGAAAGAACATCGCCGTTATCGATAAAGACGAGAGGATTATCCGTGGCGGAGCCCGATTCGATGGCGAGGATTTCCTCGCAATGGGCAAGCGCTCCGCGGATCGCACCGTGAACCTGCGGCATGCAACGCAAGCTGTAGGCGTCCTGCACGCGCGCGTCATTTTGCTCGTGCGAAGCGCGGATTTCGCTCTCGCGCAAAAGGACGCGCAAGTGGTGGGCAACAGCCCGCTGACCCGGATGCGGCCGCGCCCTGTGGATGCGCTGGTCGAACGCGACCGGCGTGCCCCTGAGCGCCTCAAGAGTCATCGCGCCCGCCACGTCTGCGACGCGGGAGAGGCGTTTCGCGCGCCAAAGCGCGAGACCTCCAACGGCGTGCATCGCCTGCGTGCCATTGAGGAGTGCGAGCCCTTCCTTTGCCTGGAGATCGATTGGCTGCAAGCCGGCCTTTTGCAGGGCACTCGCACTCGTCAGACGCGTGTCGCCGTGAAACGCTTCCCCTTCTCCGATAAGCGAAAGCGCGAGATGCGCGAGGGGCGCGAGATCGCCGCTCGCTCCCACCGAGCCCTTTTCGGGGATGACCGGCCACACCCGGCGGTTGAGCATGTCCACTAGAAGCTGGATGACCTCGATGCGAATGCCGCTGAACCCAAGCGTAAGAACGTTGGCGCGAAGCAGCATCATAGCCCGCACCTCCGGCTCCGAGAGTGGGCGACCGATGCCACACGAGTGGCTGCGCACCAGGTTGACCTGGAGCTGCTCGAGTTTGTCGGGCGGAATTTGAACGTCGGACAGTTTTCCGAAGCCGGTGCTGACGCCATAGATGACCTCCCGGCGCGCGACGATCTCCTCCACGACGCGACGCGAAGCCTCAATCGGGGCGTGCGCCTCCGGCGCAATCTCCACCGGCTCGGACGCGAGCGCGACACGGGCGATTTCCGCGAGTGACAAGGGAAGTCCGCTAAGTCGAATCATTGGAGCGAATACTACGAGAAGCGCCCGAGAATTCCACTCGGGCGCAGACTGCGCCGTTGTGACCCGTCGCCGGCCTTAGGCAAACCAGATGCGAGAAAACTCGGGTTGGACAGGAAAAAGGCCAGGCCGCGCAAACGACCTGGCCTCTTGGTTAAAGTTACCCGGTCGGAGGCAAACCGCCGGTCGAAGACTACTTTCCGGTCGGTGCCGGTGGTGGAGTCGCCATCGTCTCCTTCTTCTGCGCGCAGGCACCCAGGCTCAGCACGCTGGCCGCGACGACCACAATCATGATTGCTTTGACAAATTTCACTATAAACTCGCCTCCTTCCCTAGCAGGTTGCTGCCGACTGTTTAGGCGGGGAAACCAGCGCATGCAACGAATTTCTCGGCCTTTTTTCTAGGTCTCGATCCGCACTTCCGTACCGAGCGGCACTTGCTCGAAGAGCGCAACCAAGTCGGCGCTCTTCATTCGAATGCAACCGTGGCTCGCTGCCCGGCCAATCTCCTCCTCGTGGTTCGTGCCGTGAATGTAAATGAAGCGGTCGCGCGTGTTTGCGTTGTGCTCTTCGAGGCCGTCGAGCCAGAGGATGCGTGAGAGAACCTGGTCATCTGTCGGCAGCGTCACTTCCTCGGGCGCAAGTGGGATTCGGCTGCGAAAAACGGTGCCCATCGGAAGGCCGTGGCCGATTTTTTCGCCGATCTTAAATTTCCCGAGCGGCGTTTTCATGCTGCCTTCCTCCGATCCCAGCCCGAAGCGCGAGGTTGAGACGGGATAACTCGAGAGCACATTCTCGCCCGAAAGCAGATCGAGTCGCTGATCGCGCACGGAGATTCGAATCACTGGTTCGGGCGTTTGCATCTCAAAGGGCGGGCGATAGACTGCGCTCGCGATGCCCGGAAAATATCACGTCGCGATCGTCGGCGCGACCGGCGCGGTCGGAATCGAACTGCTCCGCGTCATGGAACGGCGAGAGTTTCCCGTGGCAGACTTGCGACTCCTCGCCTCCCCGCGTTCTGCCGGCAGGAAACTGGAATTTCGCGGTCGAAAGATTGCCGTCGAAACGCTCGACCAGGATTCTTTTGGCGGCGTTGACCTCGCCTTTTTCAGCGCTGGCGCGGGCACCGCAAAACAATTCGCTCCCTTTGCCCGACGGGCCGGCGCAGTGGTGATCGATAACTCGTCTGCCTTCCGAATGGAGGACGATGTCCCGCTGATCATCCCCGAGATCAATCCGGAAGACGTTCGGACGCATCGCGGACTAATCGCGAATCCAAATTGCACGACGGCCGTCGCCCTGATGGGGCTCTTTCCATTGCATCGCGCCTTTGGGCTGCGGCGCGTTTTCGCCTCCAGTTACCAGGCCGTTTCGGGCAGCGGAGCGCGTGCGATCCAAGAGCTGCGGCAACAGATCGAAGCGAGCACAACAGGAAGCGACATGGTTGTAGAGGTGTATCCGCACCCGATCGCTTTCAATGTCCTGCCTCAAGTCGATTCATTCCTCGAGAGTGGCTACACGAAAGAAGAAATGAAGATGCAAAACGAAGGACGCAAGATCATGCAACTGCCCAACTTCTTTGCCTCGGTCACCTGTGTGCGGGTGCCGGTTTACCGGGCACACTCGGTCGCGTTGAGCGCGGAGTTCGAGCGCCCGGTCTCGGTCGACTCAGCGCGCGAAGTCCTCTCCCAGGCGCCCGGGCTCGATCTCGTCGATGAGCCGCTCTCCAATCAGTATCCGATGCCGCTCGCGGTCGCGGGCAAGGACAACTGTCAGGTCGGCCGGTTGCGTGTGGACTGCGCGTTACACAATGGACTGGCGCTTTGGGTGGTGGGCGATCAACTGCTGAAAGGCGCGGCCCTGAACGCGGTGCAAATTGCGGAGTTGCTCGACCAGTAGTCGCGACGAGGAGGGCAGCACGCGCGCAAATTTCCGGCCCCGGGGGATCGTTCGCGCGGCCGTCAATCGCCGGAATTCATTGTTGGTCCGGAGGTTGCTCCTCGGGTTTCTTTTTCTTCTTCTTGTCGCCCTGCGGCTGTTGCTGCTCAGCCTGCTGAGGCTGTTGCGCTCTTATCGCCCGGGCTTTCGGCAAGGGCTGACCCTGTTGCAGGCGATCCGATGGAATTTCTGTCCTAAAGTTCCCAGAATGGAACTGTTTTTGAAGTATGGGAGTCGACACCGGACCATTTTGGCCAGCGGCGACCGAAGCAGCCTTTGACTCCGGCGCTCGGTCGGCCGCGCGATTGGCGTTCTGGCCGAGCTGCTGCCGTTCAACTTTCTCCGGCTTCGGCCGAGCCGGTGTCGGTGCTTGAGCGCCGCTGTTCGCCTCTTGAAGCTGCAATTGAAGTTGCTGGCTCTTTTGCCTTTCTGGATTGTGGGGTTTGAAGCTCGAAGGGGAAGCATTTTTTGCGGCTTGCGATGGTTGATGCTCCGCGCCTCCCTGCGCCTTCGCTCGCGCTGGCGAGTTGCCGCCGGTCGCCTCGCTGTCTGAAGTCGAAGACTGATTCTGTTGGTTTAGGCCGCTCCTTGAGCTTTCGGCGCGACGGGGTTTGAAGCTCGGAGGCGCTACATTCCTGGCGTTCTCTTGCTTTATTTCGGACTGGAGCTGTTGCCGATTCGCGACCCCCTGCCAGCCTTCCTCAATTGTTGGCTTCGCGACCTTCGCTTTCACCTGCTTCGGAGCGATCTGTTCCGGCGATTTGTGAATTTTCGGCGCGACCACCATGAGTTCGTTGCCGCTCACGCGATTGAAGTTCGCCCCCTTCGGGAGCTGGCCGGGATTCCCGCCGATGCCGGTTTCACGCTGAAGATTGAGCCGCTGAATCGGGCGGGTGGAATATTGATTCAGCCGGTTGTAATTCGGACCGTAGTTGTAAACCGTCGAATTCTTGTAGGTGATGTTGGTGACGTTAACCGTCTGGTTGATGATGGTAACATTGCGCGCCGGAGCGAAAATTCGGCCACGAAGAACCGGTTCGCCGATGTAGCGGATGTCGACGAAATTGTAGTAGAGCGGCCCAATACCGAACTCGACATCAACCGGACCAGTGATGGCGCGGCCTTCGTAAACGCGATTGTCGACCGGCGGCAAAGGAGCCCAGCCAACATAGTCGCCTCCGGTGCGCCACGACACCCATGCCGGAGCCCACTCATAACCCGGCACCCAAACCCAGCCGTAATCGGCCAGGTCCGCCCAGCGGCCATAGTGATAGGTCGCCCAGCCAAAATCTTCATAGGAAACCCACGTCCACCCGGCGTCGGTATAGGCCCAGTAGCCATCGGCGTAAGGTCGCCAATCGGGGTTGTCCGCCGCCACTCCAGGCTGGAAGCAATAGCCGTAGTCGCCGACATCGATCCAGCTGCCGTAGGGCGAGAGATTATCGTAAAAGAAATTTAGTGTGACCTCGGCCTCCGCCTGCACGCGAGGAGCGAGAGGCAACAGCAGTGCAGCCATCGTCATTACGAGTAGAATTTGTTTCACTGGCATCGTGTTGATTGAACCTTGGACTCGATTGGTCCGGCACTTATTCAGGGATTCGCCCGCGTGGGCAAAACGCTGCGTTTCGAATGGTCATTATCAGGAATCCGTTGCCGGAGCAACAGCGGGTGAGTGCGGCCTCGCGCTTTGCTATCGATTGATAGGACACGGAGGGAACAGATCCCGCGTCGCGGCCAATAAACTAGCGCGGCTTCACCACCACGAACGATCGACTGCGCTGCCGGCAAACGGAAAGGACCTGCGGCTGGCTCGGGTCGAGCGATTGCACGGCCTGCTCGAAATCCTGCACGGACGTCACCGGCTCCTGGTTGATCGCCTCGATTACGTCCCCGGGACGCAGCTCGCCGACGTTGTCTCCCACCTGGGCCACGACGACGCCGCGAACGTTGGATGGCACGCCCAGGTTCTGAGCCAGCTGGGGAGTTAACTCCCTTACCTCGATCGAGCCGAGCGCACTGTCGTCAGGCGCGGATTGGTCCGGCTCATCCGTGTCCGGTTCGTTAGGCGAGGGCGGCGCTTGTTGCCCCGGCGGTCCCAGCGGCTCTGCTCGGGCCAGGCCAAAATTGGGCGGTCGCTCCTTGATCGTCGTCGAGAGGGTCAGCGGTTTGCCGTTGCGCGCGACTTCCAGGTCGACCTTCTTGTTCAACTCGGTCAGCGAAACGAGACGTTGCAATTCGATGATGTTGCGCACTTCGTGGCCATCAAACTTTTGAATCACATCCCCGCGCTGAATTTGCGCCGCGGCCGCCGGCGAGTCCGGCATGACCGCCGCCACCACCACCCCGGAATCCGGGGCGTTGACCTGCCCCGGTTGCAGCGCGGCCGTCTCGATGCCGAGGTAACCGCGGATGATGCGCCCATGCTCGAGCAGATTCTCCAGCGCCATTTTCACGGTGTTGGATGGGATGGCAAATCCGATGCCTTGCGAGCCGCCGCTGCGCGAGATGATCGCGGTATTAATGCCGATGACCTCGCCTCTCAGGTTGATCAGCGGTCCGCCGCTATTCCCGGGGTTAATCGCTGCGTTCGTCTGCAAAAAATCGCCGAATCCATCCACTCGATTGGGGCGTCCCTTGGAGCTGATAATTCCATCGGTTACCGTCTCGTCGAAGCCAAACGGATTACCAATCGCGAGTACAAAATCGCCCGCCTGCATCTTATCGGAATCGCCGAGCTTGAGCGGTTTCGCGTCGGGATTGTCCATCTTCAGAACCGCCAGATCGAGCTGGGCATCGGCCCCGACGAGGCGGGCTTTACGAGTCTGGCCGTTGCTGAGGACCACTTCGATTTCGTCCACGTGATCGACGACGTGATTATTCGTGATGATGTGGCCTTCCTTGGTCACAATCACGCCGGAGCCGAGAGAGTTTTGCACCATTGCCTCATCTGCCGGACCACGAAACTGACGAAAATTTCCACGGAAAAAATCAAACGGATCGAGGCCGTACTGTCGCCGTGGAATGCGCTTTGTCGTCTTCACGCTTACGACCGAAGGAATGACTCCCGCAATCAATTTGCGGCGCTCGTCGCTTAACGAAGCAAGACTTGCGATCGACTTCGAATCAACCGCTGGAGCGTCCGCCAGCGTGTATTTTTCCGGGGCTGTCTGCGGGCTCAGGCTGAGGCGCCCATGGCGCAGCTGATAATCGTAAAGAAGCGACACGCCCGCACTCAGGACAAGGACTAAGAAAAGGAATTTCAATAAATTTTTCATTCAGCTGACGTGGGAGAAACTTTTTCCCTCTTCTTCGACAACCAACTGCCGGAAACGTTGATTTTCCGGCTTGGCGAGCGTGGGATCAGTGCGAATGATTTCGAGCGCCGCCGCCCGCGCCCGCTGCATTAATTTCGCGTCCGAGCGGAGATTACCGAGCTTGAGCGCCGGCAGGCCACTCTGCGCCGTGCCGAGCAAATCTCCCGGCCCACGCAGTTCCCAATCGGCTTCCGCCACCTCAAAGCCGTTGCTGGTCTCTTCCAGGACCGCGAGTTTCGCGCTTGTTTCCGCCGAGGGATCGGAGTGCAAAAGAACGCAATACGATTTGTGTTCGCCGCGTCCGATCCGCCCGCGCAATTGATGGAGCTGGGCCAGGCCAAAGCGCTCCGCACTTTCGACCAGCATCACGGTCGCGTTCGGCACGTCGATTCCCACTTCAATCACGGTCGTGCTAACCAGCACACTCGTTAAACCGCGGCGGAAGCGCTCCATAATCGCCTGCTTTTCCGGCGCGGCAATGCGCCCGTGAAGCAGTTCGCAAGCGAACGGCCGGAGACGCTCGCGCCACTTCTCAAACTCGGCCGAAGCCGCTTTCGCTTCCAGTTTCTCGCTCTCGTCGATCAGCGGATAAACGATGTAGGCCTGCCGTCCCGCCTCCAGTTCACGGCGCAGAAACACGAGCACATCCGGTAGCTTCTTCTCGTCTCGCGCCGCCGTTACAATTCTGCCGCGGTCGGCCGGCATCTCATCAATGGTCGAGACGTCAAGATCGCCATAAAGGCTCATCGTGAGGGTGCGCGGAATCGGGGTCGCGGTCATGACCAGCACGTCCGGCGCCGGTTCGCGCGTCGTTAGGCGGCCACGTTGCGCGACTCCGAATTTGTGTTGCTCGTCGATCACGACCAGCCCGGGATTTTCGAGTCCCTCCGGCTCATAAAGCAGCGCATGCGTCCCGATAAAAATGTGTGCGCGTTTCTCCGGGAACGACTGGCCGCCGGCTTGTTCTGCGAGGTGGTCTGCCTTCCCCGGACGCGGCGCGTTCACCCCCGCAAACAAGGGCAACGGATCCTCCTTCCGTGAGCCGGTGCGGAGGGCGACGGAGACGCCTAACGGCTCCAGCCAGCGCTGCAGGACGGCGTAATGTTGTTCGGCCAGAATTTGCGTCGGCGCCATCAGAGCGGCCTGCGTGCCGCTTTCCACGGCGAGCAACATGGCGGCAACGGCGACCACCGTCTTGCCCGAGCCGACGTCGCCCTGGAGCAACCGATTCATCGGCCACGACGCGGCAAGGTCGGTCCGCAATTCCGCAATCACACGCGATTGCGCGTTCGTCAGGTCAAAGGGCAGCGCGCGCAGGAATCGATCCAGCAAGTCTCCGGGAGCGCGATGCGCCACGCCACGCCGCGCCCGCGTGCGAGCGTGGCGCGAGCCGAGCAACATCTGCATGGCAAAAAATTCCCCGAGCACGATGGTCTCACGCGCCTGCGCGAGCCGTTCCTCGCTCGATGGAAAATGGATCTCGCGCCAGGCTTGCGGAGTAAGAATCGTCGCCAGCTTCTCTGGCAGATGATTGGTTGGGCCGGCATCACCGCATTCTTCCATTAGCCGACGGATCAGGCTGCGCAACACACGTTGCGAAAGACCTTCTGTCGCCGGATAAATCGGCGTTATTCGGCGGAAATGAATCGTAATCTCCTCATCGTTCTCGATCACCTCAAATTCCGGGTGTTCCATGCAGATGCGTTGCCCGCGCAAACGTGGCTTGCCAAAGACGACCAGGCGTTGACCGGTCAAAACCATCTTCTGCACATAATGCAGATTGAACCAGCGCAGGGTGAGCGGCTGGCTCAGGGCGTGCGCGGCGTCCTCCAGCAAAGTCGCCTCGAAAATCTTCTTCCCGCGCCCGAAGCGGAGAAGCCGTGTTTTCGTCACTTCACCGCAGAGGCAAACCGGCTGATCGCGTTCTTCCCTCGGAAAACTGGCGAACTCGCGCCGATCCTCGTGTCGCCGCGGATAGTGAGTGAGCAAATCGCTCACCGTCTCGAGCCCGAGGCGACGCAATTGCATTACCCGCGGACGCGGAATCCACTCGATCTCGCCTAACGAACTGTCGGCTTGCCACGCCATTGCGACTTCATTCTAGACGCGTCTGCGCGCGCGGTCGAAGTGCAGGTCGATTCAATAAAAGCCATGCGCCAGGACGCGTGCGAGAGCAGTCGCGGCATTAGATCGCGGCTGCCGCCCGGAGCGCTTCCACCTGCAGTTGCAGTCGGATTTCGCCTTCGTACTCGTCGGCGCTGATTCGAAAGGCGATGTCCCATGGGGGTTTCGGCAGCGGTTCCTCCGCGCCCCCAAAGAAGATTGCGCGCTGCCAACGGCCGTTCTGCCGCAACCGAAGGACGAGATGTTTTTCCTTCAGGATCATCGGCGGCGCGGCCGGCTCGACACCGCGGGCGAGAAACAGAGGCTGCGGATTGCCCTGACCAAAGGGCTGGAGCAATTCATGCCAGCGCATGAGCTCCCAGTTCACTTCCCGCAAGCTCAACTCGGCATCCAGATGCAGGCTCGGCTCGAGAAGCCCTTTGCCAAGGCGCACACGGCAGCTTTCTTCGAACGCTCCGGCGAAAACAGGAAAGTTTTCCTCTCGAATCGTCAGGCCAGCCGCCATCTCGTGTCCGCCAAATTTTTCCAGCAGATTGTCACATTGGCCAAGCACGGTAACCAGCGACAAACCCGGGATGCTTCGGCCGCTGCCTTTGCCAAGGCCCTGCTCGTCAAAGCCGACAATGATTGTCGGCCGATGATGATTCTTGGCGATGCGCGAAGCGACGATGCCGAGCACGCCCGAATGCCAGCCGCGCTCGCCGAGCACGATCGCCGGCGCTTCCGAAAGGTTGGCCGCGGCGATTTTTTTCTCTGCGTTTGCGCAGATTTGGCGTTCGACGTTTTGTCGTTCCCGATTCTGTGCATCCAGCTCGCCCGCGAGTGTAGCGGCTTCATCCGGATCGGCAGTGAGGAGAAGGCGAAGCGATTTCTCCGCCGTCGTCAGGCGGCCGGCCGCGTTCAGTCGCGGGCCGAGCCGGAAGGCGATCTGCTCGGCCGCAATCGGTGGCCGAACGGCCGCGACGTCGAGCAGCCGGCTCACGCCTAACAATCGGCGGCGGCCAATTTCCTGTATGCCGTGATAAACCAGAATGCGATTTTCCGCTTCCAGCGGCACGATGTCGGCCACGGTACCGAGCGCGACCAGGTCGAGACGCCGACGCAAATCGAACTCCGGCAGTGGCCGCGTCTTGAGGAGGGCGTGGCAGAGTTTGAAAACAATCCCGGCACTACAGAGATAGGCGAATGCGGAACCGGCCGCTTTCGGATTGACCATCGCCACGCAATCCGGCAGACGCCCTTTCGGCTCATGATGATCCAGCACGATGACATCCGCGCCCCGCGCACGAATTTCAGCGACCTCGTCGCATGATGACGTCCCACAATCGACCGCGATGAGCAGTTGCGTCTGGTGCGTCTGCCAGCACCGCTCGATACCTTCGCGGCTCAGACCGTAGCCTTCCTCCGTCCGCGAGGGGAGGAAGAGCGCTGGCGGTGCGCCGTAGGCGGAGAACATCTCGTGCAACAGGGCGAGCGAGGTAACACCGTCGACGTCGTAATCGCCATAGAGGACGATGTGCTCGGCCCTGTCGATGCCACGCAGGATTCGATCGACCGCGGCCGGCATGTCCGGGAGCAGGAATGGATCACTCAGATTGCGCAAACGCGGGTGGAGAAAATCGGTCGCCGCTTCATCAGTCAGCAACCCTTTGCGCTGCAGGACACGGCCAATCCAGGGCATTCCGCAGACGCCTGTGGAAAAGCTGGGCACCGTGTCGTCGTCAGGCGTAATAATCCATCGTTGCGCGCGTTTCATATCAGCAGTTCGTTAGGCATGCAGGCCGCAGCTGGTTGAACCGCTCTACACGAGCGCAGGCGGGGGTGGAATGGACGGCAGCAGTTTTCCCCTGGCGCATGATTCAGCAAACCTTTGAAAACCCTTTTTCTCTTCGTCAGCAAATGTGAAGCGCAGGCATTCACGAAAATAAAATTCGCAGAAGGTACGTTCGGCCTCCGGCTGGGCCGCAACGACCGAGTCGAGATGGGCGCGGTTGATCTTGCCTAACGATCGGAGTGCGTTGGCGATTTCGCGCTTTCTTTCGTATTCGGGTCGCATCAGCCAGAGCGCATAGACGAATGGCAGCGCGGTCTGCCGTCGCCACTCCGCCCCCAGGTCCAGCAGGCGGTATTGCTCTTCGGATTCCCGCCGAAATCGAATCGCCTGATCGCCAATCAGCAGCCGGCCACGTGTCGGCGTGATTTCCCCCTCCTGGACAAATCGCGCAGCCGGATTGCGTTCGGATAGCAAACAGCGCAGCAAGTTGACCGAGGTCTCCGAAGCGGGATCGAGGACGATCTCACGCAGCACCTCGATCTCGCCAAGATGGGCAAGGATCACGCTGTAAACCGGACCGAAGGACGCAATCGCGACGCCGTCGACGACCGAATAGACCGGATTGCGCAGATACTCAAAGCTCGAGACGAGCGCCACATCGAGCTCGCCCGCCGCCAACTGCCGGCAAAGGACCGAGGGATGATCGAAAATTACCTCGTTACTCCAGCCATGGATGAGCGGACGCGCGTTGAGATACCGGACGCAACCCAGCCGGGCGAGCGGAAGATCGTTAGGCGCAGACAAGATCAGCCGTTGACTGCCGAGGCGCGCTCGCGCCGGCGGGCGTAAGATGATTATAGTAACTGTCGCGCTGCACTGGCACACGGCCGGCCTGAACGATGACATCCCGCAGCCCCTCCACGGTTTGTTCCTGGGGCGTTCTCGCACCGGCCATGTGGAAGATTTTTTCCCGCATGATTGTGCCGTGCAGGTCATCGACGCCGTAGGCGAGCGCGACTTGCGCGAGGGGCAGACCGAGGCTCACCCAATAGGCGGTGATGTGCTCGATGTTATCGAGATAGATTCGGCTGACAGCGAGACTGCGTAACTGTTCGAAAGCGGTCGCGCGCGGGATGTGCGCCAGAACGGTCGTTTCCGGTTCAAAAGCGAAGGGTATAAAACCGGTAAAGCCACCGGTTTCGTCCTGCAACTCGCGTAGTTGGCGCAGATGATCGACCCGCTGCTCGATCGTCTCAATGTGAGCGTAAAGCATCGTGCAAGTGCTGCGGCCTCCCATTTGGTGCCAGGTGCGGTGAACCTCGAGCCATTCCGCGGCCGTCTCCTTACCGCGGCACAACTCGTCGCGCACGCCCGGGTCGAAGATCTCGGCGCCGCCGCCGGTAAGCGAGTTAAGGCCCGCCTCACGCAGAATGGCTAATGTTTCCGCGATCGAGGTTTTGAAAATCCGGCGCGCCAGGTGACGAATTTCAATGGCGGTGAAGGCCTTGATCTGGAGCTGCGGATCGAGCGCCCGCATTCGCCGGAGGAGATCGAGATACCAATCCTTGCCTAACGAGGGGTGTAAACCGCCGACCATGTGCACTTCAGTGACGCCGCTAAGAATGGCTTCACGGACCGCGGCCAGAATTTCCTCGATCGAACTCTCAAAGGCATGCGGATCGTGCTTCTTCGCCGCGAAAGCGCAGAATTGGCAGGAGAGCACACAGATGTTGGAATAGTTGATGTAACGATTGAGGATGTAGGTGGCGACATCCCCGTTCTTTCGCTCTCGCACCGCGCTGGCCATGATCCCGAGGGCATTGAGATCCTTCGAGCGGTAGAGCGCGAGCGCATCCTCCTCCGTGATTCGCTCGTCCCGTTCGATCTTCTCCGCGATCGGCCGAAGGGTTGGTGGGATGAGCGAGAGTTTCATTCAGGAATCGGCCTGCCGCACGGGGAAGCTTTGGCGGCTAAACGATGCACAGCAGCGGAGCGAGGTGCAACTAAAAGCACCGGGAGAGAAAACAAAGGGGGCGAACCCGACAACGAGGTCCACCCCCTTCAACCCACAACAAATTCGGTTCTAGTCTAGTTATCGCGCTCGTTTGCCGTGCTCAGATAACGCATTGTACTCGGAGGCGGCGCGATGCCGGGTTTCGGGTAATCGCTCGTGACCTGGCGATTCGAGGTTGGGACGAGACGCACTGAACCTTTCGCGTTGTTCCGCCAGCCATTGGGATCGGCATATTCCTCGCCGCTGTGATGCAGGCCAGAGACTTGGTCTTCGAGGCCGGTGCCGTAGCGTTGCTCGAGAATGGTCGGGGTGACAAAGACCAGCAGGTTGCGCTTGGAGCGAGCGTTGAGATGCTCCTGAAAGAGGTAGCCCAGGATGGGAATATCGCCCATCACAGGGACCTTGTTGCGGGCCTTGTCCACTTCATCCTGAAGCAAGCCGCCGATCGCAAGTGTGTCACCGCTCTGGATCAGGACATTCGAATCCAGGGTACGGGTATCAATGATCGGACTAGAGACGGTGGCGCCGGCGAAAACGAAGGTTTCGTCAGCCACCTTGTTGCTGATCTCGGGCTTCACACTCAGCGTGATAAAATCATCCTTGTTGATCAATGGCTTAACGATGAGCGTATTGCCAAATTTTTTGTCCTCAAATCCACCAAAGACCGCAGTCGCGGTTTGTTCGTTGAAATTCAATTGCGGCACCGGCTGGGCACGGGTGATCTCGATTTTCGCCTGCTGATTGTCCGCCGTGACAATTCGCGGGTTGGCAAGAAACTCCGCGTCTGAATCTTCATTCAAGAGTCGAAGCGTGACGGACATCTGCGGAACGCTGAGGATGGCGAACTGACTGGCTGGGACGTTCGCGAGACGGCCCAGGCTGCCAAAGAAGTTATTGTTTTGAACGTTACCCAATGCCAGACCGTTGGTGGGAATGTTCTGGCCTGGTAGCGGCATGGCCGGATTCAATCCGCCATAGGCAAATGTCTGCGGAGTGGTTGAGCCGCCAACTACGCCCGCCCAGTTGATTCCATAGCTCTGCTTCGGATTCGCGGTCACCTCGACGAGGCGGGCTTCGATCATGACCTGCCTTGTCGGCTTATCGATCTGAACCAGCATCTTGTGGATGGCGTCGACGTTGCTGCGGCCCTCGCGGTAGAAAATGGTGTTGGTGCGCTCATCAACTTGCGGTGGCACCTTGCTGGCGAGCTGCCCCGCGAGTAACGGCGCGACGTCCTTGGCGCGCGCGTAGCTAAATTGGTAGGTTTCGCTTTGGGTCGGTTCGGCCGTTCGTTCGGCGGCGGTCTTGATATAATAGACGTTGTCGATTGTGTCCATGAATAGCCCCTTGGCCTTCACGATGATCGCGATGGCCTGCAGGGCGGTGACATCTTCCAAACGCATCGTGACGGTGCCGGTGACCGCTTCGCTGACCACCATGTTGATTTTCGCCTGGCGCGCCAGAAGGCGCAAAACCTGGCCGACATCGTCGCCTTGAAACTCACGCACACCGACGCCGCCGTTCTCGGTTTCCGGGTTTGCCAATGACGTGGTCGGCTGCGAACCAGCAGGCGGGTTTGTTTTCGCGGGGGGCGCGACCTGGGCAGAGACCGCGCTCGTGGCAGGCTGGGGCGCCGCGGGCGCGGCTGGACTGCGCACAGTTGGAGCGGATGCCTGGACCAGCGTCATCGGCGTGAGATCGGGTTTGCGTTGCAGAACAACGTTGCTGATCGCAGAACCGTTCGCGCTCGCTTTCGCAGATTCTGACCCGGTGGTGGCAAGGTCTTGGGCGAAAAGCACAGACGCGGAGGCCAGCAGAGCGGCGAACGCGCAGATGAGTAGTTTGCTGGATTTGGACATAATGATTAAGGCAAGGCTGTTTCGAGTGCAGATGAGGTAAAAGCAGGAACCAGACCAGCCCCTCGCGACTTTCCAGGAGGAAGCGGCGACGCGCTTGAACAAACCGACGCACCGAAAGACAAGTTCGGGGGAGCGCCCCGGTTTCGCTAGGCAGCGCTCGCCGGCGCAAAGCCGAGCGCGGTCTTACTAAAATCCGCCACTGGCATTTGCCTAACGAGTCGTACGATCCCGTCCTGCCACTTGCGGCCGATCTCCTGCAGATAGGGATCGTTTTGCTCGAGGCGGGTGCGCATTTTCACCTGCAACGAATCCGTCTTGTAGCAGAGAATGTCGATCGGCGGGCCGACCGCGACGTTGCTTTTCATCGTCGCGTCCATCGAGATGATGCCGAATTTCAGCGCGTCCATCAGCGTGCTGTCGTAGCTGAACCCGCGGTCGAGGATCGGCTTGCCGTACTTCGATTCGCCGATCTGGAGGAACGGGCAGTCCTTGCTCGCGTGAATGCTGTTCCCCTGCGGGTAGATCGAGTGCACCTCCGGCGCGAGGCCAGCGATCTGCCCGCCGACGATCAGGTTGATGTTGAAATCGAAACCGTCGGCCTCAAGCGCGGCGCGGTCGCGTTGCTCCACCTCGCGTACCTTCGACCCGACATAGCGAACGGTCTCGTAAAGCGTCTCGCGATTCATCAAATGTTTCCGTGCCGGATGACTTTCATGGAGATGCAGGTCGTCATCGATCAAGGCCAGGGTCGCCTGGGTGAGCGAGAGATTGCCCGAGCTCATGATGCAGATCACGCGGTCGCCCGGCTTTTCGTAGATCCGCATCTTGGTCCGCACCGTGATGTTGTCCATGCCGGCGCTGGTGCGCGAGTCGGAAAGAAAAACGGTGCCCTTGCGACAGAGCATCCCGAGGCAGTAGGTCATAGTTCGCCCGGCTTGCTGCTGCTGACGACGCGGCCCTGCACCCGCCGCATTTGGGTATGATGCGTCAACGGGTAGACGCGGCCGTCGCTCCCGCGAAAGAACGCACTAAGGAGCCAACTCACAATGCTAATCAGGATCGCGCCCCAAAAGGCGCTCCCGAAACTATCGACATGAAACCCATGCACGAACTGGTTCACGAGCAGGAGCATGAGAGCATTCACGACGAAGATGAACACTCCCAGCGTCAGGATGATCAGTGGCGCGGCGAGCAAAAGCAGCACCGGGCGAAGGAAGGCATTCAGGATCCCGAGCAAAAGAGCGGCGCCAATCAGTGAAGCAAAGCTGTCATATCGAATTCCGCCGATGATCGACGCGGCGACCATGACGGCCACGGTCGTGATGGCCCATCGGATTACAAACTGCCTCATCGTCGGATCGAGTTCGCGGAAGCCTATTTCATGCCGATTTCCGCTTGCGCGGGTTTGCTCTGCGCGTACAGGCTTGCCGACGTAAAGGAAAAGTAAATGGTGAAAAGTTCAAAAAAATCGAAAGAGACCGCGGCGCCCGAGATCAACCCGGTCGCGCTCGACAAGGAAGCGCGGAACGGCAACGGCCTGGCAGAGGCCTCGAAGCCGGCTGCCGCGAAAAACCCGTCCGTCAAGGTTGCGAAATCAGCGTCGCGCCCGAAATCCGCCGGCAAGACGCGTAACGCAAAGCCCCGCAAGACGCCCGCCGCCCGCCAGGCCCGGACCGCGGCTACTTCGAAGCGAAAAGCGGCTCCGGCCAGCGTCATGATTCCCGAGGAAGAAATTCGGATGCGCGCCTACTTCATCGCGGAACGCCGGATGCGTGAAGGCATCCGTGGCAATTCGGCGGACGATTGGCTGGAAGCGCGGCGACAGTTGCTGGTGGAAGCGGGCCAGGCCGCCTAACGACGCTTAGCCTTCCACGGAGCACAGGCGGCTAACCTCTCATTGGCGGCGGCTCGTCACGAACTCGCGCGCAGGATGGCGTGTCGCTTGAACCGACACTAAAGTTCTTCGACAAGAAACCGGACGCGCGGAATGTCGCTTCTCCTCGCTACACTGCACTAGGAAACCGATTTTGCTCCCGGGACGCACTCCTCCACTTTCTCCAGCAGGCGACTGATTGTGAATGGCTTGGCCAGGAAGCCGCGGACACGCGCCTCCTTCAGCAGTTCCTGGGCACGCATGTCAGACCCCTGGCCGGAGACGAGAAGCAAAGGCGGCACTTTCCGCGCGGGCAAAGAATTCTCATACACCTTCGTGATGAGGAGAAAGAGCAGCGTGCCGTCGACCATCGGCATCGAGAAATCGAAAATCATCAGGTCGTAGCTCTTCTTCAGTGCGAGTTCGAAGCCGTATTCGGGGCTGGGCGAAGTGTCCACTTCCCAGTGCAGAAAATTTTGCAACGCTTCCCGAATGATGCGGAGCACCGCCGTGTCATCATCCACGATTAGCACTCGTTTGCTCCCGGCTTCGCCCATCCCGGAGGCTTGCGAAAAAAGCGTGTGCAATTCAAGCTTTACTTGTGTCTCTTTTTGCAGGCACTGAAATCCATGACCTCGCCCGAAGCCAAACTCGCCGCTGCTCTCCACGAACGACGCGCAATCATTGCCGACGAAACCAGCCGCCGCAATCCGGAACGGCATCTCGAGAAGCTAACGGCGATCTCCGTGAAAATCGTCGCGCTCGAGAAAATGCTACCCCGGCCAGTCGATCCAGAGCTGGCGCACTTCCTCGCGCGCTGCAGCTACGACAAGGCGCTCGAAGCGCTGGAAACACATTTGTAACGGCGGTCACGGAACCGCCCGCATACAAGACTGAGAAACTCGCGCTACCGCGAATACAACTCGACGATCAACTGCTCGTTGACGATCGGCTGCATCTCTTCACGCGACGGGATGTGGGCGACCTTCCCCTTTAAAGCATCGCGATCCACCGTCAGCCAGTCCGGCACCGGAGCGATCTGCGTCAACTCCATGTTGCGCAGCGCGAGCTGACGCGATTTCGGCCGGTCTTTGACCGTGATTTCATCGCCCGCCTTCACGTTGAAGGAGGAGATGTTGACGTTCCTGCCGTTGACCTGAACGTGCCCATGCGAGACCAACTGGCGCGCCGCGCTCCGTGTGTTCGCGAGGCCGAGGCGGAAGACGACGTTATCGAGCCGGGTTTCGAGAAGCTGAAGCAGGGTTTCGCCGGTAACGCCGCGTCGCTGTAGCGCCGTTTCGAAGATCCGGCGAAATTGTTTTTCCATCAGGCCGTACTGGAAACGCAGTTTCTGCTTTTCGCCGAGCGCGATCGCGTAATCGGATTGCTTCCGCCGCGAGCCCTTTGGTCCATGCATTCCCGGCGGATAATTCTTCCGCTCAAGCGATTTGGAAGGTCCGAAAAGGGGCACGCCGTAACGGCGGGCGATCTTGGTTTTGGGTCCGGTATATCTGGCCATGATTGAGCGTGAGTCGTTGAATCGTTAAAGCGTGGATCGGATCAGACGCGGCGCTGTTTCGGCGGGCGGCAGCCGTTGTGCGGCACCGGCGTAACGTCGCGGATGACGGTAAGATCGAGTCCAATCGCCTGGAGAGCGCGCACCGCGGACTCACGACCGGCACCCGGTCCCCGCACGAGCACCTCGACTTCCTTCAAGCCGTGACCCATTGCCTGTCGCGAAGCGTCCTGCGCGACCATCTGTGCCGCGTAGGCCGTGCTTTTGCGTGAGCCTTTGAAGCCGACTTTGCCGGCGCTCGACCAGCCGATCACATTGCCCTGCAGGTCGGTGATGGTGACGATCGTATTGTTGAAAGTGGAAAGGACGTGCGCGTAGCCCGAGTAAACATTCTTGCTTCCCTTCGCCTTGATGATTTTCGGCTTCTCGACGTCGTTCGGGTCGAGCGAAAGATTTTCCTTCGGCACCTCGGCCGCGGCTGGAACTTCGGCAGCCGCTTTCTTGGTCGTTTTCTTCGCCGTCTTTTTTGCTGCGGATTTGGCAGGCGCGGACGCAGCCTCTGCGGTCACGGGAGCTTCACCAGGCTTGGCCTCGGCGGCGTTGGGCGTGGGAGTTTCGGTTGCTGCCACCTTCTCTTCGGGCGCGGTGGCTTCTGGTTGCGGTGTCTCGTTTGACGGCACTTCTGCCGGAGTTTGATTTTCGGATTCTTCGGCCATGTCAGTTCGTTAGGTTAAACCTTGCCTGCTTTCGCGTCCTTGTTGCGAATGACGCCGACCGTCTTGCGCGGGCCCTTGCGGGTGCGGGCGTTGGTCGAGGTGCGCTGTCCTCGGACAGGCAATCCGCGACGGTGGCGGATGCCGCGATAACAATTGATCGCCTGCAACCGCTTCAGGTTGCTCTGCACTTCGCGGCGCAGGTCGCCTTCGATGGGCAACTTGTTATGGGTGATCGTCTGGATGATTTCGTTGATCTGTTGCGGGGTCAGATCCTTGGCGCGCAGATTCGGGTCGATGTTGGTTTGTTCGAGGACGCGCTTCGCGGTCGTGGGGCCGACGCCGTAGATGTAGGTCAACGACGCTTCGATCCGTTTATCGGCGGGAATTTCTACTCCGAGTAGTCTTGGCATAGCGATCTCCTAGCCCTGGCGCTGTTTATGGCGCGGGTTCTTGCTGCAGATCACGCGCACGACGTTCTTGCGCTTCACGATCCTGCATCCTTCACAAAGTCTTTTTACTGACGGTCGTACTTTCATGGTTTCACGAGACGAAAAACGCGGAGCCTTTTCTCCGCGCTAGCGATGGCGAAAAGTGATTCGCCCTTTCGACAAATCGTAAGGGGAAATCTCTAGCATAACTTTGTCGCCTGGCAAGATGCGAATGAAGTGCATCCGCATTTTCCCTGAAATGTGGGCAAGGACGCGATGGCCGTTCGGCAGTTCCACCCGGAACATCGTATTCGGGAGCAGCTCGACCACCGTGCCTTCTACCTCAATTGCGTCTTTGCGCGCCATGTCAGGATTTCAGGTTCGTCTTTGGTAATCAAAACCGTGTGTTCGAAGTGCGCCGAGGGCAAACCGTCGGAAGTGCAGACTGTCCAGCCATCATCGAGCAAGCGCACACCCGGCGCGCCAAGGTTGATCATCGGCTCGATCGCCAGCGTCATGCCTGGCTTGAGACGCGGGCCGCTGCCGCGCCGGCCGTAGTTCGGGATCTGCGGTTCTTCGTGCAATTTTCTGCCCACGCCGTGGCCGACAAATTCCCGCACGACACTGAAATGATTCCGCACCGCCTCATCCTCGATTGCGGCACAAAGATCGCCGAGCCGTTCCCCGGCATGAGCATGGCCAATCGCTCGTTCCAAAGCGCTCTGCGTGACCGCGAGCAATTTCTCCACCCGCTCATCGATCATCCCGACGGGAATCGTCGCCGCGGTGTCGCCAACCCAGCCATCCTGCACGACGCCGATATCGAGTTTCACGATATCGGCATACTGGATGCGGCGCTGGCTGCCGATGCCGTGCACGATCTCGTCGTTCAGTGAAATGCAGATGTTGCCGGGAAAAACACGATGCCCAAGCCGATAACCGAGAAACGCGCTCCGCACGCCGGCATCTTGCATCAGGTCCGCTGCTGCCTGGTCGATTTCCTTGGTCGAAATCCCGGGGCGAATCAGCTCACTGACCCGCTCAAGAACATCGCTCGCGGTGCGGCAGGCGAGCCGCATCTTCTCGATTTCCCGAGCTGACTTAATCGGGATCATTTTGCTCGCTCTTCGATCAAGGCCGAGATATCGGCGAAGACCGCCTCCCGGCCTCGATTGCCGTCAATTCGATGCAACGCGCCCCCTTTCTGATAGAAGGAGAGAAGCGGTTCGGTCTTGGACTTAAATTCCGCGAGGCGCGTTTGCAGGACCAAGGCATTGTCATCGTCGCGCCGGATAAGCGGGCCGTCGCAGTAGGGGCAAACCGGCCGGTCGGCAAAACCCGCGCTCGTCAAGCTGGTGGTGAAGCCGCAGCGGCGGCATTGCAAGCGACTGGCAATTCGATCGCGCACGGTTTGCTCGGAAACCTCGAGCCAGATCGCCAGGTCGAGCGAATCGCCGCGTTTTTGCAGGATCTCGTCAAGTCGCTCCGCCTGCCCAACGGTGCGGGGGAAGCCATCGAAAACGAAGCCATTCCGGCCATGCAGGTTCAACCAATCGGCGATAAGCTGAACGATAACGTCGTCAGGAACGAGGCCGCCCTGTTTCGAAATTTCGTCCGCTTCCAGCCCGAGCGGCGTTCCCAGATCACGCTCGCGACGCAGGATCGTTCCCGGCGAAGTGACCGCAATCGCAAAATGCCGCGTAATCATCTCCGCCTGCGTCCCCTTTCCGGAACCGGGCGCGCCGAGGAGCACGATGCGATTTTTCACCTAGCGCCCGTAGAGAAAAATCGCCACCCCGCCGATCACCAGGACCGCGATACCGACATAAAGCCACATCAGCGTCCCCTGCTGGGCGGCCTCACCACGATTGTATGAGGCGCGATCGAAAGCGCGCCCGCGAATCCTGCCCTTGCGCAGGAAGCCGTCGTAATGCCGCTGGATCAGGTGCGTCTCTACTTGCCGCATCGTATCGAGGATCACGCCCACGATAATGAGCAGACTGGTGCCGCCGAAAAACTGCGCGGTAATCACCGGCACGTGGAGTCCCTGGCTTAAAAGACTCGGCAGGATCGCGATCGCCGTGAGGAAAATCGCGCCGGCGAACGTCAGGCGCGTCATCGTAAAATCGAGGAAATCCGCGGTCGGTTTGCCGGGACGAACACCCGGAATGTAGCCACCATATTTCTTCAGATCATCGGCAATCTGCGAAGGTTGGAATTGCGTCGCGACCCAGAAATAGCTGAAGAAAAAAATCATCGCCGCGAGCACGACGTAATGCATCCAGCCGGAGGAAAGATTGTCGGCGATCATCCTCGCCGTCCGGCTGTTCTTGAAAGCGAGGCCGACAATCGTCGTCGGGAAAAGCAGCAGTGCCCAGGCAAAGATGATCGGCATGACGCCCGCGTAGTTCACCTTCAGCGGCATGTATTGCGTCTGGCCGCCATACATCTTGCGGCCGACGACGCGTTTCGCGTACTGCACCGTGATTTTGCGCACGCCCTGCGTGACGGCGATGACGGCCGCGATCACGATGAAGAGAAACGCCACCATCAGGACAAGAATCGCAGGGTTTACCTGACTTGTGCCGGTCGCGGCGGATGGCACAAAGGTCTTCCAGGCCTGCGCCAACGCCGCGGGCAGGCGCGCCACGATACCGATGGTGATGATGAGTGAAATGCCATTGCCGATGCCGCGGTCGGTGATTTGATCGCCCAACCACATCAGGAACAAAGTTCCCGTGGTCAGTGTGATGACGGTAATGATCCGAAATGACCATCCGAGGTTATCTACCAATGGAATCCCGAGTCGCGCAGTCGTCTCGGTGATGCCGGGGAGCATGGTGTGATACGATTCCGGATGCTGGAACGAAATCGCCAGCAGGTAGCCTTGGAAAATGCAGAGCACAACCGTCGCATAACGCGTGTACTGCATGATCTTCTGCCGCCCGCCGTCTTCCCGCGAGAGCCGGCTGAGCGACGGAATCACCGCCGTCAAGAGTTGGAGCATGATCGAGGCGCTGATGTAAGGCATGATGCCTAACGAAAAGACTGCGCAATTCTCAAGCGCGCCGCCACTGAACAGGTTGAAGAGCGCCGCGACGCCACCGCCCGCGCTCTGCGACGACGTGCGAAACCAGTCCTGCAGCACCGCCGGGTTCACCCCCGGGGTCGTAACGGCCGCGCCCAGTCTGACGATGACGATGACCGCGAGGGTGAACAAAATTCGCCGGCGCAGCTCCGGGATTTTGACTGAATTGAGAAAAGCCGAAACCATCCGCTAATCCAGAGGCTGACTATTCAGCTGACTTCTTCTTCGCCGCCGTCTTTTTCGTTTTCGCCTTCGGCTCCGCAGGCGCGGGAGTTTCCGACTTCGTCGCCGCTGGCTCGAAGCGCTTTCCTTCGGTCTGTGATTTCCGCTCGCGCAAAGTCACCGAGCCGCCAGCTTTTTCGATCTTCTCGCGCGCCGACTCGCTGACACGGTCCGCTTCGATCGTCAGGCCATGCTTCAATTCGCCGCGGCCGAGAATCTTCAGTCCGACAAAGTGACCGCGAATATGTTTCGATTCGCGCAGCGTTTCTTCGTTGATCGTTGAGCCGGCCTTGAATTCGTTCAGGTCGTCGAGATTGACGATCGCGTATTCCTTCTTGAACGCTGCATTGTTGAATCCGCGCTTTGGCAAACGCCGGATGAGAGGCATTTGGCCGCCTTCAAAGCCGAGGCGGATGCTGCCGCCCGAGCGAGCTTTCTGGCCCTTGCTGCCTTTGCCGCTCGTCTTGCCGTGACCGGAACTTTCTCCGATACCGAGCCGCTTCACGCGATGCCGCGAACCGGGACGCGGCTTGAGATTGTGCAACCGAATCATGACTGAGCCGGCGCCTCCTCGCCATTCTTCGGGCTGCTCGGGCGAATGCCGCGCGCTTTTAGAATTTCGTCGCGACGGCGCAGGGAACGCAGTGCTTCAATGGTTGCCTTGACGACGTTGGCGTGATTATTCGAGCCTAACGATTTGGCGAGCACGTCGCGAATTCCGACCGCCTCGACTACTGCGCGCACGCCGCCGCCTGCTATCACGCCCGTTCCAGGCGACGCCGGGCGCAAAAGCACACGCCCGCCGCCAAACTCTCCGATGGCTTCGTGCGGAATGGTGTTTTCGTGCAAGGACATCTTTTCCATCGACTTGCGCGCGGCTTCCGAGGCCTTGCGAATCGCTTCCGCGACTTCGTTCGCCTTCCCAAATCCACAGCCGACCTTGCCGTCGTGATCGCCCGCCACGATGAGGGCGCTGAAGCTAAAACGGCGGCCGCCCTTTACGACCTTGGCGCAGCGGTTAATGAACACGACCTTCTCGGTCGTGTCGCCTCTTGCCGGAGCCGTCCGGTCCGTCGTGCGTGAGTCGCTTCTTCTCCCCTGGTTGCCTGCGTATGCCATATTAAAGTTTGAGTCCGCCTTCACGCGCCGCGTCGGCCAGCGCTTTCACTTTGCCGTGGTAAAGGAATCCACCACGATCGAACACTGCCTTGTCGATATTCTTCGCGAGCAATCGCTCCGCGATCGTCTTCCCGACCTTCTCCGCTGTGGCCCGGTTGGCCGCACTTTTACCCTTGCCGCCTAACGCCTTCTCGGTCGTGCCGGCCGAAACCAGCGTGCGCCCTGCCTCGTCATCGACGACCTGGGCGTAAACATGTTTGCCGGAAAAATAAACGCAGAGACGCGGACGTTCCGCGGTGCCTGAGACCTTGCGCCGGATGCGGCTATGAATGCGGCCGCGAATGACTTTTCGATTGATCGTAGCCATGACTAACTATTGAACGGTTTTGCCTTCCTTGCGGCGAATTTGCTCGCCCGCGTAACGAACGCCCTTGCCCTTGTACGGTTCCGGCGGGTAATAGCGGCGAATGTCGGCCGCGACCTGCCCGACGGTTTTCTTGTCAACCCCCTGGATCGCAATCTTGGTGTTATCAGTCACGGTAATCTTAATATCCGGCGGAATCGGAAAGAGTACCGGATGCGAAAACCCGAGGCTGAGATTGAGATTCTTCCCCTGGACTGCGGCCTTGAAGCCGACGCCCTCGATTTCAAGATTTTTGGTGAAACCTTCGCTCACCCCAACAACCATGTTGTTAATCAGGGCGCGAGAAAGACCATGCAGCGCTTTCACGCTGCGCGTCTCCGCGTCGCGCACTAAGGATACCTCGTTGCCGGCCACGCTCGCCTTGATGCCTCGGGGTAGCTTCCAATCCAGCTTCCCTTTCGGACCCTCGACCGCGACCTTGCCGCTGCCGTCGATGTTCACTTTGACTTTGGCGGGAATTTCGACCGCCTTGTTTCCAATCCGTGACATAACTCCAGGGCTACCAGACGTAAGCCAGTAACTCGCCTCCCACTTTTTGTTTCTTCGCCTCGCGCCCTGACATCACGCCGCGCGAGGTGGATAGAATCGCCGTGCCCATGCCGCCGAGGACACGCGGAATTTCATCCGCGCCGACATAACGCCGCAAACCAGGACGGCTCACGCGCTTCAAACCGGTGATGGCGCTGCTGCGATTCGAAATCTTGTTTGTGATTTTGATCCGCGGATGCGCCGCCGTCGTATCCAGCTCGTAGTCGGCGACGTAACCCTCCTCCTTCAAGATGCGAATGATCTCGCTCTTGACCTTGGAGTAAGGGACATACATTTCCAGCTTCTGCGCTTGCGTGCTGTTGCGCACGCGCGCCAGAAGGTCGGCAATAGGATCAGTGACAGTACTCATGTAAATTCGCTAGGCGGCTTGTGCGACGGGCTTCTTCGCCCGGTCGCTGAAGGGCATCCCCATTTCGCTAAGGAGCGATTTGGCCTCTTCGTCAGTTCGCGCGGTGGTCACGATTGTAACATCAAAACCAATGTTGCGCTTGATTTTGTCGAGCTCGACTTCGGGGAAAATTGACTGGTCGGAAACGCCCAGCGTGTAATTGCCGTGGCCGTCGAATCCTTTCGGAGGAATGCCGCGAAAGTCGCGGATGCGCGGCAGTGCGGCCTTGATCAGACGCTCCATGAATTCATACATGCGCTCGCCGCGCAAGGTGACCATGGCGCCGATCGCCTGATCCTTCCGCAGTTTGAAATTCGAGATGCTCTTCTTGGCACGGGTCTCCGCCGGCTTCTGGCCGGTGATAAGCGCGAGTTCAGTCTTGGCGTCTTCCAGCGCCTGTTTCACGTCCGATTGCGAGCCGACGGAAGTGTTGATCACAACTTTTTCAAGCTTCGGGATCTCGTGATCGTTCTTGTAACCGTGCTGCTCGCGCAGTGCCGGGACCACGCGCTCTTTGTATTCGCGGTAAAATTCGTTTTCCATTTTCTAAAATGATGATAGTCGGGATGACAAAGCGTGAGCCTTACTCGTCTTTCTTCGCCTTTTTCTCCGTCGCCGCTTTCGCTTTCTCCTTCTTCTTCGCCTCCTTCTCGCGTTCGACCAGCTTCACGTTTGAGATGTGGATCGGGCCTTCGCGTTCCGCGATCGAGCCCGAGGGGTTATCCTGCGATTTGCGCAGGTGCTTCTTGATCAGGCGCACTCCCTCGATCAAAACGCGATTCTTCTTCGGCAACACCTGAAGAATCTTGCCGGTCGAACCCCGGAAATTGCCCGAGATCACTTCGACGTGGTCGCCCTTTTTCACGTGGTGCTTGATCCGATTCATAAAACTTCTGGAGCCAGCGAGACGATCTTCATGAAATTGCGCTCGCGCAGCTCGCGCGCGACCGGCCCAAAAATACGCGTGCCGCGCGGGTTCAGATCCTTGTCGATAATCACGATGGCGTTGTTGTCGAAACGCAAAAGCGAACCATCGTCGCGCCGAATCGGTTGCCTGGTGCGGACCAACACTGCCCGCACCACGTCGCCCTTCTTGACCGTTCCGGTGGCACTCGCTTCTTTTACGTTCGCGGTAATGACGTCGCCGATACCAGCCGATTGCGCGCCGCCCTTGCCGATCACGCCGATCATCGTCGCCATCCGCGCGCCGCTGTTGTCCGCCACATCCAATCTGGATCTCAGGTAAACCATAAAAGTCTCTCTATTTCTGCACCACTTCGACCAGGCGCCAGCGCTTGAGCTTGCTCAGCGGACGCGTCTCCATGATGCGCACCTTGTCTCCGGTCTTCGCCTTGTTCTCCTCGTCGTGAGCGTAAAATTTCTTCTGTTGTTTGACGATCTTGCCGAACTTCACGTGCGGCACACGCGTCACGGTTCGAACAACGATCGTCTTGTTCATCCCGCTCGAAATCACTTCGCCGACCCGCGTCTTGCGCGTGCCGCGATCTGATTCGCTCGTCGGATTTTCCTGCCTAGTCGCTTCGTCCATGATAGTTACTTCTTCGTCGCAGCCGTCTTGTTGCGTTCTGTGAGCACTGTCTCAACCCGGGCCACATCGCGGCGCAAGAGCCGCAGACGGCTCGGCTGTTCGAGCTGACCGCTCTGCTGTTGCAAACGAAGATGCAGGCTTTCCTGGCGCAGATCGCGCTTCTTGGTCAGCAACTCATCCGTGCTCATCTCCTGTAATTCCTTGAATTTCATTTCTCGTTAGTCGTTAGACCGCGACGTGGTGACGGGTCAGGAATTTCGTCCGCACCGGCAGTTTGTCGGCCGCGAGCCGGAGGGATTCGCGCGCAACCGATTCCGGCACGCCGTCCAATTCAAACAGAATATTTCCCGGCCGCACCGTCGCGACCCAGTATTCGGGCTGGCCTTTACCCTTACCCATGCGGGTCTCCGGCGGACGCGAAGTGACCGATTTGTCAGGGAAAATGCGGATCCAGAGTTTGCCTTTGCGCTTCATATTGCGGGTCAGCGCAACTCGCGCGGCTTCGATCTGGGTGTTGGTAATCCAGGCGCGCTCCAGAGTCTGGAGGCCGAATTCGCCAAAGTCGATCCGAAGATTGCGCGAAGCCGTGCCCTTGCGGCTTCCCCGCTGGGTCTTGCGATACTTCACTCGTTTGGGCATCAATGGCATGACAATCTCTCCTTCTTAATTCCCTAGGCGGCGGATGCCGGCTCCGGTGTCGGGCCCGGCGCATTGGCCGGGGCTTCCGGCGCCTCTTCCTTCTTACAAATCCAGCATTTCACCCCGATCTTGCCGTAAACGGTATTGGCCTCGGCGAAGCCGTAATCGATCGGCGTGCGCAGCGTATGCAGCGGAACCTTGCCCTCCCGATACCACTCGGAGCGGGAAATCTCCGCGCCGTTCAACCGGCCCGAGCTGCGCAGGCGAATGCCCTGCGCCCCAAAATCCATCGCGATCTGCACCGCTTTTTTCATCGCGCGGCGATAGGCGATCCGGCGCTCGATCTGGAGCGCGACGTTTTCCGCCACGAGCTGCGCATCGAGTTCCGGCGTCTTGATCTCCTGGATATCGATCTTGATCTGCTTGCCCTGCGCCATCTTCGAGATTTCCTCGGTCATTTTCTCGATTTCGGCGCCTTTGCGTCCGATCACGATCCCGGGACGCGCGGTGTGAATCGTCACGCGAATGCTGTTCCAGGCGCGCTCAATGATGATCTTCGAGACGGCCGCGAACTGCAGCTTCTTCTTCACGTAGTCGCGAATCTGGATGTCGCTATGCAAAAATGCCGGCAGCTCCTGGGGCGAGGCATACCAGCGCGAACGCCAGTCGCGGTTCACCCCGAGACGAAAACCGATTGGATTAACTTTCTGTCCCATGAATTAGCTTTCTGATTTCTCCGTGCTCGTTCCCGCTTCCTCGGTAGGAGTCTCGACTTTTGGCTCAACCTTGGTCGCTTTCGCGGCAGGCGCCTTTTTCTTCTTCGCGCCGCCGGTCCGCTTCGATTTCTTTTCGCGCTTCTTGATCTCGATCTCGTCGGTCAAAATGATTCGAATATGGCTGCTACGTTTGCGGATCGTGCTCCCGCTGCCGCGCGCCCGTGTCATCATCCGCTTCATCGTCGGGCCTTCGCCCACGGTCGCTTCCTTCACCACGAGTCCTTCGACGCGCAGGTTTGCGTTGTTCTCCGCGTTCGCGACCGCGCTCTTCAGCGTTTTGCTGATTAACGCCGCCGCCTTTTTTGGGCTGAACGCCACCAGATCGAGCGCCGCCGAAACCGGCAGGCCCTGAATGGCACGAGTGACTTCGCGCGCTTTGAACGCCGAAATCTTCGCGTAACGATATGTCGAGCTAACTTGCATTTACTTTAAGCTTATATTCTGGCGCGCATCCACCTGGAGGCGATCGCCTACTTTTATTTTCACTTTTTCCGAATCCAATTCCTGAATCACCGCCCCGCTGATCCTCTCGCGCACATCCACCACCCTCAGGGTCGCGATCGTTTTCCCGCCCTGCACCACGCGCAGCGGCATCCCGATTTTCACTCCCTGTCGCGCACCGAGGTTGCCCACCACCAGCGCCCACTCTTCTTTCACACTCAGGACTTTCCCGTCCATCAGGTCCAGCGCCGCGTCCTCGTTAGGCAAAGCTTCGTCATTCTTCATCAGGAGCTGGTTGGTCGCGCGCACTTGCGCTTCCACTTCCGCGCGTGCCTGCGGGTCCGCCTTCTCCGTGGTTTTTACATAGCGCAGCATCGTCTCGCTCAGCTTCAGCAATTGTTCGCGGTAAGCTTCTTTCTCCCTGTTCATCAGTTGGAGGTCACTGACCGCTTTCAAAAGACGCTGTTCGAGCTTTGCCCGGTCCTTGCTGACCGCTTCAATCCCCAGTGTGTCCATGCGCGTTTGCAGCTCGGAATACTTCCGGCGAAACAACTCCGCCTCTGCGTTCGAGACGACGAGACTGTCGGTCAGCGTCTTCTGCGTTTCGCGGTCGAGCGAGAGTTGTTTGCGCAAATGATCATTCTGCGAAAGCAACGTTTCCGACGTCACCTGCGCATCTGCGGCTTCAAGATTTGGATCTGACAAAGAACTATTTTGCTGTGCCGCCAGCCTTCCAGCCGACAGCAGCAGACAAGTTGAAACCAGGTAGTTGAGGCGTGAGAGCCGCGTCGCCGCCGTCTCTCTTCTCTCAACTCTCAATTTCAACCCTCAATTATTTGGTCACCTTCGCCGTATGCGAACCGTGCTTCTTAAAAATTCGGGTAGGTGAAAATTCGCCGAGTTTGTGGCCGACCATATTTTCGGTCACGAACACGGATTGAAAAATTTTGCCGTTGTGGACAAGGAAGGTGTGCCCCACAAAGTCCGGGGTCACCATCGAACGGCGCGACCAGGTTTTAACCGGTTTCTTCACGCCTGAGTTGTTCATCTTGTCGATCTTCTCGAGAAGATGCGGCTCTACAAAGGGTCCCTTTTTTAACGATCTGCTCATGTGTTGAAATCGAAATTCGAGATCTGTGAATCGCGATTCGTCGATCAGCGCTTTTCTCCACCGATGCACGATTTAAAGATTCACGTTACTTAGCTTTCTTCTTCGACTTTCTCCTTTCCAGAATGAAACGGTCGCTCGCCTTGCGCTTGGCGCGCGTCTTAAAACCTTTCGCGAGCTGGCCCCACGGGCTGACCGGATGATGCCGCCCGCCGCCGCCCTTCGATTTGCCCTGACCGCCGCCCATTGGGTGATCGATCGGGTTCATGACCATGCCGCGCACATGCGGCCGGCGACCCTGCCAGCGTGTCCGCCCGGCTTTGCCACTCGAGACGTTCATATGGTCGACGTTGCCGACCTGGCCGATGGTTGCGTATGCGCTGTCGTGAATCCGGCGAATCTCGCCCGACGGCAGTTTCACCAGCGCATAACCGCCTTCGCGGTTGCTCAACGTGGCCTGCTGACCGGCGCTGCGCGCGATCTGTCCACCGCGTCCTGGCATAATTTCGATGCAGTGAATATTTGCGCCTAATGGAATTGCGCTCAATGGAAGCGCGTTGCCAACTTTGGGCGGCGCGTTTTCACCTGCGGTTACCTTGGTGCCGACTTCGAGGCCGTCTGGTGCAAGAATGTAGCTCTGCTCGCCGTCGCTGTATTTGAGCAGTGCAATGCGCGCGGTGCGATTGGGATCATATTCAATCGCCATGACGTCCGCGAGCACGCCGCGCTTCCGGCGTTTGAAATCGACCTTGCGATACTTTTGCTTGTGACCGCCGCCGATGTGGCGGGAAGTGAGACGACCCTTGTTGTTGCGGCCGCCGCTCCTCTTCTTCGGCTCGGTCAGACTCTTGACCGGCCTGGACTGCGACTTGGTCACTTCCTGAAACATCGGAAGCGACTTGAAACGCAGCGCCGGTGTGAGTGGGCGAAAATTTCTGAGTGCCATAAATCAACTAGACGAGATCGATCTTCTCGCCTTCTCCCAGGGTCACGATGGCTTTTTTCCAGTGCGCCTTGCGACCAAAATCAGCCCGCTGTTGGCGCTTTTTTTTACCGGCGTAATTGCAGGTGTTCACATCCACGACCTTCTTCTTGAATAGAAGCTCGATCGCCTGCTTGATCTGGATCTTGTTCGCGCGCGGGCTGACTCGGAAGACATACTTGTTGAGCTTTTCGCCCAGCAACGAAGCCTTCTCCGTCAACTGCACCGTCTGGATTAAGTCGTAGGGCTCGTTCATGAACGGGTCGTCCTTTCTGCCAATTGCTCGAGCGCCTTCCCGGACACGATGATCTTGTCGAAGGCGAGCAGTTGCTCGGTATTCACCTCGCCGGCAGTCGCGAGCAGCACCGGCTTCACGTTGCGCGCCGAGCGATAAAAATTCTCATCGAACGAGTCCGAGATGAGCAGCACCTTCTTCGCATCGGTATGACCCTTGATCAGACTGACGAATGTTTTGGTCTTCGGTTCCTTTACGCTGAAACTTTCAACCGTCAGCACGTCGCCGGCTTTGATCCGTTCGCTGAGCGCTTTTTGGAAGGCAAGCCGGCGAACCGTCTTCGAAACTTTCTTGGTGTAATCCCGCGGTTTCGGACCAAAGACGACCCCGCCGCCACGCCAGATGACGGACGACTTGTAACCAGCGCGTGCCCGGCCGGTGCCCTTCTGTCGCCACGGCTTGGCGCCGGAGAGATTGACGTCGGCTTTCGTCTTTGTATTGGCCGAACCGGAACGGCGCGCTGCGCGCATCGCGACCACCGCGTCATGCATGGCCTGCGTTCCGCGACCGTTCTCGATCAAATTGATTTTCGCCTCTTTGGCGGCGGCAGTTGTCAGGACTTTCGCGCTCATTTACTGACCTCGGCTGGTTTCTTCAAGGCGGGACGAACGACGACGTAGCTGCCGTTCGCGCCGGGAACGGCGCCGCTGATCAAAATCACTTTGTCTGCTTCACGAACCTGCAGGACTTGAAGGTTCTGCACCGTCACGCGCTCGTCGCCCATGTGACCGGGCATGCCCATGTTTTTCCAGATACGGCCTGGCGTGGAACGATTGCCAATCGCGCCGTTGCGCCGGTGCGTCTTGGAACCGTGCGCCGCGCCCTGGCCGGCAAAATTGTGTTTCTTCATCACGCCTTGGAAACCCTTGCCCTTGGACTTGCCGACAACATCGACGTAATCGCCAGCCTGAAACTGCGTCACCGCCAGATTGATCTCACCCTCGGGCGCGTCGTCCTTGAGACGGAATTCCCTCACAAGTTTCTTTGGTTCCGAACCAGCCTTGGAAAATCCGCCAAGCAACGGCTTTGTCACCCGCGATTCCTTCTGCGCATCGAACCCGACCTGGATCGCGGAATAACCGTCTTTCTCAATCGTTAGGCGACGCAACAGAGTGTTATCTCCGGCCGCGATGACAGTCACCGGACGCAGCTTGCCATTGGCGTCGTAGACGCTGGTCATGCCGATTTTCTTCCCTAAAAGTCCGATGCTCATGTCGTTGGCCTGGCAAAAGTATTATCGGGGGGCGCTAGATCTTAATCGTGATGTCCACGCCCGCAGGCAGGTTGAGCTTCTTCAGCTCATCCACCGTTTTGGCGGTCGGCTCGATGATGTCGAGCAGGCGCTTATGGGTGCGGATTTCAAACTGGTCCATCGACTTCTTGTCGACGTGCGGGGAGCGGTTAACGGTAAATTTTTCGATCAAGGTCGGCAGCGGAATCGGGCCGGCGACGCGGGCGCCGGTGCGCTTCGCAGTCTCGACAATGTCGACCGCCGACTGGTCGAGCATTCGATGATCGAACGCCTTGAGACGAATTCGGATGCGTTGCGCGTCGGCCATATTATTTCGTCTCCTTCTGGTCGAGAATCGCGCTCACGAGGTTGGCCGGCACCGGCTCAAAGTGTGAAGGCTCCATGGAATAACTGGAGCGGCCCTTCGAAAGCGAGCGAATCGCGGTGGCGTAACCGAACATTTCCGCCAGCGGCACCTCGGCGTTCACGATCGTCAGGTTGCCCCGCGCCTCGATGCTGTTGATTTTGGCCCGGCGCCGGTTCAAGTCGCCGATGATGTCGCCCTGATACTCTTCCGGGGTGATGTTTTCCACCTTCATGATCGGCTCGAGGAGGATTGATTTGCCCTGCTTGAAGCCGTCCTTCATCGCAAAGATCGCGGCGAGTTTGAAGGCCAATTCATTCGAATCGACTTCGTGGAAGCTTCCGTAAACGATATCGACCTCGACATCGACCACCGGATAACCGCCGAGTACACCGTTGAGCACGGCTTCGTCGATCCCCTTCTTGACCGCCGGGATGTATTCGCGCGGAATCGTGCCACCGACGATCTTGTTCTCGACCACGAGACCCTTGCCACGCTCGGTTGGGCGCACGTCCACTTCCACGTGACCGTATTGACCGCGGCCGCCGGATTGCTTAATCAACTTGCCAACGCCGTGCGCACCGGCCGTGATGGTTTCGCGATAGGCGATCTGCGGTTTACCCGCGTTCGCGTCCACCTTGAACTCCCGGAACATGCGGTCGCGGATGATCTCGAGGTGTAGCTCGCCCATGCCGGCGATGATCGTCTGGCCGGTATCTTCGTGGGTGTAAACACGGAATGTCGGATCTTCTTCGGCGAGGCGCTGGAGCGCGGTAGCCATTTTTTCCTGATCCAGCTTGGTCTTCGGTTCGATCGCCATCGAGATGACGGGATCAGGAAACGACGGCGGCTCGAGCAGGATCGGGTGATCCTCATCGCAAAGCGTGTCGCCGGTCGTGATGTTTTTGATTCCGACGATGGCCGCGATGTCGCCCGAGTAACACGTCTCGATGTCTTCGCGCTTGTCGGCCTGAATCTGGATAAGCCGTGAGATGCGCTCGCGCTTATTCGTCCGTGGGTTGTAAACCGTGTCGCCCTTTGAAAGCGTCCCAGAATAGACGCGGAAGAAAACAAGCTTCCCGACAAATGGATCGCTCCACAACTTGAAGGCAAGCGAACAGAACGTGCCGTTGTCGTCGGTCGGGGCGTCCATCGGCTCGAGCGTATCGGGGTTCTGGCCTTTCGCCGGCGGAATATCAAGCGGACTCGGAAGATAATCGACCACCGCATCAACCAGGTATTGCACACCGATATTCTTCAAGGCGGAGCCCCCGATTACCGGCACAAATTTGTTCGCGATCGTCTGCCGGCGAATCCCCGCCTTCAGCATCTCGGGCGTGACCTCGCGTTCTTCGAGGACGGCTTCCGCGACTTCGTCGTCAATGTTGGAAATCTGTTCGACGAGATCAGCGTAGGCCTTGTCCACCGCCTCCTTGTGCTCGTCAGGCAAATCCGTCACCTCATAGGTCGATCCAAGCTGATCGTCATCGGAATAAATGATCGCCTTCCTGTTAATGATATCGAGTTGACCGCGGAGCTGATCTTCCCTGCCCAGCGGGAGCAAAACGGGCCAGGCATTCGCGCCCAGTTTGTTGTGGATGCTCTCGATCGACGTCTCAAAGTTCGCGCCGACGCGGTCCATCTTGTTAACGAAAGCCAGTCGCGGGACGTTGTATTTGGTCGCCTGGCGCCAAACCGTTTCTGATTGCGGCTGCACGCCGGCGACACCGTCAAAAACCGCGATCGCGCCATCGAGCACGCGTAACGAACGTTCCACCTCGGCCGTGAAATCGACGTGTCCCGGTGTGTCGATGATGTTAATCCGCTGCTTGATTCCCTCGAAAATCTTGTAAACACCCTCTTCCTTGCGCTGTGCCCAGGAGCAGGTCGTCGCGGCGGAAGTAATCGTGATCCCGCGTTCGCGTTCCTGCTCCATCCAGTCGGTGACGGTCGTGCCTTCGTGGACCTCACCCATCTTGTGGATCATGCCGGTGTAGAACAAAACGCGCTCGGTGATCGTCGTCTTGCCAGCATCAATGTGCGCCGCGATGCCGATATTCCGTGTTCTCTCAAGCGGGAACTTGCGGTCGGGCGAATTCGGATTCGTCGTCACGGGTCTATCGAGAGTCGCAGTAGCCATTGAAAATCCTTTACCAGCGGAAATGAGCAAAGGCGCGGTTCGCCTGCGCCATCTTGTGAGTATCGTCGCGTTTCTTGATCGCGTTGCCCTGGCCGGCGGCGGCGTCGCGCAATTCGTGGGCGAGTGCCTCGGCCATCGGCATCCCGCGGCGGTTGTCGGCGTAGGTCACGATCCAGCGCATGGCGAGCGAAACTTGGCGGGAAGCAGTCACTTCCATCGGCACCTGATAAGTCGCGCCACCAACCCGTCGTGATTTCACTTCGAGACGCGGGCGCACATTTTCGAGCGCTTTGTTCACGACTTCAAGCGGATCGACCGCGTCGGAACCCTCGCGCGACTTGTCGATCGCGGTATACACGATGCGCTCGGCGAGCGATTTCTTGCCGCGCTTCATCACGGTGGAAATGAGCCGCGCGACCGCCACGCTACCGTAACGCGAGTCGACCTTGTCCTCTTTCTTGTAAACTTTGCGACGACGAGACATGGAAAAACCTGGTTATTTCTTCTTCGCGCCCTTCTCGCCTTCAGCCGCAGCCTTCGGCCGTTTCGCGCCGTACTTGGAACGGCTCCGGCGGCGACCGTCCACGCCTAACGAGTCGAGCGTGCCGCGCACGATGTGATAACGCACGCCCGGCAAATCTTTCACCCGTCCGCCGCGCACCAAAACAATCGAGTGTTCCTGCAAATTGTGCCCTTCACCCGGAATGTATGCGATGATTTCCTGGCCGTTCGTCAGGCGCACTTTGGCCACTTTGCGCAGGGCGGAATTCGGCTTCTTCGGCGTCCGCGTCATCACCTGAGTGCAGACACCCCGCCGCTGCGGACAATTCTTCAGGGCTGGTGATTTTGATTTCACCGAGACCTTCTTTCGTCCCTTGCGAATAAGCTGATTAATCGTTGGCATTTTCGTACATTCCGGTCGCGAAACAGTGAAGTTTCAGACGACAAAAAAACCGCTCAAGCCGTGTCCCCTGCCTCACGCACCTGATACGGAGAGCGCGCAATATAGAAACAAATTATTGCCTCGCAAGAATATTTTGGCGCGGAGATGCGACTTCGAATCGCTGCCAACACGCCCCGCCCAGTGCCCTCGCTCCGGCTGGGTTGCCGTCAGGAAAGGAAAATGGGCCACGCGCCTAACGAATGGCGGGTGGATCAATTTCCGGCCAAGACAGGGCGTCGATGAATTTCGTAATCTCGATTTCCGCTCTTTCGCGATGCGCGGCTGGATAGGAAAACCGATACACAACAAAGCGACCTTTTCGTTGGAAAATAAGGAGATCGGATTGATAAGGCTGCTCGGAATGATATGCGAATCCCGGTTGGAGCACGAAAACCGCCTTGCGCCCGCGGCGCGACTTGCGTCCCGGACGAATCGTCACTTCCTCGTCCCGCAAAAGCCGGGCATCCTTGTGGACTGATTTGACCTCGTCTTTCCGGTCGGCGAATTCCGTCTCCAGCATTTTGCCGCCGGTTGGATATTCGTAGACGGTTGCCACGATCAAAACGCCTGCCTGGTACGTGACCGACAGATCCTGCCCCGCCTCGTCGTATTGCTGGCTGTCGTCACGGACAAAGAGGCCGACCCGCGCGGGGAATCGAAATCCAGTGCTCCTTGTTACGAGATCGCCCCCGCCAGATCCGCCGGCGAAGCCGCCGGGAGCAGGAGGAGGAGGAGCGGGAGGGACAGTCGCGCAGGAAGAGAGGACAAGCACAGCCAAGGCAGGGCCCACGCGGAAAAGGTAACGTTTTGCCATTGGAGACAACGCGCGAGACTCCGGAAAACTTCCGTCGATGAAAAGTGAAATTGACTGGTTGAAAGCGAGAATCCGGCCCGGTCGCTAATTTGCGGAGAAGAAGACAAGGCCGTTTCTTGCAATGGCTGCGTTTCGCAGGAGCTCGATCGCGCCCGTCTCCCTGCGCCATCAGGTGGCCGACCGGGCAATGGTGCTCAGCTCTTCCCAACGGCTGTAAAGCCGTGCAACCGTATCTCGCGCCAGGCGCAGTTCAGCCTCATGTTTCGCAAAATTCGCCCCGTGCTCGATGAAGAACTGCGGATCAGCGAAGAGTCCTTCGATGCGTGCGACTTCGCCTTCCGCCGCGAGAATCGCCGCTTCCATTCCTTCCAGTTCGCGTTCCTCTTTCCATTTCAATTTCCGCGGCTTCGGGCGAGAGCGGCGTGCCTCGCCCGCTGCCGTGACAGCGGAAACCCCGGCTGCGGGTGGCTCTGCAATCGCCGCCCGTTTTTCGAGATAATAATCGTAGTTGCCGACGGTGTAATGAAGGCAGCCGTCGCCCTCGAAGGCCAGGATCGATGTGCAAACTCGGTTCAGGAAATACCGGTCATGACTGACGACAATCACGTTCCCCTGGAACGCCACGAGCGCCTCCTCCAGCAGTCGCAGCGTGCCAAGATCGAGATCGTTCGTCGGCTCATCGAGAATCAAGACGTTGCCGCCGTGCTTCAAAATCCTCGCCAGCAACACGCGGCTGCGTTCGCCGCCGCTCAGTTGATCAATCTTCGTATTGATCCGTTCCTCGGTGAAAAGAAAACGGCGCAGGTAGCCTCGCAGGGTGATCTTCTCCTCGCCCAGACCAACGAACTCGCTCCCCTCGCCCACCTCCTCCCAGACTGTCTTCGTGTCGTCGAGCAGCAGACGGTTTTGATCGACGTAGTTGATCTCGGTCCGCGCGCCGATCTCGACCTCACCGCGCGTCGGAGCGAGTTGGCCAAGTATGATCTTGAGGAGGCTGGATTTCCCGAGGCCGTTGCGCCCGACAATTCCGAGACGCTCGCCTGCAACGAGGTTGAGCGAAAAATTTTCGATCAACGTTCGACCGCCGAGTTCCAGTCCGACTCCGCGCAACTCGATCACACGATTCGCCAGCTTCGGCGCTGGCGGGATGATGAGCTCGACGTCGAGTTCCGCTTCGGGCGCTGCCTGCGCGGACATTTCGAAATAGCGCTCGACCCGATCGACTGATTTCGTCCGGCGCGCGGAGGGCGCTTTGCGCACCCAGGCCAGCTCGCGCTTGAGAAATTTCTGGCGCTTGTTCTCCTGCATCTCCTCGACCGCCTGCCGCTCGGCGCGCGCCAGCAGGTAATCGGTGTAGTTGCCGGCGTAACTGTAAAATTTACCGCGCGAAAGCTCGACGACACGGGTCGCGACGCGGTCGAGAAAATAGCGATCATGCGTCACGAACAGCGCGGTGCCGTTGTAGCGGGCGAGAAAATCCTCCAGCCACTCGATCGAGCCGGTGTCGAGATGGTTCGTCGGTTCATCGAGAATCAGGAAATCGGGCCGAGCGAGGAGGGCGCGGCAAAGCGCGACGCGCCGTTTCTCGCCGCCAGATAAGGTCGCGACCGCGCGCTCCGGCTCGGGTGCGTGCAGGTTGGTGATCAGGCTCTTGATTCGATGCTCGAGATTCCAGCCGTCGAAGTGTTCGATCTGTTGGAGCAGGATCCCGCTGCGCGCGCTTTCCGGCGGAGCATTTTCGTATTCCCGGATCAAATCGAGAACCCGCTGCGCGCCAGCCAGGATGCTGGCATGGACCGTCGCAGTTTCATCGAGCTCGAACATCTGCGGCATGTAGCCAACCACGAGGTCGCGGCGACGATTGAATTCGCCGGCATCGGGCGCCATCAGGCCGGCCGCGATCTGGAGAAAAGTCGATTTGCCGGAACCATTGCGCCCGACCAATCCGACCCGCTCACCTTCCAGGAAAGTGACCGAGGCCTGATCGAGCACGACGTGATTCCCAAACCGGACGACCAGTTCGGTCGCGCTCGCGATGGTGTTTGGAATGGGATCGGCCATCCGATCACTTAGCATATGGAGAGGGAGTCTTCCCGCTTGCCAGTGCGGCCCGGTTCCCGAACGTAGCCGCGAATGTTCGAACTCCTCACCACCGATCCGGCAAGCAAGGCACGCTGTGGTCGCCTGACAACGGCGCACGGTCTGATCGAGACGCCGGCTTTCATGCCGGTGGGCACACAAGGCACGGTAAAAGGAGTGAGCCCGCGCGAGTTGCACGAGATCGAGGCGCAGATCATTCTTGGCAACACCTACCACCTTTTCGTTAGGCCAGGCATGGAGGTGATGCGGCATTTTGGCGGACTGCATCGCTTCATGAACTGGGACGGCCCGATCCTGACCGACAGCGGCGGCTATCAGATTTTCTCGCTCGCGAAGCTGCGCAAAATCACGGAAGAGGGCGTGCACTTTCAAAATCACCTCGACGGCACGCCGACCTTCATCTCCCCGGAGATCGCGATGGAAATCCAGGCGACCCTGGGTAGCGACATCGCAATGGTGCTCGACGAGTGTCCGCCCTATCCGTGTGAGCATGATTACGCGGCGCGTAGTTTGGAAATGACGGCGCGCTGGGCGCAGCGTTGCAAAGCAAAATCAGAAATCAGAATTCAGAATTCAGAAATTGAGCGCCAGCTCCTCTTCGGGATCGTCCAGGGTGGAACCTTCGAGGATCTCCGCCGGGCGAGTGCCGAAGCCACAGTGCAAATCGGTTTCGACGGCTACGCCATCGGCGGCGTGAGTGTGGGAGAACCGGAGCCGGAAATGATGCAGGCGGTCGAATGGAGCGAGCCGTTTTTGCCTAACCATAAGCCGCGCTATGCGATGGGTCTCGGGACCCCGCCGCAATTGCTCGAGCTAGTCGCCCGTGGCGTTGACCTCTTCGACTGCGTCCTCCCGACGCGCCTTGCGCGCAACGGAACCGCCTTCACCGCCGGCGGCACGATCAATCTAAAAAATGCAGAGTTCGCTCTGCAGGACGGCCCGATTGAAGAAAGGTGCGAATGTCCGGCTTGCCGGGAATTCACCCGCGGTTACATCCGTCACCTGATCAAAGCAGAAGAGATTCTCGGCCTCCGACTGATCACCCTGCACAACCTGCATTTCTATCTCGAATTGATGAAACGGGCCCGGAGCGAGATTGAGGCCGGCCGCTTCGACGAGTTTCGCCACGCGTTTGTTTCCGGGTATCGCAACCGGAGCGAGGAATAATCCTTAGTGCGGCTGAGCCAGGGGCGTGTTCGCACCATCAGCAAAGATTTTCTGCAAGTCGGCCAGAACCTTTTGCGGGCCAAGATATTTGTCGCCTTCAAAGCTACTCGAGAGAACGTGCCCGGTGGCGTCGAGCAAGACTAATGATGGGATGCCGCTGCCGCCGATTTGTTGCAGGCCGCCCAGACCAGACAATTGATCGTAGTCGATCGCTGGCCACGGCATTTTGTTGTCGCGCATGTAGGTTTCCCAGTTGAAACGCGAGCGGTCGCAACTGACGAAGATGATCTCGAACTCCGGGTGCTGCGGCTCGACCTGATTGTAATAATCAACCAACTGGGGAGTGAACGTGCGGCACGGTGCGCACCAGTGGGCCGAGAAATAGAGTGCGATCAGTTTCTTGTTTTCGAGAGCTGGATCGTAGGCGCGGCTAATCGCGCCGTCGCGGCAAACGATCAGTTTATCGCGCAAACCTCGCATGATTGAGGCGTCCGTGGAAGGCGCGGCGGCCGTGGACTGGGCGCTCTGCTCTCTGAGCACCGTGGTGGCGTCGCGAAACGTCTGCTCGGCCTGCGCTTCCTGCCGTGCGGACGCCTCCGCCGCTTGCTGCCGTGCCAGTTCCGCTGCAGCGCCGTCGATCTTGAATGTCCCCGTCTCCAGAGCGCTGATTAGCTCCCCGGTTGCGCCAAACTCGAGCAGTGTTTTTTTCGTGGCCGCGTCGAGCGGCTCGAGTGCGCCGCGGCGGGTAATCTCGGCAAGGATGCCGGCGCTCGAATAACCGGAGCGCAGCATGAGCGCGATCTCTTTGTTCGAAAGCGGCTGCGGTCCAGCCGCGACCGCTCCGACGAGTCCGACGGCGAGCAACAAAGCAAGCGGGCGCATTGCTCCTCAGGGAGCACAACATGCGCCAGCTGCTTTTTCACGGACAGAGAGAAACGCGGCAACAAGATCGCGGAATTCCGCTTTTGCGTCCGCGGCTTTGGGCGCGAGCTTGTTCGCTGCCTCCGATGATAGAGTTGAATGTCCCTAACGAACGAGCCGGCTGGCGACTGGATCGCTACCTCGCTGCTGCGTTGCCCGAGTTTTCCCGTTCGCGCCTGCAGGCGTTGATTCGGAACGGCGAGGTGCAATTGCAGGGCAAAAACGCGCGCCCGAGCGAGACGGTGCATGCCGGCCATGTCGTCAGGCTAACGATCCCGCCGCTGGAGGAGATCGAGGCTCAGGCCGAAGAGATTCCGCTGGAGATTCTCTTTGAGGACGAAGATCTGCTTGTGCTCAACAAGCCGCCTGGGTTGGTGGTGCATCCCGGCGCCGGCAACCAGACGCACACGCTCGTCAACGCGCTCCTCCATCATTGCACCAGCCTTTCCGGGATTGGCGGGAAGCAGCGGCCCGGGATCGTGCATCGTCTCGACAAGGAAACGAGCGGCTGCCTCGTCGTGGCTAAGAATGACGTAGCTCATCAAGCCTTGGCGCGACAATTCGCCGAGCGGGAAGCAACGAAAATCTATCTCGTGCTCGTTACCGGGACGTTGAAACGCAACCGCGGAACAATCGACGCCGCGATCGGCCGTCATCCAGTGCAGCGAAAAAAAATGCGTGTCGATGCGCGCCGCGGCCGCACCGCCAAGACCGATTACCGTATTCTCCAATCCGGCGGTGGCGTCAGCCTGATCGAGTGCGCGCTGCACAGCGGGCGCACGCACCAGATTCGGGTGCACCTCCACCATCTCGGACATCCCGTGATCGGCGACGCGCTTTACGGAAAGAAGGGCAGCGCGCCGCGCCAAATGTTGCACGCCTGGAAACTCGGCTTCACTCATCCGCGCATGAATGAGCGGCTCCTTTTCGAAGCGCCGATCCCGGAAGATTTTCGCTTCGCGCTCGAAGCCGCCTTTAAGCCGCCGATTCGTTAAGCAGAGACCTGCGCCGGAAGGCAAGGAGCGCGGCCACGATCGGCGGTATGAGGATGAACCCGCGCAGCCACGGCTCGGAGTGCCACGGAAGAATGAAGAGCCGCTCGTTCCAAAAGAGGTAGTAGGCGAAAATCGTGACCGAGAGCACCTGCCAGGCATCGACTCGTCGCCAGGCGGCCAAGGGCAAAATCCACGTGCAATACCAAGGGTGCAGCACCGGGCTCAGGATGAGCGCCGTCCCCATCACCCAGAGCAAGCCGCGCTTCCAATTCCAGATGAAGAACAGCGAAACGACCAAGACCGCGAGAATGATGATGACGTTGTAATGATAATTCTTCTGATGCGGATTTGGCCAGAAGGTGTCCTCGACGATCCACCAAAACATGTCGTTCAAGCGCGCGACATAAATGAATCGCCCCAACGATTTCCAGATCGGTACTCCGGGGAATCCGAAGGGCAAACTGAGGAGCGCAGGAACTCCTAAACTGACGGCCAGCACCCAGGCACGGCGACCAAGCCCGAAAACACAAACTGGCAAAAGCAGCACCGGAACGAGCTTGATCGAAATAGCTGCGCCGAACGCGACCGCTCCGAAAACGGCCCAGCGCCATTGTCCGACCGAATCGGCGGCGGAGCGGCTGCGCACGAAACAGAGAATGCCGCCGAGCATCGGTAGAATCATCAAACTGTCGAAGTGCGCCGCCCCGGCGAAGCTGTAGGCGACGAGTGGATTCCAGGCATACCAGGCAGCGTCGGCATGGCGCGTTCGGCCACCGATCAGGCGGAGCAGCACGGCAATTGCCGCCAGATCGGCCGCGGCAAAGAGCAGTTTGTAAACGATCGCACCGGCAGAAAGCCGACTGAGCCCGGCAAAGATCAGTTCCATTCCCGGCGGATAGATCGCGCTGTACTCGCGATGGTTGATCTGGCTCCAAGCGGAGGACTGTGCACGCAGAGGCGCCAGTTGCTCGTCGTTAGGCGCGAGAACGTAGGGATTGAAACCGGCGTTCTGAACCTTCCCTTCCCACTGATAACGCCAGAGGTCGTCGCCCGGTTCGAGCGGGAGCACAACAAAGCGCAGAAGGAGCGCCACACTCCAAAAAACGATCGTCACCCGGCGTCCGGCTTGGAGTTGGCCGAAGAAGGAGGCCGCGGCAAAGAACGCGATCCCGCTCAAGACCGCGGTCTCGACAAACTTTACCGGCATCGAGGCATAGCGCCAGTCGTCGAAACGGTGCAACGCGGTCAGGAGCAGAACCTCAGCGAGGAGCGCGAGCCAGAGCCGCGCGTGCCTAACGAACCACATTGGCGGTCTTTCCCTTGACGATTCGCTGCAGGCCGAGCCGGTAAGCCGCGACATCCACGATTTCAGCCACCCGACGTTTGAGACGCCGGGCGCGCGTGCCGAGAAAGAGAAGGAAGAGCGCGTAGGGAATCAAGATTCGCCAGTCCACCCCACCACTATTGAGATCGCGGTAGATAATCATTGAGAGGACGAGCAGGTTGATGATGATCGTCGTGGTGACGAAGCGGTAACGAAGCCGCACGCGCGTCAGACATTTAGGCCCGCCATGATATTCGGTTACGGTCCGAAGGATGACGCTCCAGAAAAAGTTGCCGTAGATCTGGATGTCCCATTCCTTCCAGCCGGTGTCGGCGGAATAGCTCCAGCCTTCTTCCTCCAGCAACGCGAAGATCGACTTCAAGAGGAGATTTCGCTCCACGCCCTCCTCGCTCCAGTAGACGCGCCCCCGCAGATTTCCTCGTCCCGCTTTTCCCGAAGGCATTTTCTCGTGCGTCCCGATAACGCCACGCGGGGTGCGCTTGAATTGTAGCCAGGTGAAGTAGCGATTCCAGCCGCGCACCAACGGTTGCGCGAAGGCGAGGAACATGACAAGCAAACGCGCCGCTACAGTGTCGAACTTCGGTTCGATGCGCGCCCGCAGCATGTAGGAAAGCGCGACGCAGAGCGTGCCGCCAAGCATTAGATAGGGAACGATCCGCAGCACCGGAAGAAAAATTCCGAGCCCAAACAAGAAGAGCGTGAGCACGAACCATTCGATGCTGCTGAGATAGTTCGCGATTTCCGACTGCGGCGATGGGTAGATCGACTGGAAAAACCCCTCACCGAAAATTCCGTGATAGATGATCGGACGGTTGATGAACCAACTGAAGCGCGGCGAACCGTAGATCTGGCCCCGCCATTTGGCGGTCCCGGTCGGGCCAAAAAAGATCAGGTGCTTGAATCGCAGCATCGATTCCGCTTCGCCGTAACCGGCCTGCTGTTTGCGAAACGCTCTTAAAGTGAAGCGGCGGTGATGCCAGACAATCGCGGTCGGACTAAACGCGATGACGTGGCCTTCCTGTTGCAGGCGCCAGCAGAAATCGACGTCGTCTCCGGCCTTGCGATACTCGATGTCGAAGCCGCCGACGGTATCAAAGGCCCAGCGATAAAAGGCCATGTTACAACCGGGAATGTGCTCGGCCACGGTGTCGGTCAGCAGGACGTGGCTTGGTCCGCCCGGCGCCGCCGCAACGCAGGCCTGCACCCAATTTTCCGCCGGTGGCGAAATGTTGGGGCCGCCCACGCCTGCGTAATCGCCGCTCAGGAGCGTGCCGATCAAATAATACAGCCAATCGGGATCGGCCATGCAGTCGGAGTCGGTGTAGGCCAGCACCTCGCCTTTGGCGGCTGCGGCGCCGGCGTTGCGCGCATAGCTCAGGCCGTGATTGTCCTGGCGAATGTAGCGGATGTTGGGAAAACGGGCGGCGATTTCCGCAGTGCTATCGGTGGACCCATCGTCGACCAAAATGGCCTCGTAGGCCGGGTATTTGATTTTGCCTAACGACTCGAGACACGCGGCGAGCGTTTTCGCACCGTTGTAGGAACAGACGATGACCGAGACAAAGGGCGTACGCGACAGATCGCGATGCGGCAGCGAGGCGTCGTCCTGGCCGAGTTTTTTTTGCAGGGTAAAGAACGACTTCTTCGGGGTGCGATCGCGCCTGACGAGCCCGAAAGACCAGTCGGTGATCTCCTGTTCGCCGGTGTACCATTCATCGGTCCAGGCGAAGAAGATCGTCCCGGCCAGGCCGCAACGAACCACGCTGTCGACGTGCCAGCTGAGCATTTGCGCCTGCTCCTCCTCCGAGTGGCGGATCGTATCCATCCCAAACTCGCCGAGCATGAGCGGCTTTTCCTCCGCCAGGTTTTGCAGGCGCAGGAGGTACTTTTCGAAGTCACTCTGATCGTGCAGGTAAACGTTGAAACAGCAAAAATCGACATTCTGCGGCAGGAGATACTCGGTTGGGGGATAACTGGCATAGGAAAAGAGAACGTTCGGATCAGCTTCGCGGCCGACGCGGATCAGGGTTTCAACGAATTCCGTGACCCGCCGCACACCCAGCCAGCGCACCATGGTGGTCGGGATCTCGTTTCCGACCAGATAACCAAAGATGGCGGGATGCCCGGCGTGTTTCGCGACCGCCTCTCGCACGAGCTTGACGATCGCGCGCCGTGTTTTCGCCCGGGTGAGAAACTCGACATGCTTGGCCCACGGGAGCGTGATGAGGACACGCACGCCGGCTTCGGCGCAACAATCGAGAAACCAGCGCGGCGGCAGATGATAGATCCGTGCCACGTTGATCCCCAGCTCGCGCATCTGCGCGAGGTCGCGCCGCGCCTGCTCTGCGGCGCCGAGATAATCGCCGGCCGCGTCCGGCTTGAATGGTCCGTAGGTGGCGCCCTTGACAAAAAACTTGCGGTCGCCCTCGAAGAAGAACTTGGCGAGAGAACGGACGCGAACCGGCGAAGTTTGACTCACGAGGAGCTTTTCCTAGTGCAGGGAGCCAAAGGACGCAAAGGTTTTGCGCGACTCCGGCCTAACGAGAAGCCTGCACCAGCGCCTCGTGCACGATGCGCGCCGTCTGCTCGATCTGTTCCGGTTGGTGCGCAGTCGAGAGGAAGCCGGTTTCAAACTGCGAGGGCGCAAAGTAAACGCCGGCGTCGAGGCAGTGATTGAAAAAGCGAACGAACCTGCCGATGTCGCTCCGGCGCGCGTCCTCGAGATTGAGCACGGGCCCGGCAGTGAAAAAGAGGCAAAACATCGAGCCGATGCGATGAAAGCTCGCCTCTGCGTTGGTCTTGCCTAACGAATTTTTCGTTGCCTGCTCGAGCTGCGCGCCGAGCTTTTCGAGCTGCTTCCAGCCATCGACTCGCTCCAATTCGCGCAGTTGCGCGAGGCCGGCCGCCATCGCAAGGGGATTGCCCGAGAGCGTGCCAGCCTGGTAGACCGGCCCGAGTGGCGAAAGCTTATCCATGATTTCGGAGCGACCGCCAAAGGCCCCGACCGGCAATCCGCCACCGATGACTTTGCCGAGCGCAGTGAGGTCCGGATGGATTCCGTAGACTTCCTGCGCGCCACCAGGCGCCACGCGGAAGCCAGTCATCACCTCGTCGAAAATGAGGAGTGCATCGTGCGCGCTGCACTCAGCGCGGAGACCCTCGAGAAAACCGGGCTGCGGGAAATAGAGACCGGCGTTAGCTGGGATCGGCTCGAGGATGATCGCGGCGATCTCACCTGGATTGCTCCGAAATGCGGCGCGCACAGCCTCGAGGTCATTGAAAGGCAGCGCGATCGTCAGGCCGGCAAACGCCTTCGGGACGCCCGCGCTGTCGGGTTGCCCATGGGTAAGAGCGCCGCTGCCCGCGTGGACGAGGAGCGAATCGACATGCCCATGATAGCAGCCTTCAAACTTGATGATCTTGTCGCGCCCGGTGAAGCCGCGCGCCAGTCGAACGCACGACATGGTCGCTTCGGTCCCGCTGTTGACCATCCGGACCTTCTCGATCGACGGCACCCAGCGACAGATCAGTTCCGCCATCTCGACCTCGAGCGGATTTGGAATTCCAAAACTGACTGCGCGGGTGGCGGCTTCGCGCACGGCGTCGATCACAACCGCCGGGGCATGCCCGAGGATCGCCGGTCCCCACGTGCCGACATAGTCGATGTATTCCTTTCCATCGACGTCCCAGATGTTGGCGCCTGCGGCGCGATCGACGAAAAACGGCTCGCGCCCCAGACCGCGAAAGGCGCGCACGGGCGAATTGACTCCACCGGGAATACGCAGGCGGGCGCGGGCAAACAGCACGGACGAAAGACCGGACATCGCGCCAACGTTCAACGTTCAACGTTCAACCCTCAACCCCGAAAGCATTTGGAGTTGAGCGTTGAATGAAGGGAGCCGGCTCGTTGACACACTGAAAGCGCGCGCCTACGCTCCGGTTCCTAAAATCGGCGGGGTAGCCAAGTGGTAAGGTCGGGGTCTGCAAAACCTCTATTCGCGGGTTCGATTCCCGCCCCCGCCTCCCCAGACCAAGCACGCGGTTGCGTCATCGTAGAATCCCGGCTGGCGGATGTCTGTCTCAACCTGTAGGGCGATTCCTTGGGGCGTGCAACCCTCGGACCATTGTAGGTCATCCAGGAGACTTCCACCCGCTTTAATCCGTTTCACCTGGCCGCGCTTCGATTTTCGATGACTGATCTGCGATAAACTAAGGCTATGAAGACCAGAGCGAACCCGGCCTTTGGCAGGCTCTACAAAAAGATGGCCAAAAACACCGTGTTGTTGCGGCCTTGGAACGGTGCGGCATATCGGGTGACAACCCTCGATTACCCAAGCCCGAAAGGTATCCTGCTTGGGCAGGGAAGCTTTCTTCATGGCGGGCGCTGGAACGCGATCGGTTCCTTTCGCGCGGTTTACGGCAGCACTCTCGACATGGTAGCGGTGGCGGAGTCGCGCGCGACCGCAGACTACGCGCATGTTCCCTGGCCTTTCCGTGCGCCGCGACTCCTCGTGGCGATCGAATTTTCATTGCGGGCGGTTCTCGACCTAACGAATGCGTCAATCCGCGCGCAACTCGGCCTTACCCTCGACGCACTGCGGGAGGAAGATTGGCGCAAGGCGCAGGAGCACGGGCGGGAGAGTCTGACACAAGCAATAGGTCGTGCCGTTTTTTCCAACAACGGGGAAGGTCTTCTCGTGCCCTCGGCGCGGGTACCGCAGGGTGTGAACGTGGTTTATCTTCCGGAGAATCATTGCACAGGCAGTCGGGTTGCTGTGCTCGAGTCCGATAAACTCGACCGGCTCCGCTTGCAGTAATGTCACATGCATATATGCATGAACAAATGCTTGCTCTTCTGCCGGACGCTAGTTAGAGTGGAAACATGAAAGCAAAGAAGAAAACGGCCCGGCGAAGCGAAATCAGCACACGCGTCCAAGAAACCGCCGCTGTTTATCACCCCGCCATGAGGCTGCCCGAGCCGCCGGCGATTGAAAAAATCGCCCAGAAGTTTGGCCTGCGGCAGGAAACTCTTAGTCGCATGACTGGTTTCTCGCTCCGCGCGGTCGCCGGTTGGAGCAACGGCAAAACTCCCTCGGCTCCGGTGCGGCGTGCCCTCGTCGAAATGGATCGACTGCTCGACAGCCTCTCTCGTCTCATGAAACCAAAAGACGTTGGCCGCTGGCTGAAAGAGCCGAACCCGGCACTCGATGGTTCCACACCAGTCCAGGTGATCGAGCGCGGGCAGACCGACCGGATCTGGCGGCTTCTCTATTTCCTTGAATCCGGCGAGCCGGGTTGAGAAGTTTCGGATTCCATTTCCTCCCGGAGGCGCCAAAATTGCGGCCCGGCGACGGCGCGGCCAGAAGCGCCTTGTCGGCGATTCGGTGAGCTCCGAACGCGCGAGATGCAAAACCGGCTCATCGATGCAAATGTTTGGAGTCCGCTTTGCGTATTACCAGTTATGAATAACCGACCGCACTCGCCGCACGGGAAGATCAACCTCCACGGAGATGGTCTCGGCGTCCCGTCTCCAGAGATGGTGGAGAAGCGGGCGCGGGAAATCGCCATGATAGACGAGCGAAATCCGGATGAATTTACCGAGGCAGACTGGCATCAGGCAAAGAATGAGTTGATCGGCGTGGAAGGGTCGCATGCGCCAGAAGTGGACGATGAGGTGGACGATGAGCTAAGTGAGCGCGACGATGTTCCGGGTGCCTCCGGCCATCGTGCACCGAGAAGTGGCTTCGAAGAAGATGAGAACGTCGGGGAGGAATTGGTCAGCGGCGGGATCGAGGAAGCGGCCCACGATCAGATGCTCGAGGCGAGGCGCGAAGAATTGGATCAGGAACGCGAACAGAAGTGAAAAACGCCCCAGCAATGGACGAAGTCGCGCCGCGAACGCGGCAAGCCGCAGGGATCCGATCGAATGATCGCCGGAATACCCTCCTGGCACGTTATCGCGAGGTGCGCCGGTTCACGGAGCGGCTCTGTGAAACGCTCCAGCCGGAAGACTGCGTCGTGCAATCGATGCCTGACGTCAGCCCAACGAAATGGCACCTCGCGCATACTAGTTGGTTTTTCGAGACCTTCATTCTCAAGGTCTGGATGGCGGATTACCGACCGGAAAACCCGCAATACGCCTATCTCTTTAACTCCTATTATAACGCAGCAGGCGACATGCATCGGCGGGACCTGCGCGGGCTGATCTCGCGTCCGACACTTTCCGACACCTACCGGTTTCGCAGGTCGATCGATCAGCACATCGAGGAATTACTCGGGCAAGCGGAAGAAAAATTGCTCGTGGAAATGGAACCGGTTTTTACCATTGGGCTGCATCACGAGCAGCAGCATCAGGAGCTGCTCGTGACCGATATCAAGCATGTCTTTGCGCAAAACCCGCTTCATCCGGTCTACCGGGAGCGCGATGAGTTGATTGCACCTCGCCGGGTTACTCCGGCGAACTTTATCGACTTCCCGGAAGCGATTCTTGAAATCGGGCACGACGGACGGGGCTTCAGCTACGATAACGAAGAACCGCGGCATCGCGCGCTGGTTTCCCCGTTCTCGCTCGCGCGTCGCCCGGTGACGAACGGCGAATACCTCGAGTTCATGGAGGCGGATGGCTACCAGCGGCCGGAGTTTTGGCTGTCGTTAGGCTGGACGACCATCAACGACCCTGTCTCGGGCGGTTGGAAGGCGCCGCTTTACTGGACGAAGCGGGACGGCGCCTGGTGGAACTTCACCCTCGCTGGAATCCGTCCGGTCGACGAATCGGAACCCGTCACCCATATCAGCCATTTTGAAGCAGACGCCTTCGCAAACTGGAGCGGGGCGCGCCTGCCGACTGAGTTTGAATGGGAATGCGCCGCGCGCGACTTGCCGATCGAAGGCAATTTCGTCGAGAGCGAACGCTTTCAACCCGCACCGGTGGAAACGCAGCCTAACGACAGGCTGACGCAAATGTTCGGCGACGTCTGGGAATGGACGCGCAGCGCCTATCTCCCCTACCCCGGCTATCGCGCCGCGCCCGGTGCGCTCGGCGAATACAACGGCAAGTTCATGAGCAACCAGATGGTCCTGCGCGGCGGCTCCTGCGCCACCTCGCGCAACCACATTCGCGCGACCTACCGCAATTTCTTTCAACCGGAAAAACGCTGGCAATTCAGTGGCATCCGGCTGGCGCGCGATCCGTCATGAATCGCACCACCGGCGGACTTGCGTTGCTTGATCTCGAGCCGGCGCGATCCGATTTTCTGGAGCAGGCGATCGCCGGACTCTCGAGTTCGCCGCGCACCTTGCCGACCAAGTTCTTTTATGACGAACGCGGCTCGGACCTGTTTCAGGAAATCTGCGATCTCCCGGAATATTATGTGACCCGCACCGAAACCCAAATCCTGCGCCGTTATGTTCCGGAGATGGCGGCGTCGATTGGCGAGAACGCGGAGATCGTCGGGTTCGGAACCGGCGGGGGCGTGAAAACTCGGATGTTGCTCGAGCAACTCGAAAATCCGATCGCCTACGTGCCGGTTGACATCTCAAAACAACGGCTAACCGACTCTGCCGAAGCGCTCAGCCGCGAGATGCCGGCGCTAGAGGTCCTGCCGGTCTGTGCCGACTATCTCCAGGCGCTGGAATTGCCGATGCCGACACGTAGACCCGATCATATCGCGGTTTTCTTTCCCGGCTCGACCATCGGCAACATGCAACCAGAGGTCGCGCGTGATTTCCTCACTCGCGTCGCCGACTTGTGCGGACATAGCGGCGGACTCATCATCGGCGTCGACCTGCAAAAGCCCCGTGAAATCCTGGAAGCGGCCTACAACGACAGCGCTGGCGTAACCGCCGCCTTCAACCTCAACCTGCTCGTCAGGGCAAATCGCGAACTCGGTGCCGACTTCGATCTGACTCGCTGGCGGCATCGCGCCATCTACAACGAGAAAGCATCGCGCATCGAGATGCATCTGCTCAGCGAGGGCGAGCAGATCGTGCATCTGGGCGGGCGGCGATTCCAATTCGTGCCGGGCGAGAAAATCATCACAGAATTCTCCTACAAGCATACGATCGAAGGCTTCACCGCCCTCGCCGCCTCGGCCGGTTTTCAGCTCGCGCGCGTCTGGACGGATCCAGACAGACTTTTTGCCGTTTTCCATTTTACAACGCGCTAAGCGATCGAGTGTAGTAGCGGGCGTGTCGCCCGCTGGAGCGTGGTTTGCGCAACTGACACAGCTGTCTCTACACCTGGATGCATCCGCTTGTTCAACTGATCGGCGTCCGCAAAAGTTTTAACGGCACGACGGCGCTCCACGCCACCGATCTCGAACTGAAACGCGGCCTAACGACCGCCCTGATCGGCCCAAGCGGATGCGGCAAATCGACTTTGCTCCGGTTGATCATTCGACTCATCGACCCGGATGCCGGCGCGATCAGATTCGATGATGTCGTGATGACAGCCGAGAATACGCCAAAGCTTCGACGGCGGATCGGTTACGTGATTCAGGAGGGCGGCCTCTTTCCGCATCTCAGCGCTCGCGCAAACGTCCTTCTTATGTCGCGCCATCTCGGCCGGCCGGCGTCCGAGACCGACCCGCGTCTCGATGAACTCTGTGCTCTTTCCCAGTTTCCGCGCGCCGCACTGGAACGTTATCCGGCCGAGCTGTCCGGCGGCCAGCGCCAGCGTGTCAGCCTGATGCGTGCACTCATGCTCGCGCCCGAATTACTCCTGCTCGACGAGCCGCTCGGCGCGCTCGACCCACTCGTTAGGTCGGCGTTGCAAAAGGATCTGAAGGAAATCTTCGCGCGCTTGAAACAGAGCGTCGTCCTGGTCACGCACGACATGGCGGAGGCAGCCTATCTGGCGGACGAGATCGTCCTCCTGAATGAGGGTCGGATCGTGCAGCGCGGCGCCGCTGCGGAACTGCGCGATCATCCGGCTAACGCGTTTGTCTCAGATTTCATCAATGCGCAACGAAGTGTGAGATTTTGAAAACGTCGCTCCTGTTGATCGCATTCCTCTTTGGCGCCATCGCTTCGGTTGTGGCAAAGCCGATCGTCGTCGGCTCGAAGAAATTCACCGAGTCCTATGTGCTGGGTGAAATCGCAAAAACCGTCCTCGAACGCGCAGGATTTCAAGTTGAAGAGCGTCCGGGCATGGGCGGGACCATCATCCTCTGGCAAGCCCTGAGAAGCGGACAGATTGATCTTTATCCCGAATACACCGGTACGATCGGTGAGGAAATTCTGAAGACCAAGCAGCCGCTGGAGGAAAATGAGATGCGGCGAGCTTTGGAAAAATTCGGCGTCGGAATCTCAACGGACCTCGGATTCAACAACACTTACGCGCTGGTCATGCGCCGGGCGGAAGCGGAGAAACTCGGTATTCGAACGATCAGCGATTTGCGCCAGCACGAAAATCTGAAGCTCGGCCTGACTCATGAGTTTCTCGATCGCCAGGATGGCTGGCGTCCACTCGCCGCTGCCTATGCCCTGACCATGCTCAACGTCAGCGGAATCGACCACGCGATCGGATACGCCGCGCTCGCCAACGGTTCGATCGACGTGAAGGACGCCTATTCCACCGACGCCAAGATTGCGGAAAACGACCTCGTCGTCCTGCGCGACGACCTGCACTTCTTTCCGGAATACAAGGCGGTCTTCCTTTACCGCCTGAGCCTCGATCGACGCGCGGTTGAAGCGCTCAACCACTTCGGGAAAATCGACGAGGCGAAAATGACCGCGCTCAACGCCGCCGCCGAGCGCACCAAGAATTATGCTTATGCCGCTTCGCTTTATTTCAATGCCGCGCCCGACGGCGTCGCACCGCGGTCACAGCTGGTCCACAACCTTGCGCATTGGATTGGTCGGCATCTCGAGCTGGCCAGCATCTCACTCCTGTTTTCCATCCTGATTGGCCTGCCGCTCGGGATCGCCGCCAGCCGCGGTGGCGCGCTCGGTCAAGGAATCCTCGCGATCGTCGGGATGATTCAAACCATTCCCTCGCTCGCCCTTCTCGCCCTCCTTGTGCCGGTCCCGTTCCTTGGCATCAGTGCGATGACTGCGATTGTCGCGCTCTTTCTTTATGGATTGCTACCGATCGTCAGAAACACGGCGACGGGTTTGCAGGACATCCCGCCCGCCTTGCGCGATTCCGCCATCGCGCTCGGGCTCGAACCGTTTGCGCGCCTGCGAAAAATCTATCTCCCGCTCGCTTCCCGCACGATCCTCGCCGGGATCAAGACCAGCGCGGTGATCAATATAGGAACCGCCACTCTTGCCGCGCTGATCGGCGCCGGCGGTTTGGGCGAACCGATCCTGAGCGGACTCAACCTCAATGACAACGCCACGATCCTCGAAGGGGCCATTCCGGCCGCGCTCCTCGCCCTTCTCGTCCAGGGACTATTCGATCTTCTCGATCGCGTTCTTATTCCACGGGGATTGCGGCTTGGAAGCTAGACGTCTCGCCTGACCTCCAAGACGGGACCGTGCCTGTCTCTCCGTCGTTAGGCCGCCTCAAACTGACTTGGGACAAGGATCGCGTCGCTCATGCCGTGGAGCAGTTTCTTGTCCGCCGGGCAAATCGTGGCGAGCGCGCCGCGCAGTGTGACGCGCTCCGGCTCGACAAAATAATACGGGCACAAACGCACTCGGCCGTGCATCGTCTTGAGTTCGCCGGTTTCGTTATCCCAATACGGGTGATCGAAGAGCCGGCCCTTGTGAAACCGCTGCATGATGGTCGGCTCCTCCTCGAACCTGACCAGGGCGTCGTTGATCCGCTCCTGCCATTCCGCATGCGGCAGATCCGCGCCCAGCGCCACGCCGCGACTGCCCCAGCTTAACGGCGAGAAGCCACTCACCTTGAGCAGAAGATCACGCTCCTTTTGGCTGAACTTCGCTGCTTCGTGCCAATTCTGAATCTCAAGACGCGGTATGACCGCGTGCTGCGGCAAGGGCGTGGGGTCGAGAATCCAAGTGTAGGGGAGAATCCGTTGGAAGGTGCGAAAATATTTGTCGCCCAGCTCGCGCCGCCAGAACTCGCGCAACGGCTGGAGCCAGAAAAGCGCGAACCACATTTTCTCCTCGAGGTAGGGTTTGAAGGGCGGCGTGACGCTGAGTTCACCGCGGCCCGCGGCCTCCATCAGCGCGCTGATGCCGGGGAGATTTGGCAAATCAAATAGCTCGAAAAACCGGTAAACGTCGCGCCCGGGTTGGGGCTGATAATTTTCCGCCGGGAGGACACGCCACCACAGGGTAGAGCGAGCTTCCAGCTTGCTCGTTTCATCCCGCAAGTCGGAAGCTTGCGCTAGCCCGCCAAAGCGCGCGTTCAATTGCCTGACGAGCCATTCCATCTCCGGCCGGTAGGTGGCGGATTCCTGCGAGACGAGAATGTCCCCTCCCTGCGGCAGGACAGTGGCGAAACCGTCGAGCATTCCCTCCGCGCCACCGATCACTTCGGAACCGAGACCAGCATAGGTTTGATTCAGCCAGCCCGTTAATCCAATCCCGCCCGGAACCGAATCGGTTTCCGCGATCGTCCACCCTTCATCGTCCAGGATAAGATCTGGCCGGATGACGCGCGGGAGCACATCACGGAATTCCTTCCGGCGCGAATACTCGACGAGAGCAGGCGGCTTCCCAATGTCGAGATAGCGCGCGACCCATTCCGGTTGCTTACCTTTGACGCTTTGCTGGTAGAGCTGATTACAGGCACGCTGGAAAACGAAAAGCTGGTGCCCGAGGCGCTCGAGATTGGCCCGAAGCCTTTGCTCGATCGGGAACGGCTCTGGCGAAATGAGCCAGTCTTTTTCCGCGAACAGGCCTTCGGCGGGCCGGGCATCACGGATGGAATCGAGGCGATCCGTTTGCGCGATCATGTCAGGCGGCAACTTCGTCTGGCATGCTCAAAATGGGCAGGACCTTTTCGATTGCATCCCGGTTCGGCTCCAGCCAGGGCGGAAGGACGAGCGACTCGCCTAACGAGGCCATTTCTTCGTCGACGTGAAAACCCGGTCCGTCGGTGGCGAGCTCGAACAGCACGCCACCGGGTTCGCGGAAGTAAACCGACTTGAACCAGAAGCGGTCGATCACTGGAGTCGGGTGCGCGCCGCCGCGCAAAACGCTTTCGCGTATTTCAAGTTGGTGGGCGTCATCATCAACCCGCCAGGCGAGATGATGAACGCTGCCTGTTCCCCATGCGCCGCGTGACGATTCGGGCATGGAACGGAGATCGATGTATTGCCCGGAGGGACTCGCCGCACCGAGTCCAGGACGTGCGGAAGCACGTCCCTCCGTTTGCGAGACGGCGTAACGCTGCCAACTCCCTTCCTCTCCAATTTTCCGGAAACCAAGCGATTCGACGAGGAACGAAACCGTTTCCTCGAGATCGCGCTCGACCATCCGCGCGCTCTCCAGTCCGCGAATCTGCCGCTCGACCGGAATCGGACTTCGTTCCCATGGAGCGAAGGGACGCCCTAACGAGCTTTCGCTTTCTGTCAGGGTAATCCTCAGTCCATGCGGATCAGCCAGCGGGAGAACTCGCTGACCAAATCGAATTTCCGGTTCAAAAACCCGCGTCCCGTAACGGGCAAACCGCGCGCTCCAAAAGTCCAAACTTCCCGGCGGAACCGCCAGCGACACCTCGGTGCTCAATCCGTAACCAGCGCGACTCGGCGCGAGATCCGCCCACGGGAAGAACGTCAGATCGGTTCCGGGATGTCCCTCGGCGTCGGCGTAGAAGAGGTGGTAAGTGCCCGGGTCGTCCTGGTTGACGCTCTTTTTCACCAGTCGCATCCCGAGAACACCAGCGTAGAAGTCGAGATTCTCCTGCGCAGGTCCGGCGATGGCGGTGACATGATGAAGTCCGGTGGTCGATTTCATAGGCAAGGCGATCGGAACGAAACCATAGCCAATTTCTGAAATTGTGCCGAATTCGCTTGAGGACTAAATCGCCTCCCTTCCGATTTGTGGCAGGAGCTGGGACAATGGGCTGCCAAAGAACTGCGGAGCGTGAACGGCCAGATGGAGTATCTTTTGCGACAGGAGGTCACGAACCGATAAGCCGCCGGAACGGATAAGGAGATGGAAGAATATGAGACGACCATGTCCAGCGATGCGTCCCCGGGAGGGACGGGCTGGAAAACCCGCCTGTTGTTGCGCATCCGTTACGGCCGCGCGTCCAGCGTGTGGCTGCCGTTGTTTGTTGCTGGCACATTCGCCTTTGCGAGCGACGCGCTGGCCCAGCCGCCGGTAATTTTTCTCGTGCGCCACGCCGAGCGTGCGGCGATCAGCGGCCACGTTCCATCCGACACTGGTCTTTCCCCGGAAGGGCGGGCGCGAGCGGAGGCTTTGGCGCAGGCGCTGAAGGACGCGCAAATCGCCGCCATCTATACCACCGAATACAAGCGTTCAAACGAAACCGCCGCGCCGCTCGCCCAGTCGTTAGGCATCCGGCCGGAAGTGATCCCGGGCGACGACCTCAGGTCGTTGGTCGCGAAGTTAAAAGCAGCCCAAGGAAATGTACTGGTGGTCGGGCATTCCAATACGCTGCCGCAAATCATCAGCGCGCTCGGAATCTCCTCTCGCGTTACCGTCGCTGAGTCCGATTACGACAATCTTTTTGTCGTGGTCTGTTCCCCGAAGCCGCGGCTCATTCATTTGCATTATCGTTAGGCCGAGGCCTGAGAATGTGGGATGGGTCTTTGCGCCCCGATGGGCAGCGACCTGCCAACTGATCGGGGCACAAAGGCCCCTCCCACATTGACTACTTCTGCTCGAAAAGCGTGTTTCGATTGACGCGCTCGCCTTTTAGGAGCACGACCGAAACTGAAGAGAGCGCCCGGACATCCTGCAATGGGTTTCCGTCCACGATCAGCATCGTCGCCTCCTTGCCCTTCTCGATCGTGCCGATCCGTTTGTCCGCCCGCAGCAGTCTCGCAGCGTTGGAAGTTGCGGCCTGCAGCGCAACGTCCGGCGGAATTCCCGCCGCCACCCACAGCTCGATTTCGCGTTGCACAGTCGGACCATGAATGACGAGGAAGTTGCCCGCGTCGGAGCCGGTCACGAGCAGCACGCCAGCGTGCCAGGCTTTCATCAGATTGCGATCGCCGATTTCCACCGACATCGGGTATTGGCCGATCTGCTCCCGAAAAGGTTTCATTTCGTCGCTCGTTGCGGCGTGTTCGGTGCCAGTGAGCAGCTCCTTGGCTGCAACCTGCTGGACTAAGGAGCGCTTGAGAAGGTCGGTCTTCCCTTTGCTGAAATCCGTGAACCCTTCCGCGACGCTCAAGGTCGGATCGAAAGCGATGCCTTTTGCCGCCATCTCGGCGATCGTCGCATCCGGGATCTCGTCACGAAACGAACCGTGTTCGATCGAGTCCGCGCCGAGCGCGACTGCGTCGATCACGTCGCGGCTGTCGCCGGTGTGGATCGAGGCCGGCAGCTTCTTGACGTGTGCTTCCTCCACTACGGCGCGGAGCAAGTCGAGATTCATCCGGTTAAAGGTGTGACCCGGCACACCGGCCTCGAGGATGCCCTTGATCGCGTTGACGCCTTTCGCCGCCAGCTCATCGACCTGCTTGCGCGCTTCCTCCTGGGTCTTTGGGATGCGCAGAAATTGCGCATCGAAACCGGCCCGCGCGAACGCCGGCATTCGCTTCGAGTATTCAGTTCCGTGTCCACCTTCCGCGGTAAAGAGCGGTCCGCAGAGATAAAGTTCGGACCCGAGCTTTTCGCCGCCGTTGAACTGCTGGCGCAGCTTCAGCATGTCATCCACCTTATCGCCTGCGCTGCGAACCGCGGTCACGCCGCAGTAAAGATAGGATTCCAAGGCGTGCTCATAAGCCTTGTTCGGATCGTACTTCGACCAATCGTCGTAGAAACCGCCCGGAGCACCAAGATGGACATGCATGTCGATCAAGCCCGGGAGCACCGTTTTACCGGCAGCATCGATTGGTTCGGCATTGAGCGTTTTCGCGTCCGGAAAACTTCCGTCGTAAACTTCGGCGATCTTTCCACCTCTCACGAGCACCGCGCCCGACTCGATCACCTTGCCGTTGCCGACAAAGATGCGCGCGTTTTGGATCAACCAGGTCTGACCGCGGCGGAGATCGCGCGCCAGGATGCGTGCCTTGACCAGATCGTGCTGACTCCACGCCTGGTAGGCACCGAGGAAAAGAAACGGCAGGAGTACCACCAGCACCCAGAGCTTGGCTGAGGCGCGCAATTTTTCCTCCTTCTCCCAGCGGAATAACTTCGTGGCGATGAAGGTCGCGACCCCGGTGGTAACAAGGAGCGCTCCGACCGCCTGCCAATTTGCAAGCAGCGATTCGCCGCGCTGCATGATGCCACCGATCCCGGTCATCAGATAGGTCGCGGGAATGAACTGGGTAATATTTTGCAACCAATGCGGCATGAAGGTGAGCGGAATGGTCGCGCCGCTCAGGAAAAGCATCGCCATGTAGATCGGCTGGATGAGGATGTTGCTTTCCTGAGAGGAATTGACGACTGCGGCGATAATCAGGCCTAACGAGCGAAAAGCGATCGCACCCAGACAAACAAAGACGAGGAGGGAGACGAGCTGCCCGGGCACGGCCATCCCATAGAACTGGTGGGCCAGGAAAAGGATTATTACGACGCTCGGGACGTAGAGGATCACACCGGTGATCATCGAAGCAGCGAGCAGTGGCACCGGCGTGATCGGCGTCACCTTGTAGCGGCGCAGCACGTTTTCCTCGCGCTCCTGCACGGCACGCATTCCCGCTCCGAAAAGACCGTTCCCGAGAATGCCAAGGACGATCACCATCGAGACTACCTGGAGAATGGCCGCGCCCTGGCGAGCATCGAACATCTGGGCAAAAATGAAGAAGAAGGCCAGTGGAAAAAGATAATTGAAGAAGAGGACAGCCCGGTTGCGGCTGGCCAGCTTCAAGTCGATCTTGAGAAGAGCGATAAACGATTTCATTCGTTAGTCGCGGAGCCGTTTGCCCGTCAGCTCGATGAAGACGTCTTCGAGGGTCGGGCGGTTGAGATGCACATCGTCGAGTTCCAGACCCTGGGCATCGATCCACTTGATCAGCTCGACCAGTGTCTTCGCGGCGTGGCTGGAGCTGACCGAGATCTTGCGCCGATCGTCGCTTACGATCGCGCGAATGGCGTGCGGCCAGGCAGGTAATTCGCCCGCCGGGAGCGGTTCGCCTAACGAAATCTCGATACTCGACTGGGTCGAACTTTTCGTCTGTAACTCCGTCGGCGAACCGATCGCAATGATGACGCCGTTGTCGATGATCGCGACCCGATCGCAGAGGCGTTCCGCCTCCTCGATGTAGTGCGTGGTCATCAGAATCGTTCGTTTCTCTGCACGTAATTCTTCGATCAGATCGCGGATCTCGAGCCGCACCTGTGGATCGAGCCCGGTCGTGGGTTCGTCGAGGAAAAGCATCTGCGGGTCGTTGATCAGCGCGAGGGCGAGCGCGAGGCGCTGCTTCTGGCCGCCGGAAAGCGTGGCGTAACCGGCTTCGCGTTTTTCCCAGAGCTGCAGGCGGCGCAGGAGCGCTTCACCATCGACCTGCTTGGAATAGAAGGAAGAGAACAGTTCGAGCGCTTCGTGCACCTTGATCTTATCCGGGAGGTTCGTCGCCTGCAGGCAGACGCCGATGCGGTCCTTGAGCCTTTGCTTCTGCCGATCGGGATCGAAACCCAGCACCTTGACCTCGCCACCGCTTCGCGGACGCAACCCTTCCAAGATTTCGACCGTGGTCGTCTTGCCGGCGCCATTCGGCCCGAGCAACCCGAAGACCTCTCCAGCATGCACCTCGAAATCGATCCCTTTTACCGCCTCGAGCGTGCCGTAGGATTTGCGCAGGCCGCGGGCAAAGATTACGGAGTCATTTTGCATCGGGCGAGACTATGCATGGAAAACCGGCTGTCGCGACCCAGGCAATGCGCTAGCCGGATTTGCGCCTGACGAACCTCGTTAGGCGGACGAGCACAAAGAGCAACGCCAAGCCGGCGCAGACCTTCGCAAAAAGTTCGCCGTGTCGCGAGTAGAAGGTGAGCGCTCCGTCCGTCGGCACTTCCACCGTCCCGGTCAGCACGCCTTCCGTGAATTGGCTGCCTTCGGCGTCGAGCAACACCTGCGTGACCCGGCCAAATCGATTGACGAAACACGTCACGCCCGTATTGGCGGCACGCACCATAGGCCGGCGATTTTCGATGCAACGGAAAATCGCATTCTCCACGTGTTGCTGCGAACCGGCGGAGCGCAGGAACCAGCCGTCGTTTGTCACGTTGGCGAGCAGATTCGCCCCATGCAGGACGAACTGCCGGGTCAATTCACCGAGCGTGTCTTCGAAACAAATCAGCGGCGCCACCATCACGCGATCCGTCGTCAGGCGAAAAACCACCGGCTCTTTCCCTCGGGTAAAATCTCCCGGCACCTGGTCACCCACGATTGCCCCGATGAACGGCACCGTGTTTCGCCCGGGCACATATTCGCCGAACGGCACCAGATGCAGCTTGCGATACACCTGGATTTCCTGCCCGCCTTCCGGGACCAGGATCGCCGCGTTGTAGTCGCCTTTCTCATCCACGTCGATCGTACCCAGGAGCAAATCCGTTTTGATCGAAGCTGCGAGATCCATCACGAACCGGTAATTCTCCGCATCGACCAGCGCCGGCGCGGGTGTCGAACTTTCCGGCCAGATGATGAGTTGCGGCGGTGGCCGGGTAGCGAGCGCTATCTGCGTCAGCCGGGTGAATTGTTGGAAGATCTTCTCCTCGAATGCCGGGCTGAATTTTTCCTCGCGCGGCACATCGGCCTGCACTGCCGCGACGCGCAGCGGCTCGGTCGCACTTTTTACCTGCAAGGCGCGAATGCCGTAGGCAGCAAGACCGACAATCGCCGCCATCGTGAGAGTAAAATCGAAATGCGGCCGCCGCTTTGCCAACTTCGTTTCGAGGAGAAAACGGCGCACGGTTGTAATCGCGATGACATTGGCAAAGGCGACCAGGAAAGATAGGCCGGCCACCCCGGTCACCTCCGCGATCTGAATGATGGGTAAAATTTTGTGCAGGGCGACGCCAAGTCCATTCCAACCCCAGCCGGTAAACATCCAGCCGCGGACCCATTCGAGCGCCGCCCAGACGGAGGCGAGAACGAACGCGAGCCAAAGATTATTCAGCGAGCTGAGCCAGGGCGAGCGCGCTTCTGGCGACTCGTTAGGCAGCGCATTTCCCAATTGAACGCTGAACCTTGGACGTTGGACGTTGGACGTTTCCGCATTCTCTTTCGTCAGTGATGGGAGCGGTCGAACGAGCCCGGCGATCCAGCCCCAGATCGCGAAATAGACTCCCATGTAGAGCCCGACCAGGACCAATCCCGGGACGGTCACAGTGTGCAACCAGGAGAAAACGGTCCAAAAAAACGCGACACCGGCGACATAACCAAGGAGCAGATCGCGCAGCCAGCGACGTTTCGCGCCTCCGCCAGAAAACCAAATCGCCGCCAGCAACGGCGTGAGCGCGATCCAGCAGAGCCAGGTTTGTTCGAAAGGCGCAAAACAAAGCGTGGTCAGCAGGCCGCTCAGGATCGCGGCGAGCCACGGCCAGGCCTTGAGCCATTTTCGAATGGGCGAATTCTCGCTCACTCGAAAAATCAGGACCGCCGCCGGCGCCGCCCCGTATCCGCCTTTTTCTGCCGGGACGGATAGACCGCGTCCTTCAAATCTCGAGCGAACGCAGGATTAACGCGAAAGGAAGCATTCTTGACCGCATCCATCGTGCGAATGTTGACCTTGTTCGCAACCACGTAATCCATTGCCATCAAACCCGCCAGCGTGTCGAGGAATTCCGCGCCTTCCATCTCCTCCATCCGATCCACCAGTTGTATGCCGGGCGTGATTCCGCCACTCAGGCCGAGGGTTTTCAGAATCGTAATTTCGCCACCGTTGAGACTGATTTCGCCCATGCCAGATATTGAACGGCTACGCAGTTAAGCGGCAACTCGTTTCTGTGCATCAGCCTGCAAGCATTTCCAGAGCTTCTCCAGCTTCTCTTCGACTTGCGGTTTGATCGCCTCGAGTTCCGCGGGCGTGAACTGCCCGCCTTCCGGGCGACGCTCAGCGAAAAGGTAGTATTTGATTTTCGGTTCGGTGCCGGAACCGCGCACGGCCACACGCGTTCGATCCGCCAATTCGAAAATCAGCATCTTTTCGTGGGGAATTTCGTCGCCTTCGACGTCGCGAATTGTGTCGGTCTCGAAATTCCGCACCGCAATAACTTTGCTTCCCAGCATTTCGTCAGGCGGATCGGTCACGTAGGTCGCGAGAAGCCGCTGAATTTTCGCCGCGCCTTCCGCGCCTTCGAAGGTGAGCGCGCCGTTTTTCTCGAGGTAATAGCCAAACTGCGCGTAAACCTGATCGAGCAACCCGTCGATCGTCAGGCCGAGCGACTTCGCGTAGGCCGCGACTTCGCAGAACATGATCGCGGCGCCGTTGCCATCCTTGTCGCGAACGAAATCCGCCCCGCTATATCCATAGCTTTCTTCGCCCCCGAAAATGTAAAACGACGAGTGTGCAAGGCGAAGACGTCGCGTCTCCTCTTCCGGCAGATCGCGGTAATCGACCCCCGCTGCCAGCGGCACAGCCCGTTCGTACTTTGCTAGCTTCGCGCCGATATACTTGAAGCCGGTCAGCGTTTCGACACAGCGCAGGCCAAATTTTTCCGCGATCACCTTCTGCAGATCAGTCGTGACGAACGTCTTGATGATGACGCCGCGCGTTGCGTTTTCTGCATTGAGCACGCCCTGGTCGAAAAGCGCCTTCGCCCGGTAATAGGCGAGGAGCGAACCAATCTGGTTGCCGGTGAGCAATTTCATTTCGCCCTGTGCGCCCTTGACCGCCACGCCCATTCGATCGCAATCCGGATCGGTAGCGATCACGAGATCCGCGTCACGCTTCGTCGCCAGCTCGATCGCCAGCTTCAAGGCCTCGGCATTCTCCGGGTTGGGCGATTGCACGGTCGGGAAACGGCCGTCGAACCGGTCCTGCTCGACCACCACCTCGAAGTTGAAGCCGAGCCGCTCGAGCATTGGCTGGATGATGACGGCGCCTGTGCCGTGAATCGGCGTATAAACGATTCGCAGGTCGCGCTGCGATCGTACTAATTTAGGATCAAGCACGAGGGTCGCGAGCCGCGTCATGTAAGCCTCGTCGACCTCGTGGCCAAGGGTCGTGATATCGCCCGGCCTTTCGTTAGGCGCGGAGCGGTCCGGCGCATTGACTTTGGCAATGATGCCGCTGGCGTGCGGCTCTACGACCTGTGCGCCGTCACCAAAGTAAACCTTGTAGCCGTTGTCGTGCGACGGATTATGGCTCGCCGTCACCACCACGCCCGCGTTTGCGCGCAGGTAACGAACCGCGAAGGAAAGCTCCGGAGTTGAGCGCGGGCCTTCGAAGATGCAGGCGTTGCAGCCGTTTTGGACCGCGATTTTGGCCGCGAGTTTTGTGAAATCCGCGGAGAAGAAGCGGGTATCGTGCGCGATTACGATCTTCGGAGGTGCGTTGAGTCTTTCGCGCCCAAACCATTCGCGCAGATAATCGGTCAGCCCTTGCGTCGCGCGTCTAATGCTGTCGTAGTTCATCGCGTTGCTGCCGACACAGGGAAACTCCGGCCGGCCAAGTTCGTTAGGCGTACCACGTTCGGCCCTGGTCACGACCTTGCCGATGGTCCGCCCCCGGATGCCGCCGGTCCCAAACGCGAGCGAACGAAAAAAACGGTCGTTCAATTCCGTCCATTCGCCGGCTTCGATCAATTCCGTGATCGCCTGCGCGGCGACCGCCGAACTGGCGCTCTCGAGGGTGCGTCGAATGTTGCTGGCGCTGGATTCGAGCAGCCTGCCCAAAGCGATCGCGTTTTCGATTGCCGTCATCTTTTCAACCATATCGGGCACCATTCTGGGCGCAGCAGGTGTTTGCAAGCTGCCGTGGAGCGCACCGCTCCGCGATCCGCAAAGCGAACGTCCACAGTCAGCGTTTCGGCGCGCCTTTCTGAACCCGCGACCGGCCTTCCGCAGGCCGCCATTTCTTCTTCACCGCGACATTTTCATAGGCGCTCTGAAGGATGGGACGAAGGACCACCGGTGTGACGGCGGTGAGCAGCACAATTGTGCTGCCGCTGCGGCCCCATGCACCGGCCGCGGGCCGAAAAATCTCCGGAGCGGCACGGAGGACTTCCGCCTGCTGCTCGGGTGTTAGCTTCACCATGCCCCAGCGGCCATCGGGATAACCCAGGGTCGCGAAAATCCTATCCCGAAAGCGAAAATCCGGATGAGCTAAATGCGAGCTTTCCGCCGCCTCGGGCAGGCCACGAGCGAGGTGACGAAACTGGTCGGCGGTCATGGTGTTTGCCTAACGATGAAATCTCATTTCAAGATTGCGATCCTGTAGGTGACAAAGAGACAAGCCGTCGCCATCAGGACGAGGGCTAGAACAAAAACCAGATCGGCAAAACGCTCGACCCGGTATTTCCTCTTCGCAGTCCGGGTTCGCAGCGCCCAATACGACGCCAGGCAGGCGATGAGAAAGAGTAGCGCATCCATGGCCAGCAGATCATCGGCAAACGTGTCGGTCTTGCGCAGGGTAATGACCACCCGGATCAGCCCGATGACAGTCAGGCAAACGCCCAGCATCCCGGCGGAGACGGTAAAAATATGGATACAGATGTCGTCCTCCAACCGTGATTCCCGTCCCGGTCCTGCCACGAGGCAAGAATAGGCGAGCCAGGCGGATGGAACAAGCGGACCCCGAGCGACACTGATCTAACGACGAAGCGTAAAGCGATTGTTGGGGGTTTCCCAAAGGCGCAGGCGCTCGAGGCGATCGTCGAGCTGCGCATTGAACTTTGGCCAAAGCGCGCCCACGATATTTTCGCCGGTCGATGGCGTCGCGCGAAACTCCTCTGTCTCTCGATCAAGATGCTTGTCCTGCCAGGGACGGATCGCGGCCTCGATGCCATCCGAGAGGTCAGTGAAATTGTAGAGCGTACCGCTCCGCTCGTCGTACGGTCCGCCGATCGTCGCCTCCGTCAGGTAGCCGTGGCCGTGTCCGCGCGGGTTGTTGCATTTGCCGTAAAGAGCAGCGTTTTCCGCGGCCGAAAGGGTAACGGCGTGCAGACGATGCGCCGCGCTGAAAGACCTCCGCAGGCCCAAAAAAAAGTCCCCACTGCCCCAGCGTTCCGCGAAAAAGTCATCCCGCTCGTGCAAACGCACCCGATGCAGAGGGAGAGCCGTCGCGACCCGCTCGAACAAGTATTGTGCGATGCTCTCGGTCGTCTTCGGCCGGTCCGTTAGGTCGGGAACTTCGTGATTCAGATTCTTATGATCGAGCTGGGCGTGAAGCGATCCGAGGATCCGCGCGACCTCGGCAGGCGTTGGAGGGATCCCCGCTGTGGCGTCCGAGGATGAGGACGGAACGACGTCCGTCCCTCCAGGCGGCTGCTCAAGCGGACGGCCTCGAAGGGTAAAACGCGCGCGATAATGGTGGCCGTGGCCATAAGGTGACGCTGCGATCCCGAAGAGCGCTTCGTTTTCCGCTTCGTTCAAATGCGGCGACATCGTTTGGCGCGCGGCCGAGAATTCTAGCCAGTGATTTTCTTCGCTCGCGCCGTCCGCGTAAAAGGTCGCGCTCCGCTCCGGTGATTCGACGAGATGACAGGCGACCAGCCGAGCGTCGAGATCTTTGAAAAGCGGCGCCACTTCCAGGAAGAGCTGACGCGCGATGTTCTCGGCCGTCGGCGGCGTCTCGCGAAAAGCCGCGTGGTCTTCGTTCAGGAACTTGTGATCAAACCGCGCCTGCAGGACGACCTCCACCCGGGCTTTGATTTCGCTGATGTTGACCAGCATGCCGTTTGCCGGGTCGACCTCGCCGGTGAAGACGAAGTAAGCCGCGTAGTTGCGGCCGGTGCCGTAGCGCGCGGCAGTTTCGGGACCGAACGCCGCCAGATTTTCCGCCTCCGACCAACCGGGGAAAAATAAGCGCCGCGAGGCGGAAAACTCGAGCCGCTTGCTGACCGTCAACAGCATCGGCCGTTACTGGCTAAGGAGAGAGAGGAACTCGCTGCGGGTGCGCGCGTCTTCCTTGAAAACACCCAGGAGGCAGGATGTTTTCATGATCGAGTTTTGTTTCTCGACTCCGCGCATCATCATGCAGAGATGCTTCGCCTCGATCACAACCGCCACGCCTGACGGGTGGAGCGAGCCCATGAGCGCGTCCGCCACCTGGGTGGTCAATTGTTCCTGGATCTGCAAACGGCGGGCGAAGACATCCACGATGCGCGCGATTTTCGAGAGCCCGATCACTTTGCCGTTTGGAATATAAGCAACGTGCGCCCGCCCGATGAAGGGAAGAAGATGATGTTCGCACATCGAGTAGAGCTCGATGTCTTTCACCAACACGATCTCGCTCGCGTCGGAATCGAAGATGGCGCCGTTGACTACCTCTTCGACTGACTGACGATAACCAGCGGTGATAAATTCATAGGCACGCGCGGCGCGCGCCGGAGTTTTGAGCAAACCCTGCCGGCCTCGGTCTTCGCCAACGGCATCGAGCAAATCCCCGAAGATGCGCTCCATTTCCTCGAGGCGATCAACCGCCAGTCGGTCGGGTTCCAAAGTTAAGCGTTCCGAAGTATCGAATTCCGTCTCCTGCACGGCGGAAACGTAACACAGCCGTCCCGGCTGTCAGGTCGTGCAGGCGTCCCGCCTGCAGTCTGGCATTGTGCGGGCGAGACGCCCGCACGACCTGACAGCCGGGACGGCCGTGTTACGCGGAAGCCCACGATTTTAGTCGAGCCAGCTTAACGGATACTTCGGATCGTCCAGCGCGAGCGATTCCTCGGTCAATTCGAGCGTGTGCGCGGTGTCAAACATCACGGCCAGCTCTTCGGTGCGCAGAGCATCCTTGCTCGCCATGATCGTGCCCGGATGCGGCCCGTGCGGAATTCCGCGCGGATGCAGCGTGATCGAGCCGCTCTCGATGCCGCGGCGCGACCCGAAATTTCCGCGCACGTAGAACAGCACCTCATCGGCTTCCACATTATCATGCACCCACGGGATCTTGACCGCCTCAGGATGGGTATCGAGCAGGCGCGGCGCGAAGGTACAGATGACGTAGCCGCGCACTTCAAAGGTTTGATGAATGGGCGGCGGCTGGTGCACCGAGCCCGTAATCGGTTCGAAATCCTGCGCGTTAAATGTAAACGGATAGAGATAACCATCCCAACCGAGAACGTCGAAAGGATGCTGGGCCATGGTCACGCGGGTGAAGCGCGAGCCATCTTTCACCAGAACATCCACATCTTCCTCTTTGTCGATCGTGATGATCTCGGTCGGCCCATGGAGGTCCCGCTCGGAATACGGCGCGCCCATCTTGATCTGGCCTTCGTGATTGATATACCGTTTTGGAATTCGCACCGGACCGACCGACTCGAGGATGAGATAATCTTCTTCCTGCACGTTATCGGGCACGAGCCGGTAAGTAATTCCGCGCGGGATGACGATGTAATCCTCGGCGCGATAAGGCAGCTTGCCGAAAACAGTCTCGAGGGTGCCCCCGCCCTTGAAGACGAAGATGACTTCGTCCGCGCCGCCATTCTTGTAATACTCGAACTGGTCGTAGGTCTTGGCCGGGCGCGCGCGGTAGGCGATGATGTCCTCATTGAACAACATCGGGATGCGGCTGGTGTAAAGGTCTCCGCGCCGTGGAATCTCCGCCGTCTTCAAATGATGATGACGGAGCGGGCTATCGGTGACTTTCTTCGGCTCCCAATGCTTGATCAGCTCCACATTGCGCACGCGGGTGGGCGGTCGAAGGTGATAGACGATCGAATACGCTTCGTCGAATCCTTCCGTGGTGAAGACATGTTCGTAGGCGATGCCTTCGTTCTTGTAGGTGGGCGCTGAACCGTTGCGATGAAACCAGATGTGATGCTTCTTCGGCATCTGTCCGAGCTTTTGATAGTACGGCATGTTTGATCTTCCCTAGAGGTTGCCGCGCAGGTCCTGTTCCTTTTCCAAGGCTTCGAAGAGCGCCTTGAAGTTACCCTTGCCGAAGCTCTTCGCGCCTTTGCGCTGGATGATTTCGAAGAACAAAGTCGGCCGATCCTCCACCGGCTTGGTGAAGATTTGCAGGAGATAACCTTCGTTATCGCGATCGACCAGAATCCCAAGGCGCTTGAGCGGCTCGAGGTCTTCATCGATGTGCCCGACCCGGTCCGGCAACGTGTCGTAGTAGGTGGTCGGAATGTTCAGGAACTCGACCCCGCGGGCCTGCAGATCGGTCACGGTCTTCACAATGTCCTTGGTCGCAAGCGCGCAATGCTGGACCCCTTCGCCATCGTAGAAATCGAGGTATTCCTCGACCTGCGATTTCTTCTTTCCCTCCGCCGGTTCGTTGATCGGGAACTTGACGAAGCCGTTACCGTTGCTCATGACCTTGCTCATGAGGGCGGAGTATTCGGTCGAGATATCCTTGTCGTCGAAGGTCAGGATGTTGCGGAAGCCCATCACATCCTCGTAGAACTTGACCCGGGGATTCATCTGATTCCAACCAACGTTGCCAACGCAGTGGTCGACATACTGGAGACCGGTATCCGGCGGGTTATAGGCCGTCTCCCATTTGCGGAAACCGGGCATGAACGCGCCGTGGTAATTCTTCCGCTCGATGAAGAGGTGCACCGTGTCTCCGTAAGTATGAATGCCGCTCATGACGACCTCGCCGTCTTCATCCTGTAACGTCGTCGGCTCCAGGTAACTCTTGCCGCCGCGCCTGGTCGTCTCGCGCCAGGCGGAGGTGGCGTCGGGCACGCGTAAGGCCAGATACTTCACCCCGTCGCCATGCTTGCAGATGTGGTCCGCAACCGGAGTGGCAGACCGCAGCGGCGTCGTCAGCACGAAGGTCAACTTATGTTGCCGAATCGCGTAGCTGACGCGGTCTTTTCGGCCGGTTTCCGGACCGGAATAAGCCAGGCTTTGGAAGCCGAAGGCGGTTTTGTAAAAGTGTGCGGCCTGCTTGGCGTTGCCGACATAAAATTCAACGTAATCCGTCCCCTCGAGCGGGAGAAAATCGGTTTGAGCGGCCGCGGTTTTTTTTGGTGCTGCGATGGTTGTTTCCATAAAAAGAAGTTGGTTTCCGAATCGATAGGCGGCGGACGAAGGACGTTCGTGACGCAGACACAATCATAAATCGTTCGAGCGGCATGGGCAAGGTCGCGATGGGTCGCCCCGCCTGGTCAAATTTTTCGCCGATGCCCACTACGGCTATGATATTATCCATCCATGAGGCGGTGGCTCATGATGCTCGGCATGATCGTCGCGGCGGTGCCCGCCTTCGCCCTCGATGAACCGAAGCTCCCCGACCAAAGCGATAGCCTTCCTTCGGATATCGAGCCACCGCTCTTGTTACAAAACCTCGCGCCGGACGATTCAACGCTCGACCCGCAGAGTACGTCGGCGATCGAGAACGACCTGGCGCAGGCGCGCAAACGGGCAGCAATCGCGGATCATCTTTTCCGGGCCGGTATCATCGCCAAGGTGGAAGCGGAACAGCGTGCGCTGAGAGTTGTGCAACTCGAGGCGATGCTGGCCGAGGCGCGGCTGGAAGAAACGCGGAAAGTCGCGTCAGCAACGGGCAAACCCAGAGAAGACGGCGAGATCTCCAAGCTCGCGGAGGAAGCGCGAATCGCGAGGGAGCGGTGTCACCGCGCCGAGCTGGATGCGGCCTTGCGCAACCTGCAGCGCCAGAAAAAGCTCCTTGCCTTGGGCAGCGCCCGCAAATCCGACGTCAACCGTGCGGAAGAGAAGCTCGCAGAGCTGCAGCGCCCCGCGAACTGACGCAGACTTGCAAATTCTTCTCCGCCCCGGTATCGGGCTGCTTTTTCCAGGATGCCTATTTCCTACTTGCAGGCCATCATGCCACGGGTTCCCTCATTGCGGGCTGTCGCGCCATTGCGCTGGCGCTGTGCCGGCGTCACCGGCCCCGGCTACAGCTGGACTAAAAGGCGAAGCCAAAGCTGAAATGGAAGGCGCCGCGGGCTTCGTCCCGCCGCGGGTTTGGGTTCACTCCATAATCGAGACGCACCGGCCCGATCGGCAGGTTGTAGCGCAAGCCGACGCCAATGCCGTAGCGCATATCATTCAGGCTGGGTGAGCTCGCGTCACGCAGCAGGTTGCCGGCATCGACGAAGACCGCACCTAACAATTCGCCGTAAATCGGGAAAGTGTATTCGACGTTAAAGATCGTGTAGTACTCGCCGCCGATCGGGTCGCCGCCAGAATCGTGCGGGCCGAGTTCCCGCTCACCAAAGCTGCGCACGGTCGTGCTGCCGCCGATGAAAAAACGCTCGTCGATCGGGAGAGCGAGCGCCTCGGTCGTGCCGTTGGTATCGAGCGGATAGACGACGCCCGCGCGCCCGCCAAAGGCGAGCAAAGTGCGCTCAAACCATTTTTGCAGGCCGGACTTCTCGATCTCCTCGTCCAGGAGCTGGTTTCGCTCCGGTGCGAAGGAAAGATAATAGCTGGCCCGCCCGGTCGCCCGTAACAGATCAATCTGGCTCCCAAGCGCGCTCGTCGCCAGATCGACCGTGTTGTCGAAGACGAATCCGCGCGGCGCGACCAGCGGGTTCTTGCGCAGGTCGAGCGTCTGCGTAAACCCAACCGAGCTGATGAAATACGAAGTCCGGCCCAGCAGCGCCGGGCTGATTGACGCAGTCGTAATCTCGACATGACGCGGATCGAAGACCAGCCCGACGGAATAGTGCGCGCTGAGTTGCCGAGTAAAAGTGAAATGACCGCCGACCTCAAATTTTGAATATCCATCATAGTCGTAGGTCAGCGCCGAGAGACGAATCTTGAAGTCGACGTCGGTGTTGAAAAGATATGGATCTTCATATGTGACATCGCCTTTGTAGCCACGCTGCGACCATTCCACCGAGGTAGTGAGCGGCCGGCCGGAACCAAAGAGATCGCGATTCGCAAACGACGCACCGACGATCGCGCCATCGAAGGAGCCGTAGCCCAGCGACAAACCAAACTCACGCGGCTTCGCTTCCTCGAGATTGATATCGAGCCGCAGCAGGTTGCCGTCGACCGGCGTCGGATTGACCCTGAGCGTGTTGAATAAGCCCGTCCGCATCAGTTCGCGGAATTTTTGGTCGAGCGTCTCCGGACTGTAGGCGCGGCCACGCAGCTTCTTAAAGCGGTTGACGAGATAACTTGGACGCAGGCGCTTCGTGCCTTTCACCGTCACGCCATCGAAGTAGTAAACCGGCCCCGGTTCAACCGTCACGCGCACCGGCACGCGCCCCTGAATTGCGAGCGATGGATCACTCACAGCATCGACCTTCACGGCATAATAACCGCGCGTCTTGAAATAGGCCTGCAACCGTCGTGGAATATCGGCGAGTCGCGCCTCGGTGTAGGGCCGCCGGAGCAAATCCAGGATCTGCCCGCGCAACGCTTCCGGCCCGTAAATGGTCGGCCCGACAAAGTTGATGTTGCCGAAGAAATACTGCTGGCCTTCGTGCACCACGATCCGTGCCGTCACCAGATCGGGCCGCACGTATTCATAACTGGGCGAGTCGACCGTGCAGTGGATGTAGCCTTGGGAAATGTAAAAGCGCTGCACGAGATTCGCCCCATCGTTGATATCGTTCGAGACAAACGGCAGCGATGTCTTCAGCCGGGGATAACGTTCGCGTGTCGCGCTGACCGCGTAATTGAAAAGCTTGGGCGCGGGCACCTGGCGATTGCCGATGAAGTCGATTCCCCCCAGCCGCACCAGCGGCCCTTCCGAAACATCGAGGCGACACCGGTTCGTCGATTCGATCGTGTAGCTCACGCTGGCCCTGGCGTAGCCATGTTTCTTGTAAAACAGCTCAAGAAAAAAAGCGGCATCGTCGGCCCGGGCACTCGTCAGGCCATATTCTTCGATCGTTTCGAGCTCTTCTTTCAGGTGGGAGCGCAATTCTTTACCCGTGAAAACGCGGTTGCCGCGAATTTCAAGGTCGGTGCGTTGCACCACGGTCCCCTGCCGCCTGGCGGCTGCGTTTTCCGACTTCCGGACTGGGTCCTGCCCGAAGGCGATGCCGTTCGTTAGGCAAAACAGCCAACCAAGAAAGAGAAATTTCTTCATCTCACCGAAAACGGATCAGATATTTCACCAACCCGCGGAACTGGCCCTGCACGCCAAGGTTGCCAATTAGGACAAAGTGATCATTGACCCGAAAGGTCGCGGTCGCAGTCTGCTCTCCGGTTCGCGGGTCGATGTTGCCAAACTCGACGTCGAGCCGATCGAAAAAGTTCTCGTTCGTCGGCGCCTCATTCCCGTTCTTGAAAATCTTGCGATAGAGTTCTTTCACGAGGAGGAACCCGGCGCGGCTCGCCAGGACGTTGCTTCCGCCGGTCAATTCATCCCGGGTCGCGCCGGTCGCCAGGAGCGAAATGATTTCCTCCTGTGGCAGAGGCGGCTCGCTGCTGAAAATCGCCTGGGGCGCGGTCGTCGTCCCGTAAACGTAAACGCGAATCGTATAATCGCGGAGCAACGACGTACCCTGCATTTCGATTCGTGGATTGAGCGGATCGTCCGGATCGAAATAAAGGAAGCCGAGATTGATCTTAAGGGTGCTGAAGGGCAGCGTGGCTTCGAAATTCTCCAGGCGCACCTGACCCTGCAACCCGGGATGCAGGCCGGTGCCGGTGATCTTCATGTCAACGATCGCGCGGCCGTTCGCGAGATTGCCGCGAATCAGGATTGGATCCTTGCTCTTGATTGTGAGGTCGAATTTCCAATCGCGCAGCGGCGGGTCGGGAAAGGAGAGCGTGGGCGGCGCAACCGAGGGCGGCTGCGGATGGGGCGCCGGTCGGCCGGGCAAGGCGATCGGAATAATGTCGATGTTCTTGAAAAAGCGGCTGTTCGTCGTCAGCACCTGACCACGCACCATCGCGCTCTTCAGCGGCCCCTCGACCTTGATGTCGGCATCAACGCGCGCAGTCAGGTTGTCATTGCGGGCGACGAGGATGCTGTTCGCGACGAGGCGCAGATCCAGGTTCGGCTCGGTTAATTTCGGCAGGGTGACCCGCCCCGAGATGGTGAAGGGACCGCCCGCGAGATCGCCCCCGAAGCGGTCGAAGCTTAGGGCGTTGTCGTGGAAATTCAGTTGCCCCTTGAAGTTCGTCAGGGCGGGCAGCGTCGGGTTTTCAAAACGCACCACGTTGATGCTCATGTCGGCCGCGCCGCGAAAAACCGGCTGGGCGATCGTGCCGCCGACATTCAGTTCGAGGGCCAGACTGCCATCGAGCTGGCGCAGCCCAGGGACAAATTCGCGGACGAAATTGAGCGAGCTGCGCGGCATTTGCACTTTGGCGCTGATCGGCGTCTGCTCGTCGAGCTTCCGGTTCGCCAGCATCTGCGAAATGTCCAACGGCAGCCGCGCATCGATCTGGACTGGCTGAATCTTTGCCTGCTCGATTTTCCCGAGAATGCCGAGCTCGTTATTCTTGAAGTGCATCGCGACATCGATCTTCGCCGGCTCCAGTCTTTGCGCCGCGGCGGCCTTCAGGTTTTGCATTTGCAGATCGAGATTTGCCTCCATCTGATCGACCGGGCCCTGAACATCGAGCTTGACCGTCAGCTCTCCGGATACTGGCGGTTTGGCGCCGAGATTTTGGAAGAGCTTCGCGATGTCGAGGTTCTCTGACTGGAAGTTGATCGTTACCTTCCCGACCGGAGGAACAAGGGGCCGGCCGCTCCCGAGATTGCGCCAGGTGAAGGGAATCAACGCGTAGGCATTGGCGTATTTCGCCTTCCCCTGGTCGATCTGGATCCTGCTGATCTCGAGCTGCGACTCCTTCGCCTGCGCAATCGCCTGGAAGCTCAGTTTATCGCTCCCGAGGTAAATGATCGGGATGTTGACTTCCTCCGGCGTGTAATGCGCCTCGACATTCGCCTGGAGATTTTGCAAATCGGCGTACCGCCCGCGCTCGAGCTTGAGGCGGAGGTCGCCGTTGTTCTTGAAGGTTGCGACCTCGCCGTTCCCATTCCAATCCACCACCAGCGAGCCCGCCAGCGGCCTCTTCGTTGTCGCCGGGGGCGCTGATCCCGGCCCTCCCGGAGAGCCGCCATTAAGCAACGGTTCGAACGTCGAGAGATCCGCCAGATTTGCCCGCACAGCTCCGGTGTACTTAAGCGGCTTCTTCAACTCCACCGTGCCGTGCGCAACCACGTAATCCTTTTCGTTCAAGGTCGCAGTGAGATCGTTCAGGTAAGCGACGTTGTCCGCCACCGCGAGCTGCGCACTGAGTTGTTTCACGAGGAGTTTTTGCGCCGCGATGTTTTGCCCGGAAAGATTCAGTTGCCCGTTCGCCACCTTCTGGCGAATCCGCAGGCTGCCATCGGCCTGCAACTCTCCGCTCACCTTGTTCGGCGCCTCGCTCTGCCAGTAATCCGCCAGTTGCGGCGCGCGGAAGGAGAGCTGCAAATCGGCCGGCTGTTCGAGGGAATTTCCTTCCGGCGGCTGCAGTTGATAATTTCCCCTAACGAGAAGCAGATTGGCATTCCGCTGCACCGTGACCGGCTCGAACGAAACCACCGCCTCTTTGCTTTTGATCTCCGCCCGCACGCTATCGACGACAAACTGGTCGTAACGCACATCGCTCAACTCCGCCTCAATCGACGAGTTGAGGTTGGTGTAGAACGGTTCCTCGGTCGCATCCGTCGCCGGCAATTTTTTTGTCGCGGAAATCTTCGCGCTCAGGCTTTTCACCGCCGCCTTGTCGTAGCCGATCAAGTCCCCCTGCGCCGTCAGCTCGAGGCGCGCGATCGAGTTGTCGGTCTTGATCGTGCCGTTGGCTTGCAGGCTGCCGGTAACCGGCGTCGGCAGAAAAGCCGTGATCTCCTGCAAATTCGGCGCGTCGATCTTGAGCTTCAGATCGCCCGGGGTGCGCCGAAAACCGGCCGTCGTCTTGGGCAACTGCACCGTGCCATCCAATCGCACGTGATTCGTCCCCCGATCGATTTGCGCCTGGCGGACCGTCGCAGTGCCATTGCGCGCCACCACGTCGAGTCCCACACGATCGAGCGCGATCCCGTTTTGCCGCACGTTGTCGATCTCGGCCGTAATCGTTCCCTCCCAGCTCCGGGGCTCATCCAGCGTGCCCTTCCAGTCCATCTGGAAATTCTTCACGTCACCCCCCAGCGCGCCCGCCGGTCGCCCGAAATACTCGCTCAACTGGCCTAACGAAATGTCGGAAGCGCTCACTTTCGTCTCGGTCTGGAAGGACGACTTTGTCGTGCTCAGGCCAACATTGCCCTCGATCGTGCCCCCCTTCCCGACCGAGCCTTTGACCTCCAGAGTCAGCTTGCCGCCGCTCGCCTTCGAGAGATCGATGTTGACCGTCTGGAAATGATGACCCTCGTCGAAGGTGAGGTTGTGCAGGAACAGATTTTTGTTCGCGTAGGTCGTAGTCGCGGTGATGTCCGTCCAGGTGCGGACGTTGGGAATCTGCAGCTTGTCGATCCGGAGCGCCCCTTCCCGGTCGGGATAAAGGCCGAGGTTGAGGTTTTTCACCACCATGTCTTGCGGCTCCTGCTTCATCGTTAGGTTGACGTTCGTTACCTCCAAACGATCGGGAAAAAATGCCGGCAAACTTATCTTCTGGTTGGGCGCCGGAGTCGGCGCCGGGAGCGTCTTCGACTTATCCAGGATCGCCGTCACGCCGTGCACCTCGACGTTCTTGAGTACGCCGGAGATCCCGTGGAAGAGCAGACCCGACAGGCTGTAGTCGACCTTTGCCTCTCCGACATCGAGCGACTGCACAGCCGTCGGTCCGGTCGGTGTCGCGTGCACGTCGCGCAGCGTGATCTGCTCGAGCGGATCGCCCTCGATCTGGAAATCAAGCTTCAGGTTTTGCCTGGCCGCTACTCGGACGGCGACCGCACGAAAAACCGCCTGCAGGATCGGGGCATGAAAGACCGCCAGCAGCAGAGAAATGATTCCGAGGGCGATGAGCAGCCGGCGGATCCAACTTCTGTTGCGGTGCGGTTGGACAGTGTTTTTTCCATCGTCGCCCACGAGTAAACCAGCTTAGTTTCCCGCCTTTTGAATCGCAACCCGTTGCCAGACTGCGCGCGCCGTTTCTGGACTAAGCGTGGTCCCGGCTTAGTTTGTGACTCGCGTTTCCCAGCGCCGACTGCATGACGCCCGAGAAATTTTTCGATTACCTGGAAGGAAAACTGCCGCCGCCGGAGCGCGAACGCCTCGAGCGTGCGCTCATCTCCGACCCGGAGTTGCAGAAGCAGTTCGTCGCCGCGCGACAGATCCATCGCAGCCTGGAGCGTCCGCCTAACGAATCCTCCGCCGTCACCCGCGCGGGCTCGCGCGGGCGCCAGTTGGCCGCCGCCTTTGCCGTCCTTGTGGCGATGAATGTCGGGCTCGGTCTTTTCTTCATTTTTCGCTCGGCCAAACCGCCGCCGAAGTGCAGCAGGCGCGCGAGGAGGCGCTTCGCCATCAGTTGCAAAGTTCGCTCGAAAAATCGGCCGCTGCCACTTTCACCCCTCCGACGATCGGAGCCGAGCCGCTCACCCTCACCATTCCGACCGAGAAACAGGACAAGGTCGCACAGTCGATTATCGACGCCGCGGCCAGGGCCGGCGGCTCGGGGACAAAAACCTTGCCTAACGAAAAGGGCGTGAGCGTCCTGGTCATCATCCCGGCCGGAGCCCAGGCGGATTTTCGCAAGACGTTGACGGCGCTGGGCGCTCCTCCGCCCACCCCGGGCCCGACCCCGGCGGCTTCGCCTAACGAAGCCGTGCGACTTGAGATCATGCTCTCCCAGCCCCTTTGAGCAGGGCGAATGATCGCGATCACCTTTGCCCACCCGAGCGAGAGTCGCGATTTCCTGCGTCTGCTCGGTGAACGCCATCACGAAGTGCGGGTCCTCCACACCGGCGTCGGAGGCGAGGCGTGTCGCGCGCAGATCGATCCCTTTCTCAACACACAGCGCTTCGATTTTCTCATCAGCAGCGGGTTCGCCGGCGGCGCTGACCCTTCGTTAGGCGTAGCCGATCTCCTTTTGGCGGAAAATTTCTCCGACCCGGATCTTTTGCGACGAGCCCGCAGCGCCCTCATCAGTCGCGTCGCCAAACTCGTGACCGCCGACCGCGTAATCGACAGCGCCGCGGACCGCGCCCGCCTCGCACAGGAGCATGGCGCCGCCGCGATCGATATGGAAACGGAGTGGATCGCCCAGGCCTGTGCTGCCCGAGAAATTCCGATGCTTTCCCTGCGCGCGATCAGCGACACCATCGCGGCGCCGTTCCCCGCCCCGCCCGAGGTGCTTTTCGATCTCGATCGCCAGCGAACAAATCCCTGGCGGCTCACCGGGCACCTGCTCACGCATCCCAGCGCAATTGTCGGGCTGGCTCGCTTTGCGCGCCAGGTCGCGCTCGCCCGCACCCGTCTCGCCACTGCGCTCGACGAGCTGATTACCCTCGCCTGAGAGAGTGCCGAAGAATCCAGCCCTGCCCCGCGAGAGCGCGTTGGGCCAGATGGCAAGGTGCGAACGAGCAGCATGTCCGCAGCGACCCGTGACGAGATTTTTCCGCCGTCTCTAACGAACAGGCTTCGCCGGTTCGATGTGCACCAGCACATCCGCGATGCGCGGGTTGGTTTGCCTGATCATGTTCTTCACTTCATGCGCCAGGTCGTGACCGGCCCGCACAGAGATGCGCTCATCAACGCCAACATGGAGATCAACGTAAAATTCCAAACCCATTTTCCGCACCAGACACTTGTCAATTTCGAGCACACCCGGTACAGCCGCTGCCGCGGCCCGGACCCGTTCGGCAATTTCGCCCCGCGGCGCGGTGTCCAGCACCTCGCGCAGGGCCGGATAAAACAAACGCCAGCCATTGGCCGCAATCAGCAGGCAGGCAAAAAGCGCCGCCCACGCATCGGCGCTCTGCCAGCGCGGGCCACCGGCGAGCGCGATCGAGATGCCGACGAAAGCTGCGATCGAAGTCAGCGCATCGGTCCGATGATGCCACGCGTCGGTTTGTAATGCCGTGCTTTCGGCATCCTGGCCGAGCCGGTTCACGACCCGGAAGAGAAACTCCTTCACCACCACGACCACGATGAGCACGGCAAGCGTGAAAGGCTCCGGCGCATGGTGCGGTTGAAAAATCTCGTGCACGCTCCGGGCCGCGATGACAAGGGCGGCGGCCAGTACGCCTAACGACACAAGGATGGCCGCGACCGGCTCGGCTTTGCCATGACCGTAGGGATGGGTTTCGTCGGGCGGGCGGGCGGCAAATTTCAACCCGCCCCAAATCACGGCCGAGCCCCCGATATCGAGCGCCGACTCGATCCCGTCCGCAATCAGGACGTAGGAATGACCAAGCGCGCCCGCCACAATCTTGGTCGTGGCCAGGATGACATTCGCGACCATCCCAAGGAGGGCAACGCGCGCCCCCGATCGGAGATTGCCGGCAGAAGTGTTCGCGGTAGGATGCGAGGCCATCAGATGAGCGAGAGTATTAAAGCCATTGTCTACGACGCGCACGGAAAACCGGAGGAGGTTTTGCATCTCGAGAAAAAATCGCGCCCCGGGCCCGCGCCGGATGAGGCGTTCGTTAGGGTAATGGCCGCGCCGATTAATCCCGCAGACCTCAATCAGATCGAGGGCAAATATCCCGTGCGCTTCCCGTTGCCGGCGACGCCGGGATTTGAAGGCGCTGGAGTGATCGAGGAGGTCGGCGCGGCGGTGACAAATCGTAGCGTCGGTCAAATCGTGATCCTGCCGCACGATGTCGGCACCTGGCGCGAAGCGGCTGTCGTCAAAGCCGACACGCTGACGATCGTTCCAGACGGCATCAAACCCGAGCAGGCCGCGATGCTCAAGATCAACCCGATCACTGCCTGGCGGATGCTGCACGATTTTGTCGAGTTGCACCCGGGCGACTGGGTCATTCAAAACGCGGCCAACTCCGCCGCGGGTCGCGCCGCGATTGCCATTTGCCGCGACCTCGGCTTTCGGACGGTAAACGTCGTCAGGCGTCCGGAATTGATCGACGAATTGCGCGCCGAAGGCGGCGACGTCGTCCTGCTCGACAATGATGAATTGCGCGAGGCGGTCGCAAAGGCGACGGACGGCGCGCCGATTCGCCTTGCCTTGAACGCCGTCGGCGGGGAGAGCGCGCTGCGCCTGGCGAAGATCGTCGCGCCGGAGGCGACCATCGTCACTTTTGGCGCGATGAGTCTCCAGCCGCTCCGCATCCCCAATGGATTGCTGATTTTCAAGAACCTTCGTTTCACCGGCTTCTGGGTAAACAAATGGTATGAACAGGCCACCCCCGCCCAGCGCGCCGAAACCTTCGCGCGGATTTTCGATCTGGCGCAGCGCGGCCTGCTCGAGACGAAAATCGAGCGCACCTATTCGCTGACCGATTTCCGCGAAGCCATCGGCCGCGCCGGCCAGGGCCAGCGCGCCGGCAAGATCGTTTTCCGGATGTAGAAAATGTGGGAGCCGCCTTTGCGCGGCGATGGCCAGCGTCAATTTCACGCAGCGCGCACTCGATCGGAGCGCACAGGCCCCTCCCACCTTCCGGACAGTTGCCGAAACGCGCCAGCCGCGTTTCATAAAAACATGAAACTTCGTGTTCTTGCTCTTTGGTTGCTGCTCGGTTCGTTAGGCACAGAAACCGGTTTGGCGCAGAGGTGGGCCCAGGCTCAGCTCAACAAATCGCCGCGACACCACGAATGGATCGAGCTGCAACACGACGGGCGCACCGTGAAAGCGTTCATCGCTTTTCCCGAAGTGAAGAAAAAGGCGCCCGTCATTCTCGTCATCCATGAAATTTTTGGCCTGACGGATTGGGCCAAGAATCTCGCCGACCAACTGGCCGCCGCCGGTTACATCGCGATCGCGCCCGATCTCCTCACCGAGCCGGGGAAGGACACGCAGAGTTATCCCGACAAGGAGGCCGCGATCAAGGCGGTCTCCGCCTTGCAGACCCCGCAGATTTTTGCCGACCTCGACGCGGCGGCCGATTACGCGATGAAGCTGCCGGCTTGCAACGGCACGATCGCGGTCACCGGTTTTTGCTGGGGCGGCGGGCAGTCATTCGCTTACGCGAATCACAACCCGCACTTGAAGGCCGCCTACGTTTTTTATGGAACCGGACCCGACACCGCGGCCGGAGCAGAGAAGATCGCGTGCCCGGTCTACGGCTTCTACGGCGAAGACGACGTGCGCGTCGACGCGACCATCCCGAAGACGCAGGAGATCATGCAGGCCGCGGGTAAAACCTACGAGCCCGTGACCTATCCCGGGGCGGGTCACGGCTTCATGCGCGCTGGGGAAGCACCCGATGCCTCCGACGCCAACCGTAAGGCACACGATGCAGCCTGGGAACGGTGGAAATCGCTCCTGAAGAAACTGTAGGGCGGGCATTTTGCCCGCCAACCCCTCGCACGCGCCCATTGGATCCAGGCGGCCAAAATGGCCGCCCTACATCTACAGCCGCGGCTTATAGAGCGCCGCATCGAGGATCGACCAGAGATGGACGAGCCAACCGAGGAGAACGAACCAGAGCACGGCGGCGAGAACGAACTGGACGATCGCCATCAACAGCCGCCCCTGGAGCAGTTGCCCGAGGCCGGGAATGAAGAAGCTGCACAGCGCTGCGATCACGTTGCCGGTAGAACCTTGCCCTGCCATGAGAGCACTCTCTCCGTGGAAAAGGCGCTCCGCAACCCCATGCTCGCGAGGAAGAATGATTGATTTTGCAAATTCTGAAACGAGCCGGAAACACGCCCGGCGGATTCTGCTCGGCGTCCAGCGTTCGCAGATAATTCCCTGGCGATTCAACTGCGGTTAACCCGTTCCCGCGCGAATTGCCGTCGCGGCGAAAGGAGATCATTCTGATTTTCCCGAGCGCCGCCAGAATTTTTTGCCTCCACAAACTTCAGCAATGCTTCAACGTAATCTGCCTTCGATATGAAAACTCAGGATGCTATCGCCTGGTTCAAGCGCACCTTCGGCAACCGCATCGCCGCCGGCCTCCGCGGCACACCTTTCAGCGTCGACCTTGTCACCGCCATCGCTACCCAGGAGACCTGCTACATTTGGAGCTCCCTGGTGGCCAAGGGATTGTCCGAACCCGACGTCCTTAGCCTCTGCGTTGGCGATACCCTCGATGCCGATAAGGGCCGCGACGCCTTCCCGCGCACCAGGGCCGACCTCCTCGCTGCGCCCCGCGGAACCGAAATGTTTGCCATTGCGCGACAGGCAGCAGTTGATATGGCCCGACAAATACCGGGCTACCAATTTGTCTTCGGGAATCAAAACAAGTTCTGCCACGGTTTCGGCATTTTTCAGTACGACATCCAGTTCTTCAAAACCAATCCGGACTGGTTCCTCGGCAAACGTTGGGCGGAATTTGGTGCGTGCCTTGCCCAGTTGCTCGTCGAGTTGAAGGAGGCGCTTGCCCGGCAGCATTGGTCGGGCAAAACGACGCTCACCGACACCGAGCAGATCTTCGTCGCCATCGCCTACAACCGTGGCACCGCCGACCCCGCGCGTGGCTTCAAACAAGGGTACGAATCCGACGGCCGTTATTACGGAGAGAATATTCAGGAATACCTGCGCATCGCCCAAGGCACTGAGGCCGGCGGGACGGCACCGAGTCCGCCGCGCGGGCAGGCGCCGCTGCCGTCGCCCACGCCCTTCGACCGTATCGGCGAGGTCTATGAAGTGCAGGTGCAGGAGGCGCCGCTTCGCCTGCGCAGCGAGCCGCGCATTCCGAAAGACGACGAAAATGCGAATGTCATCGCGCGTCTGCCTGATGGGCAGCTCGTGCAACGCGTCGCGAAATCAAAGAAAACTGGCGAATTCCTCGAAGTCGAGACCAGCCTGAACGGGGCCTACTACCGCGGTTTCGCTTCTGGCAAGCTGATGCGCCGCGTCCCGCGTGCGAAGAAGGTCGGCGGAGCGAAGAAAGTCCGCAGGACGAAGAAGGCGAAAGTCGGCGCGAAGAAAAAACGCCCGTCCATCGCCGCGCCGCCGCAAGTGGAAGTGCCCACGCCTGCGCCGGTCGAGCCGACCAGTGGGATTGTCGCCGTCTATATGCCGCGCAAGCCGGGCACGATCACCCGCCGTGCCGATGCCGCCGGGCCCCATTCTCTGAACGAGGCCGGCCAGCCTGGCCGGCAAGGCGCGAGCGCTGCGGAACGTTGCGCGGAGCTCGCGGCGATCATCGACTGGCTCGCGGTCGACGATCCAGACCACGAGCGCTATCAGCCGCGTCGCGGCAGCACCTTCTGCAACATTTATGCGCACGACTACACTTACCTCGCGGGCGCTTACCTGCCGCGTGTCTGGTGGATGCCGGGTGCGATCGAGCGGCTGGCGCGCGGCGAGACCGTCGAGCCGCTCTACGAAAACACCATCGACGAACAGCGCGCGAACGATCTCTTCCGCTGGTTGCGCGACTTCGGCCTGCGCTTCGGCTGGCGCCAGACTGGCACCCTGACCAAGCTCCAGGACGCGGCCAATCTTGGCGGCCTCGGCATCATCGTCGCGCGGCGCAAAGAAGATGGAAAATCCGGGCACATCGTGGCCGTCGTGCCGGAGACGGCGGATTTCCGCGCGAAGCGCGATCCGGCGGGCAACGTCATCGCCCCACTGCAAAGCCAGGCTGGAAGCGTCAACTTCCGCTACCGCGCTTCGCCTAACGAGTGGTGGCGCGGCGAGCAATTCGCCGACAGCGCCTTCTGGATCCATGCCTGACGAAAAATCAAACCCAGAAGAAATCGCTCCATCAGGATTTCGACAAAGCCGCTAGCGCGCCGCCCTCGGTCCTCTGCCCTCAGATCTCAGCTTTCAGCATGTCAGATTTTCAGCTTTTCACTTCGTGGTGCTGCCCATTTCAGAATACAAGGAATTGCTGGAGGATTTGCACGATCTGGCGGTGATTGCGTGCCGCAAGGATGAGCCGACCATTCCCCTGGCAGAAGTAAAACGCCGGCTGGTCAACCGGCCCGGCTGAAGTATAAGAATCAGGTCGCATCATGAAACTCCTCAAGGAACCCGAACTGGTCACACGCAACGGAAAACCAACCGCCGTGATCCTGCCGATCAAAGAATATGAATCGCTGCTCGTACGCGCCGAAGACGCCGCAGACGCGCGGTGGCTCAAAGAGCGTCGCAAGAAACCGATGAAGTTTCGGACGCTGGACGAATTTCTCGCGGAGCGCGCGGTTCGTGCATGAAGTTCTCCTCGAACGCGGCGCGGAGAAGGATCTAAGCCGGCTGACGCCGGAAGTTTTCCAGCGAGTGGTAACGGCGATCCGCGGTTTGAAGAGTTCGACCCGACCATCGGGATCGAAAAAGCTCGCCGGGTCACCCGGGGGCTGGCGGATCCGGATCGGCGACTACCGGATCAACGATCGCGCGAAGTGCGTGCGCATTCTTCGCGTTCGCCACCGCCGCGAGGTCTATCGCTCAATGGGACTCGACGATGCAGGGAATTCTTGATAAATGCTTCGCTTTCCAGCTCACAACTGAGGAGTTCGCTTCTTTAAGGTCGCAAACTGCGACCTTAAAACCTGGCCGCGGCCAGCATCGTAAGTATCGCCCCTACGCCTTCACCGAGCACGGTGCGCTCATGGCCGCAAACGTCCTGAACAGCCCCGAGGCCGTGGCGATGAGCGTGTATGTCGTTCGCGCCTTCATCAAACAGAGAGAGCTTCTCCGGACGCACACCGAGATCCTCAAGAAGATCGCCCAGATTGACGCGAAACTCCTCCAGCACGACGACGTTCTTCGCGCCATCGTTCACGAGCTTCAACCGCTCATCAATCCGCCCACTGCTCCGCCCAAACGCCAAATCGGCTTCGGCAAACCCTGAAAAGCCCGTCCTGGTCGCCGCGGTGGGCGGCGAGTGGCGGACCCTCTGACGTTGTGCTTTCCCACCTTCCCACTTTGTTACGCTCCATTCAGCTTTCAGTGTTTCGAGGTCTTCTACTTTTCCCTTTCCACTTTCCCTCGCTCCCGCTAGAAATGCCCGTCCATGTCGACCCCGGAGAAAATCGGTCATCGATCGACAAAGCCATCATTGCATCGCAGCGAAAAGGTTGCGCTCTGTCGGTTGCGTGACACCAGTCTGGCGGCCCGGCGATGAAACCAATTCGCTGGTCGAAGCACGCCACTCGGGAGCTTGCGAAGCGGGAGATCGATCCAACCGAGGCCGAAAACGCGATTGCACAACCCGACGCCGTCACGGCTGTTTCCCCAGTTCGGCGATTCCATCAACGCGGCTATTTCGACAAGTTCCTGAATCAGGCGATGCTTTTGCGCGTGCTCTTGGAAGAAACTACCGGCGAGACCGTGGTCGTCACTCTTTACAAAACGTCGAAGATCACGAAATATGAGGGAGGCGAATGAGAATCGAGTACGACAAGGAAACCGATACACTCACCATCACCCTGCGCGATGTGAAGGTGAAGGAGAGCGATGAAGTTCGTCCCGGCGTGATTGCCGATTTTGGTCATGATGGCGGCGTGGTCGGCTTCGAGGTGCTGGCAGCATCCAAGGTGGTCGAGCAAACGGGCGAGATGCAATTCGCCGTCGCCGGCTGAAACCGTCCCTCCGTCCGCAGTTTACCCAAAGCCTACTCAGAGCCTGCCCGCCGCGGTGGGCGGCGAGTGGCGGCCTCCGTCTCCGCCCTCTGCCCTCTGATCTCAGTTCGCCTCAGGCGGATCCTCGGGACGTGGGCGAAGCCTTTACGCCCCTTCCAATCCGAAACCGCGTGGACCGCAGGTCTTTTACGCGCGTCGTTTCCGCTTTTCAGCTTTCCCCGTCGCGCCGTAGCCTTGCGAAGGAGGATCAGATTTTCAGCTT
>CAVUMF010000010.1:0-40302 GCA_963742545.1 uncultured Verrucomicrobiae bacterium | reverse complement strand
GGCTTGCAATAACGCCTTCCTCGTGAATAATGTGCGCGGGTGCCGGGGAACTCAGGCGCGTGTCTGCTCCCCGCGATCGTCCAGATTTTGGAGTATATGATGATGGCCTACTCGTCCTCTCAAACCAGTCGGCCGCCACGGAGATCGCCAACGGACAGGCTTTTGCCCGTTTCCCGGCCCGACGAGGCGGAGTTCCCTCCGGCTGCGCAGACTGCTCTTGAGCTGCTTGATTGGACCTTTCGAGGTTCGCGCGCCGTGGACCGTGCATCCTGTGATGCGCTCCGCCCACAAAACAATTGGTTCAAAACCGAGGATTATTATGAAATCTCAATCCCCCGGGAGAAGCGCGCGGCGTCAGCGTCGCGGTGGATCCCGACGGCGGTTCGATACGCGCGGCGATCGCGCGGAGTCGAGGGCTCCCGCAAAAAAGAGCTTTTGGCAGAAAATCACGGCCTTCTTCGGAAGCGCCGATAGTTCCGCGAAACCGGCTGGGTCCGGACGCAATGGTTCGCCGCAGGTGCGCAATGGTGCGGCGCCACGGCCGGCGCGCGTTTCGCGCAAGCCTGAATCGGTCGAAGTGACGACGCCGCGTCTTTACGTCGGCAACTTGTCCTTCGAGGCGACGGAGAGCGATCTGTTCGAGCTCTTCAACGGCGTCGGGCACGTGCAGAACGCCGAGGTGGTGACCTACAAGCATAACGAACGCTCGAAGGGTTTCGCCTTCGTCCAGATGCTGTCGATCGAAGAAGCGAAACGAGCGGTGGAGGAATTGCACGACAAGGAATTCCTGGGCCGCAAGCTGGTCGTGAGCGGCGCGAAATCCGACAGTCATTCGCGGGATTAATCACGACGCAGTCTTCAAAACCGGGAGATCAGGTGGCCAAGCGTCGCCGGTCTCCCGGTTTTTTTTGTCGCGAATGAAGCGAGCCATTAATGTCGGGAGGACGCCTTTGTGCGGCGATGAGCCAGCTGCGTTGATCGCGGCACAAAGGCGCCTCCGCGCATTTGATCGCGCTGAATGAACAGCAGTCTTTTTCATCGTCGGTCCGACCGCGAGCGGTAAATCCGAAATCGCGGCTGATGTCGCAGTGCGCTGCGGCGCGGAGATCGTCAGCGCCGATGCCTTTCAAATTTATCGCGGTCTGCCGCTGCTGACCGCGCAGCCGGACGAGGCGACGCTCCGGAAAGTGCCGCATCATTTGATCGGCACCGTGCCGCTGACCGAGGAGATGAGCGCGGACAAATTTCGCGCGCTCGCCGTCGCGGCGATCGAGGAAATCAATCGCCGCGGAAAACTCGCCATCGTCGTCGGCGGGAGCGGACTTTACCTCAAGGCGCTGACGCACGGCCTGGCGCCGCTGCCGGAGGTCGATCCAGGACTGCGCGCGGAGTTGAACGCGCTTTCACTCGATGAATTGAACGCGCAGCTCCGCGCGGTCGATCCGTCAGGCGCGGAAAAGATCGATCGCCGGAACAAACGGCGGATCGTCAGGGCACTGGAGATTTTTGCACAGACGAAAACGCCGGCTTCGGAGCAACGGTCGCAATGGGAGCAGGCGGCGCCGGAGACGCACGGCGTTTTCGTTTTTCGCGATCGAGACGAGCTTTACGCCCGAATCGATCGCCGGGTCGAAGAGATGTTTCGCGAAGGAGTGACGGATGAAGTCGCCCGCGCGAGCCAGCTCAGCGTGACCGCGGCGAAAACCATCGGGCTCGATCAGATCCGTCAGTTGCTGGAGGGAAGAATGAGCGAGGCCGAATGCATCGCGGCGATTCAGCAGGCGACCCGCCGTTACGCCAAAAGGCAGTTGACCTGGTTTCGGCGGCAACCTACTCTTGAATCACTGAACTTATCTCTGTTGAAGGATCACTCAGCCGCTGTCGATTGGATCCTGCAAAAGGTGTCCCTTTTGCGTCCCCTTGAATGATTGAGACCAAACCGCATCAACGGCAGGAGCGCGCGCTCCTGATCGGACTCGAAAAAGACGGCGTCTCGAAGTGGGACCTGCGCGATTCGATGGAAGAATTGCGCGAGCTGGCGAATTCGGCCGGCGCGCAGGTGGTGAACACCGTCACGCAGAAGCTGCCCAAGCCGACCGCGCCATTTTACATCGGCAAAGGGAAAGCGGAGCTGATCAAGGAATCGTTCCAGGATCAGCAGGTCACCTCGGTCATTTTCGACAACGAACTCTCGCCGGCGCAGGGCCGGAACCTGGAGAATCTCTTTTCGCGAAAAGTGCTCGATCGCACCCAGCTGATTCTCGACATCTTCGCGCAGCGCGCGCGGAGCCGCGAAGGACGACTGCAGATCGAGCTGGCGCAATTGCAATATCTGCTGCCGCGCCTGACGAGAATGTGGACGCACCTTTCCCGGCAATCCGGCGGCATTGGCACGCGGGGCCCGGGCGAAACCCAGCTCGAAGTCGATCGCCGTCGCGTCCAGGAGCGGATCGCGCGGCTGGAGCGCGACCTCGAGGAAGTGCGCAAGCATCGCGCGGTGCAACGCCAGGGGCGCAAGCGCCATCAATGGCCGGTCGCCGCGGTCGTCGGTTACACCAATGCGGGCAAGTCGACGCTCCTCAATCTTCTCACCGGCGCGGACGTTCTCGCGGAGAACAAACTTTTCGCGACGCTCGACCCGACGACCCGCAGCCTGATCTTGCCTAACAAACAACGCGTGTTGCTGACCGACACGGTCGGTTTTCTGCGCAAGCTGCCGCACACTTTGATCGAATCGTTCAAAGCCACGCTCGAGGAAGTGGTCGAGGCGGATCTTCTCATTCACGTCGTCGATTTGAGTCATCCGCGACTCGATGAGCACATGGCGGCGGTCGACGCCGTGATCAAGGAAATCGGCGCCTTCGGCAAGCAGACGCTGATTATTTTCAACAAGATCGATGCGCTGCCGGATCGTGACCTGGCGAAAGTTTATCTCGAGAAATTTCCGGGGAGCGTCGCGATCTCCGCGCGGACCGGCGAAGGCGTGGAGGAACTGATCCCGGCGCTGCAAAATGCACTCAGTTCCTGGCGTCTCCGTTGTCGTTACAAGGTGCCGCAGAGCGAATCGGCGTTGCTCGCGGAGGTGCATCGCGTCGGCCACGTGCTGGAGCTGCGCTACGAAGGCGAGTTTGCCGAGTTGGTGGCGCACGTTCCGCCGCAGTTGGAGCAAAGGCTTGCGCCTTACCTCGAACCTTCAGGCGCGGACAATCATTGTTCCGTTTAACGTCCGGTGAACTGGTACGCGCGATGGGTGAATCGTTTCGGCCTGGAGAACCGGCCGCGGGTCCGAAAAACGATCGTCGGGGTCATTGGCAGCACGGTGATTTTGTTCGGCCTCGCGCTGGTCGTTCTCCCGGGGCCGGCGGCCCTGGTCGTGCCGCTTGGGCTGGCGATTCTCGCGACCGAATTTGCCTGGGCGCGCCGGCTCATCAGGCGCGGTGGCGTGGCCTGGCGCCAGGCGCGCAGCAGGTGGCGGCGGCGCGATACGGAAGCGTCCGAAAGTTCGTTAGGCCATGACCAGCGGTGAGCGCGCGAAAAAGCTGGTCGAAGCGCTGCCGAAGGTTTATCCGGACGCGCATTGCGAGCTCGATTTCAAGACGCCGCTCCAGCTTCTGATCGCCACCATTCTCTCCGCGCAATGCACCGACAAGCGGGTCAACATGGTGACGCCCGCGCTCTTCAAACGGTATCGGTCAGCGGCCGACTTCGCCAAAGCCAAACCGGCTGATCTGGAGAAGGCGATTCAATCGACCGGCTTCTTTCGCAACAAGGCGAAAAGCATCCGGGCCGCGAGCGCAGCGATCGAGCGAGAACACGGCGGCAAGGTGCCGCGGACGATGGCCGAATTGCACGCGCTTCCCGGCGTCGGTCGCAAGACCGCCAACGTCGTCCTCGGCAACGCTTTTGCGATCAATGAAGGCATCGTCGTCGACACGCACGTCGCCCGGCTGTCGCAGCGGCTCGGCCTGACGAAGCAAAAAGATCCGGAGAAGATCGAGCGCGATCTGATGAAGCTCATCCCGCGCAAACATTGGACGGACTGGAGCCACTGGCTCATCTGGCACGGGCGCCGCCGCTGCTTTGCCCGCAAACCGGATTGCCGCCACTGCGAAGTGCTCGAGCTTTGCCCTTCGGGCAAGAAGTTCATCCGCACGGGCGAAGCGCGGGCTTTAGCCTGAAGGCGCCTTACGGGCGGCTTTTTTTCACGGTCGCAGCGGTGGCTTCGGAGCGTTTCCGCAAGCGCTCGAATTCATCCTGAAATTTCTGCAAATCCTCATCGGAAAGAGTCTCCAGATCCATCAGGTGATTCCGCGCGCCGGCCACGCTGCGGATCAGTTCGTCGAGTTTGAGCTGGATCGCTTTCGAGTCGCGGTTCTGGGTGTTTTGAATGAGGAAAACCATGAGGAACGTGACGATGGTGGTGCCGGTGTTGATGATGAGTTGCCAGGTATCCGAGTAATGAAAGATGTGGCCGGTCAATCCCCACACGACGATGATCGAAACAGCGCCCATGAACGCCCAGGCAGTTCCGAGGACCGTGGAGGTTTTCCGGGCGGCGATGCGGAATGCGTCCTGGACAAGGCAGAAGGTGTCCCGTTTATCGGGCTTTTCTCGCGACTTCCGGTTGTTGGCTTTCGTGGCGATGGTAACTATTGGATCGCTTGAACGTTGCGGGCTGCGTGTCTTTCTCCGCGTTTATTCTTCATGATCGAGCGCTTCCACCGCGAGCAGGAGAGGGTGTTAGCGCCCTTTCCTTCCAAGGGCTCGAGGGCCCTTGAGGAATGAAGCTGCAACGGCTTGCTAGGAAGCGGTTCCGGAGTGGTCTTTTTCGGGCGGCCTCGATGAGGATTCCACCTTCAGAACGCCGCTTCGAATGTTCAAGTCGCGCTGCGGGAATGGAATCTCGATCCCGGCCTCGCGGAATTTCCTGTCGATCGCGAAGTTCAGGTCGCTCCGGTAGCGCCGCGGCCGGGAACTCATTTTGTCGCTCCACGCCACGAGTTCGAAATTGAGCGAGCTATCGCCAAACTCGACAAAGAAAACGCTCGGCGCCGGCTCCTTCAAGGTATGTGGATCTTCCCCGGCCACTTCGATCAGTTTTTGGCGCACCTTTTCCACGTCGCTCCCGTAGGCGACGCCGACCGGGATGCGGAAGCGCACCTTGGGATCGCCGTAGGTCCAGTTAATCACCGACGAATCGATGAACTTCTGGTTGGGCACGATCGTGGTGATGTTGTCGTTCGTCACCACCACGGTGCTGCGGGCGCGAATTTTTACGACCTGCCCGGTAATGCCGGCGACTTCAACGCGATCCCCAATCGCAATCGGCCGCTCCGCCAGAATGACGAGACCGCTGATGAAATTGCTCGTGATATTCTGCAGCCCGAAACCAATGCCGACGCCGACCGCGCCGGCAAAAACGGTGAGCGCTCCGAGCTGGATGCCGGTGTTTTGGAGAACGATGAAGATGCCGACGACGAGGACGACGTTGGCCGCGATTTGGGAAATCGCGTACTGGAGCGAGCGATCAAGGCCGCTGTGGACGAGGAAGCGCTCGAAAAGAAAATGCTTTGTGCGCGACGAGATCCAAAAGACGAGGATGAGCAGGCCGACGAGCAGAAAAATCTGCAGGAGACTGATCGGCACACCCGGGAGCGGGGTGTTCCAGGCGAGCGGAATGCCGAGGCCATTAATCGCGCTGACGGTGAAGAAGACGAGCGCGGCGGAGCTCAGGATCGTCGTGGTAATGGCGACGAAATTGGCCTCGAGCTTGAAGCGGCCGAGGAAGCGCCTGACAAATGCACTTTGCAGGAATTTCGCCACGATCACCCCGAGAGCCATCAGGCCGGCAAAGGCGGCGATTCCGAGGGCCGTAATGTGGTTTCCCGCGATGTCGAAGAGCGGGGTGCTCAACCAGAGGACATTCACGCCTTAATCTCCTCTGCGAAGGACGGTCTGCAAAACGCGAAACAAAAAACACGGCCGCAGCCGTGTCTTTGGTTGCACTGACGACGCGCGCTGCACGCAGCGGTCGGTTATTCCTTGTTCGACTTTTCCTGGATGTATTTCACCACGTCGCCGACCGTCTGCAATTTTTCCGCATCTTCGTCCGGCACTTCCACCGAGAATTCCTCTTCGAAAGCCATCACCAGCTCGACGATATCGAGGGAGTCGGCCCCGAGGTCTTCAATGAACGAGGCGTTGGGGGTCACCTGCTCCGGGTTGACGCCCAACTGCTCGACAATGATGTCCTTCACTTTTTCTTCGATCGGTTTGTCCGACATAAAACTTAATCTCCTTGGTTCGATTCTGTGGGTCACCGCTTAACGGCGGCGAGTCACGTTGGCAACTAAAATAATTGGCCTCGTTGTCAATTTATTTCGCGTGCCCGGCGGCCTTGGCCCGTGCGCGCGATTTTACATCCGTCCGCCATTGCGTACAGACTCTCATGCCCGAGGAAAGAGACGTGCCGGACCTTGTGGATTTGAAGCTCCTGCCTGCCTGGGTGAAGGAGACGCCTAACGAAAACGCCTACGCGCATTATGCCGGCGACGAGGGTCGAGGAATCGAAGCGCGCGAGGGCCGCGGGGCCGCGCGCCACGGAGGCGACCGGCGCGGGCGTGGCCCTCGACCACCCCGGGGAAGAGACGGGGAACGCCGGCCACGCGAGCGCGATCGCGAACGCCGCCCCGGGACGCAACGACCGCCCGAAGCTCGCCGACCGGCTGCGCCAGCTACGCCGGCGCCCGCGGTCAAGGTGCGCTTTGTTCCAGATGCCCGCGTGCTTGAAAGCGTCCTGGCGCAAATCAAAGCGAACCACCTCGCCTATTCGGTCTTTTCCCTGGCACGGATGTTTCTCGACAAACCCGAGCGTTACGACGTGCATTTGCAAGCCGAGACGACGGCCTTGTTTCAACTCGGTGAAAACGGACCGGTCGCGAGCGATCGGCTTGTGCTGGAGAACGCTGCTTTCCAGAGCGAGAAGAATCGTTTTTATCGCAGCGAGGTCACGCAATCTGAGCCGATCAAGGGCAATTTCACTTCCGTGGCGCGCTGTCGGTTAAGCGGAGTCTTCCTCGGCCCGACCAATCACCACGCTTACCAGTCGCAACTGCGCGGCCTGTATGAGCAGCGCTTCAGCCGACGGATGAGTTTTCCGGAGTACCAACGGCAAATCGAAATCGTGACCAGTCCGGAAGCGGTCGAGCGCTGGAAGGAGGAGGCGCGCAGTGTGACCACCTATGTGACGCTGCAGGAGGAAACACCGATTACTTTCAAGACCGCAGCCGAAACCGAGCGGCATTTTCGACAGACCTATCTGCCGGGATTGGTTCACAGCGGCATGGAACTGACGGTTGACGGCGTCGTCAGTCGCCGGCTGGCCGATCGATCGCTGGGGCGGTTGATCGAGCAGGCGTGGGCCCAGGAATTCCGCTCGCCGGCAAAGATAATGCAGGAGCTGAGCGGCGCCTTTCGACTGGGCGGGTTGCAAATTTTCCGACATCGCAAGGGCATGCTTTTTGTCTCGCCGGTTCGGGCACGGCCATTCAGTCGCGCCAGTTCGTCGTTCTCGCCGTCGGTCGCCGGAGTCCTGACCGCTCTGACTGAAAGCCCGGGCATCAATCGCAAACAACTGCTCGAGAAACTGCATCCGGACGGGGCGGGGGAATCAGAAGAGCGCGAACGAAAGAAAATGGCGCTGGCTTCCGATCTGCACTGGCTGATCAGCGAGGGCCACGTGATTGAATTCAACGATGGTTCGCTCGATCTGCCCCGAACCAAGGCACCCGCGCCGAGCGCGCCTAGGCCAAACGCGACGGATGCGCCGAACGGCAGCCAGGCGCCGGCATCGTCGCCTAACGAGCCGGTGAATGAGGAGCCGGCGATTGAGCCCTCGCCCGTAGCCGGTGAGGCCGCTCAGGCGGAAGCGCCAACGATGGAGCCCGAACCGGTCCCGCAAGAATCGGCGGCTGTCACGGCAGTTCACGCGGCCGATGTGGTGCCGGCTCCTGCTATCGCGACGCAAGACGAGCCGGCTTCGCTGCCGGATCCGCAGAGGCCGCCAGACGCCTAGCGCCGGGCGGGAATCGCAATAAGCGCTCGTTAGGCGAGACCGCGAGGCTTGCGAGATGACGCCGAAAACCAAGCCGCTGCTGTCAAGAAATGATGGCCTGACCCCGCTTTCCGATCCGCCAATCATGTCGTATGGCGCCCTTTAATAGGCATGCGGATTCGTGATAACTACGGCACAACCGTTAAGGTGAGATCGTTGCCGCCGCCGCCTTCGTAGTTGGCTTGGAAGTTGTTGCCGTTAATCGTGACGATCCCGCCATCGGGCAGGTTGCTAAAGGTACCGCTGATGGCATTGGCTGAGGTGTTACTGATGGCGGTGAACACGGTGCCCACCGTCAGCGTGTTGTTCCCAACCGCCACAAAGCTAAACTGCGCACCGCTCTCGATGGTCACGCCGTTGGCGATCACCTGATCTGCCTCGGCTCTCTTAGCGTTCAGCTTGTAGGTGTAGATGCCGTCCACTTTGAAGGTAAGCGCACTTTGGACGGTGAGCGTAGTTGCCTCGCTTGCCCCCTTCCCCGGAGCCAGGATTGCCGCAAGGCCGCCGCCGGTCCCAACGGTGACCGCGCCAGTAATTGTCCCGCTTCCAGCCAGAGTCCCTTGATTGACCTGCAACGCTCCGGTGCCTGTGCCCGAGTCGGTAGTGTTATTGATCACCAGAGCACCCGCAGTCACAGTTGTTCCGCCGGTATAGGTGTTGGCTCCGCTCAAAGTGAGCGTACCAGTGCCAATTTTTGCAAGTGACCCGCCGGTTCCACCCTCCGCGCCGCCATCTTGCATCGTGCCGGAGAAAGTCGTATCGAGATTATTGCGCCCTACCTCCAAGGGCACCGCTCCCATAAAGACCAAACCGTCACCGGCGAGTGATCCGATTCTGGCGCCCGGATGACCAAAAGGGCTGCGCGACTGGCCGCTAATATCAAGGGCGCCGTTTCCATAGACCTCAACCGGTGTTGTGCGGGCTTGGAATTGTCCCGCAAAGTAGATGGTACCGCCGAGACCTCCGTTGGTGCCGCCATTAGCGATTAGTGCACCGTGATACATACCCCGCTCGCCACGAAAGCTGACGCTGCCGCCGTTGGCATTTGGCGCTGTACCGCCATTAACGGTAAAGTTAGCGTTCCCGGCGCTTGTATTGTCCGCGAAAAAAGTCACGCCACCGCCGAAGGAGTTAGCGCCCGCGCCGCCGTTGACCGTGAAATTGCCGTTAGCGGCCGTAGAGTTGCTCCAGAAATTAATAACTCCTCCTCCTGCCCCGTCTGCCTCGCCTCCGTTACAGACAGCTGTGACATGATCGGCCGTGGAGGAGTCATAAAAGTCGGTCTCGCCGCCCCCGGTCACCGCATCGGTGCCACCGTGGTTGAGGATAAAACTGTTGGCAGCACTGGCGTTATCCCGAAATGCGAGTCGGCCGCTTTGCCCCAGAGCTGGTGAGCCCTCGTTAATGATAATTGCACTACCCGCCATGGACGAATCGAAAAAGTCGGTGATGCCGCCGTATTCGAATCCGGTCGGACCGCTACTATTGATAAAGGTGGTTGAGTTACCGGCGGTCGCCTGGTTAAAGAAAAAAACGCTCCCCAGCCCAATCACACCGTCAACGACCTGGGTAACAAAAGTCTGATTGACACTTGAGTTATTGATCACACCAGTGCCAGCGAAACTGAGATTGGCGCCAGATTCCGGGCGCGCCACGGAGGTAATGGTGAAGGCGCTCACGCCGGCATCGAAGACGATTGAATCGACCACCACGCTTCTGATGAGGAGTACGCTGGTTTCGTTGGATACGCCGAAAGTTGCCACGTCAGTTGGGCCGTTGGGGACAGTGGCTGGCGTCCAGTTGCCCGCGGTGTTCCACTGGCCTGTAGCTGGGTTGAGATTCCAGGTGGCGCTGTCGGCATAGATGGCGTTCAGCGCGCCGAGTGAAAGCGTTAGACTGATGGCGCAGGACAGAATGGAAGATTTCATGGCGGCAATCATGGCTATGGCGCCCTTCGAAAGGCAAGCAGATTCGTGATAACTACGGCACCACCGTGAGCGTGAGATTGTTTCCGTCGCCGCCTTCGTAGCTGGCCTGGAGGTTGTTTCCGTTAATCGTGACAATGCTGCCATCGGGCAGATTGTTAAAAGTGCCGTTGATCGGATTAGCTGAGGTGTTACTGATCAAGGTCAGTACCATTCCCTGTGTCAAGGCTCCCATGGTGTGGCCGATCAACGCGATCATGGCCCCACTGTTGATCGTGATCCCGTTGGCAATCACCTGGTCGGTCTTAGCCCTGTTCGGTTTCGCCTTGAACATGCAAGTGTAGGTCGCATCGGAGTTAAAGGTAAGATTACCGTTGATGGTCAGGGTCCCCGGCTGTACGTTTGTCTGTCCACTGGGGGCGATCACGGCACCCGCACCGGTGCCAGTGCCAAGCACGACGTCACCTCCTATGATTCCGTTTCCACTTAGTGTTCCGACGTCAACATTTACTGGGCCGGTCCCCGTTGCTGAGCCGGTCGTATTGGCCACTTTCAGCACGCCGCCTGTAACGGTCGTGCCACCTGTATAAATGCTGGCGCCGCTGAGAGTCAAGGTGCCGGTTCCGAGCTTTGTGATCGACCCGTTGTTACCACCAACGATTCCACCGTTCTCTTGGATGATACCGGAGAACGCTGTGCTCAAGTTATTGCTGCCAATGGTCAGATTTCGTGAGCCGGTATAGACGAAACCACTGCCAGTGAGAGAACCGATGGTCATTCCAGGTGCGTCATGATAGCTAAGGTCGAGATAACCATTATCGTAAACCTCGACCTGGGCCTCGCCTCCATCGGAACTGAGCTCGAAGGATATGAAAGCACCCAAACCTCCGTTGGTGCCGCCATTGGCGATAAACGTAGCCTGTCCGGCATCTCCGCTTAAAAATCCGATCTCACCACCGCGCGCTCCGTCTGCGCTTCCGCCGTTGGCGAGACAAGTGGCGTTGGCAGCCGTAGAACTCTGCCAGAACAGGAGAGCGCCACCGGAAGCATCTTTTACTGCCGCTCCTTCCGCAGTCATCACGGCATTGCCGCTGCTCGAAGTGGCAAAGAAACTCACGGCGCCGTTATTTCTCCTCGCGGCGGTTGCGGCCTGCACCAAAAAGGTTGCACTCCCGGCCGTGGAGCTATCGAAAAATCGAACCTCTCCGCTGAAGGCACCGTTCCCTTCCGCGCCGTCGATGATGAAGGCGGCGTTGTCCGCACTACTTTGGTCGTTGAAAAACGTTATGCCACCATCGGCGTCGGAACCGCGCCCGCCTCGCATCGTAAACTGGGTCAGGCTGCCGGCGTGGGCATTGCCGATAAAATTGATGTCGCCCGAAGTGCCGAAGCCGGCAACATCGGCGACAAACGTCTGCAGCTTTCCGGAGTTATTCAGAATGCCTGCGTCGCCGATGGTCAACTCGCCGCCTACGTTGTTGTGTACCCCGACGGTGATGGTGTAGTTGGTTGCAGCGGTGTCGAAGATTAGGCTCGCCACTTCTATCTGAACATTGGAAACCGAAACCGTGGATCTCGAGCTGGTGGAAAGAGTGGCTATGTCCGCCGGTCCGTTAGGCACCGTCGCGGGCGTCCAGTTCGCAGCGGTGTTCCAATCGCTGCTGATCGGATTGATGCTCCAGGTGGCGCTGTCGGCGTAGACCGCGCTCAGCGCACCGAGCGAAAGTGTTAGAATGATGGCGCAGGAGTGAATGGGAGATTTCATGACGGCAATCATGTCTAGGGTGCTCTTCAATAGTCAAGCGTTTTCGTGATAACTGTTGGGGGTTTGGACGACTGGGGTCAGATAACATGAAAGCAGTTTGAGGAGGCGCGAAGTTTGGGAAGCAAAACCAAGGCGAAAGGAGAACTGCAAAATGAACTACGTCGGAATCGACATTCACAAGCGCTACAGTATCTCTGCACCCAACTGAAATTAGGGTCAGGACAAAGAATCATCACTGTTTCGCCCACCGTGCCAGAGCTTTCGACGGGGTTCGAGTTCGAGACCGAATGGCCCACCGGCGGAGTTCCTGGCTGACTTTGGATGCACTTGTCATCACCAACTTTTCCGCTATTCAGCCCATCCGGACCGATGCATTCTGCCAGATAACCCGCGCAATGGCGACTTTTCTCGCGTCGCTTCCCTTTTGCCGGGACAGATCCCGCAGCTTTAACCCAGTCGCTCGGAATCCCTCCCGCATTATTCTTCCTGCTTCAGCCTAGCCGTGCTGCCTTGCTTTCTTTGCCCGCGCGACCGCGGGGATGCCCCTGCCTGCGCAGCGCTGCGTCAGCCAACTCCAGCGCCCGTTCGGCGAATTCCAGGCTGCCCCAATACCGGCCGCGTCGCAGGTCGCTGCAGCGGCGATCCATTTCGGGCTCGCCTAGGGGAATCCCGGCCCGCTCCAACCCCTCCTCGATCACGCTCCGATCCAGAGACCCGACCATCCGACGACGCCCGACCGCATTGTCCGGTAAACCCAGGCTCATCCAAGGGCCGCTACGGCCAGCCAAGCCGCCCGTTACCGCGGCGCAACCGCATAGCGGCGCGCCATACCCCTCCAGGCAAATCCTGCACGCTTTCGCCCCGCCCGGGATCGATCAACCCGGCCCGCACTGGATTGAGATGAATGTAGTTGAGCAACGTCTCATAGTAGTAGGGCGAAATTCCGTAACGTGGGCCGAATGCCAAATGTGCCAGGGTCGCAAGGCATGAAGAAGATTATCCCACTCCTGATGTCCCTGCCTATTCGTTCCATCCGACTCGCGGGAGCTCATTCACGCGCTGATTCCTTTTGTCCTGCCCTCTTCGCCGGCGATGAATTGAGCGTTGACACTCTGGGACGAATTTGCCAAAACCTCCGCTGCAATTCTTGAAGGAGCTCGGGCATTTGTAACTGGTGCTGAGTCGGGCGAAATCTTTTACGTTTCTCAAACAACACTCGCGCGAAAAATCGGAAACAAGATCAATCGATGACAACGACCCGGACAAAGAAGTTGAAACTCAAAAACATTCTCGTCCCGATCGACTTCTCGGACATGTCGTTAGGCGCGCTTGAGGTCGCTACCGGCTTTGCGCGACGTTTTGGAGCGACCGTCCACCTTGGAAACGTATCCGAATATTATTACCCAGTCGATGAGATGATTTTGGTCGAAGCGATTCCGGTTCCAGTTCGTAGCTCGCTCGATGAGGCAAAAGAGGAGGGGCTGCGACATTTAAGGGAACTGGCCCAGGAACATGGTTGCACCGGTAGCTGTCAGGTGCGGGTCGGTGGCCCGGTTTTCAACGAGGTTGCGCTTCTCGCGCAGGAGCTCGAGGCGGACCTGATCGTGTCCGCGACTCATGGCTACACCGGTTGGAAGCATCTTGTTCTGGGCAGTACTGCGGAACGGATCGTGCAACATGCTCCCTGTCCGGTTTACGTCGCCCGCCGTCCGCAGGGCAAAGGAAGAAGAACCCGCACTTTGCCGCCAAAAGCAGAGCGAATCGGCAAGATCATGGTGCCGGTCGACTTTTCCGCGTGCGCCCTGGAGGGATTGAAATATGCGATCAGGTTCGCTGATCGAATCGCGGCGAGGATCATCGTCGTCAATGTCGTCTACCAGGGCCCGGCCTTCGCTGTTGATGAGTTTGCCATCTACAACTCTTATTCGCTGGAGGAAGCGGCCCGGCAACGTGCCGAAAAGGAAATGAGCAGATTCATCCGTCAGGTGGAATTCGGCCGGGTGCCGTACGCAACGGAGGTCAAGATCGGACCGCCCGTACAGACCCTGGCCACATTCGCTGAAGAGCGGCAGGTGCAACTCATAATCACCGCGACGCATGGCCGGACTGGTTTCACTCACCTGATGCTCGGCAGCACCGCGGAGCACGTGGTGCGCCATGCTCCTTGCTCAGTCCTGACGGTGCCATCGCATCCGGCGGTTCGAGAGCGACAGCTCGAGCTAACCTCCGTTGCACCTTGACAGAATGTTTGAGGTGTTTTTTTGGGGCAACATGTCCTAAATATTTTGGCATTGTCGCAAAGAGCGTTCTTCGCTCTTCCAGGATCGTGTTACCCCACTCGGCTCGTCGAATTCTTCGCGCGACAGCTGCGTAATCCATCCCACCAAGGCGTGCCGATTTAGCGCAAGGTCAGTTCGCAACGCTGCCGCACCGCTCACATGGCCAAGCGCGCGCTTGCAGTTGATAATCTTTCCCACGCAGCGGTCGTTTCACGGGCAGAGCATGCCACCGGCAGTCCACTCGACAACCGCATGCAGGTCGGTTCCTCGCGTTCGATCTTGCTCGATTGTTTGGTGGCACAGCCGGGCCCGACACGAGCAATCACCGCGTCGAGCCGAAATTCCGTGGCGAGGGCCGAATGCCAAATGTGTTAGGGTCGCGTGGGATGAAGAAGATCATTGCGTTTCTGTTATCGTTGCCTTTGCTCGCTTTCGCTGCGGAAAAGCCGGCCCCGCCTCTCGATGCGAGTGTGGCGGAGCGATTCGCGCGTCTCGCACTCGCTTGCGTGCACAAGGAATACCCCAACCATATCAGTCACACCCTGAACAGCGATGCGGACGTGGCGCCGCCGCGCAAACTTACGCCGGCGTTTTGCGGCTGTTACGACTGGCATTCCTCGGTCCACGGTCACTGGCTGCTCGCACGACTGGCGCGTACTTTTCCCAAGGCTTCGTTTGCCAGGGACGCGCGGGAAGCGCTGCGTCAGAGCCTAACGAGTGAAAATATTAAACAGGAAGCGGTTTACCTTGCCGGGACAGGACGGCAGAGTTTCGAAAGACCCTATGGGCTTGCCTGGCTGCTCCAGCTCTCGGCCGAACTTCGCGAATGGAACGATCCGCTCGCCCGGGAGCTTTCGGCAAACCTGCGTCCGCTCGAGAAGGTGGCGGTGGAGCGACTCTCGAACTGGCTGCCCAAGCTCTCGCATCCCGTGCGCATCGGAGAACATGATCAGACCGCCTTTGCGCTCGGCTTGATTCTTGATTATGCGCGCGGCAGCGGCAATCAGGCCCTGGCCAAACTAGCGGCTGATTCTGCAAAGAAGTTCTTCCTGAACGACAAAGATTGTCCGCTCGCCTACGAGCCTTCGGGCGAAGATTTTCTTTCTCCATCTCTGGGCGAAGCTGATGTGATGCGGCGAATCCTTGCGCCTAACGAATTCGCAAGCTGGTTGACCACGTTCATGCCACAGATCCCGACGGCGCCGAACGCCGATTGGCTGCCGGTCGTGGTTTCACCCGACCCGAGTGATCCAAAACTGGCCCATCTGGATGGGCTAAACCTCAGCCGGGCGTGGATGCTGGAGGGAATCATCTCAGGCCTGCCGGCAGATGACCCGCGCCGCCCCGCGCTGGAGGCGGCCGCCGCGGCCCACAGCCAGGCAGGACTCGCGGCGGTGACCGGGGCGCATTATGAAGGCGGCCATTGGCTCGGCAGCTTCGCTGTCTATCTCACTACCCGGCGTGGAATCTCCGACCAACGGCCGCAGCCTGCTGAGAGGCAGGCGCGCTGAGAAGGGACGGCAGCGCACACGGGAATCGAACCCGATTTTGACGCTTCGCGAGGCTGCGCGATTTCGACATGATTCCGCACCGTCTCGCATATTAGAGGGAAAACAGGGATTTCATCATGTTGCCGTATTCGCGCAGAAACACGCAGTTCGAGTGTCCGAATTTGTCCGAAAACTTCCGGCCTCGCGGTTGGCAGCGCTGACTTCGATTTCGGGCGGCCATCTCAATTCCGCCGTCACAACCGCGAGTATTGCGTGAACGGCGGAGCAGACCCCGGGTTGCTTGCGCGGCTGGCAGGATCTGACAAAAAAGTAAGGTCGATGGTACACGAATGACGCGCACTTAACCTGGGGGTTTGCCTCCCTGTTTTGTCTTGACGACTGTGGTCTGTTTCTGTAGTCGAAGTCCGCTCAAATAGGGAATTTCTTATGATAATTTTTTTTAGAATGTTAAAGGCCGCCCTTTCCACTTTTCTGTTGTCGTTGTTTTTGGTTCCGCTTGCCTCGGGCCAACTGGCGCCGACTACCAGGGTGCCCCGAAATGAGCCGCTGGAGAAATACGATAACCCGCCTGCTCCCCATCGGACGATGGGGACTTCGCCGCGAATGATCTCGCAATTCGGTTCGTTCACCAGCTTCCAGGTGAACGTCGATGCAAATCACCAAAATATCATCGGCGATGCCGCGAACGAGTGCGTGATCTCGGTTGACCCAACAAACGGCAACAAGAAGACCATCGTCTGGCGACAGTTCAACGACGTGACCTCCAATTTCCGGCAGGGCGGTTGGGGTTACACGACCGATGGCGGCGCAACATGGACCTTCCCCGGTGTCCTCGAAAACAACGTCTTCCGCAGCGATCCGGTGACAAAGTCCGATGAGGTAGGAAACTTTTTCTACCTCAGCCTCCAGTCGGATGTAAACACCTCCTTTTTTTGCGACGACCTTTGGCGTTCGTTAAACGGCGGCCAAACCTGGACGCTGCTTTCCGGCGAGCGCGGCGGCGGCGGCGGCGACAAGGAATGGTTTACGATCGATAAAACCAACGGCCCGGGGCATGGGTTCCAATACCAGTCGGACGACGGGATTAACTGCAGCGGCGGCGGGGTGCAATTTCAACGTTCCGTTAACGGCGGTGTCACCTGGCAGTCGCCGATTAATATTCCTAATGGGCCGGTATACGGAACGCTCGACACGGACACCAATGGCAACCTCTTTATCGGTGGCGAAGGTTCCAGCACCTTCTTTTGCGAGCGATCGAGCAATGCGCAGATTGTGACCCAGACGCCATTTTTTGACCGAAGCACCGCCGTCAGTCTGGGTGGCTTTCTCGGGAGCGGGGGCATTAATCCAGCAGGTCTGGATGGACAGGTATTCCTGGCGATCGATCACTCCGGCGGATCGACTAACAACAACATTTACATGCTGGCCAGCGTGGTGCCAAACGGGCGCAGCACAACCGACGTGATGTTTGCGCGCAGCACAGACGGCGGCCTGACCTTTAGCGCACCCAGGAAGATCAATGACGACCCGGTCAATCCCAGCAAGTGGCACTGGTTTGGGACTTTTTCCGTCGCGCCTAACGGACGACTCGATGCGGTCTGGTACGACACACGGAACGCGGCGAATAACACCGATTCGCAACTATTTTATTCCTGGAGCACTGACGCGGGCGTTACCTGGGCGCCGAACGTGGCGGTGAGCAATTCGTTTAATCCGTTCGAAGGCTATCCGAACCAGAGCAAAATCGGCGATTACATCACCATCGTGTCGGACAACACCGGAGGCGATGTGGCATATTCGGCTACGTTCAACTTCAATTCAAGCCGGGGGCAGCATGAAGAGGACGTTTACTATGTCCGGGTCGCTCCTCCTACCTCTGTCCTCACCCTGCTGAGCGCGGCATCACGCCTGACTCATGGCGGGGCGGGTACATTCGATATCGCGATGCCGCTCACCGGCACCTCCGGCGTGGAAGACCGCAGCTCGAGCACCTACAACGCCGTCTTCACCTTCGATGGTGCGGTCACCTCGGGCGAGGTTCAGGTTGTTAGTGGCACCGCTACCGTGGGTGCGATTTCCTTCAGTGGAAACAGCCTGACCGCTCAGGTGACTGGGGTGACGAGTGCGGAAGTGGTCACGCTGCGGGTGCAAAACATCAACGGCGACGGCCAGCAACATGGCGACGTTCCGTTTGGTTTCCTCACGGCCGATGTCAACTGGCAATCGCATCGTCGACAAACCGGACCAGCAACGGATTAACGCCGACAAAAGCCAGGTGGTCAATGCCGGCAACTTCCGCGACGATATCAATCTGAGCGGTATTGTGGATAAACCGGACGTGCAATCGGTGCAGACCAACCGGGGCCACTCGATCCCGTAACTCGAGAAAAGATATCCGGTCTACTCACAGTCGAGGCGCGCCCGAGCGCAAACAGGCTGAATTCTGAGCACTGATTCCTGTCCACGGACCGCCACCATCCGAGTGCAACAGCCCGCTCCTATGGTTCGAGCAGCGCGGGCCACCTTCTGACGAGGCACCTTTAAGGAGCAGGCGTCGTAAAAGCCTCGTTTGAGTAGTCCGAATTAATCGTTCCGTTGGTGGCACGTACCCGATAATAATACCTTGTGTGGGATCCAAATGCGTATGTGTCAACATAACTCTCCACATTCATACCTACACTTCCGATCTGGCCATAGGCGCCAGCGCTGGTTTCTTTCCTTTCAATTAAATAGCCAGTTTCAGACGCTGATTTATCAGTCCAGATAAGACTTACCTGGGATGAAGACACCGCGGTCGCACTAAGACCTGTTGGCGTCGCGAGGAGGGTTGTGCCGTTGACTTCATTTGAAAACGGAGAATTTCCAGCCGTGTTGTAGGCACACACTTTGTAATAGTACTGCGTACCATCCAAAAGAGCGCTATCGCTATCCGTATAAGTTGTTGCATTGGCCCCGGGCGTTGCAATCTCAGCGTAGGTTCCCGTTGCACCTTTCTTTCGCTGGATCCTGAAACCTGCTTCATTTCCAGAGTTGTCAGCCCAGGCGAGAAAGACTCTGCTTGAAGTGAGGGAGGTGATTGTAAATCCTGATGGTGCCACGGGAATACTGGAAAGCGTCGTGGCGTTCTTTTCACCGCAATATCCGGAGGTCGCAATCGCATTGTAAGCTCGGACTCTATAGTAATACTTGGTTCGTTCAGCGAGACCTGAACTGGCGTAGGAGGTTACATTCGCGCCCACGGTGGCAATTTGAGTATAGTGCAGATCGTCAAGAGGACTTCGCTCGATTTTAAAACCGGTCTCGCTGGCTGACATGTCAGTCCAGGTAAGGTTTATTTGAGATGAAGACACGGCTGTTGCGCTAAGCGATGCTGGCGCCGCGAGGAGGGTTGTGCCATTAACTTCATTTGAGAAGGGAGAATTTCCAGCGACGTTGTAGGCACAGACCTTGTAATAGTATTGCGTACCATCTAGAAGAGCGCTATCGCTATCCGTATAGGTTGTTACATTGGCTCCGAGCGATGCAATATCCGTGTAAGTTCCCGCGACGCCCTGCTTTCGTTGAACCTTGAAACCTGCTTCATTTCCAGAGTTGTCAGTCCAGGCGAGAAAGACTCTGTTTGAAGTGACGGAGGTGATTGTAAGCGCAGACGGAGCTACGGGAATAGCAGAGAGCGTTTTGGCGTGCTTTTCGCTGCTGTAGATTGAGGTCGCAATGGTATTGTAGGCTCGCACTCTATAATAGTACGTGGTTGCTTCGGCGAGGCCGGCATTGGTGTAAGAGGTTACATTCGCGCCCACGATGGCAATCTGGGTAAAGTGGGCATTATTGAGGGGACTTTGTTCGATCTTAAAACCGCTTTCGGTGGATGATGCGTCAGTCCAGGTAAGCCTTATTTGAGAGGACGACACGGCAGTCGCTTGCGGCGATCCTGGAGTGGCAAGAAGAGTGGTGCCATTGACTTCATTGGAAAAGGGAGAACTTCCAGCGGAATTGTAGGCATAGACCTGATAATAGTATTTGGTGCCATCTAGAAGTGTGCTGTCGGTGTCCGTATAGGTCGTTACGTTGGCGCCGAGCGTTGCGATATTAGCATAGGTGCCCGTAACGCCTTGCTTTCGCTGAATTTTGAAGCCCTGTTCGTTTCCAGAGTTGTCGGTCCAAGCGAGAAATACCCTGGTGGAAGTAAGGGAGGTGATTATAAGATTGGACGGCGCGGTTGGAAGATTGAAGAGTGTGGTTGTATGCTTTTCACTGCTGTAGTCGGAGTTTACAAGCGCATTGTAGGCTCGCACTCTATAATAGTACTGGGTTCCTTCTTCGAGCCCGGAAGCCGTGTACGAGGTTACATTGGGGTCGACGGTCGCGATTTGAGTGTAGTGTAGATTGTCAGCGGGGCTTTGTTCGATTGCAAAACCAGTTTCAGTAGCAGACGTGTCAGTCCAGTTAAGATTCACTTGGGAGGACGAGACGGTCGTGGCGGTGAGACCGGTCGGAGCGTTTAAGGGTGTGATGGCCGATTGTTCGTTGGAATAGGGGGAAAACCCCCCTGTGTTAAAAGATTGAATGCGATAATAGTACTGGGCGCCATCGAGCAGATTCCCATCGGTGTACGCAGTGATACCAGGCCCGGTGTTGAACAAAAGAGCGTAGGCGGAGTTCGATCCAACACTGCGTTCGATTCGTTCGCCAATTTCGTTGGTGGCATTGTCGTTCCAGGCAAGAGCAATCATCGACGAGGACGTGGCGGACGCTGTCAAAGCGTGGGGAGGGCCGGGAATCGGTGGGGTCGTTGTTAGTGTCCGTGCAGCAGATGTAAGCACTGTGGCTGAGTTGGGGTCATCACAGTCTTGAGCGTAGACCTCGATGAAGTGTGCGCCAAAACCAATTCCTCTTTCCAATCCCAAGTCTAATAGCAATCGCCCTGTCACGGGGTCGACGGCCCCCAATTGGGGCAGGTAAAATTGGTACCCGACGGTCGAAGTAGGACACAATAGGGAGACCTCCGTTACTCCAGCGGACCCATTTGGTGGGCCACTCGGATATTCGAGGCCGTCCGATTTTACCCCGAAATGATTGCCAGGATATTGAGCGGCCCCATAATCACACATTGCCCGCAAGGAGGCATCCCCGTCGGCCGTCGGAATTGGCGACGCCATGTCGAGGATGAATGGCGTGTTCGGGAAGTAAGTTCCGTATTGATCGATAATCCATCTGACGCCCTGTTCCCAGTTCGGAAGTCCCCCGAGGGTGTTAATGAAGTAGTCCAAATCGTCCGGAGTGAAGCAGAAATACGATTCCGCTCTCCGGCCTGGGCCGCCCATCACAATATAGGCAAGATTCGGAGCGTTGCCGTAGCGCGCAGCGAGCGCCTGAATAAACGCGCCCCATTTCGCTTGAAAGACCGGGTCCCACGGCAGGGGCATCGGTTCAATCTGTGCGGTCACGATTGCGACTCCCGTAGCTGATTGGGTCGCAGGCGCAGAAATGGTAACGCTGCTGCTGGAGTTAACCGCAGTGATAGTCGCTCCGGCCGGTATGCTGCCTCCGGAGATCTGCAACCCTACGCTATAAGCAGAACTCCAGGCTGCAGTATTCCCGGCACTTCTTACCGTAGTGGATCCGGCAGTCGTAACTCCATCTGTGATCGACGAATAACCATATTGCTCCGTTACGTTAAACAGAGGCGCACCGGCATCGTAAACCCACTGCGGAGTCGTCACCCCGGCCGTGACAAGAATGGAAACCTTTTTCCCATTAGCGGCCGCCAAGGCGACGCCTTGATCGAGAAAGTCCCAGTAAAAGTCATTTGCGTCTGCGTGTTCGTGTGGCTCGACTCTACCCCACTGCGTTCGCAAGGCTATGCCTTGCGCAAACGGGTTTGTTAATGCGGGATCGTTAGACCAATTATGTATCGGGTCTCCGACTGCATCGCTATTTGTTAGATACATGATCCCGATGCCGGAGGGTGCCTGGGCATCGGCGTGGTTGGAGGGATAGAGCAGAATCGCGGCGATGATAGCCGAGAGAGAACCGACAAGTGGTGGCAGGGCGCTACGCATGGTTTGAGAGGCCGGTGTCATGCAAAAAGGCAAATGGCGAATGCAAGCTGGCTGCGGCTAATGAAATCGGGCGGCTTGTTGGGCTTGCAGCCGCGTTTTTCTTCGGTCAATCGGCAACCGAGCTGATCACGTTTAGATCGGTTGCGTCATAATCGAAATCGTTTCGGATGTGCTCCCCGCGGCTTTTACCAGTGTGCTTGCGCATCGTGCCCCCCATTTAGAACGACCCTGCCCAAAAAGCTGCGACGTGCCTTTAGCACCCAAAGCGATGCCATCATAAAGATTCACAGAGGCGACGTATCGGCATAAGGCAGGTCTGCGAAAGAACAATCAGGAGCAGTCACTGTGCCGCCGTTTAGAGATAATATAATTTCCAGAACGCGCCATTCAGGAGAAAAATGGGTCTGACTACTCGGAAAAAACGTGGCCGACCTCTTCGGGGCGTTGACGCCCGGAACATGGCATCGTTTCAGGGACACCGATCTGGCGTGCCTGCTGTAGCGGATAGTTCTTCCGCGCCGCAACCCGCGCGCGTACCTGGTGCACCTTGCCGAGTTGGAAACGCAAGCGAAAGCCGCAAGGCGCGGAAGGTGGCATCGCCTCGTGCTGAATCTTCACCACGAGCGCGGTTCGGTCGCGTTATTCTTTCATTCAGGCGATTTCGCCTACGAAAGATTTTGCAGCGCATACGGGGATCGAACCCGTGCACCAGCCTTGAGAGGGCTGTGTCCTAACCACTAGACGAATGCGCCGTTTCCGCTCGGCCATTTTAGCCGCACTCGTTTGACGCGGCAACCTTCGGTTTCCACTCCCGACTACGGTCGTCGCCCGTTTCCGGCGCGCGCTTGCACGGGCGTGGGGAGTGCCTGAGCAGGACTCGCTCCGGCTCTCGCCGGGCCGAGCGCCGCCGTGGCCGTTTCATCCGTTTCGTGCCGGACCCGGGGCTGGAGCAAACTCGCGACATAGCCTGCTTCCTGCGAATTGAGATAGGCAATCAGATCCGGCGCGGTGGTGAGTGACCGCAGCTTACTGTAGTAGAGCTGATAATAAGCCTTGAGCAGGTGGCGTCTTTCCAGATCAGTCGGGACTTGCATGGCCTTGGCCTTCAGCGCATGAAGGTCCTGATCATTTCGAATCCGTGTTTGCAACTCCGCCGTCTGCAGGTGGAGGCGATAGTCGTCGGCGGCTTTGCCGAGTGAGGTTTGTTTGAAAAAGGCGTTTAACTGCTCCAGGTCGAGGATCGTTGGCACTTTCGGAAGCGCGCTCGGCGGAGGCAGGATGTTCGCCGGGATGAGTGACGGGGGTTCGATCGCCGCCGTGGCGGACGGGGAGGGCGTCGGCAGCGAAGTGTCGGGCTGCGCGTTGGGCTGCTGGGTGGAAGCTTTGCCTGGGCTCGGCGAAGACTGCGCCCAGACTATCGCCCCGGCAGCGACGATCAGCGCAAGAAGCGGCGGCAGGAAAAATTTCATCGCATCCTCGGAGTCTGGCAATCGGGGTGACAGGATTTGAACCTGCGACCTCCTGGTCCCAAACCAGGCGCTCTACCAAGCTAAGCTACACCCCGCGATTGCCGAGTCTGCGCGATGCTTACCATGCCGCGCTGCGGTGCGCATCCGAAAATCTGCTTTCCCCGACGAACGGGATCGTTCTCCTGGAGCCGGTAATATTTGGCCTAACGAAAAGCGTCGCCGCACTCTCTGGCAAAAACGGCTTGCCCTGAAGCCACTTACCGGCGAAGCTGCGCTTTCTCTCCGACCGGCGGCAATCTGCTCTTCGCCTCGCTATGTTCAAAAACGAAAAAATCAATATTGCCATTTTCACGATCCTCATCGTGTTGCAACTCCTTGGGATCGCGGCTCTCTGGACGCGCTTCCAACTCTACTATCTGCCGGTCATGTACGGGATTTATCTCTGGCTCGGTCTCGGCACGACGCTCTATTTGCATCGTTATCTGACCCATCGCGGTTTTGAGATGCCGGGCTGGCTGAAATTTTTCTTTGCCACCGGTTCCGCCATCGGTCTGGCGGGCGATCCGGTCACCTGGGTCGGCGACCATCGGTTTCATCATTTGAAATCCGACACCGAAGAGGACATCCACAGTCCGCGGCATGGGTTCCCTTACGCCCACATGATGTGGCTGATCCGCAAGCCACCCTCTTTTCGCGAGCGCTCTTTGCGTTACGCGGCCGACGTGCGCAAGATTTGGTACTGCAAACTCTGGGAAAATTCCGCTCTCTACGTCATTCCGCATCTCCTTATGGCGGGAATTCTTTTCGCCGCTTTCGGTTTCGCCGGTCTCCTTTGGTGTCTCTACGTGCCGATGCTGATCATTTACAACTGCACCTGGGCGGTGAACTCCATCTGCCACATGAAGCAGTTCGGCTATCGCAACTTCGAGACCTCCGACGAGAGCAAGAACAACTTTTGGGTCGGTCTCGGCGCGCTCGGCGAAGGCTATCACAACAACCATCACGCCAAACCCCGTTGCGCCGCGCACGGCTTGAAATGGTGGGAATTCGATTTCACCCGCTACTGCATCTGGACTCTCGAGAAGCTGCACCTCGCCTGGAATGTCGTCTGGCCCGCGCCCGATGCGACCGTGGCGGAGACGGAAGAGATCTCGCCAGATGAAGCCGGCACGATGCTGATTACGAGCGTCGATCCGAATTCCGTGCTGTAGGCCTTTCGCACTGCCAGACGCGGGTCTGCGTCTCGATGGCAGATTCCTCTTTCTCATCCGTCCTCTTGTCGGACGGTCGGTATTGAAGCCCAGAAAACTCCGTGCCAAACCCGAATCCTCGGGTTTTAGTGGCAGGCACCCGTGTCCTTTTTTCTTCGGCAATTTCAGCGCCTTCCGGAATCCAGCCGCTCGATTCTTCTCACTGGAATCTACGGATTGGCGGGCGGATTGGCCGCCGTCGTTTTCGAGTTGGGAATTAGCTGGATCTACCTCTCGACCTTCGTCGCGCTTTCCCATCGCACGCTAACCGTCTTTCTCATCGGCACGCTGGCCGTCATTGTTTTCTGTTCGTTAGGCGGGGGCTGGCTCATGGGCCGGGTTGATCCGGGAGCGGCTGGGAGCGGCATCCCGCAGCTCAAGTTCGCCTTTTGGGAGGATTTCGGACTCGTCAGGATGAAGACCGTGCTGGTGAAATTCGTCGCTGGTCTGCTCCACGTCGGCGGCGGGATGAGCCTTGGTCGGGAAGGACCTTCGGTGCACATCGCCGGCGGTGTCGCTTCTGAGTTGAGCAGCGTTCTGGGCATTCCCAAGCAGCGTCGGCGGCGCCCAGCAGCAGCGGGTGCTGCGGCAGGTCTGGCGGCGGCCTTCAACACTCCGCTGGCGTCGATCACCTTCGTGCTTGAGGAGATTGTGCAGGATCTCAACAGTCCGCTCATCGGCAGCATCATCCTCGCTTCGGTTCTCGGCGCGTTCACCGTGCACGCGATTATCGGCAAAAACCCGGCGTTCGTTCTGCCGCAGATCGAGAACACGACCTGGCAGGTCTACGCTGGCGTCCCTCTTGCGGCTGCCTTCGCTTCCCTCGTCGGCATTGGATTCCAACGTGCCACGATGCACCTCCGCGTTCTTTCCAAGAAATGGAATGGACTCCCGCGCTGGATGCATCCGCTCCTGGGCGGACTGACCGTCTGGTTGCTCGGCGTGAGTGTGTTTCTCTGGTCAGGGCGTCTCGGGGTCTTTGGTCTGGGCTACGACGATTTGTCCGCCATGCTTCACGGCCGGATTCCATGGCTCGTAATCGCGGTCCTGCTTCTCGCCAAGTGGATCTCGACCGTGGCCTGTTACGGCTGGGGCGGGTGTGGCGGCATCTTCGCGCCACTCCTTTTTCTTGGCGCCGCTGCCGGCGGAACGCTCGCTGGTTTGGCCGCGCTCGCCATCCCTTTGACGGGCGACGACCACACCCTGCTCGCAATCATTGGAATGAGCGCCTGCCTTAGTGCAGTCGTTAGGGCACCGTTCACTTCCATCCTGATTGTCTTTGAAATGACGCATCAGTTTGCGCTAGTTCCCGCGCTTATGCTGGGCGCGTTGGTCAGCGAAGCGATCTCGCGCGGCCTGACGACGCACAATTTCTATGACGAGGTTCTTTCCCAGGACGGGATCGTTCTGGTGCACGTCATTCCGCCGCGCGACTTGCGCAGTTGGCAGGCGTATCCCGTTTCTGCAATCGCAAATTTTCGACCGGTGATCATCAACAACCTGGCGCCGGAAAATCTGAAATCAGTCCTCGAGAAGAATCAATTTAAGCGCTTCCCTGTGGTGGAAGGGGAAAAGCTGATCGGCTGCGTGACGCGTGACGAAGCCGAAGGCGCGATCAGGGAGAATCGGGCACCCATCCTGGAACAGGCTGCGACCTTCCGACGCAGCCTGACGATCGGCGAAGTCGCACGCCTGCTCATTGAGGCGCCCGGGGGCTTCGCCGTCCTGGAAGCCGGCGACAAGCCGGCCGGCATCCTGACACTGCACGATCTGCTTCGTGCTCAGGCGACACTGGCCGCCCGCAGCACGCATTAGCCACGGCCACAGCCGCTTAGACGGGCTGAATCCATCTTTTTAGCCTGGGAAGAAGTTATGGAAATTATAGCACCGGCACTTCTCTTGCTTCTAAGCATCCTCCATGCGTGTTCCACGCCATCCTGCCTGCAGCGGCTATACCTTGATCGAGACGATCGTCGCGGCCTCCATCTCGGCCATGTTTCTCGGGTCTCTTTTCACCATGAACATGGCCACAATGGACACGATCCGATGTGCCAAGGAATTCATCGCTGCCAGCCAGATTCTGCAACAGCGAATGGAATCGATGCGGATCGCCAATTGGCATGAGGTGACGGATGTTAACTGGCTGCACGATAACCTCCTGGACGCCGATGTCTCGGGCAGCACCCAACTCAAGAATCTCGTCGAGACCTTGATCGTGGTTCCCTATGGGAGCGCCAGCGTCGGGAACACGGAACTCACGCGCAGCAACGGCACGGCGACCATTGTCAATCAAGACCCCGACTTGCTGGCAGAGAACGCGGTCAAAGTGATCTGGACGGTAAGCTATACAGGCGCGCCTAATAGCCGGTCGGTTTCGCACCAGATCGTTGCGATTCTGGCCAAGGGAGGGGTGGCAAAATGATAAAGCCGCAGCAATCCTCGAGAGGCGGTTACCTGCTCGCCGAGACCATGATCTCAATGTCCATCTTTAGCGCCGTCAGTCTGGCTCTGATCATGGGGTTCACCAGCCTGGAGCGAAATTTTGCCGCCACGACCGATTTCGCGACCAATCACACTGATGCGATGCGAATTTCCGACTACCTCGCGCTGGATTTGCGCCGTGCACTTAGCATTGAGTCGACCGCCAACGACACGACGATCTCCATCCCTGCCTATTACGATGCCGAGGGCAATCCGCAGACGCCGCAGCTCGACGGCGAAGGCGGCGTGTATTACGGGAGCAGCGACAGCGTTGTCCAAATCCGCTACTACCTGTTTAACGGTACGATCTATCGGCGACAGGATTCGGCCGCTCCGGTCGCGATCGCCGAGAATGTGGCCGACTTTAACTTTGACGTAACGGACCTGGGCAAGGTGGTGACGACCCGGATCACCTTTAACCCGAATTTTGTCTCCGGCGGCCCTTCGCAGGCCGTGATCGACGCCACTGCGGTGTACAACACGACCTTACTTCGGAACACTCGCGCCGACACCGGGAGCAGCGTCTACTAATGCAACGAAGCCAGTATTCTGAGAAGAGTGGGAGCGTCCTACTCTGGACAGTGTTCATCATCGCCATTCTATCGCTCTTTGCGACCGAAGTGCTCCGGGCGGTCTCTGGTCGATTCCAGGTCGGAATGCAGGCGGCCGCATGGCAGGAGTCGGTGATTGCCGCGGAATCAGGAATCGACCTCGCCGTGGTGGAATTACGCAAATCGCTCTATCCCGCTCCCAATCACGCCTGGGATGGCTGGACTAATACTCCGGGCAACGGCGTGATCAGCCACGGCCTAACGACCATTCCGAACGCCGGACTCGCCAGCACACCGATGACCATCGAAGTAGACGTGGACGCTCCGGCGAACCTGATCGATCCCCGTAACGGCTGGCAATACTATCGCGTGCGAACACTCGGCAGCATGCCGTTGACCGGACCGCCACGCGTCGCCTTTAACAAGCAGGACAACCAACTGCGCAAGCTGACCTTGCGCGTGCAGCGCTACATCGACGACCTCTTTACGAGCGAAACAAACGCACCGCACGCTTCGCGGCGGGTCGAGGCGGTCGTGGCGCCGCTCTCCTCCTTTGGGCAAGCCATCTTTTCCGTCGGCACGCTCAATCTGAACAATCAAAACATTGCCGTCGACAGTTACAATTCCACCGACCCGACGAAGTCCACCAACGGTCTCTACGACGTGACAAAGCGTCAGGAGAACGGAAACATCGCCACAGACGGCGACTTGATCCAGGCCGGCAACGCCCACGTGTATGGAGATGTTGCCACCAACTCGGGAACGGTCACTGGCGTAGCCAATGTCACCGGGGTCCAGCGCACCGACTTCTATCAGGACCCGATTCCGATCGGCGAACCGGATTGGCTCTCGATTAATCCTACTCCTTCCGTTGTTAACGGAAACGCCACCCTTACCGCGAGCGCGACCCAGGGCTCTGCTTCTTCGCGATATCGTTTGAGCGGGATCTCGATCAGCGGTAGCCAGACGCTAACGATCGCCGGTGATCCAAACGGCAGCCCGACCTACATCGAAATCTATGTAACCGGCGACATCTCAGTCGCGGGAACTTCGCAAATCATTCTTGGCGATGGCGTGCAAGCGAAGATCTATTTCCAGGGTAACGTCGATATTGCCGGCAAGGGCATGCTAAACCCAGCGAACCAGCCGGCTGACCTGCTTCTCTACGGGGTGCAATCGACGGGCGATGTAACGCCGCACGTGAATCTCGGCGGTAACGGCCAAATCACAGCGGCGGTTTACGCTCCAGACTACGACGTCACTGTAAACGGAGGTGGCAATAGCGGTCATGTCTTTGGGTCCATCGTGGGGAAGACGGTGACGATGACCGGGGTGACAAACCTGCACTACGACGAAGTCCTTGCGGGCAGCGGTCTCATCAACAACTACGAGATCGTCAGCTGGGTCGAAGACACTCGTTAGGTGGAGATCGTCCCCGGAAGACCCTCGCCGTATCAGCCTTCGGTCTGGTAGTTCAGGTTCGGCGAAAGCCATTTCTCGACTTCGCCTAACGATTCGCCCTTCCGGGCCGCATAATCGCGCGCCTGATCGCGCTCGATTTTTCCGACCGCGAAGTAACGGGATTCCGGGTGCGAAAAATAGAGGCCGCTCACGCTCGCGCCCGGATGCATGGCAAACGACTCTGTCAGGGTGATGCCGGTGTTTTGCTCCGCCTGAAGAAGGTCAAAGAGCGTCCGTTTCTCCACATGATCGGGCGAAGCCGGGTAACCGGGCGCCGGCCGAATGCCGCGGTAACGTTCGCGGATGAGATCCTCCTTCATCACGCTCTCGCTCTTTCCAAAGCCCCAGGCTATCCGTGCTTCGCGGTGCAGAAATTCCGCGAACGCTTCCGCCAGTCGATCGGCCAGCGCCTTGGTCATGATCGCGCTGTAATCGTCCTGCTCCGACTGGAATTGCTTCGCCAGTTCATCCGCACCAATTCCGGCCGTGACGGCGAATCCACCCAGGTAGTCTCGGACCCCGGAATCCTTCGGCGCAACGAAGTCCGCCAGGCAATAGTTCGGTTGTCCAGCCGATTTCTGCATCTGCTGCCGGAGAAAATGAAAGCGGTTGATTACTTCGGAGCGCGAGTCGCCCCGATAAATCTCAACATCATCGCCTAACGAGTTGGCGGGCCAGAAGCCGTATACCCCGCGCGCCGTGAGCAGTTTTTCTGAAACGATTCGTTCAAGCAATTTTCGCGCGTCGGCAAACAACTCCCGCGCCTGCTTCCCAACGACTTCGTCGTCTAGGATCGCAGGGTAGCGTCCGCGTAACTCCCAGGCATGAAAGAACGGCGACCAATCGATGTACTCGACCAGTGTTGCGAGGGATACTGGGAGAGCCTCGGCATCCAAGTCGCTTGTCATCACGCGCACCCCTAAGAATTCCGGCACCGGCGGTTGATAGCTGCTCCAGTTGATCGGTAGGCGATTAGCCTGCGCCTGCCCGAGTGCGAGCATTTTTTTCTCGCGGGAGCGATCAGCGTGGTCTTTCCGCAGCCGCTCGTAATCGCTCCGCATTGTCGCGTTGAACTTTAGTCTGGCATCGGGATTCAAAAGCGTGCTCACCACACCCACGGCACGCGATGCGTCGTGCACGTGGACCACGCTCTCCCGATAGTGCGGCGCGATTTTTACTGCCGTATGCGCACGGCTCGTGGTCGCACCACCGATCAGCAAGGGCAGACGAAACTCCTGGCGCTCCATTTCCTGCGCGACGTGCACCATTTCATCGAGCGATGGCGTGATAAGTCCACTCAGTCCGATGATGTCCGCCTGCCGCGCGCGCGCGGTCTCGAGAATCTTGTCTGCTGGCACCATCACGCCGAGATCGATCACCTCGTAGTTGTTACATTGCAGGACGATCCCGACGATGTTCTTGCCGATGTCGTGCACGTCGCCTTTCACGGTAGCCATCACGATTCGGCCCCGCGGTTTCGCGCCCTCCGCCTTTTCCGCTTCCATAAACGGCAGCAGATGAGCGACCGCCTTCTTCATCACACGCGCGCTCTTCACGACTTGTGGCAGGAACATTTTCCCCGATCCGAACAAATCACCAACGACGCTCATGCCCGCCATAAGCGGTCCTTCAATCACGTCGAGCGGGCGCGCAGCTTTCTGTCGTGCCTCCTCCGTGTCGGCTTCGATGTAATCGACGATGCCCTTGACGAGGGCGTGCGAGAGCCGTTCCTCGACCGGCTCGGAGCGCCAGGTTTCATCCTTTGCCGCGACTTTGCCTCTCGACTTAACGGTTTCGGCGAAATCCACCAGCCGCTCGGTCGCATCGGGACGCCGGTTGAAGAGCGCGTCCTCCGCCAGGTTCCGGAGTTCCGGGTCGATCTCCTCGTAAACTGCGAGCTGCCCCGCGTTCACGATCGCCATGTCGAGTCCGGCGCGGATGGCGTGATAGAGAAACGCCGAGTGCATCGCTTCGCGCACCGTGTTGTTGCCGCGAAAGGAAAACGAAATGTTGCTTACTCCGCCGCTCACTCGCGCGCCTCGCAGGTTCGCCTTGATCCAGCGGGTCGCTTCGATGAAAGCGTTGGCGTATTCGTTGTGCTCTTCGATCCCGGTCGCGATCGTCAGGATGTTGGGATCAAAGATGATGTCGTTAGGCGGAAAATCGAGCTGCTCGGTGAGGAGGCGATAGGCCCGGGCGCAGATCTCGATTTTGCGTGCGAAGGTGTCGGCCTGGCCGCGCTCGTCGAAGGCCATGACAATGACCGCAGCGCCGTAGCGTCTGACGAGCTGTGCCTCGCGCAAGAATTCTTCCTCGCCCGCCTTGAGCGAGATCGAGTTCACCACGCCTTTGCCCTGGACGCAACGCAGGCCGGCCTCGATCACGCTCCATTTCGAGCTGTCGATCATGATCGGCAGGCGTGTGATGTCGGGCTCGCTCCCGATCAGGCGCAGGAAGCGCGTCATGACGGCTTCCGAGTCGATCATGCCCTCGTCCATGTTGACGTCGAGAATGTTGGCACCGCCTTCGACCTGATGCCGGGCCACCGCGAGCGCGGCTTCGAAGTCGCCGGCCAGAATCAACTTCGAGAACCTTGGCGAGCCCGTGATGTTGGTCCGTTCGCCGACGACTAGGAAACCGAAATCGGGGGTAACGTCGAGCGCTTCGAGCCCCGCGAGATGCAAGGTGGGAGGGGCCTTTGCGCCCCGATCTTCTGCTTCGCTGCCCTCGGGGCGCACAGGCCCCTCCCACGTCGGCCACCCGCGCGCTGGACAATCACGCACCGCTTCCGCAATCGCGCGGATGTGTTCCGGTGTCGTGCCGCAGCATCCGCCGATAATATTGAGCCAGCCGCTTGCCGCCCACTCGCGCAACTGCGGAGCCATCGACTCCGGTGTTTCCGGGAATCCAGTTGGCGAGAGCGGATCGGGCAGACCGGCATTCGGATAGGCGCTGGTGAAGCAGGGCGCAAGTCGCGCCATCTCTTCGACGTGTGGCCGCATCTCGGCCGGACCGAGCGCACAGTTCAATCCGACAACGAGCGGTTCGGCGTGCAGGATGGAGGTAAGAAATGCGCCGACCGTCTGACCGGTAAGCGTGCGTCCCGAGAGATCGGTGATCGTACCGGAAATCAGCAGCGGCACCTTGCGCCCGAGATCCTCGAAAACTTCAGCGATGGCGAAGATCGCCGCCTTGGCGTTCAAGGTGTCGAAGATCGTCTCGACGAAGAGCAGGTCGACGCCACCTTCGAGCAAACCACGCACCTGTTGTTCATAGGCGCGTCGTACCTGGTCGAAAGTAACGGCGCGAAAACCGGGATCGTTCACATCCGGCGAAAGCGAGGCGGTAACGGGGAGTGGGCCTAACGAACCCGCAACGAATCTTGTCTGGCCGGTCTGATTTGCCACCCGGTCGGCGGCGGCGCGCGCGATCTTCGCCGCTGTGAGGTTCATCTCGTGAACGAGCGCCCCCAGCTCCTTGTCGCCGACCACTTGATCGAAGAATTCCGCGTCCTTCCGCCCGTTAGGTGGTTGGCCGGCGAAAAGAAAATCGTGTTGCCCGATGGTCGTGGCGCTGAAGGTGTTCGTCTCGATAATGTCGGCGCCGGCCTCGAGATAGCGGGTGTGAATCTCTTCGATCACCTCCGACTTGGTGAGTTGAAGGAGCTCGAGGTTGCCTTTGAGATGTTTCGCCGGGTGCTGGGCGAAGCGCGCCCCGCGAAACTGTTCCTCCGAGAGTTTGTACTGCTGCACCATGGTTCCCATCGCGCCATCGAGAATAACGATGCGTTGGCGGAGAAGATCGGCGAGTGGATGGTCGAAAGCAGCGTTCACGGCAGAGCGGCAATTTAAGAGCAGGGGCGCGGGCTCGGCAACTAACAAATTAACGTATCATGATGCGTCGATATGTTGATTTTTTAAGAGTGTAGGGCCAGGCTTTGCCTGATGGGTCACGCTCGGCAGGCGAAGCTCTCGTTCTACAATTGCCTTCCTTGCGGGCGCGGCCGGTTTTAGGGTCGAAGTCGTGGAAGCGTTCGACGTTTACCGCTCGCTCAACGCAACCCAGCGTAAGACCTTTATCGCCTGCTTCCTTGGCTGGGCGCTCGACGCCCTCGATTTCTTTCTTCTCACCTTTGTCGTGCGGAATATTTCCGCCGATTTCTCGGTCTCGATCGTCCAGGTGACCTTTGCCATCACCCTCACCCTCATGATGCGGCCTTTCGGCGCCTTGATTTTCGGATTGTTAGGCGATCGCTTCGGACGGCGGATCCCGCTCATGATCGACATCATTTTTTATTCGCTGATGGAACTGCTGACCGCGTTTTCGCCCAACTACACCGTTTTCCTGATCTTCCGCGCGCTCTACGGCATCGGGATGGGCGGCGAATGGGGCCTGGGCGCGTCGCTCACAATGGAGGCGCTGCCGCCAAAGGCACGCGGCCTCGCCTCGGGGATTTTGCAGCAGGGTTACTCGTTTGGTTTTCTTCTCGCGGCGGTGGTTTACTGGGCGGTCTTTCCGCATTTTGGCTGGCGCGCGCTTTTCGTCGTTGGCGCGCTGCCGGCACTGCTCGTCGTTTACATTCGGATGCACGTCCCGGAATCAGCCGTCTGGGAAAAACATCGCCGGGCGGCGCGGCCGTCGTTAGGCATGGGGCGCTTCGTCCGGGAGCACTGGAGGCTCTTCCTCTACGCCGTGCTCCTGATGACGGCGTTTAATTACATGTCGCACGGCACGCAGGATCTCTACCCGACATTTTTGCAAAAGCAGCGCGGCCTCTCCGTCGATCAAACCGCCTCGATCGCGATCATCTACAATCTCGGCGCGATCTGCGGCGGAACTTTGCTTGGTCATTTCTCGCAGAGCTGGGGACGGCGTCGCACCATCATCCTCGCGGCGGTGCTCGGGATTCTGCTTATCCCGGCCTGGATTTTTTCGCCGACGCTTCCGCTCCTTATTGCCGGTGGATTTTTCATGCAATTCATGGTGCAGGGCGCGTGGGGCGTCGTGCCAGTGCACTTGAACGAACTTTCGCCGCCAGCCTGGCGCGGGACGTTTCCGGGCGTCGTTTACCAGTTGGGAAATTTCTTTTCCGCCAACGCCGCGATGCTACAGGCGAAACTGGCGGAGCATTTCGTCCGGCCAAATGGCCAGCCGGATTACGCGCTTACCATGGCGTGCGTGACTCTGGCCGTTTTCCTTGTCCTCATCCTGCTCGCCGCGCTCGGACGCGAGGCGCGTGGGATCGAATTCTAGCGGTCGTTCGGCAGGAACGATGCGCTGCCGCCGCCTCCACCGCTGCGGGCGGCCACTGCCGAATGCCGTCGATAGGCGCCTTCGCCGTAGCGATAGTCAACGATCGCCTCGGCGATTTTATCCGCGAGTTTCTCTCGATACTCGGCGCTCGCCACCTCCCGGCCTTCGGAGCGGTTGCTCAGGTAGCCGCATTCCACCAGGACCGAGGGATAAATCGCATTGCGCAGGACGCGGAAGCGTGCGGTGTGCACGCCGCGATTTGCCGTCTCCGGGAGGGAAGAAAGGCTGCGTTCAATCGCTTCGGCGAGGTCGTAAGCATAGGGCGAATGGTAATAGGTTTCGACTCCCTCCACGCCGCGTCGACGCGAGTCGTTGAAATGAATGCTAACGAAGATCGAATTTTTTTGCTCGTTCCCGATCGCCACCCGGCTGTCGAGCGGGACGAAGGTGTCGTTCGAGCGAGTCAGCACGGTCTTGAGCTGCGACTCGCGCAGCTTGCGATCGACCCGCAGGGCAACATCGAGCGCAACCGCTTTCTCCGGCGGGCTGTAGCGCCGCAATGCGCCGCTGTCCTTCCCGCCATGACCGGCATCCACCACCACCGTGTTAAATGTGTGGCTCGAGTTCGTCGCAACTGTTTCGCAGCCGCCGAGTAGAAAAGCGGCGGCCAGAACGACAGCCGGGGTTGCACCAATCAGACGCTGCATGAAAGTTGATAGAGCCAATCGCGTGCCGGGTAAAGGACAAGCCCCCAAAAGGAAACTTCCAATGGAGGGAGCGAAAAGTGCTTGTTTTTTCCGCGGTCGCACTCGATGGCTACCACTCGATCTATGCGCAACCGTTTCACGATCATCTTGCTACTTTGTGGACTCGCTTTCGGCGGCTGCAAAAGGGGCAGCTTCGCTCGCCAGCCGAAAACAACCGCGACTCCGACTCCGGCGCCGGTCGCGACTGTCGCGGCGGCACCAACCGCTACGCCAACGCCGACTGCGCCGCCGATCGACCAGAACGCGCAGGTCATCGTCTTCGGCTATCACCGCTTTGTGCAAAAGGTTCGGCGACCCGACACCGAGATCACGCCGGAGGCATTCGAGGCGCAAATGCAAAAGCTGAAGGACGAAAAAATTCCGGTGATCGGGATGCAGGATTTCCTCGCCTGGAAGCGTGGGGAGAAGGCCATTCCGCCGCGCGCGGCTATCATTACGATCGATGACGGTTACAAATCGGGCTACGAGGTTGCCTGGCCGATCCTGAAAAAATTCGGCTACCCGGTGACCCTCTTCATTTACACCGAGGGAATCAAAGGCGGAAAGTACGGCGGGGGCGAGGCGATGAGCTGGGAACAACTGGCCGAGATGCGTGATGCCGGAGTCGACATCGAGGCGCACAGTCAAACCCATCAGGACCTGCGCAAGCCGTATGACAAGTCGACCAAGCGCAAGCTCAATCCGCAGGAATACATCGAGTGGGTCAATGCCGAGGTTGGCGGTTCGAAAACAATCCTCGAGCAAAAGCTCGGCATTCGGGTGAATTGCTTCGCCGTCCCGTACGGTTATTACAACGACCGCGTGATGGAGGCGGCGAAGGAAGCGCATTATGAGGCGGTTTTCACCGTTTACGGTCAAAAGCTGACCTACAGTTCGCCCGATTATTCGTTAGGCCGCTATATGATCGAGGCGAACAAACCCAAGGTTTTTGCGGACGCGATCTCTTTTGGCGGATCCTCGAGCGGCGGCGGTGTGCAGGTTGCGGAAATCCCGCTCGGCAGCATCAGCCCGCAGCCCGCCGACGGCTCGACCTCGGACCCGAGGCCATTGATCAAGGCGAACCTCGGTGCGCTTGGCGGGATCGATCCCGGCTCAGTCAAAATGCGCGTCAGCGGTTTGGGCCTCGTCCCGGCGAAATATGATCCGGCGAGCAAGACCATTTCGTATCAGGTGACGCAACCGCTGCACGGCGCTGCCTGCTCGGTCATCGTCGAAGCGAAGATGGGCGGCAAGAAAGCGGAAGCGCAGTGGGCTTTCACCTTGAACGAACCGGGCAAGAAATCGAAAGAGACGGCGGCGGTGCCACAGGCGAGTCCAAAGAAATAGCGCGCTGGCGTCGTTAGGCGGGTTGGGCGGCCCGAGCTGAAAACTCAGGGTTTTCACTCTCGCAGGTTTCGCATATAGACTGGCGCCATGAGCTTGAATCTCGAAGTCCTCTCGCGCGCGGCGGATCAGGCCCGCGGTCTCTGCATCGATGCCGTCCACGCCTCGCAATCCGGCCATCTTGGTTTGCCGTTGGGCTGCGCCGAGATGGGCGCGGTACTTTACGGCTACGCGCTCCGGCATAACCCGGACCAGCCGCGTTGGATCAATCGCGATTACTTTGTTCTCTCCGCCGGACATGGCAGCATGTTTCTCTACGCCTGGCTGCACCTGGGCGGGTTCGATTTGCCGATGGCGGAGATCAAGCGCTTCCGGCAACTGCATAGCAAGACGCCGGGGCATCCAGAATTCATGGAAACTCCCGGCGTCGAATGCACGACCGGTCCGTTGGGCCAGGGCGTGGGCAACGCGGTCGGCATCGCCATGGCCTGCAAAATGGCCGCGGCGCGCTTCAACACCGCCGAACATCGCATCTTTGACCAGCACGTCATTTGCCTCGCCGGCGATGGCTGTCTGCAGGAAGGCGTCTCGGCGGAAGCGAGCGCCTTCGCGGGCCATTTCGGGCTCGATAACTTGATCCTGATCTACGACTCCAACGCCGTCACCCTCGACGCGATGGCCAAGGAAACGCAGAGCGAGGATACCGGCATGCGTTTCCGCGCCTACGGGTTCGACGTGCAGGAAATCGACGGCCAGGACATGCAGGCGTTCCTCGATGCGCTCAACATCGCGAGGGAGCGCAACAACGGGAAACCACAGATGATCATTGCCCACACTCTCATTGGAAAGGGGATTCCCGAAGTCGCCGGCACCTCGAAGGCGCACGGGGAAGGCGGCGCGAAATTCGCCGAGGCCGCGCGTAAGGGTCTCGGCCTGCCCGAAGAGCATTACTTCGTCTCCGACGACGTGCGCGAATACTTCGCCCAGCACAAAAAAGATCTGCTCGCGGAATACGACCGCTGGGAAAAAACCTATGATGATTGGCGGAAGAAGAATGCCGACAACGCGCAGATGCTGGATGACGCGCTGAACCGCAAAGTGCCGGCCGATCTTCTCAACAAGATCCCGAATTTCCCTAACGACGCCAAACTTGCGACCCGCAAGGCGGGCAGCGAAGCGCTCCAGCCGCTCGCGCAGGCGTTGCCGTTATTGATCAGCGGCAGTGCCGATCTGCACGGGTCGACCCTCAACTATATCAAGGACGGTGGTGACTTCACCCGCACGACCTCAGGCGGACGTAACATTCATTTCGGCATTCGCGAACACGGGATGTGCGCGATCATGAACGGCGTCAGTTATCACGGCCTCTTTCGCGCCTCGGGCGCGACGTTTCTCGTCTTCACAGACTACTGCCGGGCTTCCATCCGGTTGGCCGCGCTCTCGAAGCTGCCGAACATCTACATTTTCACCCACGATTCGATTGGGGTGGGCGAGGATGGACCGACGCACGAGCCGGTCGAGACCGTAGCCAGCGTCCGGGTAATGCCGCAGATCGATGTCATCCGGCCGGCCGATCCAGAGGAGACGGCTGGTGCTTTCGTTGCCGCGCTGGAACGAACCGATGGTCCAACGCTGCTTGCGCTGACGCGCCAGGCGGTACCGATGCTGAACGAGATCGGCGCGCAGCAACGGCGCGAAGGAGTTCTCCGCGGCGGGTACATCGCGAAGAAGGAAAACAAGAAGCTCGAGTTGATTTTGCTTTCGTGCGGAAGCGAATTGCAGCACGCCATGGCGGCTGCGAAAGAGCTGGGCGAGGGGACACGCGTTGTCTCGATGCCCTGCTTCGAGCGTTTCGCGCGCCAGCCGGAAAACTATTGCGAAGAAGTCTTGCCTAACGAATGCAGGAAACGGGTGGCGATCGAGGCGGGTGTTCCGGAGATCTGGTCGCAATACGTCGGGCTCGATGGGAAAATCATCGGCCTCCATCGCTTCGGCATGAGCGCGCCGGGGAATGAGGTCATGAAAGAGTTGGGGATCGACGCGCAGCACGTGGTCGAGGCCGCGCGATCGTTAGGCTAAAGCGGCTCGCGTTCATCGCGGGCGCGGTCTTCGAAGCGGGTGAATTCCTTGCGGAAAGTGAGCGCTACGTCGCCCGTCGGGCCGTTGCGTTGCTTGGCGATGATCAGATCCGCCTTGCCTTCCGCCTCGTCCTTTTCGTCTTCGGTGTCGGCGTAGTATTCCTGCCTGACGAGAAGACCGACGAGATCGGCGTCCTGTTCGATGCTGCCCGACTCGCGCAGGTCGCTCAGGCGCGGCCGGCCTTTGCTGTCACCCGTCCGGTTTTCCGGATTTCGATTGAGCTGAGCCGCGACGATGATCGGAATTCTTAGTTCCTTGGCAAGCCCTTTGATGCCGGCGGAGATTTCCGAAATCTCAATCTGCCGATTGTCCTGTCCGCGCCGCGAGGTCGAGCGCAGAAGCTGCAAATAATCGATCACGATCAATCCGACATCGTGTTTTGATTTGAGTCGGCGAGCCTTAGCCCGTAGCTCCAGAATGGTGAGACCCGGCGTGTCATCGATGTAGATGTCAGCCTCGGCCAATTTCGCCGCGGCCATGGTCAGCTTGTCGAAATCGCTGTCGGCGAGGAAGCCGTCGCGTGCCTTGCGAAGATTGACCCGCGCGCCGGAGCAAAGCATGCGTTGTACAAGCTGCTGGCTGCTCATTTCCAGACTGAAAACGGCGACCGGTCTTTTCTCGTGTACCGCGACGTGCTCGACGATGTTCATGACAAATGCCGTTTTGCCCATGCTCGGCCGGGCTGCGATCACGATCATCTCGGAGGGATGCAGGCCGCTGGTCATGCGATCGAACTCGATGAAGCCGGTCGCGAGCCCGGTCAGGCTGCCCTTTTGCTCCCAGAGTTTCTCGATCGCTTCGATCGCGTCCATGACCTGATCCTTCATCGTCAGGCTCTGGCCCTTGAAGCGGTCTTCGCCCACCGCGTAGATTTTCTGCTCCACTTCGTCGAGCAGGTTGTCGACTTCGTCCTGCTCCTCGTAGGAGCGGCGCGCGCCCTCGGTGCAGGCGGCGATTATTTGGCGCAGGACGTATTTGTCGCGCACGATGTCGAGATAATACCCGACGTTGGCCGCCGTCGGGACAAAGGCGAAGAGGCTGGTCACAAACGGCGCGCCGCCGACGGTGTCGAGCAGGTTCCGGTCGCGCAGGACCTGGGTGAATGTGATCAGGTCGATGCCCTGATTGGAGTTCCAAAGGTCGACCAGCGCGGTGTAAATCGTCTGGTGCGCCGGGATATAAAAATATTCTTCGTTAATCTTCTCGACGGCTTCGCCGATCGCTTCTTTGGGCGAGATGAGCATCGAACCGAGCACGCCTTGCTCCGCTTCCACGCTGTGCGGGAGAGCGCGGTGAATATCCGGTGAAGAAGCTGTGAGCTTCTGGCCTCCGCCGTTCCCGCCTTGTCCCGGCCATTCTCGGCCGGACCCGTTTCCGGGTTCTTTCCGAGTTTTCTCAGCAGCTCTGCTCGAGCCTCGAGAATCTCTCGGCATTTACTTGGTGCGTTTGCGCGGACCGCGGTGCTTTTCAGCCGGCTCTTCGGCCGGCGTTTCTGGTTTTGCTTCTTCGGAAGACTTTACGGTGAAGGTAAATTTCGCCGTGACGTCGTGGTGCAATTTGAGCGACACCTCGTGTTCGCCAGTCGTCTTGATCGGGTGCTCGAGCCCAAGCAGGTGACGATCGATCTCGCGATTCAGCTCCTGTTTCAGGCGCTCGGCAATGTCGTTCGCGGTGATCGAGCCGAAGGCCTTGCCCGTCTCGCCGGTTTGGAGGGTGAAGGTGACCTTGAGCTTGCCAATACGACGCGCCAGTTCCTCTGCCTCGTTCAGTTCGCGCGCCTCGCGCTCGGCGCGTTTTGCCTTCAGCATGTCGAGCTGGCGCATGGTGCGCGGAGTCACTTCGAAGGCTTTGCCGCTTGGCAGGAGAAAATTCCGCGCATAACCGCGGCGGACTTTCACCACATCGGCCTCGGCGCCAAGGCCAGGGACGTTTTCAGTGAGGATGATTCGAGTG
>CAVUMF010000009.1:0-233912 GCA_963742545.1 uncultured Verrucomicrobiae bacterium | reverse complement strand
TAGCACCGGCACTTCTCTTGCTTCTAAGCATCCTCCATGCGTGTTCCACGCCATCCTGCCTGCAGCGGCTATACCTTGATCGAGACGATCGTCGCGGCCTCCATCTCGGCCATGTTTCTCGGGTCTCTTTTCACCATGAACATGGCCACAATGGACACGATCCGATGTGCCAAGGAATTCATCGCTGCCAGCCAGATTCTGCAACAGCGAATGGAATCGATGCGGATCGCCAATTGGCATGAGGTGACGGATGTTAACTGGCTGCACGATAACCTCCTGGACGCCGATGTCTCGGGCAGCACCCAACTCAAGAATCTCGTCGAGACCTTGATCGTGGTTCCCTATGGGAGCGCCAGCGTCGGGAACACGGAACTCACGCGCAGCAACGGCACGGCGACCATTGTCAATCAAGACCCCGACTTGCTGGCAGAGAACGCGGTCAAAGTGATCTGGACGGTAAGCTATACAGGCGCGCCTAATAGCCGGTCGGTTTCGCACCAGATCGTTGCGATTCTGGCCAAGGGAGGGGTGGCAAAATGATAAAGCCGCAGCAATCCTCGAGAGGCGGTTACCTGCTCGCCGAGACCATGATCTCAATGTCCATCTTTAGCGCCGTCAGTCTGGCTCTGATCATGGGGTTCACCAGCCTGGAGCGAAATTTTGCCGCCACGACCGATTTCGCGACCAATCACACTGATGCGATGCGAATTTCCGACTACCTCGCGCTGGATTTGCGCCGTGCACTTAGCATTGAGTCGACCGCCAACGACACGACGATCTCCATCCCTGCCTATTACGATGCCGAGGGCAATCCGCAGACGCCGCAGCTCGACGGCGAAGGCGGCGTGTATTACGGGAGCAGCGACAGCGTTGTCCAAATCCGCTACTACCTGTTTAACGGTACAATCTTATCGGCGACAGGATTCGGCCGCTCCGGTCGCGATCGCCGAGAATGTGGCCGACTTTAACTTTGACGTAACGGACCTGGGCAAGGTGGTGACGACCCGGATCACCTTTAACCCGAATTTTGTCTCCGGCGGCCCTTCGCAGGCCGTGATCGACGCCACTGCGGTGTACAACACGACCTTACTTCGGAACACTCGCGCCGACACCGGGAGCAGCGTCTACTAATGCAACGAAGCCAGTATTCTGAGAAGAGTGGGAGCGTCCTACTCTGGACAGTGTTCATCATCGCCATTCTATCGCTCTTTGCGACCGAAGTGCTCCGGGCGGTCTCTGGTCGATTCCAGGTCGGAATGCAGGCGGCCGCATGGCAGGAGTCGGTGATTGCCGCGGAATCAGGAATCGACCTCGCCGTGGTGGAATTACGCAAATCGCTCTATCCCGCTCCCAATCACGCCTGGGATGGCTGGACTAATACTCCGGGCAACGGCGTGATCAGCCACGGCCTAACGACCATTCCGAACGCCGGACTCGCCAGCACACCGATGACCATCGAAGTAGACGTGGACGCTCCGGCGAACCTGATCGATCCCCGTAACGGCTGGCAATACTATCGCGTGCGAACACTCGGCAGCATGCCGTTGACCGGACCGCCACGCGTCGCCTTTAACAAGCAGGACAACCAACTGCGCAAGCTGACCTTGCGCGTGCAGCGCTACATCGACGACCTCTTTACGAGCGAAACAAACGCACCGCACGCTTCGCGGCGGGTCGAGGCGGTCGTGGCGCCGCTCTCCTCCTTTGGGCAAGCCATCTTTTCCGTCGGCACGCTCAATCTGAACAATCAAAACATTGCCGTCGACAGTTACAATTCCACCGACCCGACGAAGTCCACCAACGGTCTCTACGACGTGGCAAAGCGTCAGGAGAACGGAAACATCGCCACAGACGGCGACTTGATCCAGGCCGGCAACGCCCACGTGTATGGAGATGTTGCCACCAACTCGGGAACGGTCACTGGCGTAGCCAATGTCACCGGGGTCCAGCGCACCGACTTCTATCAGGACCCGATTCCGATCGGCGAACCGGATTGGCTCTCGATTAATCCTACTCCTTCCGTTGTTAACGGAAACGCCACCCTTACCGCGAGCGCGACCCAGGGCTCTGCTTCTTCGCGATATCGTTTGAGCGGGATCTCGATCAGCGGTAGCCAGACGCTAACGATCGCCGGTGATCCAAACGGCAGCCCGACCTACATCGAAATCTATGTAACCGGCGACATCTCAGTCGCGGGAACTTCGCAAATCATTCTTGGCGATGGCGTGCAAGCGAAGATCTATTTCCAGGGTAACGTCGATATTGCCGGCAAGGGCATGCTAAACCCAGCGAACCAGCCGGCTGACCTGCTTCTCTACGGGGTGCAATCGACGGGCGATGTAACGCCGCACGTGAATCTCGGCGGTAACGGCCAAATCACAGCGGCGGTTTACGCTCCAGACTACGACGTCACTGTAAACGGAGGTGGCAATAGCGGTCATGTCTTTGGGTCCATCGTGGGGAAGACGGTGACGATGACCGGGGTGACAAACCTGCACTACGACGAAGTCCTTGCGGGCAGCGGTCTCATCAACAACTACGAGATCGTCAGCTGGGTCGAAGACACTCGTTAGGTGGAGATCGTCCCCGGAAGACCCTCGCCGTATCAGCCTTCGGTCTGGTAGTTCAGGTTCGGCGAAAGCCATTTCTCGACTTCGCCTAACGATTCGCCCTTCCGGGCCGCATAATCGCGCGCCTGATCGCGCTCGATTTTTCCGACCGCGAAGTAACGGGATTCCGGGTGCGAAAAATAGAGGCCGCTCACGCTCGCGCCCGGATGCATGGCAAACGACTCTGTCAGGGTGATGCCGGTGTTTTGCTCCGCCTGAAGAAGGTCAAAGAGCGTCCGTTTCTCCACATGATCGGGCGAAGCCGGGTAACCGGGCGCCGGCCGAATGCCGCGGTAACGTTCGCGGATGAGATCCTCCTTCATCACGCTCTCGCTCTTTCCAAAGCCCCAGGCTATCCGTGCTTCGCGGTGCAGAAATTCCGCGAACGCTTCCGCCAGTCGATCGGCCAGCGCCTTGGTCATGATCGCGCTGTAATCGTCCTGCTCCGACTGGAATTGCTTCGCCAGTTCATCCGCACCAATTCCGGCCGTGACGGCGAATCCACCCAGGTAGTCTCGGACCCCGGAATCCTTCGGCGCAACGAAGTCCGCCAGGCAATAGTTCGGTTGTCCGGCCGGTTTCTGCATCTGCTGCCGGAGAAAATGAAAGCGGTTGATTACTTCGGAGCGCGCGTCGCCCCGATAAATCTCAACATCATCGCCTAACGAGTTGGCGGGCCAGAAGCCGTATACCCCGCGCGCCGTGAGCAGTTTTTCTGAAACGATTCGTTCAAGCAATCTTTGCGCGTCGGCAAACAACTCCCGCGCCTGCTTCCCAACGACTTCGTCGTCTAGGATCGCAGGGTAGCGTCCGCGTAACTCCCAGGCATGAAAGAACGGCGACCAATCGATGTACTCGACCAGTGTTGCGAGGGATACTGGGAGAGCCTCGGCATCCAAGTCGCTTGTCATCACGCGCACCCCTAAGAATTCCGGCACCGGCGGTTGATAGCTGCTCCAGTTGATCGGTAGGCGATTAGCCTGCGCCTGCCCGAGTGCGAGCATTTTTTTCTCGCGGGAGCGATCAGCGTGGTCTTTCCGCAGCCGCTCGTAATCGCTCCGCATTGTCGCGTTGAACTTTAGTCTGGCATCGGGATTCAAAAGCGTGCTCACCACACCCACGGCACGCGATGCGTCGTGCACGTGGACCACGCTGGCCCGATAGTGCGGCGCGATTTTTACTGCCGTATGCGCACGGCTCGTGGTCGCACCACCGATCAGCAAGGGCAGACGAAACTCCTGGCGCTCCATTTCCTGCGCGACGTGCACCATTTCATCGAGCGATGGCGTGATAAGTCCACTCAGTCCGATGATGTCCGCCTGCCGCGCGCGCGCGGTCTCGAGAATCTTGTCCGCTGGCACCATCACGCCGAGATCGATCACCTCGTAGTTGTTACATTGCAGGACGATCCCGACGATGTTCTTGCCGATGTCGTGCACGTCGCCTTTCACGGTAGCCATCACGATTCGGCCCTGCGGTTTCGCGCCCTCCGCCTTTTCCGCTTCCATAAACGGCAGCAGATGAGCGACCGCCTTCTTCATCACACGCGCGCTCTTCACGACTTGTGGCAGGAACATTTTCCCCGATCCGAACAAATCACCAACGACGCTCATGCCCGCCATAAGCGGTCCTTCGATCACGTCGAGCGGGCGCGCAGCTTTCTGTCGTGCCTCCTCCGTGTCGGCTTCGATGTAATCGACGATGCCCTTGACGAGGGCGTGCGAGAGCCGTTCCTCGACCGGCTCGGAGCGCCAGGTTTCCATCCTTTGCCGCGACTTTGCCTCTCGACTTAACGGTTTCGGCGAAATCCACCAGCCGCTCGGTCGCATCGGGACGCCGGTTGAAGAGCGCGTCCTCCGCCAGGTTCCGGAGTTCCGGGTCGATCTCCTCGTAAACTGCGAGCTGCCCCGCGTTCACGATCGCCATGTCGAGTCCGGCGCGGATGGCGTGATAGAGAAACGCCGAGTGCATCGCTTCGCGCACCGTGTTGTTGCCGCGAAAGGAAAACGAAATGTTGCTTACTCCGCCGCTCACTCGCGCGCCTCGCAGGTTCGCCTTGATCCAGCGGGTCGCTTCGATGAAAGCGTTGGCGTATTCGTTGTGCTCTTCGATCCCGGTCGCGATCGTCAGGATGTTGGGATCAAAGATGATGTCGTTAGGCGGAAAATCGAGCTTGCTCGGTGAGGAGGCGATAGGCCCGGGCGCAGATCTCGATTTTGCGTGCGAAGGTGTCGGCCTGGCCGCGCTCGTCGAAGGCCATGACAATGACCGCAGCGCCGTAGCGTCTGACGAGCTGTGCCTCGCGCAAGAATTCTTCCTCGCCCGCCTTGAGCGAGATCGAGTTCACCACGCCTTTGCCCTGGACGCAACGCAGGCCGGCCTCGATCACGCTCCATTTCGAGCTGTCGATCATGATCGGCAGGCGTGTGATGTCGGGCTCGCTCCCGATCAGGCGCAGGAAGCGCGTCATGACGGCTTCCGAGTCGATCATGCCCTCGTCCATGTTGACGTCGAGAATGTTGGCACCGCCTTCGACCTGATGCCGGGCCACCGCGAGCGCGGCTTCGAAGTCGCCGGCCAGAATCAACTTCGAGAACCTTGGCGAGCCCGTGATGTTGGTCCGTTCGCCGACGACTAGGAAACCGAAATCGGGGGTAACGTCGAGCGCTTCGAGCCCCGCGAGATGCAAGGTGGGAGGGGCCTGTGCGCCCCGATCTTCTGCTTCGCTGCCCTCGGGGCGCACAGGCCCCTCCCACGTCGGCCACCCGCGCGCTGGACAATCACGCACCGCTTCCGCAATCGCGCGGATGTGTTCCGGTGTCGTGCCGCAGCATCCGCCGATAATATTGAGCCAGCCGCTTGCCGCCCACTCGCGCAACTGCGGAGCCATCGACTCCGGTGTTTCCGGGAATCCAGTTGGCGAGAGCGGATCGGGCAGACCGGCATTCGGATAGGCGCTGGTGAAGCAGGGCGCAAGTCGCGCCATCTCTTCGACGTGTGGCCGCATCTCGGCCGGACCGAGCGCACAGTTCAATCCGACAACGAGCGGTTCGGCGTGCAGGATGGAGGTAAGAAATGCGCCGACCGTCTGACCGGTAAGCGTGCGTCCCGAGAGATCGGTGATCGTACCGGAAATCAGCAGCGGCACCTTGCGCCCGAGATCCTCGAAAACTTCAGCGATGGCGAAGATCGCCGCCTTCGCGTTCAAGGTGTCGAAGATCGTCTCGACGAAGAGCAGGTCGACGCCACCTTCGAGCAACCACGCACCTGTTGTTCATAGGCGCGTCGTACCTGGTCGAAAGTAACGGCGCGAAAACCGGGATCGTTCACATCCGGCGAAAGCGAGGCGGTAACGGGGAGTGGGCCTAACGAACCCGCAACGAATCTTGTCTGGCCGGTCTGATTTGCCACCCGGTCGGCGGCGGCGCGCGCGATCTTCGCCGCTGTGAGGTTCATCTCGTGAACGAGCGCCCCCAGCTCCTTGTCGCCGACCACTTGATCGAAGAATTCCGCGTCCTTCCGCCCGTTAGGTGGTTGGCCGGCGAAAAGAAAATCGTGTTGCCCGATGGTCGTGGCGCTGAAGGTGTTCGTCTCGATAATGTCGGCGCCGGCCTCGAGATAGCGGGTGTGAATCTCTTCGATCACCTCCGACTTGGTGAGTTGAAGGAGCTCGAGGTTGCCTTTGAGATGTTTCGCCGGGTGCTGGGCGAAGCGCGCCCCGCGAAACTGTTCCTCCGAGAATTTGTACTGCTGCACCATGGTTCCCATCGCGCCATCGAGAATAACGATGCGTTGGCGGAGAAGATCGGCGAGTGGATGGTCGAAAGCAGCGTTCACGGCAGAGCGGCAATTTAAGAGCAGGGGCGCGGGCTCGGCAACTAACAAATTAACGTATCATGATGCGTCGATATGTTGATTTTTTAAGAGTGTAGGGCCAGGCTTTGCCTGATGGGTCACGCTCGGCAGGCGAAGCTCTCGTTCTACAATTGCCTTCCTTGCGGGCGCGGCCGGTTTTAGGGTCGAAGTCGTGGAAGCGTTCGACGTTTACCGCTCGCTCAACGCAACCCAGCGTAAGACCTTTATCGCCTGCTTCCTTGGCTGGGCGCTCGACGCCCTCGATTTTCTTTCTTCTCACCTTTGTCGTGCGGAATATTTCCGCCGATTTCTCGGTCTCGATCGTCCAGGTGACCTTTGCCATCACCCTCACCCTCATGATGCGGCCTTTCGGCGCCTTGATTTTCGGATTGTTAGGCGATCGCTTCGGACGGCGGATCCCGCTCATGATCGACATCATTTTTTATTCGCTGATGGAACTGCTGACCGCGTTTTCGCCCAACTACACCGTTTTCCTGATCTTCCGCGCGCTCTACGGCATCGGGATGGGCGGCGAATGGGGCCTGGGCGCGTCGCTCACAATGGAGGCGCTGCCGCCAAAGGCACGCGGCCTCGCCTCGGGGATTTTGCAGCAGGGTTACTCGTTTGGTTTTCTTCTCGCGGCGGTGGTTTACTGGGCGGTCTTTCCGCATTTTGGCTGGCGCGCGCTTTTCGTCGTTGGCGCGCTGCCGGCACTGCTCGTCGTTTACATTCGGATGCACGTCCCGGAATCAGCCGTCTGGGAAAAACATCGCCGGGCGGCGCGGCCGTCGTTAGGCATGGGGCGCTTCGTCCGGGAGCACTGGAGGCTCTTCCTCTACGCCGTGCTCCTGATGACGGCGTTTAATTACATGTCGCACGGCACGCAGGATCTCTACCCGACATTTTTGCAAAAGCAGCGCGGCCTCTCCGTCGATCAAACCGCCTCGATCGCGATCATCTACAATCTCGGCGCGATCTGCGGCGGAACTTTGCTTGGTCATTTCTCGCAGAGCTGGGGACGGCGTCGCACCATCATCCTCGCGGCGGTGCTCGGGATTCTGCTTATCCCGGCCTGGATTTTTTCGCCGACGCTTCCGCTCCTTATTGCCGGTGGATTTTTCATGCAATTCATGGTGCAGGGCGCGTGGGGCGTCGTGCCAGTGCACTTGAACGAACTTTCGCCGCCAGCCTGGCGCGGGACGTTTCCGGGCGTCGTTTACCAGTTGGGAAATTTCTTTTCCGCCAACGCCGCGATGCTACAGGCGAAACTGGCGGAGCATTTCGTCCGGCCAAATGGCCAGCCGGATTACGCGCTTACCATGGCGTGCGTGACTCTGGCCGTTTTCCTTGTCCTCATCCTGCTCGCCGCGCTCGGACGCGAGGCGCGTGGGATCGAATTCTAGCGGTCGTTCGGCAGGAACGATGCGCTGCCGCCGCCTCCACCGCTGCGGGCGGCCACTGCCGAATGCCGTCGATAGGCGCCTTCGCCGTAGCGATAGTCAACGATCGCCTCGGCGATTTTATCCGCGAGTTTCTCTCGATACTCGGCGCTCGCCACCTCCCGGCCTTCGGAGCGGTTGCTCAGGTAGCCGCATTCCACCAGGACCGAGGGATAAATCGCATTGCGCAGGACGCGGAAGCGTGCGGTGTGCACGCCGCGATTTGCCGTCTCCGGGAGGGAAGAAAGGCTGCGTTCAATCGCTTCGGCGAGGTCGTAAGCATAGGGCGAATGGTAATAGGTTTCGACTCCCTCCACGCCGCGTCGACGCGAGTCGTTGAAATGAATGCTAACGAAGATCGAATTTTTTTGCTCGTTCCCGATCGCCACCCGGCTGTCGAGCGGGACGAAGGTGTCGTTCGAGCGAGTCAGCACGGTCTTGAGCTGCGACTCGCGCAGCTTGCGATCGACCCGCAGGGCAACATCGAGCGCAACCGCTTTCTCCGGCGGGCTGTAGCGCCGCAATGCGCCGCTGTCCTTCCCGCCATGACCGGCATCCACCACCACCGTGTTAAATGTGTGGCTCGAGTTCGTCGCAACTGTTTCGCAGCCGCCGAGTAGAAAAGCGGCGGCCAGAACGACAGCCGGGGTTGCACCAATCAGACGCTGCATGAAAGTTGATAGAGCCAATCGCGTGCCGGGTAAAGGACAAGCCCCCAAAAGGAAACTTCCAATGGAGGGAGCGAAAAGTGCTTGTTTTTTCCGCGGTCGCACTCGATGGCTACCACTCGATCTATGCGCAACCGTTTCACGATCATCTTGCTACTTTGTGGACTCGCTTTCGGCGGCTGCAAAAGGGGCAGCTTCGCTCGCCAGCCGAAAACAACCGCGACTCCGACTCCGGCGCCGGTCGCGACTGTCGCGGCGGCACCAACCGCTACGCCAACGCCGACTGCGCCGCCGATCGACCAGAACGCGCAGGTCATCGTCTTCGGCTATCACCGCTTTGTGCAAAAGGTTCGGCGACCCGACACCGAGATCACGCCGGAGGCATTCGAGGCGCAAATGCAAAAGCTGAAGGACGAAAAAATTCCGGTGATCGGGATGCAGGATTTCCTCGCCTGGAAGCGTGGGGAGAAGGCCATTCCGCCGCGCGCGGCTATCATTACGATCGATGACGGTTACAAATCGGGCTACGAGGTTGCCTGGCCGATCCTGAAAAAATTCGGCTACCCGGTGACCCTCTTCATTTACACCGAGGGAATCAAAGGCGGAAAGTACGGCGGGGGCGAGGCGATGAGCTGGGAACAACTGGCCGAGATGCGTGATGCCGGAGTCGACATCGAGGCGCACAGTCAAACCCATCAGGACCTGCGCAAGCCGTATGACAAGTCGACCAAGCGCAAGCTCAATCCGCAGGAATACATCGAGTGGGTCAATGCCGAGGTTGGCGGTTCGAAAACAATCCTCGAGCAAAAGCTCGGCATTCGGGTGAATTGCTTCGCCGTCCCGTACGGTTATTACAACGACCGCGTGATGGAGGCGGCGAAGGAAGCGCATTATGAGGCGGTTTTCACCGTTTACGGTCAAAAGCTGACCTACAGTTCGCCCGATTATTCGTTAGGCCGCTATATGATCGAGGCGAACAAACCCAAGGTTTTTGCGGACGCGATCTCTTTTGGCGGATCCTCGAGCGGCGGCGGTGTGCAGGTTGCGGAAATCCCGCTCGGCAGCATCAGCCCGCAGCCCGCCGACGGCTCGACCTCGGACCCGAGGCCATTGATCAAGGCGAACCTCGGTGCGCTTGGCGGGATCGATCCCGGCTCAGTCAAAATGCGCGTCAGCGGTTTGGGCCTCGTCCCGGCGAAATATGATCCGGCGAGCAAGACCATTTCGTATCAGGTGACGCAACCGCTGCACGGCGCTGCCTGCTCGGTCATCGTCGAAGCGAAGATGGGCGGCAAGAAAGCGGAAGCGCAGTGGGCCTTCACCTTGAACGAACCGGGCAAGAAATCGAAAGAGACGGCGGCGGTGCCACAGGCGAGTCCAAAGAAATAGCGCGCTGGCGTCGTTAGGCGGGTTGGGCGGCCCGAGCTGAAAACTCAGGGTTTTCACTCTCGCAGGTTTCGCATATAGACTGGCGCCATGAGCTTGAATCTCGAAGTCCTCTCGCGCGCGGCGGATCAGGCCCGCGGTCTCTGCATCGATGCCGTCCACGCCTCGCAATCCGGCCATCTTGGTTTGCCGTTGGGCTGCGCCGAGATGGGCGCGGTACTTTACGGCTACGCGCTCCGGCATAACCCGGACCAGCCGCGTTGGATCAATCGCGATTACTTTGTTCTCTCCGCCGGACATGGCAGCATGTTTCTCTACGCCTGGCTGCACCTGGGCGGGTTCGATTTGCCGATGGCGGAGATCAAGCGCTTCCGGCAACTGCATAGCAAGACGCCGGGGCATCCAGAATTCATGGAAACTCCCGGCGTCGAATGCACGACCGGTCCGTTGGGCCAGGGCGTGGGCAACGCGGTCGGCATCGCCATGGCCTGCAAAATGGCCGCGGCGCGCTTCAACACCGCCGAACATCGCATCTTTGACCAGCACGTCATTTGCCTCGCCGGCGATGGCTGTCTGCAGGAAGGCGTCTCGGCGGAAGCGAGCGCCTTCGCGGGCCATTTCGGGCTCGATAACTTGATCCTGATCTACGACTCCAACGCCGTCACCCTCGACGCGATGGCCAAGGAAACGCAGAGCGAGGATACCGGCATGCGTTTCCGCGCCTACGGGTTCGACGTGCAGGAAATCGACGGCCAGGACATGCAGGCGTTCCTCGATGCGCTCAACATCGCGAGGGAGCGCAACAACGGGAAACCACAGATGATCATTGCCCACACTCTCATTGGAAAGGGGATTCCCGAAGTCGCCGGCACCTCGAAGGCGCACGGGGAAGGCGGCGCGAAATTCGCCGAGGCCGCGCGTAAGGGTCTCGGCCTGCCCGAAGAGCATTACTTCGTCTCCGACGACGTGCGCGAATACTTCGCCCAGCACAAAAAAGATCTGCTCGCGGAATACGACCGCTGGGAAAAAACCTATGATGATTGGCGGAAGAAGAATGCCGACAACGCGCAGATGCTGGATGACGCGCTGAACCGCAAAGTGCCGGCCGATCTTCTCAACAAGATCCCGAATTTCCCTAACGACGCCAAACTTGCGACCCGCAAGGCGGGCAGCGAAGCGCTCCAGCCGCTCGCGCAGGCGTTGCCGTTATTGATCAGCGGCAGTGCCGATCTGCACGGGTCGACCCTCAACTATATCAAGGACGGTGGTGACTTCACCCGCACGACCTCAGGCGGACGTAACATTCATTTCGGCATTCGCGAACACGGGATGTGCGCGATCATGAACGGCGTCAGTTATCACGGCCTCTTTCGCGCCTCGGGCGCGACGTTTCTCGTCTTCACAGACTACTGCCGGGCTTCCATCCGGTTGGCCGCGCTCTCGAAGCTGCCGAACATCTACATTTTCACCCACGATTCGATTGGGGTGGGCGAGGATGGACCGACGCACGAGCCGGTCGAGACCGTAGCCAGCGTCCGGGTAATGCCGCAGATCGATGTCATCCGGCCGGCCGATCCAGAGGAGACGGCTGGTGCTTTCGTTGCCGCGCTGGAACGAACCGATGGTCCAACGCTGCTTGCGCTGACGCGCCAGGCGGTACCGATGCTGAACGAGATCGGCGCGCAGCAACGGCGCGAAGGAGTTCTCCGCGGCGGGTACATCGCGAAGAAGGAAAACAAGAAGCTCGAGTTGATTTTGCTTTCGTGCGGAAGCGAATTGCAGCACGCCATGGCGGCTGCGAAAGAGCTGGGCGAGGGGACACGCGTTGTCTCGATGCCCTGCTTCGAGCGTTTCGCGCGCCAGCCGGAAAACTATTGCGAAGAAGTCTTGCCTAACGAATGCAGGAAACGGGTGGCGATCGAGGCGGGTGTTCCGGAGATCTGGTCGCAATACGTCGGGCTCGATGGGAAAATCATCGGCCTCCATCGCTTCGGCATGAGCGCGCCGGGGAATGAGGTCATGAAAGAGTTGGGGATCGACGCGCAGCACGTGGTCGAGGCCGCGCGATCGTTAGGCTAAAGCGGCTCGCGTTCATCGCGGGCGCGGTCTTCGAAGCGGGTGAATTCCTTGCGGAAAGTGAGCGCACGTCGCCCGTCGGGCCGTTGCGTTGCTTGGCGATGATCAGATCCGCCTTGCCTTCCGTCTCGTCCTTTTCGTCTTCGGTGTCGGCGTAATATTCCTGCCTGACGAGAAGACCGACGAGATCGGCGTCCTGTTCGATGCTGCCCGACTCGCGCAGGTCGCTCAGGCGCGGCCGGCCTTTGCTGTCACCCGTCCGGTTTTCCGGATTTCGATTGAGCTGAGCCGCGACGATGATCGGAATTCTTAGTTCCTTGGCAAGCCCTTTGATGCCGGCGGAGATTTCCGAAATCTCAATCTGCCGATTGTCCTGTCCGCGCCGCGAGGTCGAGCGCAGAAGCTGCAAATAATCGATCACGATCAATCCGACATCGTGTTTTGATTTGAGTCGGCGAGCCTTAGCCCGTAGCTCCAGAATGGTGAGACCCGGCGTGTCATCGATGTAGATGTCAGCCTCGGCCAATTTCGCCGCGGCCATGGTCAGCTTGTCGAAATCGCTGTCGGCGAGGAAGCCGTCGCGTGCCTTGCGAAGATTGACCCGCGCGCCGGAGCAAAGCATGCGTTGTACAAGCTGCTGGCTGCTCATTTCCAGACTGAAAACGGCGACCGGTCTTTTCTCGTGTACCGCGACGTGCTCGACGATGTTCATGACAAATGCCGTTTTGCCCATGCTCGGCCGGGCTGCGATCACGATCATCTCGGAGGGATGCAGGCCGCTGGTCATGCGATCGAACTCGATGAAGCCGGTCGCGAGCCCGGTCAGGCTGCCCTTTTGCTCCCAGAGTTTCTCGATCGCTTCGATCGCGTCCATGACCTGATCCTTCATCGTCAGGCTCTGGCCCTTGAAGCGGTCTTCGCCCACCGCGTAGATTTTCTGCTCCACTTCGTCGAGCAGGTTGTCGACTTCGTCCTGCTCCTCGTAGGAGCGGCGCGCGCCCTCGGTGCAGGCGGCGATTATTTGGCGCAGGACGTATTTGTCGCGCACGATGTCGAGATAATACCCGACGTTGGCCGCCGTCGGGACAAAGGCGAAGAGGCTGGTCACAAACGGCGCGCCGCCGACGGTGTCGAGCAGGTTCCGGTCGCGCAGGACCTGGGTGAATGTGATCAGGTCGATGCCCTGATTGGAGTTCCAAAGGTCGACCAGCGCGGTGTAAATCGTCTGGTGCGCCGGGATATAAAAATATTCTTCGTTAATCTTCTCGACGGCTTCGCCGATCGCTTCTTTGGGCGAGATGAGCATCGAACCGAGCACGCCTTGCTCCGCTTCCACGCTGTGCGGGAGAGCGCGGTGAATATCCGGTGAAGAAGCTGTGAGCTTCTGGCCTCCGCCGTTCCCGCCTTGTCCCGGCCATTCTCGGCCGGACCCGTTTCCGGGTTCTTTCCGAGTTTTCTCAGCAGCTCTGCTCGAGCCTCGAGAATCTCTCGGCATTTACTTGGTGCGTTTGCGCGGACCGCGGTGCTTTTCAGCCGGCTCTTCGGCCGGCGTTTCTGGTTTTGCTTCTTCGGAAGACTTTACGGTGAAGGTAAATTTCGCCGTGACGTCGTGGTGCAATTTGAGCGACACCTCGTGTTCGCCAGTCGTCTTGATCGGGTGCTCGAGCCCAAGCAGGTGACGATCGATCTCGCGATTCAGCTCCTGTTTCAGGCGCTCGGCAATGTCGTTCGCGGTGATCGAGCCGAAGGCCTTGCCCGTCTCGCCGGTTTGGAGGGTGAAGGTGACCTTGAGCTTGCCAATACGACGCGCCAGTTCCTCTGCCTCGTTCAGTTCGCGCGCCTCGCGCTCGGCGCGTTTTGCCTTCAGCATGTCGAGCTGGCGCATGGTGCGCGGAGTCACTTCGAAGGCTTTGCCGCTTGGCAGGAGAAAATTCCGCGCATAACCGCGGCGGACTTTCACCACATCGGCCTCGGCGCCAAGGCCAGGGACGTTTTCAGTGAGGATGATTTGAGTGGAAGGCATGAGAATCGTGCGGGTAAATTTTCAACACGCACATCCCGACGATGGCAGGCGCAGGGGACGTGATTATATGATGCGAAGAACGCGTGTCAACGTTGCGCTCTTGGATCGGTACGCATTTTTAGACTAACGAAATTTCAACACTTGTAATCGCCGCTTCGCGTTCGCAATCGGCGGGGCGTTCCGGCCGCTTAAGGGTCATCGCGCGGAGGCGCTTGCGCTAGACCATTCCCAGCTTCATCCGCCCGGCTTCGCTGATCATGCTTTGGTTCCAAGGCGGATCCCAGACGAGTTGCACATCGGCTTCGTCGACTCCTTCGATGCTGAGGATTTTGCTTTGCGCGTCGTGGGCGATGGCCGGTCCCATTCCACACCCGGGCGCGGTGAGAGTCATTTTGACCTCGACCTTTGAACCTCCGGCCGGATTTTGGATGAGCTTGCAGTCGTAAACCAAGCCGAGATCAACGATGTTGACCGGGATCTCCGGGTCATAGCATTGGCGCAGTTGTTCCCAAATCGCTTTCTCATCGACCGATTCGCCCGTGGCTCCGGCCGGTTTCTCGCCGTTGAAGGTCGCGGATTTTTCCAATCCAATCGCGTCGAGATCTTTCTCCGCGATACGGGCGAGACCCTGGTAAGTCGCAATAGTATAGCTGCCGCCGAGGGTTTGCGTCACGACACCGGGAGTGCCGGCGGGAATGGTCGTTTTAGTTCCGCTTGGGATCTGGATCGCTTCGACTTCACGTTTGGTGGTGAATTCAGTATTTTCGTGCATGGGAAAAAGATTCGTGAGGTTAGGAATCGAGGACGATTTTCAGTTTGCCCTTTCCTGTCTGTGGCGGGGCAAATGATTCCATCAAGGTTGGCGACCGAGTCGCGTTCGTCGCAGAGGAAATCTCCTCGCCGGGTTCGCCACCCAGGGCGGAGCGCAAGGCGCCTTCGACCAGTTGTGCGCAATGGATTTTGACCGGTGGCAACGGGCCCAGCGGTGCGGCAAGTTCTTCGCCCGACATCATCATTGCTTCATCCACCGTCTTGCCGGCGAGCATCTCCGTGGCGACGCTTGCAACGGCAATGGCCGTCTGGCACCCGAAGGTCTGGAACGTTGCGCGATCGATCACCTTGCGGCCGTCCTGCTCTTTAAACTTCACCCACATCCGCAGCATATCGCCGCAATCGGCGCTCCCGACCGTGCCGATGGCGTCGGCGTTCTCCATTTCGCCAAGGTTCTGCGGGTTTTTTACCGCGGCTTCGATGCGTTTCTCCAGTTCGTCGCCCATCGTCATGCTACTCCAAGTGATAGCGGGGCAGCTTCGGATCCACCTCGGCGCTCCAGGCGTCGATGCCGCCGCGTAAACTCTTAATTTGCTCGAAGCCGTGTCCCTGAAAATAGGCGGCCGCATCCATGCTCCGGGTGCCTTGATGATCGTAAATCACAAGCAGGTCGGTGCGGGACCAGTGGGCGAGAATTTCCTGGATGAATTCCTGGGTGAAGAGATGAGCTCCGGGAAGTTTGACCGCGTCGAATTCCTCCCGGGTCCGGATGTCGAGGAGGTGAGCCGGTTCGCCCGCGGCGAGCCGTTCCGCAAGTTCGTGCGGCTCGATCTGCATCGCGCGATCGGCGGCATCGCTCGCGAGGATGTGGTCGATCACTTCCTCGACCTCGAGGTTTTCGTTGCGCTCGCAAACGCCGGCGAGCGTTTCCTCCGGGCCGAAACCGCAACTCGCGCAACCCCCAATGTGATAACGTCGGAAAAGGGCCCGCTGTGCCCCGGGAAACTGCTCCAGAAGTGCGCGCATCGTCAGGTTGGGATCAATCGTGGCGGTGGAATTCATGGGCGCACCAAACCTAAGGGCGGGTCGCTTTTTCGCAAGACGCGTGGCGACCGTTCCGGGGAGCGCACGCGCCCCGCGTGCCGTTTGCGGCGCCCCGCCGCAAACATCCCAGGCGTGGAATCGCAGGGTGTCTAACGAACGTTCTGTCCGCGCGAGCCGTCCGGCAAGGCACCGGATGGAGCATGCGCGGCGCCTGTGCTCCCCGGAGGTCTCGCGCGAGAGCACTAGAGTTTTTCCGGCGCGCCTAACAATTCGACAACGCGCTGCAATAGGCGCCCCGCCCCGCCGCCGTCGAGGCTGCGGTGGTCGAAGCTGAGCGTGAGTTCGGCTTGGGTCGTCGGAACAAACTGCTTTTTTTCCTCGCTCCAAGTGGGCGCCTTTTTGCCGGCGCCCAAGCCGAGCAGAAGCGTTTGATCGGGAAGGGGAATGGGTGTGCCCCAGTCGAGCCCGAACGTGCCGAAATTGGAAACTGAAGCGATCCCGCCGGATGTCATCTCGGAAGTGACGCGACGGCGCCGGGCGAGATCGACCAGCTCCGCATAATGGCTCGTCAGGTCCGCAAGCGACGTTTTGTCTGCGTTGCGAATAACCGGCACCATGATCCCGTCCTGCGCTTCTACCGCGACGCCAATGTCGATCGAGTCTGAGCGAAGTGCACGACCGCCAATCAGACGAGCCGCCGCACTCGGCGTTTCCGCCAAGGCCAGTGCGAGCGCGCGCAAAGCATACAGAGCAGGACCTGGTTTTGGATCGCGCTTCTTCCGATCCTCCAGCACCGGATCGAGACAGACGGAAACGCCCACAGTGGCGAGCGGTCGCATCCAACTGCGCCGCATCGCATCGGCCACACCGGTGCGAATCGCGCTTGCGTCTTCCGACGTTTGTTTTTCCAGGCCGCCGAGAAATGCTTCCAGATCTCTGATCGTGACGCGTCCAGCATTTCCGCTCCCTTGGATTGCTGACAGGTCGGCCTGCGTCAATTGCAGCTCGGCCATGCGCGCTTTCACTCGCGGCGAGAGATAGCCGGCGCCTTTCGCGCTCGCAGGCACAGGGAAAACGCCGGCCTTGCCGACTTGGAAATGCGAACCAGCCGCGACCTGGGGCAGACTGGTTTCATCCACTTGAAAATGCGAACCGCTTCCGCTCCCCGTTTTCGTAGCTTTGGCGGGTTCCTCCTTTCGACCGGGGGCCTCATTTGCGACCTCGTCCTTGCCTGCTTCTGGCGCGGTTTTCACGAAACGCGCGGCGTCCGCTTCGCTCGCTTCGACATATCCCAGCACCGCGCCGACCGCGTAAACTCCCTTCACCTCCGCATCGATCTTCGCGATCTTGCCCGGGCAGGGCGTGGTCACGCCCATCACGGCCTTATCCGTCTCTACTTCGATGATTTCCTGGTCGGCCAGGACTTTCTCGCCTGGCTGCACCTTGATCGCGACGATCGTTGCCTCGGCCATCGATTCGCCGAGCTGTGGCATGGTGATTGGAATGTTCGGCATAAATTACTCGGCCAAAACCTGGCGGGCTTTCGCTGCGATCGACTTCGCATTCGGGCGATGCTCGCTCCAGAGATTCGGATGATACGGAATCGGCGTGTCCTTCACATTGATCCGCGCAGGCGCCGCGTCGAGCAAATGGAAGCCCTCCGTTGCGACCCGGGCGATAATCTCTGCGGTCGCGCCGCCCCACGGGAACGATTCACCCACACAAAGCAGTCGGCCGGTTCGCGCAACGGAGGCGAGCACGGTATCGGTATCGAGCGGCTTGACGCTGCGCAGGTCTACCACTTCGATTTCGACTCCGCCGGCGCTGAATTCCCTCGCGACCGCGAGCGCTTCGTGCACCATCGCGCTGTAGGTGACGATGCTGAGATCGCGCCCCGGCCTAACGATCCGCGCTTTCCCGATTGGCAGACGGCTTTTCGGGAGCGCGTCCGCTTTGAGGTGGTAATAAAGATATTTGTGCTCGCAGTAGATGACCGGATCATCGATCGCGACGGCGTCGATGAGCATCGTATAGGCGTCCTCCACCGTGGCGGGCGCGACGACGACCAGGCCCGGGTAATGCGAATAGATCGCCTCCATGCTTTGGCTATGAAAAGGACCGCTGCCTTTCGTTCCGCCGGAGGGCAAACGCACGGTGATTGGGCAGGGGATATTCGTCCGCCAATACTGGGTGCCGGCGTTATTTAGGATCTGGTTGAGCGCGATGCTCGAGAAATCGGCGAACTGCATCTCGACGATCGGCCGCATCCCTTCCATGGCCGCGCCGATCGCCGTCCCGACCATCGCATCTTCACTGATCGGCGTGTTTAAAACGCGGCCCGGAAATTCGACCGCGAGACCCTTCGTGGCTTTGAACGCGCCACCGAACTTCCCGCTCACATCCTGGCCGTAAATAAAAACGCGCTCGTCCTCGCGCAAGAGATGCGCCTGCGCTTCACGAATAGCCTCGAGGTAAGTGACGCTCACGATGGCAATGACGGAATCCGAATGTCGAATGACGAAGAAATGACGAATAGCGAATGACGAAACCCCGGCCCGCGTGACCGCGCTCGGGCTTTGTCATTCATCGTTGGTTCGGATTTCGTCATTCGAGATTCGTCATTCCCCCGGCTCGTCGACCAACCTGCGATCCGATATCGCGCACCAATCTTCTTCAATTCCCACCGGCGCCGCTTCGCGCTGCGCGGTCTCGACGGCCTTCTCTACTTCGGCGGAGATTTCCGCGCGCCATTGCTTGACCATCTCCGGATCGAGCCAGTGTTGCTTGAGGATCAACTGCTCGGTCAACGCGATACAGTCCTGTGCCCAGTGTTCCTTCTTCATCTCGGACGGAACATAGCTGGCGTCGTCGTGCTCGCCGTGGCCGGCGAGACGCAGCAGGGAAGCGACGACCAATTGTGGCGGACCGCCAGCGCGCGCGCGTTCTACCGCGCCGCCGATCACATCGAGGCAGGCGGCCAAATCGGTGCCGTCTACTGTGTGGCCTTCGTAACCGTAACCGGGCGCGCGATCGACCAGGTTGGCGCAGGCAAATTCACGGTCGTTAGGCGTGGAGTAGGCGAAGTGATTGTTCGACGCCACCAGGACGAACGGGACTTTCTCAACGCTCGCGATGTTCATCCCTTCATGCGTAGCCCCGGTTTGCATGCCTCCTTCGCCAATCGTCGTTAGGCCAACGAAACCCTTCTCACCCTTCATTTTTTTCGCGAGCAGTTTGCCGGCTACGACCGCAATCATCGCGCCGAGATGACTGATCATGGCCAACTGTCCAGTCTCCGGCCAGCCACGGTGGATATTGCCATCGCGACCGCGCATTGATCCCTGGCGCGAGCCGAGATAAGTGCGTGTCACGTTCAGAAGCGGTTCGCCAAACGCTGCGCGCCCGGCCTGATCGCGAATGAGCGGCGCAAAGACGTCGCCCTTTTGTAAGAACATCCCGCACGCCGCGCTCACCGCTTCTTGCCCGCGCCCGACGTAAACGCCGCCCGTGATCATGCCGCCGCGATAGAGGCTGGTCAGCTTTTCCTCGAAGATCCGCGTCTGCAGCATCCAGCGGAACGCTTCGAGATAGCGCTCGTGCGGAGGCGCCTCGCCAGCCGAGGCAGAGTCGCGGGCACGTTTCGCGATTTGAAGCATCGGAGGATTTAAACCAGCAAGATGCAGCGCGCCAAAATTTTTTCCTGCCAGACGTCGATCGTGACTTCGAAACCAGACGCGGCCTCAACTTTCGCGTAAAGGTGCCCACGCCTCTGCTTTTGTGTCCTCAAGCAAGGTCGCTGCCAGACATTAACCTCTCGGCTACGATGCTCGACCAGATAAACGACCTGATTCTTCGCCTCGAGCACTGGGGTTACGTGATCATTTTCCTCATCGTCCTCCTGGAATGCCAGGCTTTCCTCGGATTTTTCATGCCGGGAGAAAGCATGGTGGTGGTAGCTGGCTTCCTCGCCGGTCAGGAGGTGCTCGATATTCGCGTTTTGGTCCTGGTGGTGGCGGTGGCGGCGATTCTCGGGGACAGCATCGGATACGAGTTCGGTCGCCGGATGGGGCGCGATTGGCTCTGGCGCCACGGTGAAAAGTTCTGGCTACGGCCGGAACGACTCGAGCGGATGGACGTTTTTTTTGTGCGCTATGGAGGATGGAGTGTGCTCTTCGCGCATTTCCTCCATGTCGGGCGGGCGTCGATGCCGTTTCTCGCCGGGGCGGCGCGTTTGCCTTACCTGCGATTCGTCGCTTTCAATGCAGTCGGGTGCATCCTTTGGGCGGGGATCTATTCGCTGCTGGGTTATCTTTTCGGGCAAAGCTGGCACCTGATCGATCGCTGGATCGGGCGGGCGGGCGCCGTTGCCGCCATTCTCGCCGCCATGGTGGTCGCGACATTGGTGATCTGGCGCGGGATCGCGAGTCGTGAGCCGGAGATTCGCGGGTGGTGGCGCCGATTTATTGCGCGGCCCGACGTGCAGAATTTTCGGCGACGCTTTGCGCGCCAGATCGATTGGCTGGAGCAGCGCTTCTCGCCCGATGGATTCCTTGGGATTCATCTCACGATTGGAATTTTTCTTCTTCTCGCTGCGACTGCGACCTTCGGCGGGCTGTTCCAGAAGATCGGAACGCACGATTGGTTTGTCGCCGCGGATCTCCGTGTCGCGACTTGGTTTGCCGATCATTCCGGCGTCGTCGTTAGCCAGTTAATGTCTTCCCTGGCCAAGCTTGCCTCGCCCTATTGGCTGGTGGCGCTCTTCTTGACGGCGGTGATCACCTGGGGCCGTGAACGGCATCGGCTTCGCCTGCTTCTTGTCGCCGCACCCGGTGGGGTGCTGCTCGATCTGTTGTTCAAATATTTGTTCGCGAAGGAGGGGTTGCGCTTCGGACGCGCGCTTGAGCACGGGGTGGGGTTCGGTCCGGTCGATGGCGATTTGATGACTGCGACCATCATCTACGGCGCTCTCGCCTATATCCTGGGTCGGAGTTTGCGGCGCTGGAGCCGGCGTGCGCTAGTCGTCGTGGTTACGGTTTTGCTCATATGCGTCGTTGCGTTAAGCAGTCTTTACCTGGGCGCGTCGGAATTGAGCGAAGCGCTGACGGCGATGATCGAGGGGACGGCCTGGCTTTTCTTTTGCATCAGCGGCGTGGAAATCGTGCGCTGGCGCGAAGAGGCGCATCGCGCTGCACTTCTTCCGGATCTATCCGGCGAATAGACTAACGAATCGAAACGAGGCTATTCGCCGACGCGTTCGCGCAGGCTGGCGAGGGCGTATTCCCGGTTCATCTTCGCGATGAAACTGGCGCTGACCTCGGCCGGGCAAACGGCTTCGCACTCGTAGGTGTTGGTGCAGTTGCCGAAACCTTCGGTGTCCATCTGCCGCACCATGCGGAGGACGCGCCGTTGCCGTTCAGGCTGACCCTGAGGCAGCAGCGCAAGATGAGAAATTTTTGCCGAAGTAAAGAGCATGGCGGAGGCGTTCGGGCAAGCCGCCGCGCAAGCACCGCAGCCAATGCAGGCGGCAGCCTCCATTGCGAGATCGGCATTCTGTTTCGGGACTGGAATCGAGTTCGCCTCCGGCGCGGAACCGGTGCGGGCACTGACGAAGCCGCCGGCCTGCACGATGCGATCGAGCGCGGAGCGATCGATGACAAGGTCTTTGATAATCGGGAACGGACGAGCGCGGAACGGCTCGATTGTGATCGTCTCGTCATCCTTGAATTCGCGCATGTAAAGCTGGCAGGCGGCCGCCGGATGGGACGGCCCATGTGTTTCGCCGTTGATCGTTAGGCTACACGTGCCGCAGATGCCTTCACGGCAATCGGAGTCGAAAGCGATCGGCTCCTCCCCGCGGTTGGTGAGCTGCTCGTTGAGAATGTCGAGCATCTCGAGAAACGAAGTCGCCGGCGAGATATCCTTAATTTCGTAGTTCTCCAGCTTGCCTTCCGATTCGCGCGAAGCCTGGCGCCAGATACGGAGGGAGAAGTTCATGGTTGAGAGTTGAGAGTTGAGAGACTCATCGAGCAGACCTAGTCGGGTAGGAGCGATCGGCGAAGGCCGCTCAACATTTTGCTCTGTTCCTCAGCTGCCGCATAAAGCGCTTTGAACTTCGATTCATCGATGAACCGTTGCCGGCGACTAATGAAAGCTTGTGAAACTACTTCGAAGACGGAGCCCGTAGCGATTTCGACAAAGCGTGCAAAATCGCTTTTGGAAAGGCGAGAGCAACCCTCAGCAATGTTCGAAGAAATTGAGACCGCGGCTCGCCGCATTTGGTTGGTCAGTCCAAAACGCTCCTCGGAAGGGAATTCCCGCGTCGTGGCGTAAACCAGGTCCGCGAAATCAATCGCCTTTTGCCAAACCTCGAGCTTTTCAAAATTGAACACGGTTCGTCGTCTCCCTTTCTTTCAACTCTCAACTAAAAACTCTCAACTTCACTTGTAGCTCCTGGTGGCGAGATGAACGGACTCGAAAACGAGCGGCTCACGATGCAATTTTGGCTCGGCTCCATCACCCTCGTATTCCCAGGCAAAAACGTCGGCGAAATTTTCATCGTCGCGCACCGCTTCGCCATCCGGCGTCTGGTGTTCCTCACGGAAATGTCCGCCGCATGATTCATCACGAGCGAGCGCGTCGCGGCACATCAGCTCACCGAACTCGAGGAAGTCGGCGACGCGTCCCGCGCGTTCGAGTGATTGGTTAAACGTCTCGCCATAGCCTGGGACGGTGACGTTATGCCAGAATTCCTCGCGCAATTGTGGGATACGGGCGATCGCCTCCCGCAAGCCGGCGGCATTGCGAGCCATGCCGCATTTTTCCCAGAGCAGAAGGCCGAGCTCGCGATGGAACGAATCGACCGAGCGTTTACCGTTCACGTCGAGCATGCGCTTCGTGCGTTCGCGCACACCGCTTTCCGCTTTGGCAAACTCGGGATCATCGATCGAAGGCCGTTTGCCGAGCTGGCCAGCGAGGTAGTTAGGCAAGGTGTAGGGGAGGACGAAATAACCATCGGCCAGGCCTTGCATGAGAGCGCTGGCACCGAGGCGATTCGCGCCGTGATCGGAGAAGTTCGCTTCGCCGATGACGTGCAGCCCGGGGACGTTGCTCATCAAATTGTAGTCCACCCAGAGTCCGCCCATGGTGTAGTGGACCGCGGGATAAATCCGCATCGGCGCGAGGTAGGCATTGTCGCCGGTGATCTTTTCGTAGATGTCGAAAAGATTGCCGTAACGCTCGCGAATGGTCTGTTCGCCGAGACGCGCGATTGCATCCTTGAAATCGAGGTAAACGCCGCGTCCGCCCGGGCCGACCCCACGGCCTTCGTCGCAAACTTCCTTTGCGCTACGGGAGGAAATATCGCGCGGAGCCAGATTGCCGAAGCTCGGATATTTTCGTTCGAGATAATAATCGCGATCGGACTCGGGGATGCCGTTAGGTGGCTTCGCGCAGTCTTCCGCCCGCTTCGGCACCCAGACCCGGCCGTCGTTGCGCAGCGACTCCGACATGAGGGTGAGCTTCGACTGGTGCTCGCCGCTCACCGGAATGCAGGTGGGATGGATCTGCGTGTAGCAGGGATTGGCGAAGAGCGCGCCTTTTTTGTGGGCGCGATAGGTCGCGGTGACGTTGCAGCCGCGGGCGTTGGTCGAGAGGTAAAAAACGTTGCCGTAGCCGCCGGTCGCGAGAACGACGGCGTCGCCGGCATGCCTAACGATTTCGCCGCTAATAAGGTTGCGCGTGATGATGCCCTTGGCGTGGCCGTCGACCAGGACGAGATCGAGCATTTCCGTCTGCGGGAACATCGTCACAGTCCCAGCGGCGATCTGCCGGCAGAGCGCTTGATACGCGCCTAACAATAGCTGTTGGCCGGTTTGGCCGCGGGCGTAAAACGTGCGCGAGACTTGCGCACCGCCGAAGGAGCGGTTGGCGAGCAGGCCGCCATATTCTCGCGCAAACGGGACGCCCTGCTCGACGCATTGGTCGATGATGGAATTGGAAACCTCCGCGAGGCGATAAACGTTCGCTTCGCGCGAGCGAAAATCGCCACCCTTGATCGTGTCGTAGAAGAGCCGAAAGACGCTGTCGCCGTCGTTCGGGTAATTTTTCGCGGCGTTGATTCCACCCTGGGCGGCAATGCTATGGGCGCGGCGCGGGCTGTCCTGGTAGCAGAACGATTTGATGTTGTAACCCTGCTCCGCCAGTGTCGCTGCGGCCGAACCGCCGGCCAGTCCGGTGCCGACAACGATGATTTCGAACTTGCGGCGATTGTTAGGCGCAACCAGTCGGGAGTTGTTCTGGTGTCGGCGCCATTTCTCAGGCAACGGGCCCCTGCGGAATCTTGGAATCGAGCGTGCCGATCATTGGGTGGGGTGCAAGCTGACCAGCCGAGAAGGACGGCGGTCGGGATCGAGGTGTAACCGAAGAAAAGGAGCCAGGCGAAGATTCGTCCGCCGAGTTCAAGCCACGGGGCGAGCCTGTGGTTATTTAAGCCAAGTGACTGGAAAAAACTCGACGACCCATGGCTCAGATGGAGGGCGAGCAGGAACATCGCGAGAATGTAAAAACCTGAGACAAGCGGACTGGAAAAGCCAAGAACCATCATGGAATATACGTCGTAATGGCCGGATGGATCCTTCGGCAACGCCGCAAAACGCGGATCGGTCACGCGAACGGTAAATTGGAGCAGGTGATAGATGATGAAGGCGAGAAGGACGAGCCCGCTCATCGCCATGCTGCGAGAGGCGACGGTCGCCTTGACCATATCCTTACGCCCGTAGCGCTCGGGCCGGGCGCGGCGATTTTCGAGCACGAGCTGGATCGTGTAATAGATGTGGACCACGACGACGACAAGGAGGAAGGCGCGAATGACCCAGAGAATCGGCCCGAGATCGTGCAGATGCTCGGAGTAGCCGTTAATCCATTCCGGGCCGAGGAAAATCTGGAGGTTGCCGAGGAGATGCCCGATGACGAAGAGAATCAGGATGATCCCGGTCACCGCCACGATCATCTTGCGTCCGACGGATGAGCGGTGGAAGGCGGCGATATTGGTCACAAGGAAGGGCCGCCAGGAGCGGACGAGTTCAAACTAAAAGAGGCGTCTTTGCAGTCAAGTAGCAGGCCCGCGGTCGACAGGCCCGGGCTTTTCGGTTTCGTCACACCTGCGACATGCTGTAGGGAAGGAACGGTCGAGCGCGCGTTCGATTGCGAATCCCGAAGGCGAAGGCCCTCGCTCAGCGGCAGATAATGATTCCAGAAATCCCAGTAAGAGCCGGGAAGGAACTTAATGTTTGGTCCCAGACAAATAAGGCGCCCGCCCGGTTTCAGGCAGCGAAAAGCCTGATCGAGCGTGCGACGCAGCCCTTCGTTGGCCGGCAGATGTTCGAAGAAATTGCTCGTGAAAACAACGTCCAGAGTTTCATCCCGCAGGGCCCATGGCTCGGAGCAATCCTGCGCGAGAAAGACAACCTCCCGAGCCAGCTTCTCCGGGGCCTCCGGATTTAGATCCATGCCGAATCTTCGAGCCGCCCTGACCTGGTTGATAAACTCGCCCCCAGCCGCATCCGAGATCGAGGGCGGTCGCATCGGATGCGATCCATCGAGCAAAAAAATCGCCGATCAGGATTTGCTAGGCCGCACGTCGGTAAGCGGCGTTCTCTGCGAACCGCATGGCCTATTCGCGTTGCAGGTCGAGCGACATGAAGGAGCAGTGGGCTCGTTACCCGGCCATCGAAACGCCGGCGCCGTCGGTTCGCGCCTCCAAGGCGGCAATCTGCTCCTGCAGTCGCGCGACCTGCTTGCGGAGCCGTTGATTCGCCGGATTCAGGTCGGCGTAATGGTTGACCGACTCGCGAAAGGAATTCTCCAACGCTTCGGCCTCCGCAGGATTGGGAGCGAGTTTGGTTGGACGCTGCGTCAGTTCGTCAGTGAGTTCTCGCACGGCGGCGACGATTTCCGGCTTTGTCTGAGATTCGACGCTCGCGAAATCGGCCGGCACCTCCGAGCTATTGATTCGTTTTTGCAATGGCTCGAGGCAGCTCGATTCAAAATCCTCAGCGAGAAAGTCGAGCAAAGCCGCGATCGCTTGCTTCGGGTGAGCGACCAGATCGGCGTGGCGGACGCGGCGAACGACGCCTGATCCGTAAGCGCGTTCCGCCTGGAGGCTGGCGCGGACCGTTCGCAGCCAGTAACTGTAGGCTTCATCCGGGCTGCCGACGAGGGCCGGGCCGCCGGTTTGTTCGAAATGGAGCATCGAGCGAACGACATCCTCGACCTCGCGCACGATATGAATGAAGCGAGCTTTCGGGAAGAGCTTCCGCAACGGGTTGATGTAAAAGGAGTACTCCGGTGTTCCATCGACCCAGCGCGCTTTGGGATCGGCTCCCGAGCGCACGATCTGGAATCCGTTCGAGGCAGCGTCCGGCTCCCCGAGAGCGGACGAAACCGTTTCAAATTCGGCCCGCGCTTTCGCCTCGGCCTTGACCCGGTGGTCATGGATGAGCTTATCAATGCTGCGGCCAAAGGCTGCATAGAACTCCTCCCGCGCGACCCCGAGGGCGTTGAGTTGCGAACGTTGGCCTCGCGCCGTGCCGACGCGATAGGCGATCTCGATCTGCCGCGCAAACGGCCCGATCCAGTTCGATTCCTCCTGAACAAGAATGTTGGAGTGCTGGCCGAGGCACCACGTCAGGATGCTGGTGCCAGAGCGCGGCGAACCGACAACAAAGATCGGGCGGCAAATCGGCATGGAAAGCTCAAGTTTCTCCAAATGGCCGCACGATTCGAGAAAAATATCAGCCAAATGTAAGAAAGGCCGATTCGGTGCTAATGCTTTGGGCCGGGCGTGATTCCGCCCCGCCGCGAAAAAAGATTGTTAGCGCTCGTGCCTCAAGATTGACTCGACGACGTCACAAGGCGGCGAACTCACCTTTTGGGGAGATCACGGCGCGGTGGTTCCATGCTTCATCATCATCTTCCGCTGTTGCTTTCGCGCGCCGCCATATTCGGCCGGCGTGCGCTCGACTATTATCAGGCGACGATTCGGTTGGCGGTGGTCAATCTGCGCCGGGTCGCGCCCTTCCCGCAATCGGGTGGAGCGGGCGCAAAACCCGCTTCCGGCGGCCGCGAGCGGCAAAGCGCCGTTCCTCATTCACTATCACATTTTCAAAAACGCCAGCACTTTCTTCGAGTGGCTCCCCAGCAGACGCTCGGTTCCGCCTTCCAGCAGTTCGATTCTGCTGTTTCGCACGGTTATGTCTCGACTCGCGACCTCGTGGAATTTTCTTTTCGCGATCCAGAGATCACCCCTATTTTTAGCCAACAGGCCGTTCCTCCGGCGCCGCGGATTTTCGGACGACAGGTCATCACCAGAGTCTTGATTCGTGATCCGATCGAGCGCATCCGCTCGATCTATGGCACTTTGTATCGCTCCCGAAAATGTGCTGCTGGCAAAGCGAAGTGCCGGCATTTTTTGGCGGGGCCCGCGTGAACTTCAAAACATTGAATATTGAAATGACACCGGCTGATTCGTCGGGCATCGGCAATTGACGTCATCACTCCTTGTCCCAACTCCGGTTGAAACGGTCAGGAACTGGCGCATGATCGATACTTCGCAGCGATCTTTCGTTTTCATCTGTAGCGTTCAGATTGCCTTCCAACAGCTTCCACCTTCTTACTCCTGAAATGCAAAATCCATTACATTACGTCCGCTATGAACTGAGCTTACGGCGGCTCTCCAGGCGGGAAGGTTTCGCGCTAGGGGCGATGATGCTTTGTGCATTGGTGCTGTATGCCGCCCTGCAACACGGCCGAGTATTTATCGGTGATGAAATCGGTACGCTTATGTACATCAAGAAGAGTCCCGGCTATATTTTGACTCATTTCGCGACCTGGCTCACGATGAATTATTTCATTCTCGTGGAAAAGGGAGTCGCCTGGATCTGCGGAGCAAGCGATTGGCGGTTGACTGTGCTGCCGATGGCGGCGGCCGTGGCAATAATTCCGTTGACTGCTTCACTGGCGCTCAAGTTTACGGGCTCGGCGCGCACCGCGCTGATTGCCGCCAGTCTAACCGCGTTCAATCCGTACATGGTGATGTGGGCTCCGATGATTCGCTCCTATTCGCTGCTCGTGGCCCTTGGTTTGTTGGCAATCAATGAGTTTCTTCATTGGTATCTGCAACGGGATTGGTCGAGCGGAGTGCGCTGTGCCGGTGTCGTGCTCCTTCTGTTGCTCGCGCATCTTAACGGTGTTTACACAATCGCATTTCTCGCCCTGTTGCTCGCGATCGAAACCGTTTCCGCCGGTTGGACTGGCGCCCGAAAGTTTATCTGGGAATCCAGGACTCTTTGGATTCCGTTAGCGGGAGCGGCGATATTAGTGGGCCTGGCCTACTGGCGCCTTCTGCCCGATATCGCGAAAGTTAACAGAGAGTGGGGGACCGATACTCCGCCGACGAGCATGAGATATCTCCCGCAGGTCTTTACCGCGTACATGGGTGTTGGTTACGTTGCCTTTTTGTCGGCGCTGTTGCTACTCGCCGGCATTTGGTCGGCGCTGCGCGAAAAGCGGGCGCTTCTTCTGCTTTGCGGAGCGCTTATTCTGAGCCCTATTCTCATGTCCTTGCAGGGGGTGTCGGTTGAAACGTGGGCCTACGCCCGATATTTAATTTTTGTTCTGCCATTGCTCTTAATCATAATCGCAGAGGGCGTGGATTGGGTTGCGAGGCACGTCCGAGTGCGAAGAGGAGACGCTGTGGCAGCCTGGGGTCTCGCGGCAATAATCATTTTGTGCTGGACGCCCAACTTGACCGCGCAGTTTGTGGCCAAGGAACAATGGCCGTACGCCCGCGTCGCGAAGTTTCTGCACGCACAAATGCAGAAAGACGACGTGATCGTCGCGGGGTGGAGTCTTAGGTTTACATTTTCGCAGTTCTTCGAACACCCTGAAGATCGTATCATGCTTCCAAACGATTATGTAAGCGAAGTTGCTCCTCATCTCGATTCCGAAGTGGGACGCGTGTTTTACGTGACGGGGTTAGGTGTCTTAAAAGATCGTAAGGTGCCCATCCAACGTTTTGGTGGACTAGAAGTCGCAACTTATAGCGGCGATACCGCGCGGGCGTTGCTCCAGGAATGGCGAGAAGACCTGTTGCTTCGGACTGCGGGCAACGTCGTTCCCTCCTTTCAGAACGATTATGAGCTGCTCGCCCTGATCGAAGATCGGATACCTTCTGGCCAGTCGGCGGATCATTGGCGCTCGCTCGCCGAGCGTTGCCGGGCTCAAAACCCATCCGAGAGTGGCGTTCCACGGCACCTGGTAAAGGCGAGACACGCCGTTTTATTCCCGTGAAGAGGCTTGCGTCGATCCCAAGGCGTTTGGCAACATGATCTCTTTAGGGGATTTCCGATTGACCCGCTTCGCGAGTTGTGTCGCAGCCTCGGAGGTGCAGACGAAAAATTAAGCCCGAAAAAACCCACGCTCGCTAAACTATCTGCCATAGTCATATCATAGCATGACCGATGCAATCGAACTTACCATAGTGATGCCTTGCCTGAATGAGGCGGAGACCCTCGCAGATTGCATCGCGAAGGCGCAACTGGGCATCCAGCGTTCTGGGGTGGGCGGTGAGATTCTTGTCGCTGACAATGGCAGCACTGATGATTCAGTGCCAATCGCGGAAAGACTCGGAGTGCGCGTTGTCCAAGTGAAGAAAAAAGGCTATGGCAATGCCTTGCGGGGCGGCATTCAAGCCGCCTCCGGAAAATGGATTCTCATGGGCGACGCCGACGAAAGCTACGATTTTTCAGAGGCGGGCCGGTTCGTTCAGAAATTTCAGGAGGGCTTTGAGTTGGTCACGGGCTGCCGCTTGCCGCGGGGCGGCGGGAAGATTCTGCCTGGGGCGATGCCGTTTTCGCACCGCTGGCTTGGAAATCCCCTCTTCTCGCGAATGGCGCGACATATGTTCGCAGCGCCGATTCACGATGTTTATTGCGGTCTGCGTGGATTCACCCGGGAATTATATGATCGGCTTGACCTTCAGTGCGAAGGAATGGAATTCGCCACGGAGATGATCATCAAGGCGAGTTTAAACAAAGCGCGGATCGCTGAGATTCCAATTACCCTGCATCCCGACGGGCGCAAAACGCACGCGCCGCACCTGCGAACCATTCGTGATGGCTGGCGCACCCTCCGCTTCTTTCTCGTGTTCAGCCCGCGATGGCTCTTTCTCGCGCCAGGCTTTGTTTTGTTTTTGCTCGGGCTGGCCGGATACGCCGTGGCGTTGCCGGGGCTGAACATCGGCGGCATAACGTTTGACGCGCACACCCTTTTGTTTTCCAGCCTCGCGATTCTAATGGGCTACCAATCTGTTCTGTTCGCCATCAGTGCCAAAGCCTTCGCTATCAACGAAGGCCTGCTACCCATGGACCATCGCTTGGATCTTTTTTTCAAAGTGATTTATTTAGAACGCGGTCTGGCAATCGGTGCCCTCGCTTTTTTGACCGGCCTTATTTTGTTGGGCGAAGCCGTGTTGCAGTGGAAGTCCGCCCACTTCGGCCGTCTCGATTACGCCGTCACCATGCGTTGGGTTATTCCCGGCGCAACCCTGACGGCGTTGGGATTTCAAACCATACTCTCAAGTTTTTTCGTAAGTATCCTAGGGATGAAACATCGTCTGTGAGCCAGTTTTCAATAGACGCAGCCTGAGAATTTGCTGTGCTGAGTTTGAGTAGAATGAAGAAAGAGCCATATCGTGTTCCTGCCGCGCGCCGTGGCCTGCGCGGAAAATGAGTTTGATCGAATCAGTTCATGGCAACTACGTTCACAAAAGGCGCATCGCGATCCTCAGCGATCGGTTTTCGAAACTCATTCCGTCCAATTCCAGAGTGTTGGACGTTGGCTGCGGGGATGGCCGACTGGCTCGCCTGATCGCTGACAAGCGACCGGACATTTCGATTCAGGGGATCGATGTTCGCCTCCGTAACGATGCCGCTATCCCGGCGGAGGCATTCGATGGTGAGTCCATACCGTACGGCCGAGACAGCTTTGACGTTGTGATGTTTGTTGATGTACTCCACCACACCAGAGAGCCGATGATCCTGCTTCGTGAAGCAGTTCGGACCGCGCGCCAGGTGCTTCTCATCAAGGATCACTTGGTCAAAGGAATCTTCGCTCACGCAACTCTGCGGTTTATGGATTGGGTGGGAAATGCGCGTCATGGTGTCGCCTTGCCCTACAATTACTGGACTCCGGCCCAATGGCAGGGTGCATTCGAGACGCTGGGGCTTAACACTAATTACTGGCAGCGGAACCTGAAACTCTATCCATTTCCGGCCCACCTGATCTTCGGGAGATCTTTGCACTTTATCGCGGAGCTTGGTATACCGGCGCAGAAAAGGAATTTACATGCGGCTTCATAAAAGCGACCAGCGGAAGGCGGTTGACCAAGATCGCCTTCCTCGCGATCCATGGGAGGAGGCCTACTTGCGCTTCGAAACGCCCGAAGAGGAAATCCAAAAATTTATCGGGCGACTAAAATTTATGAAGGCCACCGAGTGGCCACGGGATGCAAAGATTGTGGAGTTGTTTTGCGGAAAAGGCAGCGGCCTCCGAGCGCTTCACCAGCTTGGCTTCACTCAGTTCGAAGGAGTTGACTTGTCTCCTTCTCTCGCGGGCCAGTACGCCGGACCAGGCAAGATTCGGATCGGAGATTGCCGACGTCTCCCATTTGGGGACGCGACCAAAGACGTCCTGATCGTGCAAGGCGGCTTACACCACTTGCCTACGCTACCTGGGGATCTTGATCAAACACTTGCCGACGCGGGACGCGTCCTGAAGGACAATGGCTTACTGCTCCTGATCGAGCCATGGCCTACTCCATTTCTCTCTCTGGTTCATGCGCTCTGCCGAAGCCGAGTAATCAAAGCGCTTTCACCAAAGATTGATGCGTTAGCAACCATGATTTATTACGAGCGTAAAACATACGAACAGTGGCTAAGTCAGCCCACGCTTATCCTGGATTCACTTCACAAAGCCTTTCGCTTAGAACGCTCTCATTTCAGATGGGGCAAAATGTATTTCGCCGGACGTAAACGATCGCGCTAAGTTATTGTTGCTGCTCCTTGGCTCTGCGTGCCGGACGATATCAGGCTAGCCGGGCGCTTACTAAGAAAATAGACGCGCCCAAAACTGAATCCTCGTTCGGTCCACAAATGGCGCCGGCGCGACCCGCGGCGCAAGACTAGGAGGATGCCTTCCAGCACAGACGCGGGTCGCCCTGGGGGAACCCCACGCTTGGTTCGCCGCGGGTGAATGAGTAGAAGCGGCGCTTTTCGCCCCCACCGCCGCTACCCACTTCAATGTTAAAGACTTGGATCTACGGGCGATGATTTCGCACTAGGGCCGTACGGTAGCACCCTGAGAATTGCAGTCGCTTGGTGGCAAGGTGTTATTCAGAATCGGCTTGGTGAGGCTTGCAGTGTTCGTCGCATCCAAAAGCTGCCACCGCCCCACCAAGGTGAATTCGGAAAGGTAGCCTTGAAGTCTTCTAGGTGAAAGTGAGCCAGGTAGCTGTTCGCAATGAGCACTTCGAACTGAGAGTTAAAGGCAAGGAACGCCTGGAGAAGGTACTGCTCCGTCCAAAAGCGGCATTCGTCCATTACCCAATCGCGACGATACTCGAACGGGAAGAGGATGTCATGCACATGCACGATCACGCCCGGATTCAGACGTGGCAATACTTCCAGGAAAAGATAGTTTACATCGCCGCCGATCTTTACCGTGTGAGAGCTATCGATAAAGAGCATGTCGCCGGACTGAAGCTGAGAGAAGAAATCGAGCCCAACATCCTCCACTTTCTTTTGGAGCAAAGAACCGCAGACCGGGGAAGCCTTTCCTTCAGGAAATCGAGTGGGAATGGTTCCACACAGACGAGCGCGGAGTCGCCATTCTTCGCGGCGGCCTGACCGGCGATAAGCGATGAATAACCACTGCCGATCTCAATGATGTCCGCGGCTTGAAAGTGGCGCACCATGCAATAAGTGACCAGGGCGTCGGTTCCGCCAAAGCGTCCATTGTCGAAATAGAATTGTTGTGACTGTGACGGGTTGCGTCGACTGGGAATTGCTCGTACTCAGTCGCGAAACTGCGGAAAACAGTTGTGCAACAAATTCAATTGCACGCGTCATTCATATCGAGTCCCGCGAGCTTGCTCGGCTGACTCCAAAGCGACTCGGGGAGCATGCGTGTGTCCGGAATCGGTTGATAAAAATGGACCGGTGTAAGATGAACGCCGAGCTGTCTCCCAGCGGCGAAAAAAATCGGGGAAACGGGGATGACGCAGGCAAAGAACTGCACGATTCGACCGACAAAACGGCGAGTGCATCGAAATCAATCTTGCCCTCGCCGGCCTCAATCGAAAGCTCATCGAGAACGCCCTCAAGCGAACCATTACTCCGTCGCACGGTAACATGGTCGAGGCATCGATTGGGTTCGGTTGAGCCGTAGAGATTGAAAGTGTAGATCTTTGACGCGGCTATCCATGACACCTCAACGGATCCGCTCAGTCCCTTCGTGACCAACTTTTCGCCATCGTCTGGTGTCAAGACATGGATTTCGGCTCCGAGTGGATCGTTCGTCTCCCAGGTGATCTTGGTGCATCCCCTTCCGATCAAGGGGATTGGATTTGGCGTCGCTGCGATCTTTCCGCTCAGGCGATTTACCGAGGCAACTTTACTCACGGCACGGCAGCGATATGAAGGCCATCTTCGGACTCGTGAGCCGAGACGAGATTCTCATTGTCGAACCTTCGTAGATATGACGAGTGGATATGATCATCGCTCAAGAGGCGAGATAACTCTTTTGTCGCTACCTCACGAGAGAACCTCTGACATCGTCCTTTCGCAATGCCATTCTGAGACACTCGAGTCCAGAGATCCTCGGATTCATAAAGATCGATTAGCGCGTTGGCGAAGGTCTTGCGGATCGTCGGCGATGAGTATGTCTTCACTGTTCGTTAGCGCCATGCCCTCCACAGCGACGGTGGTGGCCACGACCGGAACACCGAAACCCATGCTCTGATTAATCTTTCCTTTTACACCGGCGCCCCAGCGTAACGGAGCGATCGATAACTTGACGCCGTCGAAATAAGGCCGGACATCCGGCTGAAACCCGGTAATGATAATGTTCTCGCTGGCCAGCGCGACCACGGCGGGTGGCGCCTTGTCGCCGATCACATAGAAACTTACGTTGGGCAGACGCGCTTGCACCAAAGGATAAATGTCACTGGTGAAAAAAAGCACTGCGTCGATATTCGGTGGGTGCTGGAAACTGCCGATAAAAAGGAAGTCGCGGCGAAGTGAAAACGGAGTCGCGGATCCGGGAACCTGTCGACAATATTGGACACCACCTCGATCGATTTTTCCGGCCGGTCTGACGGAGCAATTCCTGTTCGGCTGGGCTCACGACCCAGGTCTCGTCCGCCTGATCGATTAACTCGTATTCCAAGTTCGCACTTTTCTTTGGCCTGCCGTTTCAGTTCCGGGTCCCCGATAAGGTCCGCCTCGCGGTCCTGGCGGAGAAAATGCAAGTCGACCGTATCAAAGATAATCCGGCTCTGCGGCGCGTGTTGGCGAACGTCGCGGATGTGCTTTCGGGCAAGTCACAACGACTTAGAATCACAACATCAAATGGTCGTGCCCTCGCTTGCAAGTAGTCGCGGATGGTTTTGGTATGGGGATAGTGGATAACTTCGATGCCGCGCTTGCGAAGCGCATCGGCATAGGGAGAGATATCCGCGAGGTTATCCGGGATAAAAGTGACGTGATGTCCGAGCCGGTGCAGGATCGATAAGAATCTGGAACATGCGGAGCGACCCGGAATCGCGATCGGGCATGGGTAGATGATGATCGATGACGAGAATGCGCTTTTTCCCTATTTGGCGCTCTCGTAAGAGGCCAGGTCGCCGTTCTCCGGTTTGTCCGCCAGCACGGTTGCCCAAGCGGTCGTGAAGGTGGTCCGATTGACCGCCTGATATTTCTTCACTCCCGCAGGAGGTGTCGGTCCCGCTGGTGACCCCTTCGTAGTGAACCACGACGCTGAGTGGCTGATATAGGACTTTTCGGCCGCTTTGTCTAACTTTGAAAGCCAGGTCTGTATCTTCGTAGTAGGCCGGAGCATACTTTGGGTCGAACCCGCCAAGGTGTTCAAAAAGCGTCTTGGGAATCATAACGCTCGCCGCGGAACAGTAATCGACTTCCTTTAGATAGTTATACTCTGGTTTCGCCGGGTCCTGAAACTTTCCTCGGTTCCACCCGGAGCCATCCCGCCATATAATGCCGCCGGCTTCCTGCAAACGTCCGTCCGGATACACCAATTTGGATCCGACGAGGCCGGCTTCCGGTTCCAAGGTGAACGTCTCGTGCAGGGCAGTCAGCCAGCCGGAAGTCACAGTTGTGTCATTGTTGAGGAAGAGGAGATACTTGCCGCGAGCCGCGCTGGCGCCGCGGTTGCATGAGGCGATGAATCCGGTGTTGGTTTCGGCACGGAGGTAGGTGAGACCTGCAATCCTGCCGACGATATCGGAGGTTGCGTCGGTCGAGGCATCGTCTAGCACGATGACTTCATAGGGAATGCCACCGCCGTGCTGCTGCAGCGAAGCGAGACAGGCCTGCGTGAATTCGATCTGGTTGAAGACCGGTATGATAATCGACACTTCAACTTGCTCCGGCCTGCCAAATTCGATTGGTTTCGACGGCGGCGGAGGCTTCGCCGCGCTTAAGGGAGGCTTTACCCCCGGGCCCGTGTCCGGCGAAGGAGCGGGCGGTGCAGCTGCTCCATAGGACCGCAAATCCTGTATCTGTTCGTCTAACGATGCCGTTTCTGAATGCGACAAGCGCCAGGCGCGATATTTTTCGACATTTTTGTCCAGATGGCCAAAGCCCTCCAAAGGACTGTCGGTCAGAGCGGCGCTCAAGGCCATGAAAGGGTTCGCCAGTTTCCAGCGCCGCGATCGGCGCAAGCGATCAGCGGCCATTTCAACTTGATCGAATAGACGGAGGAGCTTTTTCAATGCCAAGAGTTGTTTGCGAAGCCGATCGGTGAGCGATGTGTTGCGAGTCTCGGCATCGGCCAGCCGGATGCTAAGAGTCTGCAGGAGCTGGTTGGTTTGCTGAAAGCGGTCCCGCACGTGAGCAAGTTCGAGGACAAGCGCCTCGCGCTTCTTGAGCAGCTCGTCGAGATGAGTGTATGCTTTTTGCAGCTCTTCGATTCGGCCGTCGCGCCGGTTAATTTCCGCGGTCGCACGCAGGTTTTTGGCCGTCAGCTCCTCGCGCAGTCCATCGATTGTTTTTTGAAATCGCGCGATCTCTTCAAGATGTCGAACCGCATCGCCCCGCCGAGCCGCCAACTCGCGGCGGATGTCTTCGCCGTTGGGAATACTGACGTTGAGCTTGCTCTCCGTGCCGGCTAGTTGATCAGCCTCGACAGCCGACGTGCGTTTGTTTTTCTTCGTGCGTTTGCTGCTTTGGGTGGTTCCGTCGAGCAGCGAACGGTAGAGCGCCACGATTTCCCCGGAGACGCCGGAATCGATCATTTGCTCGGTCGTGAAAGCCGTATGACGGCGGTCCACGGCGACGAGGGCGGCGGCGGCCGTCTCCTTGCCTTCCAAGCCGGCGAAAGTCGCGACTTTCTGCAGCTCAGCCTCCGGTTCTTCAAAGAAAGCCTGGTAATGGATGATGACTCGCTCGTCCGGACGTGTCTCCGCGAGCAAGCGGCGATTGTAAATTTCCCAGAGGCGGAGCCCGAGCGCGTAGGAGGTGCTGTTCCGCTTGTGCATGGAATAAGCCACCTCGAGGGGATTGCGGACGATGATCACCGTCTTGAGGCCGGGCAACAGGCTCCGCCAGAAAGGCAGAGTGAGACAGTTACGCGGATCTTTCCATCCCCAGACCGGCTTGTCCTGAAAAGGCTCGATCAACAGTTGGGCCTTGGCGCGCATCGGCTGGAGGCTGGCGCCATCGAATGTCTCCTCCTGCCACGGGGGCAAATCCCAGGCCGCACCAACCCCGTTCAAGATTTCGTCATTGAGTTGGACGAAGCGCAGGTTTTCCCAAAAACCGTCGGGATTATCGGCGGCCGCTGGCATCAGGTCACTTTCCGGGCCGAGGTCGAGGCCGCAGCGATGGAGCAACCGCGTCAGCATGGAAGTGCCGGAGCGGTGTGCACCCGCGATGCAAATGGCGCGTTGATTCATTCGGGTTCGGACGAGGAATCGGTTACGAGCCGACTCGTGGGATGAATAGACCTGCCACCGGGAAGAATCAATCGCCGGAAGCGAATTGCGCGCTGGCGACATGCGGCCTGAGGCCGGCTCCCGTGACCAAGGGTGGTCTGCCTTAGTTTTGCGCGTCGAGTTTGCGGTTCAGCGCCGCGATCATTTGGAGCATGTAGGAACGCTCGATGTCGAAGCTGAGGTTCGAGCGGTCGGGCTTCAGCTTGCGATCATAGACCCAGACAGAAGCGAGCGGCACCCCGCTCGACTCGATGGCCGCCAGTTCATTGGAAAAGTACTGCCGCTGGCTCATCCCGAGCAGGTCGGCGGGAGCGGCCGGAACTGGGACGAATTCCTCGAGGTAAATTGCCTTGCCCGCCGAGCGGCCGATTCCCACGCAGGTCTGCAGCAGTTGCGCGTAGGAAACCCTGCGGTCGCCGAAATAAGGCCCCATATTCGCCGGAGCTCCGTGGATGCAGATTGGATTGAACGGGCCGGGATTATCCCGCAAGAGAATGGTTGCAAACTGCTGCTCGGTATCGGGTCTCATGCTACCTTCCGTTGCGTTGTTGTAGGCCGAGGCACGGGGCAGCGAGTTCCCGGTCAGCAGGATGCGCTTCGAGTCGATACTGCGCACGACTTGAGCAAAATCAAGTGCCGCGCTTTTGAAGGTCGCGAAGGACATGGCGCGCTTTGCGACCCACCCAGCGTTACGCGGCGGACTTGGCAGATCGACGGCCAAAGAGAGTTCACAACCAAACTCCCAGCCCCAAATTGCCGGGGAATCGGAATAACGAGACACCACGTCCCGAGTATAGCTGCGCATGAACTGCCGAGTCTTGCTGTCCGCGTCCCCCCATCGCTCGCGCGGTTCGTTGACGGCGTCGGAAACGGCCGCGACCGGCCAAAAAAGCGACGCGATCAGGCCGACATTGGATTTTTCCGCGGACTGGACGACACCGTCCAGGAGCCGGAAGTAAGCCTCCTTATCAGTCAGATAAAGCTGAAGGTCATTCGCCGTCCAGCCGCACGCGGCAAATCGAGCAAAGGGAATGTTATTGGCGCCAAGTTTGCTAAAACCCGCCCGATAACTGTCGTCCTGGGGATTCCGCAGCGTGCGAACAAAGGCGTCATAATAGTTGACCCCGATTCCGCGGTAGGGCGCGCCATTCTTGGTCAGAACGCCGGATGAATTTACCCTCAAGCCGAGGTCGGATGCGGCCCAGGAGGCAACCGGGTTCCCCCAGGCCACCAGCCCGAGGATGAGAACAAAGTTCGAAACTGCTTTTCCGCGCCATCCGCCCACTCGGGAGTTCACGCGAAAGCCTAGTCCCCTTTGTCCGATGCGCAAAACTGCTCGGACGAGGCGCGCTCCTATTTGCTCCCGGGCTTGATCGCCGGGATCTCGCGCAGGTCTGGCGGGAGATTGTCCGCCGCGAAAATCTCGACATTCATTGCGATCAAACTCCGGAATGGGCACTCGTAGTTCGGCAGATTCCCGCCGCTGCGATCGACGATCACGCCCACGCCCACGACTTCGCCGCCGTGCTGGCGGACGATGTCGATCGTCTCCTGGACCCGGCCGCCGCGGGTCACGACGTCCTCCGCGACGACGAATTTTTCGTTAGGCGAAATCTTGAAGCCACGGCGCAGGACGAGTCCGCCTGATTCCTTTTCCGCGAAAATGTGGCGTTTGCCTAACGACCGGCCGACCTCCTGGCCGACGATGATTCCGCCGAGGGCCGGCGAAATGACGGCGTCGCATTCCAGGTCGCGCAACTTGTCCGCCAGCTGGCCACAGACCTGCGCCGCGATCTCGGTGTGTTGGAGGAGGAGCGCGCACTGAAAGAACTGCCGGCTGTGCAGGCCGGAGCGGAGGATGAAGTGCCCGTCGAGCAGCGCCCCGGTACGGCGGAAGAGCGCCAGTAGATCGTCGTTCATCGGTCGAACGCTCGATTACCCAGAGGTGTCGCCGACCGTTTTGCCTCCAATCGGGCTCCCGTCCGCGTCAGCGATCACTTCGATCTCGATTTTGGCGTTTTTCGGCAACGCAGAGACGGCAACAGTGGAACGTGCTGGCGGGTTCTCCTGGAAGTATGTCGCATAAATTTCGTTCACGGTCTGGAAATCGTCCATGCTAGTAAGGAAAATCGTGGTCTTGACCACGTGGGCGAAGCTCAGGCGCTCCGCCTTCAGCAGGCCCGCAATGTTTTCGAGCACGCGCTTGGTTTGTTCGGCCACGTCGCTTGAAACGATCTGCCCCGTCCCAGGGTCGAGCGGGATTTGGCCAGCGCAAAAGAGCATCGAGCCGCTCCGGACCGCCTGCGAGTAGGGCCCGATCGCGGCCGGGGCTTCACTAGTTGAGACAATTTTCTTCATCGCCCCGGAGCTTAGCTGGAAAAAGTCCTCGCACAACGGACTCCCGTATGGCAGCCGGACCTCCAAAGGTCGAGACGGATGATCTCGGGATCGATCGCGCAAGCTGCAAGCGCCTCTCTGAAAGCTTTCCTACCGTTGGCCGCTTTCGGGTGAAATCGCCCACGATTGATCGCGAACGAATCTCGTCGATATTGCGTTTCTAATGGTCAGTTGGATTCTAAAAAAGATACTCGGCTCGAAAAATCAGCGTGAGATCAGGCGCCTGCAGCCACTGGTGCGCTCGATCAATGCTTTCGACGAGCAGTTTAGGGCGCTCTCCGACGACGAACTGCGCGCCAAGACCACTGCCTGGAAAGCCGACCTCTCAGCGATCGATGATCCCGATGCTCTGGCGCGGCGGCAGGAAGAGATTTTGCCGGAAGCATTTGCGATGGTGAAGAACGCCGCCCGCCGCATGACCGAGCGACAACAGGAGTTCATGGTCTGCGATCAGCCGATGACCTGGAACATGGTGCACTTCGATGTGCAGCTGATTGGCGGAATCGTGCTGCACCGCGGTCGGATCGCGGAAATGGCCACGGGCGAAGGTAAAACGCTGGTCGCGACGCTTCCGCTCTACCTGAATGCGCTTGCCGGTCGCGGCGCGCACCTCGTGACGGTAAACGATTACCTCGCCCGTCGCGACGCCGAATGGATGGGCGAGCTTTACAAGTTTCTTGGTCTCACCGTTGGCTGTATCCAACATGACCAGGCGCCCGATCTCCGCCGCGAGCAATACGAGATGGACGTCACCTACGGGACGAACTCCGAGTTCGGTTTCGATTACCTGCGCGACAATGGCATGGCCACGACGCGCGACCAGCAGGTGCAGCGCGGTTATCACTACGCGATCGTTGACGAAGTTGATTCCATCCTGATCGACGAAGCGCGCACGCCGCTCATCATCAGCGGACCGGCGACGGTTTCGACGCATCAATACGATCGGCTCAAGCCGCTTGTCGATCAGTTGGTGAAAAAGCAGAACATGCTTTGTAACCGACTTGCGAGTGAAGCGAAGGAGGCTTTTGACAAGACCGACGTCGACGAGGGTGGCCGGCTCATGTTCAAGGTCAAACTGGGCCAGCCGCGCAACAAACAACTCCTCCGCATGATGGAGGACCCGGAGAAGCGCAAGGCGATCGACAAGGCCGAGCTCTCGTTTTACCAGGACACGCGCAAGGAAGAGCTCTTCGCCCTCAAGGAGGAGCTTTTCTTCACCATGGACGAAAAATCGCACGAAGCCGATCTCTCGGAAAAAGGTCGTGCGTTTCTAAATCCCGACGATCCCGATTCCTTCGTGCTCCCGGATTTAATCAGCGAATTCACCGACATCGATCTCAACCGCACCCTGAGCGACGAGGAAAAAGACCGGCTGAAAACCCAGCGCCAGGAACAATGCGACCGGCAGGCCGAGCAGATTCACAACATCTCGCAATTGCTCCGCGCCTATTGCCTGTTTGAGAAAGACGTCGCCTACGTGGTCGAGGAAAACAAGGTTGTCATCGTCGACGAATTTACCGGGCGCAAAATGCCGGGCCGGCGCTGGAGCGATGGCTTGCACCAGGCGGTGGAAGCGAAGGAGGGCGTGCAGATCGATCGTGAAACGCAAACCCTTGCCACGATCACGATCCAGAATTATTTCCGGCTCTATCACAAACTCGCGGGCATGACCGGCACCGCTGAGACCGAGGCCAACGAATTCCACGACATTTACAAACTCGATGTCGCCGTCATCCCGACCAATCGCCCGGTCGCCCGGAAGGACGCGAACGATCGCATCTACAAGACGCGCCGCGAAAAATACAACGCGGTGATCAACGAGATTCGCGAAAAGCACGCGGCGCAGCAACCGGTGCTCGTTGGTACGGTGAGCGTGGAAGCGTCCGAGTTGCTCAGCCGAATGCTGAAGCGGGAAAAAATTCCGCACAACGTCCTGAACGCAAAATACCACCGGCAGGAAGCCGAGATCGTGCAACGCGCCGGACAGCCAGGCACCGTCACGATCTCGACCAACATGGCCGGTCGCGGTACCGATATCAAACTCGGGCCTGGCGTTGCGGACAAAGGGGGCCTTTACGTCATCGGCACGGAGCGTCACGAGTCACGCCGGATCGATCGCCAGCTGCGTGGACGTTGCGCGCGCCAGGGAGATCCGGGTGCGACGCGCTTCTATGTCAGCTTCGAGGACGACCTCATGCGCAACTTCGGCGCGGCCGATCGCATGACGAAAATCATGGAGCGCTTCGGCCTCGAGGAAGGCCAGGAACTAGAACATCGCTGGCTCAACAAGTCGGTCGAAACCGCGCAAAAGCGCGTCGAGGAACGCAACTATCTGGCGCGCAAACGCACCCTCGATTTCGACGACGTGATGAACAACCAGCGCGAGGTCGTTTACACCTATCGCAACGAAGTCATCGACACAAAAGACCCGCACCGGCTCGTTTACGAAGTGATCGACGAAGCCGTCCCGGCGAAAGTGAAAGAGTATCTTGGGACGGGCGCACCGAGCGAGGAACCAAACCACGCCGGCTTGCTCAATTGGGTCAACACCACCTTCCCGCTTGGCCTAACGAAAGAAAAGGCGCAGTTCGAGACCCGCACTCCCGACGAGAACGCACAGTTCCTGATCGGGAAGATCAAGGAAGCATACGAGCGTAAGTCGAGCCACGAGGAGCCGGCCGCGGTCCAGAGCCTGGAGCGTTACATCATCCTGAACGCGATCGACCGCCTTTGGCAGGAACATCTCTACGCGATGGACGCGTTGCGCGAAGGCGTTTATCTCCGCGGGTACGCGCAGAAGGATCCGCTCATCGAATATAAGACGGAAGCCTACGAGATGTTTGTCGACCTGATGGCCAACATTAAGAACGAAGTGCTGCACAATCTTTTTCGCAGCACCTCCAACCTGCAGGCCTTCGAAACGTTTCTCTCCACTCTGCCACAATTTCTCATGCGCGAGCAGGCGCCGGCTGCGTCGAGCGCCACTGGCCCGGCGCCCGGGCGTCGTCCGGAGCGCATCGGCGCGCCGGTGAGCGGAAACGGCGAGGCCGAAGAGAATGGTTCGGAGGTAAAATTAGAACTCGCGCCGGTCCGCCGCGAAATGCCGAAGGTCGGCCGCAACGAGCCGTGCCCGTGCGGGAGCGGCAAGAAATACAAAAACTGCTGCGGCCGGGTCGCCTAACGAACTGCTTTACGCAACTGGTCGAGGCTCAACCGAGCCCCATCGCAGAGAGCAGTTGATCGTTGATTTCCCCGTTGACCGGCATCCCGTTGGCACGCTTGTAATTCCGGATCGCGCGCCGGGTGCCGTCGCCGACAATCCCGTCGATTTCGCCGTGGTAGTAGCCTGCGGCGGCGAGTTGTTGCTGCACTTGCGTAGCGAGCGACCCACTTCCCGCGCTGCCACTCACGACCCGTCCTTGGTAGACGCCCCGCGGATCATAGCTGTAATAAGCGCCGACTGGCGGAGAGCCGTAGTAGCCATACGGATATCCGTAATACGGGTAGCCTCCCCAATAGGGATAACCGAAGTAGAATGGATAGCCGTAACCGCCGAAATAGAAATTCACCCGGCTGCCATTGTAATAACCGTAGCCTCCGTGCCAATTCCCATGCCCGTGGTTCCAATTCCCATGGTTCCAGTTTCCCTGGTGGGAATTGCCATTCCAATTGCCGCCGTGGTTTCCATGCGATTGGGCCTCGGCGGGCACCGTGAAGGCCAGCAAACCTGCGACTGCGAAAATCATTGCTAGAGCTTTGGTCATTTTCATCGTTCTCTTCCTCCTTTGAATCGCTATTATTATAGCACAATTGTTCCATTTTTCCGTTCTTTGCGCGAGTGGAAATAGCTATTCTCCGCTCCGCCCATCGATGCCCGCCTTGCCCAGAATTTCTGCCGCTTTCGCGCTCCTGCTTTGCTTGGCGCACCCGGTCGCGTCCTCTGCCGGGAAGCCACGAAGCATCAGTACGTCGCGCCAGTTCCTCATCTTCGGCGTCGACGTTGCGCTCCGTGGGGCGATCTGCGACCTCGCGGAGCAAACGAAGTCACACCTCCTCCGTCTCCTCGATCAGCACGACCACTGGAAGACGCCGCTCATTATCAAGCTCGATTACCCGCAGGCAAACTTCCCTGACGCGCCCGCCGCGCGCCTCGACGTTAGTCAATTGGGCTACGGCCTGAAAATGCAGCTCAACCTGCTCGTTACAGCCGAAATGTCCGGCCGCGATGTTCAGCGCCAACTGCTCCGCGCCATCCTGATCGAAATGACGTATCGCGACCGGGGCAACATCGCCGTTGGGACACCTTACGTCACTGGACCGGAGTGGCTCGTGGAAGGTGTGCTCGCGCTCCAACCCGGACGTGATTCGGACGAGAACGCCCAGTTGCTCCAGAGCATTGTGGGTGCAAACAAAATCGCGCCGCTTGAGGACGTCGTTAGGCAAACGCGCGTGCCGCTCGACGCACCATCGCGCAAGCTCTTCGACGCCTACTCTGAGGCACTCCTGCAATTATTGCTCGAGGCACCCGAGGGGAAGCAGAAGCTTCGGCAATTCATCAGGGATCTACCGGCTGCGCCGAGCGATGCGATGGCCGATCTTTGTGCGCATTTTCCGGGAACACTGGGCCGTTCTCCCGACAAATGGTGGGCCCTGAGCGTGGCGCGCTTTGCGGCAAGTAACCGCTCTGAGGTGCTGAGCGCGACGGAAACGGCCGCGCTACTGGATCACCACCTGCGTTTCCCGATCGGCGGGCCGGATGGCAAGATGCGCAAGTATTCGTTAGGCGAGTACCAGTCGTTTCGCAAACTGCCCGGCTACCGGGGCGTGCTCAAAGAGGTCGGCCGGCAGCTCCTCCTGCTCGGCGCCCGGGCGCACCCCCTCTATCGCGCGATCGTGCAGGAGGATTACGAATTGGCCAGCCTGCTCGCACGCGGCAAGACACACCGGGTGAGCGAACGACTCGATCGGGTCGCGAGCTATCGCGCGGTTATCGAGCAGCAGGCGGCCGAGATCGATGATTACCTGAACTGGTACGAAGCGACGCAGCTTAAGACGATGAGCGGCGCCTTTGGACAGGTGCTGCAGGGCGCCAGCGCGGCAGAATCTTCGCAGCCGCGACGCCGTGATCCGATCTCGGTTTATCTCGATTCGATTGAGATTGCAACGCAGTAGCGATCGGGAGCACGAGTGGGTAGAGTAATGCAATTTGCTCCGGTGGCGGATGCTGATTATTATAGCGCTCGCGCTTCTCGGAGCGCTTTCTGTTTCCCATGCAAAAAATCGGATTTGCTGAAGCTCTCGACTCCATTGTCGCGACCGACCCTCGCTATCATCGCGACGCCTACGTTTTTCTACGCGACGCGCTCGATTATACGACCAAGCAACAGAAGAAATCAAAGGGCGCAGCAGTGCGTCACGTCGCCGGACCCGAACTGCTCGAGGGCGTGCGCCTTTATGCCCTGAAGGAATTCGGCCCGATGGCGCTGACAGTTTTTTCCTATTGGGGAATCGAGCGCTGTGAAGATATTGGGAACATGGTTTTTAACCTGATTGGCGCCGGTATTTTCGGAAAAACGGAGCAGGATTCGATCGAGGATTTCAAAGCGGTCTATGATTTCCGAGACGCCTTTGAGAAGCCCTTTCTGCCTGCTGCCAGTCCGCCTTCCAACTCGATGCCGCCTCCTCTGCCCGCCCCGAAAATTTCATGAGCGGTAAGAGTGTGCGCCAGCGGTTCGCATTGACGCCATGTTGACTTCCGACCCACTCAGGGCCGCTTCCCCGGGCAGTTCGGCACCGATCACGTTTCCGCCGGTCGCGGCGCAGAGGTGGACTTTGCCTAACGGCCTAACGATCATCGTGCAAACCGACCGGAGCGCGCCGGTCGCAAGTGTGCAGGCCTGGTGCGGGACGGGCAGCATCGATGAAGGGCGGCATCTCGGCTCGGGACTGTCCCACATTTTGGAGCATATGCTTTTCAAGGGGACAAAAACACGCACGCAAAACGCTATCGCGCAAAGCATCCAGGACGAGGGCGGCTACATCAATGCCTATACCTCATTCGACCGGACCGTTTACTGGGTTGACGTGCCCAAGGAAGGAGTGACGAGCGCGCTCGATATCCTGTCCGACGCGATGATGAATTCGACTCTGCCGTCGGAAGAATACGCCAAGGAGCAGGAAGTCATCCGGCGCGAATTCGCGATGGGCTACGACGACCCCGACCGGATGATAGGGCAGCTCATGTTTAAGACTGCCTACCAACGGCATCCATACCGGCTCCCGGTGATTGGCGAGCTTCAAATCTTCGATCAGCTCACACAGCAGGACGTGGTCGAGTATTACCGGAACCGCTACGCGCCAAACAATCTCACCTTCGTCGTCGTCGGTGACGTGGATGCCGGCCAGGTCTACGCGCAGATGGCGCAATTCTTTGTGACATATCCGGCGCGTGCCCTCGAGCCGCGCTACATCCCGCAAGAGCCGATGCAGCAGGGCCGACGCGAGGTGAGCGAAGAGTTTTCCACCGAATTGACCCGGCTCGCGCTGGCCTGGCATGTCCCGGAGATCACGCATCCCGACGTCCCGGCGATCGATTTGCTCTCAACGATGCTTGGCGATGGGCGCAGCTCGCGGCTGTACCGTCGAGTGCGCGAGAATGCCGGATTGGTTTTCGGAATCTCGGCCTTTTCCTACACGCCGGGTGATCCGGGCGTGCTCGGGATCGACGCCGCTCTTGAAGCCCAAAATCGCGTCGCGGCCGAGCGGCTGATTCTGCAAATCGTATCTGAACTGCGGCAAACCGGTGTAACCGCAGATGAACTGGCGAAAGCGAAAAAGATCTCATTGGGCCATTCCCTGAGTTCGCTCACCACCATGCGGGGTCAGGCTTCGGACCTGGGCTCGAATTGGTTCGTCACTCGCAATCTCAATTTCACCCGCGATTACCTGGAAGTAATGCAAAGGGTTTCACTGGCCGACATCCAGCGTGTCGCTGCGAAATACCTCGTCGAGGACAATCTCACCGTAGTCTCAGTAAACCCGCGTGGCCGGCACGCCGCGAAGACGAGCGAGGTGTTCGCTCTCTCCGCGGGCGAGGTGGAAAAATTAGAACTGGCCAACGGGCTGCGGCTTCTTGTTAGGGAAGATGCCCGCCTGCCGCTCGTCTCGATGGTGGCGGTGTTCCGTGGCGGTTTGCTGGCTGAGACGCCGGAAACGAGCGGACTTACGCGACTCATGGCCAAGGTGCTGGTGAAGGGAACGACGACTCGCACCGGGGAGGAGATCGCCGATACGATTGAGGCCGTCGGCGGCAACCTGGGCAGCGACGCTGGCAATAACAGCTTCAGCATTTCGCTCGACGTCACTCGGCCCGATCTGCGGCTCGGGGCGGAGTTGCTCTGCGATGTTTTGCTCAACGCGACGATGCCCGAGAAATCGGTTGCGCGGGAGAAGGAAGTGCAGCTCGCCGGCATTCGTGATGACGAAGAACAGCTCACGACCGTGGCGCGTAATATTCTTCGCGGCGCGCTTTTCGGCCGGCATCCCTACGCGCTGCGGGTCAAGGGAACGCCCGAAACGGTTGCCCGACTGATGCCAAAAGATTTACTGGCCTTTCGCGATCGCTATCTCGTGGCGAAGAATGGCGTCGTCTCCGTCTTCGGAAACGTCGAGTCGCTCGAGGTGAAACAGCTTTTCGAGGAAATGCTCTCACCAATGAAGGCCGGCGAACTGGCTCTGACGGCCGCGCCACAGCCACCGCGCCTGACCAGGACGCTGGCGGTCGATGAAGAGAAGGAAAAGGCGCAGGGAGTTTTGATGGTCGGGTATCGTGGGACCGACATGTTTAGTCCCGATCGTTATGCGCTGGAATTGATCGACGAGGCGAGCAGCGACCTGGGCTCGCGTTTTTTCATCAGGATTCGTGAGGAGATGGGGCTCGCCTATTATGTCGGCGCGAGCCAGATGCAGGGTCTGGTTCCCGGGCTGTTCGCCTTTTACCTTGGAACCGATCCCGGCAAGCTCGAGCTGGTCAAGACGGTGCTGCTCGACGAGATTGGCAAGCTGGCGAGCACCGGCCTAACGAGTGACGAGCTGGCGCGGGCGAAGAAAAAACTTATCGGTCAGCAACGTATCGCTAACCAGAGCAACGATTCGTTTGGCTACATGTCGGCGCTGGACGAGCTTTACGGTCTTGGCTTCGATCATCACAAGAAATTGGAGGACGAAATCGAAACCATCACAGTCGACGACATCCGGCGAGTGGCGGCGAAATATTTTCAGCAGCCCCACGTGCTGGCAACGGTCCGCCCGATGCGTAAAGTCTAGTCATTCCACAATCGCAAATTCCGCAATCTCAATAACGATATGGCTGAAGTTCAAACCACGACCCAATCCGGAGAATTGACCCAGCGTTTCATCGAGTTCGTCATGATGCAGGCGCAGAACGCCGCGCTTTTCCTCGGCCAAATCCCCAACCCGCAGACCGGCAAGGCAGAGGTGAATCTCGAGGTGGCGCGGATGTTCATTGATCAGTTGGCGATGATTCAGGAGAAGACGCGGGGCAACCTGACGAATGACGAATCGACCGTCATTCGGAATGCGCTTTCGAGTTTGCAAATGGCCTTTGTCGAAGCGTCGCAGGGCCCAAAGAAGGAGGCCGCGCCGTCGGTCGCTCCAATCGAACCATCCGACGCAGAGGCAGGGACGCCAGGTGAACCGGCCGCTCCGTCAGTCGAGACCCCGCCTGCCGCGGCCGCCGAATCCGAGTCGAAGAAGAAATTTACGAAAACCTACGGCGCTTAAGGTTCGGCGATCCCTTCCGGGCGAGCTGCCTCTACTGAGTCTCCAGATCGTAAACTTCCACCAGAGCAACGCCGCTGTCCTGGTTCGCATCGTAAACCATCGCGGTATAGTTACCCGGTGAGAGCGTCGCGACGATGGCGGATTCGTGATCGTCGATCGGCGGAACACCTGAATCGATGATCTGCTGTTCCTGGGCCGTCCGCCAGTTATCGTTGGCGAAAACCAACGAACCGTTGCCGTCATATAGCTGGAGGACCGGATCGGGCAATGCGTTTGGTATGCCGTTCGCGACCAGCGAAGGCCCGATTGCCCGCAGCACAACTTTCGTTGGATCAAGGCCACCGATGATGAAACCACCGATCATGACATCGTTACCGGTGCCGACGTCGCCACGAGTGGAAATATTGCTGATTCGCGAGCTGGCGGGATCGAGATCGTAAAGCTCAAACAGGCCGATCCCGGATGTGCCGTTCGCCCCGCTGAGGACGCTGGTGTAGCTGCCCGGCGGCAGGGTGATAGAGATGAACGATTCGTGACCATCCAACGGTTTCAGATCAGCCGGAATGCTGTTTGGGGGCAGTGAAGAACAGTTGTCATTTTCTGCAACCAAAGTGCCGGTCGAGTCATACAACTGCAGGACCGGGTCTGCCAGCACATCGCTCACACCTGCGTTGGCCAGGGATGGTCCGATGGCCCGCAGAGCCACTTTCTTCGGCACCTCCCCAGTCAGGATAAAGCCTCCGATCATCACGCTCGCGCCACTATCCACCCGCACTCGAGTAGAGACATTGAGCAGCATTTTGGTGGGTGAAGCGCTTGGTTCCGGCGTTGGACGCGGAGGAGGAGGGACCCTCGCGAACCAGGATGCGAGGAAGCTGATCGCTTGATCCTTGACCGTTCCCCAATATCCAAACGCGTGCTGGCTTCCTGGAATCGTAAGCGCCGAGTAGTTTGTCACGCCATGCGCATCTAGCTTCGTGGTCATGTCCGCCAGCTGGCTGAACGGCATCGGATCTTGACTGCTATTAATTAGGAAGAGCGGTGCGGTACTGCTATTCGCTAGATAGGCGGGAGAGGCAGCTCTCAGTGCGGCGGTCTCATCCGAAGTGACCCCCACATAGTTCGTTACGTTAGTGGTGAACTTAGCAAGATCTGGATCCGGGCTGAAGTCCGAAAAATCGTATGCGCCCGATAGGCAGACAGCAACGTCGATCCGGTCCCGCCCGGTTTCGCCCGTAACCGCGACAAAGGCCGCGTGAGAGCCGCCGGCGGAGCCTCCGACGGCGCCAACCTGTCCATTGCAGCGGGGGTCGGCACGCGCTGCAATTACGGCGAGTTTGACGTCGTCCGTCTGATCGGGGAATCGACCGAGAGACACCTGACCTGGCAGATATCCATTTGGCGCGAGGCGATACTCGATTGAGAAGGCGATGAATCCAGCAGCCGCCAAATCGTGCGCGCAGTTGACTAAATCCCCCTCGGTGCTGCTTCCGCTCTTAAAACCACCGACATGCATGAGGAGGACTGCGGGCCAAGGGCCGTTGCCGTCTGGCGTGTAAACATCCCAATGCAAGGGTGTTCCGTCTGAAGCCGTAGCGTAGAGTTCGGTTTGCGCGGCCGCTGCTGCCTGGACGATTGGAGTAGCGCGGAGGAGGAAGATGAGGGCGATAACGGCCGCGAGGCAGGTTCTTGTGAAGCGGGAGAAGAAATAATTGGTCATGCTAGCAAATATGACAGTTATAGCAAAGTCCATGCCGCCTCTATGGGTGCGGGTTTCCGCGATTGCTCCTTGCCGCTGGCCTGCGGAGCGATTTCTGTTATCGGGTGCCGCGTGGCGAGATGCCCCGCGAATGCCTAACCGAAGAGCAAACTCTCCAGTCCGTAGCCGGGGAGGTGGATTTTTTCCTGGAACCGCAGGCCGAGTTTTTGGAGCAGGCGGATCGAGTTTTGATTATCGGGCGCGGTGACGGCGACGATCCGGGGCAACTCGAGCACGTTCAGTCCGTAATTCATGACCGCCGTCGCAGCCTCCAACGCGTAACCGCGCCCGCGAAATCGCTCGAGAATTGAGAATCCGATATCCACCCACTTGAGTGTTTCCCGTTTCACCAATCCGCAAATGCCAATCGCGGTTCCGCTATCCTTCAAATCGACGCGGTAAAAGCCAAAACCGTAGCGCGCATAGCTCGGCAGGATTTTCTCCGAAAGATATGCCGCGGCGTCCGCCCTCGTTCGAAGGCCGCGGTCTGCAACGAATCGGATGAAGTCCGGCTCATTCATCAACTCGAGCATGAAGGCATCATCCTCGATCGCCAGATGTCTCAGGACCAACCGTTCCGTCTCGATCGTCTTCATTGGTCAATGGAGGCGACGTTTGTAAATGGATCGCACATCTGGTCAGCTCGCTGATGACTATGCGCGAACGCCGGGTGGAAAAAGTAGAAAAGCGCCCGACCTGGAATAATTGATGCCCTGACAGGATGGCGATTTTGACTTTCTTGCCCAAATGATGGCAAAAGAGGAGCGTGCATCTCAGGTCTCAAATCCTCAGATCCGCAAATGGCCGAAAAGAAATCATCCGAGATGAAATCGGAAATCGCCTTTCAAATTCGCCTCGCGCAGCGCGATGATGTGCCGACTATCCTGGCGCTAATCCGCGAATTGGCGGAGTACGAACGCGCGCCTGACGAAGTGGTGGCGACCGAGGATCAACTGCGCGAAAGTCTTTTCGGCCTGCATCCCGCCGCGGAGGTTTTGCTTGGCGAGGAACGCGGCGAGCCGGTTTGCTTTGCGCTTTTCTTCCACAACTTCTCTACCTGGATGGGGCGGCGCGGGCTTTATCTCGAGGATCTTTTCGTTAGGCCAGAGGTGCGTGGCAAAGGCCACGGCCGCGCTCTCCTTGTTCGCCTCGCGCAGATTGCCCGGGAGCGCGAGTGCGGGCGCCTGGAGTGGGCGGTGCTCGATTGGAATGAGCCGGCGATCCAGTTTTATCGAAAGCTGGGTGCCCGGCCCAACGAAGACTGGACAATTTTTCGCCTCACGCTTGACGGGATCGCGCAGCTTGCGCAGGAATGATAGAGGAGTAGCGGGCGCCCACACCCAAAAGGGCGCCCGCCTTTGTCCTTCCCACCATCAACCCTTTGGCAAGGTAACGACGATCGTGCCGTTCTTGCGCACAACCTTCATGCCCTTTTCTTGCACCGGCCCCGGCAGCGTGATCAGCTGTTCGTATTGCCCGGATTCCATCCTGCTCACGCCCGGTTGTTGGCTCTTTTCCGTCTCTGATGCCGTCAGGCGCAACTCTCCGTTCTTTAGATGTACGTCGACATTCTTCAGATCCCTGTCGGGCAGGTAAAAATGAACGACATACCTGTCTTTTTGATCGTCCAGGTGGACCGCGGAATTCAGTTGGAGCGTATGCAAGCCGGTTGTTAGGTCGTTAGGGAAGGCGTCGCGGAAAATCTGTTCCATCCTCCCCTGCATTCGCGCCATGCGCGTGATAATCGATTGATCGAGGCCCTCAAATCCGGAAGATGGCGAAGCGCTCGGCTCCGCGCCCGGCGATGCGGCTGCGATTTCGCCGATCCCTTTCGGGAGCGTGATGACTACGAGATTCCCTTTTCGATCGATCTGCATCTTGTCACTCTCGACCGGACCCGGAAGGCTGATGACCTGTTCGTAACGTTCGTTTTGAAGAGCGCCGTTTTCCTTCTGCTCGCCTTCGGCCGCGACGTGCAACACGTTGTTTTTCACCGTGACATTTACTCTTTAGGTTTCGGATTCAGGCGCATAAATGCGCACCACATATTTTTTCCTCTGGTCTCGCAGATCGATCGAGGAAGCGAGAGTGGAGCCACCAAACCAATCCCCGAAACTCCGGAAGGTATCGGCGACGATCGAATCAAGTTGTTTATCGAGCCGGCGCATTCGCTGGTCGAAGTCGAGTGCTGACGAAGCACTCGGCGGAGCGGATGCTTTCGGATTGGAAGAGCTGCCCGCGGGAGTTGGCACCGGCGTGCCGGACGGAGTTGGTGAAGCGGCGGCGAGGAAGAGCGGCGCGACCAACGCTACGCCCAGAGCCGAAACGATAGTGCTTCGAGTCAATTTCATTTTCATGCGCTATTGATTAGTGACGCAGGGGACGAAAGAGCCGTTCAAAAATTCCGTATTTCGAAATTTGATGAAGAAAATTGATGCCGAAGCAAGGCAGTCGCGGATCGAGGATTATGCTTTTGTCGGCGATACGCAGAGCGGCGCGCTCATTAGTCGCAACGGTTGCGTCGATTGGCTTTGCCTGCCACGTTTTGATTCCGGCGCCTGTTTTGCGGCATTGCTGGGCGACAGGGAAAACGGCTGCTGGACCCTCACGCCGAAGGGAAAGATCACGAAAAGCGAACGCCGCTATCGCAGCGACAGCCTGATCCTCGAGACGGATTTCCACACAAGTGAAGGTGCTGTTCGCTATATCGATTTCATGCCCCCGCGAGGGACAAATCCCGATATCGTCAGGATCATCGAAGGTTTGGACGGGAAGGTGACGATCCGAATGGAGTTGATCATCCGCTTCGACTACGGATCCATTGTTCCCTGGGTCCGAAAACGTCACGGTGGACTCGAAGCGATCGCCGGCCCTGACGCACTGATCCTCCACACGCCGATCAAGACTCGCGGCAAAGATTTGAGAACGATCGCTGAGTTCACGGTCGGGAAGGGCGATCGTGTGCCGTTCGTCCTTACCTGGTACGCATCGCACGAGCCGCCGCCGCGTGAGGTTGAGGCTGAGGTTGCACTCGAGGAAACAGAAAGTTTTTGGAACGAATGGTCAAAGCGATGCACCCATCGCAGCCCGTGGCGCGATGCAGTGATGCGTTCGCTGGTCACTTTGAAGGGTCTTACCTACGCGCCGACCGGCGGGATTGTGGCCGCTGCAACGACTTCGCTGCCGGAGGAAATCGGCGGCGTGCGCAATTGGGACTACCGCTATTGCTGGTTGCGCGATGCGACCTTCACCCTTTTCTCGCTCCTCGGTGCTGGTTACCAGGAAGAAGCGAGGGCCTGGCGTGAATGGCTGCTCCGCGCCATCGCGGGAAGCCCGTCGGACTTGCAGATCATGTACGGCGTGCGCGGTGAGCGGCGACTAATCGAGCACGAACTCTCGTGGCTGAACGGCTACGAAAAGTCGCGTCCGGTTCGCGAGGGCAACGCCGCCGCCCGACAATTTCAGCTCGACGTTTACGGCGAAGTGGTTGATGCCATGTATCACGCGCAGCGTGCCGGTCTCGAAACAAGCGCGCCGGACTGGCGGCTACAGGTAGCGTTGCTCAACTTCCTCGAATCGAAATGGGCCGAGCCAGACGAGGGAATCTGGGAAATTCGCGGCAAGCCGCAACAATTCACTCACTCCAAGGTGATGGCCTGGGTTGCCTTCGATCGCGCAGTCAAGCTGGTCGAGAACTATAATTGCAAGGGGAATCACAACCTCGATCGCTGGAAAAATCTGCGCGACGAGATTCATTGCGAAGTCTGCAAAAAGGGGTATCACCCGAGGAAGAAAGCCTTCACCCAGACTTATGGTTCGGAAGCGATGGACGCGAGTCTGCTCATGATCCCGTTGGTCGGCTTTCTCCCCGCTCAAGACGAGCGCGTGCGCGGAACGATCGAAGCGGTCGAGCGTGATTTATTGCAAGACGGACTCGTTCTGCGTTATCGGCCTAACGAATGCGAGATCGATGGCTTGCCTGGGAACGAAGGCGCCTTTTTGCCATGTTCCTTCTGGCTGGCGGATTGCCTGCATCTGGTCGGCCGGAAGAAGGATGCCCGGCTCCTTTTCGAGCGCCTGCTCGATTTGCGCAATGATGTCGGCCTTCTCTCGGAGGAATACGATCCCAAAAATCGGCGTCAACTTGGAAATTTCCCCCAGGCTTTCAGCCACGTCGGCCTTGTTAATACGGCCCAGGTGCTTTCGGAAGAACCCGGGGCGGCGGTCGACCAACGCAAACAGGCCTAGTCACAGTCCCGGGGCATCAGAGGAGCGATCGCTGCCTAACGAACTGCGCTGCCTCTGCGCGAGATCCAAAAAGAGCGCGCCGGGCTCCTCCTCACGAGGCGTTTTCCGAGCGCCTCAAGTACAGCAAAAATCTTCCCCCGGACGATCGCCCGGGGGAAGATGTTGCGTTTGAAATATGAGGATTAAGGAGTGGGTGACGCTTCCGTCGTCGTCGTGGTACTTTCCATGGTGGTGCTCTCGCTCGCGGCGGGAGTCGTGGTCTCCATTGGAGTCGATTCCGCCGGAGTGGTCGCGACGGCCGTGGTCGTCTCGGTCGTCGTTTCCGCCGGACTTGTCGTTGCCATGGTGCTCTCCGTTGTCTCAGCGGGTGAGGCAGCAGGAGCCGCGGTTTCGGTTTTTTGTTCGCACGCCACGAGGAGCGCGGCGCCAGCCAGGATGCAGATATATTTCTTCATAGGTTTTGGATGAACGCCCATGTTGGGTTAACAATTGAATCGGGGCAAGCTAAGTTTTCGGCCCTGCATTTTATTTTTCGCTGAGAGAAAATGCCTGATCGGCGAAAATTTCCGCCTAGGAAGGAAATGCGGTGCTGCTCGCGTTGTGGAAGGGCGGTTCAAATTCCATCCCGTGCGCTTCCGCCACCGCGCGATGAGTCAGTCGTCCATCCATCGTGTTGATGCCGCCGATGAGCGCCGGTTGCCGCTCGCAGGCTTCTTTCAATCCGAGATCAGCGAGCAGCTCCACGTAACGGTAGGTAATATTCGTTAGGGCCTGGGTCGCGGTGCGGGCGTAGGCCGCCGGCATGTTGGCGACGCAGTAATGAATCACGCCTTCTTCGACATAAACGGGATCGAGATGAGTCGTGGGGCGCGAGGTCTCCACGCAACCGCCCTGGTCGATCGCGATGTCCACCAACACGCTGCCGGGCCGCATCTCGCGCAACATTTCGCGCGTGATCAGTTTCGGCGCCTTGGCCCCGGGCACGAGCACGGCACCGATGAGGAGATCGACCGATGGCATCAATTCCTGCAAATGCGCTTCGCTTGAGTAAAGGGTGTGCGCCGAGTGCATCGTGATGTCGAGAAAACGCATCCGTTCGAGATCTACTTCCAGAATGGTTACGTCGGCAGCGAGCCCGGTCGCCATGCGCGCCGCATTTACACCCGACGTGCCGCCGCCCAGCACCACCACGCGGCCGGGAAGGACTCCCGGCACACCACCGAGCAGTACGCCGTTTCCGCCATTATGTTTGGCCAGAAAATAGGCGCCCATCACGACCGACATGCGACCCGCGATCTCACTCATCGGCTCGAGCAGCGGGAGGCGGTTTCCAACTTGAATCGTCTCGTAGGCCACGCCGGTTACGCCGGATCTCAGGAGGGCTTCCGTGAGCGTCCGGCTCGCCGCGAGATGCAGATAGGTGAAAAGAATTTGTCCCTTGCGCAAGAGGTCGTACTCGATCGGGAGCGGCTCCTTCACTTTCACGATCATCTCTGCCTCCTGGAAAAGGTCACGCGCGCTATCGATGATCCTGGCGCCGGCGTTAATGTAATCGGAGTCGAGATAACCCGATCCAAAGCCCGCGTTTTTTTCCACCAAAACGGTATGGCCGCGTTTTGTGAGTTGGTACGCTGCCGAAGGCAGTAGACTGACCCGATTTTCCTGTTGTTTAACCTCTTTCGGGACGCCGATGATCATATGTTTGCCAACTGCTTCGCACTTAATGCCGCGCGAAGCTAGTTCAAAGAGGGATCATCCGGCGCCGCGGAGAGCATTTTGAACCAGGGTCCCAGACTGCGCATGATCTCGAACCAAAGTCGCGGCAACCGTTCCGGGACGAGGGCGGCGCGATCGGGCTTGCGCAAGATCCAGGCATTCTGGTGCAACTCGTTTTCCAACTGTCCCGCGATCCAGCCGGCGTAACCCACAAAGGCCCGGATCGTGCCGCGATCCTGCTCTGCCAGGTGATGCGCCTCGTCGATCGCAACATTCTGATTTAAGCTCAGCGAATCGCGTCCCTCCCAATCGAAGGAGGCGAACATGAGTTGGTTCGTGCCGACCGGTCCGCCGAGAAAGACCGGCACGTCGGCAAGTCCCGCCGGGGTCGGATCGGTCACAAGCTCGGAAACTTGCCTGTCGAGCGGGCGGTTAATGATCAGTCCGAGGGCGCCGTCGGTTTCGCTATGCGAGGAAATGTAAAGCACACTGCGGCGAAAATTCGGGTCGAGCATATTGGGATGAGCGACGAGAAGCTGGCCGGTGAAGTTCTGCGGCTGGCCCGACGGGTGGCGCATGACAAAAATAGAAAGCGCGGCATGGAGCTGCGCAAGTTGTGGATGCGGCCATCCTCTCGCGCGTATTTCACAAACCGAGGCGTTTAGAGCTGCAGGACAGGTCCATCCCATTTTCCTTCGCGCCAGGCAAGCGAAGTCGCAGTCACAAGTTTTTGTGATTCGTCAGGCAAATGCCCGAGTAGCGCGTTGCGCCGTGCCCCATCCAGCTCGCCAAAAATATCGTCGATCAAGAGAAGCGGCGGCGTTGGCGAATTAGCCGAGAAAATTTTCGCCTGGGCCAGCTTGAGGGCAAGCGCAGTAGTCCGTTGCTGACCCTCGGAAGCAAACTGCGCCGCCGGCTGACCCTCCACGAGCAAGCGCAAATCATCCCGCTGAGGGCCGACCATTGTTTGGCGCAGGCGTTCTTCATCCGCCCGCACACGATCGAGCTGCGCCGCGAAATCTCCCTCGCTTCCCGGCGCGTACTCAACCACTAGGGTTTCATTCTTCCTGCTGATGGCGCGCTGGCTCTCCTCTGCCCACGGCGCGAGTCGCCTCACGATCTCCTCCCGCATCTCGTGCAAAAGGTTGCCGGCACGAACCAGCGGCTCGGTGTAGGCTGCCAGTTCCTGCGGCCGTGGGTGCGCAGATTTCAAGAGTGCATTACGCGAGCGCAACGCGCGCTCATAGATGCGCAGGGTCGGCCGATAACGCGCTTCTACCTGCGTTCCGATGAAATCGAGGTAACGCCGTCGCAGTTCAGCTGGACCACGGACCAATTCGAGATCGTGATTTGCAAACGAAACCACCCTGCCGAGTCGCAGATATTCAGCGAGATCTCGCTGCTCGACGCCGTCGAACGCCACTTTGCGCCGCAACGCGCTGTAATAGAATTGCAGGAGATGTTCGTCGGCGTGACCCGAGAGAACGAACGATCGCTGCCCGATGCGCACTGCCGGCGCCAGTCCGGCCGAGCGCTGCGACTGGAGGCGCAGCAGCACGCAGGCCGCTTCGAGCAGCGACGTCTTTCCTCGACCGTTCGGACCGACGATGAAATTGAACCCGGCCGCGAATTCGACCGCACTCGATTCGAAGCAACGGAAGTTGCGCAGCTGCAGGTCGCCGAGCATCACGCTTTCACAGACTGACGAGTTCCAGCCGGCTCGTCATCTGCGCCGCCGTTTCCTGCCGCGGATAAAAGCTGCCGTCGATTGGCGTGACATCAGCAGGTTCCAACCCGACTGCGGCTGCGATGAAGTTGTGGTTGGAAAAAATCCCGTTAGTTGCATCCATCCCCACCCAGCCGGCTCCCGGGAGGTAAACCTCGGTCCAGGCGTGCAACGACCCTTCGGCCCGGCGCGGCTCCGATTCCTCGCCTTCCCGCAAATACCCACTCGTTAGGCGTGCTGCCAGGCCGAGCTGCCTTAGAACGGCCGCGAGCAGCACCGCCACGTCGCGGCAGGCCCCGCGGCCCGCAAGGAGCGTCTCAGCCGCCGAGCGGGCTGGTCCATCTTCCCGACGCACATAGCCGATGCATTCGTGCAAGGCTCGGTTTAGTCCGGCCAGCGCCGCCACCGTTGGCTGGGGTGCCTCGGAGGTCGGCCGGACCCAGCGTGGAATTTCCAGGAGCGGGCTCTCGTCCCTCATCTTGAATGGTGCGAGAACGCGGTGCAATTCCGGCGGGTAAGAAAAGGGCAGGTCAACCGCCTCGCCGGCGAGGAGGAAATTGAACGGATTCTTTTTCTGCAACTCCAGATCGATCTCGATCCGGAAGCGCAGCTCGTACGATGGGGCCGAAAAGGAACAGGACGCAACACAATTGTCGAAGACGTCGCGGCCAAAACGCACGTTGGCGCCGGCGTTCGTCTCGAAATTCAGGCGGAGCAAGCGGGTAAAAACATCGCTGCGCGGAAAAAGCCTGATTTCGTGCGTCGAAAAATTGACCGGCGCGGCATAACGGTAAGCCGTTTCGTAGCGCACCCCGAGTTTCACGCAGAGAGGGTAGAGCTGGCCTGAACTTTTTTTCAACCAAGGCGTGAAAATTTTCTTGCATGGCAAAGTTAGTTCGCTTATCGCGACCTCGGATTTGAAAGAATGTTCTGGGGGGAACAGCCGCCCTTCACACCCTTCGGGTGTGGGGGGCGGTACTTTTTTGGGCTGATGGAGTTGCCAACGAACTGCTCGCCGGACCAGACAGCTTCGCGGCGGTGCGATTGGCCGCTCGCAGCGGCCCTCATCATCCTCACTCTCGCGCTCCTCGCTGGCTTCATTTTTTACCGTTTGGAAACGTGGCCACGGCGGACGGCAAGCCAAAGCGTATCGGAGTTGGAACGGGTGGGGCGCGAGGCGCGCGATACGTTGGTCAAACTCGCGCATCTCCAGCCGCGGGTGACGGTGAACAACCGGGTTTATCTCGAGCAGACAAGCACGATCGCCGAATTGTCCTTCCTCGCGCGCAAAGTCGAGGTTGAACACGAGATGTTGCATACCTGGGCCGGAAGCACCAAGCGGATCAGGTTGCACGGTACTTTCCTGGTCAAAGCCGGCTTCGATCTGCGCAAGAAATTTAACGTGAATATTCAGCCCAACGAGATCACGATCGAGCTCCCGGATGCTCAGATCCTCTCGGTCGAAGAGCAGTCGGTGGAAGTGCTTGTGCTCGAAAACGGATTCTGGAACCGGATTTCTCTGGTCGACATTCAAAACGAGCTCGCCGTCCTGCCCCGGCTCGCGCGGAAAAAATCAGTCGGACTGCCAATCGAAGCCGAGCAAACTTTCACTCGCGAGCTACTGGAAAAATTTCACCCGCCACAGCCGGTTCGTGTAATCTTTCCGGCGCCTTCGCCCCTCGGTTAGGTATCGTTAGGCATGGGCATGCAGGCTGATGTCATTTCGCACCCGTCTCATCGTTTTCGTTCTCGTTCTGCTGCTGGCCGCGGCGCTCGACGCTTTGTTCGCGCCTTTCCTCGTCGCGCATGGCGTGCGTCTCTGGCTGGAGCGGGCCGCCGAGCAGGAGGGTCTGAGGGCCGGGATGGAAACCGTCGAAGCCCCTTTTCTCCGTCCGGTCACGATTCGCAATCTGCGCATGACTGCCGATCGAGCGGTGCCGCGCGAGGTTTCCCTGGAGGCTGCGACGGTGATCGTCGACTTGAATTTCCGCGGCTGGATCTTTGGCCGGCGAGCTCCATTTTTGCACTCTATCAGCATCGATCACTTTAAAGGCAACATTCGCGCCGCGCCCAAGCTGGCGGCAGTGAAAAAGCTGGATTGGCGACAACTGGCGCGACTGCTCCCGGGCGACTTTCGCATTGCGCATGGCGATCTTGATGTCACGACTCCGACGGCTGCCATCGCTTTTCGCGATGTCATACTCAGCGCCAGCCCGATCGAATCGGGCAAATTCCTGGCCCGCCAGATCTCGATTGCTTCGCCGCTCTTGCGGCAAACCTTCGCCAACCTACGGGGTGCGACCTCGTGGGAAAGTGAACGCCTGACGATCGCCGGCATACCGCTTGTGCAGGGACTCGATCTCGAAGCGCTCACCCTCGATCTTTCCCGACTGGAACGGCGCCGGCTCGGGATCGACCTCCAGCTCGATGCCTACGGCGGGACGCTCCGTGCCAGTTTTCAAGGACGGGCGAGCGAGAAATTTCGCATCGATGTCGCGGGCTCGGCCTCCAATATTTCGCTCGCCCAGATCTCAAGGGCGATGGGTTTCGTTGAGCCGATCTCCGGCGCGGTGCATGCGTCGAAATTCACCTTCCGCGGAAATCCTGGCGAATTCCTCGATGCGACCGCTTCAGTCTGGATGGAACTGACCGATTTCGTCTGGCGCACTCATCGTGCTGACAACGTCATGCTCGGAGCGACCTATTACGATCGCCGCCTCGAGGTCGATCAGCTTTACGTACGGCAGCGCGAGAATCAGCTAACCATCAATGGCGAGCTGCTCTGGCCAAAGGAACGCGGCAGTTGGACCCACCTGCCTTTTCGTGGACAGTTGAATGCCACCATTCCCGATTTGAACGAATTCGCGGAATTGTTTGGCGCGACGACCGGCGATTTCACCGGCGCGCTCCTGGCCGATGGGGAACTCGATTCTCTCGCCCCGCAAGCCCACGGCCGTCTCGCGCTGCATGGCAAGGAGGTGAAATTCCGGGGAGTCACGGTCGATTCGTTGAGCGCCTCGCTCGGACTCAGAGGCACCGAACTCACACTGGAGAATTTGGAAGCCCGCCACGCTGACGATTTCCTGCGCGCGCATGGCAGCGTCGAGCTAACTCCGGCGCATCGCTTCGAAGGAAGGCTGACCGGCGCAATCAACGATCTGGGAGCCTACGCGCCGCTCCTTCCGGCAGCCTGGCAGGTATCGAAAATCGGTGGCGGCGCGACCTTCGACTGGCGCGGAGACGGTACTCCGGACGCGAACTCCGGAACGATGCAATTCTTTGCCCATGGCTTGCAGTTGCCTGTTGCGCCGTTGCGCAAGCCGCTCGACATCACTCTCGAGGGGAGTTATTCGCCGCGGGACATTTTCTTCCGCAGTTTCCAGATTGCAAACGATCGGATTTCGTTGAGCGGTTTTCTCATGCTTGGGAGCGACTTCGTCGAGCTACAGGCCCTGCAATTCGCGCTCGACGGCGTGCCCCGAGCCAACGGCACTCTCTTTCTTCCCTTGAGCGCCAATCGTTGGCGAACCTCGCACAGTCTGGTCGCGGCTTTCGATGAGGAACAAAAGTTCGATATCGATCTGGCGGTCGATCACCTGGATCTGACCACGCTGACCAAGGCGCTCGGCGAGAAATCCGCGGCCAGTGGTGTACTCGACGGGAAGCTCGCCGCCTTCGGTCCGTTGCGGTCCCTTCAGGTAACGACGAACTGGCGGCTGCAGGATTTCGGCGCCTCCGCGCCGCACAACCTGATCGATTTTTACGGTTACTATTCAGACGGTCAAGCGGATGCGTATGCGACCGCAACCTTCGGTATTTCCGATCCTGTGAACACACGCGCCACGCTGCCCTTGCGACTGGCGAAGGCCCGTTTGGCCGACGGAACAGTGCTCGACCAGACGGCGCCTTTCTCGGTCACGATCGATTGCCCCGCGCTTTTCCTCGATGCATTGCCTAGCGAATGGCGGTTTGGCGCGGCGCGCGGACTCTTGAGCGGCAGGATCGTTTTTTCCGAAACACTCCGGACGCCGAACGTAACCGGGGAAGCGGAGATCCTCGATGCTCGTTTCGAGCCGCCGCCGCCATGGCCGGAGTTGGACGACCTCGCTGCGCAAATTCATTTCGAAAGGAGCGCGGCTGTGATCGATTCGCTGCGCTGCGAGATCGAGGGGACGCCGATGGCATTGCGTGCCCGCCTAACGACTTCGGCGACCGACTTCCACGTCATTCTGACGCCATTAGCCGGCGGCCTCGAGTTGCTGGAGGTTCCGCCGAGCGGCACGGATATCTCTGGCATTCGCCTCATCGGGCAGGGGATCTCCGGCGACGAGGAACGCCTGCGGGAGGCGGTTTTGAGGGGAACGATTGCCTCGCCTGCTCTTAGCCTGACGATTCACTCGGAATCGTCCGATTCCGGGATTAACCTTCCGACGCAGACGACGTTTTTCCTTCGCGGACCATCAGGCGACGCACGGCCGTTGCTCCTCCAGGCAATGCCGGCGGAAACCTCCGCCTCGATCAAGCTGGCGACGCCTTCTCGTTAGGCCGACCTAGCGAACGACAAAGCCGGTGGCGGTCACGACCTGGCCGTCACGAATCAAGGCGGTGTGCTTTTGTGGTCCGGTGTAGGCGCCAAACACGTTGCGCGCATTGACCGAGAAATCGACGAGGAAGCCAGCCACCTTGTGGTTCTTGCCCACGTCCAGTTCGCCCGGCCTCGGTTCGCCCAGCCATCGAATCTTAACGCTCTTCGGGTCGACCAGTGCCGAGTCGAGCCAGGCGGTGACGAGTTCCTGGTAATCGTGCGGATAGGCGCCATAAACCGCGCCTGGTGGAGGCGGGGTTTGCGCCATCCCGGCGAGCGGGAGAAGCGCGACCAGAGCCAGCCAGGCCGGCATCACTTTCCTCCTCCAATTCATATCGTTAGGATAAACCCACAGCCGGAGATGTCGAGGCCGCGAGAAAGAGGCTTCTGTTTGCGCTTGATTGTGTCTACCTCTTTCCCCGAATGAAAATCGTCGTCTGCCTTTTTTTCGCTCTGCAACTTATGGCTGTGCCGCTCCCCGTGACCGCGCAACCGGCTTCTGCTCCTCTGCTCAATTCGCCGGAGACGGTCAAACCGGTCGACCCCGCAGCGGCTACCCGCGCCTGGCTGGATACCGTCCCAGCGGAGAAGCGCGCCAAATCGGATGCCTATTTCGAGGGCGGCTACTGGCTGATTCTCTGGAATTTTCTCCTCGGTGCCGCGATTTCCCTTTTTCTCCTCGGAAGCGGACTATCCGCCCGTTTGCGCGATTTCGCGGAGCGCACCACTCGCTTCAAATCGCTCCAAGTTGTCCTCTACGCCATTCCGTACGTGGTGATCGTAGCTCTGCTCTCCTTCCCGTTAGGAATTTATTCCGACTATTTTCGCGAACACGTCTACGGATTAGCGACCCAAACTTTTGGACCCTGGTTCCGTGAGCAGCTTATCGGACTCGCGCTCGAAATCGGAGGGACGGCGATCTTGATGATGGTGCTCTACAGGTTTTTTCGGCGCGCCCCGCGGACGTGGTGGCTCTGGGGAGCGGGGGTTGGCGTTCTCTTTCTGGTCGTCTCGACGCTGATCGCACCGGTCTTCATCGCGCCACTTTTTAACACTTACAAACCGATCACCGATCAGAAAATCAGCCAGCCAATCCTAGCCATGGCCCGCGCGAACGAAATCCCGGTCCGGCAGGTCTTCGAGGTCGACGCGTCGCGGCAAAGTAATCGGGTGAGCGCTAATGTTTCCGGTCTCTTCGGAACGGCCCGCATCTCCTTGAACGACAATTTGCTCAAGCAATGCACCCTGCCGGAGATCCGCGCCGTGATGGCGCACGAGATGGGGCATTACGTGCTCAATCACGGATTCAAACTCATCCTCTATTTTGGACTTTTCATCCTGGGGGCGTTCGCGATCACGCGCATGGTTTTCGAGCGCGCGGTGCGTCGTTGGGGTAAGCGCTGGGGTGTGCACGGGATCGCGGATCCGGCCGGTTTCCCGTTGCTCGTCTTGATCTTCTCGACCTTCTTTTTTCTCATCACTCCGCTGCGTAACACGGCGGTGCGAGTGACGGAGCGGGAGGCCGATGCCTTCGGTATCAACACCGCGCGCGAAGCCGATGGCTTCGCGAAGGTGGCGCTCAAGCTGGGCGCATATCGCAAGCTCGATCCTGGCCCGATGGAGGAATGCATTTTCTTTGATCACCCGAGCGGCCGGGCCCGCATCCGGATGGCGATGGATTGGAAAGCGGCCAAACTACCGGCTGGCGATGCCGGTGGTACTTTCGCCCCGCCTCGTTAGGCAGTGATGTCGCGGACCGCCTCGCCTAACGAGTGAGGGCCAACTTCTCCGTGCCCGCTTCGTCGAAGTCGAGCGATTTCTGTTGCGCGGGCGACGTCGCCCGCTCCGGCGGCGATTCCTCCGCCGGCTTTGCATTCGTCAGGCGCAGACCGACCAGCTTGCTGACTCCGCGCTCTTCCATCGTTACGCCATAGAGGATGTCGGCCTTGGCGATCGTGCGCTTGTTGTGGGTGATAATGACGAACTGGCTTTGACTAACAAACCGGTCGAGCACTTTGATGAAGCGGTTGATATTCGATTCATCGAGCGGCGCATCCATTTCGTCGAGGATGCAAAACGGGCTTGGACGCACCATGTAAATGGCGAAGAGGAGCGCGACCGCAGTCATGGTCCTTTCGCCACCAGAAAGCAGCGAAACACTTTGCAGTTGTTTGCCAGGGGGTTTGGCGATGATGTCGATCCCGCAATTCAGTGTGTCGTTCTCGTCGAGCAATGCGAGATCGGCGCGGCCACCGCCGAAAAGCTCGGCGAACACTTCGCGGAAGTTGATTCGTACCTGCGCGAAAGTTTCGGCGAAGAGTTTCTCCGTTGTCTGGTTGATTCGCGCAATGACATCAAGCAGCTCGCGGCGTGAATTCGTCAGATCGGTGTTCTGCGTTTCGAGGAAAGTATGACGCTCTTCCAATTCGTCGTACTCGTGCACGGCATCGAGGTTGACCGGGCCCATCGCGTCGAGTTGACGTGTCAATTGTTCGATGATCTCGCGGAGTTGCTCTTCATCAAAGGCCGTTACGTCGTCCGCAGCGATTTCGGGTTCCGCTTTGCCGCGCTGCTTGATCTGGGCGCGAAAGGTTTTGTTGAAGGCATAACGATCGGGAGCAAACTCGCGCAGATTGACCTGGTAACGTCGCATCGAATGCTCGGCCAGATTCTCGATCTTGAGCTGCATCTGCGTCTGGCGGACTTCTTCCTTGCCGCGCGTTTCGTGCAGGTCGCTGAGCGATTTTCGGCGCGCGCGCAGATCGGCTTCCATGTGGTTGACTTCCGTCAGGCGAGTGGCGCGCGTATTCGTAATTTCCGCGACGGCGACTTCCGCGGTGGCAAGGGCCGCGCTCTCTTCTTCGATCGCGCGTTCGGCTTCGGCGTTCTCGGCGCTCTGTCGCTCGCACCTTGCCTGATAACTGGCGATGTCGGCGTGACGGGTCGCGATCAATTCCGCCAACTCTGCGTGGCGTGCGGTCATCGGCTGACGCTGGCTGCGCAATCCCTCATGGCGCTGACGTTCGGTCGCGACCGCGAGCCGCAGTTCACTCAACTGTTCAGCCAATGCGTCATCGCGCAAGCGTTCGGTTTCGACTGCCGATTGCAGCGCGGCCTGGCGTTCGCGCGCATCGCCAAGGAACGTTCGTTGCTCGGCGGCTTCGCTTTCCAATTGGGCGAGCCGCGCGGAGGAAGCACTCAGTTGCTGATCGAGGGTGTTCCTTTCCCAATCGAGCGCATCATGTTTGCGGCATGCTTCGTGCCACTCGCGCTCGATCGCTGCGACCTGCTGCGTCGTTGCTGAATGATCGCTTCGCGCCGCCTGGTGCTTCTTTCGAGTCTCTTCCAAGCATTCGGTTGCGGCTTCGAACTGGCGTTGCACTTCTTCACTTTTCGCCCGCAGATTCGCCTGTTCATCAAGCAGCGCGTCGTGTTCGGCGGAGAGGGCGGCGATCTGAGCTTTGCGCGCCAGAAGTGAGCTGCTTTCTTCGTTGATCCGTCCGCCAAAGATCACGCCCTTGGCGGAGACGACCTCGCCACCCTGGGTGGCAAAGGTCAGATCCGGGAATTCCCGCCTGAGCGCCAGCGCCTGCTCCAGATCGGTGACGAGGACGACATCGCCCAACAAGTGCCTAACGAGAATCTCGAGGCCGGCGGACGCGCGAACCTTTTCCGTTGCCCAGGCAAGCGCGCCGCGCGGAAGGTTGCGCACGGCGGGCAGCACATCAGCGCTCAATTCCGGCGCGACGAGCACGGTGTGGCCGAGTTTGCGAGCTGTCACGGTGGCGATGATCTCGGTCGCGAGCGCGCGGTTCTGCAGAACAATGGCGTGCAGGTTGCGTCCCAGGGCCGCTTCGATCGCCGGGATGAATTCCTCGTCGACTTCGATGAGCGAGGCGAGCGCGCCGTGCAATGCCGGCAGGATGCGCTCCGGTTCATCGAGTCCGTGCAGAACTGCCTGCGAACCCTCGGCCAAACCTTCGCCCTCGGCATTGAGCTGTTGCAAAATCTCGAGGCGCGATTGCCGTTCCGCGAGCGCGCGGTCGCTCCCGATCAGCGCCGCTTCGGCTTCGCGCAGTTTTTGTTGGTGCCGGTGGAGATCCTCTTCCGCGACTGGAATCTGCGCGGCCAAATCCCGGAGCGCTTCTTGTTCCCGGTCGGCGTTGGCGCGAATTGCCGCAAGTTGCTCCACAACACGGTCGCGCGCGCCGGCAGCTTCATCTAACGCCGCCGCCAGCTCCGTAAGGCGCGGCTCGGTCGCGGCCCGACGCGTTACCGTTCCGGAAATTTCTGTCTCCAGATCAGCCAGCCGGTTCTCGGCCTTCGAGATCGACAATTCAAGCGCCTGCAGTTCACGCTCGCGTTCCTCCCGCATCTGCCGCACTTCCGCCGCGCGTGTCGTTAACGCTGTGAGTTCGGTTTGTTTGGTGGCCAGCAGCCGTTCGGTTTCAGCGAGGAGCAAGTCGGCGTCGTGAATTTCCGTTTCCTGCTGGGCACGTTTATTCTCCGCCGTTGCGACGTCGGCTTCGTAACGTTCGATCAACGCCGTCAGCTCCTGCGAGCGCTCGCGATTGAATTCGATCCGGTTGCGATGCGACGCGATCTGGCTTTGCAGCCGTTGCACTTCGCTGCGCGCTTCATTGATCCGGGCGTCGACTTCCTCCAGTTGGCCGCGTTGCGCCGCGACCTGGTTTTCGTGTTCCTCAATCTCACGTTCGGCCGCGCCTTGTTGCTCTTCGAAGTGCACCGTGGCCGCGCGCGACCGTTCCAGCTCCGCCTCGAGCGCGTCGAGTTGGGCACGCGAATGATGCGTATCGAGCACCTGCAAATCCGCCAGCAACGCCTGGTAGCGGCGAGCCTTTCCCGCTTGCCGCTGGAGCGAACCGATCTGGCGTTTCACCTCTTTGATGATGTCGCCGAGCCGGAGCAGGTTTGCCTCCGTTGCCTCAAGCTTGCGCAGCGCTTCGCGCTTTTGCGATTTGTATTTGGTTATCCCTGCAGCTTCTTCGAAAACCGCGCGCCGATCTTCGGGGCGTGAGCTGAGGATCTGATCGATCCGGCCCTGTTCCATCATTGAATAGGCGACCCGGCCGATGCCGGTGTCGGCAAAGAGGCTTTGAATGTCCTTTAGCCGGCAGATAGTTTTGTTGAGCAAATATTCCGAAAGACCGTCGCGATAAACACGCCGCGTCACGCGCACGTCGTGCCAATCGACGCCGAGTTCGGTCGCGCAGTCAGTAAACGTTAGAGAAACTTCCGCGTAGCCGACCGGCTTTCGCGAATCGGTGCCATTAAAAATAATGTCGGCCATTTCGGCGCCGCGGAGCGCCTTGGCGGACTGCTCGCCCAGAACCCAGCGAACGGCGTCGAGGACGTTTGATTTTCCGCAGCCGTTAGGGCCAGCGATCGCCGTCACGCCCTCGTGGAAATTAAAGACCGTTTTGTCGGCGAAGGATTTGAACCCGAAGAGTTCGAGCGATTGGAGATGCATGCGGTAGGAAAGCTACGAGGTGCATACAACTCGCTCCAGCCGGTGACAAGCAAAATAAACGCTATTTGCAGGGGCGGCCGCCGCTGCGTGGCACAACATGTGGTAGCCCCGGGGTTGCTACTGTTTGCGCTGCCTGAGTGTTCGCTGGATTAGAAAGAGGAGCGACGCTATCGCCAGCACGACGGCGGTGACCGCCAGCTCCTGGCGCGTCGCCTGGGCGAGAATCCAAAGGCTAATGCCGATTCCCAGGACCGGAAAGATCCATGCCCCCGGGAAATGGAACGGCCGGTCCAACGCAGGCGCGTCCCGTCGCATTAGCTGGAGTGCCGCGCCACAGGAAAGAAAATAGAGCACCAGGACGGCAACATTCGAAAGGATGGCCAGATGCTGAAAAGTCGAGAAGAGAGAGAGGACACCCGCGACCGAGCAATAGACCAGGATCGCGATGTCCGGCGTGTGGAAACGCGGATGAACATACGCGAACGCCTTGGGCAGGAAACGATCGCGCCCAAAAGCGAAGAGAACGCGCGGCGAACTGAGAACGTCACTGACAAGGAACCCAAACGCGGAAATGCTTGCGCCGGTTAGCATCAATTTGCGACCGGGTTCACCCAGAAAACGCCCGGCCGCCTCCGCCAGAGGTGCGGTGGGAAACTTCCCGAGACTGTCTCCCATGATGCCCTGTGCGACCAACTGGATGAGAAGATAAAGCACGGTCGTGACGAACAGGGCAAGGTAGATGGCGCGCGGGACGGTGCGCGCGGGATCCTTCACTTCGCCGCTTGGCATCAGGGCGGTTTCGATTCCGACGAAGGCGAAAAGAAGGAGGAGCACGCCGCGGCCGAGAGAAGGAGCGCCCGGCCAGGCGATCGTCAAGGCGTCCGCTCGCCTAACGAAAAAGACCCCGAGACCGACAAAGACGAAAAGCGGGACCAGCTTTGCGATGGTCACAATCCAGACTGCGCGGGCACCGGATTCAATGCCCCGGATGTTAATGAACGCAAGTAGCCCAAAGACGAGCAGGACAACGAGAAAATGCATCGCGCCGTAGGCGAAAATAGGCGCCAGCGCGCCGATCGTGTCGGCGACGAGCGCTACAATTCCGGAAGAAGCGAGGATCGCGGTGAGAAAATAAAGCACGCCGGCGATAAACCCGATGTAGCGGCCGAAGGCGGTCTCGACGTAGGCATAAAGCCCGCCGGTCAAGGGGACGCGACTCCCAGCCAGCGCGAAGGAGGTGACAAAAACCATCATGGCTAACGCGCAGGCGAGAAAAACGAGCGGCGCTCCCGCGCCTGTTTGCGCGGCGACGAGGGCTGGCAGGGCAAAAATGCCGGCGCCAACGGTCGAATTCACGATATTCGCGGCCAGGCTCGGGACGCCGAGCGCGCGGATCAGTTGCCTTTCAACGGCGGGCTCGGCGGGCTGGTTCATGCCCCGCAGGCTGTGCGAACCGCGCTCCTCTGGCAACTCGTTAGTTGTTGTCACGCGAAGCTGTTCTACTCTTCGGCATGCGCGATTCTTATCTGCAAGACTTTTACACTTTCCTGCGATTCCCGAGCATCTCGACCGACGACGCCTACAAGATCAATCTGGCGGAGTGCGCGCATTGGCTGGTCGAAAAACTGAACGGAATCGGCCTTGAGGCGCAGCTCATTTCCACGCCCGGGCATCCGATCGTTTGGGCGAAAAATAGACATCAACCGGGCCGCAAAACCGTGATGCTTTACGGACATTACGACGTGCAGCCGCCAGACCCGCTCGAGTTATGGGATTCGCCTCCGTTCGAGCCGGTTTTGAAAAACGGTTACGTCTATGCACGCGGCGCGACCGATAACAAAGGGCAGATCCTGGCGCACATTCTCGGCATCCAGGAAATGCTCGCCGAGCACGGCGACCTGCCGGTTAACCTGCATCTCATCGTCGAGGGGGAAGAAGAGATCGGGAGCGGCAGCCTGCCTGGATTCTTGAAGGAGAACCGCGGGTCGTTAGGCTGCGATGTCGCGGTTGTCTCCGATACCGGGATGATTGCGCGCGGCGTGCCGACGCTGAGCTACGGCTTGCGCGGAGTGACGGCCTGCGAGGTGAAAGTGACGGGCTCAAAAATGGATTTGCACTCGGGCGTATTCGGCGGCGCGGTGGCAAATTCCATCACTGCGCTCGCGCGCTTGCTCGCGACCTTGCACGACGAAAACGGCCACGTCGCGGTGGAAGGTTTTTATGACGACGTCAAGCCGCTGGAAGATTGGGAGCGCGAGGCCTGGCGCAAGTTGCCGGTCAACGCGGACAAGGAAATTCTCGGCGAGACCGGTGTCCCGGCGCTCTTCGGCGAGAAAGGTTTCAGCACCCTGGAGCGCCTGTGGGCCCGGCCGACGGCGGAGATCAATGGCATCGGCGGCGGCTATCAGGGGAAGGGGACCAAGACGGTGATCGCAAGTCACGCCATGGCGAAGCTGACCTTTCGTCTCGTGCCCAACCAGGACGGGGACAAGATCCTCAAGCAAGTACGGAAACATCTGGAAAAGAATCTCCCACCGGGCGTAACGATGGAGATCGTCGACGGGCACAGTGGTCCTTGGTACTTGACCGATCCGCATTCGAGTTTTGGCCAGGCCGCGCAGCGCGCCTTGAAGGAGACGTTCCAGAAGGAAGTCGCGCTCATCCGCGAAGGCGGGAGCATTCCGATCGTCTCGCAATTTCGCGACATTTTGGGAGTGGAAACGCTCCTGCTGGGGCTGGCCCTGTCCGATTGCCGCGCGCATTCGCCTAACGAAAATTTCCCGCTGGAAAACCTCGAAGCCGGGATCAAGATGAACAAGGCGATCCTGCAGGAAGTGGGCGCAGGCCAGTAGAAAGGCGGATTAATTTTTGGGATGCCGTCGCCTCGCCTGACTGGATGGTTGGCGGCCGGCCTGATCGGCATCGCTCTTTATCCGACAGCCTTGGTTCGTGGAGAAGAGCCGTCCTTGGGCGACAAGATTCAGAAATTTTTCGCGACACCGACTCCGACCCCAAGCCGTCGACGGCCCAAGCGCACGAAAGGCACGCCGACGCCGAGCGTTTCACCAAAGGCGAAGCACAAATCCTCGCCATCGCCAACCGAGACCCCAACACCGCCTCCTGAAGAAACGCCTTCGCCGACACCGGCCTCGGAGAAAAAAGTGGCGACTGTTTCACCCGGTGAAATCGAAGATTACGACAAGAACCCGGTGCCGGTGAGCAAGCTTCTGGATGACGCGCTTGAGCTAACGAAACGTCATCTCGGTTATACCTATGGTTCGGCCGATCCCGAGCGCGGCGGGATGGATTGCTCCGGCTTCATCTACTACGTCCTTCGCCGAAACGGGGTGGACGATGTGCCACGGGATGCGAGCGAGCAATACGTCTGGGTGCGGAAGGCGGGGAATTTTCGTGCGGTCCTGAGCCGGCAAATCGATTCCTTCGAGCTCAACGAGCTGAGACCGGGTGATCTGCTTTTTTGGGCCGGCACCTACAATATCGAGCGTGACCCGCCGGTTACCCACACCATGATTTATCTCGGAAAAGAAAAGAAAACGGGCAAGCCGATCATGGTCGGCGCGAGCGATGGGCGCACCTACGAGGGAGAGAAGCAATTCGGCGTGAGCGTTTTTGATTTCAAGACCGCACCCGCCAGCACGGGCCGCTCGTTCGAGGCTCACCCGCGATTTGTCGGCTACGGGAAGATTCCCGGGTTGGGCGGGGCAAAACCTTAGCGATTGGGCAAGGCCGGAGACGGGGAAGCGGTCGCCACGGGTGGATCGTTGGGCATACCGACCGGGCGGGAGTGAGTGTCCCGATAGTGCTGCGTCGCCAGGCCGAGTACGAGTGCCAGCACAATGAAGGCAATCGTGCGTTGCTCCTGTTGCGTAAGAACAAACATGCCCAGCCGGGAGCGCAAACTCATTTCGCGTAGGGAACTGGGTCGGCGAGACCCGCTTCGCGGAAGCCTTTCAAGCGGAGGTGGCAGGAATCGCAAACGCCGCAGGCCAGATCGTCGGCCGTTGGATTGTAGCAGCTGTGGGTGAGTGAATAATCCACGCCTAACGAAATGCCACGTTGGATAATTTCGGCTTTATTCATGGCGAGGAGCGGCGCGTGAATCGTAAAACGATCTCCCTCGACGCCGGCTTTCGTCCCCAGGTTCGCAAGTTCTTCAAAGGCTCGAATGAACTCGGGTCGGCAATCGGGATAGCCGCTGTAATCGATCGCGTTCGCGCCGATGAAAATGTCGCGCGCCTCGATCACCTCGGCCCAGGCCAGCGCGTAGGAGAGGAAAATCGTGTTGCGCGCCGGAACGTAGGTGACCGGTATCGCGCCCGCCATCTCCGCTTCGGAGCGGTGGGTGGGGACCTCCAGATCAGCGGTCAGCGCTGAACCACCGAAGACGCGCAGATCGATCTGAGCAATCCGATGCTCGTACGCGCCCAACGAACGCGCGACCTTCTCAGCCGCCGCAATCTCGCGTTCGTGGCGCTGACCGTAACGAAAGGAAAGAGCGAAGGCTTCGAAACCTTGCGCGCGGCTGATGGCGAGGACGGTGGCGGAATCGAGGCCTCCGCTCAGCAGGACGACCGCGCGCCTCATCGCGGGGAGCGCTCGGGCGCGTCCGGGTGGGTTGCGCTGATCGTCAGGCTGATGCCGCCGCGGGAGGCGAACTCGGCATGCACAATCATCTTCTGCGGGGCGCAGGCCCGGACGAGATCGTCGAGGATGCGGTTGGTGACCTCTTCGTTAAAGGCCCGCTCGTTGCGATAGGAAGCGAGGTAAAACTTGAGCGACTTGGTTTCGAGGCAACGTTTCCCCGGCAGGTAGTCGATTGTAATTTGCGCAAAGTCGGCCTGGCCGGTGATCGGGCAAAGCGACGTAAAGTCGGCGGACTCGAATCGGATCCAATAGGGCCGGCGGGCCGGGTTCGGAAATGATTCGAGAATGTCTGCCGACGGAGCATTGGGGAGGCGCGTTTCGCTCCGACCGAGCAGCCGAAGGCCTTTTGTTTTTTTTGGCATCGTTCGTCAGGGCGGGTTTCGCGCCGATGGATTCAGGAGAGCGCGTTTGCGGTCGCCCAGAGCGTGATAATTCCAGTAATCGATTTTCAAACTGCGCTTGAGTTGCAGGTGGCTGCCATCGGCCGCGTCCCACTTGCGCAGGATATACGGAAAATTTCGGTCGAGCATGAAACGATCGCTTCCGGCGGCATGCCGCACCGTGACGTAGATCGCGTGTTCGCCCGTTTCGTAATGCACCTGCGCGGGTTTCCAAACCAGGTCGTCTTTTTTCGAGTTGATCACGCTGGGCGCGAGCTCGATCTGAAAATCACCGCTCGGTTTTGTGAAATCAATCGTCCGCACCCGGAGCGGGAGTTCGTCGTAAAGGAATCCGTTAGGTGGGAGCCTCACTTTCTCCCGGCCCTCGGCCATTCCGTCCCAGTAGGTGTGCCATTGGTAGGTGAAAATCTCTCCGCCCCGCCGCGCTTCTTTGTAGGTGTTCCCGCAACTGTCGTTGCTCGTTAGAGAAAACTTGGCCAGCCGCCCGTTATCGGCTCGCCAGAAGTTGGAATGCATCTGCTGATAAACGTAGAGACCGGTCGGGATGTGCAAAATCTGATTCATCTTTAGCACTTCGATTACTCCGGGGCGCTGCCAGTCATCGGGCTTGACGAACTGTTTCAGGTCGAACGGTTCGCGCACGAGGATGTGGAGCACTTCGGTCTGGCGCGGCTGACCGTAGCGCACAATCTGGGCGTCGTAGATATCGAATTCGGCCTTGCCGTCGTTCCAATAGCTGCCGTTCTGGACGAAGGCGGGAGCGAACTGCCCGGGCGTGCGCAATGCCCCAACGAAACTAAGCGCAAGAAACGCGAATAGTGGTTTCCTCATGGCCAGGTTCAGTTTAGCGGTCGATTGCGAAAGGGACAATCCTTCCGTAAGATCGCGGGCCATGGGAGAGAAACCTGACGTTGAACTTCCAGAGTGCGCGGATCGTGCAGCCGACACGGCCGCCTCTGCACCTGCCGGTCTGGAGCGGACAGGGGTGATCGATTTTTTTGCGCACGACACGAAGAGTGATGAAGTGCTCCTCGTGATGTTTGAGCCTCGACTCTGGGATGATTCGGAGCCGCAGCTCTTCCAACTGCAGGAGAAGTTCAACGCATACGTTTCGTTTTTGCTCGATGGCGAGCTGGCCGAAGCGCATCCCGAACTCGCCGGCAAGAATGCGCGGATTGAATTGCATTGCGCGGCGGTGCCGGAAGGTCGTGCGCTCGATCTGCTCAGCGCGATCCACGATCAGCTCGCGCTGCAGGAAATCCGCGTGGAAGTCATTGTGCAGGAAAGCGGTTGCGGCGGCGGATGTACCTGCGCGCACGTTCACTAAAGAGCGGTCTCAGAACTTCAGGAACGTCTCGACCGGAGTGGGCGCGAGCTTTTCGCGGCCGTGGAGAAATTCGAGCTCGATGAGAAACTGCGCTTCGAGCAATTCGCCGCCGACTTTCTGGATAAGCGCCGCAGCGGCAGCCGAGGTGCCACCTGTCGCAAGCAAATCATCGATCAGCACGATTTTCTCTCCGGGCGCGATGCTGTCGACGTGCATTTCCATTTCGGCGTCGCCGTATTCGAGCGAATAGGACGCGGTTTCGGTTTTGAACGGGAGCTTGCCCTTCTTGCGGATCGGGACGAAACCGACGCCGAGCGCGTAGGCTACCGCGGATCCGAAAAGAAATCCGCGCGCGTCGATTCCGACCACCTTGTCGATCGGCAAGGCTCGGCAGCGCGCGAGAAAAACATCGATCGATTCGCGGAAGAGCTGCGAGTCGACCAGGATCGGAGTGATGTCCTTGAAAACGATGCCGTGCTTCGGAAAATTGGGAACGTCGCGGACGCCCGCGCGGAGACGACCAATCGAGTCAGCAACCATGGCGGCAGGCTAGCGGCTTGGGCTAAAAGGTCAACGGCTGCCGGGAGCGAGCAGTTTGATGAACGCTACTGGCCGGCAAGAGACGCCCTATTGGCGCTGCACGGTCTTGGTTGGGGAAATTTTTCTTTTGAGCGGGCGGGACTTTCGAAGCACCAAGGGCAGGGTCGGTTGGTGTTTCTTAGCTGGTGCGGTGCCGGTTTCGCTCGTTGCGGTAATACGGACGCTCACCCTCGCGTCAGCCGGATCTTTCTTTGCTGCCTGATGGCGAGCCCAATCGGCGAGAGCCCGAGCCCGCAGCCGGGCGTAGGCCTTGGTGAGCGCGCGCTCCAGGCCCTTTAGTTCTTCTCGCGATGGCTGCTTTGTGCTCGCCTTAGACGGGGGAGTCTTCATTCGGCCCCAAAAAGCAGGAAGCGGGCCTACACTCCCTCCGCGGTGGAACGAAGATTGCCAACGCCCGCGGCGCCTCTTACCATTTCCCCACGATGGACCGTGAGTTGCTGATCGTTTCCACGCTCTGCTTTTTCCTCGCGATGGTGCGCACCGCTCTCTCGGTGCGGGCGCGCAACTATCAGTCGGCCGGCTTCAATTTCTTCGCAATCGCGCTCGGCTTTGTTTTTCTGACCGCGTTCCTCTCCGTGCGCGGTCACGCCATCGGGCGCTGCCCTCTGACCAATCTTTTCGAGGTCTTCATTTTTCTTGCTTGGTCGGTTTCGCTCATTTACCTGCTCATCGGACCTGCCTATCGGCTTTCGCTGATGGGTGCGTTTACCGCTCCGCTCGTCTTCGGCCTGCAAATCATGGCGTTGCTCGCGCCGATCGATCGCCCCCATCCGATGGTCCCTTCCCCCTCGCCGTGGCTGGAATTGCACGCCTCGGTCTCGCTCATCGCCTACGGTTCCTTTGCGCTCGCCTGCGTCGCGGGCCTGATGTATCTCGGGCAGGAACGGCAACTGAAACGCCGCCAGATCAATTCAATGTTCTATCACTTTCCGCCGCTTACTGATCTCTTTGCGGCCATCACGCGGTTGCTTTGGCTTGGCTTTATCCTGCTCACGGTTGGCATCGTGACCGGCTTCCTCACCGGCCAGCCGCTACCCTACGTCAAGATCGTGTGGTCGTTAGGCGTATGGATTTTCTACGCCGCGATTCTTTTCGCGCGCCATCTGGGAACGACCGCTCCGCGCCTCATCGCCACGCTTTGCGTCGTGGCTTTCAGCGCCGCACTCACCTTGCTTTGGGGGATCACCTTCCTCTCGCAGAACCATCCGCTCTGATGAACCTTTTCTGCGTAGGCATCAGCCACCACACTGCCGACGTTCAGACGCGAGAACGTTTCGCCGGGCACGCGGCGATCGATCGGGTCCTGCGCAAAGAGGCTGGTTGCACGGAGGCGCTGCTCCTCACGACCTGCAACCGGGTGGAAGTTTATGCTGCCGCGGAGCCAGCTATTTCGACCGAACGGATCGCGCATTGTCTGCTGGCTAACGGCATGCAACCGCTGGAGGAGGAAGTGGACGTTTTTTATCGCTACGAAGCGCTCCGCTGCGTGCAGCATCTTTTCCGCGTCGCCTCGGGGCTTGATTCCATGGTGATCGGTGAAACCGAAATCCTTGGCCAGGCGAAAAAGGCTTATGCCGCGGCCCGCGAATCCGGCTCGGCTGGTCCTTACCTGCATCGGCTTTTCCAACGCGCTTTTCGCGTCGCCAAGCAGGTCCGGACCCATACCGGCATTACGCGCGGTGCCGTTTCAGTCGGCTCGGTCGCAGTCGATCTGGCGGAACAAATTTTCGGACACTTCGAGACACGCAAAGTGTTGTTACTCGGTGCCGGCGAAGCAAGCGAGCGCACCGCCCGCGCGCTCTTGAAACGTGGTGTGAACGACATCCGGGTGACGAATCGTTCGCCGGAGCGCGCCGAAGCGCTCGCGGCCCTGATCTGCGGTTGTGCGATACCGATGGAGGATTGGGAAGTCCATTGTCGAGAGGTCGACATAATTATTTCATCGACCGCTGCGCCGAGTCCGATTGTGACGAGGGAAAATCTGGAACCGCTCCTGAAACACCGCCTGGATCGGCCACTTTTCATCATCGATATCGCGGTGCCTCGGGACGTCGCGCCGGACGTGAACGAAATGGAGGGCGTGTTTCTTTACGACATCGATTCGCTGCAATCGATCGCGCAGCAATCGCTCGCGTTGCGCCGGGAACAGATCGCCGCTGGTGAAGAAATTATCGCAGAGCATGTGAACGATTTCAGCGGCTGGTTCGTGGCCGCCCGGGAGGGAATGATCCGTGGACCTTCCTTGCGCACCTCCGAAAGCTGAGTGGGCGCCCCGCACCGGATCATTCTTGGGTCGCGCGGGAGCGAGCTGGCTCGCGCGCAGGCGCGCTTGGTCGAAGAGGCGCTGCGCGTCGCCTGGCCGGAGTTGGAAGTGGTGCTTGAAATTATCCGAACGAGCGGCGACGAGAGCGCCAGTGGGGGAGCAATCCTTGATCGCAGGACGGGACGAAAGGGAATGTTCACACACGAGATTGAAAAAGAGCTTCTCGTTAGGCGAATCGACGTCGCGGTGCATAGCGCGAAAGACCTGCCGAGCGAACGCTCGAAAGATCTGGAGGTAGGCGCCGCGCTACCGCGGGCCAGGACGGAAGACCTCCTGATCACGAAGGATGGTGCTGGCCTGACGACGCTCCCGGCTGGTGCGACTATTGGCACCGGCAGCATTCGGCGGCGGCGCCAGCTCGTCTGGCAGCGGCCCGACCTGAGAATCGCCGATCTCCGCGGCAATGTGCCGACCCGCCTGCGCAAGTTGCGCGAACACGAAGATTGGAGCGGGATTATTCTGGCCCGGGCCGGTCTGGAACGGCTCGGACTCCCGCTGGAAGGCGAGATTCTTTCACCCGACGATTTTCTCCCGGCGGGGGGGCAGGGTGTGATTGCACTCCAAGTACGGCGTGATGATGAACATGCCCAGCAGTTGGTCGACGCAGTGGACGATCGGGCAACGCATCTTTGTCTGCGCGCGGAGCGGGAATTTCTGCACTTATTGAATGGCGATTGCGATTCGCCGGTCGGCGTGCAGGGGAGAATCGAAGGCGAAAGCCTGAATTTGCGTGCCCAGATATTTGAAACGGAGAGAGTCGAGCCGCGCGCGGGAGCGATCACCGGCTCCGGCGACGATCCGGAAATGGTCGCGGCCAAATTGATGAAACAGCTTTATGGCGGATAAAAAACTAACCGGCCGTTGTTACCTGGTCGGCGCGGGTCCGGGCGATCCCGGGTTGGTTACCCTGCGAGCGAAGGAGCTCATCGGGCAGGCCGAGGTGTTGGTTTATGATTACCTCTGCAACCCCGAAATGTTGCAGTGGGCGCCGGAAACGGCGGAGATCATTTATGCCGGGAAAAAAGCCGGCGCGCATACCCTGAAGCAGGATGAAATCAATGCGCTCCTGGTCGAGAAAGCACGTGAGGGGAAGCAAGTCGTCAGGCTCAAGGGCGGCGACCCATTTTTGTTCGGCCGTGGGGGCGAAGAAGCGCAGGCGCTGGCCGCGGCCTCGGTCCCGTTCGAGGTGGTCCCGGGAGTCACTTCCGCCATCGCTGCGCCGGCCTATGCTGGCATTCCGGTGACGCATCGCGACCTGACCTCGCATGTTACCTTCTTTACCGGGCACGAAGACCCGGAGAAGGCGGAGAGCTCGATCAATTTCGCCGCGCTGGCACAATTGGGCGGCACCCAGGTAATGCTAATGGGCGTGGAACGAATCGAGGCGATCGCGCAGCAGATGATGGCGCACGGTGTTCGGCGCGATCTTCCCGTCGCGCTGGTGCGCTGGGGAACGACTGGACGGCAGGAGACCGTGCGAGGCACTTTGGTAAACATCGCGCGGCAGGTCGCGGCCATGAATTTTTCGCCACCGGCCGTGGCCATTTTCGGCGAGGTGGTGTCGTTAGGCGGAGAACTCGCCTGGCACGAGGGGCGACCGCTCTCCGGACGGCGGATCGTTGTTACCCGCACTCGCAAACAAGCCGGCGCCCTGAGCGAACAGTTGCGCCAGCATGGCGCCGAGGTGATCGAGCTGCCGACCATCCGGATTGAGCCGCCGAGCGATCTGCGCGCTTTCGCCGAGCTGGTGCAGGACGCGCACGCCTACGATTGGATCGTCTTCACAAGTCCGAACGGAGTGACCGCATTCTTCGAGATGTTTTACAAGCTTTACGACGACGCGCGTGATCTCGGCGGCGCCCGGATCGCGGCGATCGGCCCGGCGACAGCACAGCGGGTGCGCGACTTCCATCTGAAAGTCGATTTGCAGCCGGCCGAGTTTGTGGCCGAGGCGGTGGTGCGTGAATTCAAGAAAGAGGGCAACATCGAAAATCTCCGTATCCTGATTGCGCGCGCGGAGGAGGCCCGAGACCTGCTCCCGCAGGAACTCGGAGCCCTGGGCGCCATTGTTGATGTTGCCTTCGCCTATCGAACGGTCGCGGAAACGACCGATCGGACGGAAGCGAGATCGCGGCTGGCGGCGGAAGGCGCGGACATGATCACTTTTACGAGCTCTTCCACGGTCGAAAATTTTCTCGCTCTCGGCTTGCCGTGGCCACGCGGTATGCAAGTGGCGAGCATCGGCCCGATCACCTCCCAGACCGCGCGCGATCGCGGGCTGACGATCGGAGTCGAAGCGTCACGTCACGATATTCCCGGGTTGGTCGAGGCGATTCGCCGTTTCTATCGCCCTCGCTGAATCGAGCATGAGCGAGGTCACAGAGGTCGAATCAGATTTCGCAGCGGCCATGCAAACGCTGAGTGCACAGGCTGTGCCCTCGCTGGTAGCGGAGCAGGACGATGCTCTGCCCGCCTCCGACATTTCCGCGCTGATTAACGCAATTCACTCGCTCGGTCAGCGACTGGAGTCGCTCGAGGAAACGGTTTTACGCCGACTTGAACCGATCCATTTCGAAAAAATGGAGAAAGAGATCTCGGCTATCCACGAGACCGAGCGGGTCAATCAAAAGCTCTTCGATACCATGCACGCGGAGATGATCAGCTATCGCGATAATTTCGTCCGCGAATCACTCCAGAAGCCGTTCATTCGCGATCTCCTGGTGTTATTCGACAACCTGAGCGGCATTGCGGCGCAATTCGAGCAGACTGCAGTGGGCGAAGAGAGCCGGCCGGGCGATGTCCGGACCCGCGAGAATCTCAATAACACCCTGCACTTTCTCTTCGAGATTCTGCACCGCCTCGAGGTAAACGAAATCGAGCCGACGGAAAAAGCCGATCGCAACTTGCATCGGGTGGTCAGCGTCGAGCCGACGGATTGCGCGGAGGAAGACGGACGCATCGTGAAGCGTGTCAAACGCGGTTTCACCTGGCACGATCGGATCCTGCGACCGGAAGAAGTGGTCGCGAAACGAATTCGTTAGGCAAGCCGGCCGCCGGGTCGCCCGAGCGGAAAAATATTCCCCGGAATTAGGACTTCCCGGGCATGAAAACTGCATTGAGAGCAACGCAATTCGGATAAGGGAATCGAAGAAGTCTCCAATACCACATGAGCAATCGAAAAGCAGTCGGAATTGATCTTGGCACTACATTTTCCGCCGTCGCCCACATCGACGCCTATGGCAAACCGCAAATCATTCCAAACACTGAGAGTGAGCGTATCACGCCTTCCGTGGTTTTGTTCGATGGCAGCCATGCGATCGTCGGCACGATTGCGAAGAACAACGCCGTCGCCGAGCCGGAAAAAATCGTCGATTTCGTGAAGCGCGAGATTGGCAAACCAAAGGAACAATTTTACCGCGAGTTCAACAACACGAGGTATTCGGCGGAAGAGCTCTCGGCTCTCATTCTGAAAAAACTCAAGGCGGATGCTGAAAAATATCTGAGGGTTCCGGTGACCGATGCCGTTATCACCGTGCCGGCATACTTTAACGACGCTGAACGCACTGCGACGATTACGGCTGGACGCCTCGCTGGTCTGAATGTCCTGCAAATTATCAACGAGCCAACGGCCGCGGCCCTTGCCTACGGACTCGACAAGCTCGACGAAAACCAGACGGTTTTTGTCTTTGACCTTGGTGGCGGGACCTTCGACGTCACGGTCATGCGCATCAATGCGCACCGTCTCGAGATGGTGGCGACGAACGGCGATCATCGTCTTGGCGGTAAGGATTGGGATGACGTGCTCGTCAATCACGTCGCGGAAGAATTCGATCGCGCACATGGCGAGAATCCGCTCCTCGACCTGCAAAGTTACCAGAGCCTGCAAAGCAGCGCCCTGGCCGCGAAAATCCAGCTCTCGAGCCGCGAGCGGACCACGCTTGTGCACAGCTACAATGGCAAGAGCATCAAGGTTGAGTTGACCCGCGCGGACTTCGAAAAAATGACAAAGCACCTCGTCGAAAAATGCAAGGCGATCTGCGAGATCGTGATGCGCGAGGCGCAAATGAACTGGTCGCAGGTGAACAAGATTCTACTCGTCGGCGGTATGACGCGCATGCCGATGGTGCGGGCGATGATTAGCGAACTTTCTTCGGCGCCGCTGGCTGAGGATGTGAACCCAGACGAAGCCGTCGCAGTCGGCGCGGCCATTCAAGCAGTCTTGTCGCTCCTTACTGAAGAAGAAGCGACCGGCGAAAAAATGCTCCCGCCTGAGACCCGACAGCAATTTTCTTCACGCGATGGCGGTCTCATCCAGGTGCGCAACATCACTTCCCACACTCTCGGCGTCGTGCTTTGGGACGAGACGCAACTCGAGGAATACGTCTTTCCGATGATCAAAAAAATGACGGCGATGCCGGCGGTGGTGAGGAATTCCTTCGGTACCGCGACGGCCAACATGCAGCGTGCGATCGTGCGCGTCGTCGAGGGGGAGAGCACGCTTCCTGGGGAATGCACGCCACTTGGGATTTGCGATGTCGAGCTGCCGCCGTTCCTGCCCAAGGGTTCGCCGGTGGAGTTGACCTACGAATACAATGCCAACCAGGTGCTGGAGGTCCAGGTCGACGCGTGTGGCAATCGCGCCTCGGTTTCGATCGAGCGCAAGACCGGTCTTACCGCGGACGAATTGGATCGGGCGACGATGGCCTTGGGACAATTGAGCGTCGTCTAAGATGCTCCAGCCGGCGGTTAGTTTTCCGGTTCCGCTGCCGGATGACCCGCGTAAGTGGGACGGCTGGAACCGCTACAATTCCCCCAATCTCTACGAGCGGCTCTGCCTCGATCCGCAGACAAATCCGACTGACGAACTGATCGAGGAGCATTTCCGTCAACTTCTCCTTTGGTGGCAAAAAAAGCTGCCGCTGAAAAATCAGCCGAGCAACCCACTCGCCCAGCTCTTGCGCTCCGGGCTCGAGGAATCGTCGCGTTTTCTCACCGAGGCGCGCTTTGACCTGCTCGATCCCAAGCGCCGGCAGAAAATCGACCAGGAGCTGGCCGCTCAGGCGCGGGAGGAGGCTCTCGCCGAGTTCAGGAAGTATGTTGTCTTCGCGCTGAACGACAAAACCCTCTCGTCCCAGGAAGAGCAGACGCTGCTCGACTTTGGTCAGCAACAGGGCCTGACGAAGCAGGCGATGCTGGAACTGATCGAGACTGAATTGTGCGAGTGTGGCGGAGTCCGCGTAACGAGAGCGCCATCTGAGTCCGACGGGGAGAAAACGACGCCGGCACTTAATCCGAGTGAAGATTTCATGCGCATGTTACAACTGAGCGGCCTCGACAACGATGCGATGACCGACGACCAGCGCGACGCTTTCATCAATATGGCGGAAAATCTTGGGATCGATCCGGGCGATGCCGAGGATATGGTCGACCTTTATCTGGAGGAAATCGAGGGAAAGGCAGCGCCCGCCGCGTCCACCCCAGTCGCCGTAGTATCCCCCAAGGCGCCCATGAGCTCCGCGAACGGTGTGCCGCCCGCTTCTGCAGACGCCGTTCCTCCCATCGCCACACCAAAAGTTGACTCGACCGCGGAACGGGCAAAATACCCAAATTTCGTCAGCGCCATCGGCACGGAAATGATGCTGGTGCCCTCTGGCGTCTTCCGCATGGGAAGCGACGCGAACGATGCCGCACCTAACGAGCGGCCAATCACGCAGGTCACCCTCGGCTGCTATTATCTTTCACGCCATCCAATTACGAACGCACAATTCGAGGCATTTGATCCGAGCCACGCGAATAAGCGTGCGCCGGGTGCGGGCGATCAATACCCGGTGGTTTACGTCAGCGGCCTCGAGGCAGCGAAATTCTGCCAGTGGCTGAGCGCTCGCGAGCGGCGGCGCTATCGGCTGCCGACCGAAGCCGAGTGGGAATACGCCGCACGCGGTTCCGATGGTCGCAAATATCCGTGGGGCGACCAGGAAGGTCGCGGCGACCTGGCCAATTTCGCTGATCGCAACACAATCTTCGCCTGGAGCGATCCCGAGATTGACGATGGGTTTGCAGAAAGTTCGCCAGTCGGGTCATTTCCGAATGGGAGGAGTCCCTTCGGAATGGAAGACATGGCGGGGAACGTTTGGGAATGGTGCTCTGATTTCGTCGAGCCATACCGCGGAAGGCCGAAGAGCAACCCGCGGGGTCCGACTGCGGGATCAAAACGGATTTATCGCGGCGGGAGCTGGAAATCGCGCTTCCACAGTCTGCGGGCGACGACGCGCGGATCGAACGTCCCGGCTTTTTCGTGCAACGACCTCGGCTTCCGGATCGTTTGCGAGTGCGAGTAAAGAGGACGTTAAACGGATAAGTCGCCAAAACGGCTGAGAGCGCCGCCTTAACAGTTTTGGCGATTCAACCTTTTTCCTACGAGGGATTAAAACGAAACTTGGCGCGGCCGCGTTTGGCGTTGGCTTTCGCCTTGCGACGGGTCTTTTGTGAAGGTGTTTCGAAAGCGCGCAACCGGCGCACCTCCTCCAAAATTCCTTCCGCGTCCAGCTTGTTCTTGAGACGTTTCAAGGCCCGGTCGACCGGCTCACCTTTACGAACGATCACTTCTGGCATGCGATTATCTCTCCTGATCCTTTGAATTTAGAAAACTTCCCCGCTAAATAGCGACCGATCCTAAGGCCCGCTGCCCCCGCGGTCAACTTCCGGTTTAGGAGGCCGATGAAGGGGTCGTGACGGCGGTTTTTTGCCTCACTTCGCGGCGCAAACTGCTGGCGCTGCCGCCGCGTGCCCGCGTCCACCACAGCACGATCGGCGACGCAATGAAAACCGACGAATAGGTTCCAACCACCACGCCGATGATGATCGCGAGCGAAAAGTCGCGCAGCACGACCCCGCCGATTAAGAACAGACATAGAATCGGGATCAACGTCGTGCCGCTGGTCAGAATCGTGCGGCTCAGGGTTTGGTTGACGCTTTCGTTCATGATTTGCTCGATTGAGCCCTTGCGGCCGCTCGCCAAACCCTCGCGAATTCGGTCGTAGACAACAATCGTGTCGTTGATCGAATAACCAGCGATGGTGAGGACAGCGCCAACCATCGTTAGTGTTAGCTCGCGCCCGAGAAGCGCGAACATGCCGATCGTGATGAGCACGTCGTGCAAAAGAGCGACGATGGCGCCGACCGCGAACGAGAGTTCAAACCGGAAGGTCACGTAGATCAGAATGCCAAGAATACCGAGACCAAGCGCGATGAGCGAGCTGCGCGCCAGCTCCCCACCGACCAACGCGCCGACACGGTCCGATCCCTGCACCTTGAATCCGACGTCCGGCAGGCTTTTAAGGATCTGGCTTTCGACTTTGTCGCTCGTATTCAGCGCGCTGCGAATCGTGATGTAGCTCTTGTCACCCTGCGGCGATTGCTGAATTGAGGCATCAGCCAGCCCGATCGGCTTGAGCGCATCGCGCACCCGGGCCACATCAACCTTGTGCGGCGCGCTCAGCGTTACGAGATCGCCGCCGCGAAAGTCTACCCCGAAGTTGTTCGCACCGCGGATGTAGAACGCTACCGCCCCGGCGAGAATCAACGCGAGCGAACAGGCCCCCGCGATCGCGCCTTTGCCGAGGAAGTTGAAATGCTTGGTCGTGATGATCTGAAGCATCGAGATGCGTTTGAGGCGACCGCTATCCACCAACCACTCGAGGACGTTGCGACCAACAATGAGCGCGGTGAAAAGAGAAGCCAGGATGCCGAGCATCAGAACAATCGCAAAACCCTTCACCGGGCCGCTGGCGTTAAGAAACAGGATCGCAGCCGTGATGAGCGTGGTGATGTTGGCATCGAAAATCGAGCTAAACGCCTTGTCGTACGCCGCGGGCAAGGCGGTGCGGAGCGATTTGCCGCTCGCCATTTCCTCGCGCAACCGCTCGTAGATCAGCACGCTCGCATCTACCGCCATGCCGATCGTCAGGATAATTCCGGCAATCCCGGGCAAAGTGAGAACGACGCCGCCCGGGATCAACTGAAACGCACCGAAAAGCAGGATCAGGTTCACGATCAATGCGAGGTCGACGATCAGCCCCGCGAACTTGTAGTAGATCGCGACGCCGACCAGTGTGATGCCGAGACCGAGCAAACCCGCGAGAATGCTCGCGCGAATCGAGTCCATGCCGAGCGTTGGCGAGACGCTGCGCTCCTCCTCGATGCTTACCGGGATCTGCAGCGGATTCTCCAGGACGCTGGCCAAACCGCGCGCTTCCTGTTCCGTGAACCGCCCCGTGATGATGGCGTCGCCGCCGTATATCGCGGTCCGGATCACCGGCGCCGACTGGATCACGCCGTCGAGAACGATTGCAAAACGATGGCCGACATTGGCCTCGGTAATCTGGCCAAATTTTTTCGCGCCTTCCGAGTCGAAGCGCATCTGCACCGTCCACCCTTCGTTGCCGTAATAGGCGGCCGATTCCTTCACCCGATCGCCGCCGAGATCGGCCTTCTTCTTGACGAGCAGACGTTCCACCGTGGGCGGCTGTCCCTCGGCTCCCGGTATCTTGTAGGTCTCGATTCGGTATTCGGGCGGAATCACCTCTTTCCCGGCATCGATGGCGCGGAGCCGTTCGCCGTTATCCGGATAAACCAGACGAAACTCCAGCTTGGCCACGCGCGAGAGCTGTTGCCGCGCCTCGATAATCTTTCCCGGATCCAGCCCGGGAATTTGCACCAGGATACGGTCCTTCCCGACCGGGCTGATGACCGGCTCGCCGCTCCCAAAGTAGTCGACCCGCTTGCGAATCACTTCGACCGCCTGATCGAGCATTCCCTTCGTTAGGTTATTCTCGTCGCCCTTTAGGCGAATGAGGAACGAGGTGCCGCCTTTGATGTCGAGGCCGAGCCGCACCTTCTTTTGCAGCGGCCAGACGCTCCACAGGCTGAAGATGACCAGCAGGGTGACGAGCGCCAAGGCAAGCAGCCGCTTGCGCAGCCCGAGGTCGGTCGCGAAATACCAGCCGAAGAGAACGAGCAGGCCGAGGCCAAGGAAAAACTCAACAATGGAATTCATCTTCTTTTAGCCCTTGGCTGTATCCGGATTTGCGACTGAGGCGACGGCTGATTTTTCCATTTCCAGTTTCACATTGTCCGCCACCTTCACCGTCACGGTGGTGTCTTTGACGTTTGTGATCATCCCGTGAATGCCGGCTGCGGTCACGACTCGGTCGCCCGTCTTGAGGGAGGCGATGAGCCGCTGTTGCTCCTTCTGCCGCTTCGTCTGCGGGCGAATCATCACGTAATAAAGGATGATAAACATCGCAGCCATCCAGACCATGGTCGTGATCCCGCCGAGCGAATTGCCCGACGGCGCGGTGGTTTGGGCTTGAGCGAGAAAGATAATAAACATGTTCAAAATGGCTGGGCGCGGCGGCGCAGACGCATCAAAGCGCGGTTGGCCTGACTGAGCGGCACTCCAAGCGGCACTCCATTGAGCATAGTTGCGCCCGAAATGCAAGGCTCGCAAGCATCCGCACCGCGCGCAATTTTACATGAAGAACGAGGATGTTAAGTTCTCGTAAGCGCGTGGCACCTTGCGCCGCGCCTTACCTGATGAATCAAAATCCACCATTTCCCACACCGGAAGAATTGCAGACCAAGCTCTCCGAGTTCATGAAATCGAACTTCGGGGACAAGGTTTCCTTCGCAACCTTCGCGCAGCCTGAACGGGCCGAGGCCGGCGACGAAGAGAAACCGGTCAAACAATCCGGCGACCATTTCGTCTTCGATTTCCTGCCCCGCGATATTAAGGCGCACCTCGATCGGTTCGTGATTAAGCAGGATGAAGCCAAGAAAGTCCTTTCGATCGCGGTCTGCGATCACTACAACCATGTGAATTACGTTCGCCAGCTGGAGGACGAAGATGCGGTTCGCGCCGAGCAAACCGAATATGCAAAGCAAAACGTCATCCTCGTCGGGCCGACCGGGGTCGGAAAAACCTACCTCATCAAACACATCGCGGATCTGATCAAGGTGCCGTTCGTCAAGGCAGACGCGACCAAGTTTAGCGAGACCGGCTACGTCGGCGGCGATGTCGAGGATCTTGTTAGGGAACTTGTCCAGAAAGCGGATGGTGACGTGGCGCTCGCCCAATTCGGCATCATCTACATCGACGAAGTGGACAAGCTCGCTTCCGCTTCCAACCTCGTTGGCCGCGATGTTAGCGGACGTGGCGTGCAGACGACCCTCCTCAAGTTAATGGAAGAAACCGAGGTGCCACTGCGGAGCGCAAACGATCTCCAAGGCCAGCTCCAGGCCGCTTTTGAATTTCAAAGGCGCGGCAAGGCCAAACGCGAAACCATCAGCACGCGTCACATTCTCTTTGTTGTGAGCGGCGCCTTCGAACGTTTGAAGACGCAGGTCTCGCGCCGTCTCGCGCAGGGGCAAATCGGTTTTCAATCCGAGCCGATCAAGGTGCTCGATAACGACGTTTTCAAACACGTCACGACCGGCGACTTTGTCGAGTACGGTTTCGAGCCGGAATTCATCGGCCGGCTGCCGGTGCGCGTCGTCTGCGAAGAACTCAACGCCGACGATCTTTACAAAATCATGAAGTATTCCGAGGGCAGCATCCTCCGGCAATATGAACGCGCTTTCCGCGCTTACGGCATCGAGGTCAGTTTCGAAGACGAAGCGCTCCTTCTCATTGCGAACGCTGCCGCGCTCGAGAAAACAGGTGCGCGCGGCCTGCTGACCGTCTTCGAAAAACTATTCCGCGATTACAAATACTACCTCGCGGGTTCTGGGCTTAGCCAGTTGCGCGTGACGGAAGAGCTGGTGCGCGAACCCCAACGCGTCCTCGAACGCCTTATGGCCGAAGGTCAGCAACACGAAAAGGAGACGCTTCGGCAGCAGGCTGTGATGTTCGCCGATCGATTCTCGGGCGAGCACGGAGTCGAAATGCGGTTCGACGATTCCGCTCTCAGTCGGCTGGTCGAGCGCGCCGAAGCGGAGCGGATGAAGATGGGCGATCTTTGCGCGCATCTCTTCAAGGATTTTCAATTCGGCCTCAGTCTGATCAAGAAGAACACGGGCAACAACAGGTTCGTGCTTGGCAGCGCGGCGGTCGACGCTCCGGATAAATTCCTCAGCGAACTGGTGCTGCAATCCTATGGACCGGGTGGTGATCGCCCGGGGGAATGAAGCGCGCGCTCCTCGGCACTCTTTGGATGGGCGCGGTCGCTGCCGGCCTGGCGATTGCGCTGCAAATGAGCGGCCTGCTGGCTTGGTCCGCGGCTTTGCTTGGCAAGACCATTGTTTTGGTGCCTAACGATCACGTTGCATTCGGGAATTATCTCGTCGTCATCGCGCTCGGGTTCGCCGCGGCCTGGTCGATCTTGGAGGTGACGAACGCTTTCCAGCGCGCCGGAATTCTTGTCCTGGTTATCGCGGAACTGATCGGTGCCGCCTGGCTGCTGCAGTTCGTCGGTGCTTCTTTTTCGCCGTTGCCTTCCATCGTTGCCGTTGTCGTCGCAGCCGCGCTGGCTGTTGCGGTCACGGCCACGCGTTCCCAGCGCCAGCGCCGGGCGACGGCGCGGCTTTTTGGCGGACGGCTGGCCCAATCTGCGCATGATCGCCTTGCGCAAAGTGCAGCGCTGGATCTGTCGCAACCAATCGCGCGCGAAGCCAGTTTCGTCCTCTGTGAGATCGCCAATGAAGCCGACCTGATCGACGAGCTTTCGCCCCCGGCCGGCGCCCAGTTGAGGCGCGAATTCATCGATATTGCGTCGAAGAGCTTTTTGGAGTCAGGCGGCTATCTGCATGCGGCTGATGGCGAGGGCATTCGCGTTCTTTTCGGGTTTCCCCTGCAAAGTGAGCGGCATGCCCTGGAGGCATCCCGGGCGGCGCTCGCCTTCCGCGACGGCTTCCGCGCGGCGGCTGCCACCAAACCAGATTCGTTAGGCAAGATCGATCTGCGAACCGGGATTAGCTCCGGTGTGGTGGTGGCGACGCTGCGGGACGACGTGCCCGGCGGAGAGATCGTGATCGCAGGCGAACCGCTCGAAGTGGCGCGGCGCCTGGCCCGTGCCAATCAAACTTACGGCTCGGAAATTCTCCTCGGTCCGCGCGCCTTCGCTGCCGCCGGCAAAGAGATTTTGGCGCGCCCGATGGATTTCCTGCACAGTGCCCAGGCCCACGAACGGCTCGAAATTTACGAACTGCTCACCCTCGCGGAAAAGGCGACCCCAGATGAAATTGCGCGCCGTGATCGTTTTTGGAATGCGGTCGTTTACTTCCGCGCGCAGCGCTGGAAGGAAGCCTTCGACGAATTCAACCGTGTGCGCGGCAAGGGCGATTCGCCGGATCGCCCGGTGCAGTGGTATCTGCGCCGTCTCGAACCGCTTTGCCTGAAGACGGCGACTGAGCCGGCACCGCTCGCTCCGCTCTCGTGAAACGCACCGAGTATCCCGCGGCGATCCGCGACCTGATCGCGCAACTGCGCCAGATGCCAGGAGTCGGTCCGCGCTCGGCCGAGCGCATCGCGCTCTGGATCGTGCAGGCGCGCAATGAGCAGCCGGAGGGAATCGCCGACGCGATCACGCGCACACGCGCGGCGATCCGTCCCTGTATGCAATGCGGCTTTTTTGCCACGGCTGATCTTTGCGAAGTCTGCGCAGATGAGTCGCGCGCCCAGGAACTGCTTTGTGTCGTCGAGCAACCGACCGACATTCTGCCATTGGAAAGAACGAGCGCCTATCGCGGTCGGTATCACTCCCTAGGCGGTCGCATCTCCCCCCTCGACCGCGTTGCCCCGGAGGATTTGCGCATCGCCAGCCTGATCGAGCGGGTGGAAAAGGAAACGCCAGACGAAATCATTCTGGCTCTAGCGGCCGATGTGGAAGGGGAAGCGACGACTAATTATCTCGTCGAAATACTGAAAAAGTATCCGGTTAACCTCACGCGTATCGCGCACGGTCTGCCTGCCGGCGGCGGCTTGGAATCCGCCGACGAACTGACGCTCTCCCGCGCTCTCTCCGGGCGAACAAAATTGTGAGTGAGACCCGGCGTCTGACTCCGGGCGCGCTGCCCGAAGCAGTTTAGCTCCGCACCTGGCCGGTGCCGCGGATAATGTATTTGTAGGTCGTTAACTCTTCCAGACCCATTGGACCGCGGGCGTGTAGTTTGTCGGTGCTGATTCCGATCTCCGCGCCGAAGCCAAATTCGCCGCCATCGGTGAAGCGGGTGGAAGCGTTCCAATAGACGGTCGCCGAATCGACCTCGCGAAGGAATCGCTCCGCCGTCGATTCGTTCCGAGTCACGATGCAATCGCTGTGATGCGAACCAAAGCGATCGACGTGGGCGATGGCGTCGCCGACCGAATCGATCGTCCGCAAGGCGAGAATGAGATCGAGGAATTCCGTCGACCAATCGTCTTCGCTGGCTGGCCGCAACGGGCGGTAATGGAGCGTGGAAAGTGGGGCGTAGGCCGATTCGTCGGCTCGCAGCTCAACTTTCTTTTCTGCCAGACGCGGAGCGAGCGTGGCCAGGAACTGCGGCATGACTTTGCGATGCACGAGGACGGTTTCGATCGCGTTGCACACCCCCGGGCGTTGCGTCTTGGCATTAACCACAATCTCCGTCGCCATCTCCAGATCGGCTTCCTCGTCCACGTAGACGGTGCAGATTCCATCCGAGTGCTTGATCACCGGCATGCGCGCGGCGCTCACTACCGCCTCGATTAAAGCCTTCCCGCCGCGCGGAACGATAAGGTCGATATAGCGATCCATCTCCGCCATCCGGCGGACGGCTTCTCGATCTGTCTGCGGGACAAGCAGAACGCTGTCGTTAGGCAATCCTGTCTTTTGTCCGCCCGCCTGAAGGGCGGCTGCGATTGCTAGGTTGGAACGAATCGCTTCTGAGCCGCCGCGCAGGATGGTGGCGTTTCCGGTTTTGATGCAAAGCACGGCGGCGTCGCTCGTTACATTCGGACGCGACTCGTAGATGATCCCGACGACTCCAATCGGGACGCGCACCTTGGAAATCAGAAGGCCTTTTGGCGTGGTCCATTCCCGAATGCTTTGGCCAACGGGATCGGGCAGGTCGGCGACCTGGTGGATGCCGTCGGCCATCGCTTCGACGCGTTCCGGGTTCAAGGTAAGGCGCTCCAGCATCGCACCCGAAAGTCCATTGCTTCGGGCCCGGATCAGATCCTCGTTATTGGCGGCGAGAATGCTGTCGCGGTAGGTCATGATCTCATCCGCCATCGAGAGGAGCGCTTCGTTTTTTTGCTCGGAACTTAGCTGCGCCAGAGCGCGTGAGGCGCGACGCGCCCGGGCGGCCGAGGTCCAGAATTTGAGTCTTCAAGTCCATGCAGTTTAGCTTCGTCCTTCTGTGCGACGGGTGCGAGTCAAAATCCGGTGAATGAACAACCACAGACTCGCCTAACGAGTGTTGGTCAGGCCAGGGTTGCGGCGGCGGGCGAGGAAGCGGGTGCCGGCTTTTTCGCCTGCCACCACGGCGCCAATCAGATCGGGCCGTCGGCCGTTGATAATGATCGTTGTGATCCCGGCGTCGACCGCCATCTTGACTGCTTCGAGCTTGGAAATCATCCCACCGACACCGAATCGGCCCTTGCTTCCGTTCGCCAGTTTTCTTACGCGATCAATGTTGCGTACCAGCTGGGATCACGTTGCCGTTGGCGTCGAGCAGTCCCTCAACCTGGGTGAGGATGATGAGCAGATCGGCGTCGGCCAGCATCGCGACCTCGGCCGAGAGCCGATCGTTGTCGCCAAAGCTCAACTCTTCCGTGGCGACGGAATCGTTTTCGTTGATGATCGGCAGGACGTTACCGGCGGCGAGGAGGCGCTCGAGCGTGTTGCCGGCATTGGCACGACGGATGTAGCTATCGAGATCGCTGTGGGTGAGGAGAAGCTGCGCGACGTTTAGTTTGTAGCGACCAAAGGCGGTTTCGTAGGCACGCATCAGTTTGGACTGGCCGATGGCGGCGCTGGCCTGAGCGGTGGCGAGATCAGTCGGGCGCTCCGCCAGGCAAAGCACACTGCTTCCCGCTGCGACCGCGCCGCTCGTCACGGTGACACATTGGTGTCCATGATGTATGAGCGCCGCCATTTCGGCGCTGAGACGCGCGAATTGTTTCAGGTCGAGCCCGGGCGCATTCGTACGGGTCAGCGTGCCGGAACCGAACTTGAGCACGATTCGTCGAACCTTATTTCTCAGGTCTTTGCGTTTGGGCATGTTTTGGGCAGCCGTTCTATCGAGTGGGCCGGTAAAATTCCAGTGGAAAAGGTAAGCGAGCAGAGCTCATGCCGCTTTCCCATGCAGGGAGCGGACTCTGCCGGGAAGGTTTTCCGGGGTTCGCTTCCTGCGAGCAATCAGTGCGGTTCGGAAACGGAGCGCCGGCAAGATTTTAGCAGATTCTTTTTCCATAATCGCCATCTATTGTTGTATTATCCGAACTTCTGAATGGCTTCACTCCGGGTTCGCCGCAGCACGGCAGTCGCTCTGAATTGAGCGCTCGATCAAGCGGTTTTCTTTTGCTTTTTCCATGTCCATCACGCCAGTTCGCAAACATTATCTCTGGATCTGGTTCCTCTGGCTCGCCGCCTTCTATTCGGTCTGGGCCTAGCTGGTTTTTGGCAAAGGCCAGTGGCCGGTAGCGAAAGCACACTGGCCCATGGCGCTCTCAATGGCGCTCGGAAGTGACGTCGCGGGCTCGACCCCGATGGGCGGGGGTTCGGTTGGATTTCCGGTGCTGGTGCTTTTCTTCAAGATGCCGGCCAGCCTCGGACGTGATTTCAGTTTTGCGGTGCAATCGATCGGCATGGTCAGCGCCTCCATTTTCATCATCCCGCGCCGACAACCGCTCGCGTGGTCGATGCTAAAAGGCTCGATCGTTGGTGCCGTCGTCGGCACACCATTAGGGATTTTTTGCGTCGCCCCCTTTGTTTCGGAGTTGTGGATCAAGCTCATCTTCGCCGTCATCTGGGCCAGCTTCGGGGTGCTTCATCCTCAACGAGATTTCGTCGCACGATGGGATGACCGAGTTCGATGAGCACTGGGATTTTCGTGTGGGCCTGCTCATCGGTGTGTTTTCGGCGGCCACTGTGGTGGCGGTTACGGGAGTGGGATCGACATGGTGCTTTATGCTGCGCTGGTTCTGCTTTGTCGGGCGGATTTGAAGATCGCGATTCCGACCTCGGTGGTCATTACGGGCTTCAACTCCGCCTTTGGGATTTTGGTGAAGCATTTCTCGACCGGTTTGCAGCCTAACGTTTACGAAAACTGGCTGGCGGCGGCTCCAGTCGTGGCTCTCGGCGCCCCGCTCGGGGTTTACGTGGTGAACCTCGTGGGGCGCAAGCCGACCCTGATGTTCGTTGCAGTCCTCTGCGTGGGCCAATTCATCTGGACCTGCCGCATGGAGCGCAGGGAACTGGGAGTGATCGGCTTGATCGCCGCGCTCGCAGCGGTGGGACTTTGCCTCCTTGGCTTTGAAAAGCTGCGAGCCTGGGGCGCAGTTCTGGTTGGTGAAGCAAAGGCGAAAAACCTCGGGCGGGCTGCTGCCGCCACCAAGACGGAAGAGCCCCTCGAGCTCGCGCTTCCGGTTGGAGTAGACAGCAAAATGGACTAGGCGCAGGCGTTTTTCGAAGTTGGTTATTCCGCCGCGGCCCACGCGTTAATTACGCATTCGGGCCTGCAGAAAAGCGGTTGGAGCAGGGGGCTTATTATCGAGCCTAACGAATTCACGCTGTTTTGCACAGCCGTTGCAAAATCGCATTTCACGAGGGCAGACTGGCGCGGAGATCTCCCCAGCTCTGCAACGGTTTGCCTCTAGATAATCCGATCGCAGAAAACGACCGTAGTACTTCTCAATCCGAGAGCCGAGCGTCGTTCGGCAAAAGTGCGTTCCCTTTATTCACTACACAGCACTTGATTACGTCATTATCCGTTCGCGACTTTTTTTTGGACTCGACTCAAAGACCGGCTAGCATGGCAGAATCTCTGGGGCTGCGGGACGCGCTGATCGGTATGGCGAGCGACGCGAAAGCGGCAGGGGTACCGCGCATTCCATCACGCACTGAAACTACCAAATGAAGCAACACCTGTGGACCTTGTACTTGCTCGCCGCTTTGCTGGTGGCGTTTGTGTCAACGGCGACGAGAGCTGATGACGCAATTGTTAGCGACGACGTTGATCCAGACGCGAGAATCACCGACGTGACGTTGATATGGGCTCCCAATTCGGAGAACAATATCGCGGGTTACAATGTCTATTACGGCCGCATTTCCGGCCACTATACGCGCTTGGCAACGGTTACCGAGCCGACAGCGACAATCGGGGTGCAAGGCAGCAGGACGGTCTACTTCGCCGTCACCGCCTACAACACCGATGGCTTGGAGAGCGAGCTCTCCGAAGAAGTTCAGTGGCCGTGACGCCAAAGCCTCCAAGCCCAACAGGGACGAGCGCCAGTTCGACTCATGCCATTGTTTAATGCTGCCTGCTCCCCTTTTATCCCTTCTCTCGGTAGCATCTTAATGTGAGGCAATTCGCGCAGATGACGAGATTTGAGAATTCCCTTGAGGAGCGGCCTGCGCTAGTTTTGCCCGAAACCACCTCTGCAATTTCTCTTTTTCGGGCCTATAGCTCAGCGGTTAGAGCAGGGGACTCATAATCCCTTGGTCCCAGGTTCGAATCCTGGTGGGCCCAAGGAAATTTTCGATTTGCGACTTTCGAATGCCGACCTCGTTCAGCGCTGGCTTTGGACGAATCGCGCAGTTTGTTCTTGTGGCTGGTGCCAGCGACCGTCGATTCGTCGGGACAACCGCTGGTATCCGACAGTTCGGGTGAAGGCCTGCCGGGCATCGCGGCGCGCGCGCGTTTTTTCCTCGCCACCTCATCGGACCAAGCGGAGGCGATAATGCCGCGGCACGAGGTGCGATGGGTTCTGGTCTGCGATCTACCAGGTGCGAGATTCGCGTCAAAAAATCTCATTTTTGAACGCCTCGCCGTTGACATCGACGACTCCGGCTCCTAATGATGCTGGGTGTTAAAGAGGTTTATCCCGCAAAAATTCGCGCCACAGGAAGGCAACTCTTCACCCGGCCCGAGTTATGCTGAGGAGCATTTACCTTCTTCTCACCGAGAGGAAACACGCAAAACACCAACCATTAGCGAGCAGCAAAAATATATGGCCGAAAATCCAGGTAAGGACATTCTTTCGAAGGATGTTGAGATCAAAGGAAGCATCAAATTTCAAAAGGAACTGATGATTGATGGGAAAGTCGAAGGGGAGATCAATTCCGACGGCGTCCTGACGATTGGCGAGAATGCCGACATCCGGGGCGAGATCAAGACGAAGTCGATCACGGTTTACGGCAAGGTTCACGGCAACATCACGGTGGCTGAGCGCTGCGAATTGAAGTCGCGCTGTACTTTGCAGGGCGATCTGAAAGCCGCGCGCCTCGTGATTGAGGAAGGTGCCACCTTCATCGGTAAATCCGAAGTCAACAGCGGCAAAGCGAGTACCACCGGTTCCAGCAATGCCCGGGGTCCCGAGGCCTTGCGCAACGATGAATCTCCCGCCACGCCGAAAGTAACCTTCGCGGGTCGTTCCTAACGAGCAACCGCCCGGCAAGTCTGTGGCCAAGTCGCCTGCCAAGCTCAGTGTGGAGTGTTCGCACTGTGGCTTTAAGCAGATGGAGTATGCCGCAGCCAGGAACACGCTCTGCCGTCAGTGCGGCAAGCATTTTGTCATTGCCGCCGACCAGCCAGCTTTCAAAGTGGGCGAGATGGCTGCCGCAAAGTCGTTCCTCCGGCGCTTCGAAGCCATCTGGAAGCGATCGCGCGTCACCTCGGTCGCGTGTTTTGATTGCGGCGCGACCCAGGAACTGAATTCCGCCGCCAGTTCGACAATTTGCCCGTCGTGCAGCGTTCACATGGATCTGCGCGATTATAAGATCAGCACCGCCTTCAGTCGTGCGATTCGCACCCATGGTTCCGTTTACGTCACTTCTTCGGGAGACCTGAGCAGCAGTAGCGTCGTTTGCCGCTCCGCGATCATCGAAGGCAAACTGCGCGGTAGCCTGCAATGCATCGAAAAGGTGGAATTTCGCTCCCGGTCCAAGGTGCGGTCCAAGGTGTGGGGCAAGTTGTCGTCACCCTTGGTCTTGATCGGGAAAAAAGCGGACGTGCAATTTCTCCGTGAGATCCAAGTCGGCTCGATTGAAATTCGCGGACGGATGTTCGGGGAGATTGTGGCCGAGACGGTCGTGACGATCCGCAGCAGGGGATCGCTCGAGGGCAATGTCCGCGCGCGTTCGATCAACGTGGAAAAAGGCGGGACGTTCACTGGGCAACTTGCGATTGGCCAGAGAGGCTATGAGCAAGCCGAATTGCTGTCCGACATCGAACCGAAAAAACCGAAGGCTGCGAAAAAACTTCGACCGCCGGCGCACCCGTTCGGTTTGCCGGAGACTTCCTAGCCTCCAGCTCGATGCAAAGACTCTTTCCGCGGAGTCCCTACGAGCGGCTCGGGGGCTACGTTCATCTGCCGCGTTTGATCGACAAAGCCCGGCTGCATCGCAAGGGGTTGCTCGACGGCTACAATTACAAGACTGTCGGCTTCGACGAACATCTCCTCGCCTTTCTGAAAATTGATCCCGATGCTTTTGAGAAAGCGACCCACGACTTCGACGATGACGCAGGAATCCTCGAGTGGGTTCGAAAATACGGCGCGCAGCATTCGCCAGAGGAGATCGAACAATGGAACCGGGCCATGATTTCGCGCCATCCCGATACCGCGGTGAAGAAGGCGCGTTTCCTCCATTTTCTAAAGGAATCCGGCGGCGAAGGCCGCAAAGACATCCAGAGTTACTTCGACCTCATCGAGTTCGACGAAGGCCGGCTGAAATAATGTGGGAGGGCCTTTGTGCCCCGATGAGCAAACGTGCCGTCACGGATTCGGGGCACAAAGGCCGCTCCCACATTAGGTGCTACTTCACGAACTTTGCGAAGATTTGGTTCGCTTCCTCAAGCGTTTCCCTGCTCCCGATGTCGTACCACGACCCTTTGATTTGAAATGTCTGCACCGGTTGACGCGTGTAGAGCCATTGAATGAAACGCCCCGGTTGATCCGGATTATTTCCCGCCGCGATGTAAGTGTTGAAGAGCCCGAGGGTTGCCGGTGAGAAATAGTAAAGGGCAATTCCGGTCAGCGTCGTCTTCGGGGTGGCCGGCTTCTCTTCGAAGTGCGTAATGATTCCATCCGTGTCGGTCGTGATCGCGGAATATTTTTTCATCGCTTCGAGATCGCCCACATCATACGTCGCGAGGGTTGCGACCGATCCTTTCGCGTGCGCGGCAAAGTCCGTCAACGGTTCGCTAAACAAATTGTCACCTCCCACCACGATGAGCGGCTCGCTGGTCAACTTCTCTCGCTCGAGGACCAGATGAATGTCTCCAATTGCACCGAGCTTGTCCGCATCGCTCCGCGAAGAATCATTCACGATCTTGAATTTTACCTTTGGCTGCGACTTGGCGTAATTTTCCGCCCATTTCTCGAAGTCCCTTGCAAACTTGTCGTTCGTTACCACATAAACGCTGCCGATCTCCGGAACCGGCGCCAGATTGTCGAGCACCCACTCGATCATCGGTTTTCCCGCCACTTCGAGGAGCGGTTTTGCCTTGTTGAGGGTCAATGGATAAAGCCGGGTCGCGTAGCCGGCCGCGAGGATGAGGACGTTCATAAGAAAAATGGAGCCCGAAGCTAGAGTGCATCGCCCGATTCTGCAAAACCGCGCAGAGATCAGCGTCGTCAGGCCGTCGCGACTGTCGCAACCTGCAATTGTTCCTGCAACTCTTCCACGCGGCTGTTCTCACTGATCTTCCCGCGCGTCGTCGCGTCCGTGACGTAGAAAGTATCGATCGCGGCGCCCTTGTCCGTGCTGATACGAGAGAGGGTGATGTAGACGTTATTCCGCCCGAGACACGAGACGAGGTCGTAGAGCAGGCCGAGCCGGTCGGGGGTTTCGACCTGGATCAGAGTACAGGTGGGGTGGCTCTTGTTTTCGATGCTGATGCGAGTCGGGAAATCAATCCCCGGGCCGCGCCGGGTACTTCGGCGGCGCACCTCAGCGAGGAGCGGCGCGAAATCGAAGCGCTCGTCCTTCAAGGCGAGACGCAGATTCGATTCCACCGTCGCGATTTCAGCTTCGCTCGTTACCGGTCCCAGCTTCTCGTTCCGCACCCGGAAAACATCGAGCGCGAGATTGTCGCCACGGATAAAAATGTCCGCACTCAAGATATTGAGCGAGGCGACGGCAAACGCGCCGGCGATGCTGGCCAGAAGATGTTGCCGATCCCAGGTAACGATCGAGACTGTGCTGTGCCCTTGCTCCGGCAGCGCTTCCCAGCGCAAGGCGGGCGCGAAAGCCGGCTCGTTGGCCAGATAAATATTGCGCCAGAAAGTGCGAAAAAGTTCGAGGTGCGCGCCAATTTTTTCGGACCGAAAAGCGTGGAAATAGTTATCCGGCATGTAATCGAAATGCGCTTCGATCTCGTCTGCGAAATCGGGCGGGAGTCTGGCGGCCACTGCTAGGTGGAGTCGCTCTCGTTCCATTTTCCCCTGCGCAACGAAACCTTCCTGGTCCCGCAGATAACGAGAGGTCGCGCGATAGAGACTCCAGACGAGCGACTCCTTCCAATCCGACCAGGCGTCGGTCGTGCCCTGTCCATCGGCCAGGGTAAGAAGCATGAGCGCGTCGAGGTTCGACTGCGACTTCACGATGTTGGCGAACTCGATCACCGTCGCGGGATCATCGACGTTTCGCTGCTGCGCCATGCTGGAGAGCGTGACGTGATGGTCGACCAGCAGGACGAGCGAACGGCGTTGCTCGGATGCGAGCTGCAGGCGCGCCGCCACGCCTTGCGCAAAAAGCGCGCTCGCCTCCGAATGCGGTCGCGCGCCGACGCCCTTGCCCGTGTCGTGTAGAAGAAGGGCCAGATAAAGAACGTAGGAATCGGAAATCGTTTCGAACAGTTCTCGGTAGGGCTGCAATTTTAGATCCTGCGTCTTGCGGAGCTCGTCCAGTTTGTCGATGCAAACGAGCGTGTGTTCGTCCGCGGTATAACGGTGGAAATATTCGTGCTGCACGAGGCAGGTGAGTTGTCCGAACTCCGGCAGGTAGCGTCCGAGAAAATCCACTTCGTGCATCAGGCGCAGGATGCGTCCGACTTTGCCTTTGCGCCTGAGGATGCGCGCGAAAATTTCCCGAGGCGCCTTGGCATAACGAAACTCGCGCGTCACGAAACGCAACCGGCGTCCGAGCGCGTCCGTTAGTTCCGCGCTCAACTCCAGCTTGCGTTCCTGCGCGTGCTCAAATGCCTTCATCATCTGCTCCGGCTCTCGGACAAAGAGTTGCGGGTCGGTGACATGCAGTTGCCCGGTGCGGCTGAAGAAACTTTCGAAGTGCTCTGCCCGCGCCCTCCGGCGCGGGAGCAGTGGGAAAAAGAGCCGGCGCGTCGTCGTTGCTGCACCGGTCGCGAAGCGTTCGGTCAACCGCTCCGTGATCCGGAAAATATTGCGCGTGTGCTCGTAGTAGTCCTTCATGAACGCTTCGTTTCTGGCAATGGGCGTCTTCTGCTGGTAACCGAGTTCGCGCGCGACCTCCGGTTGGAGGCTGAGATGCAGCACATCGGTTGAGCGCTCGTTGGTGTAATGGAGTTGCGTGCGCACGCGGAGAAGAAAATCGTAGGCGGCATCGATCTGTCGGCGGCCCTCCGCACTCAGCCAGTCCTTCCCCACCAGATGCGTCGTGGTGAGTGCGCCTTCCTTGAAATACGTGATCCAGAGGAGGTTTTGGTAATCGCGCAGTCCGCCGCAACCTCGCTTCACGTTCGGCTCTTGCAGGTAAACGTTGTTGCCGAATTTTTGGTGGCGCTGTAACTGGTCTTCCATGCGGGCCGCGATGTATTCGCGTTCGTACCCCTGCACACAGTGGCGGCGAAATTGCGCGCGGAAGCGTTGGAAAAGTTCCGCATCGCCTGCCAGATGTCGCGCTTCCAGCATCGCGGTCTTGGTCAACATGTCGCCGTTGGCTTGCGCCACGGCTTCGCGCACCGACCGAGTCGAGTGTCCGACCTTGAACCCGACGTCCCAGAGAAAATAGAGAACCTGTTCGACCGTATGCGCGAGCGAATCGGGCACTTCCTTCCCGGTATGCGGATGAAGAAACATCACGTCGACATCGCTCCCCGGATTGAGCTCCCCGCGTCCGTAGCCGCCGAGCGCGACCAGGCTCACCGGAACAATTTTCTTTCCGTTGCGAGCCTGCGCCGCCGTACTCGCCGCCGCAAACACATGCCTCAGGACAATATCGATGAGCGCGGCGCGGCTGGCGCACACTTCGCGGCCGCCCCCCCCGGCTTTGTGTCGCAAACGCAGGCGGTGATTTTCGATCTTAAGAAACTTCTGGTAGAGCGGGAGCAGGTGCGGCGGATCAGCCTCGTGCGTGGAGGCAAATTCGCGTTGCGCATGCTCGAGAACTTTATCCTGATGACCAGACATTGCTTGGTGGAGCGGTGGAGTAATGAGATGATAGGCTGACTTCCGCCCCGGCTTCCATTACTCCAACATTCACATTTCCCAACCTCCCCCTCACAACTGAATCTCGTAACGCTTCATTTTATTATAAAGCGTCGGGCGCTGGATGCCGAGCAAGGCGGCTGCTTTCTTTTTGTTGCCATGACATTGCGCGAGCGCGTCGAGGATCGCGCTCCGCTCCATATCATGCAGGTTGCGCACGGCACCGCGCGTCGAGCTGGTCGCACGCTCCGTCTTTTGCAGCGCAACCGGCAGACGCACTTCAGCCGGCAATTCCTTTACCGTGACCTGGTCCTGCCGCGCGAGGACGACCGCGTATTCCATCGCATTCTGAAGCTCGCGCACGTTCCCCGGCCAGTCGTATTCGAGCAATTTTTGGAATGCTTCCGGTGCAATCGAGGGCTCGGGTTTTCCGAGCTGCCGCGCGAACCTTTTCACGAACGAAGCGACAAGCGGCGGGATGTCTTCCTTTCGTTCACGCAACGGCGGCAATTCGATCTGGAAAGTGTTGAGCCGGTAATAGAGATCGGAGCGCAGCCGGTTCTCGGCCAGCGCCTGGTGGACCGGGCGATTCGTCGCCGCCACAACACGGAAATCCGCTTTCAAAGTCTGTGTGCTGCCTAACGGGCGAAATTCGCGTTCCTGCAGGACCCGCAGGAATCGTGTCTGCAATTCCGCTGGCATATCGGAAATTTCGTCTAGGAAAAGCGTGCTCCCTTCCGCCGCTGCGATCATGCCGCGGAAATCGTTCGTCGCGCCCGTGAAGGCACCCTTCACGTAGCCGAACAACTCGCCCTCAATCATCGCCTGCGGGAAGGCCGCGCAATTCAACTTTACCATCGGCTTGTCTCCGCGCCGGCTCCGAGTGTGAATCAAGTTTGCGATGATTTCCTTGCCGACGCCGCTTTCTCCCGTGAGGAGGACGTTGGCTTCCGACGGGGCCATCGCCGTGATCAGCTCATCGATCTCCTGCATCACCTTACTCTGAAAAACCGGCGCCAGCCGCGTCTCCGCTTCGGCCAGGCGCTTCTTCAATTGCTGGGTCGTCTCGCGCAGCTCGAACGTCTCGCGGAGGAGCGATTGTTTCTCGAGCGCCTTTTCCACCAGACTGAGCAGCTCTTCCGGCGCATACGGTTTGCTAATGAAATGGTAGGCGCCGCGCTTGATCGATTCGATCGCGTTGTTGAGCGAGTCGTGGGCCGAGAGGATGATGACCTGCGTCTCTGGATGATCTCTCTTAATTTGGCCGAGCATCTGCAGGCCATCGGCATCGGGCAGCTGCAGGTCGAGCAGGACGAGCGCAGGCGTTTTGCTGTCGAGCAAACGCCTCCCGGCGGTCGCATTGTTCGCCACCTCTACCGCGTAGCCACGCCGGCCTAACAACGCCTCGAGCGTCATCAGAATCGGACGTTCGTCGTCGATGATAAGAATGCGTTGGCTCTCGGCAGTCATCGGCGGCTCCTGCGGGAGTGGGCGAGCCGCGCCGGCTCAGGGCGCAAGTCGGGGCAGGCTAACGGTCGTGACGAGAACCGAAGCGGCCGGATCGAACTGCGCGCGAAGCGTGCCATGGTGCTCTTCGAAAATACTGCGCGCTCGGAAGAGGCCAAGACCATAATGCCCGTGCCGGATTTGTTCGAAGGGGCGCATGCCCCAGTTTTCCGTCGCCCCATCGAACTTCATCTTCGGTTCGCGCAGGACGAACTCGATCGCGTCCCCGGCGCCTCGCACCTCGAAAACAATCGCGCCTTCGGCCCGGCTGTGAGTGAAAGCGTTCCTGAACAGTTCGACAAACGCTTCGAGCAGGAGTTGCGGATCGATCGCGAACGACTCCGCACCTAACGAAATCTGCCACTCGATTGCGGCCGCCTCCTCCGCCTGCTCGCGCTCCAGTTTCGCGCGCAGATCCTCGACCAGCTCCCGGGCCTGGTAAGGCAGCGTCGTCAACCGAACCTTCGCAAGTCGATCGCAAAGTCTTTGCAGGTCGGCTTCCAACTGCCCGGTCAGCTCGCGCAGTCGCTGAATTTCCTCCTTTGGTTCCGGCTCATCTACGAGGTCGTTTAGAAGTGCGCACTGCAGCTCGATCGCGTTCAAATGATTGCGCAGATCGTGATCAAGCTGGTTGACGAATCGGGTGATCGCCGACCAGTCAATATTTGGTTCCGCTTGCGGCATGGAGAAGCGCGAACGTTGCCATTCGCGAGCGGAGCGAATCTAGGTGGGAGAGCGCCGTCCGCTACTTGATCCGCGAAAATTCTTCGCAGACATCCATCAGATCATGGTTCGACCTGAGGGCATCGGCAAATAAATTCTGGCCCAAAGGCGGAGCCGTCGGCACCGATCAGCAGGATGTGCTCCAAGGGCCACCCGCTCGGCGCCGCGACCCGTTCGACATGGAGCCGTCGGAAGCAAACTTGAGAATCCGCTCCTTGGTTTCCTCGACATCGGCGTGCAGTTCGTCGTTAGGCGCGAGGGCTGCATCGCGCAGCCGGTAGTGTCGGCATCGTCCGGTTCTCGTCTGGATTCGCGATCCCGCCCGCTTCCCCCTCCCACATTGCTCTTAGCCGCGCTCGGCGCGCTCTTCCTTTTCCCGGTGTTCCTGACGCTCCTTGTCGTCCTGATCCCAACCGGATCTTGCGCCCTTTGTTTTGCTCCTCGAGCCAGGCCATAAGCGGCTTGCAATATTCGACCATCGCGTCGGGTCGAGAGATTTTCGCCGGTCGCGTCCTTTAGCACTTTTCTCCAATCTTCCGTGTCGGCCTTTTTCATCATGTTGTAGAAGCCACCCGCCGACTTCCTTGTTTCCGGCGTAGTTACGTGATTGCGGCGGCTGATGGAGAATCTTGCGCGCGATGTAATCGTTCAGCTGAAACTTCAGCACCGTCGCGACCGCGTAATTGTAGTAGTAAGCCGCAGTGTCGTTGAAATGCGTTTTGCTGACGTATTCCCACCAGCGCTCGTTCCACTCATCGTTATCGAGATGATGCGCATAAACGTCGGCCTCCCACTGCGTCATCGCGCCGGAGACGAAAAAAGATAAACGACACCGAGCGGGAGAGCGCATCGTCGAGCAGGAACTGCGTCTTATCCTCCTTGAAGTCGGCGGGCAAGATTCCCTTCGCTTTTAGATAGGGCACCTGGCTGGAGGCGAGCGCGGCCAGCTCGCCAATGCCCTCGTGGAATCCGGGATTGGGGCCGATGCACAGCTTGCCGGACCTCTTGCCGACCGACAAGGTCCTGGCAGGCGGAGCGCCCGCCCTACAATCTGCGTCTACATGTGCTCGATCACATTGTCGCCGAAAGCCGAGCACTTGATTTCGGTCGCGCCGTCCATCTGCCGCGCGAAATCATACGTTACGCGCTTGCTCGCGATCGCGCCGTTCAAGCCCTTCACGATCAGATCGGCCGCTTCGGTCCAGCCCATGTAACGGAACATCATCTCGCCCGACAGAATCACCGAGCCCGGATTTACCTTGTCCAAGTTCGCATATTTCGGTGCGGTGCCGTGGGTCGCTTCGAAAACGGCGTGGCCCGTGATGTAATTGATGTTTCCGCCGGGCGCGATGCCGATCCCGCCCACCTGCGCAGCGAGCGCGTCGCTCAGGTAGTCGCCGTTCAAGTTCAGCGTCGCGATCACGTCGAAGTCCTCCGGCCGAGTCAGCACCTGTTGGAGTGTGATGTCGGCGATCGCATCCTTGATCACAATCCCGGCGCCCGGTTTGCCCTCCGGGATTTTGCACCATGGCCCGCCGTCGAGTTCCTCCGCGCCGAAGAACTGTTTCGCCACCGAGTAACCCCAGTCCCGAAACGCGCCCTCGGTGAACTTCATGATGTTGCCCTTGTGCACGAGCGTAACGCTCTTGCGCTTGTTTTGGATCGCGTAGCTGATCGCGCTGTGGATCAGGCGCACGCTGCCGGAATAACTCACCGGCTTGATTCCAACGCCGACGCGCACATCGGTCGGGAAATCTTTCGCGCCAACTGCCTGCCAGAAATCCTTCGCTTTCGCCTCGGTCCCGAAACGAATCTTTGCAAATGCCTTGGGGAATTCCTTCTCCAGAAAATCGAGAATTTTCTTCACTTCCGGCGTGCCCGCGGCCCATTCGATCCCGGCGTAAATGTCCTCCGTGTTTTCGCGGAAGATCACCATGTCGACTTTCTCCGGACGCTTCACAGGGGAGGGGACTCCCTTGAAATACTGCACTGGGCGCAGACAAACGTAGAGATCGAGCATCTGGCGCAGGGCCACGTTGAGCGAACTGATCCCGCCACCGACCGGCGTCGTGAGTGGGCCTTTGATCCCGACGAGATATTCGCGGAAGGCCGTTACCGTGTCGTCCGGGAGCCAGTCATCGAATTTGTCTTTCGCCGCCTGACCCGCGAAGACCTCGAACCAGGAAATCTTCTTCTTTCCGCCGTAAGCCTTTTCAACCGCGGCATCCATGACCCGCTCACTCGCCGCCCAGATATCAGGCCCGGTGCCATCGCCGCGGATGAAGGGGATCACCGGATGATTCGGCACGGTCAATTTGTCGGTCCGAGTGATCTTGTCACCGGCGGGCGGAGTAAGGTCTTTGTAAGGCATGGGCAGCAGTGTAGCGGCGGGCGTGTCGCCCGCAAGACCGGCAAATGAATCCGGAACGGAGACCGTAACGGAGCAGGGACGAGGCAGGGCTTTCAAAGCAGGAAGGTAGCGGTTGAATGGAATTCCAGAAACCGCCGGCATGGCTGCTTCCGTTCCAGCTAAAGCCGCCGTATTCAGCCTGCCCTTGTCGCGGCGCGTCGGTTGTTCGCCATGAAATAGAGTACCGGCACGGCCATCCGGCTGATGAGCAGCGACGCGATTTCGCCGGCCATGAGCGCGATCGCCAGTCCTTTGAAAATCGGGTCAGCCAGAATGACGCTCGCGCCGACCACAACAGCCATCGCTGTCAGGAGCATCGGGCGGAAGCGGACCTCGCCGGCATCGACCACCGCTTCCGCCAGCGGCATGCCTTCGGCGAGGCGCTGCTCGATGAAATCGACCAGGATGATCGAGTTGCGCACCACGATTCCCGCGCCGGCCATGAAGCCGATCATCGAGGTTGCGGAAAAGAACGCGCCGAGCAATCCGTGCGCGGGCAGGATGCCGACGAGCGAGAAGGGGATCGCGGCCATCACCACGATCGGTGTGATAAAGCTCCGGAACCAACCGACCATCAAGACGTAGATCAGCACGAGCACGGCGGCGAAGGCGGAGCCGAGGTCGCGGAAGACTTCGATCGTAATTTGCCATTCGCCGTCCCATTTCAACGCCGGCTTGGCTTCGGTGAAAGGCTGGACGGCGTTGTAGATTTGCACCGGCGTGCCGTCGCCGCCGAACTTACGTGTGTCGAGCTTCGCCAGCGCCTTGTTCATTTTCAGGATGGCGTAAACGGGGCTTTCGATGGCGCCGGCGACGTCGCCGATCACGTAGGTCACCGGCATCAGGTTTTTGTGATAGATGCTTTTCTCGGTCGTGGTCTGCTCAATGTGAACCAGTTCGCGCAGTGGGATGAGTGGTGCGGTGCCGGTGGCGCCCGGCTCGGGCAGCGCATTCGCGTCGCCGGAGCGGACGCGTAAAGCGAGCAATTCGTCCGGCGTGGTGCGAGCGGAACGGGGCAGCTCGAGCATGATATTCACATCTTCCTTTTCGCGCGGGAGGTGGAGGAGATCGACCGATTCGCCACCGACGGCGATGCGCAACGTCTCCGAGATTGTTTCGGCGCTGATCCCATGGAGCGCGGCCTTTTCCTTATCGATGACAAATCGCGCCTTCGGTTGGTCGGCCTCGACGTACCAATCGACATCGACCACGCCCGGCGTGCTTTTGAAAATGTCGCGCACTTTGCGGGCGAGCGCGTGACGCTCGGATTCGTTAGGGCCGTAAATTTCCGCGACGAGCGTTTGCAGGACGGGCGGGCCCGGCGGCACTTCCGCGACCGCAACCCGCGCGTCGTATTTCGCGGCAATGGCGGCGACGCGCGGGCGGACGCGTTTCGCGATCTCGTGGCTCTGCGCGCTCCGCTCGCCTTTCGGGAGCAGATTGACCTGGACGTCCGCGACGTTCGCGCCTTCGCGCAGGAAGTAGTGCCTAACGAGTCCGTTGAAATTGTATGGCGCGGAAACGCCGGCGTAGATCTGGTAATCGGTCACCGCCGGTTCCGTGCGGACGGCGGCGGCGATTTCGCGCGCGGCCTGTGCGGTCCGTTCGAGCGAGCTGCCCTCCGGCATGTTCAGGATCACCTGGAACTCGCTCTTGTTATCGAAGGGCAACATTTTCACCTTCACCCAGCCGAGCGCGACCAGCGCCATCGCCAGCAGGAGCAACCCGCTGATCGAGCCGAGAAAAATCCAGCGCCAGCGCGGTTGCGCGATCATCGGTCCCATCACCCGCCGATAGATGCGGGTGAAGAAATCTTCCTCGTGCGCGAAGTGGCTCTGCGTGCCGGTGGACGCGGTCCCTTCGGTCAGTCGCGAATACTTTTTGCCCCAGCGCAGAATCCGGATCGACGCCCACGGCGTGACCATGAATGCGATCGCGAGCGACCAGCCCATCGCCGCGCTCGCCCCGATCGGGATCGGTCGCATGTAGGGTCCCATCAGGCCGCCGACGAACGCCATCGGCAGGACCGCGGCGATGACGGCGAAGGTCGCCAGGATCGTCGGGTTGCCAACTTCGCTGACCGCTTCGACCGCGATCGCGGCCCAGTTACGGCCTTTGTTTTGCTGGAGATGAAAATGCCGGACGATGTTTTCCACCACCACGATCGCGTCATCGACCAGGATGCCGATCGAGAAGATGAGGGCGAAGAGCGTGATGCGATTAAGGGTGAATCCGAGCAGGTAAAAGACGAGCAGGGTAAGCCCGAGCGTGGCTGGGATGGCGAGCGCGACGATGGTTGATTCGCGCCAGCCGAGGGTGAGCCAGATAAGAAGCGACACGCCGATAACGGCGAGGCCCATGTGAAACAACAGCTCGTTCGATTTTTCCGACGCAGTCTCGCCGTAGTTGCGGGTGATCGAAACTTCGACATCGCGCGGGATGAGAGTGCCCTTGAGCGTTTCGATTTTGCGCGACACTTCGTGGGTGACGGCGATCGCGTTCGCGCCCGGGCGTTTCGCGATGCTGAGGGTGACAGCCGGTTCTTCGTCGGGCGCGGTGGCGCGCGCCGCACCGTGGCCAAAAAAGGTGTAGTTCGACGGCTCTTCCGCGCCATCGACGATTTTCGCGACCTCTCGCAAATAAACCGGCCGGCCGCCAAAAACGCCCACGACCACATTGCCCACGTCCTCCGCGCTGGTCAGAAAGGCGCCGGTTTCAACCACGAACTCCTGATTGTTAGTTGTTAGGCCACCGGCGCGATATTGACGGTTGGCCTGCTGCAACATCGGGATAAGGCCAGCTGCGCTCAGGTTGCGCGAGGCGAGCCGGACCGGATCGAGCAGGACGCGCACTTCGCGTCGCGCCCCGCCGATGATCGTCGTCTCGGCGACGAGCGGTACGGCTTTGACCGCATCGTCCACTTCCGCCACAAGTCGGCGGAGCGTGAGATGATCGTAACGCGCGCTGTGAAAAGTGAGGGCGAGGATCGGCACGTCATCGATCGACTTTGGCTTGACCAACGGCATGCCGACACCGTGCGGAATGCGATCGAAATTCGAGCGCAGCTTTTCCGTTAGCCTAACGAGACACTCCTCGGGATTCGACCCGACCTTGAAGCGCACGATGACGAGGCTCTGGCTGTCGCGCGAGGTCGAGTAGATGTATTCCACCCCCGGGATTTCCCAGAGCAGTTTTTCCATCGGGCGGGTCGCGCGCTCCTCGACTTCCTTCGCGCTGAACCCGGCCATGTCCACCATCACATCGACGATCGGCACCTTGATCTGCGGCTCCTCTTCGCGGGGCAGCAGAATGATCGCCGCGATCCCGAGCAGGACCGCCACGACGATGATGAGCGGTGTCAGCTTCGCGTCGATGAAAGCGCGCGCGATCCGCCCGGCGACGCCGAGGCCGGAAGTTCGCTCTTTCGCGTCGCTCATCGTGCGGAAAGTCCGAAGAGCAGGCCCATCGTTCCTCCGTAAAGGGCGCCACGCCACCACGTCGAAGTGAGCGGGCAGGTCCCGGAGGTGCATTGGCCGAAATATCCGAGTCCCGAGCCCAGCGCTGCGCCGATCAGGACGGCGATGAGGATGCGCGCCGCGTTCATGGTTTAATCGCGACGGGCTGCCCGTCGCGCAACGACTCCGCGCCCGCGCTCACGACGCGTTCGCCGGCGCTGAGGCCGGCCAGAATTTCCACCTCGCCACCGGCATGTTTGCCGGTGCGCACGATGCGCAACTGGGCGCGGTCACTTACCACCACGAAAACGCATTCCATTTGCCCGCGCGTGACGACCGCCGCCGCGGGGACGCGGATTGATTTCGCTTCACCAGTCGGCACGAGCACGCGACCGAACTGGCCGCTGCGCACGCCTTCCGCCGGAGGCAGGTCGAGTTTCACGAGAAAAGTGCGGCTGGCGTCGTCGGCCACCGGCGCCACTTCGACGACGGTGCCTTCGATGGGCGCCGCGCCTTCCGCCACTCGCACGGGAAGTTTGGCGCCGAGTTTAATGTTGCCGATGAGCGCCTCGGGCACGTCGGCCTCGAAACGCAGCGCGCGCGGGTCTTCCATCTCGATGATTGGCTTGCCGGGCGTCGCGAGGTCGCCGACATCGGCCAGCTTGCGTGTCACGATTCCGTCGAAAGGCGCGACGACTTTTGTGTAGCCGAGCATCGTCTCCATCTCGCGAGCCGCGCCCTCCGCGACACTGGCTCGTGCCTGCACCGCATCGAAATCGGCTTGCGTCGTGATTTTTTTGTCGAGCAACTCGCGACCGCGCGCGAGGTCGCGCGTCGTCTGCTCACGCATGGCGAGCGCCTGGTCGAGCCTTGCCTGGATCTCGCGCGCGTCGAGCTGCGCAATCAGATCACCGGCCTTCACCATTTGTCCCGGGGCGACGAGCAGGGCTTCGATCCGCGCGTTGACTTTGGCTTCGATCGCGGCATGCAGTTTGGCCCGCACCGTCCCAACGACTTCCTCGCTCGACGGACGCTCCTTGTTTTCCACCACGACGGTGCGAACCGCGACCGGCGGGAGCGACTCGGACCCGGTCTCCTTTTTCGAATGACACGCGACCAGCGCGAGCGCGACAACGAGTGTGAGGTGCGAACGCAGAAACTTCATCGGCGCCTATTGTGGCGCGGCGCCGCACTCTTCGCCAGCCTGGCCGATGCCCAGCTTGATCAGAATTCTCTCGAGTGGGCAGAACCCGGTGAAGGCAGTCTGAAAAAGGTTGAGTCCAACGAAGGCGGAGAGAAGCAGCCAGAGATGGTTTACCCAATGCCCAAGGGCGAGCCCGGTAAGGACGAGGGTGCCGGCGACGAGATAGATGATGCGTTGTCTTTTCATAGGTGTTGAGTGCGCGGCCAGGATCCCGCCGCCGGGTTTTTAGTGCAGCTATTCATGAGGTTTGCTTTGCGGCAATCTTCCTTGATTTAAGTTGGTCATGCTTTGCATCGATTGTCCAAAACTCACCGTTTGTTGCGAAGCCAATTCGAGCGCGCCGCCGCGAGATGGAGCTCGATAGATGGTGGTGACCCAGGCACGCTCGTTCTCGTTACCGGAGCAACCGGCTACATTGGCGGTCGGCTCGTCCCGCGGCTGCTCGAAGCGGGCTTTCGCATCCGCTGCCTGGTGCGCGATGCGTCGCGTTTGCAGGGCCGGGCGTGGCGCAGTGAGATCGAATTGATCGAGGGCGACGTGCTGCGGCCGGATTCGCTCGTCGACGCAACACGCGGAGCGGCGGTCGCCTATTACCTTGTGCACAGTCTCGGGTCAGGGTCCGATTTTTCGCAACGCGATCTGCAGGCGGCACGCAATTTCGGCGCCGCAGCGAAGAACGGGGGCGTCGAAAGGATGATCTACCTGGGCGGACTGGGCGATCCCGCAACCGAACTTTCCGCGCATCTGCGTTCGCGTCAGCACACCGGCGATGCGCTGCGCGAGAGCGGTCTACCGGTGACTGAGTTTCGCGCCGGTGTGATCGTCGGCTCCGGCAGCTTGTCCTTTGAAATGATCCGCTATCTGACGGAGCGCGTTCCCGTGATGATCTGTCCGCGCTGGGTTTACACGCGCATCCAACCGATCGCCGTCCGCAATGTGCTCGATTATCTGGTGGCGGCGATGCGCGTTCCGGCGAGCGCCGGACAAATACTGGAGATCGGCGGCGCCGACGTCATCACCTACGGCGAGATGCTGACCTTCTATGCCGAAGTGCGCGGGCTGCAGCGCTGGCTCGTGCCGGTGCCGGTGTTGACGCCGAAGCTTTCCTCTTACTGGGTTCACTTCGTCACCCCGATCCCGGCGGAAATCGCACGGCCACTCATTGCTGGTCTGCGCAACGAAATTATCGTCCGCGACGATCGCGCGCGCCACCTTTTCCCTGACGTCCAACTGCTCGACTACCGGACGGCAGTGAAGATCGCGCTCGAAAAACTCGACGCGCACGCTGTCGAGAGCGCTTGGAGCGAAGCCCTTTCCACGAGTCAACGCGGCGCCCCGCCCGTCACCCTTACCATGCACGAAGGCATGATCATTGAGCATCGGCAGGTGACCGTCGACGCACCGGCCGACGCTGTTTTCCGAACCTTCACCGGCCTCGGGAGTGCGCGTGGTTGGCTCTATATAAACCGGACGTGGCGAGTCCGCGGTGCCATTGACCGGCTTTGCGGCGGAGTGGGTTTAAAGCGCGGTCGGCGCGATGCCGATGATATTCGGGTCGGCGAGGCGCTCGATTTCTGGCGGATCGAAGCGATCGAGCCGGGACGTTTGCTCCGGCTGCGGGCCGAGATGAAAGTGCCGGGGAAAGCCTGGCTGCAGTTTGAAGTCAAGGCGCAGGAAGGCGACCCACGTCCGCTTCTGGTCCAGACCGCATTCTTTGCGCCGAAAGGACTTCTCGGGCTGGCTTACTAGCATCTCCTTTACCCGATTCACGGGATGATCTTTGGCGGTATGATTCGGCGCCTCGCCGTCCGCGCCAAAAACATCCGCGCCTGATCGCAAGTCAGAACCAGAATGTGGAAGGGGCCTTGGCGCCGCGATTCGTTGTCGCACCATCGGGGCACAAAGACCCCTCCCACTTTAGCCGAGTCGATAAACGATGCGGGCCTTGTCGACGTCGTAGGGCGACATCTGCAATTTCACCCGGTCGCCCGTCGTCAGGCGGATGAAACGTTTTCTCATTTTGCCCGAGATATGGGCGAGCACGACGTGCTCGTTGGAGAGTTGCACACGGAACATGGTTCCGGCCAGGACGGCCATCACCTTGCCCTCGATCTCGATCGCTTTCCTTGGGTCTACAGCCATTGGGTTGGAGATTGATACGCAAAGCCGGCGCCCATGATGGACGCCGGCTTGCAGAATCAAAAGCGATTCGCTTACCGGCGGTCGCCAGCGAATTGCCGCGGGCGTTCTTCGCGCGCACGCGCTTCGTTCACGGTCAGCGCACGGCCGGACACTTCCTTGCCGTTGAGCGCCGCGACGGCGGCATTACCGCCGGTCGCATCGGTGAAGGTCACGAAGCCAAAGCCACGGGAGCGACCGGTCTCGCGATCATTGAGAATGGCGACGTCGGTGACGGTGCCGTGTTGCGCGAAGAGATCGCGCAGATCGTTTTCAGTGGTCTCAAAAGAGAGATTTCCTACGTATAGTTTCATTTGTGATTTTTGGAGCAATACCTGCGAGCTACAGAGCCGTTCCCGGGAATCGGGTTTCAAATCACCAATGAGGAAACTCACCTGACGATCTACCGCACTACGAACAGAACAGAACTAATCCAAGAGTCGCCACCTTCGTCGGCTTTTGGGAATAAGCAAGGGCAAGTAGAGAACCATGAAGGCGTGTCGGTTTTGCGCCATGGCCAATGGTGTCAGCACCAGGGCCACGCAGGTCGTTGCGAATAATCGCAGCGTTTTCATGGTATTCTTGTTTCTTGGATTGATCTGTCAAAGCTCCCGGAGACAGTAAATGCACGCGGGGCTTAGAGCCCGAGGCTGAGTCTGATGTGCCGAGCAAGTAAAGGAAACTCGCTGCCACGAAGAAGAAGCTTTCGGTCAGGAAGGATTCGTTCCTGAGAATCGTCGAAATCCGTCCATCGAGGAGATTCGGCCGATTCAGCGGAAAGCCGCTAAACGAGTCCCGCCTTTTTCAGCGTCGCGTAGGCGCCGTTCTTGTTGATCGTTTTCAGCCCGCGCGCGGTCACTTTGATCCGCACGAATTTCTTCAACTCGGCGACCCAGATGCGTTGTTCGCGCAGGTTCGGATTGAAGGTGCGGGGCACGTTCTTGGTCACGTGACGGCCGACGCCGCCTTTCTTCTTCGCCATACCGCGACGATGAATGACGCTGCCGCGCATGGGTTTTGATCCTGTGATGCTGCAAACTTTTGACATAAGCCGGGCTTGAGAGGGGCGTAAGCTGCCGTCAGTCGCCGGAGCGGTCAAGCGATTCCTGCGTTCGCGAAGTCGCCCGGAGCTCACTCGCAAAACTCCAAATGCTTTGGAGTTGAACGGTCACCGCGAACCGTGGTCAAATACCCTTCCGGGTCAATCCGGCCGAGCGCGCACCTTCCATGAATCACAAAAATAATCGCAAACTGCGCCTCGGAATTATCGGTGCGGGCGAGGTTGTGCGCTTGCGTCACATGCCGGCGTTGCGACGCAATCCGGACGTCGAGATCATCGCGGTCTGCAATGCCACTTACGAAAGTGCGGACGAATTCTGCCGCGAAAACGCGCCGCACGCGACGCCAATGCAGAACTGGGCGGAATTGCTGGGCATGCCCGAGCTCGACATCATCTGGATCGGCACACCGCCCTATATGCATTCGGCCGTGACGATCTCGGCGCTCGAAGCGGGGAAGCATGTTTTTTGTCAGGCCCGGATGGCGATGGACCTGTCCGAGGCGGAGGAAATGCTCGCGGCCTCCCGCCGTTATCCGGAACTGGTGACGATGCTTTGCCCGCCGCCGCATGGGATGCGGGGCGACCTGCTCGTGCAAAAATTGCTCGCGGAGGAGGTGCTCGGCCGGCCCCACCATTTGCGGCTCCAGAGTTTGAATAGCGGGTTTCTTGATCCCGACGCGCCGGCGCATTGGCGACAGCGGGTCGAGATCAGCGGCCTCAACACGTTGACGCTCGGGATCTACGCGGAAGTCTTGCAGAGTTGGTTCGGCGAGATCACGGGCGTTTTCGCGCGCGGGAAAATCATTCAGCCGATGCGCCAGGGATACGAGGTAATGATTCCCGACCTGCTGACCGTCCTCTGCACGTTTGCCAACGGGATGGAGGGGGTACTCGAATTCAGCGCGATCGACGCCCAGGCGCCAGCGGACCGGCTGGAGGTTTATGGAGATCTTGGAACACTGACCTACGATTTCGGCTCGGATGTGGTGCATGCAGGCCGGATCGGGGATCGCGCCCTGCACGTCGCTGAAGTGACACCCGATCTGGAGACAAACTGGCATGTGGAAGATGATTTCATCGCGGCAGTGAAATCGCGCGGCCGGATCAATCCGCATCCGGATTTCGAAGATGGAGTGCGCTATATGCGGGTGGTGCAGGCGGTGGCCGATTCCCGCAACCGCAACGAGTGGGTCGCGATCGAGGCGACGGCCTAATGACGATTCGCTGAGGGAGCAGGATTGCTACAACATCGCGCCCCGCATGATGAGGAGCGCGATGCTGAAATAGATTATCAACCCGGTGACATCAACCAGGGTGGCGACAAACGGTGCGGAAGAGGTGGCTGGGTCGGCGCCGAGCCGACGCAAGACAAACGGCAGCATCGAGCCCGCGAGTGAACCCCAGAGCACCACGCCGACGAGAGCCGCACCGACCGTCATCGCGACGAGCGGCCAGCGTGGTCCGTAGAGCTCGCGATGAAAATATTTCTCCCCAAGAATCGACCAGACCGCGACGCGCACCCCGCCGATCACGCCGAGGATCAGGCCTAACGACAAGCCGGTCTGCAATTCCCGGCTCGCCACCCGCCACCAGTCGCGCAGTGTCACCTCGCCCAGGGCCATGGCGCGGATGATCAAGGTCGATGCCTGCGAACCCGAATTGCCGCCGCTTGAAATAATGAGCGGGAGGAAAAGCGCCAGCACCACGGCTTTGGCGATTTCATCCTGGTAGTTGGCCATGGCCGTCGCGGTCAGCATTTCGCCCAGGAACAGGATGACGAGCCAGCCGGCTCGTTTCCGCACCATTTTCCAGAGCGGGATCCGCATGTAGGGCTCATCCAGCGCCTCCATGCCACCGAATTTCTGGATGTCCTCGGTCGCTTCTTCTTCCGCAACGTCGAGCATGTCGTCGATCGTCACCAACCCAACGAGGACGCCGTTGGAATCGACTACCGGCAGAGCCGTCCGGTCGTATTTGCGGAAAACGTTGACCGCTTCTTCCTGCGAATCGGTCACATTGAGCGCGATGAAATTTTCATCCATCAGGTCGCTGACTTTGGTGTCGAGCGGTTTGATGAGGAACTCGCGAATCCGAATGTCGTCGACCAGTTTCCCGCGATCATCGACAACGTAAATGACGTTGATCGTCTCGGAATCCTGGCCGTGTTCGCGCACGTAGTCGAGCACCTCGCGCACCGTCCAGCTGGCATCGACCGCGACCAGGTCCGGCGTCATCAAGCGCCCAACGCTGCCTTCCGGATAACCGAGCAGCGCCTGCGCGACGCGGCGTTCCTCGGGTGTGAGGAGGCGGATGAGCTGGCGCGCCGCGGCGCTCGGGAGTTCCTCGAGCAGCGCGGTGCGATCGTCCGGCGACATCTCGTTCAGGATCGAGACGACCTGCTCGTGGGCCATGCCGCGAAGCAGTTTCTGCTGCGCGTCCACATCGACGTCGAGATACTCGAAGACATCTGCGGCCAGCACGTGCGGCAGGATCCGGAAGATGATGACCTGCTCGTCCTCCGGCAGATCGAGAATGATCTCGGCCACATCGGCCGGCGGCATCTCGGAAAAGAGCTCGCGCAGCGCGGTGAAATTCCGCGCGTCGATCAAGCTCTGGATTTCGGGCAATAGAATCCTGCCGACCATTGGTTTTGGTTGAAGAGTTAAAGCCTTGAAGCGCTGAAGCGGCCGGAAGCCAAGCGCTGTTTAGCCTAACCGCTGTCTCGCTTCAACGCTTTAACCGTTCAAACGCTTCATCCCCATTTTCCATCCTGCTTGGATTTTCTGCGAAACCGGTCAAACTAATCCAGATGAGTTCTTCTTCTGCGGCGCCTTTGATCCGGCGCGAGGTCGGTGACGATGGCGTGTGTGTGCTGATTTTCGATCGGCCGGATTCAGGGGCGAACATCTTCGATGCCGCCGCATTGCGCGACCTGGATTCACAGCTCGATTTCATTGAGAAAGAGGCGGGCCTCAAAGGAGTGATCGTGACTTCCGCGAAGAAGTCGATCTTCATCGCCGGCGCGGACCTGCAAACGCTACTCCGGCAGGCGCAGAGCGGTGAGATGCGCGGCTTCATTGCCGAGGGTCAGCGGACTTTCAACCGGCTCGCTGCGCTTAAGATTCCGACCGTGGCGGCGATTCACGGCGCCTGTGCCGGCGGCGGTTACGAGATCACACTCGCCTGCGACTACCGCGTCGCGTCCGATGCGCCCGCGACGCGGATCGGTTTGCCGGAAACCACACTTGGGCTCGTGCCCGCCTGGGGCGGAGCGACGCGGCTGCCGCGCTTGATCGGTCCGGAGAAAGCCGCCGAAGTCATTCTCAAGGGCAAACTTCATTCCGCACAAGAAGCCTTGCAGCTCGGCCTGGTCGATGAAGTGGTTCCACAGGACAAATTGCTCGAAGCGGCGCGCAAAAAATTGGACTCGCCAAAGCGAATCCCTGCGGAGGGACGTGCTTCCGCACGTCTGGCATCGCCGATCGAAGCGCCGCGTTCCCAAAACCCTGCGCCCGTCCGCGCGGCCGAAATCATCAACCACAGCCTGACGAGTTCGATCGAAGAATCGCTCGCCCGCGAGCTCGACGCGATCGTCGAACTGGGCGAAACAGAATCGACTCGCAACCTGATTCGCAATTTCTTCCTCGCCGACAAATACAAGAAGAGCCCATCGAAGACCGCACCAGGCGAGAAAGTCGTGCATGCCGCCGTCATCGGCGCGGGCGTGATGGGCTCGGGCATCGCGCAGTGGCTCAGCTCGCGTGGTGTGACCGTGATCCTGCGCGACGTCAGCGCCGAGTTGCTCGATCGCGGTCTGGCTAGGATCGAAAAAACCTACGGGGAAGCGGTCAAGCGCGGCCTGATGAGTGAAGAGAAAGCGAAGGAAGGCCGCTCGCGCATCGTGGCGTCGTCGAATCCCGGCCCGATGCGGGAAGTGCAGATCGTGATCGAAGCCGCCTCCGAAAAACTCGAAATCAAGCGAGCCATCTTTCACGATATCGATGGGAAGATTGACGACACTGACATCCTCGCGACCAACACTTCCGCGCTTTCGATCAGCGATCTCGCCGCCCAGACGAAACATCCGGGCCGCGTCATCGGACTGCATTTTTTCAATCCGGTCAGCCGGATGAAACTGATCGAAGTCGTGATCGGGAAGCAGACTTCCGACGAGACGAAAGGACGCGCGATCTTCTTTGCCCGGCAGATCGGCAAGGTGCCGGTGGTAGTGAAGGACAGTCCCGGGTTTCTGGTCAATCGCGTCCTCTTTCCCTATCTGCTCGACGCGGCGGAGCTTTTCGAGCAGGGCGTGGATGCGAAAGCGATCGACACCGCGCTGATGGAGTGGGGGATGCCGATGGGGCCGCTGCGTTTGATCGACGAGATCGGGGTCGACATCACGGTTGACATTGCGGCCACGCTCGAGAAAGCGTTCGGCGCGCGCGCCCGCACCCCGGCGATCCTGGCGAAGATGCAGGAGGCAAAAATGCTGGGGCGCAAGACCGGGAGCGGCTTTTACAAATACGAAGGCAAAATGCAATCGCCTAACGAGGCGATCGAAGCCTGGCGCCACTCCGCAAATCCTCCGCAATTGAGCGCGGACGATCTTGCGCTCCGGCTGGTCTACCTGATGGTGAATGAAGCCGCGCGCTGCCTCGAAGAGCAGGTCGTCGCGTCGCCGGAGGACGCGGACTACGGCATGATCCTCGGGACCGGTTTTGCCCCGTTGCGTGGCGGGCCGCTTCGTTTTGCCGACCATTTCGGCAGCGCGGAAATGGCCCGCGCGGGCGACCGGCACGGTGGCAAATTTGAGCCCTGCAATTTGCTCCGGCAGCACGCGGAGAAGGGCACGAAGTTTTATGAAAAATAGGGGTAGCGCAAGCTTCCAGCTTGCAGCCTGAGAACGGAGTAAGCTGGAAGCTCGCTCTACAGTTTTATGAAGACACCGCTCGAAGCGCCTGAAAAGAAAAACGCCGAAGACACCACCGCCAGGACTACCAAGGCCGAGACACATTCCGTCATTGACACCTCCAAGATGTCGGCGGGCAAGGCTGCCGCTCTCGACCTCGCCGAAAGCTCGCGCGATCCGCTCGATGAGAGGGGTAGTTTTGCGAGCAATCTGTTCATCGGGCGTTACGATTTCGACCGCATTTTTCCCTATCCGGCGCAGAGCGCGGAGGACCGGGCCAAGGGCGATCCGTTCCTGAACGAGCTGCGCGAATATCTCAAGACGAACGTCGACGCCGACGACATCGACCGCACTGGCGAGATCCCGCAGAAGAATATCGACGACCTTTTTGCGATGGGCGCCTTCGGGATTAAGATCCCGACCGAGTACGGCGGGCTCGGATTATCGCAGGTTAATTATGGGCGCGCCGCGATGCTCTTCGGCAGTTGGGACGCGAACCTGACCGCCCTCGTCTCGGCCCATCAATCGATCGGGGTGCCGCAGCCCCTCCTCTTGTTCGGCACCGATGAGCAAAAGAAAAAGTATTTGCCGCGGGTCGCGCGCAAGGAAATCTCGGCCTTCGCCCTCACGGAAACCAACGCCGGCTCCGACCCGGCAAACATGAGTCTGCGCGCCGATCCGACCGAGGATGGCTCCGCGTTTATTCTCAACGGCGAGAAACTCTGGTGCACCAACCTGATCAAGGCCGGCGTGCTCGTCGTGATGGCGAAGACGCCGCCCAAAATCGTGAAAGGCAAGGAGCGCAAACAGATCACCGCCTTCATCGTCGATGTCGACTCGCCCGGGCTCGAGATCACTTATCGCTGCCATTTCATGGGGCTGCGCGCGCTTTACAACGGGATCGTCAAGTTCACCAACGTGCGCGTTCCGCGCGAGAACATGATCGCGAAGGAAGGCCAGGGCTTGAAGGTTGCCCTGACGACCTTGAACACCGGGCGGCTGACCATTCCGGCGGCCTGTGTTGGTCTCTCGAAACGGATGCTCGAAATTTGCCGCAAATGGGCCAGCGAACGCGTGCAGTGGGGAGTGCCGATTGGGCAGCATTACGCGATCGCGGGCAAGATCGCCGAAATGGCGGGCAATGTTTTCGCGATGGAGGCGATGACGTTCCTCACCAGCGCGCTGGTTGATCGCAAGGCGGGCGATCTGCGGATCGAAACCGCGATGTGCAAAATGTGGGCGACGGAAGCGACCTGGCGGATCGCCGATGAAGCCATGCAGGTGCGCGGCGGGCGCGGCTACGAGACCGCCCAATCGCTCGAGGGCCGCGGCGAGGAAGGCATCGCGATCGAGCGTTATCTGCGCGATTGCCGGATCAACATGATCTTCGAGGGTTCGAGCGAAATTATGCGCCTCTTCATTGCGCGCGAAGCGCTCGATCCGCATCTCAAGGTGGGCGGCGCGATTTTCAACACCCAGCTGCCGACGTCGGAACGGGCCAAGGCGGTTTTTCAGTCGGGGAAATTTTATGCCAGTTGGTATCCCAAACAGTGGACCGGCGGGAGCCCGGGCGACCTCGAGAAGTTGCATGCTGAACTGCGCCCGCACGTGCGCTACGCGGCCGGAGCGAGCAAACGGCTGGCGCGCGGTTTGTTCCACGCCATGACGCGCTTCGGTCCGAAGCTCGATCGCGAACAGTTGCTGCTCGCGCGATTTGTCGGAATCGCAACCGAGCTGTTTGCGATGAGCGCGACCTGCGCCTTCGCCCAGTACAAGATCGAGAGCGGCGAGCCGGCGGCGGAGATCTTGTCGGTCGCGACCTATTTCTGTCGCTCGGCAAAAATGCGGATCGATACTCATTTTGCCGGCACGTCGCAGAATGCCGATCGCGCCGGTTACGATCTCACGCAGGAACTGCTCGCCGGGAAGCACGGCGACTTGCGTAAAGGGATTGTATCATAGCCGTCCCGGCTGTCCGTCGGGCAGGCGTCTCGCCTGCCCGTGCACATGCTGCGGGCTGGAAGCCCGCGCTACTCGACAGGCACGATGCCTGTGTTACCATCAGCGGATGAGTATGCCATCCATGCTCACCGAAGCGACCCGCACTTCTGCCCGCGGTCGCATCAGTGCGAGCGAAAAATCCAAAACCGAATCGAAATCCAAGGTTCTCGAGCAAATTGCTGACCACGTCTTGCTCGACGGGTTTCGCATCGTCATCGACCTCGAGAAGAGCAAAGGTTCCTATCTTTACGACGCGGCGCACGACCGGCGGTTGATCGATCTCTACGGCTTTTTCGGTTCCAATCCAGTCGGCTTCAATCATCCCCACTTCGACAAGCTGGAGGTGAAGGCTGATCTGCTCCGCGCGGCGAAGGTGAAAATCGCAAACTCCGATGTCTACTCGGAAGGCTATGCGAAATTCCTCGACACCTTCTGGCGCGTCGTTGGTTTGCCGCCGCTCGAGCGAATGCTCTTGATCGACGGTGGCGCGCTCGCGGTCGAGAACACGCTCAAGGCCGCGATGGATTGGAAGGTGCGCAAAAATATGGCGGCCGGCCTCGGCGAACGCGGAACCGAAATCCTCCATTTCCGCCACGCCTTCCACGGCCGGAGCGGCTACACCATGAGCCTGACGAACACCGATCCGGTGAAGACGGATCTATTTGCCAAGTTCAAATGGCCGCGCGTCTCGACTCCCTTTATTGACTTCTCGTTAGCCGAGTCGGAGCGGACCCGCGATGTGATCGCGCGCGAAAAGAAATCCGAAGAGGAAATCATGTGGTTCGTGCGGGAAAAAGGCGTCGACATTGCCGCGATCATCATTGAGCCAATCCAGGGCGAAGGCGGAGACAATCATTTCCGGGGCGAATGGCTGCAAACTCTGCGCCGCATCTGCGACGAGAACGAGATGCTCCTCATTTTTGATGAAGTGCAGTGCGGAATGTGCGCCACCGGTCGCAACTGGTGTTGCGAGCATTTCGGGGTGGTGCCGGACCTGATCGCCTTCGGCAAAAAAGCGCAGGTCTGCGGCGTCATGGCCGGCCCGCGCCTCGACGAAGTGAAGGACAACTGCTTCCGCGTCCCGAGCCGGATCAACTCGACCTGGGGCGGCAACTTCACCGACATGGTGCGCTCGACGCATTTTCTCCAAATCATCGAGGAGGAAAACCTGGTCGAGAATGCACGCATCGTGGGCGAGTATTTCCTCAATCGCCTGCTCGAGCTGCAAAAGGAGAATCCGATTGTAACGGCCGTGCGCGGTCGCGGTTTGTTCCTCGCCTTCGATCTGCCGGATCGGGCGACCCGCAATGAAGTCTGGAAAGGGCTCTTTGATGGCGGCGTCCTCGCCTTGAAATCCGGTGAGCGTGCCATCCGGTTCCGGCCGGCGCTCGATATCACGAAGGAAGTGGTCGACGAAGCGATTGAGCTAATTCGCGCGCAGATGAAACGGTAGCGCAAGCTTCCAGCTTGCAGATTACCAACCGCGTAAGCTAGAAGCTCGCGCACCCTAAGTATGCATGACGTCCTCAAAAATCTTGGCCTCGACGACGAAAATCCCGGCGCGTTCTCCGGCGAATGGCACGGCAGCGGCGCCGTCCATGAGAAGATCTCGCCGGTCGACGGTAAATTGTTAGGCAAGTTTCGCACTGCTTCTGCGGACGATTACGAAAAGGTGATGCGCCGCGCGGCGGAAGCCTTCGCCAAATGGCGCGTTACCCCCGGCCCGGTGCGGGGCGAAACGGTCCGCCAGCTCGGCAACGCCCTGCGCGAGAAAAAGGGCGATCTTGGCAGACTTGTCTCGCTCGAATCGGGCAAGATTCTCGCCGAAGGCGAAGGCGAAGTGCAGGAGATGATCGACATCTGCGACTTCGCCGTCGGTCAATCGCGGATGCTGTATGGCCTGACGATTCAGTCCGAGCGGCCGAACCATCGCTTGATGGAGCAGTGGCATCCGCTCGGAGTTGTTGGCGTGATCTCGGCCTTCAATTTCCCGGTCGCAGTCTGGTCCTGGAACGCGGCCCTCGCCGCGGTCTGCGGTGACGCGACCGTTTGGAAGCCCTCCGAGAAAACGCCGCTGACCGCCATTGCCGTGATCAAGATCGCGGAACGCGTTTGTCGGGCGACGGGCGCCGATCCGGCGATTTTCACCCTCCTGATTGGCGATCGCGTGACCGTCGGGCAAAAACTTTCCGAGGATCATCGCATCCCTCTGATCTCCGCGACCGGTTCGGTGCGGATGGGGATCGAGGTCGCAAAGACCGTGCACGGGCGACTCGGTCGAACCATCATGGAACTGGGCGGCAACAATGCGCTTATCGTCTGCCCGAGCGCCGACCTCGAGATGGCGACCCAGTCGATCTTCTTTGGTGCGGTCGGTACCGCCGGTCAGCGTTGCACTTCCACCCGTCGCGTGATCATGCATGAATCGGTCGCCGACCAGGTGCGCCAGAAGCTTTTGGCCGCGTATAAAACGGTGTCGATCGGGCACCCGCTCGACGAGAAAACGTTGATGGGCCCGCTGATCGATAGCCACGCGGTCGACACGGTCCTGCATTCGATTCAACGATTGAAGGACGAGGGCGGCGAGGTTCTTTACGGAGGCGAACGCCTGAATGGCGAGAAATATTCCGGCGCCTGCTACATGACGCCCTGCCTGGCGAATGCGAAACCCGATTACAAGATCGTGCACGACGAGACCTTTGGGCCGCTCCTCTATTTGCTGACCTACCGCGATTTCGACGAAGCACTCGCGATCAACAATGGGGTGCCGCAGGGACTGACCTCTGCCATTTTCACCAACGACGTCCGCGAGGCCGAGAAGTTTCTCAGCGCCGCGGGCAGCGATTGCGGCATTGCCAACGTCAATACCGGCACGAGCGGCGCGGAAATCGGCGGGGCTTTCGGCGGCGAGAAGGAGACCGGCGGCGGACGCGAGAGCGGGAGCGATTCGTGGAAGATGTACATGCGGCGGACGACGAACACGATCAACTACTCGACCGAATTGCCGCTCGCCCAGGGAATCCGCTTCGGCGGTCCGGAAGAAGGCAGCTCGACCGCCTAACGAACCGGCCTGGTCAGGCGGAACGAAGGGCTCATGGCATCTCAGAATCGACCGCTTCGAGTGATCTTCGCGCTGCCCGTTTGTCTCATGTGGCTGGCGTCGGGGGAGTGCCAATCGGTTTTTGCCGCTCCGGAACACGAGCACCCTGTCCCGGAAAAACTTGGTCTCGTGAAGTTCCCCATCTCGTGCTCTGGGGATGCGGAGCAAGAGTTTGAGCGGGCGGTAGCGCTTTTACATTCGTTTGCCTACTCGGCCGCGGAGAAAGCGTTTCGCGATTTGATCGCGAAAGACCCCAATTGTGCCATGGCCCACTGGGGCGTGGCCATGGCCCACTTCCATCAGCTTTGGGAGCCATATGTCGCGCCAGGGGAGGTGGCGGGTGGCAAGCTCGAGATCGATCAAGCAAGACATCTCGGCGGCTCAGAACAGGAGCGAGGATTTATTGATGCATTGGAAATAATTTATACGGACGCGGATTCGGTCCCCTACCGCGAGCGAGCACGCTCTTACACATTGGCCATGGGCAAACTGGCCGAACGCAATCCCGACGACGTCGAGTGCCAGGTCTTTTATGCACTGGCCCTGATCGCGACTGCTTCGCCGACCGACAAAACTCATGCGAACGAAAAGAAAGCTGCTGCCCTGCTCGAGCCGTTGTTCCGAAAGTATCCGGAGCATCCGGGCATTCCGCACTATTTGATTCACGCCTGCGATAATTCCGAGATGGCAAGCCGCGGCTTGGCTGCCGCCCAGGCCTATTCGAAGATTGCGCCGTCGGCCCCGCACGCGTTGCACATGCCTTCGCACATTTACACGCGCCTGGGGATGTGGGAGGAGTCCATTGCTTCAAACCTCGCCGCGAGAAAAGCTGCGCATGTTCAAGGCGACATCGGCGAGGAATTGCACGCCATGGATTATCTCACCTACGCCTGCCTGCAACTCGGTCGCGATGCCGAAGCTGGGCGGGTGCTTGAGGATTTGCGCGGGATGCCGAATCTGCACGCGAGCGAGTTTAAAGTCGGATATGCGGCGAGCGCGATGCCAGTGCGCTACGCGATGGAGCGTCGGCAATGGGCGGAGGCTGCACAGCTTGAGCCGATCGCCGGCACCCAGCCGCAAGTGTTCGCGGTCACGGCATGGGCGCGTGCGGTGGGACTGGCGCGTAGCGGAGAGCCTGTGGCAGCAGTGCGCGCTCTCGACCAATTGCAGGCCGCGTATGAGAAGCTGCGCAAAGCTGGGGATGACTACTGGGCAACGCAGGTTCAGGTGCAGTCGAAAGAGGCGCTGGCATGGATCAGGCGCGCCGAAGGCAAAAACGATGAGGCGCTCAAATTCATGCGTGCCGCCGCCGACGAAGAAGACGCGGTCGAAAAACGTCCCGTCACACCGGGAGCGATCGTTCCGGCGCGCGAACAGCTTGGCGATCTCCTCTTGGAATTAAATCGCGGGCCGGACGCGCTGGAGGAATTTGCACGCAGCCTGACAATGACTCCGCAGCGCCGGGGAGCACTGATGGGCCAGGCTCGTGCCCGCGAAATGGCTGGCGGTGAGAAGCATTAGTTCAATCACGAAATCGCGATGGCAATCCTGATCGACGAAACGAAGCGCGTCCTGGTGCAGGGGATCATCGGCCGGGAAGGTCAGGCGCGCACCCGCATTTTCATGATCGCGCGCACGCCGGGTCTCGTCGCGCATGTGACCGAGGAACAAACGCGCGAGAGACCGATGCGTCGGATCGATCCGGTCAAGCACGGCTGCAACGGGCCGGCTCCGCAGAAAGTGAAGGAATGAAAAAATCCCCTAACGAAGAAAAAATCCTGACCAAACACCCGTTAGGCAAACGCGGGGTGAACATCAGCTCGGAAAAATACGACGCGGTGAAGAAGGCGATTGTGGCCGCGCTGCGGAAGAAGCAACTCACTCACACCGAACTTTCCGAACAGGTGAATCAAAGCCTGGCGAACAAATTCGACGGCAACATCAATTGGTATAACGAAACCGTGAAACTCGACCTCGAGGCGCGCAAGATGATCGAGCGCACCTCCACCACGCCGCCCAAATATCGTCTTAAAAAAGCATAACGAACATGAGCACAACGCAACCCAGCAAAGCTGGCCGCGAACGTGCACCTGGCATCGTTGCGCTTTTGCGATCAATGAGTTCATGCCAAGTTGCAGAGTCGATGAAGCACGATCGACCTTCGCCACAAAATGCCTTTATAGGATGGGAATTCTGGCGTAGAAATGGGGAACTGATCCATGGACATTAATTCTCTTAATGGAGCCCGAACAATGACACAGCCACAACCCTACGTCCCTACCGCACGCGAGCAGAAGTTTCTCGAGAGCGTCGAAGAAGGCCGCTATGAGCGGCAAATTATCAGTGGGCTCGGCCCCTTCTTCCACGAGAAGGCGCCGGAGGACATGCTCAACTTCTACTCCAAGGACGAGGTGACAAACCTCAAAGCGCTCAAGGGCACCGATCGTGACGTTGAATCCCGGATGCCCGTGAAGATCACGCGCCATTACTACGAGCTGGCCAGGACCAGCGCCGCGATTCAGCGCATCGTCAAGGCCGACCCCGGCGAGACGATGGATCTGGCGGGCTCGGAGGATCCCGGCAACCAGATGGACTACAGCCCCCGTCGAGGGCCTGCTGCACAAGTACGAGATGGGACTCATGTATGTCGTCTCGACCTGCTCGGCCCATTGCCGCTTCTGCTATCGCGAAGAATTGATCGCCCGCAAGCAGATCAAGCGAAAGGATGGCACCATCGCGAAGAAGGGTCTCGCGATGATCCCCGAGATCATCCCCTACATCAAGCAGCACAACGCGGCCGTGGCCAAGAACGGCGGCGTGCACCCCGAAAGCGGACGCGAGAAGCTGCGCGAGATCCTGCTTTCGGGCGGCGACCCGATGGTGCTGAACAATTCAAAGATCGCGGCCTGGCTCGGCGCGCTGGCCGAAGCCGGCGTCGAGTCGATCCGCATCGGCACCAAGGAGATGGCGTTCTATCCCCAGCGCTTCGACCGCACCTTCCTCTCGATGCTCGATCGGTTCCACGAGACCTACCCGCAGGTCGGCCTGCACATGATGCTGCACTTCGAGCACCCGGACGAGTTCCTCGCCAAGGATGCGGAAGGAAACTACATCGAGGACGCGCAGGGCTTCAAGCAATGGGTCCCCGCGACGGGCGAGGGGATGCGGGGCCTGGCCTCGCGCGGCTGGCTCACCGTGGAGAACCAGGCGCCGATCATCAAGGGCATCAACGATGACCCGGACGCCCTCCGCATTCTGCAGCGCGAGTTCGTGCGTGCCGGCGGTCATAACCACTACTTCTTCTGCGGGCGCGACATCATCGCCTACAAGTCGTTCAACGTTCCGATCGAGACCGCGTGGAATATTCTCAACACCTCGCAAAAGGGATTGTCGGGCGTCGAGACCCACGCGCGCCTTTCCATCACCCATTACAAAGGCAAGACCGAAGTGGCGGCGGTCACCAACGAGGGGATACCGGGACTCGCGGGCAGCGAGAATGGCGTCTTGATCTTCAAGATTCTTCGGAACGCCGGCAGCGCTCCCGACCGCGGCAAGGTCTGCATCGTCGGCCGCAACCCCGAGGCGCTCTGGTTCGACGACTACGAGGACCGCGTTCTGTTCGACGAGGCCGGCTTGTACGACTACGCGCGGGTGGCGGCTCCCGGACAGGCGCCGGTTCGCGCCACTGCTCTGCAAGCCGCGGCGGCGGATCGCGCCTCTCTTCTGGTAGGCGCCGAATGATCGACAAGCGGGTGGCGAGCGCGGCCGAGGCTGTCTCGGACATTTTCGACGGCGCCACCATCATGTTCGGCGGTTTCGGCGAAGCGGGCAGTCCAATCGAGCTCATCCACGCGCTGATCGACCAGGGCGCCACGAATCTGACGATGATCAGCAACAACTGCGGCAGCGGCCAGGTCGGCCTCGCGGCGCTGCTCAAGGCGGGCCGCGTTTCCAAGGTCATCTGTTCGTTTCCGCGCACCGCCAACTCGACCGTCTTTCCCGAGCTCTACCGAAGCGGGCGCACGAAATTGGAATTGGTTCCTCAGGGAACGCTCGCGGAGCGCATCCGCGCCGGCGGAGCTGGAATCCCGGCGTTCTACACGCCGTCCGCGGTGGGAACGCCACTGGCGGAAGGCAAGGAATGCCGGGAATTCGGCGGCAGAAAGTATCTGCTTGAGCACGGCATCCGCGCGGACTTCTCGTTCATCAAGGGGCGGGTCGCCGACACCCACGGCAACATCCTCTACAACAAGACGGCGCGAAACTTCGGCCCGGTGATGGCGATGGCGGCCAAGGTCACGATCGTCCAGGTCGCCGAGGTCGTCGAGGCGGGCAAGCTGGACCCCGAGTCGATCGTCACGCCCGGCATCTTCGTGGATCGCGTCGTCGCCATCGCCAACCCGGCCCACGAATCGGAACTCGTCGAGGCAGGAGCGTCCTACCCATGACGAAGCCGCCAGTGATTGGGCGAACGCGCGAGGAGATGGCGCAGCGCCTGGCGCAGGACATTCCCGACGGCTCGTATGTGAATCTGGGCATTGGCATTCCGGAGCTGGTCGCCAAGTTCGTGCCGGAGGGCCGCTCGCTCATCTACCACACAGAAAATGGCATGCTCGGCATGGGCCCCGCGCCCAGGCCCGGCGAAGGCGATCCCGAGCTGATCAACGCGGGCAAACAGCGCGTGACGGCGCTGCCGGGCACCGCCTACTTTCATCACGCGGACAGCTTCGCCATGATCCGCGGCGGCCACCTGGATCTGTGCGTGCTCGGCGCGCTCCAGGTCGCGCAGAACGGCGATCTGGCCAACTGGTCCACGGGCGAGCCCGACGCCATCCCCGCAGTCGGCGGCGCCATGGACCTGGTCGCGGGCGTGAAGTCGATCTTCGTCATCACCCAGCATTGCACCAGGGAAGGCGAGGCGAAACTCGTGCAAAAGTGCACCTTTCCGCTGACGGGATTGGCCGTCGTGAACCGCATCTACACCGATCTCGCCGTGATCGAGGTCACGCCGAACGGATTTCGGCTCGTCGAACTGAGCCCCGGCATCGATTTCGATTACGTGCAGGAGCGCACCGCTGCGCCTCTGCTTCGCACCCCAGAACCGACCAAAGCAGGCGGCGCAGAAAAATGATCTCGCGCAGAGACGCCGAGGCGCAGAGTTTGTATGGAAATGAAAGAAAATGAAATTGGAACGAAGCTGCTCGAAGCGGCTATCCATATTCATCGGGAGCTTGGGCCGGGGCTCCTGGAGGCGGTTTACGAAGTCATTTTGGCCCGTGAGTTGTCCGACCGTGGGTTAAGGGTGCAGCGGCAGGTCCCGGTGCCCATCGTCTTCAAAGGGATCAGATTTGACGAGGGCTTTCGGGCCGACATCATCATCGAGAATAAGGTGCTTTTGGAACTCAAGTCGGTCGAGCGAATCGTGCCGGCACACAAGAAACAGGTGCAGACCTACCTGCGTTTGACCGGACTGAAGCTAGGATACCTCCTGAACTTTGGTGAAGCTGTTCTCAAGAGCGGTATCACACGCTGCGTCAATGGACTGGAAGAATATAACCCTCAGCGTCTCTGCGTCTCTGCGGGAGAATTGCCCACTTAAAACAGCGACGAACCAAGCAAGCTGATATGACCACGCAAACCGACCTCTCACGCAGCGCCGCCCTCTACGAGCGGGCCCTCAAAGTCCTTCCCGGCGGCGTCAGCCGCAACGCGATCCTGCGGGCGGGTGGCCCGACCTACGTCGAGTGCGGCAAGGGCTGCCGCGTGACCGACCTCGAGGGCGTCACGCGCATCGACTTCTCCAACAACATGGCGTCCCTCATCCACGGCCACGCCTGCCCCGAGATCATCCAAGCGGTGACGGAGCAGATGAACCGCGGCACCGCCTTCATGATGGGAACCGAGATCGAGGTGCGCTATGCCGAGCACTTGTGCAGCCGCAACCCCTCGTTCGAGAAGATGCGCTTCATGAACTCGGGCACGGAGGCGATCATGGTCGCGCTGAAGGCGGCCCGCGCATTTACCGGGCGGCCGAAGATCGCCAAGGCCGAGGGCGCCTACCACGGCGTCTACGACTACGCCGAGGTGAGCCAGGGCTCCACGCCGGCGACCTGGGGCGGCATCGACCATCCGCGCAGCGTTCCGCTGGTGCACGGGACACCCGAGTCCGCGCTCAAGGACGTCGTTGTCTTTCCGTTCAACGACACCGAGCGCACGCTGGCGATCCTGGACGAGCACGCCAAGGACCTCGCGTGCGTATTGATCGATCTGATGCCGCACCGCGTCGGCTTGTGTCCGGCGGATGTCGAGTTCGTCACCGCGCTGCGCGAGTGGTCCGCGCGCCACGGGGTGCTGTTGGTGTTCGATGAAGTCATCACGTTCCGGGCCGAGCACTCCGGCTTGCAAGCGCGCTACGGCGTCACGCCCGACATGACCGCGCTGGGCAAGATCATCGGCGGTGGATTTCCCATTGGCGCCGTCGCCGGCCGCGCCGAAGTCATGGATGTGCTCAACCCGCAGTCGCCCCGCTACGTGTTCCCGCACTCCGGAACATTCACGGCCAACCCGATCAGCATGACCGCGGGCATGGCGGCGATGCTGAAGTTCGACCGACCCGCGGTGGCGCGCCTAAACGCGCTGACCGATCGGGCCAGGAACGGCATCGAAGGCGCGATCCGCGCGACGGGCGCGCCCGCGAGCGTCACCGGGGCGGGCTCGATGTTCCTGGTGCACATGAAGCAGACGCCGCCACGAAATTACCGCGATGCCTACCCGACGCCCGACGAGTCGCGCCGACTCAAGGCGTTGCTCGATCACCTCTACAACGAAGGTTGCATCATCATCAGCTCGGGTGCGTGCGTGTTCTCCACGCCGATGACCGAAGCGGAGATCGACACGCTGGTGGGGGCGTTCAAGTCCGGCTTTGCAAAGCTGGCTTCGATGGGCTGAGCGAGCGGAGGGACGGATGATTGGGACTTCTGGGATGCGTTGCAGGGGCGCCGGGCGCGGCATCGAGGCCGACTTCGGCCCCGAGCACGCCGACACCTTCCGGCGCGACCTCCATCCCGACCTCCGCGCATACGGTGTTAGATCCGATTCGAGCGTCGGTACTGCGCCAGTTCTTCCGGCGTAAGTTCGTCCGGCGCGACTAAGCGATAGTGCTTCTCGTCACGGACAGTTACTTGCTCCTCGGTAACTTCAAACTCGAATAACGCGATCACGTCGTCGCGCATAAATTACGCCGCAACAGGGCGACAAACGAGGAGCGGAAACTTCTCCGCGCACAATGCCAATGTCTTGCTCGATCTGAACGACGCTGAGATGATCTCGACCTCCTTTGGCCTGCACCGGAAGCGCGTAATGGATGCCCTGTCGATCTACGCCGACATAATGCTCGTCAGTCTCGACGCCTCCCATTCCGGCGACCGAGGCCTTCAAGTGCTCTTACACGCCACTCGGGTAGACATACTCTTCGCGCGACTGAAATCGTTCTCCTTCTAAGAGACCCGATACTCGAACGGCTTCGCCCCCTTTAAGCGATTGAACCCGATCAAGCGCATCTTCGACGCTCTCAAAGCTCAGAAACTCACACTGATCAGCTAATGCGCGAAATGACGGCCGGATCAGTTGATTGAACACTTTTTCGCGTCGCGTCGTCGCGGCCACTACAAACAGACCAATTTGATTGTTTGGTTGGGCTAACGCCAAGTCATTTAGCCTAAGAAGTCCACTGTAAATCGAGGTTGTCGACTCTACTTCGAAAGCGCGGTGAATGACGTTTCTCGTCAGCCAAAGCACGTCAATATTCTGAACGATTCGGCGCGTGTTCTCATCAAAGCCGAAGTTTGGCAATCGTTCTAGAGTCGCAGAAGCGAACGACGCTCCTCGATAGCTCAGATTGCGATCATTCGGCGGCACCCAAACTGAACAGCCTTCAGCGCGGCCAAGCTCGATCAAGCCGCCCTGAACCTTCACATGAGCGCGGTCGGCATTTGGAGCTGCTTCTCGTTCGTCCGCTTGCCCTTTGGTCGGCTTGTGAGCCGGGAAAGCATTAAGAAATTCCGTGACGTTTACCTTCGGGTGTCCGGTTGTCTGCAAAATGTAGGTCTCGCCTTCAGTGAACACGTCGAGTTTCCGAGTGCTTACTTTGCTCATCGCTTGCAGCACAAGCGGTCGAGGCAACATTAGGATTTTGTCTGGACTGCCACACACCAAAACGACGAATGCGCCTAGACGACTGGCTGGATACTCGAACGCCCGATTTACAACTTCCTGTGCGAGACCGAAGAAATACTTTTCACCGCGCAAGCGCTTTGAATAGTTAACAGAGCAACTAAGCAAATCGCCAAACTGATAGAGGCGACTCTTGCCAAAGGCAGTTGGCTTGCCGTATCGCTTCCGCAGTTCGCGGACGGCGTCTTCTACAATGAGAGGAGCATTAGCGCGCACGTGCTATTCATTTGCTTCGATCTTAGTACCGCATTCGACACACTGATAGAAAGCAGTTTCGCCAATCAGCAGGTGGAGATGGTTTCGTTTGCCGTCGACCAGATTCTCTACGTGCTCCATCACTTCATAGAACCGGCCGTTGTTGCCGCATTGAGGACATAGTAATGAGATCGATTCGGAGGTTGTCGTGTTCATAAAACGCAATTTGGCGAAAGCCGATTCGCTCTGTGATTCCAAATAATGCCCTCGCGGTCGAGAACATCGAGAGCGCGTTCCGCAACCGATGTGGCGACCGCCTCAAGCGTATCGGGGTCGGGAGACCAATCTATTTTCGTCACAGATGCAAAATGCGACATGGGATGCGCTTCGATGCCGATGCTTGCCACGCCAATTTTCTTGCACTCAACAACTGTGGTGCCCGTGCCGCAAAATGGATCCAATACGCAGGCGTCTTCGGTCAACGCGAAACGGCTGACGTAATCGCGAACAAGATGCGGCGGGAAAGAGAGAACAAAACGATACCAATCATGCGCGGCGCGATCACCAATTTCCAGCCGGTTTGCGTCGCGCCGTGGCGCAGGCGCTGTCGAAACGGAGGAAGTTGCGGGTGGCATTGCAAACAGATTATCACGTCGGCGATTTAGTCAAAGCACAAGCGTTCGTTCCGCCGGCTGCATCATCGAAGAGCCGGCGATGGAGAATCCGACGCTGGTTTTCCTGACCGATTCGACGAGGAATTCGACGCGATCACCGAAGGCGAAGAGTTGACGCGCAAGGAGAAGCTCAAGACCAAGTGGGCCGCGCTCGAAGCGCTGGTCGGGAACCCGAAGCGGATCGATCAGACAGTCAGGCCCAATTCCAAACTCACTCCCGTTCGAAGACCGTCGCCAAGCCTTGTCCTACCCCGACGCAGAGCGACGCGATGCCGCGCGAGGCGCCGGTGCGAGCCATCTGGTGGATCAGCGTCGTGGCCAGGCGGGCGCCGCTGCAACCAAGCGGGTGACCGATCGCAATCGCGCCGCCGTTGACGTTCAATTTTGCGTTGTCGATGCCCAGCTCGCGCTGGCAGGCGAGGGCCTGCGCGGCGAACGCCTCGTTCAACTCGAACAGGTCGATGCGGTCGAGCGTCAGTTCCGCGCGCAGAAGCGCCTTGCGAATCGCGGGCACGGGTCCGAGCCCCATGAACGCGGGATCGACGCCGGCCGCGGCGCTCGGACCGATGAAGGCGATCGGCTGAAGACCCAGCGATTTGGCCAGCCCGGCTTCAACGATCAGCAATGCCGCCGCGCCGTCGTTGATGCCCGACGAATTGCCCGCGGTCACCGTGCCCTGGTCGTCTTTGGAGAATACGGGTTTCAGCTTGGCGAGTTTCTCCAGCGTCGTGTCCGGCCTCGGGTGCTCGTCCACGCTGACGAGGGTCGGAGCGCCCTTGCGCTGCGGAATCTCGACGGGCACGATCTCCTGGGCGAACAGCCCGCGTTGGTGCGCCGCCGACCACCGTTGCTGGCTCTGCAGCGCGAACTGATCCTGATCCGCCCGGCTGATCTTGTGCTTGCGGGCGACATTCTCGGCGGTCTCGCCCATGGAGAAGGGGTGATGCAGCGCCGCCATGCGAGGATTGACCAGGCGCCAGCCGATCGAAGTGTCGAAGATCTGCTGCGACCGGTCGAACGCGGATTCCGCCTTGCTGAGCACATAAGGTGCACGGCTCATCGACTCGACGCCGCCCGCGATGAACACATCGCCGTGACCCGCCTCGATCATGCGCGCCGCGATGTTGACGGCTTCCAGCCCCGACGCACAGAGGCGATTCACCGTCGAACCCGGCACGGACACGGGGAGGCCCGCCAGCAGCGCGGCCATGCGCGCGACGTTGCGGTTGTCCTCGCCGGCCTGGTTGGTGGCGCCGAAGTAGACATCCTCGATCAATGCGGGGTCGATGCCGGATCGCGCCACGACGGCCTTGATGACGTGGGCGGCAAGATCGTCGGGGCGAACCGACGCCAATGCGCCCGCGTGCCGACCGACAGGTGTTCGGAGAGCCGTGATGATCGCCGCTCGCCTTTGCATCTAGATTTGATCGCGTCGCTGCACGAGGAATCTACTAGAGGAACTATCTGCCCAAGTCTAGGAGACTGTTGAAATACTGGAGTGGCCGGCGTTGCTGTCGATTTTGGCGCTAAAACATGTTCGGCGACATCGTGAGCGATCTTTGCGCCGACCTGGTCGGCGGCCTCGGCTTCGCCCCGAGCGCGAACCTCGGTGACAATTACGCCGTCTTTGAGCCGACCCACGGCTCGGCCCCGAAGTACGCCGGCCAATACAAGGTCAACCCGATCGCGATGCTTCTCACGAGCAAGCTGATGCTCGATTGGCTGAAAGAAACAGACAAGGCGAAGCGCCTCGAAGACGCCATCGCCAAAGTCATCGCGGAAGGCAAAGTGCGTACCTATGATATGGGCGGCAAAGCTTCCACGCTCGACGTCGCTAAAGCGATTGCGGACTATGCGAGTTATTGATCTTTACGACATGTCCGCCATTGGACGGACTCGCCGTGGCAAGGGCGGCAAAGCTTCCACGCTCGACGCGGCTAGAGCCATCGCTGACCACGCCAGTTCCTAAGCTGGAAAAAAGTCGTTTCGGAGATAGCTACGGCCGCTCTACGGATTCCAGCGGGCTTGGCTGAGCTGACTGGGCCGCGTCCTCTGCACCGGGGCGTTTCGGCGCGGCGCTGAGCCGACATTTCTCGGGGGCCGACCATCTTGCACCGGAGGTGCGGCGCGCGGGTTCCGGCGTGGCGCGTTCCTCATTCCTTCCCCAGGGCCGCGATGCGGCATTCGGTTCCGTGGCGCAAACCCTCTGTTAGTATTCAGGATCACGATCCGCACCGGCTGCGAGTAGCCATAGGGCTGGCCGTAAGGCGAGTAATAACAATTCGGCGAATCGAGAACCGGTTCCGGGAAGATGCCGACGGAGTCCGCCGGATCCTGATTCACGATGTAACCCTGCACGCCCGGCTGATCATAAGCGTAGCTCAACTGTCCGCTCCCATCGACCGTATCGTTATAACCTCCGTCCGTCAGTCCCGGATCATAGGTCTGCACGGTGGCGACGGGATACTGCGCGCGAGTTTGCGCCGCCTGGAGATCGTCGGCCGGGGCCGGGTAATTTACCGGCGCGCGACCAGATTGCGTCGGCTGGAGATCGTCGGCGCGGTAATTTACCGGCGCGCGACGCCGAGGCTGCGTCGGCTGGTAGATCGGCGAGACGTTCCCAAACGAGCTGTCAGCCGGTTCCTCAGCTTCCGCCACTGCGCGAGGTTTAAACCCCGGGATCCCTGCGACCGCGAGCCAGGTCAGCACCGCGATCAGCAGCCCCAATTCAAACGCAATCACCTTCGAAATCGTCGTCGCCTCCGCTCCCATCATGTTACGCCCTCCGGTTTATTGCCCATCGACACGTTGCCTAAAATCCGGTTGCCAGACAAGGAAAGTTTTCGCTCCTGGTTTCCGCCTGGCAGAGTCGCTTTTTGCAGCCGGGGGCAAAGTCATCCCGGTAGCGGTGATATTCTTCGAGCAAGCGGCAATGATACTGCATGACAAAGACCGGTTCGGCGGCGGCGGAATCTACGACAATGCGATACGAGGAGAAGCAGCCGGTGCGTATGACATCGGAAATGTGAACCTGTTGCATCCAGCATAGCCAGTGCGATTCACTTCTGGCTTCGCTGGTAATCTCGACGCGGTCAATGATCATGGTCTCGATTCACGGGGAACCATGTCGTGCGAAACGAAACCGTGAAACTCAAAGGATTACTCATGTCCGAAACTTCCGGCCGTGGTTTCCAGGTTACCCATTTAAAATTTCGGCGGCAGCCTCCTGCAACGCGGCGATCTCGACCCTGGTCATCGGCATCATCGCGTTCATGGCTTTCCGCGCGGGAAAGCGAGCCCGTCGGAATGTCAGCAATCCGATTTGCACTTAGCCAAACGCTTCCACTTGACAGTCTAGGGGAGGCGGAGAAAAGTGTCTCACCCAGACATTCTGGGTGAAGCATCTTATGGGCAAAGAAAAATCAGATCTCATTTACGGCACGCTCGACATGTTGATCCTGCGCGCCCTGCAACATGACCCACGGCATGGCCTCGGAATCGCCGATCGTATTCATCAGATCTCGCAGGACGCCCTGCGCGTGGAGCAGGGCTCGCTCTATCCCGCCCTCTACCGCCTGGAGGCGCGGGGCTGGATCGAAGCGGAGTGGGGGCTTTCCGATAATAACCGACAGGCGCGTTTCTACCGGTTGACGGCAAAGGGCCGCAAACAATTGGCCACGGAACAGGAACATTGGAAACGCATCGCCGCCGGCATCAATCGTGTCCTGGCCCATGCCTAACGAAGATGAGTGGCATGACGAGCTGGAGCCGGCGGCTATTGGCACTCTTTGGCAAAGGGTGGACGGACGCGGAAATGAATAAGGAGATGGAGCAGCATCTCGAGCGGCTGGCGGAGCGATATCTCTCCAGCGGCCTGTCGCCGGAAGAGGCGCGCCACGCCGCGCAGCGAGAATTCGGCGGTTTAGAGCAGGTGAAAGAGGAGGCCCGCCGCGAGCGCATCCTGGTGTGGCCAGCGGAGTTTCTGCAGGACATTCGTTTCGCTTGGCGAACGCTGGCCAAGAGTCCTGGTTTTACAATTGTGGCGGTGACCGCGCTCGCACTCGGGATCGGAGCGAACACCGCCATCTTCAGTGTGGTTAATCCTATCCTGCTCCGACCGCTGCCGTTCAAAGATCCTTCCCAGCTGGTGATGATATGGGAGGACGCCACCCATCTCGGGTTCCCGAAGAATACCTCGTCGCCGGCCAACTTTCTCGATTGGCAGCGTCAGAACAGCGTCTTCGCGGGAATGGCCGCGATGGCGCCGCGTAGTTTTAATCTTACCGGCAGCGGTGAGCCCGAACGTCTCGATGGGCGGCGGGTTTCCGCCAATCTCTTTCAGCTGCTCGGCATCCATCCGAAAATCGGCCGCGCCTTTCGGCCAGAAGAAGACGTGCCGGGGACGCGCGTAGTCATCCTTAGTGAAGGCCTGTGGCAGCGGCGATGCGGCGCCGACCCGCAGATTATTGGCCATACGATCAATCTCAACGGGCAAAGCTACACGGTCGTGGGCGTGATGCCGGCCGCGATGAGGCTACCCGAGATGACCGATTGGCACGAACAGCTCTGGGTTCCGATGGCTTTTCCCTCAGACGAAGCCGCTTCACGCGGTAACCATTACCTCGAGGTGATCGCGCGCCTCAAGACCGGCGTGACCCTGCAACAGGCTCAGGCCGAAATGAAGACGATCGCTGCGCGGCTGGCGCAACAATATCCGGAAGACAACCTGCGCATTGGTGCCGCGGTGAATCCGTTGCACGAGGAGTTTGTCGGCGAGATTCGCCCGGCTTTGCTCGTTCTTCTCGGCGCGGTTGCGTTCGTCCTGCTCATCGCCTGTGCCAATGTCGCCAATCTGCTTCTGGCTCGGGCCGCCGTGCGACAAAAGGAGATCGCGCTCCGCCTCGCGCTCGGCGCGACCCGTTCCCGGCTTGTTAGGCAATTCCTCACTGAAAGCCTTCTGCTCGCCGGCGCAGGCTGCGTGGTGGGGTTGCTCCTGGCTGTTCTCGGGCTCGATCTCCTGAAAAAATTCATCCCGGTCTCGATCGCGCTCGCGCAGGGGATCGCGATCGATGGAAAAGTCCTCGCCTTTACCGCGCTCGTCGGCACGCTCACTGGGCTGGTCTTTGGGCTTGCTCCGGCGGCGCAGGCTTCCCGGTTCAATCTCAATGAAAACTTGAAGGAAGGTGGGCGCGACGCGAGCGCCAGCGACCGGGGCAATCGCCTGCGCAATCTGCTCGTGATCGGAGAAATAGCCGTTTCATGTTTGCTCCTCATCGGCGCCGGCCTTTTGATCAACAGCTTCATCCGCCTGCGTCATCTCGATCCCGGTTTTAACTCCGATCATCTCCTCACCGCCAAGGTCGCCCTTTCCGAGACCAAATATCCGACAAAAGAGAAGCGGGCGGCTTTCTTCCAGGAAGTGGTGCGTCGCGTGCAGCCGCTTCCCGGCGTGCAATCGGTCGGCGTTGGGAACAATCTGCCTTTTACCTACGACGGGGACTCAATGCCGATCGGCGTCGAAGGCCTGCCCGATCCGCCGCCCGACCAACGCCCGGATGTGGTTCTGCGTGTCGTTGGTCCCGGTTATTTCAGGACAATGCAAATCCCGCTGGTCAAAGGCCGCGATTTTACCGAGGACGATCGTGATGATGAGGCGCGGGTGGTAGTGATCAGCGAAAAAACAGCCGCCCGTTACTGGCCCGGTCAGGATCCGATCGGGAAACGGATCAAGCCCGGTTCCCTGAGCGAAGACAACCCATGGCGCACCGTTGTCGGCGTGGTCAAGGACGTTAGGCAAAATGATTTCGTCGCGCCGGCAAAACCCCAGATGTATTGGTCGTATCACCAGGTGCGCGATTTCCCGCCAAACGCTCTTGTCATTCGCACCAACGTCGCGCCGCTCAGCCTCTCTGCACCGGTTCGGGACGCGATTTGGTCAGTCGATAAAGACCAGCCGGTCTCGGAGATCAGAGCGATGTCCGAGATTGTTTCGCAGGCAGTCGCGCGCCAACGCTTCAGCATGCTCTTGCTTGGCCTCTTCGCCGGCCTCGCGCTCCTGCTCGCGGCGGTCGGGATCTATGGAGTCATGAGCTACTCGGTCACCCAGCGCCGGCGCGAGATCGGTATCCGAATGGCACTCGGCGCGCAAAAAAGCGACGTTTTGGGGATGATCCTGCGTCAAGGATTGCGTCTGACGGTGATCGGCGTAGCCATCGGCATCGCCGGCGCCCTGGGCCTCACGCGTCTCATGGCGAGCCTGCTTTTCGGAGTCAGCGCAACCGATCCAGCAACCTTCGCAGCGATCACAATCATCCTTGCCGCCGTGGCCCTGCTTGCCAGCTACATCCCGGCTCTCCGTTCGATGAAAGTGGATCCGGTGATCGCGCTGCGTTGCCAATAACCGCGCACGGCCGGCCGGCTTTCACTTCAGCTTTCAATAGCGAAGAGCCCGCACGGCTGCCGCCGCTGTGGCAATCTCATTCCGCCCGATGGAGCCGCGCGCGCGGGAACGTAGTGGCGAATACTAACGGTTCTGTATCGGACCCACGAGACGTACAACCCCTTCCGCTTCTAAGGCGCGACTGCGGCGCGCAACGCTGCTGACCTCCGATCTCTGATCTCCGACTTCTGATGTCGATCGGCCTCTCCTCGCTGCAATTTGTCACCCGCGAGATTTATTTTGTTTGACGCCGGACTCTTCCTCTCACTGCTTGGAGGAAAGCTTTTCACGTCTCGAAAAAGCCTCTTAAGCTTCAAGAGATATTTTTGAAGAAGCGCTTTTGTCCTCCGGTTTGCGCTCGTGCCCGGCGAAGAATCGCTCAATGACATAAAACGTCACCGGGATGAGAAAGATCGCGATGCCCGACGCGGCGATCATTCCGCCGATGACGGTCGACCCAAGAACGCGACGCGCGACGGCCCCGGACCCGGAGGCGAACCAGAGCGGCAAACATCCGAAGATGAAGGCGAAAGACGTCATCAGGATCGGGCGTAAGCGCAAGCGGGCGCCTTCGAGCGCGGCGTCGAGGAGTGGTTTGCCTTTTTCGTATTCATCCTTGGCGAATTCAACGATCAAGATCGCATTTTTTGCCGCAAGACCGATGAGCATGACCAAACCGATTTGCGCGTAGACGTTGTTTTGCATTCCGCGACACCACAGCGTGAGGAATGCGCCAAACACGGCGACGGGTGTGCCTAACAAAACGCTGAAAGGCAGCGACCAGCTTTCATAGAGCGCAGCCAGAATCAGAAAGACGAAAAGGAGCGACATTCCGAAGACGGTTGCCGGTGAAACGCCTTCTTGCGCTTTCTTTTCCTGATACGAGATGCCGAGATAGTCGTAGCCCATCTCGTTAGGCATGGTTTGTCGAAAAACTTCTTCCAGCGCAGCCATCGCCTGATTTGAGCTATAACCCGGCGCGGCGGAGCCGTTGATCTGGGCGGAGCGGTATTCGTTGTAACGCAAAGTGAATTCCGGACCGGCGACGTCTTTGATGCTCGAGATGGCGTCGAGCGGCACGGGGTCGCCGTTCGAATTGCGAACGAAGAACTGGCCGACGTTCTTCGCATCGGTGCGGTAGGCGCCTTCCGCCTCGATGTAAGTTTGCCAGGTTCGGCCGAATCGGTTGAAATAATTCACGAAATACCCGCCCATGAACGTCTGGAGCGTTTGATACACTGAAGTCAGATCGATTCCCTGCTTGATCACCTTGTCGCGATCGACGTTCACGAAAATCTGCGGCACGCTCGGCTGGAATGTCGGAATGAGAGTACCCAGCTCGGGTCGCTTATGCGCGGCCTCGAGAAATGTTTTCATATTTTGCGCGAGAAAGCCGACATCTTTTCCACTGCGATCCTCGAGCACAAAGGTGAATCCACCGGAGGTGCCGACACCCGGAATCGCCGGTGGCGGGAAAGCAAAGGCGATCCCTTCGCTTAGACTTGAGAGGTATTTATTTATTCGCGCCTTGATCGCATCGTATTGTTCCTCGGGTTTGGTTCGTTCGCTCCATGGCTTGAAGGTGACAAAGAAGAATGCGTGGTAGGTGTCGTAGACCAGGCTGAGCAAGCTAAATCCAACGACACTGGTGGTGTATTGCACGCCGGGTGTCTGCTTCAGGAAATCCTCGATCTGGTGACAAACCTGATCGGTGCGCTGGAGCGAAGCCGCGTCGGGTAATTGCAGCGCAATAAACATGTATCCCTGATCTTCCTCGGGCAAGAACGCGCTGGGCAATTTCGATCCGAAAAAACCGGCGCCGACGGCGAGCGCGGCGAGCAGCGAGAAACTGAGGACGCTCTTTCGAATCGCGAGGCGCGACCAGTTTACATAACCGTGCGTCGCGCGGCCGAAGAGGCGATTGAACCGATCGTAAAACCAACCGAGCGGACCGCGCACTTTCTTGCGCGGCCGGAGCAGGATCGAGGACAGCGCCGGACTGAGTGACAAGGCGTTGAAGGCAGAAATGATAACTGAGATCGCAACCGTTAGGGCAAACTGTTGGTAAAGCCGGCCGGTGATGCCGGGAAGGAAGGCAGTTGGAATGAATACGGCCGAGAGCACGAGTGCGATGCCGATGACCGGCCCCGATACTTCGCGCATCGCTTGCAGCGTCGCTTCGCGCGGCGCCATTCCTTCCTCGATGTGGCGCTCGACTGCTTCGACCACGACAATTGCATCGTCCACCACGAGACCAATCGCGAGCACGAGGCCGAAGAGGGAGAGCGTGTTGATCGAGAATCCGAACAACGGAAACAAGACGAAAGTGCCAACCAGCGAGACCGGCACCGCGCAGAGTGGGATGAGCGTGGCCCGCCAGCCCTGGAGAAAAATAAAAACGACGAGCACGACGAGCACGAGCGCTTCGACGAGTGTTTTCACGATTTCCCGCATGCCTTCCGTGACCGCGAGTGTTTGATCGAGCGAAACCGCATATTCGATGTCCGCTGGAAAGCGCTGCTTCGCATCCGTCATCAGTGTGCGAACACCTTGCGCCGCTTTGACCGCGTTAGTTCCGGGCAGCTGGTAACACGCAATAATGGCAGAGGGCTGTCCGTTCAGACGACCTTTGACATTGTAAGTCTGCGCGCCGAGTTCGATCCGAGCGATATCTTTTACCCTAACGAATGAACCGTCAGAGTTTGCCCTCACAACTATCTCACCGAATTCCTCGGGCGTTTGCAGCCGGCCTTGCGCCCGTACCGTGTAAGTAAATTTTTGTCCGCTGGGAATCGGTTCGCCACCGACCTGCCCGGCCGGATTAACCGTGTTTTGCTTTTGCACCGCGGAAATAATGTCGGGAACGGTGATGCCAAGCTTGGCCAGTTGATCGGGCTTGACCCAAAGCCGCATCGCGTATTGGCCGGCGCCGAACACAGCCACATTGCCAATGCCCGGAACGCGGGTCAGCTGATCAACCAGGTTGATGTAAGCGTAATTCGCCAGAAACGTTCCGTCGTAAGTTCCCTTCGGCGAAAAAAGCGACACGAGGAGCAACGGCGCGGTTGTCGATTTTTTCACCGTAATGCCGTAATTGTTCACGTCCGGCGGCAATTGCGATTGCGCTTGCGAGACGCGCAGCTGTGTCAGCACCTGATCGATATTCGGATCGGTCGCGACGTCGAAATCGACGATCAATCGGATGTCGCCGCTGTTGGCGTTGACCGAGTACATGTAATTCATCTTATCCACGCCGCTCATCTGCTGCTCGATCGGCGCTGCGACGGATTGCTCGACTGTCAACGCGTCCGCGCCGGTGTAGTGCGTTTGCACCTGAATTTCTGGCGGCGCGATTTGCGGATATTGCGAGATCGGTAAAGCGAGAATGCACACACCGCCGATCAGCGTCATCAAAACGGCGATGACGATCGCGACAATCGGACGCCTAACGAAAAACTCAGACATCGCCGGTTACGATTCTACGGACTGGCCGGGGCCGCTGGAGTGGGGGACTGCGCCGGCGGCGTCCATTCTTTCACCGCCACGGTTGAACCTTCGCGCGCTTTTTGCAGGCCTTGCACAACGACTCTGTCTCCGGGCTTCAAGCCTTCGGTGACCTGCCACATCGCGCCAATGCGTTCGCCCATTTTTACCGGACGAATGCTGACCTTGTCGTTCTGATCGACTACCGCGACCTGGAAATCGCCCTGCAACTCAGTCACCGCCTCCTGCGGAACAACGAGTGCGTTTTTCACCCTGTCCGGGACGAAGCGCACTTTCCCAAATTGTCCCGGTCGCAAAATGGCGTCCGGATTTGGAAAGGTCACGTAGTAGCGGATCGACCCTGTTTTTGGGTCGAGGTTTCGATCCAAGGCGTAGAAGCTTCCTTTCCGCGGATAGAGATTGCCATTACCGAGAATCAACTCGAAGTCGATGCTTTTGAGGAGGGCCTGGCGTTTCTCGAGGTCCGGGTAGCGCGCAAAGAAATCCGTGAACGCACCTTCGCCTACCGTTACGATGGCTTTGATCGGATCGATCTGCGACACCGTCGTGAGCGGAGTCGTTGTTGCCGGCCCCACAAGATCGCCCACCTGGCTATTGGCGAACCCAGCCAGCCCATTGATCGGTGCCGTAATTTTGGTATAGCCGAGATTGAGTTCGGCGGTTTCCACGGCGGCCCTGTCGGCTTCAACATTCGCTTTGCTTGAATCCGCCGCCGCGATCGCAGTATCGCGCTCCGAGTCGCTGATGACTTTCTTTTCAAACAAGTCACGTGCGCGTTTTTGATCGGCATCGGCTTTGGCCTGGTTCGCCTGGTCTTTTGCCAAAGTGCCTTTCGCCTGCGCCAATGCAGCCTCGAACGGACGTGGGTCGATTTGGAAAAGCAGGTCGCCTTTCTTTACAAGGCTGCCTTCCTGATAATCGCGCGAGATAATGTAGCCCTGCACCTGCGCGTTGATGTTGGCGTTAATGAAACCGTCGAGCGTGGCCACGCGTTCCAGGGTGCGGGGCACATCCCGCGGTGTGACCGTGGTAACGAGAACCTCCGGCGGCGTCGGTGCGGTCGGGGCCGTTTTGCGTGAACAGCCGGCATCGAATAGCGCCGCCACCAGCAACACGCCGCCAAAACCTGCGATGGTGACCAACCGCTGATCTCTCATACTTGGGCCTCCTGCGCGGGAAAGTGAGACGGCATCGGGAAGAAAGCGAGCAAATCTTCGCGCAGTGTCCCTTACGGTCTCGCTGGGTCCTGGAGCTTCCCTACGGGACGACCTTCTTCCGCCGCTTCGGCGACGGGGGCAAACGCTTATATGCTGCGGCGAAGTTCACTGTGAAAACACCCAACCGCACCACGCCTCCGCCTTTAGCCGCTACCTCAGCGGCGAAGTCCTGGCCGACAACGGCGCGCTCAATTGGACCGGGGCTCTATGTGCGCCTCTGCCAGCTGCCGCGCGCTGGCCGGCCTGATCGTCGACCACCGATCACGGTCGCGTCGAGACGTTAAAGAAATTCCACTCCCAGTTCTTGCCGTTGTCGGAGGAAAACGCCTGACCCCAGAGCGGGCGCTCCTTGTTTCGCGCATCCCAGCGGAAGACAACGATAATGGGTTTGCCGTTGAGCGCGTCTTTCCCGAAGAAGTGCCCGACGCCATTTTCAAAGGAGCCGACCACGGGAGGTTCGATCGTGCCGGTATTGCTCGCGATCCAATAAAGACTCCAGAGTTTGGTCTTCGGATTGAAGAGCCGCAGGGTGAGACCTTCAAAGAGCTTGCCTTCCATCCCGGGAAACTGGGTCGTGGAGTAGGTATCCATATCCGCCGCGCCGCCGAGGATTTTCGTGTTCACATCCGTGGAATCGAACTCCGTCCAGTCTTTGCAGTTGGCGAGTCGCTTGTTGAGGTGGCGATTGTGCATTTTCCATTGGCCCACCAGAAAATCGAAGTCGCTCGGCGACGACGTGGCCGAAGCAGCGATCTTCAGGTTGCCCTTCTCATCGAAACTGATCTTCGGAATCGGGATGCTCTCATCCGCGGTCAACTCATTGCCAGCCTGGGCAAACTGAGGAATCGCGAACAGCAGCAGGAAGATGGCGGTCGTTGCGCATTTCATCGGCTTTGACAATATCGGGACCGGCCCATTCGACAACACTTTCCCCCAACCGGCGGGAACACGGCGATCGGCGCAGGAAATCTTGGAAGCGCGAGACGCGTGCCCGGGGTCGCCGATTTCACCCGAATCTTCGATGCCTGTCTGGTCGATTCTTTACCTCGACGCCTCTCCTTTTGCTTTCGCTCCCGACTGGCGCGCCGACTGGAGCGCCGATACTGTCAAGGTAGAACGAAGATGAACCTGCTGGCTTTCTTCACTGAGCTGAAGCGCCGCAACGTCTACCGGGTGGCGGCCGCGTATGCGGTTGTGGCCTGGCTCCTCATTCAGATCGCGACCCAGGTCTTTCCCTTCTTCGATATTCCCAACTGGGCGGTGCGTCTCGTCGTAGTGCTGCTCCTGATTGGCTTTCCGGTTGCGCTGGTTCTTGCCTGGGTCTTCGAACTAACACCGGAAGGAATCAAACGCACTGAAGAGGTGTTGCCCCACGAGTCGATCAAACGCCATACTGGACGAAGGATCGTTGGATTCACCGTCGTCCTGGCTCTGTTGGCCGCCGGTCTCCTCGCCTACCGGTTGGCGCGATCTGGTGCGACGGGCGATCGGACTGACGCCGCCGCCGCGCAGGAGGCGATTTCTGGCAAATCGATCGCGGTCCTGCCTTTCGAGAATCTAAGCAGCGACAAGGACAACGCCTACTTTGCCGACGGCATACAGGATGAGATCCTGGCTCGTTTATCCAAGATCGCCGATCTCAAAGTTATCTCCCGCACCTCCACCCAGCACTACAAGGCGGCGCCCCAAAACCTTCCCGCGATCGCGGGCCAGCTCGGGGTGGCGAACATCCTGGAAGGCAGCGTGCAAAAAAGCGACGACACGGTGCGGATCAGCGTGCAATTGATCAAAGCCGCAAATGACTCTCAAATTTGGGCCGAGACTTACGACCGGAAACTAACCGATATCTTTAGTGTCGAAAGCGAAGTCGCCGAAGGCATCGCCGACCAGTTAAGCGCCAAGCTTACCGGTGTGGAAAAAGAGGTCATCACTGCCAAACCGACAACTAACAGCGAAGCCTACGATGCTTACCTGCGCGGCCTGGCGTACACCTTGAAGACGGGCGGAATTACGCCGGCCAAGTCTCTCGGCGCCCAACGCTACCTCAGGGAAGCAGTGCGGCTGGACCCAAAGTTTGCCCTCGCCTGGGCGCTCCTTTCCAATGTCGATGCCATCGGTTACATCACCCAAACCCTGCAACCGACCGCCGCGCTCCGCGACGAGACCCGGGTGGCCGCTGAGACTGCCCTGACCTTGCAGCCCGACCTCGGCGAGGCCCTGATGGCCAAGGGGTTTTATTACTACGGATGCCTCAAGGACTACGACAGCGCGGAGCGTTACTTTGAGCAGGCCAGGAAGTTTCTGCCCAATAGCAGCCGTATCCCGGAGGCGCTCGCCTATGTCTTTCGCCGGCGCGGGCAGTGGGCCAGGAGTGAATCCTATTTCAACGAGGCGGAGCGGCTCGATCCGCGCAATACCGATCTGCTCACCCAGCACGTGCTCTCCTACGCGATCCTGCGACAGTTTCCCGCCGCCCTGCGGATGCTCGATCAGATCCTCGATATCACGCCGGACGACATCGATACCATCGCGCTCAAGGCGGCCCTGATTCAGGCGGGAGGCGATCTCTCCCACGCCTCGGTCCTGCTCGCGCCGCTTCATCCTGCGGCCAACGACCCTTTTGCGCTCGAGACCCAGACTTATCAGGCGATCCTCGAGCGCCGCACGGAACCCATGATCGTTAGGCTAAAGGAAATCGTGGCCAATCCTGACCCGGCCCTGGGTTACTTCAACGGCGAGCTGCGCTTTTGGCTGGGTTGGGCCGAGGAAGTGGCCGGCGAGACGACCGCCGCGAATGAAACTTGGGAAAAGGCCCGCGCCGAATTGCAATCCTATCTCAAATCGCAGCCGCAGAATTTCGCACTGCTCGATGATCTTGCCCTCGTTAGCATGAGCCTCGGGGACAAGTCCGCCGCCTTTGAACTGGCGGAAAAAGCCGCGGCGGCGGATCCGGTCGAGAAAGATGCCATGTATGGACCGTTCTCCTACGAGATTATGGCCCGCGTGGCAGCTTGCATGAATGAGCCCGATCGCGCCCTGGGCGCCTTGCAAAAGCTTCCCTTGACCCCATACCGCGGACCGCTGGTATGGGTCCGGCCGCTCACTCCCGCGCTCCTCCGGCTCGATCCGATGTTCGATTCACTGCGGAGCGATCCGCGGTTCCAGAAGCTTTTGCCTCAGTTCGCCACCGAGCTAGCCACAAAATAATCCAGCTTTTGAATTCTCGTTGTCGCTCATCAGAGAAATCGACGGGCGCTCTGTGAGTGACCGGTGTGGAATGTCTGTGCAACGCCAAAGGCTCGGCCGCGTTGCGCGAGCGCGACGTTGGCGGCGCCTGGATCACGCGCAAAATCGAGCCCGGCGCGATGTTCGTCACCCATTCCAAGACGCCCTACGAAGTGCGCTGGACCTCGCCTGCCGGGCAGGAAGTCGAAGTCATCCAGATCCATCTCGCGGTCGATGTCTTCCGCGCCGCGCTCGAAGAGACCTATCCCGGCAAAGCCGACACCGTCGAAGTGATCGACTTCTTCGGGCGCGACGAAGTTTTCTCGCACCTCTGCCAGGCCTGCGCCGACATACTCACCGCGCGCACTCGCGGCAACACCCGCCGCGTCGCCGATCTCACCCGGCTCTTCGCCAGTTATCTGGTCGAGCAATACACCGATTCCGCCCGCGAGCGCGCCGAGGTCCGCGGCGGCCTGCCCATATTGTTTGGGGTGGGGCAACGTTTTGTACTGCACTTCCAGTCGCGAAACAGCGCCAAATCCGCTGCTCCATCTGGTTACCCACCTTCTTGTAGCCAGCAACGTGAAAACCGGCCTCTGGTATTTCGGGCGTGTTCTGAAAGTAATCTACCAGCAGTCGCGGAATGTCGTCTAAGTCGGTGGCGTCAGAGATTTGTTCAATAAGGAAGCTCTCGATGTAGCCACTAATCGGTGTACCCTTGATTGTGGCCGCCCCAAATGTTGAAATACCGACACGACCGCCGCCAAGAAACGTCTTGTAGTTTGAGTCCGTTTGAGAGACGCCAACGCTGACAACGGTCTGGCCTCCGCTTCAATCGGTGTTGTTGATCGTGAGGCGGCTGTCGCTGGCCATCACGATTCCCTCTTGACTATGAAGTGTGATTATTAGGGACATGAATCGATCTTTGTCTGTTTGCTGCCTGCATGCTTCGAGGCTCGACGAGTGCAAAGTAGAGGATAGAGGCCGAACTCGTCCAGAGGGGAGATTTGCACTTTCCCGCAAGAACACGACAGCCGCCGCACGATCGCGCGAGCAGGGTCGTGTGAAGGCGCGATGTTGTTCGCTCACCACGGCGAGTCCGTCCGGTGGGGGACATGCCGCGTAAATCGCTTCGCTCCACGCGGCTGGACACTAACATCGAAAGGAAAGCGCAATGAAAAAACGGATACTTGGCAAGAGTAGACTGGAAGTGTCGGCGATCGGGCCCGCTCAAAAGGCAGAGGGATGAGGGATGCCGTAACGGATGCGAAGCAACGGCCGGGCTTTCCATTAAGAAAGGGGAATGATCCTTCCTTGGATCGGCAATGACGCCCGGTTAGAACGCTTTATCGAAATCCTGGTGCGTTCCGATCCAATCCAGTCAGCCTTATCGCATCGCGCCGACAGACTGCGCGGTAGCCGCTGCCAAAATGTCCTGGCGGGGCGAAAGGAATTGAGGAAATCCTGGTGTCAGGCCATAATGCGCCAGCCTTGAGCGGGGCTGACATTCGTGAACCGGGGAAATTTTTTCGCGGAGTTGAAGCGGCGCAACGTTTACAAGGTTGCAGTCGCCTATGCGGTCGTGAGCTGGCTGCTCCTCCAGGCCGCGTCCATTCTTTTCCCGACCTTCGACGCGCCGCCCTGGGTGATGAAGGTCTTCGTGGTCGTGCTCGTGCTCGGGACGGTGCCGGCGCTGATTTTCTCCTGGGCCTTTGAGATCACGCCCGAAGGGATAAAGCGGGAATCGGACATTGCGCCTCACGAGTCGATCAGTCATCACACCGGACGCAAGATTGTCGGACTGACGATTGCGCTCGCGGTCCTCGCGGCTGGATTGTTCGCTTTCCAAATGTTGCGCCCGAAGGCTACACGCGTGACCTCGGTTTCAACTTCGAGCACGCCGGCAGCACCGGCGGCGGTCCCGGAAAAGTCGATCGCGGTGCTGCCCTTTGAAAACCTGAGCGACGACAAGTCGAACGCGTATTTCGCCGCGGGGATTCAGGATGAAATCCTGACGCGTCTCTCCAAGATCGCGGACCTGAAAGTGATTTCGCGCACTTCGACCCAGAAGTACGCGAGTACGCCGAGTAACCTGCGCGACGTCGGGAATCAGCTCGGGGTGGCCAATCTTCTCGAGGGCAGTGTGCAGAAGGCGGGGGAGGCGGTGCACATCAATGTGCAATTGATCAAGGCGGCGACGGACGCGCATCTTTGGGCGGAGAGTTACGACCGGGAATTGCAAAACATCTTCGGAGTGGAAGGCGAAGTGGCGGGCAAGATCGCCGAAGCGCTCAATGCCACCCTCACCGGCACGGAAGAACAGGCAATCGCAGAGAAGCCGACGACGAACCCGGCGGCCTACGATGCTTACCTGCATGCGCGGTCCGTCGAGGTGGCGCGCTTCGATCTTCCGGGTGAGCAACAGGTCGCGAAGGAGTATGCGACGGCCGTACAGCTCGATCCAAACTTCGCGCTCGCCTGGGCTCGTCTGGCCTCGGTGCGGAGTTTCCTTTATTTCAACGCGATCGATCGGGCGACGAATTCTGCGGCCGCGGTGAAGGAAGCGGCTGACCGCGCTTTCGCGCTTGCGCCTGAAATGGGTGAAGCCTGGATCGCGCAGGGAGATTATCGTTACCATGTCTTGTACGATCTTCCCGGTGGGCTGGGAGCTTATGAAGAAGCGATCAAACGCCTGCCGAATAGCGCCGATGCCTACGGCGCCATGGCCTTTGTGGAACGGCGACTTGGCCGCTGGGACGCAGCCGTGACTCACTTTCGCGAGGCGCTGCAATTAGACCCGCGCAGTCTCCAGCTCTGCATCTATACCGGGGAGGCGCTGGGCTATCTGCGGCGCTTTCCTGAAGCGCACGAATTCATCGATCGCGCGTTGCAGCTGGCGCCGGACGCTCCGCGGGCTCTTTCCGCCAAGGTCAACTTGCTTATGGCCGAGGGTCGGCTGGAAGAGGCTGGCAAAGTGGCCGCACGAATCAGCGGCGATTCGGTGCTCAGGATTGGTGCAAAAACGAGTCAATTACTTCTGGAGCGCCGTTTCGATGACGCTGCTGCCGGGATCCAGTCATTTGTTAAACCCGCGAATGCCGATGGGTCGCTCGACCTGCTCCAAAAAGCCATGCTTCCGATCCTCGGATTCTGCCAGGAACGCATGGGAAAAAGCGCGGAGGCGCAGGCGACCTATGCGCGCGCAGTTCATGAGTTAAAGCCTACGCCGGATACTGTCATCCCGGTGGATCAAACGCTGCTGCCCGTAGTTCTGGCTCAATGCTATGCGGGATTGGGGGAAAAAGATAAGGCGCTCGCGGCCGCACGACAGGCGGTGGTGGATTATGAGGGCGATGCGTTGAACAAGCCGCAGGTGGAGATCGCGCTGGCGCAGATCGAGGCGCAGCTGGGAAACATTGACGCCGCGATCGCGGCGCTGCCGCATCTGCTCGAAGTCCCTGCGGGACTTACCCCGGGCCTGCTAAGACTTGATCCATACTGGGACCCGCTGCGCAAGGATCCGCGCTTCCAAAAGTTGTTGAATTCGCAACCCGCCATCACCGAAGCAGCGAAGTAATGGTGGACTTGCTGGGCAAAATCGCCGCGGCGAAGAAAGCGACCCCGGCGCAGATCGCGCTCGCGTGGCTGCTGGCGCAGAAACCGTGGATCGTGCCGATCCCGGGCACGACGAAGCGGCATCGGCTGGAGGAGAATCTCGGCGCCGTGAATGTGGAGCTAACGCCAGAGGATTTGCGAGAGATCAACGACGCGGCGTCGGAGATCGACGTGCAGGGTGCGCGTTATCCTGAAAAGCTGGAGGCGATGACTGGGAGGTAGCCGAGTAAAAAGCACCGCCGCGTTCTACGCGGCTTTGCTCCACGCGGGTTCCTCGCTCCCAAACTGGAGTTTGGGAACGAGAAGACGCTGAAGAGCGCGAACGATACTTGAAGAGTGGTTCCGGCCGGCGCTTCATGCGAGCGCAGCTGAGACATCATTTCCAACACCCGGTCCGGTCAGCCGCGTGAGGCGAAAGCCTTTTATGCGGCTATTTCGAGGCTACGCCAGAGTCACCGCGTGAGGCGCGGTCTTTTGCGCGGACGGTGCCGCGGGAGTTTGCTCGTCGCCTTCGGTCGCCGCATCCGTGCCGCGAGAGCCGGAAGCATTCTCCAGCTTGCGCTGTTTTTTGGCTTCCTTCTTCTTCTGCTTCTCCAATTCTTTGCGGCGTTTTTCGCCGGAGTAATTCGGTTTGGACAAAGCTTATTTCTTCGGCTTCTGGGTTGACCTCGCGGCCGCGGCGTTGGCATTCTTCTTTTGCGAAGCGACTGCCGCCTTGCTCTTTTGCTGCGCTTTTTGCTTCTGGTTCGCCTTCGGAGATTTATCGCCCATGATGCACCAACGTCGGTGGCGCAGAGCCGCTGTCAAAGGCCGCTCGCAGGCTGGCTGGAAATGCGGCCGCGGCGTCAGCGTGTCGCGGCGCAGATCGCGCTCGCGTGGTTGCTGGCGCAGAAACCGTGGATCGTGCCGATCCCGGGCACGACCAAGCTGCATCGGCTGGAGGAGAATCTCGGCCCGGTGGATGTGGAGCTGACGCCGGAGGATTTACGCGAGATCGATGAGGCGGCCTCGGAGATCGACGTGCAAGGCGCGCGCTATCCGGAGAAGCTGGAGGCGATAACCGGAAGGTAAAAAGAAAAGCGCTGAAAGCTGAAATGCTGAAAACTGAATAGGAGTGCGCGAAATGATGGAGGGCCGAGAGGCTTCTACGGGTCAATTCTGCAAAGTCGCTCTCCAATCCCAAAGCAATTTCGAGGATCCGAGAGACAGCGAGACTCCAGAGCAGACCTGAACCCGACTCATAACTGCAGCAACGTAACGTATTTTTTGGTTGCAAGCCTCTTTCGCGGGCTTACGCTTGTTGGCCCTTGAGTCAACTTTAAATCGGACGTCCGCCTCGCCCGGCACGCGAGTGACGCCAACAGGAGGTCAGAATATGGGCTCGTGGAGTGGTCTCAATAATCAGCCGTCGTTCAATGCGGATACGATGTTGCTGCTCACGGATGGCACAGTGATGTGCCATGAAACCAGTAGTAAGAACTGGCATAAACTCACGCCGGACGCGAACGGCAGTTATGTCAACGGAACGTGGTCGGACTTGAATTCGTTGCCGGATAACTCAAACATCCCAGCCAGCAACGGCGGGCCGACTCAGGCGCCGCTTTATTTCGCCTCGGCCGTGCTGCGCGACGGCACGGTGATCACCGGTGGTGGCGAATATAACTCGGGAAATCCGAACGCTGACATCCTCACGATGCAGATTTACGATCCAGTGACCGATAGCTGGACGGCGGTGGCGACTCCTCCCGGGTGGACCGGGATTGGCGATGCCGTCTCCTGCGTCCTGGCGGACGGGACCTTCCTCCTCGGCAGCTTTAATTCAGCGAATGCAGCGCTTTTCGACCCGGCAACGCAGATTTGGCAGGCGACCGGGGCGAAGGGTGATAGCTGCAGCGAAGAAACCTTCACGCTCCTGGCGAATGGCAATGTGCTGACAGTGCAGTGTTCCAACGCGCCGAATGCGGAACAGTATGCCCCCGGCAGTAACACGTGGATCGCCGCCGGGAGCACTCCGTCTACCTTGCCCCAGGCGTGCGCGGGCTTCGTGGCTGAGATCGGGCCTGCGCTCTTATTGCCGAATGGGACAGTGTTAGCCGTGGGGGCGACCGGCAATACGGCGATCTATACGCCAAAGGCTGATCCGACACAGGCGGGGACCTGGGCCAGCGGGCCGACGTTGAAAGACGCCAGCAGTAACACTCAGTTTCCCATGGATGCGCCGGGCGTCCTGCTACCAAATGGCAAAGTGTTACTGATAGGAAGCCCTGCTCCGCCGTGTAACTATCCTTCGCCGGAAACTTTTTTCGAGTATGACCCCTCGACCAACAAGGCGGGAGTGATCACCGGTCCCTCAAACAATGGCGGTCCGGCCTACACGAGCCGCCTGCTGCTTCTGCCTAACGGGCAGGTATTGCACTCCAATGGCTCCAATGACATCGAGGTGTATACGCCCGACGCGGGCGGTGACGCGGCCTGGAAGCCGACGATCACGAACGCCCCGTCAGCCATGATCGTTGGCCACCACTACCAATTATTTGGCAGGCAGTTCAATGGGCTTTCGCAGGCTTGCAGCTATGGCGACGATGCGCAGTGCGCGACCAATTATCCCATCGTCCGAATGTCCAATGCCGCCGGCCAGGTGCGATATCTGCGGACCCGGGATCACTCTACGATGGCCGTGGCGACCGGTAATGCGATCGTGAGCACGATCGTGGAGGTGCCATCGGATCTCACCCCCGGCTTGTGGAACCTCGTGGTGGTAGCGAACGGAATCGCTTCCGACCCCCAACAGGTAACGGTCGGGACGCGCGACTGCTTCTTTCTGGTGGATCGGAGTTCCTATGGGCAGGGAGAGGTGCAGGCAAAGATTAACCTGGGCGGCTCTCCCGCCGTCTTCGAGGACGCGCTCTGGGTCGTGGTGGAAGGATTTAGCGCGGACCAGCTGGGCACGGCAGCCCCGGCAATTCCCAATCCCATCGGCGGGATGTCCTACGTCTCGAGTGGCGCTCCTATCCCGCAGGATCCCTCGCGCCCGCCGTCGGCGGCGCAACGCTGGACGTTCCCTTTTAAGGCTGTCTTCACCGGGACGGGGATGTTTACGAACGGTACTCAAACGCTGACTATCAGCGCGAGCATGACGGCGGATGGAACACACGTTTCTGCCGGAGCGCAGATCGAGCTGCTCAACACGCCTAATCCATTCATCCTGCATGGCGACATCGCGCACAATAAGCCGTGGTATCTCAGTGTAGATCTGCGCGTCTTCCAGATGACGGCGGGGCAAACGAAGTTCGCTGTGCCCTTGAGTGGCTCACCTAACGATTGGATCTCGAAGGCGATCGATAACCTGAATCTCGATCCGGGACCGCTCGGGGCGGTCTTCGACGCCATCCCGCAGGACGATGAGCAAGCCGCGGCCCTGACTCTCGCGCCCGATGATGGCAATGGCCATGCGACTTACAACTTTGCGCTCGCGCGCGTGCGCTATCAGGACGTGCAGCCGGCGACCAAGGTGCGTGTGTTTTTCCGTCTCTGGCCGGCGCAGCAGACGAACGCGACTTATGACACGAACACGACTTATCGAAGTGCCGCCAGCGCGGGCAAGAAGATCCCGCTCCTGGGCGTAAATGGAGATGAGATCATCACTATCCCTTTCTTTGCCGCGCCGCGGGTTACCACTTCGCAAAAATTGTCTCAGCAGACCGATCCTAAGAATGTCCGCGATATCAGTCCCGATCCGCTCGGCGCGGAGGTGGACTCCTACTTCGGCTGCTGGCTGGATATCAATCAACCTAACGACAACCGTTTTCCTCCGCGTCTGGTAGGAGCGCCCAACCCGGCGGATATACCGGATGGGCCCTTCAATGGCTTTGCGCAGTTGGTTTCGATCCAGCAGCTGGTGCGCAGCGAGCACCAGTGTCTCCTGGCCGAGGTGTCCTTCGATCCCGATCCGATTCCGTCCAGTGCCGACCCGTCTATCTCCGATAAGCTGGCGCAAAGGAACCTGGCGTTTGTGCCGGTGCCAAATCCAGGGATCGAAGCGTCGCGAATCGCGCCGCAGACCTTTGAGATCAGGCCGACTCTGTCGCTCAAGCTGGACAATCGCCCCGATGAATTAATGGTGCAATGGGGTAGCACCCCTCACGGAACGAAGGCGAGCATCTATCTCCCAGGAGCAAACGCGGCTGAGATCCTGAACTGGGCTAATAACATCTATACCGCGCACGCCCTAACGATGGTAGATGCCCAGACGATCGAGACGACCACCGGCGGCATCACCTACATTCCTGTGCCCATCGGCTCGGGCGCAAATTTTGCCGGACTGATGTCCATCGAGTTGCCAGGGAGCGTGCACAAGGGGGACAAGTATGAGATCACCGTGCGCCAGGTGACGAGCGTGCAACACGGTCGGGCAGTGACGAATCAGAGCCGGTCCGAGCTCGCATCCACTGGCAAGGGTTTCGCCTGGCGTCGCACCCTGGGAATGTTCCAATTGAACATCCCGGTGGGAACGAAGAAAGAGCTCCTCCGACCGACGGAGCGTCTCTACGCGATCCTGCTCTGGATTTGGAAAGCCATACCCACAGAGAGCCGGTGGTACCCGGTGTTTGAGCGTTACATCATGCTCATGGCTGACCGTGTTGCGGGTATGGGTGGTGATCCATCGAAGATCGAGCCCTCCGGATGGGGGATCGTGCCGGGAGGATCGGGCTACGGAGAAAAAGGCGGCGGGGAGAAAGGGGGCCTCGGCCGGGGCGAAGAAGAGTTCTCGGGTAAGGTAGCAGGCCTGGTCTACGATCACTTTGGCGATTTCGAGGGATTCCTGCTCGAGATCGGCTGCGGGATGTTGCGGAAGTTCGACAGTCGAGAGTTAAGAGTGGAAAGACTCGCCCGGGAAGCGTGGGAAACGCGCTGCCGGTTAACAGTTATCGTAAGCAAAAAGCGGCCGGAATGCGCCGAAAGGATCATCCTTGGTGGCACGACGCGATGCGAGTGCTAGGGGCGCTGCTTGCTCTTGATGGCAGTCGAATTCACGCCGAATGATTTGCGCGAGATCGATGAAGCCGCGTCGGAGATCGAGGTGCAGGGTGCGCGTTGTCCGGAAAAGCTGGAGGCGATGACGGGAAGGTAGGGAAAAAAGCTGAAAGGCTGAAAACTGAAACACTGAAATCGGAGCCCAACGAGTGGGTCGGGAGGTCGTGACGCCTTGCTGTTTCCCTCGAGACCGGCTACGAACGGGGATGGATTTCGTAAGATCGGCGAGTGCTCTCGCGGTTGCATTGTTCCTCACTCCGCTGGTCGCGTCTGCAAGCGTGGTGCAGACCGACGCCGGACCGGTAGAGGGCGTGCAGACGGATAGCCTGACTGTGTACAAGGGCATCCCCTTCGCGGCTTCGCCAATTGGCTCGCTGCGCTGGCGCGCGCCTCAGCCCGTCGAGCCATGGAAAGAGGTGCGCAAGGCGGACAAGTTCGCCTCGGCATGCATGCAGACCGGAGTCTCCATGCCGGGCGAAACACCGCCCGCGGTTAGCGAGGATTGCCTATACTTGAATATCTGGACACCCGCCGAGCAGGCCGACGCGAGCCTTCCGGTCATGGTCTGGATCTATGGCGGCGGCTTTAGCAATGGTTCCTCCGCGATGCCGCTCTACTGGGGTGATCGCCTGGCACGCAAGGGAGTCATCGTGGTCACGTTTGGCTATCGGCTCGGGCCGTTTGGGTTCCTGGCTCATCCTGAGCTGACGCGGGAATCGCCGCATCACACCTCCGGTAACTACGGCCTGCTCGACCAGATCGCAGCGCTTCAATGGGTACAGCGAAACATCAAAGCCTTTGGCGGCGATCCTGGGCGTGTGACGATCTTCGGACAATCCTCCGGGGCGACATCAGTCAGCATCCTGATGGCTTCGCCGTTAGCCAAGGGATTGTTCCAACGGGCGATCGGGCAAAGCGGGGGACTGTTTGAGCCGCTCGGGTTGGCGCCGAATTACCTGCTAGCCAACGCCGAGCACGAAGGAGAGGCCTACGTCGGATCGCTCGGAAAGAAATCGATCGCCGAGATGCGGGCGCTGCCCGCCAAAGAACTCCTCAAAGGAATGGCAGGTATGATCTCGCATCCTGTGATCGAACCTTATCTGCTGCCGGAGTCACCTTATGACGCATTGGTAGAGGGTCGACAGAACGATGTGCCGATTCTCCTCGGATCAAACGCCGACGAAGCCCGGTCGCTCATTTCCGACCTGGCCAAGGTGAAAGCCTCAACCTTCGGCGCCGATATTACAAAGCATTGGGGTTCGCTCCCGCCGCAACTTCTCGAGGCATATCCGCATGCCACGGATCAGGAGGCGGTCACGGCACGCCTGGGGTTTGAGCGTGAACTTCGCTTTGGATGGGATGTGTGGGCGTGGGCCCGGCTGCAGGCGATGAAAAGCAAATACGGTGTCTATTACTATCACTTCGCGCACAGACCGCCTTTCCCCAAAGGATCGCCTTATGAAGGTTGGGGGGCGAGCCACTTCGCCGAACTTTGGTATATGTTCGATCATCTTAGCCAGGAGTCCTGGTCCTGGAGCGCGTCCGACAGGCAGCTGGCCGAGGTCATGTCAAGTTATTGGGCAAACTTCGCCAAGTCTGGAAACCCTAACGGCGCGCAGCTTCCCCACTGGCCGGAGTTTACGGCAAATGATGGGCTTGTGCTGTATCTAAACGATCCGACTCATACCGGTCCGGTTCCAAATCTGAAACCGCTAGAGGTATTCGATGAGGTCTATGCCAAGGTGCGTAAAGCGCCCTTTGGATCGCGCTGAAGGCGAACCAGGCGATGGTGGACTTGCCAGGCAAAATCGCGACGGCGAAGAAGGCGACGCCGACGGCCCCCAGCGCTGTGAGGAGCCCGTAACGGAAGTGTTACCAGACTTTGGTTGATCAGGTTGCATGCTCCGGGTAATGAGCCGGTAGGAACGAAAGGGTATTATGCAAATGACCAACTCAAAACTTTATCGATGCGCCAGTCTTTGCCGCGCGAGCGGTGCTGCGACCATCCTGCTGGCGATCTTCGGCAATTTCCAAACCGTGCGCGCGGCTGACGGAGACCTCGATCCGACATTCGGCTTCGGGGGCCAGGTGATGACCGATTTCAGCCATAGCACCGACTTGGCGAACGCTGTGGCCATCCAGCCGGACGGCAAGCTGGTGGTGGTCGGGACAACCTACAAACAGAATGACTTTTCGGACGAAGATTTCGCCGTCGCGCGTTATAACGCAGATGGCACGCTCGATTCTACGTTCGGCCGCGGAGGCAAAGTCCGGACCGATTTTCCGGGCCTCGCCGCGGTCGCCTCATCGGTGGTGATCCAACCGGACGGCAAGATTGTGGTCGCGGGCGGCGCCTTTCCGCTCTTCACCTTCTTGGGCAATTTTGAGATCGTCCGTTACAATGCCAACGGCTCGCTCGACCGCTCCTTCGGCAATGGCGGCATCGTGACGACAGTTTTCGAGACTGGGAGTTACGCGTCCGCAGTCGCTCTGCAATCAGACGGGAAAATCGTTGCCGCCGGCACCGTTTTTGTTGATTTCATTATAGGCGAACAGTCCGATACCGATTTCGCCCTCGCCCGCTATAACGCGAACGGGAGTTTGGACACGACCTTTGGTACCGGCGGCCTGGTTTCAACCGATTTCGTCGGTAGAGAAGACGATGCCTTCTCCGTTCTGATCCAGCCTGACGGAAAGATTGTCGCGGTCGGCTCGGCCAATGATCCTGTGAGTTACTACGATTTCGCGGCTGTGCGCTATCTCAGTAATGGTGCGATCGATGCGACCTTTGGCAACGGCGGCACGGTAAAGACTGATTTCGGGGACCAAAACTTCGATCGCGCGCGCTCGGCCGTGCTCCAAGCCGATGGTAAAATCGTCGCCGCCGGCTTCGCGATTTCAAACGGTGGAGGAACGGAGAATTTCGCGCTGGCCCGCTACCGTTCCAATGGCGTATTAGACAATAGCTTCGGACGCGGGGGCATGACTCAGATTACCTTTGGCAGTTGCTGTCAAAGTGCCAACCAGGTCCTTCTCCAACCTGACGGCAAACTCATTGCGGTGGGTTATCCGGATTCGGAATCATCTGATTCCGACTTTACGCTCGCGCGTTTGAACCCTAACGGTTCGCTCGATCAGACCTTTGGTGTCGGAGGCAAAGTGCGCACGTCCTTTGGCGATTTGAATGGCGGAGCGAACGGAGCTGCGCTTCAGGCCGATGGGAAGATTGTGGCGGTCGGTTTCCAGGCGACATTTACCAACCGCTGGAGTGAGTTCGCCCTCGCCCGCTATTTGAATGGCGAGTGAACGATGTTGAAGTGCTTTAGTGCGGGGTCTAACGGCCATTAAGCGCTGTACAAGATCGCACCAGCAAAACACAGGCGTCATTGCATCTAAGGTGAGGGGATGGCCGGCGGGCGGATAATGAAGACGATCCGTGGCAACCCCTCACTATCACCCCGGGGCGACTGCAGATAGAGGAAGACGAAGCAGAGGGCGACCGTGAGTTCCCGTTCCGGCGGTCAGAGTTCCGAGGTCAGCGCGCGTTTGCGTTCGAGCAGGGTCGGATGCGAGTAAACGCCGGATGACCTGCGCGAGATCGATGAAGCCGCTTCAGAGATCGCCGTGCAAGGTGCACGGGGCGATAGAAAGAACAACGCGAGCAGCCGCCGACCGCCATTTACGATCGGGCGAGCACGAATGCGGTGATTGGTCTGGTGTTGAAATCGACGGCCAGCATGCGCCATTCTTCGCCGGTAACGAATCGTCGTGGACACGACCGAATTAATCTTGCTTTGTCTCGTCGCGGTCGCGCTCCTGGCGATCGTCGCCCGGAGGATCAGCGTTCCCTATCCGATCCTGCTAACCGTCGCTGGAGGCGGCCTCGCCCTCGTGCCCGGCCTGCCGGTAATTCACCTCGACCCGAAACTGGTCTTTGATTTGTTTCTCCCGCCGCTCCTTTATCCCGCGGCCGTTTACACTTCCTGGAGAGATTTTCGCGCCAACCTACGGTCGATTCTTCCCCTGGCCACCTTTCTCGTTCTCCTGACGATGGGAGCGATCGCTTGCCTGTTTCACGCCCTGACGGGGTTGCCCTTGGCCGTTGGTTTTGTTTTTGGTGCCCTCATTTCGCCACCGGATGCCGTAGCTGCGCTGGCGGTGACGCAAAATCTGAAGGTGCCCCGCAAGGTCGTGGTCATTCTCGAAGGCGAGAGCCTGGTGAACGACGCCACTTCCTTCATCTCTTTCCGTTTCGCGGTTGCGGCCGTGCTCACCGGGACCTTTTCGCTGGGGGAGGCGAGCCTGGAGTTTCTTCTCGTCGCCGCGGGCGGCATCGCGGTCGGTCTCGCCACCGGCTGGCTGGCGACACAGGTGCAGAAGCGTCTGGACGATCCGCCGGTGCAAACCATGTTCTCGCTCCTTACTCCGTACGTCGCCTACTTCTGCGGGGAAATGCTTCATGTCTCCGGCATCCTAGCGGTCGTCATTGCCGGCATCTTTTATGGCTGGCGCGTGCCCCGCGTCCTGAGTGGGAGAACGAGACTTCAGATCGTGCCGGTTTGGCAAATGGTGACCTTCATTCTCAATGGCATCCTTTTCATGCTCATCGGCCTGCAACTGCCACAGGTGATCGACGCGCTCCCTCCCGGTTCGGCAACGGCGGTCGCGAGACTGGCCATCCTCGTGCTTCTGGCGATCGTGCTGGTTCGTTTTGTCTGGCTGTTTGGCGCCACTTATTTGCCGCGACTTTTCAGCCAAACTTTCCGTCCTAAGAACCCAGCGTCCTGGCAACAGACGGCCTTTATCGCCTGGACCGGGATGCGCGGCGCGGATTCGCTGGCTGGCGCGCTCGCGATTCCGTTTGTTCTCGCGGACGGCACGCCATTTCCCGGCCGCAACCTTATCCTGTTAGTGACGTTCTGCGTCATTTTCGGAACGCTCGTCGCGCAAGGACTCACCCTTAAGCCGCTCCTCGGCTGGTTGAAAATCGTGGACGATCACGTTCCGGAAAAGGAAGAGAGAATGGCGCGCCTGAAAGCGAATGAAGCCGCCCTCGCTCGGATCGAAGAGATCGGATCGTCGAGTCAGGCGCGGCCCGAGATCGTCGACCGCCTGCGCTCTGAATACGCCGATCGCATCCGGCAATTGAGCAGAGAAGCTTCGCACGAGGATGGCGTCCGGCGGTTGTACTCGCGGGAGTTTGAACAGTTAGCCTGCGAAGCCCTCGACACGGAACGCGAGACCGTCATCGCCCTGCGCAACGACGAATCGATCAACGACGAAGTCCTGCGTCGCATCCAGCACGATATCGACCTGGCGGAAGCACGCCTTCAGGGGCGAAGATGACGAAGACCGACTGCGCCTCGAAGATCGGTTTCAAAACTCATCGCTGGCGAATTGCGGTTTACACCATCGGCGCTACACCGGTGCAAGGCGCCGGGAATTCAGGTTGTAGGGCGGTTGTGTCAGCCGCCTGATTTCGAACCCTCTGCGACGCATCCAGCTACGGTATTTCTCAAGCTCCGCGTTAATCTGGAATCTCGGGCTCGACCAGTTTCGCCAAAAGGATGAGTGACTCCTGCCAGCCGAGATAGCAGGCCTCCGTCGGAATGGCCGCTGGCACCCATTCCTGCACGATGCTCAGCTCCGTGCCGCAGGAAACCTTCTTCAGGTCGATCGTCGTCTCGATTTCTCCGGGCGGGTTTGGGTCCTCGAATTTGTCCGTGTAGCGGATGCGTTCGTGTGGCGTCAGTTCGCGATATTCTCCACCGAAGGAATGCTTCGCGCCGGTGGTGAAGTTGGTGAACGACATCTTGAAGGTGCCGCCGACTTTCGCCTCGAGGTGGTGCACTCTGCCAGTGAATCCATTCGGCGGAAGCCATTTCACCTTGGCCTCGGGATCGAGGAATGCGCGGTAGATTTTCTCGGGCGCAGCCCGGACGACACGATGAAGACGGATGGTGTTCGTGGACATAATAACTGCTCCCTGCATTCGATGACGCGCGCAACTTCGGGCATGTCTCCCGGTCGCGCAGTGGCGTGCGGGCAGACACTGCACGATTTCCGTTCGCCGCTTCAAAGCCGCGGCACAATTACGGTGCGGGTGTAATCGACGGAATTCTCAACCGCATCCAGCGCCGCGTTGATTTGCGCAGCGTCAAGAGTGACTAAGCGCAGAGTGTCTTGCGGGAAACAGAGCTTCCCACTGCCCGCGAGTTGCATCAGCGATGACAGCTCCGCCGCAAGGTGATCGGAAACCCCGATGATCTTGGCTTCCTTGTTGATGATCTCGGTATAGGGAAGAACGGACATAGATTCCGCGGTTAGGCCGACGAGCGCAGCGCGGCCGAAAATTCCCAGGCACCGGACTGCCTGTCCCATGGTCGTGGCCGAGCCGACCAGTTCGATCGAGACATCCACTCCTTTTCCGCCGGTTGCTGCTCGAATCTGATCGACGGGATCGCTCGCGGTCGCATCGATCGCAATGCCTCCGAACGCCGCGATAGAGGCGAGTTTGGCTGGGTTGATATCGACGACGTAGACCTCTCGACAGCCGCGGACTCTGGCCAACTGGAGAGCTGAAAACCCCAATCCGCCGAAGCCGAAAATGGCGACGGAATCACCGCTTTGCCCACGGGCCTTGTTCAAGGCATGAAGGGCCGTCGCCGAGGAACACATCATGATTGCGCCGTGCTCGAATGGAATCTCGTCTGGAAGCTGAAAGACATTTCGACCGGGAACTTTGATGAACTCGGCGTAGCCGCCGTCGCGATGCTTTCCGATCATTTGCACCTCGACGCAGAATTGCTCGTGACCGCGGAGGCAGAAATCACAGCGACCGCAACTGACCAGGTAGTGCACGTAGACGCGGTCGTTCGGCGAGAGGTGGACGACTTCCTCGCCGACCGCTTCCACACGCCCCGCCACTTCGTGCCCGAGCGCTAACGGCAGACGATCGATCGCAGAAATGCCGGCGCGATAGTGCGCGTCGGAGTGGCAAATTCCGCAGGCGGCGACCCGGACCAGAACCTCGGACGCCCCGATCTTTGGAAGAGCAATCTCTTCATCTTCCAGCGGTTGGCCGATCTGCACGAGTTGGACAGCCTTCATAAATTAGTTATCCGGCACCTGCTCTCTTACACCATCGCGGAATGGGCTTGCGCCCTGAAATACGAGGATCTCTCGCCGGAGGCAATTCAAGCGGCAAAATTGTTCTGGTTCGATTCCATCGGCTGCGCGCTCGGCGGCAGCCAACAGGATGACGCGAAGATTTTGCTCAAGCATTATCGCGCCATTCAACGCTCAACATCCAGCGTCCAACTCAAATCGGATGAATTAGGCGTTCGGACTTTGTCTCGACACCTGCGGCGAGAGCAAGTTACAAAATTGGTCGCTTCCTGAAATGGCCGCCCAAACTAACAAAGAGATCGGGCTCGAGATTGGGCATGTCCTCTTCATCGACATTGTCGGTTACTCCAAATTGCTCATCACTGAGCAGACCGAGCAGTTGCAAACGCTGAAAGAGATCGTTCGGGCAACCGAGCAATTCCGGATCGCCGAAGCAGCGGGCAAATTGCTCCGATTGCCCACGGGCGATGGCGGTGCGCTGGTCTTTCGCACCAGTCCGGAAGCGCCGGTCTTGTGCGCGATCGAGATCAGCAAGGCGCTGAAGAGTCATCCGGAACTTCGGGTGCGGATGGGCATTCACAGCGGTCCGGTCAATGAAATCAGTGATCTGAACGAACACGCCAACATTGCTGGCGCGGGCATCAACATGGCGCAGCGGGTGATGGATTGCGGCGATGCCGGACACATTTTGCTTTCCAAGCATGTGGCAGATGACCTCGAGCAGTATCCGCGCTGGCGCGCCTATCTCCATGATCTGGGCGAATGCGAAGTGAAACACGGGGTGCGCATCGGCCTTGCCAACCTTTACGACAGCGAAGTCGGCAATGCGCAGCTGCCCAAAAAGCTCCAGGTGGTTAAGAGCCATCGCGCCCATGTGCGTTGGGCGGCAGTGTCTATCGGGCTCCTGGTGGTGGCCGCGCTCGCCGCTTTGGTTCTCTCTTTTTTGCGCAAAGGACCGGCTCGTTCGCTCGCCACGGCGGTGGAAAAAAGCATCGCGGTCCTTCCGTTTGAAAATCTGAGCGAAGAAAAACAGAACGAATACTTCGCCGATGGGGTGCAGGACCAGATCCTGACCGACCTTTCGCAGATCGCTGATCTGAAAGTGATCAGTCGGACGAGCGTCATGCAGTACAAAAGCGGAGCGCCGCGCAATCTGCGCGAGATCGGACAGCAACTCGGCGTGGCGCATGTCGTCGAAGGCAGTGTGCAGCGCGCGGCCAACAAAGTGCGCGTCAACGCGCAGTTGATCGATGCCGGCACCGATGCGCATCTCTGGGCGCAAACCTACGATCGCGATCTGGCCGATGTCTTCGCCATCCAAAGCGAAATCGCCAAGGCGATTGCCGATCAGTTGCAGGCGAAACTTTCGCCTAACGAGAAGAAAGCCATCGAGCAGCCGCCTACCACTGATCTGGCCGCTTTCGACCTTTACAGCCGGGCGAAGTCACTTCTCCTCACGGTAAGTTTCAGCGCGACGTCCGAGCCAGACCTGCGGAAGGCAATTGAACTTCTGGATGAAGCGGTCAAGCGCGATCCCTCATTTTTCGACGCTTACTGCCAGCTCGCCTATGCCCACGAATACCTTTATGCAGTAAGCGGGTCTGATCACACTCCCGCCCGGCTGGCGCTGGCTGAAGCTGCGGTGCAAGCCGCGACACGGCTGCGACCGGATGCTGCCGAAACGCATTTGGCGCGCGCACAATATCTCTACTACGGGCGGCGCGACTATGCCGGCGCCCTCGCCGAATTGGAGATCGCGCGGCGAGCCTTACCCAATGATCCGCGTCTCTTCGAACTCACCGGCTTCATTCTGCGGCGGCGCGGCCAGCAGGAGGAAGGGCTGCAGAACCTGCAGCGCGCGGTGGAGCTGGATCCGCGCAACTTTGCTACTCTGCAACAGATCGCGCTCAGTTACCAATTCCTGGGGCGCTATGCCGAGGCGATCGCTGCGCTGGATCGCGCGTTAGCGATCGTGCCCGACAACGTCGAAACGCAGGCCACTCGTGGAATATGGTACGTCTTCTGGAAAGGGGACACCCGCCCGCTCCACCAGACGATTGATGCAATTCTCGCGCAAGGACCGGGAGGCATCGCCAGCGCCGCGGACATCTGGTTCTTTTGCGCGTTGGCCGAACGCGATCCGGCTGCGGCCGAACGAGCGCTCGTCGCGCTGGGCGACAATCCATGCTGGAACGGAGAGGTGATTATTCTGAGCCGCAGCTTTGGTGAAGGGCTGCTGGCGCGCATGACCAAAGATGAGGCAAGAGCGCGCACTGCGTTTGAAGCGGCTCGCGCCCAGCAGGAGAAGATCGTGCAGGCGCAGCCGGGCTACGGACCGGCGCTCTGCGTCCTCGGCTTAATCGACGCTGCTCTTGGGCGGAAAGACCTGGCCTTGGACGAAGGCCGTCGAGCGATCGCACTCACGCCGCTGGAAAAAGATGTCTACAACGGCAGCCGCGTCCTTCAATACTTCGCGATCACGGCAGCGTGGGCGGGCGACAAAGAGCTTGCCTTGCAGCAACTGGAAGCTGGACTGCGTGCTTCCCAAGCATCGCTCATGCTGAGCTATGGCGCCTTAAAACTGTTCCCGGTCTGGGACCCGCTCCGCGGCGATCCGCGCTTCGAAAAAATCGTAGAGTCGCTCGCGCCGAAAGACAATTGAACCACGGATCACACGGATATAACGGATGAAGAGATGACTCACCCATCAGTTGCGTATGCGACCACGAGAAGGTGGCGAACACGACACGCCTGATCTTCATGCCTGAGTCTTATCCGCGCTATCCGTTCAATCCGTGGTTCTTTTGAGACTTTGAAAGTCGTCGCCTCGTTAGCACCGAAATGATCATTGGCGGAGGCGTTGTCTTCGCCGTGCGCGGCCGCCAAGCTTCACCTTTTCCGCATCGCATCACCATCACCTCACTAGACTCCTACGCCATCGAAGAACTTCTGGCCGATGAAGAGCGCGCGGCCCGCGACCGGGCGGGTGTTGAATCTCAATCCGGCACAAATGGTTTCCGCCATGGGAATCAGCGCGGCAGGGACCTTTTGTCCGGGCGCGGAAAAGAAGATTCGAGAGCTTTTGATGGTGCTGGCACGCCAAATCGAGTGAAATTTCCCGTGCCGCAAAGCACATGAACAACTCCATTTCTCTTTGCCTTGTAATTGCTGCCATGAGCAGCCTGGCCTCCGCCGGCGCAGCTGAACTAAAAATCATTCAGGACATCATCCCCCCATGGAAATGCGGACGCCCGCTGCATCGGCCGATGCGTCCGACATTTATCACGATTCATTCGACCGACAATACGTCTCGCAGCGCCGACGCGTGGCACAACGCGCGCGCGATGAAGAATGGGCTCCGGAGCCGCCACAATCGCACGGGATTTCTCACCTGGCATTTCACGGTGGACGATCATTCGATTTACCAAAGCCTGCCGACCAACGAAACCGGAGAGCATGCTGATTACGAAGGCCCGGGAAACAGGTCGTCCATCGGGATCGAAATGTGTGTGAACCGGGGCAACAATATTGCCAGAACGATCGAGCGCACCGCGCAACTCACGGCCAGCCTGATGCGTCAATATGATATCCCCCTCAATCATGTTGTCCCGCACATGCACTGGCGCAGGATTCGCTACAGTGACGGCCGCAATATGGGGTTCAAACAATGCCCAAGAATCCTGCTGGATCACGGTCGGCTTGGTCCGAAATGGAGTGCATTCATCGCCAGAGTCGCCTTTTATGCACGATGAAGTCGGCGACGACGTCAGCGTCGGGCGTTCATCGAGCGATTTGGAACCGATTATTCGGGATATCGGGGCCAGAGCCTAGGGAAGGCCGATCCGCGCCGATTTTCAAAGCCGGATAATGTGGGAGGGGCCTCTGTGCCCAGATTCGTGGTGCAACCCATGGCGGATCGGGGCGCAAAGGCCCCTCCCACATTGGCGGCCCTGGATGACAGCGCGCCATCCGTAGCTTAGCTTCGCGCCGCTATGAACGAACCAGTTTACATCCTCGGCGCAGGCCGGACCGACTTTAAGCGCAACCTCAAAAAAGAGGGCAAAGCCCTGCGCGACGTGATTAAGGAAGCCGGGCGCAAAGCGCTCGACGATGCAAAGATCGATCCGGCGAAATCCAGGCCGCGGCCGTCGGAAATTTCAATGCCGGCCAGTTCACCAAGCAGCTGCATCTCGGCGCGTTCATTCCCGAAATCGACGAAAAGCTTCACGGCATCCCGACGATGCACACCGAGGCGGCCTGTGCCTCGGGTGCGCTCTCCGTCCTGCTTGGCGCGCAATGGATCATGGGCGGATTTCACGACGCGGTCCTCGTGGTCGGCGCGGAGCAGCAGAAAACGATGTCATCCCGCGACGGCGGCGACGTCCTCGGGGCCGCGGCGGATTTCGATGTCGAACGGCCGATCTATGGCGACTTCATGTTCCCGAAGTTGTTCGGGCGCATTGCGCAAATTTACATCGATAAGTACGGTGCCAGTCCGGACGATCTCGCGGCGGTAGCGTTCAAGAATTACGCCCATGCGCGCCTCAATCCGCTGGCGCAAATGCGCGAAGCAAATCTCACTTTTGGCGACACCTCGCAGGTTTCGGAAAATAATCCCTGCGTCGCCGAGCCCTTGCGCCTGACCGACTGTTCGCAGATCACCGATGGCGCGGCCGGCCTCGTCCTGGTTTCGGGGAAATATCTCGACCGCATCGGCCGCGATAAATCCAAACTCCCGCGGCTGCTTGGTTATGGTCACACGACCGATTATCTGGCGCTCGAGAAAAAGGATGCGCCCACCTTCAGCACCGCGCGCAAGGCCGCGGCCAACGCGTTCGGGATGGCGAACCTAAAGCCCCGCGACATGCACGGCGTGGAAGTGCACGATTGTTTCTCCATTACCGAAATCGTGGCCTACGAGATTCTTGGTTTGGCCGAGTCGGGCAAAGGCGCGGAGTTGGCCAAGAGCGGCGCAACCACGCTCCCGCAGGTCCGCGGCGAGAAAGCCAGCGGCAAGGTCGATTTCGAGATCCCGGTCAACGCCGGCGGCGGCCTGATCGGCGACGGTCATCCTGTCGGTGCGACCGGCGTTCGGCAGGTTGTTGAAGCGAATCAACACCTGACCGAACAGGCGGGCGCGCGTCAGATCAAAGGCGCGAAGAAGTTTCTCACCTTCAACATGGGCGGCAGCCTCACGACTTCCGTCGCCATGATCTGGGGTGTCGAGTAATTGTGGCGCGAATCGTCAAAAGCAACGGGCCTTCGCCTCACTTCGTGGGCGTGTAGGTCACCTCGCCGGTTTGGCCGTTGAGGTTTGCCGTGCCGAGTTTTTTGGGTGGCGTCGCGCTTTGATAGACATCCAGCGTCAGGTCTGCCCTGGGAAATTCTTTCGCCATTTCCGTCATCACCTGGCGCATCAGGGCCGGGACATTTTCCGGTGTGACGCTGGAGAAAAGGACGATGCCGAGGTGATTTTGGTCATCCAACAGGGTGCGAACGATCGACGTGCTAAGTGTGTCGGACTGGCGAATCCGGTTGAGGTAGGTCCATTGCTGCTGCATTTCTTCTGGCGCCTGCGCGGCGCGCTCGGCCTTGACCTGTTGCTCGGACGGCGTGGGACTCTGAGCGGCGGGTTTCGATCGATGACATGCAGAGAGCGACACCAGGCTGGCAACCAGCAGCGCCGCTCCATACGCGACCGGCGGGCAACGCAGAACGTTCGCATTTTCCATTCTCATAGTTCCAAGCTATGAAGTTTTTTCTGTTTCGCGAACCCGATCACGCTTACATCGTCTGAGCAATGAGCACGTCCGACGCTGAGGCCACGATGGCCGTCTTTCTCGATTTGGAAAATATCGCCCTCGGCGCCCACGACGCGCAGTTTCCGGCCTTCGACGTTCGCAAGGTGCTGGAGCGTCTCTTGCTCAAGGGGCACATCGTGGTGAAAAAGGCCTACTGCGATTTCGAGCGCTACAAGGCTTTCAAGCGCGGATTGCACGAAGCCGCCTTCGAGATGATCGAGATCCCGCACGTCAGGCAATCGGGCAAAAACTCCGCCGATATCCGCATGGTCGTCGACGCGCTCGATCTCTGTTACACGAAAAGTCACGTCGACACCTTCGTCATCATCAGCGGCGACTCGGACTTTTCGCCGCTCGTGAGCAAGTTGCGCGAGAACGACAAAACGGTGATCGGGGTTGGCGTCAAGCAGTCGACCTCCGACCTGTTCATCAATAACTGCGACGAATTTCTCTACTACGACGACCTGGTCCGGGCGGCGCCAGCACGGAAGAGTTCGGGCGCAGTCGCCGCGAAGGCGCCAGTGAAAACCGTGGAAAAAAACCAGGGTCCGCCGATCGAAGAAGCGCTCGAACTCCTGATCAGAACGCTCGATGCGCTTCGCGCGGAACGCGGCGAGGATTCACGCGTCCATGGCTCGCGCGTGAAGCAGACGATCAAGCGCCAGCATCCCGGCTTCAACGAACGCGCCTATGGTTTTCGCACCTTCAGCGACCTCCTTTTGGAAGCACAAAAGCGTGGACTGTTGAAACTCGAAAGCGACGAGAACGCCGGCGGCTACTTTCTCCACTCGGACGAATAGAAGGCGCGTCATTGTGCCACCGCCTCCGAGCGACGGTCCGGAGCGGGCGCTTGCCTAACGAGTCCCGAGAGCACGTCTGCGGCGATCTCAAACGAGCGCAGCCGCGCCGCGTGATCATGGATCTGTCCGGTGGCGATGATCTCGTCCGCTTCCGTCTCCTCGATCAGCGCCTCCAACTGTCGTCGTACCGTTTCGGGTGAACCGATCGCGGAGCAGCGCGTCCGCTCCAATACCGCCTCCTCCTCCCGTGGGCTCCAAAGACCCTTCATGCTCTCGACGGGTGGGGGGAGCTTGCCCGGGCGACCACGGATCATGTTGAGGAATTGAAGCTGTGCGGAAGTGGCCAGATGCTGCGCTTCCGTGTCCGTCGCGGCCGCGAAAATTCCGGCGCCGATTATCGCGTACGGTTGCGCGAGCGCGGCGGAAGGCTTGAAATTCTGTCGATAAAGCGCAAGCGCGACGTCCAAATATTGCGGCGCGAAATGGGAAGCAAAGGCAAAGGGCAAACCAAGCTCCGCAGCGAGTCGGGCGCTGAAATCACTCGAGCCTAGCAAATAGAGCGGAACGTTCGCACCCGCGCCCGGTACTGCCTGCAATGCTTGCTCCGGTTCCGCTGGCGCGAGGTAGGATTGCAGTTCGAGGACGTCTTGGGGAAACGTATCGCCGTTGCTGCCAAGATTGCGGCGCAACGCCCGCGCCGTCAGTTGATCGCTTCCCGGAGCCCGACCGAGTCCGAGATCGATCCGGCCCGGATAAAGCGCGTCCAGGGTTCCAAACTGCTCCGCGATTACGAGCGGAGCATGGTTGGGCAACATGATCCCGCCCGCGCCGACCCGGATGCGTTTCGTGCCGCCGGCGACATGTCCGATTACGATCGAGGTCGCAGCGCTGGCGATGCCGGGAAGGTTGTGATGTTCGGCCAGCCAGTAGCGGTGGTAACCCCATTCCTCAGCGTGCCGTGCGAGGTCGAGCGTGTTGCGAAAGGCGCGCGCGGCGTCACCGCCTTCGATGATCGGCGCAAGATCGAGCAGGGAAAAATATTTCATGGGTGCGGCAATCTACCGCTGGCGCCGGCAGCGTCACATTTTGCCTGAAGCGCAGATCCGTCCTATAGGACCTGTGGGTCCAATAAGACCTATTCCATGGAATACACTCGACTCGGAAAGTCCGGCCTCAAGGTTTCGCGCATCTGCCTCGGTTGCATGACCTACGGCGTGCCGGAACGCGGCAATCACCCCTGGAGTTTGAATGAAGAGCAGAGCCGCCCGTTCATCGCACGCGCTCTTGAGCTCGGGATAAATTTCTTCGACACCGCGAATGCATATTCCGATGGCACGAGCGAAGAGATCGTTGGGCGCGCGCTGCGCGAGATGGGCCAGCGCGACGAGCTGGTGGTCGCGACGAAAGTTTTCTTCCCCTGGCGCGATCGGCCGAACACCGGCGGGCTTTCGCGCAAGGCGATCATGACGGCGATCGATGCCAGCTTGCAGCGGCTGGGAATGGATTACGTCGATCTTTATCAAATCCACCGCTGGGATTACGACGTGCCGATCGAGGAAACGCTTGAAGCCCTGCACGACGTGGTGCAGGCGGGCAAGGCGCGTTATCTCGGCGCGTCCTCGATGTTTGCCTGGCAAATGTGCCACGCGCTCCACGTGGCCGAGCGGCACGCTTGGACGCGCTTTGTCTCGATGCAGCCGCATTACAACTTGCTCTATCGCGAAGAAGAGCGGGAAATGTTGCCACTCTGCGAGGCGCAGGGAATTGGCGTGATCCCGTGGAGCCCACTGGCGCGCGGGCGGCTCGCGCGACCTTGGGGAAATCCCGGCGGTGGCCGCGCGGCGCGCGACGAATTTGGCAAGACGCTCTATCGCCAAACGGAAGATTCGGATCGCGCGGTGGTCGATCGATTGAATCAGCTCGCCGCGGCGAAAAAAGTGCCGCCGGCGCAGATCGCACTTGCCTGGATGTTAAGCAAACCGGTCGTGACCGCACCAATCATCGGCGCGTCCAAGCCGCAACATCTCGATGATGCGGTCGCGGCGCTCGCGCTGAAACTTTCGCCTAACGAAATCGCGGCGCTGCAAGATCCGTACGTTCCACATCCAGTGCTCGGCTTCTCCTAGCGGTTGTTTTAAGCCGGACATGCGGAAGCATGTCCCTCCAGAGGGAGGGGCTTTCGCGCGTCCAAATCCAGAGTCCGCGACGCCCTGAAAGCGGCGGGCTCGCCATTCCGTCGCAATTAGCGCTTTCCGCACTCCGAGCGCTCTCGTAAATTCCCATCATGGAATCTCTCTACCTCATCGGCGTTGCCGCGCTCGCGGTCGTCGCCCTCGTCCTCGCAATCGTGCTCTTCAACTTTTTCGGACTCTGGCTCCGCGCACGCATCGCCAATGCGCCGGTCAGCATTGGCAAGATGGTCGGCATGCGTCTGCGCAAAGTGCCGGTCGGCTTGATTGTCGATAATCGAATCACCGCCGTGAAAGCCGGTATCGATATCCCAAGTGACCCGCTTGAGGCGCATTACCTCGCCGGGGGCGACGTGAGCCACGTTATCCTTGCGCTTATCGCGGCGGACAAGGCCGGCATCTCCCTCGACTTCAACCGCGCCTGCGCGATCGACCTCGCGACCAAAGGCACCGGAAAAACTGTGCTCGAAGCCGTGCGCACCAGCATCAACCCGAAAATCATCGATGTGCCGAGCGCGGCGATGGGCCGCACTACGATCGACGGCGTGGCGAAGGACGGCATCGGCGTAAAAGTCAAAGCGCGCGTCACGGTACGATCTCATCTCGATCGCTTCGTCGGCGGCGCGACCGAGGAAACGATCATTGCGCGAGTGGGCGAGGGGATCGTGACCTCGATCGGTTCGGCCGACACCTACAAGGACGTGCTCGAAAATCCGGATCGAATTTCCAAGCTCGTCCTGCACAAAGGACTCGATAGCGGGACTGCCTTCGAGATTCTTTCGATCGACATCGCGGACGTCGACATCGGCGACAATATTGGCGCGAAACTGCAAACCGAGCAGGCCGACGCGGACAAGCGGGTTGCTCAGGCCAAAGCCGAGGTTCGCCGGGCCGCCGCTGTCGCGGTCGAGCAGGAAATGCGTGCCAAAACGCAGGAAATGCGGGCCAAGGTGGTCGAAGCGGAATCGCTCGTCCCGCAGGCGATGGCCGACGCCTTCCGCTCCGGCAACCTCGGCATCATGGATTACGTGCGGATGAAAAACGTACAGGCCGACACGACGATGCGCGAATCCATCGGCGCCGCCGAGAAACCGCCGACGGAAGGGTGATTAGTAACCGGTGTTTTTTTCCGATTCACGATTTAACCAGTTAACGAGTCACGGTCTATGAATGACCTCCTCATCTTCCTCGTCCTTGCCGGAATCGCCTTGATCTTTCGCTGGCTGAGCGGACAGGGCGCGCAAGATTCGGAAAAGCCGAGTTCGCCTTCGCCTAACGAACGACCGGAACGCCCTCCAGCGGAAAGCGAAGAGGAACGGGTGCGCCGTTTTCTCGAAGCGCTCGGCGCTCCTCCCGGCAGCGCGCCGCCGCCCCCGGTGCGGCCGCGCCCAGCTGCCCCTCGACGGGTCGTTACCCCGAGCCAGCCCAAGGCGCCGACCAAGGTGAAACGGAGCTGGGTGCAACCTCTGCCGCCGCTCGTCACCACCCCGAAAGAAGTGACCTATCCGCCCGCACGACCACCAGCGCCCGCGCCGCCCCCCTCAGTTGTCCTGGCGCCGCCACCTCCGGTTGTGATCGCCGCGCCGGCGCCGGCTGCCACTAGCCAGCGGGTGGCAACGAGCGCAAGGCCGCAGGCCGCTCCTGTTTCGACGGCGACGATGGGTTCGCTGGGCGCGATCCTCCGCGCCCGCGGCAGTGTCCGACAGGCGATCATGCTGCGCGAAATCCTCGGTCCGCCGCGCGGCTTGCAAGCTCTCGACGAACTCCGTAGCTTCTGACCCGCTCGAAAAGCCGGCGTGGCGGAACTGGCAGACGCGCTGGACTCAAAATCCAGTACTCGCAAGGGTGTGTGGGTTCGATCCCCTCCGCCGGCACCTCCCCGCAGAAGGTGCCCGTCGGGTGCTCGGTCAGTTCTTCGGATAGCGGGCTGGTGGAAATCTGCGAAACAGGCATTTTGTCTCCGACCTTGAGGCAGTCGTGAAACGGTTTTCGCGGTCAAGGCTGCTGCTTCCTGACCGACGCAAACAAAGAGAATTGACCCACCCCTCGGCTCCTTGCAGGGGTCCCGCGCGCAATCTTAGTGCGAGGGCTTGGATTCCGCCCTAACGAACTTATCCGGGGCCGTGTCGAAAGTTTTCTTATCGTTCTCCGAACAGAAGGAATAGGTTGTGCCTTTGTAAGTGGACTTCGGCGCCACCTTGGGATCGACATCCATTCCGCAAACCGGGCAGACCGGATGTTGCGTCGTGGAAACGGGCGCCTCGGCATAAACGCTGTTTGAGTCCGGGTTCATCCAACCTTCTCCCTGGTATTCCATGGTGTAGGCGGTCTTCTGCGCGACTTGGCGCCCGTAGTAACGTTCCACCACGCGCAGCGCCAGATCGATTCCCGACGAAAGCCCGCCCGCCGTCGCGAGGTTTCCGTTCTCGACAAAACGCGCGCCGCGTTTGAGCTGGATATCCGGAAAGGTCAGCGCGAAGCGGCCGAACGCCCCGTGCCAGGTCGTGGCGGATTTCCCTTTAAGCAGCCCGGTCTTCGCCAGAATAAACGCGCCTGTGCACACCGACATGGTTACGTCGGTGGTCTTGGACGATTTCCTGATCCAATCCAGCACGGCCTCATTCGGCGGGTGCTGCGCGGGAATCACAATCACCTTCGGCGCGGGCGCATTCGCGATGCTGTAGTCCGGAATGATCTGCATTCCACCGCTCCCCCTTATCGGTTTCGTCGTTTCCGCCACGGTGTAAAGACGGAACGGCGTGTCCTGTCGACTCGGGATGACGACATCCTGGAAGACTTCCCATGGCCCGGCGAAATCGATCACGACCGCGCCATCCGAAATGAGGAACGCGACCGGTATTTGATCCTTGGCCGGTGGGTTGAGCTGCTTCGATTCGGTCGCCGCCGCGGTCGCGGAAGGGCCATCGCTTACGCAGAGGATCAGTGCGGCGAGGAAGCCGACTCGGGCGACACGCTGAATCGATTCGATCACTTTCATCGCAAGGAACGACGAGTTCATAATCCCAGTATCCCGGGCACAAACAATGTCAGCAATGACAGCAATCATCATATTTCTGCCATGCTCGTCACGACTGAGACGTGATTTGCGGCGCGGGCTGTGGTGGTTTCTCTACTGCTGGAACCTCACTCTCACAACGTCGGAGCAGGTCCGGGTTCCAGTTTCGCACACCTGATACGTGTACTGGGCCCGGCCGGTGTCGCCGGTGGAATCAGTATAGGTGCCCGTGTTCTGGACTCTCGCGAGGGGCGCGCGATTGCGGAAAATGTCAACCCGGTTCGAGGTCGCCCCGCTCCAACTGAGACGCGCGGTATTTATCCCGTGCACCTTCCGCCTCTGGGCGGTGAGTGTGATTGGACTAGGTGTAGGTGTAGGTGTCGGAGTTGCGTATTCGATAGTCAGCACGGGCGGGGTGGTGCTCTCTCGAGTATCGAAGCGCTTCGACGTCGGACTGGCGGACTCGTCCCCCAACACCAGCCAGCCGAAGTTGCCGGTCGGGTTGTCCAGCCACGACTGCACATCCGAAACCATCTGTGCCGAACTCCACACGTACTGTCCGAGGTCGCCAACCAGCTGGCTTGCGCTCACCGTGCCAGAAAAGTCTCCGCCCTCCGTGGTCCAAAAAATGGTATCGTAGAAACGGTGTCGCCACGTGGCATCGTTGGTCGTGGCGGGTGCTCCGTCGCCTTCCTCTCCACTCGCGATCGACGTTCCTTCTCCCCAGTCGGCGAGCAATCTGTGCAACTCGACGATTCGCGCATCCGAAACGGTTCTGGACATGTTCAGGGTGAGGATCACGCTGTTGATTGTTGAGCCGGCGGGAATGTTCCCCGCGATGTCGAAGGCAATCACACCGCGGCGGGTTTCACCCTCAGCCGTCGTGCCCGCGAAGAAGTGATCGCCAAGGGCATTGCTGCGGTCGCCATCAGCGGCAACGTACTCATAGAGAGTATTGTCTTTGCTGGGGTTGAGATCGATGGTCGTCGCGCTCGCTAAAGTGGGAGCGATGCCACCAAGCACAGCAGCGAAGATGAGTCGAAGCATAGTCATGGAAGTGTTTACGGTTTTGGCATTCATTGATTCTCAATAGGCTTGGAACTTTGCGGTTTTTATTACGCTTTAATGATGGCGCACGGCCAATGCAAATCAGCCGGGAGGGGTAGCACACCCACAATCATCGTAGTAAAAAAATGCGCAGACTACAAACTTTTTCTCCGACCACATCGCGTTGGCACGACGACCGCCATCGCTGTAAAATGCTCTATCTCCCGCCGATGAGTCGCCTGAACGATTTGAACACACGCCCGGAAGAAATAGCGCCAGCAGGACATTTTCCATGACGAGTTGGCTCGGACCTTTAGTGGTTAGAGCTCAGAGGTGAGCGCGCGTTCGCGTTCGACCAGAGTTGGATGCGAATAATAAAAACCGCTGTAGAGCGGGTGCGGCGTGAGATTACTCAGGTTCTTTTCGCTCAACTTGCGCAATGCCTGAACGAGTGACTGCGCCTCGCCCATGATCATGCGAGCGAACGCGTCTGCCTCGTATTCGAACCGGCGCGACCAGAGGTGAGTGAAGGGCGAAAGCCAGAAGGTGATCGTTCCCGCCAATAACCCAAAGAGCAGCATCGCGGGTGCAACATTAGCCGCGGCAAATCCGGCATGATGCTCAAAGCCAAACGCGCGATAGAACCATTCCTGGCGGGCCAGCCACGCAATCATGGCGAAAGCGATAAAAACACCCGCGCTGGAGAGAGCGAGCAATTTGAGGACGTGGCGCTTCTTGTAATGGCCGATCTCATGGGCGAGGACCGATTCCAGTTCTGGCTCGGTGAGCTGCGCGACGAGAGTGTCGAAGAGGACGATTTTTCGAAAACGGCCGAAGCCGGTGAAAAAGGCGTTGGAATGACGCGAGCGTTTGCTGCCGTCCATGACCTCGATATTGCGCGTGGGAAAATCGGTCCTCTGCGCCAGGGCAAAGAGCCGGTCGCGCAACGTTCCTTGCGGCAGCGGCGTGAACTTGTTGAAAAGCGGCATGATCAGCGCCGGTGCAATGAGGAGCAGGAGCAATTGAAACGCGATCACGACCGCCGCCGCCCAGAGCCACCAATTCGCGCCGGTCCACTCGATCAGTTTCAAGACCAGCACAAGCAATGGATAGCCGAGCAGGAGGGCGAGGAGAAAACCTTTCACGCCATCAAACACCCAGGTCTTCATCGTGGTGGTGTTGAATCCGAACCGCTCTTCGAGTTTGAATTGCGCGTACCAGCCGAACGGCAATTCAGGAATGCTCAGGGCGACACCCACGGCAAAGAGAAAACCAGCCATGGTCCAGACCGATGTGCCGAAGCCCGCGCTGAATCTTGCGAACGCCCATGGCAACAACCCGCTGAAAAGCACTGCGATCAGCAGCACGGCGTCGAACACGTCGACGATATTGTCAAAGCGCCCTTTGGCCAGCGTGTAATCAGCCGAACGACGATATGTCGCCTGATCGAAGATTCCGCGAAATGGCGGAGGCAGCTCTTTCGCGTGCGCCTGCACATGGCGCTGGTTCAGCCGGTTCAGCCACAGCTCGGCAGCTGTGCGCGCAAGAATCAGAACGAAAGCAATGACGGCGAATAGTGGCTCGGAACCCATCGGAGTTGTGCTCAGGTTGGAGTTTCCTCATTCATTCGCCGACACGCCGACATTTTACAGCACGAAAGTCTTGTTCTTTCGTCTCGTGCCTCGATTCAATTTAATGCTCACCGTTTCTCAAGTCAGTAAATTGGTCGCCGGGCGCGTCCTCTTCGAGGGATCTCTCGCTCGAGGTGAATCGCGGCGATCGCATCGAGCTGGTCGGCCCTAACGGCGCCGGTAAATCGACGCTCTTCTCGCTCATCTTGGATAACGCTTTGCCCGACTCTGGAAAAGTCTCGCGCGAGAAGGAATGCCACATTGCATCTGGCTCGCCCCCTGCGCAGGAAATTCGCTAGCCGTCAATGCTATTTGAATCGGCGGTTTCGCCAGCGCGGCGCACCAGGCAAAAAACCGTTTTCAGTGATCCCGAAGCCCTCGGGTCGATGTTTTTGAATTTGGTTTTTTTGGGATCGGATGAGCCGGTTTCCAGCCCGCTATTGCCTTACGGGGTGTGGGACAAATTTAGCCCGCAAAAAAACAGTAACTCAAAAAACACACATCAATCCATGAACACAAAAAATCAGCTTAAGAAAACTCGGCTGGCTCTCCAGCTTGTGCCAGCTATGACGATCCTCGTTGCGCTGGCATTATCCATCCCAATGTCCGCACAAACGGTTACCACCTTTGACGCACCGGGCGCGGGCACGGGTGCCTTTCAGGGCACTTTTGCCTTCAATATCGAGCCGTCCGGTACGATCATTGGGTTTCTTCGTGACTCCGGCGATGTCCGCCACGGATTTATTCGGTCAAGGAACGGTGATTACACCACCTTTGACGCACCGGGGGCGGGCATGGCTGCGGGTCAGGGAACGCGGGCCTATTCCGCGAATCCAAGTGGTACGATCACGGGATTCTTCATCGACTCGGCAGGTTCCGTACACGGCTACGTTCGTTACCCGGACGGCACAATCACAGTGTTCGACGTGCCGGGAGCGGTGGGCACATTTCCCTTCAGCCCGCTCATTATTAATCCCCGGGGACAGATCGCCGGCTATTACACCGACGCGAATGGGGCCGGTCACGGTTTCCTTCGGGAAACCGATGGGACCCTTGCTACCTTCGATGTCCCGGGTGCGGGCACGGGTGCAGGCGAGGGGACATATAGCTACGCAATCAGCAAGCGGGGCGATATTACCGGTTACTACATTGATAACGACGACGCGAGTCACGGCTTCCTGCGCGACACGAATGGCGTCATCACGACGTTCAACGTTCCGGGCTCTGGCACCGGGCCGGGCCAGGGGACCTACGGCGGTGGTTTCACTGCGAATGGGGCAATCATGGGAAATTATTTCGACTCAGACAACATCAGTCACGGTTTTTTGCGGGATAGAAACGGCAATTTTCTCAGCGTTCGACGCTCCCGGCGCGGGCGGCGTTCCGGATTCCTTTGAGGGAACTTATCCCTTCGGCATCAATCCGCAGGGAGCGATCTCCGGATGGTACGTGGACGACTCTGACGTGAATCACTGCTTTGTGCGCGGAGCGGATGGCGAATTCCACACCTTCGACGTTCCGGGCGCGGGCGATGGTGTCTTCGTCTTCGGTATCAATCCGAACGGTGCGTCCACGGGATATTCCTACGACTCGGGCAACGTGGTGCACGGCTTTGTCGCGACGAAGTAGCGTCCTGGGCAAATCATCGCCGGCGCCGATGGCGCCGGCGATGTGGCGGAGATTCATTAACTCGCCGACGTCTAGGATCTCCAAAAAACCGATACGCGCCGCCCGGCTTTGTTTGGGAAGACGGTTCGCCCATTCCCGGTCTTCCGGCCGAATCCGAGGAAGAATCTTGTCGTCGGTTTGTTTCAACTTGCCGGGGACGAAATTCATCGGCGACCTGGCCAGGAAACCGGCCACGAGCAGAATCACCGGTTTGTGCGTGACATGAATCATCGTTTCCTGGAGCCGTGATGCGGCTCGGTGATTTGGGTGCGCATCTGCGCCGGCATCTTGGCCGCGAGGTTGGAGAGCGGCTCATCGAAGAGAAACACTTTCGGCTGGCGCAGGATCGCGCGCCCGACTGCAACGCTCTATCGTCGCCCGCCGGCGAGCGCGTTCGGTTTGCGATCGAGCAGGTAGTCGATTCCAAGAATGCCAGCCGCGACGACGGCGCATTTCTTGTTTTCCGTCCCGGGAAATTTCTGCCCTTTCGGAGGGAAGAAATCTCGCACGGGTGCGCGATTTGGACTAGGCTTGGAAGCAGAGAAGAGTTGACGAACTGCAATTCGAGTTGCGAGAAGGAACTAGTCGGCCTGATGAGCGGGCGAAACGAACGGACGTCGAACGAAGAAAAGCCAGCTGACTGCGTTGGATCGCCCGTTTCTCCCCAAGCGGAGGGATCAACGGACGCGTCAAAAACTCTGGAGGCGATGTTGCCCCTCGTATATGACGAGCTTCGTTTGCTTGCCGGCGGTTATCTGCGCAATGAGCGGCCGGAACACACCCTTCAGCGCACGGCCCTTGTGCACGAAGCCTACCTGCGGCTGGCCGCGCAACGCGACGTGTCCTGGAAAAATCCGGGACATTTCCTTGCCATCTTCGCTCGTCTCATGCGCCAGACCCTGATCAACCACGCGGTCGCACGAACCCGCGCAAAACGTGGCGGGAGCGATCCGACCGAACTGATCCTTGAATTCTATGATCGTCATCAGATTGACGTTACCGCTGTGGATGAGGCCCTGAGGGAACTGGAGACACTCGACGCACGGCAGGCGCAAATTGTTGAGCTGCGATTTTTCGGAGGCCTGAGGATCGAGGGAATCGCGAAACTACTGGAAATCTCGCCGGCAACCGTGAAACGCGAGTGGGCGGTCGCCAAGCTTTGGTTGCGGCAGACTCTATCTCAAGGCCAATAACAACTGGAGATTCCTTCCTTGATGATTCAATATTCTTACCCGGGGACCTGCTTTTGGATCTGAGTCCGGCACGTTGGCAACAGCTGAAAACGATCGTCGCCGACGCGTTGGAGACGGATTCACCTGCCGCCCGAACCGCGCTCGTCAGCGAGCGGTGTGCTGACGACGACGCGCTCCTCCGGGACGCCGAATCCCTTCTCCGGGACGCGGAAACGACCTTGCGGGATGGGGAAGACGCGCTGGAAGAATGTGCTCAGACGGTGACCGGACTGCTTGGTGGTGATCGGTTTTCGCAGACAGGCCAGCGGATTGGCGCCTACGTCATTGTGAAGGCGCTGGGGCATGGTGGCATGGGAAGTGTCTATCTTGCCGCGCGGGCCGACGGTTATTTCGAAAAGCAGGTTGCTATCAAGGTTCTCAAGCCGACTGGCAAGGCGGGCGACCTCGTGCAGCGGTTCCGCGCGGAACGCGAAGCTCTCGCATCCCTCGATCATCCAAACATTGCAGGGATTTTTGACGCCGGAACGACAGATAACGGACTGCCTTACTTCGTCATGGAATATGTCCCGGGCAAGGCGGTGACGACGTTTGTTGCCGAGCGACAGCTATCGATTCGGCAGCGTCTTGAACTCTTCCTCAAAATCTGTGCAGGGGTCGAAGCGGCGCATCGCAGGCGAATCGTGCATCGCGATCTCAAACCGGGCAATATTCTGGTCAACGAAGGCGGCGAGCCGAAGCTGCTCGACTTCGGAATCGCCAAGTTGCTCGCAACTGATAGTCCACTGGAAGAAACAGCCACGGGTCAACAGCGCCTCACTCCGATCTGCGCTTCACCTGAGCAGGCCATGGGCGACACGGTCACCACTGCGAGCGATATCTACGCGCTCGGGACCTTGCTCTACGAAATGCTTACGGGGCAGGCGCCGCATCGCTTTCCCAATCCGCACCCGTCACTGGAGGAAGTCACGCAGGTGATTTGTGAGCAGACGCCTCTTCGCCCCAGTGAGGTCGTTTCGGATCCGGAGAAAGCTCGCGCTCTCCGAGGTGAACTAGACGCGATCGTCCTTCTTGCCATGCGCAAGGAACCCGGGAAGCGCTATTCTTCAGTCTCGGCCCTGGCAGCGGATATTCGACGCTATCTCGCGGCCGAACCGGTCCAAGCCCTTCCCACAACGAAGTTTTACCGACTGCGAAGTTTGGTCCGCCGCAATAAGCTCGTAGCAACCAGTCTCACACTGGGCGTCGCAGCCGTCCTTTGTATCTTTGCTCTGGTGGTGATGCTGGCGCGCCGTGACGGCCAGCGTCCGAACGAGACCGCAACAAATGCGACACCGGCAGTTGCCGAGCCGATCAGCTCCATCCCACAGAAAAGCATCGCCGTTCTTCCCTTCGATAATTTCGGCGCCAATGAAGAGAAGAATTATTTCGCCGCCGGCATGCAGGATGACATCCTGACGAACCTGGCGAAGGTGGCCGACCTCAAAGTGATTAGCCGAACCGGGGTCGCGCCTTATCGGAAAGGCCCACGGAATATTCGCGAGATCGGTCGGACGCTGGGAGTGGCTTACGTGCTGGAGGGAAGCGTGCGCAAACTCGATGATCGTGTCCGTGTCAACGCCCAACTCATCGATACGCGTTCCGATTCCCAGGTCTGGGCGGAACAGTACGACCGCAGGATGGATGATCTTTTCGCTCTGCAAAGCGAACTCGCGCAAGCGATCGTCGCTCAGTTAAAAGGCAAACTGTCAGCCAGCGAGAAAGCAGCCATTGAAAGTCGCCCGACGGAGGATGTGCAAGCCTACGACCTCTATCTGCAGGCACGAGGCGCGGTCGTGGAATACCGATATGAGGATGCGGTCGACCTGCTCAACAAAGTCATCGCCCGCGACCCAAATTTTGCCCTCGCCTACTGTTTGCTCGCGAATGCACATCTTCGCAGTTATCGCTACGGCGAAGATCCGTCGAAGGCGCGACTAGCGGCAGCCAAAGCCGCGGTGGATGCAACACTGCGGATCGCGCCGGATCTTGCTGAGTCCTATCTGGCTCAAGCTCAATACTACTACAACGGCGTGCGCGATTACGAGAAGGCTGCTGCGGCACTCGCCGCGGCGCCACCGGCATCATCCGATCGCGCCCAGTTCTTCGATTTGGCTGCACTCACAGAGCGGCGACTGGGCCATTGGAAGGAGGCGCTCCGCGATGGTGAAAAAGCCATGGCGCTCGACCCGCACGATCCTTTCATCGCGACAGTGGTCATTGAGAGCTATCTGAAGTTGCGAAGATACTCTGAGGCCGAAAAGCTGGCTGACAAAGCCATGAGTCTCATCACCGTCTCAGCGGCTCCATTTTGGTCCTTAAAGGCCGAAAGCATCCTTGCCCAAGGCGACCCCGCACGGGCGCGAGCTCTCCTGGAAGGAGCGCCTCCGGACGTCCGCAACAAACACACCGTGATGGCTCGAATCGCCTTTTATGAACGCGATTTTGCCAGAGCCACGAGCGAAATCGCTGCCGCACGCGGCTCGGAGACGCCTCGGGACTGGGAATTTTTGGACCTCCTCGAAGGAACGATCGCCCGAGTGCGAGGAGATGCGGAAAAGGCGATGCTCGCTTTTGAGAGAGCCCGCAACAAGTTGGAGCCGGCTGTGGCAGAACGACCGGACGATCCAGCAATTGTCAGCAATCTGGCCTGGGCCTATGCCGGGTTGGGTCGAAGAGAAGATGCGTTGCGAGCAAGTCAGCGGTCGGTCGAATTGACCCCGAGCTGGCGCGATGCCATAGATGGTCCGTTTTACGCGAATATGCAGGCTCAGACTCTGGCTTGGCTTGGGGATAAGGATGCGGCTCTTAAACAGCTGACCAGTGTGGTGAAACTGCCCGGAGGGCCGAGCTTCGGTGAGCTGAAGTTAGATCCGAGCTGGGATGAACTGCGTGGCGATCCGCGGTTCGACGATCTGATCGCGGAAGCAGCGCAGCCTATCTCTCTCGATTAGCAACGCATGAACGACGACGCTTGTTCGATGCAAGCGTGAGCGAGCGACCAACAGGACTGCTCTTTGTCCAGGTTTGGTAGATCCGACGCTGGAGATTCACGAGTCGAACGAGGCCTTGATCGTCCTCAACGACAACTGGAAAGGTTCGCAGCAGGGAGAGATAAGAAACTGCTCATCTCGCGCCAAGTGATGACCGCGAATCGGGTATCCTGCAGTTTGCCCTCTTGGGCGCCTGCACCGAGATTGTCCGCGGGACGGGAGACACGACCGGTATTGCGCGGGTCGAGGCCTGTTTCTTGCAATGGATTTGTAGCCGGAGCGTCTCAAATCGGCCTTTTCCCAAAAAGACCGGGTTCTTCGACCCGATCTCAAACGAAAGCGGCCACAAATGACAACAGCTGGCGGACCGTGTAGGCTCGCGATCCTTGCAGCGTCGTTCTGTGGTGGCCGCAGCGCCGCTTGTTTTAGCGGCATTGGACCTCCGAAGTAGCACAATTACTCCGCGCAGGGACAGTGCTCCTCCTCGTGCCTCGATCTAATCCAGTCAATTAATGCTGACCGTTTCACAAGTTTCCAAAGCCTTCGCCGGGCGCGTCCTATTTCAGGATGTTTCGCTCCAGGTGAACCGTGGCGATCGCATTGGTCTTGTCGGCCCTAACGGCGCCGGCAAATCGACCCTGTTCTCCCTCATCCTGAACGACGCTTCACCGGACTCAGGGAAAATCTCTCTCGAAAAGAGCGCCATTCTCGGCTACCTGCCGCAGGAGACTGCGGTGGCCGGCGAAGAATCGGTTCTCGAGCTCGCCTGCGGCAAGTCGCACCACACATTGGAGGATGAGCACGATTGGGAAATCGAACCCAAAGCCAAGCGCATCCTCGCCGGTCTCGCCTTTCGCGAAAATGATTTCAATCGTCCGGCAAATGCCCTGAGCGGCGGTTGGATCATGCGCGCGTATCTCGCCCGACTCCTCGTGTTGGAGCCCGATTTGCTCTTGCTCGATGAGCCGACCAACCATCTCGATCTCGAGTCGTTAGTCTGGTTCCAGGAATATCTGAGAAATTATCCGGGCGCGATTCTAATGATTTCGCACGACCGCGAATTTCTGAACGCGCTCGTCGGCAGCATCGTCGAGATCGCGCAATCGAAGCTGCTCCGTTACCGCGGCAACTGGGACAGCTACGTCGAACAAAAAGCCGCGCGCGAGGAACAGCGGCTCGCAGCCTACAAGAATCAGCAGAAAGAAATCGCCGCGCTTCAGCAATTCGCCGACCGCTTTCGCGCCAAGGCAAGCAAGGCCTCGCAGGCGCAGAGCAAGCTCAAACAGATCGATCGCATGGAGAAAATCGCCGCGCCGGCCGCGCAGGCGAAAACGATCAAGTTTCGCTTCCCGCAACCACCACGCAGCGGGCTGCGCGCAATCACGCTCAAGGATGTGCGTCATGCATACGATTCATTGGTCGTCTACGACTTATTAAACTTCGCCGCCGAGCGCGGACAGCGCACCGTCCTGGTCGGGCCAAACGGCGCCGGTAAATCGACCCTCCTAAAATTGCTCGCCGGCATTCTGCCGGTGCAAAAGGGCGAGCGCGACCTCGGGCACAATGTGCGGGTTGGTTATTTTTCCCAGCATCGCGTCGAGATGCTCAACGTCAGGCAAACCGTTCTCGAGAGCGTGCTCGATGTAACCGATCCCGTTTCGGAACAAACCGCCCGCACTGTTCTGGGCTCATTTCTCTTTCGCGGCGACGATGTTTTCAAGACGGTCGGCGTTCTGAGCGGCGGTGAGAAATCGCGCCTCGCCCTCGTCAAGTTGCTGCTCTATCCGCCAAACCTTCTGCTGATGGACGAGCCGACAACACATCTCGATGTCGGCTCGATCGACGCCTTGATTGGCGCGCTCGCGCAGTACGAAGGGACGTTGATTTTCATCAGCCACGATGTGCATTTCATTCGCGCGATCGCGACCAGTGTCCTGCATATCAGCGCCGGGCAGCTCACACCCTACGCCGGCGATTATCAATATTACCTCGACAAATCGCGGGCGACTTCGGAACGCGTGGCATTAACGGCGGGCAACGGCCTAACGAACTTGCAGTCAGAAGTCTCGACCCCCCGACCGGGCGGTCTGCGGGAACAGAAGGAACAGAAACGGGCCGAAGCGGAAGCGCGCAAAGCGCAGGCCAAGGCGCGACGGGAGAGCGAGCAACGCGTGCACGATCTTGAGATGCAAATCGCAATCCTGGAAGGCCGGCAAAAGGAATTGGCTGCGGAACTCGAAAACCCTGCCGCCTACGAACCAGGCGGCCGCGCCGTCGCGATCAACCGCGAGCTGGCCGCTGTCACCCACGAGTTGGAGCGGCTGACGGCCGGCTGGGAAATCGCGACGGCCGAGTTGGCGTCGATGTAGCCGCTTTTGGGTAGCGGCTTCAACTTCAGCGCACTGCGTATGAGCGTGGTTCCAGGAACGCAATGCCAGGTCTGCAAAGCGATGTGGTCTCCAATTCGCGGCGTGAGAATCTGCCGGCCCGCCAAAAAAGCATCACGTCGCAAGCCACATCGCAGTAGCTTGCTGCATGCGTGCCGTGCCAAGGATAAGACTAACGCAAGCGCGGAATGTCAGGCGTTAGTCGGCCGATTCTAGGGTTTTTTGGCGGCGGCTTTTCCGGCCTTCGCGTCCACTTCGGTCGCGGTCATCGTGTACATGATCGTTACCTTGGCGCCGACCGTGACGTCGCCCTGCATCTTGGTGCTGGCGTCGCGGGCGATTTCCCAGCGGTCTTTGCCCTTCATCACCACAATCATGCTGTCGGTCATTTCCACCACCGGCCCGGTAACTTGATAACTCTTGGTTGACCCCGCATGCGCCGTTCCGGCGAATGCGAGGACGACCGCGGCCAGCATTCCACACAATGTTTTTGGTTTCATCATGCGGCGACTGAATCGATTCTCATCCGGCGTAGCAAGACTTTTTTGCAGTGCCGCGGCTGGGCCGGGCGATTCAAACCGGCGCCCCTGAAAGAATTTTGCAAGAGTTGCGTTATCTCTTTACAGGGCGCGTCCTCATCATGCACAGTCTTTAGGAAACGCAGCCGAATCATCACATAGCGCCAGTTCATTGAAACATGAAAACTTCGATTCTTGCTCTTTGTATCGTTAGCCTTGCTGGACTCGGAGCAGCGGGATGCTCCTCCAGCAGGAAAGAGGTTTCGTATGAAATCCCGTCGAGCCCGGCTCCGCGCTCTGCCACGGGAACTCACCCGAGCCCAAATCCCCTGGCCAGTCCGTTCGATCAATCCCCTCGCTAAAGCGGAGAATCCTGCGCCGCGACCACTCACGTCATGATGCGATAACGCTCCAGTAATTCCTGGCGAAGCTCCATCGCGACCTGCGGATTCAGCCGGCCCAGCATCTTCTTGCGTCGCTCAGGGTCCATGGCGGCGAGTGTTCTGACGAGATTATTGCGCGACTTCGCCTTGGCGTAGCGGCTCCAGCCGATCCCGATCGCAAGAAGAGCGGACGCCGCCCAAACAGCGATGTCCCTTTGCTCGATCATAACAAAAGTTAATCGCTAAACCTTGCGATTGCTACCCGCAGATCAACGGCTACGCCGGATTCTCGCAGGTTTATGCCGCTTTCCGGCGCTCGCTTGCGCGCGGGCGCAGGATTTCCTTTGCCGCGCGGTTGCCGGATTCCACGGCGCCGTTCATGAAACCGGAGAAATCGGCGCTCGTATGCTCCCCCGCGAAGAGAAGGCGGCCGCCCATTTCCGGCGTGGCCGCGGCTTCGAGCAGGGTGGTAAATTGACCGGGCAGGGGACAGGTGTAACTGCCGCGGACAAATGGATTGGTAGGCCAGCTCATCACGGCACGGTGGCCGTCGAACTTTTCCTGAATCCGGGGAAAGACCAGGTTCAGATCGGCCCGGAATGTTGTGTAGCGCTCCGGACTCAACTCCAGCGCGGCGTTGCCCCCGAGGAAATTGGTCAGAATACCGCTTCGACCAAGCTGGCCGCGGCTTGTCTCCCAGGTGCATTGAAAAGGCCGGTCGGTAAAGACGCTGCCGTTGCTTGGCGCCGGCAGTTTGAGGTCGACACTGCGCCACCAACGCTGGGTAAAGCCGGACATGAGCTTGGAGTTATTGCCGTAACCGAGCTGCGCGATCGTGTCCTGTTTCGCTTCGCTTAGGGGCAACGCCTTCACTCCCTCGACCAGGCGCAGCATGGTGAACGGAAGCGCGCAAATGACCCGGGAAAACCTTTCAGATTTCGTTCCGCCGCCCGTCGTGAAATGCAGCCTGAGATTGGCGCCGCGCTCTTCGATTTTCTGCAGGCGACGATCTTTGTGAATCTTAACCTTGCCTTTGAGGGCGGCGAGTAAAGCGTTTGGTAATTCGCTGCTTCCACCTTTGATCCGCTTCGATTCATCGCTCTCCCCAAAGAGTTTGAAACCGTGGCTCGTATCGGCGCTAAGATACGCGATGAGGTTGAGGGCCGATTGCTCGTCAGGCTCGCGTCCATACTCTGTAATGTAAGCCACGCGCAAAAGGTCGATGACCCATTTCTCAACTCCTTCGCCTGCCTCGTCGAGATAGGTCGCCAGACTGGTTCGGTCGAACTCCCTCGCCTTGTCGGTAAAGTTATCTTTGGAATCGTAAATCCCCGACACATCCATCGCGAGCTTTTTGGCAAACGGCTGAAAGAGCGGGATGAGTTGTTCGTCCGCATAAAGTTTCCCGCCGAAGAGGTAGAGATCGGCACCTTTATCCAGTCCTTTCAGTTCCTGGATGCCGACGCCCAGTTCGCCGGCGAGTGCGATCAGGTCGGCGTGATTGGAATCCACCAGCTCCCCGCCCAGCTCGCAAAACATTCCTTCCTTGTTGAAGTCGTATTTGGTGAACATGCGGCCGCCGGTGCGATTGCTGGCTTCGAAGATTTCGCACGCCACACCGGCTTGCATTAAGCGATAGGCCGCGGTGAGCCCGGCGATCCCGGCGCCGAGGATCGCGACTGGTTGGCGGCTCTTTGGACTTCCGGCAGGTGGTGCTGCGCCGCCAACCGGCGATGGAATGAAGTCGCCAGCCGCCGTCGCCAGGCCGGCTGCGCCAAGTAACCGGAGAAAATCGCGACGGGAAACACGGGCTGCGTCCCTGGCCTCAAAGAAGAGAGCGCGATGCTGTGGATGTTCGTTCAGCCAGCCCGCCTGCCGTATGGTCTGGGTCAGTTTGCGAAAGAGAGGCGTGCGACCTTGTGGCATCCGTAAACGTCCGGCTTCGTCTGGAGTTCTCCGGTCAGGTTAGCGACGAAAGCCGTATTCGAGAGAGAAGAACTGCGGTTTTAGTTTGGCCAGCGGTTCCCGCAGTTTCGCCAATTCTTCCTCAGGGCCGTGGATTTCGAGCCGCGCGAGCTCAGTAAATCTTAGCACTTCCTCAAGGAGTGCTCCGACATTCTCGAGGTGGGCGAGGAGGCCTTCCGCATCTACATAGCCTTCCCGGCAGTGAGCCTGATTCTCGTGAAAACTAAAACCGTAATACAAGCATTTCGGTTCCTTACTCGTCCTGGCCACGAGCTGTTCACAGAAATTCTTGAACAGCTCCAGCTTATCGGCTGGTACTTTGAAGTAAGGAACGATCGTGCAGCATTTGTCATGAGTCGCCATGGGTTCGTTTTTTGGTCGGTTGTTGATCGGGAATCCGGTCTTCGGCGCGGCGGATTTAGTTCGTCAAGGACACCATGACATCAGACGCGCCCCGCGATGGCGAGGAAAAAGCGCCACGCGTTTTTGGCGAATCCGACTCACTCGAAATACGGGCGCAGCTGGGCGTATTTTTTTGCTTTGATCCCATGCACCTTCTGTAACTCATCCACGCTCTTGAATGGTCGGGCGGCGATGATCCTTGAGGCGAGAACGGGGCCGATTCCGGGGATATCCTGCAACGCCTGGCTGGTGGCGGTATTCACGTCGAGCCTTGCACCGGGTTGTGGTGGCGCGCCGTCCAGTGGAGAAACCAAAGCATCGAAGTGATCCTGGTTTCGGCCTGATGGCATTGGCGCACCGGTATTCAGGCGACCTGCGGCGATGCCCCAACCACCGAGCCGGTTTTGCTTCGCCGCTCGCTCCAAGTTCTCCAGCTTGTGCCATTCCATTTCCGGAGTGTTCATATGCGGCGCCTCCGACGCCGCTCCATAAACGCGCGCCAGCCCGTTGGCGACCAGCATCTCGCCGAGGTCCGCGTTCTCCGTCTGGACCAAGGCGAAATAACGATGCCGCCGGCTCCGGCCACGGGCATCCTGTTTACAGGTGCGGACGGTGAACGGGCGCGCGAGCTTTTGCCTCGTAAAGCGCTCGGCCTCGAGCCCGATCTGGAGTGTCTGTGGAACGGTCAGGTGAAAATACTTCGCCTGCTCCTCCACTCGCTTCAGAATACTGGTATCGGTCTCCGGCGCATCGACAAAGTAGAGTCGGAAGATGTATTCCCTGCCTCCCGCGCGAACGTGAAAGCTATCGCCGTCATTCGCTGCGTTGGGCAGGTAGCGGCAACTCGTAAAGGTCAGCCATCGGCCAGCGCAGGCGGTGCCGCCTAACGAGTAAATAGCAAAGCCGAGCAGCAGCCATTTTCCGAGGGTGGAGTTCGTACGCCTCACCTATTCGTAGCGCAGCGCTTTCACCGGATCGACCCGCGCGGCGAAGTAAGCCGGAATGAGCGCGGCTAACGAACAAATGATAAATGCCGCGATGCAGATTTTTACCACATCGCTGGGAATCACCTCGGCCGGGATCTGCGAGAACTGGTAGACGGAGCGCGGGAAAATCTCGATGTGCAGAGTGCGGGCGAGCCATTGACTGAACTCGTTCCGGAAACGGATCAGCGTCATGCCCAGCCCGAGCCCCGTGATTGTGCCGAAGATGCCAACGACGATCCCTTGGGAAAGAAAGACGCCCATGATTTGCCAGAAATTGGCACCGACGGCTTTCATGATGCCGATCTCGCGCCGCTTCTGCACCGTGACGGTAATGAGCGTGTTGCAAATGCCGAAAGCCGCCACGATCACGATAAAGAAGAGCAGGAATGCCATGACGGTCCGCTCCAGGCGGACCGCGTCGAAGAATTGTTTGTTCATCTCGATCCAAGTCTCCGCGTACTCTGTGGGCGCGAGGTATTTCTCGATCGAGGCCTTGATCCGGTCGACATCGTAAGGATTGACCGTCTTGACTGTGATCCCGTGAAGGGCGTCGCCCAGGCCGTAAAGTTCCTGCCCGATGAAGATCGGTACGAGGAGAAACTCTGAGTCGTGAAGGTATTGGCCGGTCTCGAAAATGCCGGTCACGGTCAGCTCTTTGGGGAGCACAACCTCGCGCAGGTCGTCGATTGCCTTGTCCTTTTCTGCTCCCTTTTTTTTGTCGAGCTCTTTGAGTTTGTCGAGGATTTCGCCCAGGTTTCCCGGCGAATAAACGGTCAACTTGTCGCCCACCGTGACCCCGAGTTTCTGCGCGAGATCGACGCCGAGCACGGTCGAATCGCCCTCGAGATCGAGCTTCCCGAGTTTGATGAATTTTCGCAGCGGAATCACCTTTTCCTCCTGCGCTGGATCGATGCCGCGGATCATCGGGGCGAGGCGGCGGTTGTGGAATTCGACGATCACCGGTCCCTGGATGTAGGGCGCGGTCGCGACCACTCCCGGCGTGTGGCGCAGTTTGACGGTGAGGTCGCGCCAGTTCGTCATGATGCCATCGGTGGTGACGAGAATGTGGGCGTCGAAATCGATCACCTTCTGGCGCAGCTCGCGATCGAAACCGGTCATGACGGAGATGACGAGGATGAGAACGGTCACGCCCAACGTCACTCCGAAGATCGAGACGAGGGTGATGATGGAGATGAAGGTGCGCTTCGGTTTGAGGTAACGAAGCGCGAGGAAAAGGCTGAACGGGACTTTCAAGGCAGCGATACGGTTGCCGAAATTGCGGCCTTGCCAATGGGAATCGCAGTTGCGAGTCGGGAGCGATGAAATCTGGAGACGACAAGAGGCCGGTCGCGAGCGATAAATTGTCATGCTTTGGACTATTGTTGTCATTCTGCTCGTTCTCTGGCTGATCGGTTGGCTGGGATTGCATCTCCTCGGAGCGGCGATCCACATTTTGCTGATCCTGGCGATCATCTTTGCGGTTGTCGCCCTCGTCAGGGCCGCCTGACGGTGCGGCCGGCCCACGAGTTACGACCCGACTTTCGGCCGTCGGAGTTTTCCCGATGAACAACGACATCGTTGGCATTGACCTTGGGACAACCAACTCGCTCGTCGGTGTGATGGAAGCGGGTTTTCCGATTCTGATCGCGGATGCAAACGGTGCCCGTCTCGCGCCGTCCGTGGTGCATTTTCCCGAAGAAGGCGAGCCGCTTGTCGGCGCGACGGCGCGCCGGATGCGCGCGGTGCAGCCGCAAACGACCATCTATTCTGCGAAACGCCTGATTGGTTTGCGGGGCGAAGATTTGCCGGGAGAGGAATTGCCGACCGATTATGGAGTCGTTAGGCAAGCTGGCCAGCCGTTGCGTCTTCAGGTACGCGGGCGGCTGTACCTGCCGGAGGAAATCTCGGCGCTCGTCCTCGCGAAACTGAAGCGCGATGCCGAAGCCGCGCTCGAGCGTCCGGTCACGCGCGCGGTCATCACGGTTCCGGCTTACTTTAACGACGCGCAACGAAGTGCGACCAAGCGGGCGGGGGAGGCGGCCGGTTTCACCGTCGAGCGTATCATCAATGAGCCGACGGCGGCCGCGCTCGCCTACGGCCTCGACAAGTCACGGGAGAAATCGAAGATTGCGGTTTATGACCTCGGCGGCGGAACGTTCGACATCTCGATCCTGGAGTTGAACAGCGGTGTTTTTCAAGTGCTCTCGACGAGCGGAAATACTCGTCTCGGCGGCGATGACGTGGACGAAGCGCTGATTGCTGATTGTGCATTGCCGATTGCTGACTGGCAAAAGCGGGAGCTGGTGATCGAGGCAAAGCATCGACTCTCGACCGAGGAGTCGGTGCGGATCGATGTGCCATTCGTGGAGGGGAAAAACCTCAGCTATGAGCTGACGCGTGACGCGCTCGAAAGGATCGCGCGCCCGATCATTCAACGGACAAGGACGCACTGTCTGCGCGCGGTGAGCGACGCGAAGCTGAACGCCGAGCAGCTCGACGAGGTGATCCTGGTCGGCGGGATGACGCGCATGCCGCTCGTCCGGCAATTTGTTGCTCGACTTTTCAAGCGCGAGCCGAACATTTCGCAGAATCCCGACGAAGCGGTCGCGCTCGGCGCCACCATCCAGGCCGGCATCCTTTCCGGCGCAGTGCGTGACGTTGTCCTGCTTGACGTGACGCCGTTGTCGTTAGGCATCGAGACGTTTGGCGGTCTCATGAACGTCATCATCCCGCGCAACTCCACCATCCCGATCAAGGCGGGCGAGATGTTCACCACCGCGGTCAATCATCAGCGCTCGATGAAGATCAAGGTGCTGCAAGGCGAGCGGGAGATGGCAGCGGACAACTGGACCCTGGGCGAATTCGAGATCGAGTTCGAGCCCGCGCCCAAAGGCGCGGCGCGGGTCGGGGTGCAATTCGAGATCGACGCCAACGGCATTCTGCAAGTGCTGGCGCGCGACACGAGGACCGGCACGGAAAAGATTGTCGCCCTGACGAGCGCAGTCGACGTCTCCGATGAAGCGGTCGAAGCGATGATCGCGGACTCGCTTGAGCACGCCTTTGAAGACATGAGCGAGCGGGTCTGGACCGAGACGCGGTTGAAGGCGGAAGAGATGCTGACAGCGGTCGAGAATGCGTTTCAACTGGCCGCTGAGCGCATTTCTGCGGAAGAGCGAACCAGGATCGAGCAGGCGGCGAACGAGGTGCGCGAAGCGATGAAAGCACACGAAACGCCGCGCCTCAAAGCTGCCAACGCCGCTCTCGACGAAGCGACGCAGGAGCTGGCCGCGCTCATTGTCGAGCAAGCGATGACTGCCTCCCCGGAGCCCAAAGGGTAGCGCAAGCTTCCAGCTTGCCGTCGATCAAAATCATGGGCTGAAGGCCGCGCTACACTACTGCGGCGAGAGATTGCCGCGGCGGCAACAAATCAATTGTATTGCATTCTGACGGGCACTCTGACCACAATTGAGGCATGAGAAGCGTTCGCGACCTGCGGTGGGCTTTTGTGATTGTTGCTCTTGCGATCGGCAGCTGGCCCGCTTTGGGCGAAGACACGAATTTCAGCCGGCCGTTGGTTCAGGCGCAGTTTGACCATCTGGTTCCAACATCCTATCCGACAATCCGGCCGAGTTTCCGTCAGCTCCAATCGACGATTCAACCATTGATCCGCCCCGGCGTTCCGCGAATTCCCATCACGAAGAATCTCGTTAATCCGTTCGCTCAGCCGTTACTGATCGTGAATGAAAGGCCAGCGCTTTCAGCGGCCGCGAAGACTGGTCGCACTCAGTCGTCAGTACGAGCCATCGTTACGCGATCGACGTCGCCTGCCAAAGCTCAGAAGGATTCGACCGGGCGAAGCGAAGGCGTTGAGAAGACACTGGACTAGAAAGCGCAGGAATCAGCGCGGAGACGTCGAGGGACTCGGGGTGGTGGAAGGCGAAACGCTCGTCTTGCCGCGATGGGTATTGATCTCCTCGAGCAGTTGTTTTTCTTCCGGGAAAACAGGTCCGGCCTTCGCCAGCGCGATGTACTGATTGGCGGCTTCGACCTGATTATCGTCGTCGTAAAGAAGCGCGGCGTAGACCGCGGCATGCGGGTCGCGCAGCTGATCGGGCGAGAGTTTTTGCAGGACCTCGAGACCATCGCTCGTCCGGCCGGCGCCGTAGAGCGCAAAGGCATAGGTTAGGGCGGCCGCTGTATCGTTAGGGGCCTTTTCGTAAGTCTGCTTCGCCAGGGCGCGGCCTTCCCCGGAATTGCGATCGAGAAGAAGTGAAAAACGGGCGGCGTTCGCCGCCAGGGCGATCTCGTCTGGCGATGCTTCGTGCAGACGCCGCGCGTTGACGCGAAGGTTCGGGAGGTCGTTCGCCGCGCGATAAATCTTATAGAGTGCGTCGAGCGCTTCGCGCCGCGAGGCCGGAGTGTTGGAGACTCGTTGCCAGAGCGGTTCCGCCTGACGCGCCAGATCCCACTTTGAGGCGAGGCGAGCGAGCGCCAGTTCATGTTCTGGGTTCGCCGAGGCGGCCTTGACCGCGGAGGCCCAAAGCGAATCGAACTCGGGTTCGCCCGCGCCTCGGCGCGCCTGACGCGTGGCATAGGCCTGATAGGCCAGGCGCAGGTAGTCATCATCGCCCCACGAACCGCCGCGCGTCCGTCGTTTCAAACGCGCCCAGTTCTTCGTCAGGACGAGCGAAGCGGCGATCATGCTCGCCACGGGTGGATGACTCGTCAGGTCGGCGGGCAATTTCTCGCTCCACTTCCAGGCTTCGTTCGGGAGGTTGTTCCTGTTCATCCAGTCAATTAACTGGGCAAGATCATGGCCATTGCGGGCCGCGACGGGTTTTACCTTGTTGAGCAGCGTTTCGAATTTCTTTGGATTGAGTTTCCGGTAGAGATCGAGGCAGAGAAGGTAATCGGCGAAGGTCACCTGCGGGCTCATTTGCAACTCTTGGGCGAGCGCGTTGGCGGCCTCGGTTTGGTTTTCGCGGAGCGCGTTATCGAGCAGGGCGCGCAAGGCTTCGGTGCGGAACTGCGGGACCTTGCTCAGACGTTCGAGTTGGTTGCGCGCGTCGGCGTTCTTCTCCGGATCGGGTGAAAGAATTTCCAGTGCCGCGAGATTGAATTGGTAGACGTCGTTCAATGGTTCCTGCGCGACGGCGGCGGCAAAATGGCGTTCTTCCTCCGCTACATTTCCCTGGGCACGAGAGAGCCAGCCCGCCACCACGTGGTAGGCAGCCTTCTCGCGATCGGCTGGTGCGACGCGACCAAGGGCAGCGCGCGCCACATCGAGCTGGCCGAAACGCAGGGCGGCAGAAGCGAGGTTCAACTCGCTGTCGAGCCCCGGATCAAGCCGCGCGATTTTTGCACGCCAGGCTACCGTCTCGGAGCGATTCTGTCTTTCCGTGGTCTCGGCAAGGATGCGGGCGGCGATGAGTGAATCGGGATCAAGCGCAATGGCCCTGCGGGCCAGGGTCTCGGCCTGCGGAAGATTCGTCTTGCTTGAGGCGATCGTCGGCTTTCGCGAGGAGCCGCGTTTTCTCCCAGCGATTCCAACCTTTACGAACAGTGGAGAAGGCAAAAAGGCCAACGCCAAGACCGAGCAAGACAAAAAGCGAGAGAACGAGGCCGCCGCGCGACCGGAGGCTGCGCCACCATGAGACCCTGCTGCGGCGAAAGCGTCTCGGCTGCTCCACCATGATTGTTGGCTTTCTGCACCGCCCAGCGAGATTTGGCAAACAGTGGTGTCGAACCGCGCAGCTCCGCCGCGGGCACGTGGCCTAACGAATGTGTTACGCCGCGTGTTCCTCCGCGACCACCGGGACCGCCTCGATGTTCTCCATCACCTGTTCGCGCAAACGCTCGCCCCAGACGTAACGCGCGAGGAGCACCTTGATCGTAGCCGTGAGCGGGATGGCGAGGAGCGGACCGAGCAGGCCGCCGATGAGGAGGCCCCAGATAAAGATGGAAACGATCACGGTCATCGGATGCAGCCCGACGGAGTTGCCCACGATGCGCGGTGCATAAAAAAGGCCCTCAAGATTCTGCACGCCGACAAAAATCACCGTGACCCAAAAGGGATGCCACCAATCGCCCCATTGCGCCGCAGCGATAATCACTGCGGGAATCCAGCAAATGACGATTCCGATATAAGGGACCATCGTTAGGGGAACGACCAGCAAACCGATCAGGGGCGCGAAGTTCAAACCAAAGATGGTGAGCGCAGTGCCGATGAGAACACCGTCAACCATGCAAACAAGGAGTTGACCGCGAAAGTAAGCGATGATGTAGCTGTTGATCTGCGAAAGAGTGTTCGCGACTTCGTCTTTGAGCGGGGAATTGCGCAGGGGTAGATATTCCCGCCAGCGTCGCTCGATGGCCGGGCGTTCCTTGAGGAGAAAGAAGGAGTAAATGGGGACCATCACGAGGCTGAGAAGAAATCCGGTCACGCCGAGGAAGCCGCCGACACTGGTCTTTACCAGCGCCCAGAGTTTTGTGATCAAATCGGGGAGTTGCTTCTCCAGCGCAGGCAGCTGTTTTTGCACCCAATCCTGGATGCGCTGACGATCGGCCGAGGTCAGCTTGGTCGGCGCCGGCTGAATGATTTCGCCGTTACCCTGCGATGGTGCATTGGCCTTGGAAATCGGCTTGGGCGAAGGCGTGCTTGGAGCCTGCGTTGGCTCGGCCAGGAGCCAGTTTACGAGACCGGTCGCGGCGCCGTTTTTGCCCGCCTTTTCACCAATGCCGAAGGTATGTTCATACTGGTAGATCAGATCGACCGCTTTGTCGCGGACGTGCGTGGTAAAGGAAGGCAATTGCCGTGCGAGACTGGCGCTTTGCACCGAAATCGTCGGGACGATCCAGGCGACCAGGGCCGCGATGGCGAGGAAGATAATGAGGAAGATCGAGAGCACCGCTCTGGTGCGCCCGAAGCCGCGCCGGGAGAGATAATTCACGACCGGGTCGAGCAGGTAAGCCAGGATCGCCGCGATCGCCACCGGAATCAGGATCGGCTGCAGAAAACCGATCACGTTCGCCCCAATCCAGACCACGGCGCTGACGATAAAGACGAGCAGCACGACGAAGATCGCGGTCAGCGAAGCCCACATCGTCTTGCGTTGCCATGGTGTGGGATATCGTTTCACTTGAGCGGCGTGGCGCTGGCCGGATCGTTTTTGCTTATCCTGCTTTTAGCTTCTGCGATCTTTGCCGCCAGCTTTTTGTTTGTCTGGTCGAGAGCCAGCGCCTTCTGCCAGTATTCCAGCGCCTTGGGCTCCTGGTTCAACGCCGCATAGGTATCACCGATATGCTCGAAGACCGTCGGATCGTCGGCTTTGAGCTCCTCCGCGGCGTTGAGCAACTCCGCCAGAGCCTGTTCGTATTTACCCTGGCGGTAGTGGAGCCAGCCCATGCTGTCGAGAAAGGCGCCGTTATTCGGGTCGCTCGCGAGCGCGCGTTTGATGTAATTCTCCGCTTCATCGAGGTGACTGTTTTGATCGGCCCACATATAGCCAAGATAGTTGTAGGCCTCGGCCGCGCCCTCCGGGTCAGTCTCAATCGATTTCTTGAAAAGTTCCGCCGCTTTGTCGTAGAGGCCGGCGCGTTCCGCGGCCGCGCCATATTCGAAATAGAAACGGCCATTGGTAATATCCTGGCCCTCCGCCTCGCTTTCATGCAGCGCTTCCTCGAAAGTGGTGACCGATTCCTGGGCGTGGTTCGCTTCGCGCAGGGCCACCGCGAGGAGGTAGGTTAACTGCGGCGCGGTGGGGAATTGATGGCGTGCTTCCCGCAGAAGGCGGACCGCGCGCTCCCCATCATTCAGGTTAAAGAGAAGCAGCTCAGCCAGGTGCACATAGTTATCTGGCTGGGCGGGGTTGATGAGGAGACTCTGCTCGTAATTCGCGGCAGCTTTCGTGTATTCGGCCTTGGCTTGAGGCAGCTTTTTTTCCTGAACGAGCGCCTTGGCGTCTTCCTCCAGCACTCGCCCCAGCAGCTCGTAGGTTTGATACTTCTCTGGATGCTGCTGGATGATTTCCTGCAACATCTCGATCGCTTTGCCGCGCTGGTTGGTCAGGATGAAACCGGTGGCGAGCTTTTCCCGAGCGTTAGAGTCGTTAGGCTGTAGTTCCAGCACCCGCAGGTAGAGCGGGATCGCCTCCTGCACCTGGTCGGAGGCGGCAAAATAATCCGCCGCATCCCGCAGGACCGAGGCGTCGCTCGGGGCCAGTGCCAGCGCCTTGTGGAAGACTGCGTTCACTTTTTGCAGTTGCTCCGGGGTGGGATTTTTATCGGGCTGCACCAGGAGCGCGAGATAGAGCTTGCCGAGCTGTGTCCAGAAGGAGGGATCGTTCGTCTCGACTTTGGCCGCGCGGTCGAGCGTCCGCAAGGCGCCCTTGCGATTGCGGGCCGTCAGTTGCACCTCGGCCAGGCGCTGGTAACCCTCAATCTCGTCCGGCGCGAGCGCCACGGCCTGTTCCGCGTACCGCGTTGCCGGTTCCATTTTTTTGAGATACTTGGCGTAGATGTAGGCTAGCTGGAGATACGGCCCCGGCTCCTTTGGCTGGGCCTTGACCGCGTCCTTCAAGATATCGATCGCGCGCGGATAATCCCCCTGCTGGGTGAGGAGAAAGGCGACCCGGGTGGCGAGATCCACTTCTCCCGGATCGAAGTTGAGCACGCGCTCGAAAGCCGCGAGGGCTTTGTCGCTTTCACCGTCGTCCTGGAGGTCGAGGGCCTGCACGTAATCAAGCAGCGCCCGCGCCTTGCGTTCGCCTTCGGGCTGGAGCGCGAGATCCTTTGGCGGATGCAGGGCGAGCGAGTCATCTCTGGCCGATTCTTTCGCCAGCGCAGGTGGCGGCGAGGGTTTGTGCCTTGACGGTTCTACTGGACTCGCCAGGCAAATCGTCGCGCCAAGCAGGCAGACGGCCGCCAAACAGCAGTGGATTCGGCGGCCCCAGCTTTTCCCTCGCGTCATTGGTGAAAGTTTAAGGTCAGCGCCAGATCGGCGCAAACGGTGCGACTGCGCAGGGGGAGCAGCGCCTAACGAGTATGGCCAGACCTACGACTTGTAGCGCAAGCGCTTCTTGTGGCGGTTTTCTTTCATCCGCTTGCGGCGCTTGTGCTTGGAGATTTTTGCTTTTCGTCGTTTTTTCAGCGAGCCCATAGAGGAGTTTTCACGATGCCGATTTCGGATTGCCGAAGGTCAGCATCTGAAACCACAAAGCGCGACCGAATCCGATCGCGAGCATCGAAGGTAAAGGCATCGCGCCGCTTAGCAACTCATTTCGCGGCGGCCAACGCGGCGCGCAATTGCCCAACATGCTCCGCTGGTTTTACCTTGCGCAATATCGCGCTGATGCGCCCGCGACCGTCGACGACGAAGGTTGTCCGCTCGGTGCCCATGTATTTCCTGCCGTACATGCTCTTCTCAACCCAGACGCCGTAGTCGGCGACGATCTTCTTTTCGGGATCCGCCAGAAGCGGGAAGGGGAGCTGATATTTCCCGATGAACTTCTCGTGGCTCGCGGCGGAGTCGACGCTCACTCCAAATATCCTGGCGCCGCCTGGGAACTCGCCCCACGCGTCGCGCAGCCCGCAGGCTTGCGCAGTGCATCCCGGCGTATCGTCTTTCGGATAGAAATAGAGGACGAGCGGCGAGCCGCGGAAATCCTTCAGCCTAACGACGGCGTCTTCGCCATAGTCCCCGCCGACCGCCGTGGCGGCGAAATCCGGGGCGGGATCGCCGACAGAAAGTTGGGAATCTTTGGTGATCATTTCTCGAAGAGGATAATCAGGACGCCGACGACGCACAACAGGACGCCCATAACCCCGGCCTCATACCTTTCAAAGAGGCGGAGCCTGACTTGTTCGATCCCGGTGAGAGCGAGAAAGGTGAAGGCGACCATCCCGGCGATCGTGGCCACGGTGAGAATGATAGTGAGCAGGGCGAAGCCATGCCAGCCGTAGCGCACGCCCGAAACGTAGATCGGGACGAATGCTTCGCAGGGCGAAAACGTGAGAAGCGCAAGCAAACTCATGATGGCCGCGAGATCGGAACGGGTGAGCGACAGTCGTCTCCTGCCGTCGTGCGCATGGTCGTGGTCGCGGTGAGCGTGCCGGTGTCCAACGTGCAGATGGGTGTGCGGGTGACCGGTCAATTGCCTGACGACATAAAAAAGCCCAAAGGCAATCAGGGCGCCGCCGGCAATCCGGGGGAACCAGATGCCGATGCGATCGCTCAAGGCAATGCCAAGCAAGGCGACGATCAGGCCAAGGGTCGCGGTAAAAGAGGCATGACCGGTGGCGGCAATCGCGGTGATGGCGAGCGTCTTGGCGCGGCTCCAGCGTTGCAGCCGCGCCGTGAGGACAAAGGGCAGCCAATGCGTCGGGATGGCGGCGTGGAAAAACGCGATGCCGAATCCGGTAATCGCAATCGTGGTGAGGACGGAGCTGTTCACTGGAACGGGTGGAGCGGGATTGTCTGCTTCAATTCTCCGCCGTCAAAAAAAGGCGCGGCAAAAAAATCGGGCTGGTGGGATTTGAACCCACGGCCTCTGCGTCCCGAACGCAGCGCTCTACCAAGCTGAGCCACAGCCCGCACTTTCGCACCGCGCATCCGCCAGGCAATCCGCCAGAGGCCGCGCAGCGCCCCTACTTCGCGCACTTCGCCGATGCTGGCAAGACGATTCGGTCGCGGGTCGAGAAATCCGTTGACAAGCCTTTCGCTGCACGCATTATCCGAGTCCGCCCGGCCCGACGATGCTTGCTTCCATTTCTACCTCCTCAGCCCTAACGAACGGCTCGCCGTCGATCCTGCAATTTCCGTCTGAGTCCGCTCGCTCCGTCCGTTCCTTGAGAAATATGACCGCTCAACTCCTGCAAGAAGCAGCCAAAGTGATCCCGAACCAGCAACTGTTGATCAACGTCGTCTCCAAGCGCGTCCGGCAGCTTGGCATCGGTCATCGCCCGCTCGTTGAAGCCACTCCCAAATCTTCCCTCACCGATATCGCCCTCAAGGAAATCATCGCCGGCAAGCTCACCTACGAAGAACTGAAAGAAACGCCCGCCGAGGCGTAACTGCTTCTCGCGTGCCGGTCCGCGCCGACCATGCCCGCCGAGACCATTCTCAATCGCAAAGCCCTGCGCGATTTCCATATCCTCGAGCGCTTTGAGGCCGGGGTGGAGCTGAAGGGCAGCGAGGTCAAATCAATCCGTGCCGGCAAAGCCAACATCGGCGACGCCTTTGCCCGGATCGAAAAAGGCGAGGCATTTCTCTACGGGGCCGACATTCAACCCTACGAGCGCGCCAGCCACGAGGTCCCGCCGCCGAAGCGGGTGCGCAAACTTCTCCTGCACCGGCGCGAGATCGACAAGCTCTATGGTCTGACCAACATCGCGGGCCGCACCCTTGTCATCCTGAAACTCTACTGGAAGAACGGACGCATCAAAGCCGAGCTCGGCGTTGCCCAGGGCAAGGAGGCGCGCGACAAACGCCTCGATTTGAAAAAGCGCGCGACCGACCGCGAGACCGCGCGGGAGGTGGCGCGCTTCAATCGGAAGCATGGGTAAGAAAGATTGAGAATCGTGAACCGTGAGTCGTGATCAACGACCGTCCGCATTTGCTTTTCCACGATTCACGATTCACCAATCTCGATTCACGGTTCACATTCACGATCCCTAAGCCATGTCGCCGCTCTTCCTCATCTTCCTCACCGTCTTCATCGACATGGTGGGATTTGGCATCATCATCCCGGTGCTGCCGCTCTATGCGGAACACTTCCACGCCACACCGGCCGAGATCGGCTGGCTCACCGGCATCTATTCCGGGATGCAGGTCATCTTCGTCCCCATCCTCGGCCGCCTTTCCGATCGCTTCGGGCGGCGGCCGGTTCTCATCGTCAGTCTGGCCGGCACAGCGATCGGTTTTCTCATCATGGGGTGGGCCTCTTCGCTCGCTCTCCTCTTCGTCGCGCGCATCATCGATGGTGCGACTGGCGGCAACATCGCCACAGCGCAGGCTTACATCGCCGACGTCAGCACGCCGGAAAATCGTTCGCGCTCGATGGGCGTGATTGGCGCGGCCTTTGGTCTCGGCTTCACCTTTGGTCCGATGATCGGTGGCATCATGAGCCACATTTCCTATTCGGCGCCTTTCTACTTCGCCGCCGCGCTTGCAACCGTGAATGTGGTCCTGCTCTATTTTATCCTGCCGGAGAGTCTTTCCGCCGAATATCGCTCCAAGCCGCACGAGCGCGTCCGACTTGCGGAGGTCTTCCAGCATGGCCATGGCCGCCTTTTCGGCACGATCGTGGCGACCTATTTTTTCGCCATCACCGGCTTCGCGATCATGACGACGCTCTTCGCGCTTTTCACCGAGAAGCATTTCGGATTCGACGCGCGCCAGACCGGTTACGTCTTTGGCTTTATCGGGATTATCAGCGTAATTCTGCAGGGCGGCTTAATCGGACGCCTGGTCAAGGTATTTGGCGAAACCGCGCTGGCGCGCACGGGCTTGTTCCTCCTTACAATCGCGCTCGCGCTGCTTCCGCTCGTGCCCACGCTGCCGGCGCTGCTCGCGATCTGTGCCGTGGTCGCCATTTCCAACGGCCTCACCACGCCCACGCTCAATGGTCTCGCTTCGCAAATGGTTGATCGCGGCTGGCAGGGACGCGCGCTCGGCGTCATGCAATCCGCCGGCAGCCTCGGCCGGCTCATCGGCCCGCTGCTCGGCGGCTGGCTGCTTATGTTTGATCTCGGGAAACCGCTTCGCCTTTACGCGCGCACGCCCCTCTTTGCGAGTGGGGCAATCCTGCTCATCGCCTTCGCCTTGGCCCTCACATTTCACAAACCGGTGCGCGACAAAGCGCCGCCGGCCACGGCGCTGGAGAGGGACGTATAATCAATATGAAGCGATCATTTCTTCTCACCCTCAGTGGGATCGGCCTTGCGGCCTGGACGATTTCGCGTCTGATGCGGAGCGATTTTTCCTTTGCCGGGAAATCAGTCGTCGTTACGGGCGGCTCACGCGGGCTTGGCCTGGCGATCGCGCGCCTGATCGCGCAGGAAGGCGGTCGGCTCGCGCTCCTCGCGCGGGACGAGGAAGAACTGGCAAGCGCCTGTGCCGAGCTGCGCGCGCTCGGCGGAGAGGCGCTCGCCGTGCCCTGCGATCTGCTCGATCGCGGTCAATCGTTGGGCGCGATCGAGACCGTGATGGATCGTTACGGCGCAATTGATGTTCTGATCAACAACGCCGGCATCATCGAGATCGGCCCGCTCGAGCACATGCGGCGAACGGACTTCGAAAAATCGATGCACCTCCATTTTTGGGCGCCCTACAATTTGATCCGGCAAACCATCCCGCACATGTGTCGGGCCGGCGGCGGGCGCATCGTCAACATTTCCTCCATTGGCGGCAAACTGGCGGTGCCGCACATGGCCCCCTACAGCGCGAGCAAGTTCGCGCTCGTCGGACTTTCCGATGCCTTTCGCACGGAGCTGGCGCGGGATGGAATCAAGGTCACGACGGTGACGCCCGGTCTTATTCGCACCGGCTCGCAGTTGAATGCGACCTTCAAAGGCAACCACGGGGCCGAGTTCACCTGGTTCTCACTTTCCGGGGCGTTGCCGCTCTCGTCGGTCGCTGGCGACCGCGCCGCGCAACTGATTGTGGAGGCCTGCCGCCGCGGGCAATCGTCGCTCATCATTGGTCTGCCGGCGCGAATTGCAATCGCCGGCAACGCACTGTTTCCCAGCCTGACGGGCGAGTTCATGAAACTGGTCAATCGGCTCCTGCCCGGACCGGTCGGTGTGGAAGGCGACGAATTGAAATCCGGTCGCGCCGCGCGGTCAGACCAGCGCGTGCCCGGCTGGATCGCGCGCCTCGGCCAGGATGGCGTCGCGCGAAACAACGAAGCGTAAGCCGGCCGGTGCGTGCGAAACGGCTTTTCGTTAGTCTGGATCTGCCGGAAACGATCGCAGCCACACTCGTTAGGCTGAATCCGCATCTGCGCGGCGTTCGCTGGTCGAGTGCAGAGCAGATCCATCTCACGCTCGCCTTCCTCGGCAACGTCGATCCGGAAACAGAGGAAAAACTGCGCGTCAACCTTCGCGCCATCCATTTCGGTGCGTTCTTCCTTCCGCTGCACGGGCTCGGCACTTTTCCGGCGAAAGGGCGTCCGAAGATTCTCTGGCTCGGGGTTGGCCACGGTCATCCGCACCTCTTTCAACTGCACAAAAAGGTAACCGACGCCGCACTCGCCGCCGGGTTGGAAGCCGATCTGCGGCCATGGCATCCGCACCTGACCCTCGCGCGTTGCCAGGATGTTTCGGCCCAATCGATTCGCCCCTTCCTCCGCCGGCACAACGACTTCGATGCCGGTCTTGTGCAGATTGATTCGTTCCTGTTGAAGTCCAGCCTGCTCATGCCGGCGGGATCGATCCATACAACCGAATTAGTCATCCCGGCGCTCTGACTTCCCTTGCAATCTATTCCCAGCCTGCCTATACCCGCGCCATGAAACGCGTCTCTCTCTTCATCGCCTGCCTGCTTCTTTGCCTAACGAATGCCCTCGCCACCGAGACGACGCCAGCGGTCATCGCCCTCAAAGCCGCCCGCCTTTTTGACGGCAAATCGAAAACGCTCGTCCCGAACGGCGTGGTCGTGATCCAGGGCAACACCATCACCGCCGCCGGGAGCAACGTCGCCATTCCCGACGACGCTCAGATCATCGATCTTGGCGACGCGACGCTCTCGCCCGGTTTCATGGACGCCCACACTCATCTGACCTTCGACTATTCCGGGAATTACAACGAGCTGCGTCTCCGCATGCTGGACGAGAATATTTCGCAGCTCGCGCTCGAGATGATCCCGAATGCCAAAGCCACGATTGAAGCGGGCTTCACCACCGTGCGCGATGTCGGGAGCGGCTTCCCCAATTCGCACGACTTTCCCGATGTCTCGCTCCGCAACGCCATCAACGAAGGCATCGTCCCCGGGCCGCGCATGCTCGTCGCGACCCACGGCATCGGCGCCACCGGCGGCCATTTCGATCATACGAACGGATTTCGCGACATGCTTTTCGGCGCAGAGCCGGACTGGACCAACGGCATTGCCGATGGACCGGACGCGATTCGGAAAGCTGTGCGGCTCGAGGTGAAGAATGGCGCCGACGTGATCAAGGCTGCCGTCTCTGGCGGCGTACTCTCCTTGGTGGATGAGGTCGATGTGCCGCAATTCGACCCGGCGGAAATGGCCGCGCTGGTCGATGAATCGCACCGGCTGCGGAAAAAGGTCGCAGTTCATTGTCACGGCGATGAAGCGGCCAAGGAAGCGATCAACGCTGGCGTTGATTCGATCGAGCACGGCTCGTTTATGAAACCCGATACCCTGGCTTTGATGAAGAAAAAGGGCACCTATCTCACGCCAACCTTGATGGCGTCCGAATGGGTGATGAAGAAGATCAGCCAATATCCGCCCGCTGTGCAGGCCAAGGGCAAAGCCGCGACCGAGGCGCGCTCGGAAATGTTTCGCAACGCGCTCAAGATCGGAGTGAAGATTTCTTTCGGCACCGATGCGGCCGTCTTTCCGCACGGACAAAACGCGAAGGAATTCGCGCTCATGGTCGGGCTCGGAATGAAACCGATCGACGCCCTGCTCAGCGCCACCTCGGTCGATGCGGATCTCCTTGGCGTCGCGAACAAGCTCGGCACGCTCGAGAAAGGCAAGCTCGCCGACATTATCGCCATGCCCGGCGATCCGACGGCGGATATTACCGCGACCGAGCGCGTCTTCTTCGTCATGAAAGACGGGAAGATCGTGAAGAACGAGGCCAAGCCGTGATCGGGGTTAGCGTGTTCGCCGCAAGCGCGCCAAACGAACGGCGAGTATCCAGCAGGGAATCTGGACGCGCGGGAACGCGTTCTTCCGGAGGGACATGCTTCCGCATGTCCAGTTTGACACCCGTCGACCACCATTCAGGATAACGCCACCATGAGATTCGAAAATCAGGTCGCGGTCGTCACCGGCGCAGGGCGGGGGATCGGACACGCCATCGCGCTGCGTTTGGCCAACGAAGGCGCGCGGGTCGCTTCCGTCAGCCGCAGCGAGTCGAATGCCCAGCGCACCGCCGATGAAATCAACGCCACCCGACCCGATGCCGCCCGGGCCTATGCGGTCGATGTGGCCGATCACGCCGCCGTGCAGGCGGTCGCGGCCCGCATTCTCGAGGATTTTGGGCGGGTCGACATTCTCATCAACAACGCCGGCGTGACGCGCGACGGGCTGAGCATGCGCATGGCGATCGAGGATTGGGACACAGTCGTCGATACCAACCTGAGAGGCGCCTTCAGTTTCGCCCAGGCCGTTATGCGCTCGATGATCAAACAGCGCAGCGGACGCATCATCAACATCAGCTCGGTCACGGGCCTGACAGGCAACGCGGGCCAGGCTAACTACGCGGCGAGCAAGGCAGGACTGATTGGCCTGACGAAAACACTCGCGCGCGAACTGGCCAGCCGCGGCATCACCGTCAACGCCGTCGCGCCGGGGTTCATCATGACCGACATGACGGACGTGCTTTCCGATCAGGTGAAGGAAGCGATCCTGTCCAAAATTCCGCTCGGAAAATTCGGCGAAGGCGCGGACATCGCCGCCGCCGTCGCCTTCCTCGCCGCCCCGGAAGCGAAGTTCATCACCGGCCAGGTGCTGACGGTCGATGGCGGGATGGTGATGTAGATCGCGCTCAAACCGCCGCACGGACCAGGCATCCATCTTGCCAGCGTGACCGTCTTATAACATTCCGCGAGCCGATGCGGATGCTGTGGGCCACGCCTTCCTGCCAAGATTGGATGCCTGACCTCGAAATTCCCCTTCCGCGGTTATTGGAATGTCTCGATACCTAGGACTGACCGCAAGTGTCCAGGTGTCCCTCCCTTTTGCTAATCCTTCTATGCCCAGTAGCATCGATCCTGCTCGTTCTGAGAAGCAGCTTTGAAAACGCTCGCTGTTCTCGCGCTCGCCGTCCTCGCTTACTTTGCCTGGGATCGGATCAACGCGCCGCTCACTTATCCGCCGGGCGTTCTGATCGCGGCCGATCCGGTCCAGAGCCAGATCACGCCGGATGACGTTCCTTTTGACGATGGGAAATTCCATCTCAAACCGCTGGCTCATTTCGCGCTCGATGCCCGCGTCCTGCATCGGAAGATTTATCGCTACGACCGACCGGCTGCGCTCGTGCCGGTCGATCTCGCGGTGGGCTGGGGACCGATGTCGGACCAGGCGGTGCTCGATCACCTAACGATTACCCAGAGCATGCGCTTCTTTTGGTACGAATGGCAGCACCAGCCGCCGATCGATCCGAACCAGATTGTTTCGCACGCCACCAACCTGCATCTTATTCCCTCGACTCCGGCGATCGAGTCGCAATGCAAATCGCTTCGCACGGGCGAACTGGTTCACCTGCGCGGCTTGCTCGTGGAAGCGACCGGACCGGAGATCGGCACCTGGCGCAGCTCGCTCAGTCGGACCGACACCGGCAACGGCGCCTGCGAGTTGGTCTGGGTGGAAGAGATCGAGAAGCTCGCGCGCTCAGCCATCGCCCCGGTGTCGCTCTCTGACCTGACCGGTGGTCTCGCACTGAGACTTGGTGCGAGAGCGCGACCGATCAGGTGCTTTGATACGGCAGCAGGATCAGGCGGACGAACTGAATCAAAGCAGCGAAGAGCTGAAAGACGATCACGGCGAAGAATGGCCAGAAAGCGCCAAGGAAGATCAAATTATAGAGCTGAAGGCAGCTGAATGCCCAAGCCAACAGGAATAGCGGATAGAATATCAGTGTTGTAGTTAGGTCAGATGGGAATTCACCCCGCGGGATGCCGCGTGCGGAGCGTCCCAAGAGCAGGCCGTATGGAAAGAGCACCGCAGAGGCAAACCCACTGCCCCAGCGCCAGATCCCGGCCGGCGACGGATTGAGAATGAGCAGCAACATGCCGAAGAGACAAAGGGTAAGGGGAACCACCGAATTCCCCAGTAACAACCGGAGACGGAACCTGTCTACTGCCGACCATTGATGCACGGATTCGGTCCGAAAGACCACAACGACACCGGCAAAACCAGCGAGCGCGACCGCCACCTGTGCCGCCGTCCCGAGCGCCTCGCCTGGTTCCATGGAAGGAGAGTAGAAGGTAGAAAATAGAACGTGAAAAGTAGAAAGTGGCCGTGGCTCAAGTCTCGCCGGCGCGTTTCACAACTGTTGTGATTGCGGCCTGCGACTGTCGGATCGTGGGGAAGCAAGATGGGAATCGACCCCATGCTGCGTCGCTACATGCACGCATCGATTCTTTTCACAACTTCAGGAAAGCGGGCGCACCATCGCTCGTTTTGATGCAAACCAAAACCGTGCGAGGTATTCGCAAGGAATGACTGGGAGACTTGCGACCGATCCTGAAAATGCCTGTTATGCCATTTGGATCGGTTGGGCGCTCTCGTGGTTTTTGGCCGCGGCATGGTCGAGTCGAGCCCAGTCGCGCGCGAGCATTGCACACCAACTGCCTTATCGCTTGCTCACTCTCGGCGGTTTTGTTCTCCTCTTCGCGGTCAATCCACGCCCATATCGCCATGGGCCGCTGCGCCTCTGGACACTCCCGGAAAGCGCGGGCTGGGCTATGGCCGTATTTTGTCTCATCGGTTTTGGTTTTGCCTGGTGGGCGCGACTGCATCTCGGCCGGCTCTGGTCAGCTTTCGTAACTCGCAAAACCGATCACCGAATCGTCGATACGGGTCCGTACGGCATAGTGCGCCATCCAATCTACACTGGGATCATCCTGGCGGCAGTCGCGCTGGCGATCGTCAAAGGAACGGTGATCGCGATTACCGGTTCGTTGCTGGCTGCACTCGGATTTTGGGTAAAAGCGCGGCTCGAAGAGGGCTTCCTCCGCGAACAGCTTGGCGTAGAAGCCTACGATGCCTACCGGCGCCGCGTGCCGATGCTCGTGCCATTCGGTCCGCTGTAGGGAACGACGGGTTGATTACCGAATGTTGCGGCGAGCGTGTCGCCCGCTAATCAATGCGACGAGAATCGAAGTGCTCGATTAGAATAGGAACGATGACCTACATCATCAAAATGGCGCGGGCTCTCGCCAGAAATGCCCGAGAGTGCACTGCGGCCGCTTGATCATCTGTACCTTTGCGCCCTTTCGGAGGGCAGCCAGCCATTTAGCTTCCGGGATGGGCAGCCGAGCGCCATGGCCGACTTCCGTTTCTCTCTTTCGCATGGCTTTGATGATGAGTTCTTCGCCAGTGAACTGACGATAGCTGTCGGATGGTTTCCCCCGTGCGCTGGAGTGCTGCAAGGCAAGCTATGAGCGATCGTCACCAAAGTCTCGGTCGATCTTTTCCTGGACGGCTTTGTCGATGAACTGTTCGGGCAGACGAAAACCGCGGAGTTGGAAATCGCGCAGGATCAAGGCGTGGTTGACGTCAGTTACCATAGACGCTCGGGAAGTTGATCCAGTGGTAGACCGGGATGCCGTCCAGGAGTGCGATCTCCACTCGCCCGGACTTCATGTGAGGCTGGCAAGCGACGAGCGGACAAGGAGAAGTATCCACGAGAGGATCGGGGACGCATGAAGAGGCCTGGAAATCAAGAAGTGAGATTTCAGAGGACGGACTCGCTTTGCGTGGCAGCTCTTCGCGGCGGATTATTCCTGCACCGTAATTGGCGCGGAATAGACGGTGGTTTCCCATTTCAAGCGCAGGGTGCCGCCGGTGGCACTGGGATTCTTGTCGATTGTGATCGTAAACTGGTTCACGGCCGGAGCGAGCGGGTTTTTCTTCATCTCGATGCGTGCTAAGTCCTGGCTCGCGTCGTGTTTCGTGCCCCACTGGCCGGTTTGTTTATTCACGATCAGACTGGCCGAGCCGGTCTCCTCGGGTTGCAGGTAAAGGGAATAGCTACCGGCCGGAATCTTCGCGCCGCCCAGGTCGATGGCGTGATCGGTGGTGAGCAGAGTTGCTTCATCGGCGCCCATCCGCCAGATCTGGCCGAAGGGAACGAGACCGCCCCAGATCTTGCGCATAACGCCGGTCTTCGGGTCTTTAGTGTAGGGCCTTCCGTAAACGATCTTGATCTGCGCGCCGTCGATCGAGGCCGAAACGGTTTCGTGGGGGCTGATCCGTTTCTTTTCCTGGGCGTGGAGCGGGAGGGCGGCGACGAGCAGGAGCGTGACGGCAGTCGAGATGATCTTGAGATTATTCATGCTGGCGGCCAACCTATGACGGATGGAGGTGCGAGTCCAGAAAAGGCAATCCGAGTGATTGACGGGCCTAACGACGAAGACGAGCGGAAAGAAAATTTGAATCGCTGGCACGCGGCATTTGATTTGGGGCAATTGTTCATTATCGACACAACCAACGGAGGCCAGGAACCGGTGGGCCATCTATTTGAGGTTACATTTCCCGGGCCTGCGTGGCTCAACGGCGGAGAGTTGGGAACAGAGGCGGGTATCTTTATCGTGCCGACCATCGCGACCCTTGCCTACGTCGCGTGCGTATTGAGCAAAGCAAACGTGAACAAGCGGCCATAGGACTGCCTCGCAGTCGTAGACCGAGAGGCGGGGCTTTCAAAGACTGACAAGCTAGATGGAGCCGGTGCACCGTCCCGCGAGCGTCGAGAAACTGCTCATTGATAGCGCCAATCTCGGATGCCCAGCCAAACCGGCTTGCTACCCTGGCCGCACGGTGCTGCCGCGACGACTGGCGTGCGGATATTTTTTGTGCTAGTGCTACGCATGAAAAATATGCGTTTCGTTTTTGCCCGCAGCGTTTTGGTTGCGGCCGTTGTGGCGACATCGCTCGCAATCATCGTGGGGTGCGCCACCCAATCTGCGCCAACCTCAGTGGCCAGCACGGATGCAGGACACCTGGCGATCAAGAGAAACTTTTCCTTGGGTGCATTGCCCATCGTGTTGTGGGACAACGGTGTGAAGGTGGCAACGATCGACTACAACCGCACCTATGATGCTCCGATCGCCGTCGGGTCACATGTGCTGAAGCTGACCCGGATACCACCCGAAATTAGCGATGTATCAGTGGAAACTCGTTTGGTCGTGCAAAAAGGACAGACCTACAAGTTTGTAGCTGACATGAACGGTCCGCAGATCAGGCTGCTACAGTAGGAGAAGAAGATTAGAAGACAGAAATATCAGACGTCAGCAGTCGGAAGTAGAGCGCAGGTGCCTGAATTTCCTGCATTCCTACTTTTTCTTGATGAATCGGCTTTTCAACCCTCAAACGTAGTTGTGAATCATGGCGAGCGAAGTCTCCTGACGCGACGCCCAAACGTGTGGACAATCGTTTTACGCGCAGAACATTCCTTGGGATGAGTCTGGCTGGTGGCGCGACGTTGTTGGCGGGCGGGACGGCGAACATTTTCGGCGCCAGCTTATCGGCCGCGCCGAGCCTCGCGACGAACTCCATTTGGAAATTGGGCGGCGATCTCCCAGTCAATCGGCTCGGTTTTGGCGCGATGCGCATCACCGGGCCAGGCATTTGGGGTTGGCCGGCTGACCGGGACAACGCGCTCAAGGTGTTGCGCCGCGCGGTCGCTCTCGGGGTGAATTTGATCGACACCGCCGATGCGTATGGGCCGGAAACCAGCGAGCTGCTGATTGCCGAGGCGCTCCATCCTTATCCGGCGGGGCTTGTGATCGCAACCAAAGGAGGCCTGACTCGACCCGGACCCGACCAGTGGGAACCGAACGGTCGACCCGATTACCTCAAGAGATGTGTCGAGAACAGTCTCAAGCGGCTGCAACTCGAGCGAATCGATTTGTATCAGCTGCACCGCATCGATCCAAAAGTGCCGATGGAGGAATCGCTCGGTGCACTCAAGGAGATGCAGAGTGCGGGGAAGATTCGGCACATTGGATTATCAGAGGTTGCGCCGGAGCAAATCGAACAGGCGCGGAAGATCCTACCGATCGTAAGCGTGCAGAACCGCTACAATATCGCGGATCGCGACTGGGAAAACACGCTGGTCTATTGCGAGAAAGAGAGTCTCGGCTTCATGCCATGGTCGCCAATCGGAGGAAACCGGGGTTTGAAACCCGGCGATGTTTTGGAAACGGTGGCCAAGGCGCATCATGCGGGTGTGGTGCAAATCGCGCTTGCCTGGCTGCTGCAGCGCTCGCCGGTGATGCTGCCCATTCCCGGCACATCCTCGGTCGCGCATCTCGAGGAAAATGTCGCCGCGGCGAAGCTCAAGTTGACTCCGGAAGAATGGAAATCGATCGACGCTTTGGCGGCCCATTCGTAGAGGAAGACTGAGGAATTGGAGTTCGGAGAGCCGAACTAGCCCTCCCGGGGGGCATCCCTAATCCCGGATGCCACGCTTCAATTCCCAAACACGGATCGCGGCAAGGATCAATCGGCGCGTGCGGATCAAGGTCCCGGGAGCTGGTCCGCGGAGGTCCGAAAGTCGGTCAATCTGTGCCGAGGGTACGGCGCGACGTTCTTCGGCACATTCCCATTGCAGTCGGCTCGGCTTCCTGCGGGTCGCTGACCCGTTTCCATTTTGTTTTCTCGTGGGCATCGCCAAATGAGCGAATGGCAAAGCAAATCGCAAACGTAGAGACACGCACCGATGCACTGTCGTTTCATTTTTGTTTGGGGCGGACGTGGAAGTTTGCAAAAATGACCTTCGACGCGGTCAAGGATGGCCGCGATCACGAACCCTCTGTGAGTACTGAAAGGCCATAAAATATATCGCAAGTATTTGCATATTAGGCTAAAGCGCCACACCGCCAAGACGGGATCGTAGGCCGCGTTGAGGTCAGGGACGAGACCAAGGACAGCGTCTGACATCCCATAAGCGGCTTGGGCGATACACTATCCGGGTGCGCCGACACGTTCTCATGTGCTAGGCTCGCACATGGACGAAGCTGAGACGGTCGAATCGCCTAACGGCGAACTCGTTATTCGCACCATCGCGATGCCGGCCGATACCAACCCCAGCGGCGACATCTTTGGCGGCTGGATCATGTCGCAGATGGACTTGGGCAGCGGCATCCTTGCTTCCAAGACAGCGCACTCTCGGGTTGTCACGGTAGCGGTGGATGGAATGTCTTTTCTCGAACCGGTGCGAGTGGGGGATACGATTGCCTGTTACGCCCGGGTCGAAAAGATCGGGCGCACCTCGATGAGGATTCCGGTCGAAGTGTGGGCGCAGCGCTACCGGCGGCAGAAGAGATTGCTCGTGACTCGCGCGGTCTTTACCTGCGTAGCGGTGGACGAAGCCGGCTCGCCGATTCCGGTCCGGCGCGATTTGCCTCGCTAGGCTGCTACATTCCGCCATCGCCGGAGCTGGCTGATTCCGGCCCTGAGACTTCGGCATTTTCGACAGGCTCGGACGGCTCCGACTTCGGAACCTTGGCCCGCGAGAGACTGAGGCGTCGTTGTAGTTTAGCCCGGCGGTAACTGTATTTTTTCACGTAGTGCGTGTAGGCACGCTCGCGTCGACCTTGCGCGGTCAGCATTGAGCAGCCGGTAAGAAGGGTGGTTCCGACAAGCAGGAGCGTGAGCGCAAGATTGATTTTTCTCACGGCTCAGCCTCCGACGAGTGCGCGCTCGTCTTGATTCGGCCCCAGGGCGAAAAGTCCGGTCCGGACCATCTGGTCGACGGTTTTGTAAATCTTCCAATCGCAAAATCCGCTCCGGTCGTGAATCTCGGTGAGGGTGAGCTCATTGTTGTAAGCCAGCTGCCAGATCTCCTCGGCCACGGGTCGCAGCTCCTCGAGTTCGGAACCATTCCAGTCGAGGTTCAGCTTCAGCCGCTTGAGCCGGGCGGCCTTGTCGCGCATGCGCTTGCGCAAGTCGTCAAACTGGTCGCGCATTTGAATCGCGTTGATCAGGATCTCATCGGCATGGCGGGTAAGCGCGCTGCCTTCGCCCCAGTCGGCCCCGACCTGGGTCTGATTCGAGAAGGAGAAACTGCCGGAGCGATGTTCGTGCAGGAAGAGCTGCCAGAAAGCCTCCTCGCCGCTCAGGTGCTGGAAGCGGCCCCAGCGCGGGGTACCCTTTTCAAAATAGAAAGTCGAAATCGTCTCACCATCTTCGTCGCCGATTGTGAGCAGGCCGGTCTGCATTGACTGAATGATCGTTTGGTAAATGGTGACGATGTCGAAATTAGCGAGGCTGCCGGTGAGCTCGAGAGCATTGTTAGGCGAGCGCGAGAGTTCTCGCGCCTGGAAAAGACGATCGGACAGTTTCTCCGCGAGAAAGAGAAAGAAAGACGGCACCCGGTTAGTCAGCTCGGGAAAATCGCTCCGGCGAAAACATTGCACGCTGAGCGCGGCGCAGGCGCGCGCGCTGTGATCGCGCGGCCGATCCATCAGCGCGCCGGTCTCACCGAAAATATCGCCGCGCGAAAGGACCGTTGCGGTCGCCCCTGGCCGGAAATTGACCGGCAGGAGTTCCACCGCGCCGCGCGTGATCAGGTAAAGCTCGTCCCCTTTCTGGTCCGGCGAGTAGACGATCTGACCGTCCGAGAAATGCTTTACCCGGGAAAGCTGACCGATCGCTTTCAGCTCGATGAGCTGAAGCGATTTGCAAAAAGCGAAGAAATCGCGCTGTGCCACTCTTGAGGGAAAGCAAGAGTCGTGCGGGGGAAGGGGACGCCCAGAGAGTTTTTGAGAGGCGCCGCTTTCCAAGGCCGCGATTCGCCGGTAATCCTTTGCCATGACCGGGCTCGCCTACCTTTTCGAGCGCTTTCCGTCGTTCACCCAGACGTTTTGCTATCGTGAAGTCCGGGAATTGCGACGCCAGGGCGTTTTCCCAGCGATCTTCTCAGTGCGACGACCAGGGGATGAGCCGGCGCAGGAGTGGGAGATGTCGATTGTGCGGGAGGTGGAATACCTGCCTGGCGATGAGGAACTGGTGCGGGAGGTCGATCGCGCACTGCGAAAGAAGCGTCTGCCTGCGCGGGCCGCGGAGGAACTGGCCGCCTGGGGACGCAAGACCGACTTTCTGCGCCTCTATCAGGCGGCCTGGCTCGGGCCGCATCTTCAGGCCCTCGGAGTGCGGCATGTGCACGCCCACTTCGCCGGCCTGGCGGCACGCACCGCATTCTGGCTCGAACGCCTCTTCGGGGTCAGCTTCAGCTTTACCGCCCACGCCAACGATATCTTTGCTCCGAAGCCCTTCGAGATTTCGTTAGGCAAACTCATGGACACGGCTCGCGCGATCGTGACGGTGAGCGACTTTGGAGCGCGATTTCTTCGGGAAAAATATCCGGGCGCCGCCGGCAAGATTCAGCGTGTTTACAACGGAATTGATCTCGCGGGTTTTCAGGTGGCGGATCTCGCCGCACCTACGCCGGCGATCGTCTCAATCGGCCGCCTGATCGAGAAGAAGGGATTCAGCGATCTGATCGAGGCCTGCCGTTTGTTGCGCGAGCGAAGCATGGATTTTCATTGTGAAATCATCGGGGAAGGTCCGCTCGAGCTGACCTTGCGGGAGCAAATCAGGGCCGCTGGCCTGACGAGTTCGGTGACTCTGTCCGGCCCTTTGCCGCAGGAAGAGGTGCGGTTGCGGCTGGCGCGCAGCGCGATCTTTGCCTTGCCCTGCGTGACCGAATCAGACGGCGGAATGGATAACCTGCCGACGGTAATAATGGAGGCGATGGCCGCCGCTCTCCCAGTCGTGTCGACGGCGATCGGGGGCGTGCCCGAGATGGTGCAGGATGGAACAACGGGATTTCTTCTTCCTGAGCATCAACCGGGAGCACTCGGCGACATTCTGAGCCGGTTGCTCTCCGATCCCGCGCTGCGCCATTCGTTAGGCAACGCTGGCTGCGAGCGCGCCACCAGGCTCTTTGCCCTCGACCAAACCGTGCAGACCTTGCGCGCCCTTTTCCAGCAACTTGGCGCGCTCTGATTCCGCAATCGCGGGACCGGCTGACAGTTGACCCTTGCCGCTAACCGCCGGTGCGCGGAATCTTCCCCATGAAAGCATCGGTTCTTCTGCGCCGATTCGGACTCTTTGGTCTCTTGTTTTCATTCGTTTCGATTCCATACGCTGAGTCTTCTGCGAAGTGGATTGAGACCTACAACAATTTGCTCGCCAGGTATTTCGTCGACTCCGGCGTGAAATATGCCGTCTGGAAAAATAACCCCGCCGACATGAAGGCCATTCAGGATGTCGTCGATGGCATCGCCAGTGAAAGACTTTCCGGCCTGAGCAAGAAGGAGCAGCTCGCTTTTTACCTCAACGCTTATAACACCTGGATCCTGCACGAAGCGCTCGGGAAATATCCAACCAACAGCGTGAAGGACTTGCTTTTCACTTTCTTCACCAGCCAGCGGATCAAGGTCGCGGGCGAGAAGATGAGCTTCAATCACCTCGAAAAAGACATCATCCGACGAAAGTTTAACGATCCGCGCGTCCACTTCGCGCTTAACTGCGCGAGCCGCAGCTGTCCGCCGCTTAACCGGGAAGCTTTCCAAGGCGACAAGCTCGACAGTCAGCTCGAGAGACTCTCCGTCGCCTTCGTGAATTCACCTCAAGGCGTGGACTACATGCCGGAGAAGAAAACCGCCGCGCTCTCCGCGATTTTCAATTGGTATCGGGATGACTTCAAGGCCGTCGGTGGTGTAATTGCGTTCATCAACCAGCGACGCAAGGTGCCCTTGCCTAATGATGTCCAGATCACCTACCAGAATTACGATTGGTCGTTGAATGAGGTGAAGTAGCGGCCGTCGTTATCCGGGGAATCACTTCCTATTGGCGGGACCGGACAGCCGTGGAAAAGGGGAGCAAGCCGGCACCGCGCCTAACGAGGAGTGGTGTCGTCTCTCGCGCTTCGCAGAGTGAAGTCGCTATAGAAGGTCGCGGACCTTGGCGACCGCGCGCAGGTAGACGCGATGCGGTCCGCCGCGCATCAATTCTTCTTCCAACAACTCGACGACATCATTTTTTCCCGCGGGCAGAAACTGCCGCATCTTGCGCCCTTCGGTGCGACCGAAGAAAACGTCGAGCAAGTCCGCCCCCGGCTTGTGCTCGATACGAAACTCGGCCGAGCTGGTCGTAATCTTGCAGCTGCTAATTGGTTCACCCTCTTTTCCGTGCAGTCCGACTGCGATCGTGTGTCCGCCGTCCTCTCCGTTGCTACGAAAGCCTAACGAATCGCCTTTTCCGGCGCGTTCCCATTCCAGTTGCCCGGCGAGCCAGCCGACGAGCAGGAGTGCGGTGGAACGATACGCCGGCGCATGCTCGATCTCGACGGTCTTGATCGTGTGAAGATGATGATGGGTCGCAGGGTGATCGAAGAATTGCGCGAGCGCGATGCGCAGGTGAACGAGGCGGACCCAGTTGAGATCGCAGAGAACAATGCGCTGGCGCGCCTCGCGCTGTGCCGTCTCGACCAGTTGCATCTGTTCCTCAAAATTGCGCCACGTCTGGCTGTCGTAGATCACGCGATCGACCCAGGCCCAAAGTTGCGGGTCCAGCGGGGCGCGGAATTCCTCCTGCCACCAAAGATAGAGCGGCAGATCGGAATCGAGTTGAGCAAAGACGATGTTGGGCAGGAGGCCGCATTGCTTGCCGCGGAGCGAAAAGGAGAGCTGCTCCGAGCAAACCTGTTTGCTCCCCGCGCGGCTGATGTGGCAGTGGGCGCTGATCCAGGCCTGGACCTGGTTCTCCGATGCCGTCGGGTCCGCCGCAATGACAATCGCGCGACAGGCATGGTCTTCGGTTAGTTGGGAAATGATGCCGGTGTTCGCGCCTAACGAATCGGGAGCTTCGCTGTAAACCGCAAGGTTGATGAGGGAGGCGCGCGTCATCACGCTCTCCTCCGAGCCCCAGAGCTTTTTTAGCTCGCGCTGGATCTCACCGATCTCAACCGGAATGCCGGCGGCGAAGGTTTCGGCGGTGGCGGGCATTGTTCGAGCGCTTTCCTCTACAACCTCCGCCAGCTGCGGCCGTCGCGTGCCAGTAGTTCGTCCGCTTCCTCCGGTCCCCATGAGCCGGCGGGGTAGGTGCACAATTTCGGCGCATTCTCTTTCTCGGCCCAGGCTTCTTCGATCGTATCGATGAAGGCCCAGGCCTGCTCGACTTCGTCGCGCCGCGCGAAGAGTGTGGCGTCGCCCGCCATTGCGTCGAGCAGCAATCGTTCGTAAGCCTCCGGGCTCGCCTTACCGAAGGAGGTCCCGTAATGAAAGTCCATCTTGACCGATTCGATGCGGAAACTGGTGCCCGGGACTTTTGCCTGCATCCGAAGCGAGATGCCTTCGTCCGGCTGAATTCTGATCACGAGGACATTCTGCTCGATCGCCTGCGAATCGCGATTGAACAATACCTGGGGCGCCTTCTTGAAGTGAACGGAAATTTCCGTCCCGGATTTTGGCAGTCGTTTACCTACGCGCACGTAAATCGGCACGTCCGCCCAGCGCCAGTTATCCACCAACATGCGCAACGCGACGTAAGTCTCGGTTTGCGATTTCGGATCGACGTTTTTCTCTTCGCGATAGGCCGCGACCGGCTTCCCGCTGATCGCCCCCGCCACATATTGTCCCCGGACAACCAGCGTCCGAACTTCCTCTTCCTTAAAGCGACGCAACGAACGCACTACTTTCACTTTTTCATCGCGAATGCTATCGGCACCGAGATCGGTCGGCGGCTCCATCCCGACCAGGCAAAGCAATTGCAGGAGATGGTTTTGCACCATGTCGCGCAGCGCCCCTGCGCCCTCATAATAGCCGGCGCGATTTTCCACACCCAGCGTTTCCGCGGCCGTGATCTGGACGTGATCAATGTAACGCGTGTTCCAAAGTGGCTCGAAGATGGCGTTGGCAAAACGCAGGACCAAAATGTTCTGCGCCGTCTCTTTCCCGAGGAAGTGGTCGATCCGGTAGGTTTGATCCTCCGAAAACGAACTTTGCACGACGCGATTGAGGTGCCGCGCGGATTGCAGGTCGGTGCCGAAGGGCTTTTCCAAGATGACGCGCGCCCAGCTTCCTTCCCGTGCCTTGTTCAGTCCCGCCTTGTTTAGGTTCTCGACGATCGTTTCGAATTGCTCCGGGGAAGCCGCGAAATAAAAAAGGCGGTTGCCGCGCGTGCCGCTTTCCTGGTCGAGGCGATCGAGCCGCTGGGCCAGTTTCTTGTAGCCCTCCTCGTCGCCAAATTCGCTCTGGTGATAGAAGAGCGATTTCGCGAAGCCGTCCCAGATTTCGTCGCGCACGGTTTGCCGCGAAAACTTGCGGGTCGCTTCCTCCATTTCCTGGCGGAACTCGTCATCAGTTTTCGGGCGTCGGGCGAAGCCGACCACCGCGACCGCTGGAGGCATCTCGCCATCGGCTGCGATGTTGTAAAGCGCCGGCACGAGCTTGCGGTGGGTGAGATCGCCGGTCGCGCCGAAAATAACCACCGCACACGGTTGCGGCACGGCCTTGGTCGAGAGGCCTTCGCGCAGGGGATTGGGTTGCTGCTTGTTCGTCATAGTGTGGTCATCCCGGATCGCTGCGACAACTTACGCAGATCGGCGTGCGCAGCGTAACACAAAAAAGGCGGTTTTGGATTGTGGTCCGACCGTCGTCTTGATAAAAAAACGCATCGTGCGCATAGCAAGTTACAACGTGGAAAATCTTTTCAGCCGCGTCAGCGCGATGAACAGCGATGATCCCGCGAAGACGACCGTCGTCCTGGCCGACGTCGCCGAATTGCAGCGCCTGATCGCGCAACCGCTTTAGAGCGAAGCCGACAAAGCGCGGATCCTCGAGATTCTCAAGAAGCACAAGGCCACTGGAACGAGCGGACCATTCTTTCTTCAGGAAACTCGGCGCCGACTTTATTCCAATGGCAAGATCGTCGCGGGAGGACGGGAAGATTGGATCGGGTCAATTGAGTGGCGGCGCGACCTGTTTCAAGGACCGGCGATCGAAAATACCGGGCGCATCACTAACGAAGTGAACGCCGACGTGCTTTGTTTGGTCGAGGTCGAGAGCCGGCCGGTCCTGCGGCGGTTTAACGACACAGTGCTGAAGGACGCGTCGTATCCGCACGCCATGTTGATCGATGGCAACGACGAACGCGGAATCGATGTCGCGATCCTGGTCCGGCGGCCCTTGCGCGACCTGCGCAGCCATGTGGATGACCTCGATCCGGCAACGAGGTGGCCGGTTTTCAGTCGCGATTGCGCGGAGTTTGAGATCGATATTCCCAGCACCCGTCACTTGTGGGTGCTGGTCAACCACTTCAAAAGTCGCGGCTACGGGAGCAAAGCATCGAACGATGCCAAGAGGAGGCGCCAGGCGGAAACGGTGGCGGAGATTTTGAAGCGCTTCAATTTGGAGAAACAAGGGGTCGTGGTGGCAGGCGATTTCAATGAGCTGCCCAATTCCGATTCGCTCGCGCCATTGCTCAAGCTGCCGGGCTTGCGCAATTCATTCGAGAAGTTGCCTGACGACGCCGATCGCTGGACGCACCGTGACGACGCCATCCCGAGCAAAAACGACCAGATCGATTACCTGCTCGTCTCGGACGCACTTTGGCCACATTTGCAGGGCGTCGGGATCGAACGGCGCGGGATCTGGGCGAACGCGAAACAGACGCGCGCAAAATATCCCCCGCTCCACAGCGTGACCGGCGACAGCAGTTCCGCCAGCGATCACGCCGCGATTTGGGCGGATTTCGATTTGTGATTTCTCTTCTTGCTTCTGTTTGGCGCGGGGGAAAAAGAACAGCAGACAAGGATTCGTTAGGCAGGCTTCGGAGGGGACGCTCGCGCCTTCGCCGGCGGCTACCTAGCTCGGCAAAGGAAACCGCCGCGTCAATTGTTGCACCTGTTGACGCACTTTCCCGATTGCGCGCTCGTCGTCGCGACCGGCGAGGGCTTCCGCGATCAAGTCCGCGATCTCGAGCATTTCCTCTTCCTTCATTCCGCGCGTCGTGACTGCGGGCGTGCCAAGGCGAATGCCGCCCGGCTTGAAGATCGGATAAGTGTCGAAGGGAATCGCGTTCTTGTTCACCGTGATCCCGGCCCGGTCGAGCACCTCCTGTGCGACTTTCCCGTTGATCTCTTTCGGCCGCAGATCGACCAGCATGAGGTGATTGTCCGTCCCCCCGGAAACGATCCGGAAACCATGTTTCGCTACGCCGGCGGCGAGCGCTTTCGCATTTAGAACGACCTGATGCTGATATTCGCGGAAGCCCGGCTGGAGCGCCTCGTGAAAACAGACCGCTTTGGCCGCGATCACATGCATGAGCGGTCCGCCCTGGACGCCGGGGAAGACTAACGAGTCGATCGCTTTTGCGAATTGCTCCTGGCAAAGAACGATCCCGCCGCGCGGGCCGCGCATGCTCTTGTGCGTCGTGGTGGTGACGAAGTGAGCGTGCGGTACCGGGCTGGGATGTTCGCCACCGGCCACCAGTCCCGCGATGTGCGCCATGTCGATGAACAAAAGCGCCTCGACCGAGTCGGCGATCTGCCGGAGCCGCGGGAAATCAAGAAAACGCGGATAAGCGGAAGCCCCCGCGGTGATCATGGCCGGCCGGACTTCCTCGGCCTGTTTGGCGAGCGCGTCGTAATCGATCTGCTCGGTCTGTTGGTCGACGCCGTAGTGTGTCACCGCGTAAAGCTTGCCGGAAAAATTCGCGGGATGCCCATGAGTGAGATGACCGCCGTGAGCGAGATTCATCGTCAGGATGCGGTCGCCCGGTTTGATGGCGGCGAAGTAGACCGCCATGTTGGCCTGCGCGCCGCTGTGCGGCTGCACATTGACGTGATCGGCGCCAAAAATTTTCTTCGCCCGATCGATCGCGAGCTGTTCGACGACGTCGACATTCTCACAACCGCCGTACCAGCGTTTGCCGGGGTACCCTTCGGCATACTTGTTCGTCAGGCAGGACCCTTGCGCTTCCATCACTGCGCGGCTGGTAAAGTTCTCCGAGGCAATTAGCTCGATGTTTTCCCGCTGCCGCCTTTCCTCCGCGACGATGGCGTCGAAGATTTCCGGATCGACCTTACGGAGGGCGTTGCCTAACGAACCAGCGTGGTGGCTGTCGCCGGCTTCGGATTCGAGGTGATGAGGCATATTTCCCATGGTGGCTCGCGGCGCCAAACTCCCGCCCGCGTGGTGGGGGAGCGCCAGTTCGGTCTCTTCTACAAACGCGAGAACGCTCGGTAAAGCCTTTTCAATGCTGTCCGCGCACTCCTGATAAACCTCTCGGCCCATCCCGATCGGGTCGGGCAGATCGCGCCAGAGCGTGGCGCCCGGTTCCTCGAATTCGCGGAGGAGAAAAGTTTTCTCCACACTCTGCGGGAAGAGGAGGTGGATCGTCTCCAGATGCGAGCCGGTCATGGCAAAAATGTGCGTCGCGCGATCGACCAGCGTGGCGGTGAGCGGTTGACTGCGAAACCTCGAGATGTCGACCCCGCGGTTGCGGCAGACATCGATCGCATGCACGCTCGGCGGCTGGCCGCGCACCGCGTGTACGCCGGCCGCATCGGCTTCGATGTCCTTGCGATTGCCGAGCAAACGGCGGAAAAGTCCCAGAGCCATGGGACTGCGGCAAATGTTGCCCGTACAGACAAAAAGGACGTATTTCACAATGACGGAACGCGGCGGCGGCGGCGTGCGCCAAGTTAAATTTAAACTCCTTCAAGTCAACGAACTCAACCGTCGAGGATCCCCGAAAACATCGCGGATTGCTCCTGCCTAACGACAAGGAAAGAATGACGTCACCCTGGAAATCCTTGCGCCACCAGTTGGAGTGGCTCGGGGTGCGCCTGCTTGCGTTTCTCGTCCCGTGTCTGTCGCGTCCGGTCGCCGTGCGACTCGGTCGTATCTCCGGCGCGCTCGCCGCGCGCCTTGATCTGCGCGGCCGACGCGTTGCGCTGAGCAATCTCGAGGCGGCGTTCGGCGACCGCTTCTCCGTTGCGGAGCGCGCCCGCATCACGCGCCGATCCTACCAGCAGTTTGCCAGTACGATGATCGATCTCTTTTGGAACCCGCGAATCAACCAAAATAATTACCGCAAGCTGATCGAATTCGAGGGCTGGGATGAATTTGCGCGCACCGTCGGACCGACCGGACCGTGCATTATCGCGGCCTGCCACTACGGGAACTTCGAGTGGTTTAGTCTTGCCGCCGCCTACGCCGGCCTGGTGGCGACGATTGTTTCGCAGGAATTCAAGAATCCGCTTCTCGACCCGATCTTCAATCGGCTGCGGGAACAATCGGGCCACCAGTTTGTGCAACGCGAAGGCGCGATCATGAGGCTTTACAGAACTCTGCGCCGCGGGGGGACGGCTGCGATCCTGGTTGATCTCGCCCTGCATCCGCGCCAACCGTCGGTCGCGATCGACTGCTTCGGAATGAAAATGTCGGTTACCTACGCGCACGCCTGGCTCCATCGTCGAACTGGATTGCCTATCGTGCCGGTGCATCAGGTGCCGCTTCCGGGTGGACGTTGCCGGGTCGTTTTTCATCCCATGCTCGAGATTCCGGAGGGCGCGACCGACCAGGAGATCGCGCAGCTCTGCTGGAACCAGTTCGAGCCAGTCGTTAGGCAAGACCCGACGCCCTGGCTCTGGATGTATAAGTATTGGCGTTATCGGCCGACGAACGCGACGCGGCCCTATCCGTCTTACGCCCATACCCGGCCACGTTTCGACCAGTTGCTGACGGACGATTTGCCGTCTGCCAAGGCGACGGCACGCTAACAATCGGCCGATGGATCGCTCGTTCCGTGAAGCGCACGAAAACGTGCGCTCCCGTGTCTGAATGGTTGACAAATGAGGCGCCTTGCGCTCTCCAGTTGGGTAAATATGCGCATCACTTTTCGCCTGGCCTCTCTAGTTCCGTTGGCTGCCGTCATCCTCCTCGCCAGCTGCACCACGATGCCGACGTCGACGTCGACCGGCGCGTATCACGTTACCGCGCACAAACCGCACGATCCATCCAAGGTGCGGGTCGATGTTTCGCTTTCGAAGCAGAACGTCTACGTCATGGAAGGAGACCGCTGCCTGATGGCGGTCGCGACCTCAGTCGGTATCCCGAGCAAGCCGACGCCGAGGGGTCATTTCAGGATCTACAGCAAGATCGAGCACAAGCGTTCCGGCTCCTATGGGTTCCGCGTCCAGGGAAATCGCGTCGTCCCGGCTGAGGCGGGTTCGAATATCCCCGGCGAGTACGTCGGTTATCCGATGGGATTCTGGTGCGAATTTTCACCCGCCTATGGCTTCCATCAGGGCTTTGTCCATCCCTATCCGCGGACACATGGCTGTCTGCGCCTGAAGGGTGAGGCGGCGGCGAAATTTTATGCGCTCGTCAGCGTTGGCACGCCGGTCGACATCGCCGAGACGCAGCCCGAAGACGCGACGATTGGACCGACCGTGCAGCGGGTGGATGATTCCAGGACGCCCGATCCGGATCCGCGTCTGATGGTTACCTCGGCCGCGTTCCAGAAACCGAGCGGGCCTCTGCTCGAGCAATAAGAATGTGGGAGGGGCCTTTGAGCCCCGATCGCCCAAAGTATCGCTTTGCCCATCGGGGCGCCAAGGCCCCTCCTACATTACGAGATTGCGACTAACGAGTTGCGGGCCGTCCCATCGGCGGCGACATTCGCCGGGTGAGCGCCAACCTTATCTCCAGCGGCACAACCGCGCGCAACAAAGTCAACCTGCGCACGCCGGAAGTCATGACCGCCGTGCAGGAACAGGTTGAGTCGCACTATCGGAGCGACATCGTCGAGACGGTCCGCCGGAGCGGCGGAATCATTTCCATCGGCGACGTGACGGTGCGGCTGGCCAAGCAATTCGGCTTCTGTTATGGGGTCGAGCGCGCGATCGATCTCGCCTATGCCGCGCGCAAGGTCTTCAAGGATCGCCGGCTTTTTATCGTCGGCGAAATCATTCACAACCCGGAGGTCAACGAGCAGATTTCGTCGTTAGGCATCAAGAACCTGACCGGCCATAACAAGCAGGCTGACATCTCGGAATTGCAACCGGACGATGTCGTCATTCTGCCCGCCTTCGGGACCGAGCTTTCCATTCTGCAGCAGATCAAGGATCACGGCTGCCAGATCGTCGACACGACTTGTGGCGACGTCATGAGCGTCTGGAAACGCGTCCGTAAATACGCCAGCGAATCCGCCACCTCGATCATTCACGGCAAGGCCGAGCACGAGGAAACCAAGGCGACCAGTTCGCGCGCCCTCGGTGATGGCAAAGGGCATTACCTTGTCGTGCTCACGCTCGCTGACACCGATTACGTTTGCGATTACATCCGGCACGGGGGCGACAAGCAGGCGTTCCTGGAAAAATTCCGCGGCTCCTATTCGCCCGGATTCGATCCGGACATTCACCTTCGCACCGTCGGCGTAGCCAACCAGACCACCATGCTGCGGGGCGAGACGGAGGAAGTGCAACGGCGCATCCAAAAGGCGATCGTCGACCGCGACGGTGCGGAAGCGGCCGCCGGGAATTTCCGCTTCTTCGACACGATCTGCGGCGCGACCCAGGAACGGCAGGATGCCTTGCGCGAGCTGCTCAACGTAAAAATGGATTTGCTGCTCGTCGTCGGCGGATACAACAGCTCGAATACGTCGCACCTGGCCGAAATGGGCGAAGAGAAACTGCCCACCTATTTCGTGCTCAATGCCAGCCGGCTGCTCTCCGAAAAAGAAATCCTGCACTACAACCTGCATGAGCGGCGTGAAGTGGTGGCGCAAGATTGGTTGCCGCAAGGTCCGGGTCGTTGTCGGTATCACGGCCGGCGCGTCCTGCCCGAACAATCTGATCGAGGAAACGCTCATTCGACTTTTCCAGATCCGCGGCATCGGAGTGGAGGAGTTGAGCGCCGCCGTCGCCTGACGAGTTGGCTGGGGTTGATCGTCGAGCGGCATGCAGGCCGGAGCAAAGCGATCGTATCGCATTCGCTGCGCCAGAGTGAGCGATGCCCGTGAGTTCGCGCGCCTGACGACTGAACTCGGCTATCCCGCAACGGCTTCGCAAATCGCGCCGCGACTGCGTGCTCTCCTTCCTTTGACCGATCATTTCGTGGCGGTTGCCGCGGAAACGAGAGGCCATTTATTGGGCTGGGTAGCCGCCGAGCGCCGCTTCCTTCTGCACGCCGAACCGCGGATCGAAATCATTGGCCTGGTCGTGGACGCCGCGGCAAGGCGGCGCGGAATCGGCGACGTCCTCGTCCGGGCGGTGGAAGAGTGGGCGGTTGACCAGGGTGTCGGGAGGATCGCTGTCCGTTCCAATGTGACGCGGCGGGAGTCGCATCCGTTTTACGAACGCCTCGGCTACCGGCGGGAGAAAACGCAGCACGCCTATGTTCGGACGTTGGACAGGGACTGACTCCGCTTAACGAGGGTCATTGTTTCAACGTGCCGCTCGCAACCGCCTTTGAGCTGCGCATGGCAGCGCGGAAGCTGTTTGGCCGGGCAGCGATCCAGCGGGCAAACTTTGCGATCTCGGGTTGTGCGCGCAGCTTCGCGATCGTGTTGAAGAGGCGATCGAGCTGTTTTTCGGTCAACTCCTGGTGAATCTGGGAGTGACACGAGCGACAAATGCCTGCCACCTCGCGTACGACGGGACGCGTAAGAATCCCGTTTGTTGCGCTTGTTGTGATGGCGGGCTCGCGGGACAAGATGGTGGCGAGTCAACCGCTCCTCTCGTTCGCAAATCGCGCACCGTCCCTGCATGCGGCACTTTTCACGTGCGCCGGTCGCTCCTCAACCCAGGCGAGGTGGCCTCTTCACGCTGGTGCGCCGGATAGTGGTCGAGCGTCTGTGATCACAGGCCGGTGCGGGCGCGAACCGCGAAGGGCAAGCCGCGCACTTGCCGCGTCTCGTGCGAATCCGTCTTGGAATGCGCGCGATCTGGAAAGGCAGTATTAGCTTCGGTCTCGTCAATATTCCGATTGCCCTTTACCCGGCGACGCGGCGAGAAGATCTCAAGTTTCGCCTCCTACGCGAGAGTGATTTGAGCCCGGTGAATTACAAACGGATCGCCGAGAAGGACGGGAGGGAAGTGCCCTGGGAGGAGATTGTGAAGGGCTACGAGTACGAGAAGGGAAAATTTGTCGTCCTCAACGAAAAGGATTTTCGGCGGGTCGACCTCGAGGCCACCCAAACCGTCGACATCCAGGATTTCGTCGAGGTCGAAGAGATCGATCCGATGTTTTTCTCCAAGCCGTACTACCTTGAGCCGCAGAAAGGCGGCGCCAAAGCCTATGCGCTCTTGCGCGATACTTTGGCGAAAACGAAAAAACTCGGCATTGCGAAGGTTGTGATCAAAACACGGCAATACCTCGCCGGCGTCAAACCGCTGAAGCATGCGCTGGTGCTCGAGTTGATGCACTTCGCCGAGGAGCTTTCCGATTCCGAAAAGCTCAACCTGCCAAGGAAATCTGTGGAGCCGGGAAAACGCGAAATGGATATGGCCCGGGCGCTGGTCGAGAGCATGAGTTCGAAGTGGACTCCGCAGAAGTACAAGGATGATTATCGCGACGCCCTCATGGAGATAATCGAGGAGAAAGTGGAATCGGGCGGGGAAGAAATCGAAGCGAAGTCGAAGCGCAAAAAGCCCTCCTCGAAGGTAATCGATCTGGTTGCCGTCCTGCAGGAGAGCCTGGCCAAAGCGACGAACGAGGGAAGGAAAAAGCGGACGGTTGGGAAAACGAAAACAAGCACGCGAAAGGCGGCCTGAGTGAATGAAATGGCTTTCGAAGATGCGGATATTGTAGGACTTGATTCAAACGAACGTTTGAACTACTTTGCGTCTGCCATGGCGGAAACAATTCATGCCACCAAGCTTGCCATCCTGAACGCGACCGAGCGCCTGGTCGCCGCCCACGGGTTCGAAGCAACTTCCCTCCGCGCCATCACCGCTGCGGCCAGAGTGAATCTTGCCTCGGTGAACTATCACTTCGCGACCAAGGACGCGCTCATCGTCGCGATGCTGAACCGGCGGATGAAACCGTTGAACGAAGCGCGCATTGCGCTGCTCGATCGTTTCGAGAAGGAGGCGGGCGGCGCTCCGGTCGCGATCGAAAAGATTCTCGAGGCGCTCTTTCGGCCGGTTTTCGAGTTGATTGCGCGACCCTCCAAAGGTGGGCGCAACTTCCTTCGTCTCCTTGCGCTCTGCCTGGCCGAACCCGGCGCCTATCTCAAGCCGCTCGTGCAAAAGGAATTTGCCGAAAAGAACCGCCGATTTCACCGCGCCTTGCGCCGCAGCCTGCCGAAGCTTTCGGACGCCGAGGCCCATTGGCGGCTGCATTTAGCCCACGGCGCGTTTTTCCATGCGGTCGCGCATTCCCGGGTTCTGGAATTCTCCTCCGGCGGGCGTTGCCGCCTGACGAATAGCGAAGGAGTCCTGAAACGTATCATCAACTTCTGCGCCGCGGGTCTGCGCCACCAAGCCTGACGAAAGCAAAATATGCCTGTCCTCGAAGACGAACCCGTTAGCAAGGAGTCGCGCTCGCCAGCCGCTGCCGCCGCCGAATCCGACGCTTTGGTTGATCTTCACGATCACCGTCTGGTGGGAAAAACGACGCCCCTTTTTCACCGGCATGGCGTCGTGATCGGCATCGCGCTTGTGGCCGTGCTCGCGATCATCTATGTCGCGACGATTTTTTTCCATAACCTGACCCACGAGAGCACCGACGATGCTTTCGTCGACGCCCACATCGTGAGCATGGCGCCCAAGATCGCGGGCAGAATTTCCGCGGTGAAGGTGAGCGACAACGAGCTGGTGAAAAAGGACCAGGTCCTGGTCGAGGTCGATCCGAGCGATCTCGAGGCGATGGTTGCGCAGAAGCGCGCCGCGCTCGAAGTCGCGCAGGCGCAGCTTGAAAATACGGAGATGTCGGCGGAACAAGCCAAGGCGCACGTCCAGACTTTGCTCGCGGTCTACGCTTCCGCCAAGGCCAGCACGGCCGCGGCAGCGGCCGATGCGCAGAAGGAGCGGGGCGACCTCGGGCGGAACAAGGATCTGGTCGCGAGCGGTGCGATTTCCAACCAGGACTTCCAGCATTCGGAGAGCGACACGGCCTCTTCCGAAGCGACGCTCGAGTCGAAGCGGAAGCAGCTCCAGGCGGCGGCCGCTTATGCGGAGGAGGGAAAAAAGGCGGCCGGCTCAGCGCTGGCGCAAGCCAGCGCTGCGCGGGCGGCGGTGGCGGAAGCGCAGGCGGAATTGCGCCAGGCAGAATTACAAGAGTCCTATACGAAAATCACCGCTCCCGAAGCTGGCCGTGTGACCAACAAATCGATCGAGCCGGGAGATTACGTGCAGGTGGGCCAGCCGCTTTTTGCCATCGTCTCGCCCAGGGTCTGGGTGACCGCGAATTTCAAGGAAACACAGCTCACCGGCATGCGGCCGGGTCAGCCGGCGAAGATTGAAGTCGACGCCTATCCATCGCGCTCCTTACGCGGCCACGTCGATAGCATCCAGGCCGGGAGCGGCGCGCGTTTCAGTCTGCTCCCGCCGGAAAACGCGACCGGCAACTTCGTCAAAGTCGTCCAACGCGTGCCGGTGAAAATCGTCCTCGATGAGCAGCCGAACGTGCAGCAGGTGCTCGGCCCCGGGATGTCGGCCGTCCCGGACGTGAAAGTGAAAGGCGCATTCTGGCCGGCTCTGGAAGTATCGGTCGTCGCCCTGCTCGCTGCCCTCGCGGTGACCGGCGCGACCGTCTGGTGGCTGCGAAAAATTCAAACTCGTTAGGCAGAACGTGGCTGCGCCGGACACGCCTAACGACCACGCCCCCTGGCGACCGAGTCACAACCCGTGGCTGATCGCGGTCTCGGTCATGCTCGCGACCTTCATGGAAGTGCTCGACACCTCGGTCGCGAATGTTTCCCTCCCGCACATCGCCGGCAATCTTTCCGCCACGACGGATGAAGCGACCTGGGTGTTGACGAGCTATCTGGTCGCGAACGCGATCATTCTCCCGGCCACTAACTGGTTTGGAAACCTCTTCGGCCGCAAACGCTTTCTCGTTTCCTGCATCATCCTCTTTACGCTCTCGTCTGCCCTCTGCGGCGCGGCCGGCAGCCTTGGTTTCCTCGTCATCGCGCGCGTCCTTCAGGGCGCGGGCGGCGGCGCACTCCAGCCCATCTCGCAGGCCGTCCTGCTGGAGAGTTTCCCGCCCGCCAAACGCGGCTCGGCCATGGCCGTCTTCGCCATGGGCGTGGTGGTAGCGCCAATCCTTGGGCCGACGTTAGGCGGCTGGATTACCGACAACTACACTTGGCGCTGGGTCTTTTACATCAATCTCCCGATCGGCCTCTTCGCCGCCTTGATGGCGAACGCTTTCATAGAGGATCCGCCGTATCTGAAAAGAGTCAGCGCGAGCAGCATCGATTACATGGGCTTCGGTTTTCTCGCCCTCTGGCTCGCGACCCTGCAGTACGTGCTCGATAAAGGGCAGGAACTCGACTGGCTGAGTTCGCACAGGATCGCATGGTGCTTCACAATTTCCGTCGCGGCCTTCCTTGCTTTTGTCGTTAGGGAACTGACCGCGCAGCGACCGCTCGTCGATCTGCGGGTTCTGAAAAATCGCAACCTCGCGGTCGGTTGCGGCCTTATTGGGGTCCTCGGCGCCCTTCTTTACGGAACGATCGCGGTCCTCCCGCTCTTCATGCAGAATCTGCTCGGCTACACCGCGCTCGACGCCGGCCTCGCGCTCAGCCCGCGTGGGGTGGGGGCGTTCATGGCCACGGTCGTCGTCGGGCGATTGGTCGGGAAAATCAACAACCGCGTTTTGATTGCGATCGGCTTTCTTGGCCTGGCCTATTCCTCATTTCTTTTCGGCAACATCAACCTCAGCATCGGGATGATCACCATCGTCTGGCCCACCATCCTGAGCGGGATCGCGATCAGCTTCATCTTTGTGCCGCTTGCCACCTCCGCCATGGGCACCCTCGAGCAGAACCAGATCGGTAACGCCAGCGGCCTCTTTAACCTCATGCGCAACCTCGGCGGGAGCATTGGCATCGCCGCACTTACGACCATGGTGGCGCGCGGCGCGCAGTCGAACCAGGCTGCATTCGTTAGTCACTTCTCGCAATACAACCCGGTCTATCAGCAAAAGCTCGCCACCATCCAGAACGGCCTGGCGGCTCACGAAGGCGCCTGGCTCGCGGCGAAACAGGCCCCGCAAATTCTCTACAACATTCTCGGGCAACAATCCTACCTCGTGACCTACTCCCATAACTTCCGCCTCTTCGGCCTCCTCTGCCTCGTCACCACGCCGCTCGTCTTCTTTTTCCAGAAGGTGCGAAAGACGAACGCACCCGCTGGAGTACACTAGCTGAGGGACGTGTTTCCGCGCGTCCAGGACGTAGGGAGAAGAAGCTCCGTTGAATTCGTCAGGAAATCTCGCGCAAGGCCGCCGTGACCGCCGCCGCGAGTTTGCGCGGGCCGTCGCCGCCGAGTTGCGTGTCAATTGTTTCCAGGCGGCGAATCAAGTCGACCACCTCGCTTCGCGCCATCGGTCCGCCGGCCGCGGCGCAGAAATGTGTGCGGCAGCCAAAGGGACGGTCGGCGTAGATTATGCAATTGCCCGTGAGGCGGTCGAGCAGGGGACAAGCGCCGCCTGCTTCGTCCGGGATCTTCTTCCGTCCTGTCGCCCGCAACGCCTGCGCCGCGACCAGCGCTTCACCCTTCGTGAGATAAGGGGTAAGGCCGGTGAGCTTGAACTGGCAACACTCCGTGCGGCGCAGACACTGTCGCTCGACCGGCCGAGTTGCCAGGTCGGCATAAACGAGGCGCACTTCCGCGACGGCCGCGAGTGCGCGGTCCGGGCCAGCTTGCGATCGATGGTCAAAGCGAGGCATTACCATAGGCAGGATGCCCGCGCTCCGATCCGACGGCAAACCTCTTGACCGATTTTGGATCGGTTGGTAAAACGATCTCATGCCCAGAACACGTTCCCCCTTGGGGATTCTTGCGGGCTGCACCCTGCTTGCAGCGACCTTCATTCCAGTTCACGCGGCGCCTGCCGCAACCGCCTGCGTTTGGCGGGTCACGAACGCTCGCGCGCCCTTCTATCTGGTCGGCACCCTCCACGCGCTGAGCGGTCACGACTATCCGTTGCCCAAAGCCTACGATCAGGCCACGCGCGACTCGCAGCAGTTTTACTTTGAAGTTGCTCCGGACCGGTTGAGCGAAAGCGACTTTGCGAAACGATTCGAAATCGCCGCCGCCTATCCCAAAGGGGACGATATTCGCCATCATGTTCATCCACAGACGTGGGATTTCCTGCAAAAGAGATTTCGAGAATCCAATTACCTCGGCAAAGGCTGGTGGTTCGGTGAGCAATATGTGCCGGGCCTTCAGAACATCCGGCCCTGGGCGATCGCCTTTTACCTCTGGGGTATTCGGGGTTACAACGATATGCGCGGTGGACTTGGGGTGGATAATCACATCGCTTTTGAAGCCCAGCGCCATCACAAAGCCTGTGGTGCCTTGGAAACCAACGAGCAACACGTCGATGTCCTGCGTGGAATGGCCGACATCGACGCCGAACTGATCCTGCTCGATGCGCTCGTCCGGGGCGACAAGCGCAAAGGCGATTACAACGCCATGCGCGATGGCTGGAAACACGGCGACCTCGCCCCAATGCTGGCCGACGAGAAACGTGAGCGCGATCTGAACCTCGGCGCGGAAATCCGCCTGCTTGATTACCGCAATCTGCGGTGGATTCCGAAAATCTGCGCCTTGATTCAGAGCGGAGTTCCGACGTCGATTGTCGTCGGAACCGGTCACTTCTGTGGACCGAACAGTGTGATCGAACTTCTGGAAAAGAAGGGCTACAAAATTGAGCAATTGTAGCCGGACTCGGCATCGTCGGCCGACTGAATCGATTGCATACCAATTCCAAGTAATTAGTAGATTTAATAGATTGGAAACGAACTGATTCAGCAGAAATACGCTTGACTCGCGTTTGGCAGCACGCGGGAAGCCGGTTTCTCAGGCCAAGAAGTGAGATCCGCTCGCGGCCCAAATGGAAGCGATCATACTCTTCCCGCCTTACTTCGCGACGCTCACGATGTGGGCTTGGATCTTTCCGCTGATGTGTCCCGTCCCGAAGCGATCGGAGAGCGCTTTGACGGCGAGCACCGTCGCGTCGCCCAGCAGCAATTCATCCCGTTCCTCGATTTCGTTTCGAAGTGGAGTTCCCTGACAACCTTCCCAATTCCCGCTATCGACTCGATTCGCCACGGAGGGCGTTTCGATCGTTTGCAGGTCAGGAACTGTTCTTTGCAATCCGGAGCTTTACCAGCTTCCGCACCAAGGCAGCCGGCAGAGGCCTATCCGCTGAAAACCGGACCGTACCCTTGCTGATATCGTAGCCGCTGAGTTCGTCCTGGAGTGCCTGCACGACTGAACCGGGATAAAAGGCGCAATGGTGTGCGGCCGCAGCGTAGGCCACCAGCAGCTTGCCATTGAGACGGAAGGCAGGGACTCCGTAGCTAATGCATTCCTCCGCTTCCGGCGCCGCATCCTTTATCCTCTTCCGAAGTGTTTCGAGTGCGGCTCGTTTGTCGAGGGGGACGCCGGCGAGGTAATCGTCCGGCGTCTCGGCCTTGGTTGTCTTGGCTCGTCGTGCGGTACGCCCTCGAATGGTCTTCTTAGCTTTCATCTCGTTGTCTCGTATTGGCACGGGGTTCGAAGACTTGCTAATCCCGAAAAAATTCGAGGCCCGGCTTTGCCCGCTCGAGCCAGGCGCTCACCCTGGCAACTTGAAATGCGGATTCTCGATCAGGCCAAAGATGTTCCCAAAGGGATCGAAAACGGTGGCGACGCGAATGCCATCGCCCACGTCCTGAAGGGCGGTACGCGCGGTCGCCCCCAGCGAAAGCAAACGTTCCAGGGCGGAGCTGGCATCGGCAACGCCCCAATACGCCACCGAACCGCCCGCTCCGCCGGCCGTGGCGGAGGAGTCGGGATCAAGACCGAGTTCGTAGCCGCCGACGTTAAAACCCACATAAAACGGTTGGTCAAAGTAAGGAACGAGGCCGAGAACCGACGAGTACCATGTCCTGGCTCTTCCCAGATCCGGCGCGTGATAGATAACGGTACGGAGACCCAGAAAATGAGGAGTATTCGTTGGCGAACTCATATACACCCTGATAACTAATAACGAATAACTCGCAACGAATAACCATCAGCCCGCTCACCGCAGTTCCTTTCGAATCACCAGTTTCAGTCCGGACCAGACCTCATCGACCGCACATACCTTTACGTCGACCAGGCCCAAAGGTAACGCGACCTGCCGCAGCACATCTTCGGTGATGTCGGTGGCAACCCCCGAGCT
>CAVUMF010000008.1:0-343642 GCA_963742545.1 uncultured Verrucomicrobiae bacterium | reverse complement strand
AGGCGGAGGCTGGAGCAGCATTCCTTGGTTCCCACTTCCCGAACAAATCCTCACAAACTTCCGGCGCCATGGCCGGTCCGTTATCCTGAAAGGAAACGAGCAACGCTTCTGCTTCCTCTTCCGCCCTAACGACCACCGCAGCACCCGACGCGCTGCGTTCGAGCGCGTTCTCGAGAAGATTGACGACCACGCGCTCGAGATGCGTGGGATCGATTCGGATCGTGATGTCGGCGGCAGGAGCAGGCGCATCGAGGCGGACGCCTTTTTCCTCGAAAAGCGGCGAGGTAGAATCGAGCGCCCCATGCAGCACGACGTTCCAATTCGCGTCAGTCTCCGTTCCCACGGTGGCGCTATAGACGGCGCGTAATTCTTCTTCGAAGACTCCGAGAATACGATGGATCAACGTTTGTTGCTCCTGCGTCGCGCGGGAAGCGAGCCCGAGGAGCAACTTGGTGCGCGGACCGTTATCTTCCAGTTCGATCAGGCGCAGCGAGGTGATGACGTTGGCCAGCGCGGCGGTCATGTCGTCCGCCACGCAATGGAGCAGGATTTCCTTTTTCTGGATTTCGGAATTCAAACGTTGATGGGCGATGACGGTTTCGCGCGCGCGTTGCAGGACCGTCTTTTTCGCTTCGAACGCTTCGCCCAACCGCTCGATCAGCAGAATGGGCAGGCCCGCGGCAGTCATCGCCGTTGCTTCGAGTTGCACTTCCACGCCGTTGTCGCTTTGCTCGATCCACGGTCCTGATTTGGCGCGATCGGCGCCGCCTTTTTCCCAACATTCCTCGGCGTCGATGAGGAAGTTCTCGAGGAACGGCGAAGCGTCGGCCAGCGGCAGGAGGTGCTCGTCATTTTCGAGCTCCGGCCAAAGCGCGGCGAGCCAGGCGGGCGGGGGGCCCAACAATTGGAGCGCGCCCGATTGCTGGCGCGTGAAAAGGACAAAGCCAAGCGCTTCGAGCACGGCTTGAGCGGGCGAAGCTGAGGCGGGCATTTCGTTAGGCCGGCGTAATCATCCGCCGAGCCAGTTGCGCGAACGCTTCCTCCACGCCGGCACCTGCTTTCGCGCTTGTCTTAATCACGGCAAAATTCTCCGCCTGGAGAGCGCTGATCCGCCCTTCCTCCACTTCCCATTGCGAAGAGAGGTCGGATTTGTTCAGGGCAAGAATGAAAGGAATCGCGCCGAGGTTGCCGGCGACCCTTTTCTGCAGTTCGAGGACCTGGTCGAGCGTGACCCGCCGCGTCCCGTCCGCCACCAACAGGTAGCCGCTCGTGCCACGCAAATAGGAAGTTTGCAGACGCTGGAAATCGTCGTCGCCCGCCAGATCCCAAATGACGAGCGTGACCTCCGAGCCATCGACCGAAACGGTCTTCTTGTCGATCTTTACTCCGACGGTCGTGAGGTATTTGTCGGAAAAAATGCTGCGAACGAACCGCGCGACGAGGCTCGTTTTGCCTACACCGGAAGTCCCGAGGAGGCAGATCTTTTTCTGGATCATGATTCGGGCACGACTTTGAGTGCCACGCGGCGTTCCGCCTGCTCAGGTGTCGCCTCGCCAGTGACCGGCGGTGCGCCCAGGCCCATGGCCTTGAAGAGCGACGGGTCGAAGCCGCACTTGACCAGAAAATCGCGCACCGCGTCCGCCCGCTTTTGGCTGAGCTCGAAATTTTTTGGCTTGCTTCCAACGGAGTCGGCGTAACCGAGCACCTCGATCTGGACTTCGAGCCCAAGGCGGCTCGCCGCGCTGAGACAGCGGCGAATCTGGTCCGGCAAACGCGAGAGGGCGGCGAAGCCTTCGGTCGCGAAGTTGTCTTTGTTGACAAGGAAATAGACAAACGCGCTTTCGATGACCGACTTCGATTGCTGGAACGTGCGCTGGTCGAGGTCGGTCAGGTTCTTTTCGTCAATCGTCCTGATTCCCGGCATCTGAGGTGCGCCGGGGCGCACCCGCATCAGCCAGGCATGCGGCGCTTCGCCGGCGAGAACGAGGACGCCGTCCTTCACGCTGGCGTTAACCGAGTCCGGCAGACTAAAGCGATCGGTAAAACGCTGGAGGACGAGTCTCGGGTCGTAGGCAATTTGCAAGTGCTCTTCGGAAATTTTGCTGATCCCGGGGAGTTTGGTTGCGCCGGTGCGGACCGGAGCCAGCCATTCGTAGGGTGCGATACCGGAAACCTGTAGCGTTCCGTTTTCCACTCGAGCGATCACGCCCGGCGGCAAGGGAAACGCATTGCGGAATCTGGCGAGCGAACGCTCGGGATCGTAGGTGACGGTGACGGCGCTTTCATCGATCGAAGTGACGCCAGGGGACTGCATGCCTTCGGCACGGACCCGGCTCAGCCATTCATAGGGAACCTGGCCGCTGATGGTCAACCTCCCATTCGTTAGGCTAAGATTTGTGCCGGCCGGTTTTCCGAAACGACGCTCGAAACGCTGCAGCACGCTGGCGTCATCGAGCGCGAGGTAATCCTTCCACTCGAAGCGAAGCCGATCGGGATTGACCCCGGCGGCCCGGGCGAGTGCGGCGGGGTCGGCTACGGCCGGATCGCGCAGGCCGGCGACCCGCGAGCGCGTGAACCAATGGTTCTCCGCCTGCGTGACGGCGATGCCCGGCGCCGCGTTCAGTCGCCTGACGAAATCCTGCCAATGCCGTTCGCGTTGCACTCCGACGATGAGAGCGGCGACGATCAGGGCCGCTCCGATCGCGAGTGCGAACCAGGCGCGCCGCTTGGTTCCGGAGGTTTTCCTTGGCTGAAACTGCGCTCGTAAACAAGGCTCCACTTCGGGCCGAAGCGATTCAAAGCTGGCGGCGTCGCCGTCAAACTCCGCCAGGTCCGAGCCGCGCAGGATATGAATGCGGTCGATCGCGTCCTCGAGGCAAGTTCGCAGTTCGCGCGGCGGATTGCCGCGGATCACAGCCGCGAGATAGGCGTGGCGTCCAGGAGCAACCCAGACCTGCAAATCGCCGATGCGAAATTCGTCCAACCCCTCGTCGTTCCCGGTCTTGAATGAATCGCGCGCGAAATCCCGGATCGCGCTTAACATGCCCGCGACCATGTCGGAGTCCTGGGTTGCAGTGGCATCGGCGCTCAGATGGAGCAGCGAAAGGCTCGTCTCGCGATGAATGAGAAAGATCTGCTCGACCCGGTAAACGAGGCTGCGCAGCATGACGACTTCCGCGAAGCTGCGTCCGGTCCGGAGTGCCTCCATGCGCCACCTCAATCCCTGCCAGGAAAAACTTTGCTCCAGCGATTGATTGAGCGTTTGCAGGAGGTTGCGCAGGCTCTCGGCGATCGATCGTCGAACGACCGAGCCGATAATCGGATGAAGCGCGTCGATCAAAAACTGCGGACGTTTTTCCACCGACTCGCGCACCGATCCCTCGACCGCCGGGCGCAGCGCACGTGTCAGCTCTTCACTGCGATCTCCACTGAGGGTGAGCGCTTCCGGGAGAATTTTCGCGACTTCGTGCGCGCGCCGCTCTTTGTCGTCGAGCCGCTCCTGCAGCCCGCGCAATTCCTCCCGCTCCTGATGGATAAGAAGCCGACGCAATTCCGCCAGATCATCCGGCGATTTTCGCGGTTGCGGGCTCCGCATCCGTGGGTGCATGTTTTACGACGCGCCTGGAACGCGGAACTCCTTTTTCAAACGGAGCGCAACTTCGCTCAACAGCTCGGCGAGCGCTTCGCGTCCGGTCATGGCGTCGCGGATCTGGCCGGCTTCGTGATCGAGCTGGCCCTTTAGGTGATCGTGCTTTTCCTTCAACTCCGCGCTCAATGCTTTCGACTGCTCGAGCAGTTGCTCGCGCAGTTCGCGAATGTCCCTGGCGGCCTGGCTATCGAGGTTGCTAATCTTCAACTCCAGGCCGCGCGCGGTTTCAGCCATCTGACGCGCCAGGTGCTCGAAGGCCTGGCCACGCTCCGACTGCTCGGTTTTAACGCGGTTGGTCATCGATTCGACCTCGCCCTTCATGAAGGCCTCGACTGCCTGAAGTTGACGTTGCAGATCGCTGCGCAGCTCGCCAGCTTCGCGCGTCAGGCGTTCCTCAATTTTCTGGAAGCGGCCGTCATAAGCGCGCATTTGCGAGCCGAAAAGAATGTCGCGGATACGATCGACATTGCCGCTTTCGTCGATTGCCCCGTTCTCCTGTCGGTGGGTCGTTTCGTTATCCTGTCCTTCCATGGTATAGCTCCTGTCTTGGTAAACTTCGTTGCGAAACCTTTGGCCGCATCATAGTCAGAATTGCCCGCCAGAAGCAATCATTCTTCACCGCTTCCACCGATCGCTCGTGAATGGGAGTTGCCAAACTTTCCTTCCAAACTTAATTCTAAGCCTCCGCTGCTTCGCGAAAAATGTCCTGCGCCAAAATCGATCCCGCGTTGCACCAGGCGCATAAGCCGCCCTGGATCAAGGTGCGACTCCCTTCCAATCCCGTCTTTTTCTCGACCAAAGCTCTCATCTCCGATCTGCGGCTGCATACGGTTTGCGAAAGCGCGCAATGCCCTAATCGCTGGGAATGCTGGAGTCAGGGCACGGCGACGATGATGATCGCCGGCGAACGATGCACGCGGGCCTGCGGATTCTGCGCCGTGAGCACGGCGAAGCCCTTCGCGCTCGAGGAAGACGAACCGCAGCGGGTCGCCGAGGCAGTTCGGCGTTTGAAGCTCAGGCACGTTGTCATTACCGCTGTCGCGCGCGACGATCTCAAGGACGGTGGCGCGGAACATTTCGCGCGCACAATTCGCACCATTCGCGAGATGGATCCCTCCGTTATCATCGAAGTGCTCGTGCCAGATTTTCGCGCCCAGGGTTGGTGCATCCAACTCGTGCTCGATGCCGCTCCGGAGATTTTCAATCACAACGTGGAGACGGTAGAGCGGCTCACCCCGGTCGTTAGGTCGCGCGCCCGGTATCGCACCTCGCTCCAGGTCTTGCGGCGCGCCAAAGAGCTTTCACCCGACGTGGTGACGAAAAGCGGCGTCATGCTCGGCCTCGGCGAAACCGAGCCGGAGCTTTTCCAGACAATGGACGACCTGCGCGAAGTCGGCTGCCAGGTATTAACGTTGGGCCAATATCTTCGACCGACGCCGAACCATCTCCCGGTCGTTAGTTATGTCACGCCGGAGCAGTTCGATCTCTACGGCGACATCGCGCGCCGGAAAGGCTTTGCCCACGTTGCCTCGGGTCCGCTCGTGCGCAGTTCTTATCACGCGGCCGATTTTCACCCTGTCGTTCGCTAGGAATGGAGAGCGGAGCGCCGCAACTCAGTCGGCCGCTCGATCGCAGCAACGTCGCGGCCGTCATCGCGGCATATCACGAGGAAGTCCATGTCCGCGGCGTGGCGGAGCGGGTTTGCAAGCAGCTCGATTGCGTCGTCGTGATCGATGACGGCTCGACCGACGCGACTGCGGCCCAGGCGCGCGAAGGTGGCGCCGAAGTTATCGTTCATCCCGAGAACCGTGGGAAAGGGGAGTCGATCAAGACCGGAATCCGCCACTGGCTGGTGCGTCCCGAGATTGAATTCTTCCTTCTGCTTGACGCTGACGGCCAGCATTTGCCGGAGGAGATCGGTCGCTTTCTCGCCGCTGCCTCCGCAACCCAGGCCGGTCTCTTCGTCGGTACACGCATGAACAATGTGCACGACATGCCGTTCGTTAGGCGGACGGTCAATCGTTATATGAGCCGGCGCATCAGTCGCCTCTGCGGGCAGGAAGTGCCCGACACGCAATGCGGTTACCGCATGGTCCACCGGACGCTGGCCCCACACCTCCTCGACGGTACCAGCCGATTCGAATACGAGACTGAGATGCTGATCATCGCGAGCCGGGCCGGTTTCCGCATCGCCTCCGTGCCGATCAGCACGATCTACTCCGATGAAGTGAGCAGCATTCACCCGGTGCGTGACACGCTTCGGTTTTTCAAGTTGATGCGGCACTACGAGAAGTCGCCCTAAACCGTCGGCGCAAGCTAAAGCCCGGGGCCCGGCGGCTGGGCCAATGCACTTCTTTCAACCCTTGCCGCCGGCCCCGGCACCTGATCTTGTTTTCGTTAGACCCAACCACATATCCTATGTTTCGACGTCATTGGCTTCTGCTGTGCATCCTTCCAGTCGTTTTTCCTTCTTCTGCGCAAACCGGCGAGCGCGAGGGAACAATTCTACCACGAGACTGGCGGCCGGACGTGACGGCGGCGTCCGAATGGCTGGAGAAAGATCTGACCGAAATGCAGGCTCAACAGGGGATGAATCAGCTCAGTCGCTGTCTGGCCGATCTGAGGGACGCGGAGCTGTTCGCGATATACGTGCGTCTCTTTGAGAGACTCAGTGGGCCGGAGCGACGGTTGCTGCTTCAGGAGCAAGAAGCGTGGCTGGTTGCGCGCCGAAAAGCTGCGGAAAATGCGGTCGAATCCGAAGGCGGCTCACTCGCGCCTTACGAAGCCAACTCGGCGGAAATGAAGTTTACCGAGCGCAGGATCGCTGAATTGACGAAGAGACTCTCTGCGACTGAAGTAAAAAAACACTAGGCTCGGGAACCGCGAGACAGGGCCACCATCCGGGTCGGTCGATACCAACTATAGAGACGCCGGTTGCTCCGTCTTTTCACCCCGCATCAGTTCCTCAAATTCCAGCGAATCGTTCGCGTAGAACGGGTAGCGGCGAGTCGCGTTTCTTGGGCGATAGCGGAAGTGCTTGTAGGGCCAGAGCCAGCCGTGGGGATTGGCGCGCAGGATCGGCTCGAAAGCATCCCAGCAGCGCTGCGCGATCTCCTGCGGCGTAGCGCCGGCAGGCCATTCCACCGGCGGATGCGCGATCACGCGGCAAGTTCCATCGGGCAAAGGCACCGTTTCCAGTGGAAAGAGGAGCGTGCCGGCGCGCCGAGCGAGAATGGCGTGGAGAACGGGCACGCACATCTTCAGGCCAAAACCTTCAATGATCGTTGCTGCCTGGGTTGGGTGAAGACTGAGGTCAGGGAGAATGCCGGTCGCGGCGCCGCGCTTCACCGCTTTGAGCAACCGCAGGATCGAGTTTTCCTGCGGGATCATTGTCTGGCCACTCGCCTCCCGCATACGGCTAAACATTTCCGTCAAATACGGATTCTTGAAACTCTCCGTCACAACGGTCAGAGGAAATCCGGCAAAGCCGAAAGCGAGATTGGCCCACTCCCAATTGCCCTGATGCACGCAGAGCTGGATGGAACCACCCGCGCTGCGCGCGTGCAATTGGCGGACCCTCTCGAAACCCTCCAGTTTTAGATAGTCCAGGTAGTTGTCCGAAGTGAGATTTCGTTGCCCCCAAAAAAGATCGAGCATCGTTCGCACGAAATTCCGGTAGGAAGCCCGCACAATCTCCCTTCGTTGCGCCGGCGTGTAGCGATCGCCGAAAGCGCATTCGAGATTCGCGTGCGCCACCCTCCGGCCGCGACCGTCGAGGACGCAGGCGATATCGCCGAGCACGAAGCCGAGCTGCACACAACGCCGACGCGAGAGCCGCGGAACGCCCCAGGCGAGCAACTCGACGCCCCAGCGCTCGAGGCGATAACGGAAATTTTTCCAAAGAGACATCAGCCGGTGAAAATGGATGTGTTTTGTAGCAGAATGGATCCTCGTCTCTCCATATTTGACGTTAGCGAGGCAGATCGACAACCCATGTTTCATCGGCAGCCCGGCACTCTCCCAAGCAACGGTCAGAGAACGGTGATTAGCATCGATGATTTTTCCCGACGCAAAATTTAGCGGCTCAATTCGAGCATGCGCCGGATGGGGGCTTCCGCGCGTTGGCGTAGGGGCCCGGGAAGGATGATCTCAGGCACGAGATTGAGAAGAGCCGTGTGCGCCTTCTCAAGCGTATTCATCTTCATGAAACGACACTCGGCGCAGGCGCAGCGCTCGGTTGGGCCCGGGATGAAAAGTTTGTTCGGAATTTCCTTCTTCAGCCGGTGCAGCATGCCGGCCTCGGTCACGACGATGATTTCCCTGGCGGACGATTCCCTGCAAAAGGTGACCATATTCTCGGTCGAACAAACCTCGTCGGCGAGCAGCCGCACGGCGAAGGGACATTCGGGATGCGCGACGACCGGCGCGCCCGGATACTCGGCGTGAATTGCGGCGATGCTGCGTGCCGTAAACTCGATGTGGACGTAACAGTTGCCCTGCCACAAATCCATCTTGCGCCCGGTGCGCTCGATGACCCATGCGCCGAGGTTTTGATCGGGGACGAAGAGAATGTTGCGATCGGCCGGCGCGGCGCGCACGATCTTCTCGGCGTTGCCGCTCGTGCAAATGACGTCGGCAAGAGCTTTGACGCCCGCGCTGCAATTGATGTAGGCGATAACGTAGTAGTTCTTGTCGGAGTGTTGGGCGAGAAACTGGGCCAGCTTTTCCGGCGGACACGATTCCGAAAGCGAACAGCCGGCATCGAGGTCCGGGAGGATGACTTTCTTGGTTGGGTTGAGGATCTTCGCCGTCTCGGCCATGAAGTGGACGCCGCAAAAAAGGATGACCTCGGCATCGGTCTTCGCTGCCTGAAAACTCAAACCTAACGAGTCGCCGACGAAGTCGGCCACGTCCTGAATTTCCGGCACCTGGTAGTTGTGGGCCAGGATAACGGCCTTGCGTTCCTGCTTGAGGGCCTTGATTTCCTCGGCAAGATCGAGACCGAAATTTACACCAGCGCTTACCATCGATTAATATCCGCTTTTCCCATGAGTTTACAAACTAACGACAGGCGGTATCGGCTCGGATTCATCGGCGGCGGCAAGCTGGCAGGCTCGGTCGTGCGCGGGCTCGTACGGGCGAAGTTTTGCGCGGCGACGGAGATTCTGGTGAGTGAGCCTAACCACGCTTTGCGCGAGGTCCTGCGAGATGAAGTGGGCGTCGCGGTCACCGCGGAGAACGCGGAGGTCGCAGGGAAGGCGGAGGTAATTCTGATCGGTGTAAAACCAGGGGTGGTGCTGGAAGTAATCAACGGAATTGCCGGCGCAATCGAGGGAAAGCTGGTGATCTCGCTCGCAGCGGGGATTCGTCTGGCGAGCATGGAGGGGAAGGCGAGGGCGCGGTTCATGCGGGCGATGACCAACACGCCGGCGGCGGTGTGTCAGGCGGCCACGGCGATGGCGCGCGGCGCACGGACGACGGAGGAGGATCTTGCGCGGGCTCGGCAAATTTTTTCTGCGATCGGGTTCGTGGCGGAGGTGGAGGACGAGCAGATCGATCCGGTCACCGCACTGGCGGGCAGCGGTCCGGCGTTTGTCTATACCGTGATCGAAGCGCTCGCGGCCGGGGGAACGAATTGCGGATTGCCGCCCAAGGTGTCGTTAGGCCTGGCCACCCAGACGGTGCGCGGCGCGGCGCAACTCGCGTTGGAGAGCGAGCTTTCGCCCGAGGAATTGCGTCGGATGGTCATCACGCCTGGCGGGACAACTGCGGCCGGGCTGGCTGAGATGGAAAAGCGCGAGACCGCGGCGGGTTTGGCGGCCGCGGTAGAAGCGGCCAGCGCTCGCGGTCGCGAGCTTGGGCTCTAAATCCGTCTCGCTGAGACCTCCGGGTTATCGGCGCAGGGGCAGGAAGGTCGGTGGACTTCCTTGACGACGCGCAGGGTCGTGCTTCGCAGAGCGAAACATCTACGCTGGCGGAGCGCCTACGGCGCGGGGCTTATATCGTAAACTTCAACCAGGGCGATGCCAGTCACACCTCCCACGCCGCTGACGAGAGCGGTGTAGGCGCCGGGATTCAGGGTCGCGAGGAGCGCCGATTCCTTCGGATTGGCTGGCGCGAGGTTGTCGTCGCTGACCGCCTGTGCATCGGGTCCCTGCTGCCAATCGTCGTTCGATTGCACCAGTTCCCCGTTGCTGTCACGCAAGTCTAGCGTCGGGTCAGCGAGAGGATTGGCGACGCCGGCCGCGACTAACGACGGCCCGATGGCGCGGGCGATGACCGTCTTCGGGTCGGTCCCGCCGATGATAAAACCGCCGATGAGAATGTTATCGCCGCCAAGCACCTGGCCGCGGGTGGAGATGTTGCCGGCGCGGCCGCCGGTAGTGTGGAGATCGTAGAGTTCAAACAAACCAATACCAGTTGCCTGGGGTGTCTGTGCGTCGACATACCCCTGCACGACCGCGGTGTAGGCGCCCGGTTGCAGCGTAAGAAAAAGGGCGGATTCGCGGCTGTTGGGCGGGTCGAGATGATAGCTCGCGATTTTCTCGGCGTCGGCGCCGGTGAAAGCCCAGTCGTCGTTCATCGCCACCTGGTGCTGGTTGGAATCGTAAATCGTGATCGTCGGGTCGATGAGCGCGTTGGCGATGCCGTCGGCGGCAAGCGAGAAACCGATCGCGCGCAGGATCACCGTGGCCGGCTCCGTGCCTTGAACAATGAAGCCGCCGATCAACACATTGTCGCCCGTGCCGATGTAGCCACGGGTGGAAATGTTCGCAAGAACCGGCGCCGGAACAGATGATTGGTAGGCCGGGCCATTGTTGTAAAGGGACTGCACGCCCGCGATGTCGTCGGGTTGTACGGTATCGATGTCGCTGATGTGCGAATTCATAATTGCGACGACGTTTTGTCCCGCCTTATCAGGGTGGTCGAGGCCGAGTGTGTGTCCGAACTCGTGAATCGCGACCCGGTGAAAATCGAAGACATCGGGCAGCAACGGGCCGCGGTAGGAATCCCAGGTATAGGCCGTATTGAAGAGGGTGTCGGTCTCTTCCATCACGCTGTTGCGATAGTTGAGCAATGTAATCGCGAGCGTTCCGGACCCGAACCTGTCGCCAAAGACGGTCGAAGAAAGGAGCACCGACATTTCGTCATCGCCTGAGGTAGCGGTAACGGGCGACGCTGGAACTGCGGTCAGATGCAAATGCGCGAGGTAAGGGTTCCAGACGTCGAGCGCGTCCTGGGCCGATTCGTTGAAGGAGGCAAAGCCGTCGAGCAAAACGCGTGGAGGACCGAGTGAGAGCTGCATGACAACGGTGCGATCGCGGGTCCAGGACTCGCCTTCCAAGGCATAACCAAAGAGGGTTTGCGAACCGAGGAGAAAGAGGAGGCAGCCGGAGAGCGTCTTGAGTTTCATCGGGCGAAGAGACCTTCGCATTATGCCCGAAAAAGCCGGAATATCCATGTCCGGCAACAATTCGGCTGATCAGCCGATCGCCGCTTCTACGGTGTGGGCGGGTTCGGTTGCGGCGATCTCTTTCGCATCAGGGAAGGTGAGAGTGATCACCGTTCCTCTCCCAAGCTCGCTTTGCACTGAGACGGTGCCGTCGTGGATCTGCATGATCGATTGCACGATCGAGAGGCCGAGTCCCGTGCCCCGTGCGGTGCGGGGGGCGTCGCCACGAAAAAAACGATTAAACACTTTCGGAACATTCTGCGAAGAAATGCCGCGACCCGTGTCAGCGACCGCCACTTCGCTCGCGTCGCCACGGCGCTGCAGCGAGACGCTGATATGTCCGCCCGAGGGCGTAAAACGGAGCGCGTTTGTGATGAGATTGATCAGCGCTCGCCGGAAGAGAACCGGCTCGGCATGGACGTTTCCTTCGCCGTGACACTCGATCTCCACTCCCTGCTCCTGCGCGACCAAATCGTAGAATTCGCGGAGCTTTTCGATCGCGGCGCGTCCATCGAAGGAACTGACTTGAAATGATCCGGTGGTCTCCGCTCGTGCGAGGAAGAGCAGGTTGTCGATCATGCCAGAGAGACGCTCCAACTCTTCCAGGCTCGATTCGATGACTTCGCGATACTCCTCGGCGCTGCGCAGTTTGGTCAGCGCGCCTTCGGCTTCCCCGCGCAGAATGGCGATCGGTGTGCGCAGTTCATGGGCAAGATCAGCGGAAAACTGCGAGAGCCGGGTGAACGAATCCTCGAGGCGAGCGAGCATCTTGTTGTAGCCAACTGCGAGCGGTTGCAATTCATCCGGCCACCTCTCGATTGGAACGCGTTCGTGCAGGCGCGTCGCGCCGGTGCGGTTGATGGATTCCCCGAGATTTCGCAAAGGACGCAGAACGCGGCGGGTCACTAGAAACACAACTCCCGCGCAAGTCACAACAGCGCAAGCCACCATCCCGGCGAGCAAGGCGGCGTAGCGGGCGGAGAATCTCTCATCGTAGGTTCGTTCCTGCGCGAGCTGCAGCGTCAGCCGCTGCTTTCCGATATCGGCGATGGAGGTCACGAGCGCGAAGCTATTGCGATCGCGAGCGTGGTAAATGAATGTAATTGGATGCTGCCCCCGCATCGTAACCGACTGGGGGAAAGCGTCGATCGGCAGGACATCGCGCATCTTTGGACTTTCCGCGACAACGTTGCCCGCTTCGTCGAGAACTCGCACCGCGTACGCCTTGTCAGCTGCCCTTATGATGCTCAGCTCGCGATTGAACGAATTCGGTCCGGCATCCGCCGCGATGTCGGCCCGGATGGCGGCGAGCTTGTCGGTCAGATAACGATCGTTGTCGTGATTGACATGTTGCACGACGACCCAGTAAGCCGCGCCCATGGCGAAGAACAGCATGGTCGCGGCCGCGATGGTCCACAGGAGGGCGAGGCGAAAAACAATCGACCACGACCGCGGCTTATCGCGCCCGTCGTGGCCGAAGAGCGCGTCAATCCGCTTTAAGAACATAACCGACCCCGCGAATCGTCTGGATCATCTTTCTCTCGAAAGGGTCATCCACTTTTGCCCGCAGACGCCGCATCATGACATCGACAACATTCGTGCCAGTATCAAAATTGATGTCCCACACCTGCTCGACAATCTCGGTGCGCGAGACGATGTCGCCGGCCGACGAGGCGAGGAAAAGCAGGAGGGAGAATTCCTTCGGTGTCAGGTTCAGGGCCGATCCTGCCCGGGTCACCTTGTGCCGTCGCTGGTCGATCTCCAGATCCCCCACCGTGATTGCCTCCTCGCGACGCTCGGGTGCTCGCCGCAGCAGGGAGCGCACGCGGGCGAGTAGCTCCGAGAAGTGAAAGGGCTTAATGAGATAATCATCCGCCCCGAGATCAAATCCTTTCACCCGGTCTGGCACGCTGTCGCGCGCGGTCAGGAAAAGAACCGGCGTTTGCAGGCCGGCGCGGCGCAGCTCGGTCATCAGCGACCAGCCATCGCGCTTTGGGAGCACAACATCGAGAATGATGAGATCCATCTTCCGCGCCAGCGCATATTCGAGACCCTGCTCGCCATCTTCCGCCACGTCCACGACGAACCCATTTTCCGTCAGACCTCGTCGGATGAACGCCGCGATCTTTTTTTCGTCTTCGATAATCAGGATATGCATAGTGTGGTGGTTGTCCGGCTGCAATGCCAAATTTCTGCGGCACCTTACCGTGCGGGAATGACGACTGCAAAACCGGATGAAGGGCCGACTCTAAGTGCGGTGGGAACACGCGATGATGACTGCCGGATTACGATGTTGAAAGAATCCGACTTGGCTCTTGTCGCCTGACAGTCGAGCGACAGAAGGGTTAGATCATGTTTGGGTGCCGGGGGTACTTCTTTATGGGTCGGCCTTAGTTGGGACCATCTGAGTTCGTGGTTGTCGGGACGCTCTGCCTTACTATGCTGACCTTTCTGCCCCTGGCCGCGGAAAGGGGACTGTTTCCTGAAGACGTTGGGTCGACAAGCAGCAAGCCGAAATTGAGGCCAGCAGTCTTCTCCGACGAATCGACTGGAAGCGGCCATTGAAAGCACCCTGATCCCGGGCAGCTGTACCGCGACCATGACGGGGAAGGACGGTGGTGCCGGCGTTGGGCTGGTCGAAGTCTACAAGCTCCAATAGCGAGTCGGCCTGCAGATTCTGCTAAACTCGTTAGGGCAAGAAAGAAACCTAGGCGGCGACGGATCGGCGCTTCCGTTTGACGAGGCTCGCGGTGGACCTTGCGGAGGGTGAGCGCCCGTTCCTTCCGCCTTGTTTCCCTTTCACACCGGCGCGTTGCAGACTTTGTTGCAAGACTGCGACCATGTCGATAACGTTAGGCTGAACACGCGGCGCCATCGGCTTGGCCGCCGGCGCGCGTTTCTGTGCTTTTTCTTCGATCAGCTGCATGAGCGCGGTTTGGTATTGATCCTTGTATTTCTTCGGATCCCAATCCGTCGTCATCGCGTCGATCAGGGCCGTCGCCATTTTCAGTTCCTGCGGGGAAACGTTCCGGTCCGAGCCGCTATTGAGCGCGGACGGTTCAAGGACTTCCTGGGCAAAATGCATCAGCTCGAGAATGAGGAAAAGTCCATCCGGCTTCACCGCCGCCAGATACTCGCGTTTCTGGATTGCGACTTTGGCGACACCGACGCGGCCCGAAGTGGTGAGCGCCTTGTGCAGGAGCGCATAGGCTTTTTCACCACCCTTTTGCGCCTCGAGGAAATATGGCTTGTAATAAAACTTCGGATTGATCTGCGCCTGATCGACAAAGTCGGTGATCTCAATCGAATGGGTCGATTCAATCTGCACCTTCTCAAAATCCTCGTCCTTGAGCGTGACCCATTTGCCCTTCTCGTACTCGAAGCCCTTCACGATTTGATCGGCCGGGACCTCTTTCTGGTCGGCCTCGGCGACTTTCTTGTACCGGATAGGGCTGAGGTCGGAGGCCCTTAGTTGCCGGAAACTGATTTTCTCTTCCCGCGTCGCCGGGTAAACCGAAACCGGGATGTAGACGAGGCCAAAGTTAATGCTGCCCTTCCAGATCGCGCGCATGGTTTGGGAAACTCAGCTACTACCGGGCCAACTGTCAAGACTAACGAGGACTCGTCCTCGGCGGAACGACCGGGCTTCGCCAGCGCGCCTCACGGTGTCTTGATTGTGCGAACTACTTGTGTTTGATGAGCACGACTCTTCTTCCTTTTTTCGATCTTGTGAATTCCAAGTTGAAGGTTGTGGTGCTGGGCGCCGGGGGGCGGCTGGGCGCGGCGCTGGCGCGCGAATACGCCGCCAACTGCGACGTGATCGGCTTCAATCATGAGCAACTCGATCTGGCACAATTGGACGACCTGCGCACCATCCTCGCGCCCCGACGATTCGATGTCCTGATCAACGCGGCCGCCCTGACGAAGGTGGATTACTGCGAGGACCATCGCGTCGAGGCGATGCGGTTGAATGCCGAGGCGCCGCGGCTGCTCGCAGAGATTTGCTGGGAGAAGGGAGCGCGGTTCATCCATGTCAGTACCGACTACGTCTTCGATGGTGAGAAACGCGTGCCCTACGCGGAAGAAGATCCGGTTCTTGCTATCAGCGTTTACGGCGAATCCAAACGAGCCGGGGAGTTACAGGTGCTGGAGGCGAACGAGAGTTCACTCGTCATCCGAGTTTCCTGGGTCTTTGGGCCCGATCGCCCCAGTTTCGTCGATGCGATTCTGCACAAAGCGCGGAGCGAAGAAGTGGTCGCGGCGGTGGCGGACAAATTCTCGACTCCGACCTACACGCGCGACATCGCGCGGCTGCTCCGCCCCTTGCTTGAGACGGACGCGACCGGCGTCCTCCATCTCGCGAACCGTGGCGCGTGCAGCTGGCAGGAGTATGCGCAGTGGGCACTCAACTGCTGCCTTCGGTCTGGCGTGGCGATGAAAGCAAAAGGCATCGGCGCTCTGTCGTTAGGGGAAATGAAAAACTTCATTGCGCGCCGTCCCGTCTACAGCGTGCTCGGGACCGAAAAATATGAACGGCTCACCGGCAACGTCCCGCGTGACTGGCACGATGCCGTCGCGGAGTATGTACGGGATTATTACGCCCCGTAAACTGATGCTTCGGAAATCAAGCGACCGAAACTGAGCGCCGATTCTAGTGGCGAAAAGCCGAGATTCGGTTTCTATTCTGCCCACAAAATATGAAAATTCGTACCGTTCTCACTCTCATCAGTCTGAATTGCGCGCTCGTTGGCTCGGCGAGCGCCGCCCTTACCTGGGAAACGACCGAAGTCGACGTGCATCCGACATTGAGCGACAAGACGGCGGTGGCGCATTTCAAATACAAAAACACTGGTGACAAGCCGGTGAAGATCACCTCCGTGCATCCTTCCTGTGGTTGCACGACGGCTGCGCTGGCCAAAGACGTGGTCGCGCCTAACGAAAGCGGTGAGATCACCGCCACCTTTAACATTGGTGATCGCTCCGGGGTGCAGACGAAAACGATCAGCGTCATGACGGATGACCAAACCGAACCGACGAAGGTTCTGACTCTGAAGGCGACGATCCCGCAGCTCCTGCAGGTCACGCCGGCTTTCATTTACTGGTCGGCCAAGGATGTGCTTAACCCGAAGACCATCACGGTTACGCTTGGTCCGGACGTGCCAGTCCATACGCTGACCGTGACCCCGACCGACAAATCGATCGCGACCGAGGTCGTGCCTGATCTGGACAAAAAGCAGTTTCGCATCGTCGTGCGACCGACGGAAAGCGGACGGCCGATCAACGCTGCGCTGAAAATAGAGCCGGACTTCCCGAAAGAGTCGCCCAAGACGTACTATGCAAACGTGCGCGTCGATAGTGGGGCGGTCATGCCGCCGAAATAACTCGTGCGCCTGGCGTTAGTCCGACAGCTTCTCCTGCTCATTGGGCTGGCATCTCTTCCTGCCATCGGCCAGGCGATGTATTACCGCGGTCGTGTCTCGTGGGAGCAACGGCCGGCCGATTCCGCGCCCGTCAGCCTGGCCCAGGCGAAAGCGTGGGGCGACACGGTTCTCTGGGTTGACGCGCGGCCTGACGAGCAGTTTGCGCGCGGCCATGTTCCCGGTGCGATACAACTGAACGAGGACCGCTGGAACGAATTGCTGCGCGGGATGCTGACAGCCTGGTCGCCTGAGAGAAAAGTCGTTGTCTACTGTAGCCGGAAATCGTGCAACGCGAGCCACGAAGTGGCGGAACGTCTGCGCAAGGAAGCTGGCCTGACGAACGTCTACGTCTTGTCCGGCGGTTGGGAGGAATGGGAGGCACAGCAGAAATGAGCAATCACGCGAGCGGAACGCCTGGCTGGCCCGCCATTGTTAGGCGAACGCTCACCGTCCTGACCGGAGCCGTCTTCGTTTACGCTGGCGTCCTCAAGCTGCTCGACCCGCTGCGCTTCGCCTCAGATATCAGCAATTACCAGATCCTCCCCTGGTCGGTTGCCGTGCGGCTCGCCTTTTATCTTCCATGGCTCGAGGTGCTCTGCGGGTTGGCGCTCATTTTTCAGCGCCTTTTCGCCGGGGCGTTGTTTCTCACCAGCGGCCTGATGTTGATCTTTATCGGCGCGACGGTAAGCGCGAAGGCGCGCGGGATTAACGTGGCGTGTGGCTGTTTCGGCAGCGCTAGCGGCAACCTCAGTTTTAGCTGGCACCTCGTGCTCGACGTGTGTTTGCTCGGGGTCTTGGTTCTTCTCTGGTTCTGGCCTTCTCTTTCTCCCTCCGCCCCATCCACCGAACGCTAAGGCATCGGTCTAACGAGAAGCGCTCGCAACTCGCCCGAAGCATCGAGCTCGACCTCCGCCAGCTCGAAGAGCGCGCCTGGGCCCGCGTCGCCGTTGCGCAGGAGAACCTGTGTGCCACGGGCACGCGCGAAGATCGCCTCGAGTTCAAATCGAGGTGAGAGTTCCACTCGGACGAATTCGAACGGCACCGTCAGTTGCACGCGCATCGATTCCTGCGGCGCCGCTACAAATTGCAGGTTGCGGTGCGAATTCCCAGGCTGGAAACCAATCGACTGGATTGCGAGCGAATTGGCCGCGGCCGACGGTCGGCCGGGCTGCCGGGTCGGGGTCAGGCGCGCGCATTCGATCCTTCCATCATCGCCAAGCCGCAATGGACCGAGACGACAACTCGCTTGAAGTCGCGCGCTCGTCGGTTCGTTTGGCTCGCTGATTTGCAGTGCGACAGTCTGGTTGAACGGCACCAGACGGATCGCGTCCAGGCGTAGCAGCGGCGTCAATTCCACCACGGCGACGTCGAGCGAAAACGTCACGTTCAATTCCGCTTGCCTGGCAGAGGTGCCTGATAGTCCGTCTCTCTTTTCCGGTCTCGGAGTTTGTTGCATGGGCAGCAGCGGCGGCGGTTCGGATGAAATTGGAGGCGCGGCAGCAGCTGTCTCCGTCGCAACGTGAGTGAGCGGCTCTGTTTTGGACAGCGGTTCAATCGGCCAAATTTTTTCTGGTGCCGGTGCGACCGGACCCTCCGCGGACGCGGACGATAAAGGCGCCTTCGTCGGTGGGCAGTCGGTCTCTGGATCGTGCCCGTTGGGCAATGGTGGCGAGAGGCTGTCCGTGAACGGTGGGGAGGAGACAGGCACCGGTTGGGCCTTGGGCATGGAGAACGGCGCCTTGGGCGGCGGCCCGCCGGCGAGCGCTTTCTCCACTGCGTGGATCAACGCGCCGGAGAGAAACGGCTTCGACAGGGCGGCGACCACATTGCCGTAAGCCTCTGCCGTCCGCGTCAGTTCGGTCAGATGCCCCGACATCATGAGGACGGGGATTTGCGCCGTCAATTCGTTCTCAAGCAAGGCCCGGCAAACTTTGTCGCCCGTCATGTCGGCGAGGCTGTAATCGAGCAGCACCAGGTCGGGTCGTGCGCTGGCCGCCAGGCGAAGCCCTTCCGTCCCGGTCTGTGCAGTCATAATCTGCAAGGTCTGGTCCGCGGTCGCGAGGACGTCGGCGACGAAAACGAGCAGCATCTCTGTGTCATCGATCACGAGAATCTTGCGGCCGTTCTTCGCCTTCGGTGCGCTCTGCCCGGCAGTCACGCCTGACAGGTTCCGTTTCTCGCGTCTGGCAATTTGGCGAACGATCGGCAGCAGCAGTACTGGCCAGGGGATGTTAATCGTCCGTGGCGCTTCCCCGGTCAGTTCCGTTTCTTGAAACTCTCCTCCCGGCCAGTGGGACATCTCCTCCAATGCTGCGAGCCCGATTTTTGCGCCCGTTGCCGCATGTGTAATCTGGCCATTCTCAAAATAGATTTCGCCTGTCCGGCCATCCCGCGTTTCGGTGCGCACGACGGCCGAACTGAGCCCAATGCATTTCACCTGGGCGATGTCTACGAGGTCGAGATCGCGGAGGGTCCCGCGCACGCTGCCCGCGGGCCCCCATGGACCGACCAATGCTTGGACAGCGGCGCCGAATTCCGCGAGGTCAAACGGCTTTTCGATAAATTGAATGGCTCCCGCGGTTCCGCGCTCAGTCCGCAATTCCCTCGAAGTCCCGGCCGCGATGACGAGAAGGCGCGACTCCGGATAGCGCGCTCTTAGCTTGTTGAGAAAGTCGATTTCGTCGAGGGGCGGCGGATCGAGATCGAGGACGAACAACTCCGGCCGCATCTGCGCGGCCAGCGTCTCCGCTTCGGCAAAGCCATGCGCCACCCGCACGCTGTGTAGGGGCGCAAACTTGCGCAAGGCCGAAGAGATCGCGACCGACAGCGCGCCGTATTCCTCCACCAAAAGAATGCCGAGCGGGAGTTTTTCGAAGGTGGTGGTTGGTCGCGATGAAGGCACGTTAGGCACCCGTAAGGCGTCCGAGAATAGGGGAAGCGGCGCGCATGTCAAAGCAACGCCTTTGCAAGTTGCGTGCCGCCGCTGCGAAATGGTCAGGACCGGGCGATTTTACTCGTAGCGCAGGGCGTCAATCGGGTCGAGCGATGCCGCCCGGTAGGCTGGGTAAAGACCAAATCCAATCCCGATGGCCGAGCAAACGATCAGGCCCGCGACCGCCCAGCCGAAGGGGAAAACAAGGTTCACTTTCAGCCAAAGCGCGAGCAGATCGCCCCCAAGCACTCCGAGCAGGATGCCGACAATGCCCCCGACCTCAGAAATGAAAACCGCTTCGGCTAGAAACTGCCGCAGGATGTCGCGATTGCGGGCCCCGATCGACTTGCGCACCCCGATTTCCTTCGTGCGCTCGGTCACGCTCACCAGCATGATGTTCATGATTCCAATCCCGGCGGCGAGGAGCGCGATCGTGCTGACGACGAAAGCGCCGATGCGAATCACCCCGGCAACAGAAACGAAGGCGCTCTTGAGCGAATCGTTGGTGTAAATCTCGAAGTCGCTAGGTTCCTCCGCCCGCAGGCCGCGCGCGATTCGCATCGCGCCCACGCCCCGATCGAAGGTGCGGTTGTAATCCATCTGGGAAAAGGATTGGGTTGCGATGTTAATCGTACGGTTGGCCGAGCCGAAGTTCTCGAAGAAGCGCGTGATCGGCATCGCCGCGATGTCGTCCTGGCTCATGCCGAAGGCAGTGCCGCGTTCGCCCATCACGCCGACGACGGTGAACGTATGCCCGGCCAGCTTGATCACTCGGCCGATGGGCGATTCATGCGGAAAAAGCCGTTGCTCGATCGCGCGGCCAATCACCAGAACGCGGCGGCTGAGTGCTACATCTTCCTCATTCAGGTTGCGGCCATAGGCGAGGGTGTAGGCATTGGCCGCAAGGAAGCTTTTGTTCGTTCCCACGATTGTGAGACTGGGCGTAGTCTTGACCCCGTTGTAAACGGCCTGCTTGCCGTTATCGAATACCTTTAGGCAAACCTCCGCCGCGTTGCCTTCCATTAGCTCCGCGTAACGTTGCGCCTGGCGATAATCGATGTCGCGTCGGTTCTCATATTTCTTCGATCCTCTCCCACCCGCGTTCACCGTCACTGGATACTTGGCGAACTGAAAAATATTGGAGCCAAAAAGGGTTAGCCCGCTTTCGATCGAGCCCTGCACCGCGCCGATCGCGGTCATGACCGAGATGACGGAAAATACGCCAATCGTGATCCCGAGCATGGTGAGGGCGGAGCGCAGCTTATTGGCGCCGACCGACGCCAGAGCCATCGTTAGAATCTCACGGAATTGCATGAAGCGAGGAGTGTCGAGTTCGAGTTACTCGTAACGTAACGCTGCAACCGGATCGAGCCGCGAGGCCGACCACGCTGGCGCAATCCCCGAGACGAGCCCCGTCAGGACCGAGACGATCACGCTCGCGATCACGAGCTCGAATGAAAAGCGAATCGGGAACGATGGGAAGGCCGCCGCCATTCCAAAGCACATCAGGTAAGCGAGGGTGAGCCCGATCAATCCACCGACCAGACAGAGCGCGGTCGACTCAATCAGAAATTGCAAGAGGATCGTCCGCCGCCGTGCGCCCAACGCCTTGCGCGTCCCGATCTCTTTCGTGCGTTCCTTCACGCTCACAAAGGTGATGTTCATGATCCCGATTGCACCGACGAAAAGCGACAGGCCGGTGATGAAAAGTCCTGCGATTGCGATCGTTGCCTTCACTCCATCGAGTGTACTCTTGAAAGCCTGTTGCTCGTTGATGCTGAAATCGTCGCGCTTTTCCGGCCGGAGCGAGCGCAACCGGCGCACGATCCCGGTCAGCTCGTCACGCGCGTCCACCATGTGGGTTTTGTCGCGCACTTTCACCCGGATGTCGGCCTCACTCTTCGCGCTGAAATATTTTTTGAATGCCGGCAGCGGGATGATCACGATCGAATCCAGACTGAAAAGCCCGAGGAACGTACCCTGGCGCGAGAGCGTGCCGATCACTTTGAAGGCATGTCCATTGATCAACACCTTGCTCTCGAGCGCGCTCAGGCCGGCGAAGAGCGCATCCGCCACGTCGTACCCGACCACGCATACTTCCGCGCCGCCGCGCGATTCGAGTTCGTTGAAAAAGCGGCCCTCGTTGCAATCGACCGTCGAGATCAGCGGGTAGTCACTCGTCGTGCCCAGGATGTAGACATTATCGACGTTGTTATCGCCCGACTTTACCGAGCGCAGCAGGCTCATCGTCGGCACGGCGATCATGAGATTGGAGTTTGGCGTCGCAGCGATCGCGTGATTGATCTTATCCGCGAATTCGGTCCGGATTTTTTTCCGGTCCCGGTAGTTCCACCAATCATTCATTCGCGTCCAGGGCCGCTGCTGAACGTAAAGAACGTCGTCTCCAATCACCGACATGCTTTTGTCGAAGCCAGTCGAGATGCCATTGATCGCGGTGCCCATCAAAGTCACGGCTACGATGCCGATGATGACGCCGAGCGCGGTTAGGACAGAGCGTGTTTTGTTCGCTGCCATCTGCGCGGCGGCGATTTTCCAGCTCTCAGTCAGTTCGTAGAGGAAACGCTTCACGACGTCAGTCCAAGACCTCGACTGCGTGCGACGGTGCAACCGGCGCCGTCTCATCGCTCTCGATGATCCCATCGCGCAGGTGCACGCTGCGGCGCGCATGACGCGCGATGTCGGATTCATGGGTGACCACGATCACGGTGTTGCCTTGCTGATACAGCCTTTCGAAAAGCATCATGATTTCTTCGCCAGTCTTGGAATCGAGGTTCCCGGTCGGTTCATCGGCGAGGATAATCGAGGGATGGTTGACCAGCGCACGCGCGATCGCGACGCGCTGGCGCTGGCCACCGGAGAGTTCGTTAGGCTTATGAGAAAGCCGATCGCCCAGGCCGACCGCGCTGAGCGCTTCGGCCGCGCGTTCCGCCCGCTCCTCGGAATCAATCCCGGCGTAGATCAGCGGCAGCTCGACATTGCGCAGGCTGGTGGAGCGGGGGAGGAGATTGAAGGTCTGGAAGACGAAACCGATCTCACGGTTGCGGATGGCGGCCAGTTCGTCGCCATTCATTTCCGAGACATCCCTGCCGTTGAACTCGTAGCGCCCGGAGCTCGGCGTATCGAGACAGCCAAGCATGTTCATGAGGGTCGACTTGCCGCTCCCGCTCGGTCCCATGATGGCGAGATACTCGTTGCGGCGAATCTGGAGCGTGACCCCGCGCAGGGCGTGGATGATTTCCTCGCCCATGACATATTCCTTCGTGATGTTTTCGATGTCGATCACGAGCGGGCCGGGGTTGCGAGTGGGACACGGACTCATGTGGTGGAATGACCTGCGTGAATGGAGACTCGAGATTCGTGAAACGGGTATCGTTTCCAGTCGTGGCGGCCTAACGATTCCCGGTTCACGAATCTCGAGTCACAGAACCCCCGTCACTTCGTTCCCGTCTTCTCCATCACCACCCTGGCGCCGTTCTTGAGCTTGCGGTTGATCGCGCTGTAGCTGCCGGAGATCACTTCGTCCCCGGGTTTCACGCCGCTCTTGATTTCGAGATCCGCGTCGTCCGCGATGCCGGTCGTTACCTCGATCATCTTCGCCTTGTTGCCGTCTTTCAGAAAGACTACCCTCCTTAACTTTTCGCGCTCTTCTTTCTCCGTCTGCTTCGCGAGCCGTTCGTTCTGGACGTCGGCGTTGTTGTCGGCTTTTTCTTTCGCTTCCTTCAACTGCTTCTTCTGCTCGATCTCTTCCGGGCTGAGATTGGTGTCGCCGGTGCGGATGGTTACGCTTTGGATCGGAACCGAGACCACATCTTTCACCATTGCGGTCTGAATCTCGGCCGTGCAACTGAGGCCGGGTCGCAGCCGCATCTCATGGTTATCAAGCCGGATTTTTACTTCAAAATTGGTTACTTCCTCCTGCGTGCCGCTGCCGGTGGTTTTGCCGGTATTGGCGATTTGTTCGACCGCGCCTTTGAATTGCCGGTCGCCATAGGCATCGATCGAAACCGTGGCGGAATCGCCCAGTTTTACGTGCACCACATCGTTCTCGTTTACGTCGACGACCGCCTGCATATGGTTGAGATCGGCCACGCGCATCACTTCGGTGCCGGCAAACTGGTTTGTCGCCACCACCCGCTCACCCAGCTTGCTATTGAGCACGGTCACGACCCCGTCGAGTGGCGAATAAATCGTTGTTTTGGAAAGTTGATCCCGCGCCTGGCTCGAGCTCGCCTGCGCGCCCTCGATGCCGTGCAGGCCCGATTCGTACATGGCCTTGGCCGCGTCGTAGGTCGTCTGCGCGGTTGTCATCTCGGTCTGCGAGATGAGTCTTTTCTCAAAAAGGTCCTTCGCCTGCTTGAGATCTACCTCGGTCTTCTCCACTGTCGCTCTTTGCTGATCGCTGACAGCCTTCGCGGTACTGATCGCGGCCTGTTGTTGCTCGAGAAGCGCTTTGTAGGAATCGGGGCGAATCTTTACCAGCATTTCGCCTTTTTTCACTTCCTTCCCATCCTCGACCGGCAACTCGATGATCTCGCCTGCGACCTCGGGAGAAATTTTCACTTCCGTCTCGGGCTGGATTTTTCCCGTGGCCGAAACCGTCTCGATGATCGTACGCCTAGTTGCTTTCTCCGTGGTGATGGGGACCGGTTGCTCGCGCTTCGCCGAGATAATGGAACCGATGATGAGGAGCAGAATGAGCCCCCCAACTCCCAGGCCGAGATAAAGTTTACGGCGGGACTTGCGCTTGCGACGAACAGTAGTGGCGGGGGTGACTGCTTGATGCATTGACAGACGATTGATGAAACTCAGGTTTTACTGGCTCTTTAGACCAATGCAAATTTTTCCCGTTCAGCATTCGAGATTGGCGGTCCGCGAGAGTTCCCGGTTTTTGCGGGCTCCCGGAGCGAGGCGCGACTGGATTTGGTCGATCGCCCACTGCGCGTGCTCGACAATCAGCGGCTCGTGATCGCGCGTCGCGGTCGCGAGTGCCGGCAAATCCGCCTGCGTGCCGACGTTGCCAAGGGCGACGCAAACATTGCGCAGGAAGCCACGGCGCTTTGTTCGCCTGATCGGCGAGTCGCGGAACATTTCCCGGAATTGCGCGTCGTCGAGCGCCAGGAAATCGCGCAGATGCATGCGCGCGACCGCCGCACTGGCTGCGAAGGCGCTCTCTCGCGCCACTTTTGCGAAGCGATTCCATGGGCAGGCGTCGAGACAATCGTCGCAGCCGTAAATGCGATCGCCGATCAACGGCCGGAACTCGAGCGGAATGCTGCCCTTCAGCTCGATCGTCAGGTAGGAAATGCAGCGGCGCGCGTCAAGCTGATGTGGCGCGGTGATGGCACCGGTTGGGCAAGCGTCGATACAGCGCGTGCACGATCCGCAACGTGCGACCTGCGGCGGATCGGGCGGCAACTCGAGGGTAGTGAAAATTTCCGCGAGGAAAAACCAGGTGCCGAACTCGCGACTGAGCAGCATCGTGCTCTTCCCGTGCCAGCCGATCCCGGCCTCGGCCGCGAAATCGCGCTCCAGCACCGGGCCGGTATCGACATAAAACTTCTGCCGCCCACCAGCCGCGACGAGGAACGCATCCAACTCCCGCAGCTTTGCCTCTACGACGTCGTGGTAATCATCGCCCCATGCATAACGGGCAATCCGGCCCGAGTTCGTAGTGTCAGCCTCTGGCCGTCGCGCTTGGTCGCCCTGCCAGTAATTCACCGCCAGCGCCACGACCGAACGCACTCCAGGCAGCACCTTTTGCGGATCGCACCGCTTTTCTGCCGTGCGCGTCATCCAATCCATCTCGCCGGCTGCTCCCTCCTGCAACCAGGCGCGAAACGCTTCCGTGTGCCGTGGGCTCGCGGCCGTCGCGATTCGGCAATCATCGAAGCCCAGTTCGAGCGCCCGGCGATGCAGTAGGGCTTTTATTTCAGATGTCGAGTGCAATGGATTGCCGAATCGATGCAGCGACTTCGTCGTGGGTGAGCGAGGAAGTGTCGATCGTGAAGTCTGCTGCGCTTCGATAAAATGGTTCCCGCTCGCGCAGCAGGAGTTTAATTGTCTCCGCGAGATTTTCCGTCTGGAAAAGGGGTCGATCGGAGCGCCGGGCCAGCCGTCTGCGCAACGTGGCGAGATTCGCTGTCAGGCAGACGACCGTCCCAAGTTCCCGGAGCCTGGAGATGTTAGGCGGCCTCAGGACCGTGCCCCCTCCCGTCACAATGATCGAGGGTCGGGTCGCATCGAGCTTCTCAAGTAGCGCCGACTCTTCCTCTCGGAATCGCTCTTCTCCGAGCACCGTAAAAATTTCCATGATCGGCATTCCCAGCTCGCGGGCTACGATTGCGTCCGTGTCGAAGCGCGGCCAGTGCTGGAGCCGCGCCAGCCGTCGGCCAACCGACGACTTGCCCGTGCCCATAAAGCCGATCAAAACGATCGATCGATCTGATGGGTTCACCCCACGAGTATGGGGCGAGTCTCGGGAAAAGGAAATCCCGTGGTGCCTGTGGCTTGTCTGGAGGGACCGAAAGACAGGCCCCAGCGCAACCAGACGTTTCGCATGTTCGCTCTATCGAATGGTCGAAGCGCTCCTTCGCTGCATCCTGCCTTCAACAATGTGAATATCAGGTCATCCCCCGCTGGCGGAGTCATTGCCCGGTCGATGTCGTGGTCGATCCGGCGGCGGACGGCTTCCCCCACAGGTGAAAGGTATAAGTGAAAACGGCGTAACCCAGCACACGGCCCGGATGGTAATTGGGAAAGTAAATCGCCGGATTCACCTGAAAGTCAGGGGTAATGTTCCAGGTGACACCAATTGTGGAGGAATTCTCTCTTCCGCTCTGGAAATCGACCTGTGCCCGCCACGTCGCGTTAAAGTCGTAGGCATAACCCAGGAGTGCCTCCTCCTTGCCGCCGGCATGGATCAGACCGGCGATAAACTTGTTATGTTCGGTATAGTAACCGCCCTCAATGAATGGTTGCGGATCGACCCCGCTATGCGGCGACCAGTTAATAAAGCCGACCGAAAGGAGATAAGGCTCTTTGGTCAGCAAACCGACCTCTGTTCCAAAGATTTGCTCCTCGGGTTGAAACCCCTGGAAGACCGCGACCTCCAGGAACCGATTCAGGCCAAGCTCCGCCTGCAATTCATAGGGATTAGCGATTTGGAAGCTTTGTACCTGGAAGCTGAGCGATAAGTCACCCACAGGCTGGAGGTCGGGAGTTACGATCTGGCTTAGGCCCTTGGTCGTGGCATGGACACTGGAGAGTCCGACCTCAGATAGGAGAAGCAACGCGAACAAGACACTCCGGCGCACGGCCGGAGATTGCCGCGCCCAGTCGCGGCCGACAATCCTTTTCTTTTGCGGCGGCGAATCAGGTCTGAAAACCACGGTCTATCCGGAATCCAGGAAGGCACGAAAAAGCGAAACAAGATCTCGTTCTCGAGCATGTCCCTCTCAGTTTCAAGAGCCTCGGCGTGATGCTGCCTTGGGCGAATCCGGAACCGGCATCAGATCGAATGTTCGGAGCAACGGAGCAAGATCGATCACAGCGTTTGCTGCCGCCTTGAGCACACTCCCGAGGTTTTGCGTTACCGAAGCCACCTCCACGCGGATTCCGCGCCGACGCAGCTTGGTCGCCAGATGAGCGAAATCCGCATCACCCGTGACAAGAATTACCACGTCCGGTCGCATTTCGACAGATAACTCGAGTGCGTCGATCGCCATTGTTACATCCACGTTTGCCTTGTAATGACCTTCCTCGGCGGGCGCGCCATCTTTCGTCACCACCATAAATCCATTTGAGCGCAGCCAATAGACAAACTTGTTCTTCTTCTCCCGCTCCTCCTGCCAGAGCGGGATCGCCGGCGGCAATCCGGCATAGACGACCATCTCGATCAGATCGCGTCCCGTCTCGGGTCCGGCAAGAAACTCGCGCAACCTTAACCAATTGAGCCCGCGCCCCGCTGTCCGGACGGAACTGCCAACATTGGATTCATCCACCAGTACCAGCACTCTGGCCCGCCGGACAGCATCTGGATCCTTCTTTCGCATTTCGATCCCGGTGAGGTACGCCTGCCCCGGCGTTATTTTTCCGGCTTCGTCTTGCTCTTCTTTGCGGCCGCGAGGCGTTCGCTCTTTTTGCGCCGGGCGGCGCGTTTCCTGACGTTATCTCTGCCCTGGCTGTTTCCCATAGTGCCGCAATACTCGCTCGTCCCGAAGCCGGCTCCAAGTTGTTTCGCAGCGCCACGACGCTCTCCCCTTGGTTTCCAGATTCACCCGGCCCATGGCACAGAAGGTCAGGACAAGTGGAAACACCAAACACCCTTGGCGATCCCCTGGCATCCTCGATTGCGAGCGAAGCCTCCCCCATCATGGGCGACAAATCTCCGCAAGCGAAGCGGAAGCAGTCAGCGCGCAAGAAGGCGAAATCATGCCTGCAGTTCAGAAAAAGGAGGGCCAGCCGCGGCCCTCAAGACTCCGCCGAGAAGGAAGTAGGGAAAGGCTACCGGGCAGCAGCCGGCCTCGATTCCGCCAGGCAGGTGCCTTTTTCAGGTGCCTGCGTGGCGTCTTAAGCCGGGCTCGACGCGTCGCCAGTCGCCGCAACCGACAATCTAATTGAAAGGTTTTCTGCCCGGTCCCGGCATGCTCATTGCTGCTTTCTCAGGTTGGACTATGGCTGCACCGCTCAGAATCCTGACGGTTGACGACGAACCGGCCGTCGCGTTTTCGTTGAGGCAAGTCTTTGCTGGACCACGCTACGAGGTGCTCAGCGTGGAGAACGGTTATGCCGCACTCGCCACACTCGATGTAAGTTCGGAGCGCTATGATGCGATCATTGTCGATCAAAAGATGCCGAACCTCACGGGCTTGGAATTGGTCGACGCGATCAGAAAACGCAGCATTCCGGGCAAGATCATCGTATTATCGGCACAGCTCACCCCCGAAATTCGCGAAGCCTACGAGCGGATGGACGTGGATGCGATTCTCCTAAAGCCTTTCGATATTCACGAACTGCGCTCAGCCGTGGCCACCTCGCCGCATAACTGACAGGGATTCGCCCCTGGGAGCTGGCGCGAGCTGTAATCGATCAGCTGCTTTGATACGGCAGCAGGATCAGACGCACGAACTGAATTACAACATCGAAAACGCAAGGATCTAGACCGGAAGGTTGTGTTTTTGTTGGATCTGACCGCGACACAAACGGCTGGGTTGTCGAAGCTCAATCGCAAGACGGTCAACAACCTTGACCAGCGCTTCCGGTTGCTCATCTGGTTGCAGCGGATGAACGAGCGCCGGGCATTCTGAGGAGTAGTCGAAGTGGATGAATGTTACTTCGGACCGAGCCGAGTCCGGGGCCGCGGCGCGGCCGGGGCACGCTCGAGCAACCCGTCTCCGGCGTCTTCGAGCGCCGGGGAAAGGTCGCTATACCGAAATCATTAGCGGTTGCTCTTACCCTGCGGGCTATCATTCGGGGACGGATCGACCCGCGTCCTCTGCTCCGATGGCTGGCCCGGTTACGATGGCCTCGTGCTCCGCAGAAAGATTAGTCCAGCGCCTACTCCCATCCAGGAATGACGATCGGACGAACTCCCGAAGACCAGATGCCTTTTCTCGAGTTACGGGATCGAGTGGCCCCGGTTGGTCTGCACCGATTGCACGTCCGGTTTATCCACAATACCGCTCAGATTGATATCGTCGCGGAAGTTGCCGGCATTGACCACCTGGTTTTTGTCGGCCTTAATCCGTTGCTGGTCCGGTTTGTCGACGATGCGATTGCCATTGACATCGGCCGTGAGGAAACCAAAGGGAACGTCGCCATGTTGCTGGCCGTCGCCGTTGATGTTTTGCGCCCGCAGAGTGACCACTTCGGCACTCGTTACCCCAGTCACCTGAGCGGTCAGGCTGTTTCCAGTGAAGGAGATCGCACCAACGGTGGCGGCGCCACTAACCACCTGAACTTCGCCAGAGGTGACCGCACCATCAAAGGTGAAGACGGCGTTGTAGGTGCTCGAGCTGCGGTCTTCCACGCCGGAGGTGCCGGTAAGCGGCATCGCGATATCGAATGTACCCGCCCCGCCATGAGTCAGGCGTGACGCCGCGCTCAACAGGGTGAGCGAAGAGGCAGGAGGAGCGACTCGAACGTAGTAAATATCTTCTTCTAAATTAAACGTCGCGCTATAGGCGACATTCCCTCCGGTATTGTCTGACACGATGGTGATGTAGTCGCCCATCTTGTCCTGATTAGGGTAACCGAGGAAGGGATTGAACGAATTGCTCACCGCGACGTTAGGCGACCATGTGACGCCGCCGTCGGTGCTGAAAGAATAGAAGAGCTGCGAGTCGGTATTGTTCGCGGCGTTGCGCGTGTCCAGCCAGACGGAGTCGATGCGTCCATTGGGCGCTACCGACAACGTGCCGAACCAGTGCCATTTGTTGTGATTAATCGGGTCGTCATTGATTCGGCGAGGGGCGCTGAAAGTTTGTCCGCCGTCTGTGCTGCGCGCGAACATGACGTCAGTGCCGGTCGAGAAGCCGGTCGGTTGGATGGTCGCAATCATGTAAATGTTATTGTTTGTGCCGGTGCCCGAACGGTCCACCGCAAGGAATAGCTGACCGGCCAGTCCGGCCGGATTGATCGTGTCGCCGAAATCTATGCTGCCGCCCAGGTTGACTGTAGTAACTCGGTCAAAACTTGGTGTGACGCCGCCATTCTGTGCATTGCTCGAGCGAATGCAGTAAAACTGGCTCCCAAAATTCGTTCCGCCGATAAAGAGATTGCCGTTGGTGTCGACGTCGAGTGTTCCCCATACGGGAGAGTTGGGAATACTGATCGGATTCATCCAGGTGACCCCACCATCTGTCGACCGGCTGAATTGCCCACCGCCGCAAGTGGCGGCTGTGCTCCACGCCTGGTACTGAAAGCCATGCCCCATGCCGTTGGTCTTATCTATAGTGAACCACTCCTTATCGCCTCCCCCCCCACCTCCCTCGGGTGGCAGGCGCGTCCAGGATTGGCCGCTGTTTAGCGAGCGCCACATGTCGTCACAAAATGACTCCAGGAGGCTGAGATAATAAAAGCTCCCCGTGTCATTAGAGTTCAACACTGGATCGCTCCGGAAGACGTTATTTTCGAGAATGCCTGGGAAAGTCCACGACGTGCCGCCGTTGATTGTGTATCCCCAGCCGCCCTGCCGGAAGTTGGACGATACGCTGTTGAACTGCCGCCAGCCAATTGACATCTTGTCGAGGTTCGTTGGATCAACGCAGATCGAGGGCTCGTTCGCGGCGTCGCCGATGATGTTATGGCCATTGGAATCGACGTTCACCTGATAACTCGTGAAGGGCCCGTACGACGATACCATTCCCGGCGAAACTTCGATCGGCCGAGAGAGAGCAGGCGGGTTATCGTATCTTTCGAGCGGCTCGGTCGGGAGCAGCTTGTGTGGCGCAGTCTGGCCCGACACAATCGGAATTAAAAATGGCGAAAGCAGACAAGTGAAAAGGGTGGCCTTTAGGATTTTGAGAAAGATGATCATAAGAAAATTTCGACACGAAAGATTCTCGACTACAAAAAACCGACGATGGCCGTCAAGACAAAACGGGGACGCAGCCCACGAGGGTAAGCGCGCTTCACTCGTGTACCGTCCACCTTATTTTTTTGTCAGGGCCGATGTGCGTGCATCGGGTGCTCTTCTCCGGCTGCTGCTGGCCGGCGTGGACCGACACCAGCGCCGCCACATGATTGAATACGTCGCTCATCCCGTGCAGCCTAAGGCCGCGTCAAACCGCTTAGCGCCTGGGCGAGAGCGGCGGCTGAGCGCTTGCATCGTTGCGCTCTCCTTCATTCCGCCTTTCTGCTTTCTTCCCCCACCGCGCCGGTTTCCCCGCGTCCCAAACGGCTTTTCCAAGAAGCGAGAACCCGCAATCAAACCCGATCGTATTTCAATCCTGTCAGCGTTTGCGTTTTCCACTTTTCTTCGCCCATGCCCGCCACGCCGCTCCCCGCCCGCAACCTCAAGGTCGCGCGGCCCGGCACGGACGAGTGATGACACCCTGGGAACGGGTGCAGATCATGGGGGAATCATCCGTCAAGGACAGTCTGCTCGCACCATATAGCGCACCGCATTGAATATGGTTCGTCTGCGATATTCCCATTCTTCATCGCTCACATCGCTCTGCACCGGATCGTCCGCAAGCAGAACGCCCGGCGGATGAGTGTCGGCGCATCGATCCGATCCCAGGGAGCGATGTCGGACCAGGCAGTGCTCGATCACCTAATGATCACTCAGAGCGTCCGCTTCTTTTGGTACGAATGGCAGCACCAGCCGCCGATCGATCCGAACGAGATCGTTTCGCACGCCCCCAACCTGCATCTTATTCCCTCGACCCCGGCGATCGAGTCGCAAAGCAAATCGCTTCGGACTGGCGGACTCGTTCACCTCCGCGGCTTGCTCGTGGAAGCGACCGGCCTGGCGTAGCTCGCTCAGCCGCAGCGACACCGGCAACGGCGCCTGCGAACTGGTCTGTGAAAGAGATCGAAAAACTCGCGCAATGGCTCAGGATGATTCGTTCCAGGCAAGCGTCGTAGCGAGACTCTGTCGAGCTGGGGATGACGCCCTCGCTCTAGCTCGACGGAGTGTCGCCCCACCATGGTAGCGAGGCGTCTGCAGGTTGCGCCCTTCGCGTTCCCGTTTCATGCTGCCCAATGACCACTGAGAAGGCGACTTTTGGCGCGGGCTGTTTTTGGGGAGTCGAGGAAATGTTTCGCAACATCAAGGGCGTAACTTCGGCGACGAGCGGCTACGCCGGCGGCAAGACCGAGAATCCGACTTATGAAGACGTTTGCAGCGACGAAACCGGACATGCGGAAGTGGTCGAAGTGGAATTCGATCCGGCGCAGGTGAGCTACGAGCAACTGCTCGATGTGTTCTGGAACAATCACGACCCAACGACGCGCAATCGACAGGGGCCCGATTTTGGCTCCCAGTATCGCTCGGTCGTCTTCTATCACTCGCCGGAACAGCGGGCCGGCGCCGAAGCGAAGAAGGCGGAACTGGATAAGAGCGGGCGTTTCCGGCGGCCGATCGTAACGCAAATCGAGCCATCGCCGACTTTCTATCGCGCGGAGGAATATCATCAGCATTACCTGCGGAAACACGGGCGCACGCATTGCGCGATTTGAGGAAAATGACGAAGCAGGAATGACGGAAACAAGCCCCAAACCCGAATGACGAAACTCTGTAAGCTTCGTTCGTTATGCCCGGGTTCCCTTCGGATTTCGTCATTCGGGCTTGGTCATTTTGACTTCCAATGACTCCTGAGATCATTCGCACCTCCAATTTCGTCGCGGACGCCGCCGGATTTATTCTTGAGCAGGCCCGTGTCGCCCTGGCCGAGCGCGGTGAATTTCGCATCGCGCTTTCCGGCGGCAATACCCCGCGGCCGATCTACGCCGAGTTCGCCAAGCTGTCGCGCGATCTGCCGTGGGAACAAGTCCGTTTCACTTTCGGCGACGAGCGTTGTGTTCCGCCGGACGACGAACAAAGCAACTTCCGCATGGTACACGAGTCGCTCTTTGCACCCGCCACCGTCCCGGAAAAATCGATCTTGCGCCTGCGCGGTGAGATCGATCCTGCGCTCGCCGCTCAGAAATACGAGGACGCGCTTGCACTCCTCGCAACACAGCGAGGCGAAATGATTTACCGGCACGACCTGACGCTGCTCGGGATGGGTGACGACGGGCACACCGCCTCGCTTTTTCCCGGCACGGCCGCGCTTCATGAGGAGGTGCGGTGGGTGGTGGCGAATTTTGTCCCGAAGTTCAACACCTGGCGCCTAACAATGACCTTGCCGCTCCTCAACCAGTCGCGCCAGGTCCTGTTTCTGGTCAGTGGCGATAAGAATCCTGAGCTTCTCGAACGCGTCCTGGCCGGCGCTTCGGAATACCCCGCCGCCCTTGTCGTGCCGGCCAATGGCGAGCTGACCTGGATGATCGGTCAGCGCGCCTAACGAGATGTCGAAGGCACGCGTCGTTCTCGTTACCGGCTCGGCCGGTTTGATCGGCTCGGAAACGGTCAGGCGGTTTGCGGCCGAGGGATTGCAGGTGGTTGGAATCGACAACGACCTGCGCAAACGGTTCTTCGGCGAGGAAGCCTCGACCCGTAAAACGCGTGACACATTGCTCGCCAGTGTACCCGGCTATGAACATCACGAGATCGACATCCGCGATGCCGTGGCCGTGAACGAGATTTTCAAGCGACACGGCCTGGGGCTGGCGGCGATCGTGCACACTGCGGCGCAACCTTCGCACGATTGGGCGGCACGCGATCCGCAGATGGATTTTGCGGTTAACGCCAACGGCACGCTCAACCTGCTCGAGGCCGCGCGGAACTTTTGTCCGGAAACGCCGTTCGTCTTTACCTCAACGAACAAAGTTTACGGCGACACACCGAATCGCCTGCCGCTGCGCGAGCGGGAATTGCGCTGGGAAATCGACCCGGACCACGAATACGAGCCGGGCATCTCCGAGAGCATGAGCATTGACCAGACGAAGCACTCACTCTTCGGCGCGTCGAAGGTCGCGGCCGATGTGCTGGTGCAGGAGTACGGGCGGTATTTCGGAATGCCGACCGCTTGTTTTCGCGGCGGTTGCCTGACGGGTCCGGCGCATGCCGGGACCGAGTTGCACGGATTTCTCTCCTACCTCATGAAGTGCACGGTGAGCGGCCGAACCTATCGCGTTTTCGGTTACAAGGGAAAACAGGTGCGCGACAACATTCACAGCTTCGATCTGGTCGAGGCCTTTGCCGCGTTCGTTAGGGCACCGCGCGTGGCGGAGGTTTATAACATTGGCGGGAGCCGCCATTGCAATTGCTCGATGCTCGAAGCGATCGCGCTTTGCGAGGAAATCAGCGGCCGCAAACTTTCCTGGGAATACGTCGAGGACAACCGGGTCGGCGACCACATCTGGTGGATTAGCGACGTGCGAAAATTCCAGAGACATTATCCGAAATGGAATTTCCGCTACGGCCTGCGCGAGATCCTGGAAGAGATCCACGCGGTGCTCGTGCGCTGAGCCGCCCTTCGATCAGTACTGCTCCCCTTCGTCGCTGATTGTCGGCGCGACTCGGTCGGGGATGGCCCAGACGTGGATCATGACTGCGATCCAGTAGACCGGCAGGAGGAAGAATCCGAAGCCGGCTGTGCCGGTGGCGATCAAGAGCGCGGCGCCGACCGCCAAAGGTGTTCCGATAAACATCAGCAACACGCCGATGATGCGGTAACCTTTGTAGATGTGTCCAAGGCCTGGAACGACGCTGAGCGTTACGGCCACGAGGTCGCTCGCCTTTCCTTCGGCGGTTTCCAACAACCCGCTCGCGGCCGTTGGCGTCTGGAGCGGTTGTTCGCTTGATTCTATTTCTGGTGCATCGGTGTATTCCAAAGGTGTCATCCGCCGCTTATCGTGGGCAGCGAGGACGTCTTCGTCAAGGCTACGTTCAGTTTCCGGAGCGGCCCGCTAAGGAGTCGAAAGTTTTTGGGCTTCAAATTGGCCGGGAAGCTGCACAATAGCGGGATGAGTTCGCTCGCCGAGATCGTTTCCTATGCCGATGAGTTTTTGCGCCTGCCCGAGATCGAAGACTATCCTCATGCCTTAAATGGGCTGCAGATTGAGAACTCGGGCGAGGTGACAAGGATTGGCGCCGCGGTCGATGCCTCCGGCCGCACCATCCGGATGGCGGTCGAGCAGGGAATCGACCTGCTCCTCGTGCACCACGGTTTGTTCTGGGCCGGATTGCAGCCGGCGACTGGACCGCTCTATCGCGCGCTCAAGTTGGCGATGGAAAAAAATCTTGCGCTCTACAGCGCGCACCTGCCGCTCGACCTGCATCCGAAGATCGGCAACAACGTCCTCCTGGCTGCGGCCCTGGGTTTGGAAAAAACGGAGCCGTTTCTCGAGCTGAAAGGCGAACCGATTGGCCGCAAGGCCGAAGCAACTCTGCGGCGTGACGAGTTGCTCGCGAAGCTCGAGGAGTCGTTAGGCGGACCGGTCCGTTGCATCGGCGCCGGCCCGATGGAAACAAGATGCATCGGGATCGTGACGGGCGGCGCAGGCGGCGAGATTTACGCCGTGGCGGGAGCGGGAGTAGACACCTTCATCACGGGCGAAGCGCCGCATTGGGCGGCGGTCGCGGCCGAAGAACTCGGCCTCAACTTTTTTCTCGGCGGTCATTATGCAACCGAGACATTTGGGGTGAAAGCGCTCGCGGCCGCGCTGGCGGCACATTTCAAATTGCCGTGGGAATTTCTCGATCACCCGACAGGTTTGTGAGAAGTCGTCGTTAGGCATGCTGCCCTTCATCACCTTTGCGCTTTTCCTCTTGCTTGTTCTCGGAGTCGTTTTGATCGTGCCGGTGCTGACGCGCCTGCAGCGACTGCGCGGACTGATCGATGCCTTGACGGAGCGGGTGGCGGCGCTCGAAAAATCGAAGCGCGAACCGGTGGCTCCGCCTGTGCTGCAAAAGGTGGTGATACCGCCGTCACCGCTCCTGACCGAACGGAGGGACTCGCCGCCGCGAGTCCCGGACGAGCGGAAGCTCGTCCCTCCGCCAGCCAGCGTTCCGCCTCCGCTACCCGTGGCAATTCCGCCTCCGTTGCCGCCGACTGCCACTCCTTTCAATTGGGAGGCGTTCATGGGGGTGAAATTGTTCGCCTGGCTTGGCGGTCTCGCGCTCTTTCTTGGCGTTGTCTTTCTGGTCAAATACTCGTTCGAGAACAATCTCATCACGCCGCTTGCGCGAACCGTGATGGGAGGAGCGTTCGCGGTTGGTTTGATCGCGCTTGGCTGGCGGCTGGCGCGCGGCCGTTACCGGGCTACGGCGGAGAGCCTTTGCGCGACCGGCATCGTCATTCTCTACGCCGATCTTTTCGCGGCGCATTCCTTCTACGGCCTGATCTCCCTGACGACGGCATTTTTCGCCATGTCAGCGGTGACGATTTTTTCCTTCTTCCTCGCGGTCAACCTCGAAGCGCAGGTCATCGTCATTCTCGGATTGCTCGGCGGTTTTCTCACTCCAGTCGTGCTTCCGGGCGGATCGGATAACGCGCCCGCGCTCTTTCTTTACATTGCGCTGCTTGATCTCGGGGTAGCGGCAGTCGCCCTCCGGCAGCGCTGGCATTATCTGGTCTTCCTCGCCGCCATCGGCACGGTGCTGACCCAACTCGGCTGGGCTTTCGACTACTTCGAGGCCTCGGCGGGCGGGCGGGCCTTTTGGATCTTTCTCGGATTTGACGCGCTCTTTCTCGCCGTCTTTTTCCTCCGCGGCCGCGCGACACCGCCCGGACATTGGACGACAGCCGCCGCTGCTCTTATCGGTTTCGTGGCTCTCGGTTTTTCATTTTGGATTTCGGCCGAGCCGCCGCTCGCGCGTCATCCGCTCTTTTTCTTCAACTTCGTCTTTCTCGCCGATGCCGGGTTGCTGGCGTTGCCCGTACTCGGTCGCGCCCATCGTGCGATCGCGGTCGGCGCTGGGGCGGTAACTTTCGCCCTGGTCGCGGAGTGGATCGCGTTGTTTGGACATCGGGGGGCATTGGACGCACCGCTCGCGGTGATCGTGATTTTCGCGCTGCTCCATGCCGCGACCACGCCGGCGTCGGCCTGGCGTCCCGGCCTGCTGCCCTTCACCGCCATGGGCATGATTACCCCTTTCGTCCTGCTCGTTATCCTGATCGAGCGGGTCGAGCTTTCGAACCCCACGCCGATTTTTCTTGTCGCCTTCGCTCTCAGCGGCATCTCGCTCGCCGCAGCAATCGTTAGGCGAGCGGACTGGCTGGCCGGCTCCGCGCTCCTCGGCGCGGGACTGCTGGAGCTGACCTGGCAAAGCCAGCGCTTCGATCCAGCGGAGGCGATTCCGACCCTCGTCTGGTACGGGTTCTTCCTGATTCTCTTTGTCGCCTTCCCGTTTTGCTCGGCCCGGAAGGAAAAATCATCGGCCTGGGCGATCAGTGCGATCGCGCAGGCGCTCCAGTTCTGGCTCTTTTACTCCGCCATTACGGCTGCTTTCCCTAACGACCGGATGGGCTTGCTGCCAGCCGCGTGCATAATCCCGGCGACGATCGGCGTGATCGTGCTGCTCAAGCTCTATCGGGCCGATCCGGCGGCGGGCGACGCACGGCTTGCCTGGCAGGGGGGAGCGCTTTTGCTTTTCGTTAGTCTGATTTTCCCGCTCCAGTTCGATCGCGAATGGATTACCCTCGGCTGGGCGGTGGAAGGCGTGGCGCTGGTCGCGCTCTTTCGCGTCTTGCCGCATCACGGTCTGCGGATGGTGGCGGTTCTTCTTCTGGGCGCCGCCTTTGTCAGATTGGCGCTCAATCCCGCCATTTTCGACTATCACAAGCGGACCGGTGTCCGGATTTGGAACTGGTATCTCTATGCCTACGGAATCACGAGCGTTTGTCTTCTGGCCGGTGCGCGGCTTTTCGGACGCCCGCAAGAGACGATCGCGGAACGCGCCGGTCCGCCTTTGCTCGGTTCGTTAGGCGTGATCCTCAGCTTTCTCCTCCTCAATCTCGAGATTGCCGATTATTTCTCGATCGGACCGACGCTAACTTTTTCCTTCACCGGCAATTTCGCGCGCGATATGACTTACTCGATTGCCTGGGCGCTCTTCGCGCTTGGTTTAATCGTCGTCGGGATGCGCATCAGGCAGCGGGCCGCTCGTTATGCCGGCGTCGCCCTCCTTGGCGTGACGCTGCTGAAACTGTTCCTGCACGACCTAAGTGATCTGAACGAGCTTTACCGGATCGGCGCTTTCGTTAGCGTGGCCCTTATTCTGATCGCCGCCTCTTTCATTTATCAGCGCTTTCTCGTGCCCGACCGCGCGGCGAAATAACCGATGGCGGAAGACAAACGCGTCAGCACCAAGGCGACGACCATCGTTGGGCTCGCGGTCATGTGCAGCCGGGTGCTCGGGTTGATTCGTGAGATGGTGATCGCGGCGCTCTTTGGCGCGTCGCGCAACATGGATGCCTATCTGACGGCGTTCCGCGCGCCCAACATGCTGCGCGACCTCTTCGCCGAAGGCGCTCTCTCGACCGCGTTCGTCACGACTTTTTCGCGTCGAATTGCGACCGAAGGCGATCAATCGGCGTGGCGGCTGGCGAGCAAGGTCGCGACCCTCACCCTCGTTTTCATGAGCGCGATCACACTCCTCGGAATCGTCTTTGCGCCGTTTGTCATCGATATTCTTGCCCCTGGTTTTCCGGCGGAAAAGGCAGCTCTCACGATCCAACTCACCCGGATCATGTTTCCCTTCATTCTGCTCGTTTCACTCGCCGCGCTCGTCATGGGAATGCTGAACGCGAAGGATGTTTTTGGCATTCCAGCGCTGGCTTCGAGCTTTTTTAACATTGGCTCGATCGTTGGCGGCGTGGCGCTTTGCTACTGGCTCGACCCGCAGCCGAATTGGCGGCATCCACACTTTGGCGAGCGCGGCCTCGCAGGACTCGCCATCGGTACTTTGCTTGGCGGATTGCTCCAGTTGCTCGTGCAATTTCCTTCCGCTTCGCGGGTTGGATTTCGTTTCAAATTCGACTTCGACTGGCGGGATCCGGGTGTGCGCACCATTCTCGGGTTGATGGCGCCGGCGACGATCGCGGCCAGCGCGGTGCAGGTGAATGTGGCGGTAAACAGCGGTTTCGCTTCGACTTTAGGCAATGGTCCCATCACATGGCTCAACATCGCTTTTCGTCTCATGCAGCTTCCGCTTGGCGTCTTTGGTGTGGCCGTCGCAACCGTCACCCTCCCGTTGGTTTCGCGGAGCGCGGCGCTGGGCAACACGCAGGAATTCCGCGGTGCGCTCGCGCATTCGATGCGGCTCGTCATGCTGCTCACAATCCCGTCGGCGATCGGCTTGATCATTCTCGCCGAGCCAATCATCGCGCTGATTTATCAACACGGACGATTCACGGCGGAGGCGACGGTGCAGACGGCGGCGGCTTTGCGCTTTTACGCGCTTGGTCTGGCCGGCTATGCGGGGGTGAAAGTGCTCGCGCCCGCTTTCTACGCCCTCGATAAACGGCATCTTCCAATGATCGTTAGTCTCATTTCCATCGCCGTGAACTTTGGCCTGAACTGGCTTTTCACTTTTCATCTCGGGCTCGGTCATCGCGGGCTCGCGCTTTCCACCAGCTTCGTCGCGATGACGAATTTTCTTTTGCTCTACACCATGATGCGGCGGCACACCGGCCGGCTCGAGACGGGCACGATGCTGGCAACGTTAGGCAAGATCGCCCTCGCCGGTGCGGTCCTGGCGGCCATTTGCCTCTTCGCCCAACACTTCTTCTTTCCCAGACCGACGAAGGGCGGCGAGCTGCGGTTGATTGGCGAGGTCCTGCTCACGATCGCTGTCGGTGCCGGGGCATTTTTCGGGTGTGCCTATCTGTTGCGGGTGGCGGAAGTGGAGGATGTGGTGACCGTGGTGCGGCGGAAGTTGAAGCTGTAGTGGGCGCGAGCGGAAAGGCGCCCGACAAGGGCGCAGCTACAGGGTCAGCGCCTGATCGAGATCGGCGATCAGGTCGGCCGGGTGTTCGAGGCCGATCGAGAGGCGAAGCAGGGTATCGGGCGTCAGGCTCTCGGGGCCTTCGATCGATTGCCGGTGCTCGATCAGGCTTTCCACGCCACCGAGGCTGGTGGCGCGGGTGAAGATTTTCATCCTGTTAGGCAAAGCCATCGCGGTGGCGCGATCGCCTTTCCGTTCGAACGACAGCATTCCGCCAAACGAATTCATCTGTCGCGTGGCGAGTGTGTGCTGCGGGTGGGAAGTGAGCCCCGGGTAATGCACGCGCGCGACCTGCGGATGCGATTCGAGGAATTCCGCAACCTGCTTCGCACTCTCGCAATGAGCGCGCATTCGCCAGGGGAGCGTTTGCATGCCGCGATGGACCAGCCAGCAGTCGAACGGCGCCGGCACCGCCCCGCCGACGGTCTGCACCTCGCGCACGCGCTGGAAAAAATCGTCCGCTTCCCGGGCGATCAGAGCGCCGCCCAGGACGTCGCTGTGGCCGCCGAAATACTTCGTGGTCGAATGCATGACCACGTCCGCGCCGCACGCGAACGGGCGCTGAATGAGCGGCGACCAGGTGTTGTCGCAAACCAAACGCGCGCCGCCTTCGTGCGCGATCTCCGCCACGGCTGCGATATCGGTCAGCTTCAAGGTCGGATTCGAAGGGGTCTCGATCCAGATCAGTTTTGTGTTACTGCGCCGCGTGCTTTTTACGGCCGCGAGATCGGTCATATCAACGAAATCGACCTCGAGCCCCCAGCGTGTGAAAAGGCCGCGCAGTAGCCGAAGGACACCATAATACGCCTCGAGCGGAGCGATCACATGATCGCTAGGCGAGAGGGCCTGCATGACGGCCATGGCCGCCGCGACGCCGGAGGCAAAGGCCGCCGCGACTGCGCCACCCTCGAGGAGGGCGAGCGCATGCTCGAGCGCGGCGCGATTGGGATTATTGGTGCGCGTATAATCGAAGCCGGTCGGGAAGGTGCCGTTCTCGGCGCGCTGGAAAGTGGTCGAGAGATGAATCGGTTCCGCGACCGCGCCGGTGACCGAGTCGACCTTGCGGCCGGCATGAACGGCAATGGTTTCCGGTCGTAATCTGGAATTGGTTTCCGCCATGGCAGGTTGGCGGAGACTAAAGCAGTCGATCGCTTCTGGCCAGCCGGTCGTGGCGGCGCTGCGATTTGCATTTGACGACTCGGCGGTCCAAGCGGAAAAACCAACTGCACAAATCGCCGGCCTGCCCTAACGTTCCGGTTCCGCCTTTTATGATATACGACGACGAAGTCTTCAAAATGGCCTGCGACCAGTTCCAGGTCATCGCCGATTACCTGAATATCGATAAAAACGATCGCGACCGCCTGATGTATCCAAAGCGCGCGATGGCCGTCACCCTGCCGGTACATATGGACGATGGGAGAACGAGAACTTTCCAGGGTTACCGGGTTCAGCATCACCTCACCCTCGGCCCAACCAAGGGCGGCACCCGCTTCGCGCCGACTCTCTCGATGGGTGAAACGGCCGCTCTCGCCATGTGGATGAGCTGGAAATGCGCGCTCAACGATCTCCCCTACGGCGGCGCCAAAGGCGGCGTGGCTTGCGATCCGACGAAGCTTTCACATCGGGAACTCGAGGCCGTCTCCCGGCGTTACATGCAGGAAATGATCCCTTTTGTCGGGCCGAAAACCGACATCATGGGTCCCGACATGGGCACGAACGAGCAGGTGATGGCCTGGTTCATGGACACTTATTCCGTCTATCAGGGCTATGCCGTAAACGAAATTGTTACGGGCAAACCTGTTTCGATTGGTGGCACCGTAGGGCGCCGGGAGTCGACAGGTCGCGGGGTCGTTTACCTCGTCGAGCGCGCCATGGACCTGCTGAAAATGAAGGCGGACAAATGTACGGCCGTCATCCAGGGCTTCGGCAATGTCGGCTCGGTGGCGGCGCTCTCGTTAGGCTTGAAGACCGGGGTGAAAGTGGTCGGGATCAGCGATCATACGGCTGCGCTTTACAATCCCAAGGGGATCGACGTCAAAGCGGCCGAGCAGCATGTCCAGAAAAAGGGTAACCTGCGCGCCTTCGACCAAGGCGATCGGATCGACCCAAACGCGATGCTCGAGATGGAGTGCGACATTCTTGTCCCGGCCGCGGTCGATCGGGTGATCAACGAAAAGAACGCGGCGAAAATTAAGTGCCGGATTCTCGCCGAGGGCGCGAACGGCCCGACCACGCCGGAGGCCGATTTGATTTTGAACCAGCGCTGGGACGAAGTCTTCGTCATCCCCGACGTGCTCTGCAATGCCGGCGGCGTGATCGTTTCCTACTTCGAATGGGTGCAAGGATTGCAGGCCTTTCTCTGGACGGAAACGGAAGTGACCGACAAACTTTTCCGCATTCTTGAGAGCTCTTTTTCGCGGGTTATTCGGCGCGCGAAGAAGGACAATGTCTCGCATCGCACCGCCGCGATGGCGATCGGCGTCGAACGCGTCATGCTTGCGAAGCACCACCGCGGTCTCTTTCCCTGATTGTTCGGGAAAGTTAGTCTCGCGAAAGCGCGCCAGCACCGATCCCGCGACGAAGGATTGGAACTTTACCGTCCGGAAGGTCCGATCCATCATCGCAGCGAATGAAATTTTCGCATCGTGAAGAAGTGCGCGGCGAGCGGTTGCTCGACGTCCTGACGGACGAGGAGCGCGGGCTGCGCATCGTCGTCTCACGGCTGGGTGCAGAACTCGTTAGTCTGGCGCGGCGAGACGGGTACGAAAATTGGATCGGCTTCCTCTATCGCGACAACGACATCAGCAAACCCGCGAGCGGGTGGGGGAATCACGCGACGGTCATGGGTTACTTCCTCCATCGCCTGAAGGATGAGCGCAGCCGTTACCGCGGTAAGGAGATTCGGGGTGGGACGCACAGTTTTCTGCGTCACAAGCTGTTTTCGGACGTGAGCGCCGGCCTTGGAGGCGAGCAGGCTGCGCTGACCTACCGGATTTCGCCTAACGAGATCGAACCGATGGAGTACCCGCTGCGAGTTTCGCTTGCGCTCAGCTATTCTTTGCGCGGGGACGAACTGGAGGTGCGCTTCCATTTCCAGAACGACGAACCGGAGCTGACGGCACACCTCGAGTTCGGGCTGCATCCGGGATTTGCCGCCACGAGCTTCGAAAGCTTCCAGTTGGAAATGCCGCCGGGTCGTTACCGGCGCTGGTTTTCTCCGGGGAATTATCTCAGCGGCGAAACGGCGGAGATCAACCACCCCGGAGGCAGGATGCCTTTCCAACGCGCGCAACTTCCCGGTTCGTTCATTCTCGAATTTATCGAAGTGCCGCGTCGTATTTTGAGTTATCAGGATCCACCTAGTGGACGGCGTGTTACGCTCGATTTTTCTGAAATTCCGTATTTCACTCTATGGTCGGATGGCGGCCCATTCCTTTGCGTCGAACCCTGTTGGGGCTTGACCGATCGTCATGAGCAACGCGCTTTCGAGGATAAGGACGGCATCCAGCAGATCGCCCCTGGAGGTAAACTGATTGCGGGCTTCACAATCACTCCGAGTTGGTAAATTGCTTCAGACCGAACCGATCCCATTCGGGCACAAAGGCCCCCGGGTTTAGGGGTGCGACGGAGCCTACTCGTGAAACCACGCGTGGCGTCGCTTGGCTCACCTACACTTCCGCGCTCACCTTCTGGATTTGTACGGCCTACCCCTGCAGGGCCGATTTGAGTTGCGTAACCGTCTCCTCCAGCGCCTCTACCTTGCGAGGCTCCTTGAGAAATTCGTTCAACAACATCGCGTTCACTGCTTCGTAGCAGGCAGCCGCAAATTCCTCAGGAGTCGCGCTCGCCCCGGACGTATTCCTCGACCCGCCGATACGCTTCGTCGTCGCTCATCTGAACCGGCGGATGCTTGGAGAAATAAGCGGAGGCGGAATGCAGGACGCCGCTCTGACCGCGATCCAACGCGAGCTTGCAGCAGCGAATTGCATCGATCGCCACACCTGCGGAATTGGGCGAATCTTCGACCGAAAGTTTCAGGTCGATCTCCATCGGCACGTCGCCAAAGAGCCGGCCCTCGACCCGAATGAAACAAATCTTGTTATCGTTTTGCCACGGCACGTAGTCGCTCGGGCCAATGTGAATGTTGTCCTCCGTCAGGCGCTTTCCGATGACCGACTGCACAGCTTCGGTCTTCGAAGTCTTCTTCGACTGGAGCCGGGCGCGATCAAGCATGTTGAGAAAATCGGTGTTGCCACCGGTGTTCAATTGATAGGTGCGCTCCACTTTCACCCCGCGTTTGCGGAAGAGATCGACGATCGTGCGATGAAGAACGGTCGCGCCGAGCTGCGCCTTGATGTCGTCGCCGACGAGCGGAAGATTTTTTTCCTCGAAGCGTTTCACCCAGACCGGGTCGCTGGCGATGAAGACCGGGATGTTGTTGACGAACGCGAGCCCGGCTTCGAGCGCGCAGGCGGCATAAAATCGCGTCGCTTCCTCCGAGCCGACGGGCAGATAATTGACCATGATTTCCGCGCCCGATTCCCGCAGTTCCTCGATGATCTGGTCGGCGGTCGATTCTTTTTTCAACGGTTGAAAGGTCCGCATCGGATCGCCCCCGTCCATGTGCGCCGGGTAGCCATCGAGGACACAACCCATCTTGACGATCGCCCCGGTTGGGGGCACGTCGGCGCAAAAAATCTTGGTGCAATTGGGTGGCGCAAAGATGGCCTGGTTGACGTCGCGCCCGACTTTGCGCCGGTCGATATCAAAGGCGGCTACAATCGTGATGTCGCTCGGCCGGTAGGGTCCGATCAAACTGTGCATCAGCCCAACGCTGGCACCGTTGGTGGGCACGTCGCGATAAAAGCTGGTCCCCTGGACAAGCGAACTGGCGCAGTTCCCCACACCAACGATGGCAATTCGGATTTTTCTCATTGTGACTCTTGAAAGGCGGTAGGTTGCCGTAGTCGCCCGTCCGGAGCAAGATGTAAAGTTAACATAGAATTAACATTCTAAATTCACCCGTGCGGTGACCCGAGGCGCGCAATCGGTTTCGGGATTTTTGTTGCGAATTAAGGATCGGACACGGAAAAAAGCGAATGCGTCTGCCAGTTTGCATCGCCTGCTCGGTTCTTTTTGGAATGATCTCTGCGAGGTCGGCTGAACCGCCGTGCTACACGATTGATGCGGCGATTCGCGTGGCTCGCGCGCACAATCCGGACGTTGCCATCGCGCAGCAAAATGTGCAGGCGGCCCGCGGCGAACTGGTCGAGGCGCGCTCCGGTTATCTGCCGGCGGTGGTCTCGAGCGGCCTTTATCGCCAGCGCGAACAGCAGGGAAACACGAATCTGCGTCCCGAGGATTACAACGCCAACCTTCGCGTCGTGCAGTCGCTTTATTCCGGCGGCGCGACCCCGAGTCGCACGGCGATCGGCCGCCTGAAGCTGGCCAAAGCGCAGGCCCAACTGGAGGCGGTGGTGGATCGCGTCACGATGGATGTGCGGCTGGCCTTTTACGAATTGCTCGTCAATCGCGAGCGGATCCATGTGCGCGAAGAATCGGTCGCCGTCCTGCAGCAGCAGGTCAAGACGCAACGCGAGCGCTTCAGTGCCGGGACGGTCGGCGAGTTGAATGTCAGTCGCGCCGAGGTGTCGGTGGCGAACCAAGAACCGGACTTGTTCCAGGCCCGGACGGATTTGCAAAATTCCTTTTTGCGTCTCGGCGAATTGTTAGGCGAAAACACCGCCCCCTCGGGTGAACCGCTCTTCACCGTCAGCGGCGAATTGGTTTACGAACCGCGTCATCCCGACCTGAACGAATGCCTCTCCCGTGCCAACAGCCGTCGTCCAGAGCTGCGCGCCGCGGAAGCCGACATTGCGATCGAGGAACAGCAGCTCCGGCTCGATCGCAGCACAACCCGGCCGAGAGTTGATTTTTTCACCGGCTACGAAATCTACAACGAGCGCGACCCGACCCTGGGCAAGGAATTCAATCACGGTTACGTCGTCGGTCTGAACGCTACCTGGGCATTGTTCGATGGTTTCGCCACTCGTGGCAAAATGCAGGCAACGGAGGCCCGACGGAAAGCGGCGGTGCGAACGCGCGATGCGCTTCGCCTAACGATCGCAGCGGAAGTGCGGAGCGCTTTTCTCGATCTCGATCAGGCCGATCGCGTACTCGAGTCCCAGACGAAGAGTGTGCAGACGGCTGAGGAATCGCTCCAGATCGCGAACGCAAATCTCGCGACGGGTCTTGGAACGCAGCTCGATGTTCTCCAGGCAGCCTCCGATCTGACCGTGACGCGCAGCACGCGGTTGAGCGCAACCTATATGCACAATGCCGCGCTTGCCCGTCTCGACCGAGCCTGCGGCGGCGATCCAGGGTCGTTAGGCGAAGGGAAGAATGGCCGTGGGGAAGCGACGGCGCCTTCCCCGGCTCGATCGCCCGAAACCTCGGAGGTGGGGAAATGAAAATGGGGCGCCTGCTCTTTCTCGCGCTCGGCGTCGTCGGCCAAATTTCGAACGCGCAGGCAGTCACGCTCGAGGCTGCGCTCGCGCAGACGCTGAAAAACAACCCCCACATCCTGCAGGCCAAGACCGGTTTGGAATCGGCCGCCGGTCAACGTCTGGTCCTGCGCTCCGTCGCGTTACCAAAAGCTCTGATTGGCGGGATCATTGGCGACCAGGGCGGCTATCGCGCCGGTTCCTCGACAAACAAGCCATTTGCCCTCGCCTACGGGGCGTTTGTGCAGCCGGTCTTTAACGCTGGAATCCCGGCCGCCTACCGGCGCGGGGACGTCGCGCTCCTTATCGCGCAACAACAGCTAAACGTAACGGTAGCGGCCGAACTGCAAAACGCGCGGCTGGCCTTCTACAGTGCGCTTTATAATCGCTCCCTCGAGTCGTTAGGCCGGACGCAGCGCGAACGGCTCGATGAAAATGTCGCAGGCGAAAAAGCGCGCTACGAAGCGGGAAAAAGCGAGCGGGGCGAATACACCGCCGCCACCCTGCAGGCGCGCGAACTCGATCCGGAAATCGAGGCCGCGCACGCCGCCTACGGCGCAGCGTGCCTGCAACTCGCCGCTGCCATGGGGAGCGCACTCGGCCGCGGCGCGGCGCTTCCCGTCCCGGAGGGGAGTTTGGATTTTCAGGCGATCGATTTGCGCTGGCAGGGCGAAGTCAACAGCGCCTTGCAGCAACGAGCCGATTTGAAACTGGCCCGGTTGATGGTGCGCGCGGCGCGCGACGATCAGCGCATCATCGAAGCCGGCTACTATCCCATGATCGATGGGATCGCGGGCGGCGACGCCATTCCCGTCAGCGGCATTCATCGGGACAGCGGCGGTTCTCCGCAGGCGAGTAACGACACGGTCACCTCCGAAGTGCGCGCCGGTGGGGCCTACACCTGGCGAGTGATTGATAACGGTCAGGTGGGCGGGGCCGTCCTGCGTCAGCGCGCGGCGCGCGAGACGAATGAACTGCAGGTGCAAAAACTGGAAGCGAGCATCCCGCGGGACCTGTCTCGGCTGCAAAATGATTTGCGCACCATTGCCGCGCGCTATCGATCGTTGACCCAAGCCGTCGATGGAGCCGAGCGCGACGTCGCCTCCGTGCAGGAAAATCGCTCCCAGGGTCTCGCTTCCGCGCTTGATTTCCGCACGGCCGAGAGCAGTCTGCTCGTCACCCGACGTGGCATTCTCAGCGCGATTTACGAGCAGGAAGTGGCTCTGGCCGAGTGGGACCGCGTGACCGGACGTTACTTTCAGTTTTCCGGCGACACGGCGGCAAAGCTACATTAGTTCGAGCCATTGAAGATTTCGAAGCGAACGCTCTGGACGGTTTTGCCGATCGCGGCGGTCATCCTCGGCGCCATTTACTACATTAGCCTGCCCGTGGCCGAGGTGGAGAAAGTCGTCCGGGGCACAGCCATTTCGGCGGTTTACGGCACGGTCCGAATCGAACCGGTTTTCGTCGTGCATGTCCGCGCGCAGAACAATGGGTTCATCCGACTCGCCGATTCGGTCGCTAACGGTCGGGGCGCCGTCGGGAAAAGTGTCACCAAGGGAGAGCTGCTCGCGACAATCGCCGACGAGACAACCACCCGTCAGCTCAAGCAGGCGCAGTCCGACTTGCAGGCGGCGGAAGAACAGGCCCGGCTGGAGCTGCCCTCCTCCGAACCACTCAAGGTCGCGGAGGCGAACGTTCAACGCCTGGAAAAACTAACCTCCCTGAGCAACGTCCCCGCAGTTGAATACGAGAACGCAAAGAGCGAAGCCAAGCGTCTGCGTGATTTGCTGGCAACGGAAAAGATCGAGCGCCAGCGCAACCTCGATTCGCTGCGCGACGCGGTCAAGAAAGCGGAGGCCCTGACGAGCCGCCTCGAAATTCGCGCTCCGATGGACGGCATCCTTTCCGATATCAAAGCGATCGACGGCGAATTCGTCAGCGACGGCAACGAACTGCTGACCGTTTCTTCTCGGAAAAATTACGTCCGTGGCGAGGTGAACGAAGAAGATATCGGCGAAGTGAAAGTCGGGATGCCGGCGATTCTTCAAATGTACGCCTACCGCCAGCGACAGTTCAACGCCACCGTCACTTCGATCGTTCCGGCGGCCGATCCCGAGACGCAGCGTTACACCGTCCTGCTCGACCTCGAAAAATCCGCCCGAGAATCTGCTCGCCGGGATGACCGGTGAAATGAATATCATCACCGGCCGGCACGACAACGCGCTCCTCGTCCCGACGTCGCGCTCTGCTGGTGGACCAGGTCTGGCAGGTGAAACACGGCGTAGTGGAAAAGCGCACGATCAAGGTCGGGTATCGCACGCTCGAATTTTCCGAGGTGCTCGAAGGTCTGACAGCAAGGCGATCACGTCGTCGTTTCCGATCAGGACAAATTGCGGTCCGGACAATTCGTCAGGCAGCGGATGGTAAAAGAGCGTGCGGCAAGAAAATGCTCCAGTGACGCCGACGCTCTACATTGCGCTGCGCTTTCTTTTTCATCGCAGGCGCGCCTTCATTCTCAGCCTTTGCGGGGTCGTTTTCGGGGTCGCGATTTTCATCTGCACCCAGGCCCAGACCCAGGGCTTCACGAAAAATTTCATCGATTCCACCCTCGGGAGCAGTGGCGCCATCATGTTGCGCGGGCAATTTAGTCCGCGTTACGGCAACCTTTACGTCGCGCCGAAGAACGCCAATGTGGAAGCGGCCCGCCGCCGCTACTTCGACGGCATCACCAACGCCTCCGAGATCATGCGCATCAGCCGGCGCTTTCCCAATGTCGTCGCCTGCGCGCCGGTCCTGCGCGGCACGCTCACGGCGCGAGCTGAATTTGAGACCGCCACGATCGATCTCTTCGGGATCGATCCCGCCCTGCATCTGCGCACGACCGATATCGGCCGGCAGATCATCGCCGGGAAGTTTGACGATTTTCGCAACAATCCCAGCTCGGTGATTGTCGGTTCGACGCTGGCCGAGATGCTCGGGGTCAAAGTGGGCGACACCGTCCAATTGCTCTCGCCGAGCGGCGAGTATTGGCGCTTCACCGTCGCCGCGATCGCCCGCGGCGGTGTCGGGTCGATCGATTCCACCCGCGTCTATTGCCACTTGAAAATCGCCCAGCGCCTTTTGCGTAAGCCCTACCCGGCGACGATGATCCTTTACAAGTTGCGCGATCCCGATGCAGCGCCGGACCTGGCGCAACATTTCGAACAGCTCTTTCAACACGAAGCGCGTAGCTGGCAGGAGCGCGAGCAATCAAATCTGGCGCTTCTTCTTACCCTGCGAGTCTCCACCGGGATCACCGTTTCCCTGATCATTTTGCTCGCCGGCTTCGGCATTTTTAATGTCCTCACCATGACGGTGCTCTCGAAAACCAGGGAGATCGCGATCCTGCGGTCAATCGGCTACAGCCGGCGCGACATCAGCGCGATTTTTCTCTGGCAAGGAGCGCTCATCGCGAGCCTCGGTTCGGTAATCGGCTGCATCATCGGAGGACTCTCGGTCATCGGTGTTTCCCATATTCCGTTGCGCGTGCGCGGCATCCTCTACGCCGATTATTTCCCGGTTGCCTCCGATTGGCACCACTACCTGTGGGCCATGGTTCTCGCGACTATCGCGGTCGCGATCGCCAGCTGGGTGCCGGCCCATCGCGCGGGGCAGCTTCCGCCGGTCGCGACGCTGAGAGGATCGAGCGTATGACGAACGAAGTCTGCCTTCGCTGCGAAGGGATCGAACGTTACCTCGGCGAAGAGGAGGAACGCGTCCATGCCTTGCGCGGGATTTCGCTCGCCTTGGAAGCCGGAACGATCCACTCGGTCGTCGGTCCGTCCGGCTGTGGCAAAAGCACCCTGCTTTACGTCCTTGGTTTGCTCGACCAGCCCGATCGCGGCCAGGTCACGATCGAATCGGAACCCGTCTCCCAGCTCTCGGATGACGAACTTTCACGCAAGCGGAACGAGTTGCTCGGCTTCATCTTTCAGTTCCATTTTCTGATGGAGGATTTCACCGCGCAGGAAAACGTCATGATCCCGATGCGACGCCTCGGGCGCCTGACGGAAGAGGCGATGCGTGCGCGGGCGGCCGAGTTGCTCGAAGCCGTTGGTCTCGGCAATAAACTTTCCCGCCCAAGCCGTCATCTCTCCGGCGGCGAACAGCAGCGCGTGGCGGTGGCGCGCGCTCTGGCGAACGATCCGCGCGTTATCCTTGCGGACGAACCGACCGGGAATCTCGATACCAAAAATTCCCGCGTGCCTTCGAGCTATTGCAGAACGTTGTGGTGCGGGACGGAAAGCGCTCCTGCTCGTGACGCACAACCCCGATATTGCGGGCGTCTGCGATTGGATCCACGAAATGCAGGACGGACAGATCGTCGGCAGCCGTCCGCGCGGGAGCAACGTGAGACTTGCCACGAAGCTGACAGCCGAGGGTTACTGGTTCCGGGCTCAGCCTGCGAGTTGCCGAACCCGAGCAGGATCGTGTTCCGAAGTTTTCCGTTAGGGCGTGCGAAACTTCCCGGCGTTTATTGTCGTGGTGACAGCGCCGGGCAACTCTGTAGAGTCCTCCTCCATCCGCAATCGACATGAATTTGCTCGACAAAATCGGCCGCGAATTTTCCGGCTACAATCTGCTCGAATCCGGGAAGCGCATTTTCGACCGCAAACCGTTGCAATGCAGCCTCTACCTGACCGATAAGTGCAACCTCGATTGCTCCTACTGCACGGAATACGATAACTCGAAGCCGCATCCGAAGCTCGAAGACCTGAAGCTTTGGATCCGAAAAATACGCGATCTCGGGACGATGCGAATTGCGCTCGTCGGCGGCGAGCCGCTTCTGCATCCGGATGTGGTCGAGATCGTCCGCTATCTGCCGCGAACTCGGTTTTGCCACCAGCCTAACGACCAACGGCTTTCTCCTCACGCGCGAACTGCTGAAGGAACTTGGAAGACGCGGGCCTGCAAGTGATGCAGATCAGCGTCGATCGAATGACGCCGAGCGCAGTCACGAAGAAATCGTTCAAGACGATTTTGCCCAAGCTCGATTACTTCAAGGATTCCAAAATCAGCCTGCACATCACGGGCGTCATTTGTCAGGACACGCTGCCCGAATCGAAGGCGGTGCTCGAAACCGGCTTGTCGCGGGGCATTCCGACCGAGGTGCGCCTCGTTCATGCCGATCCGCTCAACCGCTTTCGCGTCGCGCGCGGCTCGAAGGAAGAGCTCGAGGAGTTCCTCGACTCGATGATCGAGCGGAAACGCCGGGGCGAAAAGATCCACACGAACGAAGCGATTCTGAGCTACCAGAGGAGCCTTCTGCGCGGCGAGCACGTCGAGTGGACCTGCAACGCCGGCTACAAGCTATTCTTCGTTTCCGCCCAGGGAAAGTTTTGGATTTGCAGCATGGTGCACACCGACAAGCACATCATGGACATCACGCTCGATGATCTGTTTGCGAACAATCGCAAGAAGACGTGTCAGGAAGGATGCGGCGTTTATTGTGCGGTGAGCACTTCGCTCCTTGTGCAAAACCCCGTAGGCGTACTCACCAGGGAGATTGCCTCGCGCGCGAGACGCATTCCGGGTTTGATCAGGCAGGCGGCCACTTCTCCGGAAGCGAGCGAGCCTTGCTGACCTGCGTCAGCTTTCTCGGACGCCTGAACTCGCGCCTTTCTTCTTGAAAAGTTGATCAAGAACCGCGCGATCGTTCGGGTCCAGTCCGATGACGCGCCAGGTGATGAAGTATCCGCCGAGGTAGAGCGCGGCCGCGGCGAGATCCAGCCACCAGCGATGGCTCATCCAGCGAACGAGCACCGCGAAGGGGAGGGGAATTAAGGCCGCGATCCACGGCTTGAGAAGTGCGTGCCACGGCCAGCGCCATTCGAAAAAGTAGCGGATCTGGATCCAACGCAGGATGCCTTTGATCACATAGGGACAGAGCACGCCGAGCGCAGCCCCGAGTGCGCCAAAGGCAGGAATCAAGAGGAGGTTTAACCCAATCGCGGCCACGAATGCGATCGTCGAGTTCATCAGATTGATCTTGGGTCGCTCCACCATCAGAATGACTTCGCCCAGAGCAACGAACGCATTAAGCGCGCAACCGAATCCGATGATCGCCGTCCAGACACCACCGCGATAAAACGTCGGGCCGAAAATCATCATGATCGCGCCGCCCGCCAGTCGCGAGCCCAACAACCGCCGGGAGCAAAATCGCCAGCATCCAGCGGGCGAGGTATCCGTAGCTCGCCTCGGCATCACGGATCTGTTGGGCGCCGATCTGGCGAGCGACAATCGGGGTAAAGATCGGCGTAAAAGACTGGCTCGCTTTGCGCAGCCCGCCACCCACTTCGACCGCCGCCGCATAGATACCCAGCGTTTCGAGCGTGACCCCGGGCGCGCGCCCGACGAACCAGCCCAGCATGATGAGGTCGATGCGCATAATGCCGACGTTGAGTAGGTCGTAGAGTGCAATCGGTAACGAAGCGCGCAGCAGCGAGGGAACAAGATCGTCGTGCGGCGAAGCTGCGACCGTTTCTTTGGCCGTGAACAGGCGGCGGGCGAGAAAGAAAGCGACCAGCCCGGAGGCGAGCGTGCCCGCGATCACGGCGAATTCCGGGGCGAGCTGTCGAGCTCCGAGTCCGAACGCAACCAAAAGCGCGAGCGCGGTCCCGAAGCTTTCCGTTAAGCCGCGCGAAAAAATGTCGTGGTGCATGACGGTCATGCCGCGCGACAAAGCGGTGTTCACGCGGTAGAGCGTGACGCCTGGCAGAGCGAGGAGCATCACCGCGCACGGTCGCACAAATTCCGGCCGCACTCCCGCCGCCGCTCCAAATTTCCAGACGACAAAGGACCCGCCCAGAGCGAGCAAAACGCTGCTCGAGAACGAAATGGCCAGGGCCGCTTTCCGCACCCGTTGGCTGCTTTCGCGGTCGCCCGCCCCTTCCGCTTTGGCAATGAAGGCGATCGAGCTGTAATCGAATCCGAGCGTCGCAGAATTTGCTCAACAAATCCATCGCTGCCCAGGCGAGACCGAAGATCCCGAGGACCGCGCTGCCGAGCAGACGGGCGACGAGGAAAGTGAAAATTCCGCGCAAGTTCGAGGCGAGAAAAGCCAGCGTGTTAATGAAGGCTCCGCGCGCCAGCGTCGCGCCGTGCGAGGAGTAATCCGGTGCCTGGTGAGCGTCGTGATTCATCTTCGTCGTGCCGCGTCGGGCGGCTGCGGCGTAATAAACCTGCAACGTTGCTTCGGCGGATTGATCCCAGGAAAAATCCCGGGCGCGGGACAAGCCCTGTTCGCTCAGGGACTGGCGCAGGTGAGGCGACCGGACGAAATCGCGCAGCGCGTTCCCGAGCGCCGCGACATTGCCGGAACGAAAATGAATAGCGGCACCGGCGGTCACTTCGCGGAGCGGCGCGATGTCACTCGCCACCACCGGGCAACCGCAGGCCATCGCTTCCAGGGCCGGCAAACCAAATCCTTCGTAAGCCGATGGATGAATCAGCCCGCCGGCAGCTTGCAGCAGCGTGAGCAGGTCCTCCCGTGCGATCGTTTCCAGCCAGACGATTCGATCCGCGACCTGGAGGTGCCTGGCCAATCGTACCAGGTCCCGGCTGGCCCTGCGCCGCTGCACCAGCACGAGCCGCCATGGTCTTGGAACGGCTGCAGCGAAAGCAGCGAGCGCGAGATCGTGCCGTTTGTTCGGCGCATTTGTGCCCACGACCAGAAGATAGGGCGAATTTCCTTTCGTGAGGCGGGCGGCCCGCTCCTGCGTCATCGCCAAGTCATCTGGCGGACGGAAGTCCTTGTCCGGTGCCAACCAGATGACAGTCAAACGGGCGGCGGCACCCGGCACGAGCGCGCAGATGCCGTCGGCGGTCGCCTGGCTCTGCGCGATCAAACAGGTCGCCTGGCGGAGCGCGCGCCAGATTGCTTGATGGTAATAGGCGCTTTTCACGACACGCTCGAGACCCTGCAGGTCCATCCCCGGTTCCTCAATCGCCATCACATCGTGCACCGTAACGACACTCGCGCAGGGCAGGTCGCGCGGCATCGTGTTGTGCGGGCTGTGAAAGACATCGACCTCCTTGAAGGACGCGTAGCGCTGCGGCCAGAGCAGGGGCCAGGGCGATGCCGGTTGTGGACGAACCGTTACCTCGGATGTGTTTGGCGCCGTCGAAAGTGGACGTGGCGCCAGGCGATGCGCCCAGAAGAGAAAATGATCATTAGGGCCCAGAGACGGCAATCGATCGACCAAGGCCTGCACATAGGTCCCGATGCCGCTCGGTTTTTCGCGCACGAAACGCGCGTCGATCGCAATGCGAAGTGAGCTGAGCGAGCGAGACTGTGAGACAATGTCCATTTTCTGCGCGTGACAAAGCAAATCGCTCGAGTCGGTTGCGAAGGAAGACTTTCAATCAGATAAAGGCGGAGATTACAACTGGAAGCGAAACGAATCAGATGAAGATTTTCCTCACCGGCGCGAGTTCCGGCATCGGGCTGGCAACTGCCAGGCTTCTCCTCGAGCGCGGACACGAAGTCTGGGGCACGTCGCGCGATCCGTCCCGTCTGCCTATCGTTAGGCGGTCTGCATCCGGTGCGGATGGAGTTGTCGGACCTTGGCTCGATCACGGACACATTTGAAAGAGCCTGGCGAGAGCCGGACACTTTGACGTCCTGATCAACAACGCGGGCGGCGGACACTTCGACGCCGCCGAGATTCTCTCCCACGAAAAGGTCGAGGAGCTTTTTCGTATCCTCGTCTTCGCACACATCGAACTCTGTCGCAGGGCGCTCGTCGCCATGAACGCACGGCAATCAGGCCTGATCATTAACGTCACGTCGCTGGCCTCCCGGCTGCCGGTGCCTTTCATGGCCGCCTACAATGCGGCCAAGGCCGCGATAGCTGCCTACACCTTCTCACTTCAACTGGAACGTCGCGATCGGCACGTACGGATCGTCGATCTGCAACCAGCCGACATCTGCACCAACTTCAACGACTCAATCTCGCCCCAGCCCGCGGATGATGCGCGGGTGAGCAAAGCGTGGAAAGTGGTCGGCCAGAACATGCATGCCGCGCCGCCGCCCGCCCTCGTCGCTCGTCGTATTGTGAAACTGATTGAGAGCAGCAATCCGCCGCCGTGTAGTCACCGTCGGCAACTTTTTCCAGGCCCAAGTTGCTCCGCTGATTTTTCGTTTCCTCCCGCAACGGGTTCGCGTTTGGGGTCTGAAGAAGTACTATGGCATATAGGAAGAGCCCAGCGCCGGGCTAACAAATGTAGGTTGTGCGAGACGGCGCGGAACCAGAGTCGGAGCGCCGCTTCATTCCGATGGTCCCGCTCGGAAGACCTCGCCCGCCGATTTGGCTTGCTTTTGCAGATCGGTACTCCGATTATGGTTCAAATTGTTGTCCATGCCGGATTCTTTCGGCAGGCATTTGTTGCTAGAATCCGGAAACCTTACCTCAACAGTAATAACACAGCTTTGCGCGAACTAGCTCATTACAAAAAAAAGGGTCGTCGGCGATGGCTCGCCCTCGCTCTGATAGTCTTCGCCGCCGCTGCGGCGACCCAGCCGGTCTTCGGGCTAACTACGCCCCTGATCACGTTTACCGAATACTCCTCTACCAGTCTAACGGTCACCTATACAGATTCTTCCAATCACATGACGCCGTTCACGGTGGAAAGCGGCGGATCCCCGGACAACTGGGTAACGACCTATCCGGGCAGCTTTTACTGGTATGGTGGCCGGGTGGGATGGAACAACCCGGAAGGTTCACTCGTAAACTATGTTTATCCGATGACGATGACGAACGGGAATCTCGTTCAGGCCGACCAAACCCGTATCCCTGGCGGTGGTGACATCATTCTGGGTGACGGTGTCCTATCTCGAACCCCGGTCGCGCTGGTGGACGGCGTTGCGGCGTACGCGGTTTACTATAACCGTAACGCCCAGTCGGTCCCCGAGACCGGTTCGGCGGTGATGCTGATGAGCATCGGAGTGGCCGGTTTAGCGTGGCTGCGCCGCAAATTTGCCAGGTAAGGCAGCCGGGGCCGGGAAAGTTGGAGGACAGAGCTTCGCCGCCGGCGGATCAGTCTCGGACGCTCTTGAAATTCCATCAGGAACCTGATGGCCGAGGCGAGATGATGCGACCGATAAGCGATGCAGTTGTCCTGATGGCCGGAACCGGCTCCCGCCTGCGCGCCTCTGGCGAAATGTTACCGAAACCCCTCATCTTGGTGGACGTCCGCATCATTTCCTACATCATCGATGCGTTGCAGAAAGTGGAGATTACCAAATCTTCACGTCGTGGTCGGCGCAAAGGTGACGCGCTTTTAGAGGCATTGCGCCGCTCATTCCGTCGACGATTCGCTTAAATCCGATTCAGAATCCAAAGTGGCAAAAACAGAACGGCATCTCCCTCCTCTTCTGCGCCGCACCGTCCGCACCATTCTTTCCTCACGATGGGCGATCACCTGTTCGACCGTCGGTTGTTGAGCACGTCGCGGAAAATGCTGACCCGCGACTTGAACCTCGCGATCGATCGAAAAATCGAAGCCATCTTCGATCTGGATGACGCCATGAAAGTCCAAACGACGAGGATCGCATGATCGCGATCGGTAAAACGCTCACCAACTACGATGCGATCGACACCGGAATCTTTGCTCTGTCCTAACGGACTTCTTCGATTACCTGACCAGGCCCGCCGGGATGACGACTGCAGTCTGGCCGACGGCGTTCGGCTGATGGCGGCGAAGAAAGGTGCGCGCGATCGATATCGGGGATGCATATTGGCAGGACGTCGACGACAGCGGGATGCTGGGGCGGGCCGAGGAACTCGCCGCGCGCCTAGATATCGATCGGCGAGCGCTTGCGCGGGCGGACGAGTGATTTCAGTGCCAGGAGCGAACTGAACGCCGCGACCGCCCCCAGCATGTGCAAAATCCAGGCGGCCTGGTTGGCGATCGCGAGTAGCATGAATGCAAGCAATGCCACGTCGCGCTTGGTGAGTTGCATCAGCCACCAGACGAATCGTTCACCAAAGAAAAGGAGGCCGGAGCGTTCGATCATCCCCTGGTGACGGGCGTAAAAGGCGCTGTCCGCCTTACTCACAATCTGCGTCGGGATGAGCAGGAGTAACTCGTTTACTACGATAAGGCTCGCTACGATCTCACCTTCAACAAAGTAAAACAATCTACCCTGCGATTGGCGCGAAAGCCCGTAACCGAGACTGACCACCAGGAGCAAATTTCCGAGAGTATCGCACCAAGTATCGAGCTGACGGCCACGGTGCGACTCGAGGTATTTGGCGCGCGCGATCTCGCCGTCGCATCCGTCGAGAATGCTGTAGATCTGGAAGAGGAGCAGGCCAACGAGCACGCTCTTGTAATCGCCGCGGGCCAGGAACGCCGCACCGACCAGCGGGAAAACGAAAATCGCAAGAGTCCACGCGTTCGGCGTGATTGGAGTTTTCAGGAGCAGGCGACTGATCGCCCGGGAGATCGGCCGGTTAATGAAACGCGAAACCAATCCATCTTGCGACTTGCCGCGGCCGCGCAGAAACCGCTTTTCGCAGGCGTTGCACTCCGCGTAATTCTCCAAGTATTCCCATCGGTCGTTAGGTTGGGCGTTTCTCCAGGTGGACCGGACTTCATTCGCAAGGTCGGCGAACTCCCGCTGCAAATCGTGCCCGGGTTTCGATCGGCCGGAATGTGGGATGGAACAATGTTGCGATCGAGAAAAAGATGCGTACTTAGGAGGAGATCGCCAGAGGCCGGTGGTGTCGTCGTGATTTCGACATGAGATAAACGGGGATGCTGCGGTCGGAATCTTTGTTCAGGCGGCAAATCTGGCCGCCAAAGAATGCAAAGCTCCGTCGCTCTGTCGTGCATGGTTGCCTCCAGAGCGACTCGTTCCAATTGGCGCAGACCGGCGATCTTCCAAAAGGCGGATTCGTCCGCCAAAACAACGACGCGACGGGCCATTCAGATCCTCTCAAGAGCGCCCAGAGGCTCGCAAGCAGGTCTTGGTGCGCTACTCTGAAGCGAATCATAGATGCGCGTAACCTTATCAAAAACCTGGTCGACCGTGATCGCCTGCATGCAAAGGTTGTTGTGGCAGACCGACCGCCGGTTGTTATAGGCGTTCACGCAAGGGCTGCAGGCGAGGCCGGCCCACAGCGCACTCGCATTTGGCGAGCGCGCCGCGAATAGCGCGGGCGTCTCTGGTCCAAACAATGTGACGACATGAATTGGCGTCATGGAGGCGAAATGAGCCGGCCCACTGTCGTTAGTCACCAGGGCCACGCTTCGTGTGTAGAGCACGAGCACCTGCCGCAACGTTGTTTTTCCAGCAAGCGCGACGACGCGATTTGAACCGACGTCGCTCGCGAGCTGGCTAATCGCAGCCGCTTCCGCCGGCGCTCCGGTAAACCCGACGAACAAGGCCGGGTAACGTTCGAGCAGGCGCCGCGCGAGTTCGACATAACGCGGGGGTGGCCAACGCCTCAGCGGAAGCAAATCGCTGGCGTTCGGGTTGAGTAGGATGAGCGGGGCTGCCGAGCCCAACTGAGGATTTTCGCGCTGCAGCAGGGAATCAATTTCTGCTGTCTCCTGTAGAGACGGCCGGAATTCTGCAAATGTCGGATTGGCAAGAGGCGTAAAGTCGAACGTCGGGAGCACGGACGGATCGCGCGTGAGCGCTTCCACCATCGCGTCAAACATCTCGCTGGTGTGGAGATGCGGATTATAGAGAAGTCGATGCGTCATCAAATCGCCGCGATACGGTCCGTCGCCAAAAAAAGTATGAAACCCGACGCGTGATTTCGCGCCCGTCATGAACGTCAGCATGGCGGAAAAGCGCGTCAGAAATTCCATGTCGACGGCGGCATCGATGCCAAGCTTCCTGACGCGGGCTACGGCGCGCAGCGCGCCGAAGGCGAGCGCCAGCGGGCTGCTGATCGGAATCGTGATCACATTTTCCTCGGGGATCATTTCCATGACGTCGAGGATGAGCCGGTTGTCTTCGAACACGACGAAGTAGACGTTTTCGCGTCCGACCATTTGCGTAGCACGGCGGATTGCGGGATAGGCGAGCACGGTGGAGCCCTGCTCTGCAAACTTCACGAAAAGGATCCGCCGCGGGCGGCGCGGTCCGGTCGGATCCCTGCGATCAAGGATTTTCCTGAGGACCGTCAAAATTGCGCAAAGCGGAACACCGATCCACCGATCGGTGTTCTGCAAGGTCGAAATGCCGACAGGAAGATCCATTTTCGAAGTTAACTGGTCCTCGCTTCTGCCCAAGTCTAGCGCATCTGATAGATCACACCTGCGTTGGTTCGCGCCACCTGGCGGTAATGTTCCGTCAGGAGTTTGGCGAGAATTGGAAAATCTCGAACCGGATATCGTGCGCCGGGCTCAAACTGCTCATCGACGATAAAAATGGGGGGGTGTTTCCTGAAATCTTGTTCGAGATTCTGCCACGCGCCCGGCAGGATGCGGTCGTGAGTGTCGAGTCCCGGGAGTGGCTCGCCGAACACATAACCGGTGAGGGGGAATGTCGTAATGTAACGCGCAGCGGGACGCCGCCGAGCGTCGAGATAGACCTTCGGCTCCTGGCCCCAGCAAAAAATTCTGTCCTTAGGATTCGAATGCTCCAATAGATATTGTCCGGCCCCGGACGGTTCGCGTTGCGGAGCGAGCCCTCGCCAGTGCGCGATTGAAAACCCGACAACAGTGAGGGCCAACCAGGCATACGCGACAACAGGTCGCAGCCAGCGACGTGGTCGCGTCTTCCCGGACCAGAGCCGTGCGTAATGCGGTGCTGCGAGCAGCGCGAGCGGCGGGATCAATTGGATATAGTAGTGCGGGTAAAAGCGAGCGCCCGCGGCCGCGCCGATTACAGACGCGGCAAGCAGTCCGAGCAGCGCGGTGCGCTCAGCGCTTTTACGCGCCCAGACACCGCCTTTATCTCGAAACGCCAATGCCGCACCAATCAACAGCGGCAGGCAGGCCCCGACGAATGCCAGCGTCATGAGGATTCCGTGTTCCCAAAACACGTGCGGAATGGAGTGGTCGCTAATCGTCCAGTAGTAGGCTTGGGGGAGGATGCCTTGTTGCCGTAGCGCGATCGCTACCAGACCGAGCGTTCCAAAAAAGCCGATCGTTAGCGTCGCGGCTTGAGCAAGGGAAACCATTCGAGTCAGGCGGCGGCTGGCGCGATAGCTTGGGAGAAGAAGATAGATTCCGAGTGGGACGGCCGCGATCGCTGCCGGCTGTTTGAGCAGGAAGCCGATACAGAGAAGCGCTCCCGCCGCGAGGAGTTCGGGTCGCACTCGTGAGGGACTCCGTCCGAATCCGATCGCCCAGGCCCAGACGATCGGAAGATTCATCAGCAGTTCGCCGTTAAAGGCCAGGTTCTTCCACGTCGCCCAGGGTTGGAAGACACTGTAGAGGAGCGCTGCGATGAGCCCGGTTTCGCGATTGAACAATTGCTTACCGATCACAAATAAACCGGCCATCGTGCCTAGCGTCCAGAGTAGCGCAACTGCGTGCAGCGCCTTCCAATTGAACTTCCCCGTTGCCTCGAACACCGCGGCATAAGTCCAAAACAGAAGCGGCGGTTTTCGTTCGACCGCGTCTACATATGGTCGACCCCCGTCGACGATCTCGTTCGCTACCACGGAATACATCGCTTCGTCGTCGATTGGCTCTGGATGAAGAAGGGACGGAAGGCGGGTCGCGACCGTGAGCAGGACGATCGCTAGCGCGGCGAGCTTGAAGTGTCGGGTCAGCATGCTCGGAGATGCGCGGCATCGCGGATCGCCGCCAAATCGTCCACTGTCACTTTCGTCCGCCAACTCCGAGTGCGCGCTGATAAATCCGGTAGGTCTTGTATTTCTTCGCGCCGATCGCGGTGAGGAAGCGATTAATTAGGTGATTGTTCTCCAGTGTCATGCTCAGCTCTCCGGTGAACCCGCGCTTGATCATGGCATCTTCGATAATTCTGAGGACGAGCATCTCGGCGATGCCCCCGCGGCGATACTTTGGTTTGACTCCGAGCGCTATCAAGCGCGCGGTGCGGAGCCGGCTCTTGTAGTAGAGGAGTTTCGCGAGGCCGATCGGGATACCGCAGCTCGTTAGGCGACCATTGATCCTGCGGAAAGCGACATTAATATCCGGGACGCAAAGAATGAATCCGACCGGCTCGTCCCCGACTTCCGCAATCAGGGTGAATTCCGGCACGACGAGTTGCTTCAGCTCTTTCGCCATGAATTCGAATTCCTTCTCCGTGAAGGGAACAAACCCCCAGTTTTCCTTCCAGGCGTCGTTGTAGATTTCGCGGAGGCGCCCGGCCTCCGCACGGAAATCTTTCAGGTTGCCCTGGCGAATCCTGGCTGTCTGACGTTTCTCGAACGAGGCGGCGATCCGGCGCAGGCGGGTCGCGGCCCGGGCCGGTTCGGCAAACCACCAGGCGTAAAAATCCATCACCTTGGCAAACCCGAGTCCTTCAATCAGCGCCGCGTAGTAGGGTGGGTTGTGCGCGGTGAGGAGGGTGGGGGGAAACGTAAAGCCTTCGACGAGCAGGCCGCAGACATAATTGGTCGAGTAATCGATCGGGCCCATGATCTCGTCACGCCCCCTGGCCCGGAGCCAGTTGGCTGCGGCTTCGAAGAGCGCAGCCGCCACCGCGGGGTCGTTCACACAGTCGAAAAGTCCGAAGCAGCCTACGTTGCTGCGATGATAGGCGTTATAGTTGGGATCGTCGCTCGCCATGATCCGCCCGACGATTTCCCCGTTGGCGCGGGCGAGAAAAAGCGCAGCGTCGCCGTGTTCGAAAAAGGGATGCTTCTTCCGGTCGAGAAACTCCTTTCGTTCGAGGAGGAGCGGCGGCACCCAGGCGGGATCGTCCTTATAAATCCGCCACGGGAATTTGATGAACGCGTCCCGCTCCGCTTTGGAAGCGACCTGGGTGACCTTGATCAAACCTTGACTGGACCGTTCGCTCAGAGATCGACCCGAGCCTCGATTGTTTCCGGCGCTTCGGTTTTTTCCTTCGTCCCGAAAACCAGATCCCAGAGCGGCGAAGTCACGCCGTAGCCGACTTCATCGTCTTGGTAGTGGTGCCGCATGTGATATTTTTTCAGCCACAGCCAGACGCCGCGTTTCATCGCAAAATGATGCGTCGCGTAGTGCAGCGTGTCGTAGAAGAGATAACCGGCAAGCAGTCCGGCGAACACGGCCGGGGAGAAGCGGCCAAAAAGGAAAGCGAAGAGTGCGTAGAAAATGACCGCGAGCGGCAGGCTCACAACCGGTGGCATGACCAGCCGGCTGGCATCGTTTGGATAATCGTGGTGCACGCCGTGGAGCATGAAGTGTAGGAACTGGCCCCATTTGCTCCTCGGTTGGTAATGGAAAACCCAGCGGTGCATGGTGTATTCGACGAAGCTCCAGATCAGAATCCCGGCGACGAACATGCCCGCCACGACGCTGAGCGGCAGGGCGCGCCGCGCCGCCGCGACGTAGAGCATGTAACTCATCAGTGGCAGGTAGATGACAAGCGGAGTTGCCGGATGCACGTGCGAAAAGAACTCCATGAAATCGCTCTCGAACATTCGGACCGATTCGTTCTTGTTGGAGACAAAGCGCTGTGCCATTCGCGATATCATGCTTGATTTTCGGAGCTCGGGCAACGGCGAGTCGCTCGAAAAAATCTGTCTTGGCCCGAGAACATTTAGCAGTGGGTGGTTAGCCAAGGTTCTCGATTTCTGGGAGGAAGAGGCGGCAAATCTGGTTTTGGCGAATGAGAGCATACGCCAGGACCAGATTCAGGATCGTCACCTCCGCGAGGAAATACCAGGCCGGGTGATCCAGGATCAAAACCAGGAACAGGATCAGCATCCTCGTATTCGTCATTAGGAGCCCGATCGATTTAAAGAGTGGCCGTGCCACGGTGCGATAGCGGGCTCGCATGGCTTGCGGGATGGTCGAAGGAAAAGCTCGCCACGCGGCAACTCGCAGGCGCATCAGGTTCGGCGATAATTTTTCCTGGCCAAGAGTGAAATTGAGGTACGTGCGAAGGAGAAACTTTTGCCAGGGCTGGCGCCGCCAGAGGAGTTGATTGTATTCAGCCCGTAGCCGCACCGAGTTGTCAACCTCCGCCCGGGAGGGACCGGCGACAAAAAATAGATACGCGTTGCGGAAGTAATCGGCGAAACCGCCCTGCACGGCGTGACTCAGGCCGGCAGCGAGAGCCAGGACCCAGATGGCTGGAGACGCACCCCCGGCCAGGCAGCGCAGGACGAGGTGCAGGTAGATCCCCAAAAAGACAATGTTGATCCGAAATGCTGTCGAGGATTCGGCCGGCCCGACTTCCCGTGTTCGTCAGGCGAGCGAGCTGTCCGTCCGCGTTATCAAAGGCATTGGAGAGGATGTGCAAGCCGATCCCGAACAGATTCAGGCGCAGGTCGGGGTAGTAGTAGAGATGCCCGGCCGCGAGTCCGGAGATTAGACTTAGAAATGTCACGCCGGTCGGAGCCAGTCCGAGTCGGGCGAAAACGCGAGCGAGGGCGAAGCCGACTCGGCGATAAAAATAAATGTCAAGCAGCCCTTCGACGTCGCGATTTTTGTAGGTGCCCTCGACGGCTGCTGGCATGGGCGAGGGCGAGATTGGGGACCTAACTGTGTGAGGCCAACTCCGGAAAGCGGGCTTCGCGAGGCTTCTCAGCGCCCGGAGCCATCTCGCGATCTCTCGTCCGCTCGACCCGGCAAAACAAGGTGTATTCGGGATCGAAAATGAACTGGAAGAGGAGGCCGCTCCAGGAGCGATGATATTTCAAGGTGTCGTAGTACTCCGGGGCGAGCGCCCGCAGTCTGGGCAGATTATTCCAGGGGATGGTCGGGAAATCGTGATGTTCGTTGTGGTATCCCATGTTCAGGCAGATTCGATTGATCGGCCCGTAATAGCTGTAGGTCTCTTGGTCGGGATCGTTCGTATAATGCTCCTGAATCCAGCGCGCGCCGACCGGGTGCAGGCCAATGGAAAACGAAAAGGAACAGAGCAGGTAAAATAAGCCGGCCCAGCCACAGAAGTACACGATGGCCGCGTCATAGGCGAGGGCGCAGACGAGGTTGATGAAAATCCATCGGTTCCACATCCGAAAGGCTTTGATCCGCGGTGGCCGGGTCAACTGCACAATCGGAAAGAGCAGGAGCCAAAGCGCCTTGGCGTACCATCTGTTCCCAACCAGTTCAGCCTCCCATTGGTTGGCGAGGTCGGCGTCATACTCGTAATCGCCTTGGTGGGAGTGGTGTTTTAGATGATACACCTGAAACCCCATGGCGCCGGGCGCGAGGTTCGGCAGATCGGCGAAAATCGCGATCATCTTGTTCCAGCTCTTACTCGGCAGGATGAGATTATGGACGGCGTCGTGGATCAGCACATACATGGAATGATTGGCGAAAGCGCCCAAGCCGTAAGCGACGGGCAGACTCAGCCACCAATAACCGAAACCCAATTTCCCAAAAACAAATGCAAGCCCGGTTTGCAGACTAACGACCGCGAGAGCGATCAAAAGCGTCCAGGGATTACGACCCATCAGTTGGCGGACTTCGGGATGCGCTTTGATGATGGCGCGCGCCCGGCCGGTATGGGGATGACCCAGCTCCGAGTGATAAAATGATTGCTGCACGAAAGGATTACGGTTCGATCGCCCCTAAGCGTGTTGCGCGATCTGCGCCGGCACGAGGGTGTCCTCGAGAATATTGAGCGCTTCGTCAAGATCGGCACGGGTGTGTCGGGACGTGACGCAGGCACGGAAGCAAATCCGATCCTGCGGGACCGCCGGATAATCCACCGGCGCGACCCACAAGCCGCGGCTGCGCAGTTCATGACCGAGGCGGTACATGCGTTCGCGATCGCCGATCACGATTGGCATCACGTAGGTCGTTGAATTTCCCGTGTCGATGCCCAATCCGCGCAGTTGCCGGTGGAAATAATCGGCGTTCTCCCAAAGTTGGCGGCGCCGTTGCGGCTCGCTCGCGCCGATCTCGAGCGATTTCAAGATCGCCGCCACGACGACGGCGGGCAGGGCGCAGGAATAAACATAGGGATGAGCGTAGAAGCGGAGATATTGCAGCGTCTCGCGCGAGCCCGCGACAAAGCCGCCAAGCGAACCGAAAGCTTTCGAGAACGTGCCATAGGTGAGGGGAACCCGATCCTCGACCCCGAATTTTTCCGCCGCCCCGCGGCCGTGCTCACCGCAGGCGAGGATGGAATGCGCTTCATCGATGAAGACGCTCGCGCCATGCGATTCGGCCACTGCGATCAGCTCGGGGAGATTCCCGAAGTCGCCGTCCATCGAATAGATGCCTTCGATGATCACGAGCCGGCGCTTTCCCCTGTGCCGGCTGAGGGAGGCGTCGAGCGAGGCGGGATCGTTATGCTCGAATTTCTCCGACCGGCAGCGCGAGAGGGTCGCGCCGTCGCGCAGGCTGAGATGCGAGCGGTTGTCGAGCACGGCGACATCGGTCTTGCGGAGCAAGCCGGAGATGGTGCCGAGGGCGCCGCCAAACCCGCTATTGAAAAGCATCGCATCTTCGCGCCCGAGGAACTGCGCAAGCTTTCGTTCCAGTTCGCGGTGCAGATCGGTCATGCCGGAGAGCATGGGCGAACCGCAGGCGCCGAGGCCGTGGGTGCTGAGGGCGTCGTGGGCAGCGGCGATCACCTCCGGATGATTGGCCAGCCCCAGATAATTGTAGGAGCAGAGGTTGATGACCGATTGCGGCTTGCCGCCATAGGTGATGGTGGTGCGTGGATCTGCGGGCGCGCACAGCTCCGGCTCGTAAAGTTCGATCGCCCAGGCGCCCGCCTGCATCCATCGGGTGAAACTGGGCGGGGCTTGCAGCGGGTCGCCCCCTTCGCTTCTCAAAAAATTGCCTAAACTGAGCTCGGCTGGATTATCGCTCATAATGCGGGGGTTCTCCCCTTGGTGATTTTTCATTGCGGGTTTGCTCATCGCCGGGAAATAACGGACGGCCAGGAGCGAAAACGACTGCGCCCAACGACAGCGAAGGAACGCAGCAGCGCGCGAAGAGGATGCGACCATTGCAGGTGAGCAGCAGCGAAATGGTCGGTGAAGTTGTGCATCCTTTGGTTTCCGCGGACGCGCCTGAGTACCAACTGGCGGTTCAGAGACGCACGCCGCGAATTCCCATTCGGGGCACCAATTTTAGCCCGTCCGACCCGCGCGACAAGAAATTAATTACGAGCCGGAGGAGCGGTAATATTCCGCCAAAGATCGAGCAGCGCCGCGAAGGCATAAACGGCGACCAGGGCGAAAACCAGGAAGGCGCCCCAGAGCCTTGTGGCGAACCGCGTCACCTCATAGATCCAGTAGATCGTCCCCGCGGAAAGCAGGAGCTCGACCGTGTAAAGGATCCAGGAGCGCCGTTTTGCTGCAACTCGCGGATTGCACAGTGCGAGTACCAACGGCCAGCCAAATGCGATCAACGTCAGCACGCCGTTTTCAGACAAGCCCAGGCGGGTGGCGCCGTAGTCGTAGTCAGTCTGCTCGTTGCTGTGTGGGAATATTCTTTGGGCAAGTGTCTTTGGCGGAGGAGCGGCTGCCCTCTCCTTCCCCTCATGGCTGCACTCACTCAAAGGAACAAAGAGCGCCCCAATCATCAATACGCCTAACGTCAGCTTCAGTTTTCGCACGGCGCGAGTGTCAGGTCGCGAGGAGCGAAACCGCAAGCAGAAAGACTAGCCTTCGTAAGGCGAGGGCGGTTGTTCGAGCGCCGTCTTCAACACTTCATCGACCGTTTCTACCGGGACGAATTGCAATTTCTGTTTCGCTTCTTCCGGAATATCGACCAGGTCTTTTTCGTTCTGCTTCGGGATGATGACGGTCGTAATGCCGGCGCGCATTGCGGCCAGACTTTTTTCCTTCAAGCCGCCAATTGGCAGCACCAGCCCGCGCAGAGTGATCTCACCAGTCATCGCCACGTCCGAACGGACTGGCGTGTTGCTGAATAATGAAGCCAGCGCGGTAAACATCGCGACGCCGGCCGATGGACCATCCTTTGGCACCGCGCCGGCCGGGACATGCACATGAATGTCCGTATCGCGAAATGCATTGGGTTTGATGCCGACCTGCCCGTCGCGACTGCGCACCAGACTGAGCGCGGCCTGCATGGATTCCTTCATTACCTCTCCGATCTGGCCGGTAAGCGTAACGTTGCCTTTACCGGGGTAACGAGTCGCCTCGATGTGCAGGACTTCTCCCCCGGCCGGCGTGTAGGCCAACCCGGTCACGATGCCCGGTTTGTTCGCCGTCAGTTTGGTGTCGTGAATATAGCGCACCGGTCCGAGCGTCTCGCCAACCACCTCCGGAGTAACGGTGACGTGTTCAGTCTTGCCGCGCGCAACCTGTGCTGCCACGCCGCGAATGACCGCCCCGATCTGCCGTTCAAGTTCGCGCACGCCGGCTTCGTGCGTGTAGTTATCGATCACCCGCACGAGCGCTTCTTCCTGCCATTCGCATTGCTCCGGTTTGAGCCCGTTCTCCTCCAGTTGCCGCCGGACGAGGTAGCGGCGCGCGATTTCCAGCTTCTCTCGCCCGGTGTACCCGGCGAGCGTGATCAACTCCATTCGGTCGCGCATCGGTTCCGGCACGCCCTCGATATAGTTGGCGGTCGCAATAAAGATGACCTGGGAGAGATCGAACGGCACATCGAGGTAGCGATCGACAAAGGAAAAATTCTGCCGCGGATCGAGCACCTCGAGCAGCGCGCTCGCCGGATCGCCGCGGAAGTCGGTCCCGAGCTTATCGACCTCGTCCAGCATCATGACTGGGTTGCGTGTCCCGGCGCGGCGCAATTCCTGAATAATGCGCCCCGGCATCGACCCGATGTAAGTGCGGCGATGCCCGCGAATCTCGGCCTCATCGCGAATCCCGCCCAGGCTCAGCCTGACGAACTTCCTTCCAAGGGCGTCGGCGATCGATTGCCCAAGGCTCGTCTTGCCCACGCCCGGCGGCCCGAGGAAACAAAGGATCGGCCCGTGCCCCTGCGGGTTGAGCTTGCGTACGGCGAGATATTCGATCAGCCGCCGTTTCACTTTTTCGAGATCGTAATGATCGCGATCGAGAATCTCCTGCGCCTTGTCGAGATCGAGATTATCCTCGCTCATCTTCGACCAGGGCAACTCCGCGATGGTCTCGATGTAGGTCACGATGACGGAATAATCCGGGCTGGCGGGCGGAATGAAATCGAGCCGCTTCAACTCGCGCTCCGCCTGCTTCATCACTTCCTCGGGCGGCTTAGCTTCCTCGAGCTTCTTGCGCAGCTGCGCCATCTGCTCCTCGGCGCCGGATTCGCCTTCGCCCAGTTCCTTCTGGATCGCCTTGACCTGTTCGCGGAGATAAGCGCGGCGTTGCGCATCGGAAAACTGCGACTGCACGTCCTGCTGCAACTTTTGCTGGATTTGCGCGATCTCGAGCTGCGAAGAAATACTCGCCTGCACGCTGCGGATTCGTTTCTCGAGATCGTTTTCCTCCAGGAGCGCCTGCTTTTGTGCGAACTCGATATTCAAGTTCGGCGCCAGAAAATCGGTTAGCTGCTCGGCATCCTCGAGTCCGAGCACAATCGCGCGTGCCTGCTCCGGCACATCGGGCGTGAGTTCGAGCAAGCGGGCGGCCGAGTCCCGCAGGTTGCGAAATTCCGCCTCGAATTCTTTCGTCGTCGCCGCCGGCAGCATGTTCAAGAGTTCGACTTCGGCGGTCAGATAGGGCGATGTCTGAGTAATCTTGCGAATGGCAAAACGCCGCAACCCCTGCGCGATCACGACCACGTGGCGGTCGGACTGGCGCAACAGTTTCAAGACGATGACCGCCGTTCCAACCTGGTAGAGATCAACCACATCAGGTTCCTCTTTCGCTTCGTCGCGCTGCGTGATGAGGCCGATAATCTTGTTTTGCGGCAACGTTTCGTTCAGCAACTGAATCGACGCCGGTCGCTGCACATTGAGCGGCGAAACGGTGCGGGGAAAAACAACAAAGCCGCGCACTGGCAGGATGGCGAGGGTGCCGGGAATCGTCGGCATTTCCTCCACCGCGCCGATCTGCGCCGCGCCGGCGGCCACCGCCGGATCCGCCCCCGTCCCTTGCAATGCGCTCAGAGGTTGCTCGCTCATTTTTTGAAGGGCAATTCGATCCAGAGAAATCCGTTGCGTTGCTCGGCCCGGGCCTGATCGACATCGACCGGCACCGGCAGTTCGACGATTCGTTCGAAGGGTCCGTAGTCGATCTCGAACGCGATCATCTGTACCGCGCGACCTTCGTCGCCGGTCGGCTCGGGTGCCGGGCGGATGCCGCGCAGGACGACGCGTTGCGGCTCTACCGTCAGATCGACTTGTGCGCGATCGACACCGGCCAGCTCGACGCAGATTCGCAAACCTTTGTCGCATTGGAAGGCATTGATCGCCGGTTGCCAGCGATATGGCGCCGGCGGGGTGAAATGCAGCCGGGTCAACTGGTAGGTCACGTCGCCCAGCGATTCGTGCAGCCAGCGCAATTTGATTCCGCGGATGGTATTCATGCGTTTCCGCCAATCTAAGCTACGCAGAGGTGGCGTCACCTGCGCGTAGTGTTTTTTGCCATCACGGGCCTTTTGTCAGGCTGGCTCCGACTCGATTGGGTTCGAATCAGGATCAGCGCGCTAACCGCGCTGCCGATCGCGAGGACAACGCTCAAGATCATCACGACACGAAAGCCCTTCACAAAGGAGTCGTCGATCGCGCGCCTGACGAGATCGCGCGTGTTTGCATCCAATTCTTCGGGCAGTTCGGCGCCGGCGAGTTTGTCTCGCTGCTGCGCCAGTTCGCGCCGCGCAACCGGCGTCAGCCGAAGGCCAGGCAAACGGCCATCTAACGATTGATTAAATTCCTGCAGCATGATGATCCCGAAGATCGCGATCGCGAGCAGTCCCGCTGTTCGCGAAACCGCGTTATTGATTCCCGAAGCGACGCCGACCCGGCTCTCCGGAACGGAATTCATCACCGTCGTAGTGAGTGGAGCGACGCTCACCGCCATCCCAAGACCAAGAACAACGATGGCCGGAAAAAATGTCATCCAGTAGCTGCCGCCAATATCCGGCCAAAGGAACAGCGCGAACCCGGTAGCGGCGACCAACGGACCCGTTACGAGCGGGAATCGGGCGCCCACTTTTTCGACGAGCCCGCCCGACCAGCGGGAGAGGAGAAATATGATCAGAATAAACGGTAGAAGAGCGGCGCCCGCGGCCGTCGGTGAGTAGCGTTGCACCTGGATCAGATTGAGCGGCAGAAAAAAGAGCGCGCCGCCCAGCGCGCCGTAGAGCAAGAGCGTAAGCAGATTGGCACCGGCGAATGAGCGGGAGCGAAAGAGCTCGAGCGGCAGCATGGGATGCGAGCTTCGTGCCTCGATGATCAGGAAAAGCACGATAAACATGGCGGCCGCGCCGAGAGCGATTTCGATCCAGAGGTGAGTGAAGCCGAGGCGCGATGATTCGATCAATCCATAGACCAGAGACCCCAGACCGAGCGCGGCGAGCAATCCTCCCCACCAGTCCGGTCGCGCGCCTTCTTCACCCGCGCTCTCCGGCACACGCCAGAGTGAGATCAAAATCACGAGGAGCGCCAACGGCACATTGATGAAGAAGACGGCGCGCCAGGAAACGTGCTCGATCAACCATCCGCCAAGCACCGGCCCGACTGCGGCGGTGACGGCGCTAAAGCCCGACCATGTTCCAATTGCACGACCGCGAGCTTCCACCGCAAAGGAACTGCTGATGATGGCAAGGCTTCCGGGAACGAGTAGCGACGCGCCGATTCCCTGCAGGGCCCGCGCGGCGATCAACTGCCGAATTGTCTGCGCGAGGCCGCAGCCCGCGGAGGCGCAGGCAAACAATGCGATGCCAAGGAGGAAAATCCGGCGGCGTCCGAACTGGTCGCCTAACGACCCGCCGGCAAGGAGAAAAGCGGAAAGCAAAAGGGAATAGGCTTCGATAACCCATTGCACGTCGACAACGCCGGCGTTCAGCGCCTCCTGTAACGCCGGAAGGGCGACATTTACGACCGTGCCGTCAATGAAGGCCATGCTCGACCCGAGAATCGTTGCGGCAAGAATCCAGCGACCGGCTCTTTTAGAGCACGGGATCGCGCCCGGTTGCGCGCGGATCAGCGCCTCATCGCAGGGCAGTCGAATAAGATTGGACATGCTGGCTCCAGATCACGATGGATTAGAAAAAGCCAAACTGGCAGCCAAAAAAATAGTTGACTGATTAGTAAACTATGACACGATTCAGGCGTGCCGAGACAGAGCGATGCCGAAGAGCGGTTGATGAACGCGGCGATGGATTTGATCTGGGAAAACAGCTACGGATCAACCTCGGTCGACGCCATCTGTGAGAAGGCGGGCGCGAAGAAAGGCAGCTTCTATCATTTCTTCCAATCGAAATCGGCGCTCGCAGTCAAAGCCCTGGAGGCGGACTGGAAGCGAAAGAAGGCGCGAATGGACGAGATTTTTTCGCCAACGGTCCCGCCGCTGGACCGTCTCCGGCGATATTTCGAACATGTCTACCAGGGCCAAACAAAGGCACACGGAGAGTGCGGCGCGGTCCTCGGCTGCCCTTACTGTACCCTCGGCTGTGAGATCGGGACGCAGGATCGCGCCATCGGCGAGCAGGTGCACAAGATTCTCGACCGAAATGCCAAATACTTTGAATCAGCCATTCGAGACGCGCATGCCCAGGGATTGATTGCGGCATCCGACGCAAAAGCCAAGGCCCAGATGCTGGTGGCATTTTTCCAGGGCAGCCTCGCGCAGGCACGGATCGAGAACGACATCCGTCCGCTGCGCAATCTCGCCAAGGGCGCCATGGAACTGCTCGGCGCGTCGAATATGGCGACGGCAAAATAGCGAGCGAAATGCATCCACGACGCGACCGAATTCGGAATAGATGACCAGTCCATTAAAACCACAAAATGATATGCAGACAAGACCAATGATCGATCAGTGCGAACCACCCGAGGAGTTTCCATCGGATTATTGCCAGAAATTAAAGAACGGAATCAGTCGACTCCGGAGCGCGATCCAATCGCAGTACGAGGAAGCGTTCCCAGACAGAGGCGACTGGATCGCTCAGGCGGTGCAGGAAGCGGAACAGCTCGCCTGGAGCACGACTTTCCCATCCCTGTTTTTCCCACCACTCGCTCGTCTTAAGCTGAGCGAGATGATGCCATCAGCCTAACGAAAGCATTTTACCATTACATTTATGAACAACAAAAAGACCGCATTAATCACCGGGGCCAACAAGGGCATCGGACTCGAAACCGCCCGTCAGCTTGGGCGACAGGGCATTACCGTTTTGCTCGGGGCGCGTGACGCGAAGAAAGGGGAGGCGGCGGCCGAGGAACTGCGCAAAGAGGGCATCGACGCGCATTCCATCGAGCTTGACGTCAGCAAATCGGAGAGCATCAGGCGAGCGGCCGAAACAGTGGAACGCGATTTCGGGCGGCTCGACATTCTGGTCAACAACGCCGGCGTGATGAAGCGCGAGAAAGGGGAAAAAGTGAGCGAACAATCCATGGAGGCTTGGCGCGAGACATTCGACACGAACGTTTTTGGGCTGATCGAAACGACACAGGCGTTCCTGCCGTTGCTACGAAAAAGCGAGGCGGGTCGCATCGTCAATCTCTCCAGCATTCTGGGATCGATCGCGCTGCATGCCAAACCTGGTTCACCGATCTACGACAGCAAGTCATTCTCCGCCTACAACGTCTCAAAGGCGGCGGTCAACGCCTATACGGTGCAGCTTGCCTATGAGCTGAAGGACACCAAGATCAAGGTGAACGCAGCCCACCCCGGCTGGGTCAAGACGGAGATGGGTGGGGAGGAGGCGATGATGGAAATCGTGGATGGCGCAAAAACCAGCGCCACCCTTGCCACGCTCCCCGCCGATGGACCTCACGGAACGTTCGTCCACCTGGGCCAGCCGTTGCCCTGGTGAGAAGCGCAACCAGGAATATGCAAACTCTTCACCCAAGGAATCGACGGCGCGCGCCACGGCTTGTTCCCATTTTCGGAGACGATCACGAACAGCTCGGACGAATCAGCGAGTCGTTAGCCGACGCGCAATTACTCGACGTCTATTCCCAAACGATTGCGGCCGTCGTCAACCGCGTTGCGCCGAGCGTGGTTAACATCCGCGTCCTGGGGGCCGAGCGCGGTTCGGGCGGCGGCTCCGGATTCATCCTCGCGCGGGATGGATTTATCCTGACGAACAGCCACGTGGTGCACGGCGCGCGCGAAATCGAGGTGACGCTGCGCGACGCGCGCGTTTATCCCGCGCAACTGATCGGGACAGATCCGGAAACCGACCTCGCCGTGATCCGGATCGATGCGCCCGTTGTGCCGCAGGTGAGGTTGGCCGATTCATCCCAGATTCGCGTCGGCCAGATCGCGGTCGCGGTCGGTTCGCCCTACGGGTTTCAGCAGACCGTCACAGCCGGAATCGTAAGCGCGCTGGGTCGTTCGATGCGTTCCGAATCGGGGCGGCTAATGGACGAGATCATCCAAACCGATGCGGCGCTCAACCCGGGTAACTCCGGCGGACCGCTCCTTAACAGCGCCGGCGAAGTGATCGGCGTAAACACGGCCGTGATTCTCCCGGCGCAGGGAATTTGCTTCGCGATCGCGAGCAACACGGCGAAGTTTGTCGCCGGCTGGCTGATCAAGGAGGGGCGCATCCGGCGCAGCTCGATCGGGGTCGCAGGCCAAAGCGTTCCGCTCCATCCGCGGGTGGTGCGTTTTCACAAACTGCCTAACGACAGCGGCGTCCTCGTCATGGAAGTCGAGCCGGGCAGCCCGGCGGCTCTCGCGGGGCTCCGGCCTAACGACACCATCGTCGGCTTCGAAGGCCAGCCGATCGCCACAGTCGACGATTTGCACAAGCGACTCGTCGCCCCCGCCATCGGAGTTCCGTCGTCGCTGATGTTCCTCCGCGGAACGGAAAAACTCTTTTGCACCGTGGTGCCGCGCGAGCTGCCCCCATTCAATACGCGAGCTCGGCGGCGGACAAATTAACTCAACCAACAAGACATGAACGAACCTATCAACATCAACGAAGCCAGCTTTGAAAAGGCGGTCCTGCAATCGCCTGTTCCAACCCTGGTCGACTTCTGGGCTGCCTGGTGCGGCCCCTGCAAGATGATCGCGCCTGTGCTCGACGAGATCGCGCGCGAAAACGAAGGGCGCGTTCGCATCGCGAAGGTGAACATCGACGATGATCCCGCCCTCATGCAGCGGTTCAACGTCCGCGCTGTGCCGACCCTGCTCTTTTTTCATGGCGGCGTATTGAAGGATCAACTCGTCGGCGGTGCGCCAAAGAAGGCGATCTTGGACAAGCTCAACAATCTGGTCGCAGCCTGACGGGATAGAAGAGTCCAGTCACAACCGACGAAGAACAAACAGCGATGACTGAAAACAACACGAAAGCTTCGGCCCCGGATCTAACGAAACGTCCGCCACGCAGCCCGCGTGCTCGCCTCGGGGGCTATGTCATTCTGCCGCGCATGCTCGACAAAGGCCGCGCTGAGATTGCGGGCAAGAGCGGCGAGTATCATTACAACTGTCCGCTCGATCAGCGGTTCGTTAACTTTGTCGGGATTGATCCGACGGCGCTCCGCGAAGAGCTCGCCGCCGGCAAGGGCGACGGAGAGATCTTTTCCTGGATCAACGAGACCGCGCTGCACAAACGGAACCCTTGGGAGATCGAGCAGTGGAGCGATTACATGCTGCGGCGCGGCCCCGACAGTGATGCCGAATCGCGCGAGTATTTTGGGGAGATGCTGAACAAAATCAGCCAAACCCGCGAGGACATTAAAACCTGGGCGGACCTGCTCGACCTCGACGACTACGTGAGCTTCGGAGGGAAGGCCTAGCGGCACGGCCGCCGCGGGGGATGTAGAGGAAGTGGCTCCAGCGGTAGGATTCGAACCTACGACCAATCGGTTAACAGCCGACCGCTCTACCACTGAGCTACGCTGGAATTTTTTGCCGCCGAGAGGGCGTATACCTTGCCTCTGAAGATCGGAGCAGCAAGTATTTTGTCTGGCAGCGGATCGCCCCGGACGGGGTTGCGTTCCTCGCGAACGCGGTGATAGTTGGCCTCTCAAGATCGCGGGGTGGAGCAGTCTGGTAGCTCGTCAGGCTCATAACCTGAAGGCCGCGGGTTCAAATCCCGCCCCCGCAACCAATCGCAATCGCGGTTGCCTTTGAAGCGCAGCGCGCGTTTTCTCTTTGATGACGCCGCGCCGATCAACTGAAGCGGGCCGGATTCTGGTTGGCACGGCAAGCTGGTCCGATCCCGGATTTGTCGAACGCTGGTATCCGCCGAAGCTGCCGGCGAGCGAGCGTCTGCCCTGGTACGCGCAGCATTTCGAATTGGTGGAAGTGAACTCGACTTTCTATGCTGTCCCGGACGTGCGGCTCGTCGAGCGGTGGTGCCAGGTCACGCCTGACGAGTTCGTTTTCGACGTTAAGCTGCATCGTCTGCTTTCGCGACACGCAGCGAACGTGAAGTCGCTCCCGCTCGTGCTGCAACGCCTTGCGGAGGCGGACGAGAAGGGGAGGGTAGCGCTAACACCGGAGCTTGAGCGTGCGCTGCTCGAGCAGTTGATCTCCTCGGTCGAACCCCTGCGGGCGGCGAACAAGTTTGGAGTTTTTCTTCTGCAACTTTCCCCCGCTTTCTCGCCGCGAAAGCATGACTTGACGGAGCTGGACGAATTGCTCAGACGTCTTACGCCGATAGGCGCAGTGGTTGAGCTGCGGAATCGGAACTGGGTGGACGGCGAGCAACTAGCGCGGACGCTGGAGTTTTTTCAGTGCCATCGAACCGCGCTCGTGCTGGTCGATGCGCCTAACGACAAGCATTTCACCATCATGCCGAGCTCTTTCAACGAAGTCACCACCGGCAGGCTCGCCTGCCTCCGCCTTCACGGGCGAAACGCGGAGGGATACCTGCGCGGCAAAACGGTGGCGGAACGCTTCTATTACGATTACAGCGATGAGGAGATTAGCGAAGTCGCCGACCGGGCGAAGAAGCTGGCGCGAAAGGCCGGCATCGTGCATGTGATCTTCAACAACAACGCTCTCGATTTCGCCCCGCATGCGGCACTCCGCCTGCGCGCGGCGCTCGGCCAACTGGCCAAAGCTCCGGCGCGGCAGGCTGAGCTTTTTCGTTAGGCGTGCAATGTAATGGCTGAGACAGATCCAATGAGACCAGACCTCTGGGCCCGTTTTCGAAACTGGTTGGGCCACCTGCATTTCCGCCTCGTGACGATTGAGGACACGCCACATTCGATCGCGCTCGGGGTGGCGATCGGGATTTTCTTTGGCTTCACCCCGCTTTGGAGTCTGAAGACGCTGCTCTCGATCCTGGTCGCGTGGTTGTGCAAGAGCAATAAGATCGCGGCCGCCATCAGCGTGCAGTTGCACGATCTCCTTCTGCCGTTTATGCCGGCGATTTACCTTTGGGAATACAAGATCGGCTACTGGTCGCTCTACGGTCATCTCCCGGCCCGCTTCAACCTCCGCGCTCTCTCCCTGCGCGAATACATTCAATGGGAAACGTTTTTCACTGTCGGCCGTCCACTCTTGATCGGGTCGCTCGTCATGGGTTTGCCCTCAGCAGCGATCGTCTACTTCATCTGCCGCGGGCTGGTGACGAGCCATCGTGCCGGGCGGGAGGAAGAGGGCCGGACTTGAAATTTTAGCGGCGACGGCACGAGAGTTGCATCATCCAAATGGAGTTGCTGGCTTGTTGTCCTAACGACGGCAGCCGGCGCCACTAGCTTATGAAACCTTTCATCGCCATCGCTTCCTGCCTGTTGCTCTGTTCGTGCGCCGATATGGTGGTCACGAGGACTTACGTTCCGAACTCCGGAGGAGAGGCGCCCGCGGGTGTCGTCGACGCCAAGGACGTCGGCTCACGGGTTCGTTACCAAACCAACTGCGGCGTGGCGGAAACGAATCCATTGGCGATTTACATTCGGCCGTTTTGCATTGATTCGGCGATTTTCCGCGGGGACGAAGCGGCCTCCGTTGGTGAGATGCCAATACGCAAGGCGCTCACGCCAGTCGCTTTTGCCGAAGATCTGAAAGAAGAGTTGAGCACGATCGCGCCCGCTCGTATCCTCGCAGACAACGAAAGGCCAAAAGTCGGCTGGCTGGTTGAAGGCCAATTCGACCTGGTCGACGGGGGCAGCCCGGCCGCACGCTTCTTCTTCGGCGTCTTCGGCGCCGGCCAGTCGTTTCTCGCTCTGCATGTGAAAGTGACGGACGTGGTGAGACACCGCGTCATTTATGAGTTCGACATGGCGAGCGTCAGCAACAGGCAGGGCAGACGTGGGACAGTCCTTGCGAGTGGCATGGGCAAAGCGACCCCGTTTGATCTGCGCAACGCGGCGGAGCGGATTCTCCTGGTGCTTAGCCCTGATCCCTTCCGCTACGGCGCGCGCAACTCGGTCTCGCTTCGTTAGGTAAGAATGTCCGCTGCTGGCGAAGGCGCGGCAGGATTGCGGTTGCCAAGCGAAGGCGGCCAGTTACCGTGCAGCGATCGAACCGGCCGTGATCATTTCCCTTCGTAAAATCCCGCTTCTTGCCGTCGCGCTCGCGCTCTTTTTTGGCGCCACCGCGCCGTCGCGCGCGGCCGAGGCATCGATCACGGTCGACGCCAAGACCGGCTACATTCTGGAGAAGTTCCAAGCTGACAAAAAACGGCAAATCGGCAGCTTGACGAAGATCGCGACGGCGATGGTGGTGCTCGATTGGTCGGCGAAACGAAGCGGCGATCTCGCTCAGGTCGCGGTTATTCCCGAGGCTGCCTTTGCCGGAACGAGCGAGAACAACATTGGTTTTCAACCGGGCGATACGATCACGCTCCGCGACCTGCTCTACGCGGCGCTCGTGCAATCCGACAACATCGCCGCCTACACCATTGCGAATCACGTCGGCCACGCCTTGCAGGCGCTCGTTCCGCCAAGCGGACAGGCGGCGCGCGGTACGCCGGCCGATTATTTTGTTCTTCAGATGAACGCGCTCGCACGGCATCTCGGGATGGAGCGGACGCGGTTTCTCAACCCGAGTGGCATCGACACGAAAGAAAAGCCCTTCTCGACCGCGGCGGATGTCGCCCGCCTGACGAGATACGCGATGAACAATGCCGGTTTCCGCTTTTACGTCTCCCAAAAGGAGCGGGAGATTGAATTCGGCCGCGGTCCCAGCCGCATGCGCTACCTCCTGCGGAACACGAACGAATTGCTCGGACGCGACAACATCGACGGGGTCAAGACCGGGCTTACCCAGCGAGCGGGCGATTGCCTGGTTCTCAGCGCAGCGCGGCCGTCGGAGGTGGTCGAACAAGGTACGACGACCGTCATCACTCCGCGGCGTTTGATCGTGGTGGTGCTGGGAAGTTCCGATCGCTTCACCGAAGGCGCCGCCCTGCTCGAGCGGGGCTGGTCGCTCTACGACCGTTGGGCGGCAGCCGGCCGGCCAATGGATCGTAAGCAGGTGCTCGACGGTCCGAACCAGTGATGAAGCCGAGAATCGGCGTCCTGACCAGCGGAGGCGATTGCCCGGGTCTGAATGCGGTCCTGCGTGGCGTTGTCCTGGCAGCGGACAAGCTGGGTTGGGAAGTGATCGGTTTCAAAGACGGCTTTGAAGGGCTGCTCCTGCCGGAGCATTACATGATCCTTGATCGAGCGCGGTCTTCCGGCATCATGCCGTTAGGGGGAACAATCCTCGGCACGACCAACCGGGGCCATTTCATTGCCAAGGTCGGCAGCGGCAATCGCGCGGTCGTGCCGGCACAAATAATCGAGCAGTCGCGCGAGGTTCTGAATCGTTTGCAGGTGAAAGCGCTTCTCATTGTGGGCGGCGACGGCTCGATGAGTACCGCGCTGCAGTTGCAGGAAGCGGGCATCAAATGCATCGGCGTTCCAAAAACGATCGACAACGATCTTGAGGCGACGGCCATGACCTTCGGTTTCGATTCCGCGGTCGCGGCCGTGGCCGATGCGCTGGATCGCCTGCATACGACGGCGACGAGTCACAAACGCGTCATGGTGCTCGAAGTGATGGGTCGTCACGCCGGCTGGATCGCGCTCCACGGCGGGATTGCAGGCGGAGCCGATGCGATCCTGATTCCGGAGATCCCTTTCTCCTATGATAAGCTGGCTGATTTCATCAAGCGGCGGGATGCGGCGGGGAGCTTGAGTTCGCTCGTCGTCGCCGCGGAAGGAGCGACGCCCCGGGATGGTCAGCAGGTGCTGCATCGGGCGGGAGCGGGGGAATATCGCTTTGGCGGGATCGGCGAGGTCGTGGCGCAGGAGCTGGCTGTGCGGACCGGTAAGGAGACGCGCTGCTGCGTGCTCGGACATTTGCAGCGTGGCGGCGCGCCGACCACACTTGATCGCATCCTTGGGACGCGTTTCGGGGTCAAAGCCGTGCAACTGGCCAACGAGGGTCATTTTGGTTCCATGGTGAGCTACCAGAACTACCAGGTCCAACACGTACCGATCGCCGACGCGGTCAATCGATTGCGCCTTGTGCAACCAACCAGCCAGATGGTGGAGACGGCGCGAGACGTGGAGATTTCGTTCGGGGATTGAGTTTAGGCGATGAGCGAGGCGACTTGCTCAATCGTCAGCTCATCCAGTCGCCTGACGACAAGGTCGGCCGCTCCTAATTCATCCGGCCGGTGCGTTGTCGTAACCGCGACGACCTTCATCCCGGCGGCGTGCCCAGCCTCGATCCCGACATGCGCGTCCTCGAAGACGACGCACCCTTCCGGCGCAATCTTCAGCCTCTCGGCGGCTTTCAGGAAAACCTCCGGATGCGGTTTTCCATGGACGACGTCCTCCGCCGAAACGATGGCGCAAAACGCTTCCTGCAATCCGATGCGCGCCAGAACCGCGTCGATATTCAAGCGCTGGGTGGAGGACGCAACCGCACAGGGTACACCGGCCTCGCGCAGGCGAGCCAGCCATTCCGCCGCACCGGGCAACGCGGCGATCTCGCTCCGCCTCACGATCTCCCGATAGAGCGCTTCCTTGCGATTCGTCAGGCGTGCGATCTCGGCCGGATCTTTCGCCCACCCGTGTATCTCCTTGATGATTCGTGCGCTCTTCATCCCGAAGCCGCGAATGAAACTATCCGGCGCGATCGAGTTCCCTAGTTCCGCAGCCAGCCGACGCCAGCTTAGCTCGTGCAGCTTCCCGGAGTCGATGATGACGCCGTCCCAGTCGAAGATCGCGCCGAAGGGTGGGACAGCGCTCGGGCTCACCACAAACGCTGCAGCGCCGGCAGTCCGTAGCTTTTCTGCAGGTCCTCCGCTTCCGCCGTCACTTGCGCTGCGTCGAGTACCAGCTGTTTCGGGTCGTCCACCGTTTCGATAACGTGAAAGCCGTTGATCGGCGTTTTCACTGCTTCGGCCAGGTCTCGCAACGAGTTGACCGGTTTCCCGTTGACCTTCTTCACCACGAGATAACTGACATCGTCGTAACCGATCGTGCTGTTGGCCGGCAGCACCTGGCTCAGGATCACGACCCGTTCCTCGCCCGGCGGGAAAAGTTCGGACTGAAACCTGTCGAGATAAACGAAATCCTGAGGCGCGGTTTTTTGCCAGTCTGCGCCCCATTCCTTGAGGTATTGCCGGGTAAGTTCCTGGAAGATCAATCCTCCCAGGACGTAATAGGAGGGCGGATCATCGATGTTGTAGGGCGGAATGACGTAATCCTCTTCCGAGCGATGCTCCAGCTTGACGCTGAGAGTGAGCGTCTTGCCCGCGCGCTGAATGTGCAGCGCGACGGTATCGCCGCTATAGGCTTTCCCGGTTAGCAGGTTGCCAAAACCCAGCTTCCCATAGAGCGGGTCGACGTAGTTTCCGTTTTGGTCGATTTGGTTGTCGCCGACCGCCGTAATAATGTCACCCGCCTGCAGGCCCGCCTTGGCTGCCGGCTGTCCCGGTTCGACGCTCGTGATGTAAACCCCGCCAGACCCATCGGTATCGTCGGCGTACTTGCGCAGCTCCGGATCACGCGTCGGGAAAAAGGAAATGCCTAACGACGGGAAACCCTGGTATTTAGGACCGCTCGCGTCTTTCAAGAAGTGCGCGATGATCGGCGCCGGAATAGCGTCCATCACCTGGGTGCGCGGGTCGAAACGCAGGAGCAGCGCGGCGAGCTTGTTGTTCTTGACCAGCGGCACGGTGTAGCTGTTGTCGCGATACTGCATCGGAATGCTCATCCGGTAGGTGAGAAAATCAGCCACGTCCGCCGGGTAACGTGTCATTCCAATCGTGGTTACAATGCCTTCGGTCACGACGAGCGTGCCGGTCGATTCCAATTGCCAGGCCGAAAGCTTGTCGCCCACAACGGTGTTGAGGGCGAGATCGAGGGGCTGCAATCCTTTCAGAAATGTCTTATCGATCGGCTCGAGGAGCGCGAGGTTCGCTTCGTAATCGACCACTACGACGTTGGCCGCCGTTCTCTCGCCCGATTCTGCGCGCTCCAGCTCGACGTAATTTTGATTCGCCACCAGATCGGCGGTCACGAGGACCCGATCATGCGGCAGAACGGCGCCGAGGGCGCGCTTGGAGAAGGGCGCCTTCTTTTGCCATGGTCGAAAATAATCGTAGGGCTGCCCGGTAACGTTGACCCGGACCAGGGAAACTTCCTTGGCCTGCACCGCACCGCGTGCGGAAGCAGTCAATTCCTTTACCGCCACGGGCGGCTTTTTCGCCTCGGCGAGCGGGAACGTTGCGATGAGCGCGATGAGAAAAAGAGCAGTTGTGCGCATGATCAGGGATTGTTTTGAGCCGCGGCGGCGGGCTTCGGCGGCGGCTGCTCGTCAAGATTTTGCTCCGAGAAGACGTTGTAGCGCGTCTTGATGCGTTCGCGCGCTTCCTCCACTTGTTTGGGATCGAGCACCAGCGGCGGACCGTCGCCAACCATCTTGACCACGAATCGATCCGCCGGCTGCTCGAAGGCCCGCGCCAAATCGGTCAGCGTCCCGATTTTCTTCCCGTCGATCTCATCCACGATGTCGTCGCGGTACGGCACCAGATAGGTATTGATTGGGTCCGGCAGGATGTTCGTCAGGATGACGACCTCCGGATGTTGCAGATAAATCTGATCGCTGACGAAGAAATCGAAGAAATGCCGAACGCGCAGATCGCTGATGCGATAAGCCTCGAGCAGGTCGAGCGACATCGGCTGGAAGAGGAGGCCGCCATAGAGGACAAAGCGCGGACGAATGTCGTAGCTGTGGCCCTGCATGAAGTAGGGCCAGACCGTGCCTAACGTCACCTCCACCGTCATCGGCTGCTTGTTGCGCAACAGGTCGAGCTTGACCTTGTCGCCCTTGAATTTTCGCTCCACTACCTCCGGCATCTGCACCCGCTCGCCCTCGTATTCGACAAAGGCATCGCTCGCGATCGCATGCCCGTCGATTGAAAGAAGGACGTCGCCCTGTCGCAGTGACTTCCCACACGGTCCGGCCTCGATCACGGTGTCGACCAGCACGCCGCGGCCGTCGTCCTTCAGCCCAAGATATTGGCGTTGCGCCGGGTTTTGCAGTTTCGTGTAAGTGATGCCGAGATCGACGTAGCGGTCGTAATGGCCGTCCTCGATGTCCTTGAGAAAACGCCGGATGACCGGCGTCGGGATCATGTAAGCGACGCCTTGCGCGATGTCGCCGCTATAGCCCTGGAAGGCGACCCCGACCACCTTGCCCTCCTGCAAGACTGGCCCGCCGCTGTTCCCGGGATTGATTTGCGCGCTGATCTGGATCGCGAGGTGCGAGTCGATCGCGGAATGGGTGTAAAGACTGAAGTCGATCCGCGAGACGATGCCGGTCGTGACCGACATGCGCTCGCCGCCGATCGGATAGCCGTAAGCGGAGACGACGGATTCCAGTGACGGAATGCCGCCGAAAGTCAGCGGTTTCATCCCCTTCCAGAAATTTGGCGCGGCCACCTGGATGAGCGCGAGATCGCAGTCGTGCGCCACGAAGAGAACGGTCGCCGGGTATTTGTTCGGATCGCCTTCGCGCTCGACCGTGAGGTAGCGGCTGTTGCTCACGACGTGGGCGTTCGTCATGATGCGCTGGCCCTCGATGACAAACCCGGCGCCGACGGCGCGTTGGATCGTGCCGGAGTTCCAGGGCGCGCGATAATCGGGCTCCACCTCGGTCGAGGTGATTCGGACAAGGCTGTATTGGATCTGGCCGTTGGGCTGAGCGTGCGCGTGAGCCACGATGAAGAAAACCAACGCGACGATGAGAAATCGAATTCGATGCATCACAAAAAGAGCCGGAAGATCAATCGGAAGAGTGCGCCTGTAAAACGGCAATCGAGGATTAGATGATCCAGAGGCGAAAACGTTCACCACGGAGGATGGGCTGGGGTGTTTCTACTCCTCGCTTTGGCCGATATGGGCGTTTGCGCAAAAACAATTTACTCGTGAGTCCCGTTTTTTGACGTGGAACAATGACGACGACTCGAAATCTCCACTCCATTGATCCTCTTTCTGTTCCTAGCGGCTGGCGTGCAATGAGCACTGGCTGGCAGCGCGACCTGGAATTCCAGCCCTGCAGCGACGATTGGAATGCCGCCGCCAATTGGCCGCCCGCGATCGTGCCTAACGGCCCCGCTGCCGCCGCGAACTTCGATTTTTCCATTCAAACTTCGCCAATCTCGCCGACGGTGCTGCCGTCGCGTTCGGGAAGAACAGTTACCAAGCCAAATACTACGGCAGCGACGGGCGTGATTTTACCCTCACGGTGGTATCCTAGTGCGATTCGCCCACCGCTGCCTCGGTGCAAGAACGGTCGACGGTCTTGTCCGGTCGTCGACGGGATATCACGAAAGACTCGACGCGGAGACTGAAGTTTGATATGCCCGCAGTATGAAATCAAAGCCGGTGCTGGGTGTAATCCTCTTGATCCTGAGCTTGATATCTGCGGTCCACGTCCAGGCCGACAGCGCCACCTGGAACCTGAATCCGACCAGCGGCGATTGGAACACCGCGAACAATTGGACCCCGAACGTCGTTCCAAATGGCCCATCCGACGTGGCGACCTTTGAAGTCTCGAATACAACGCAAGTTAGCCTCTCGAGCGAATCAACCGAAGTCTCGGAGATCGATTTCAATTCCAGCGCCAGCTCCTTTAACATCACGGCCGCGCCCGCTAGGACCGGGCCTAGCGTCACCCTCACCATCAGCGGCGTCGGAGTGGTCAATAATTCAGGCGTGATACAGAATTTCTCGATCGGTCCTTCTACTGACAATACCCACACCTTTGCCGGCTTTCTCTACTTTCAAAACGCCGCGTCGGCGGGAGGAAGCGATACCGTCTATACCGCCTACGGAGCAGCAAATGGCGGAGCCCAGGCCAGCGGCGGCGTTTTTTATCAAAATTCCACTGCCGGCAATGCCACTTTCGTTGTTGAGGGTGCGACCAAGGGTCTCGATGTTGACGGAGGATTTTTTGCCTTTACCGATGACGCCACGGCCGGGACCGCGAGCTTTACCATTAACGGAGCCCATAACGGCGGCGGTTACGGTGGATCGGTGGGCTTTGGCGGCAACTCCACGGCAGGCAATGCCGCGTTCGTGGTCAATCCTGGAACTGGAGGGGATCTGGATGCCGGAGAGATGTTCTTCTCCGATAACGCGACTGCCGGCAACGGGGTTTTCACGGTGAATGGGGCCAAGGATTGTTGCACGCTGCCTCTAATCACGTTTTCGGATGCCTCTACCGCCGGCAACGGGTTTTTCAATAACGTGGGCGGCCGGGCGCCGAGCGGTTGGGGTGGGAGAATCCTGTTTTCCGGCGACACCTCTACCGGCCTGACGACGACCGCGGGGAATGCGACGATTATTAACGATGGTGGAAATGGTGCCGGCTCAGGTGGATCCGTGACAGTCATCGACAGCGCGGCCACGGGAGCCCAGGCCCGTCTGGTCGCCTATGGCGGCCGAAACAGTGGCGGCGCGGGCTATATCTCGATCGCGGACAATGGCGATGGAGGCCAGGCGCAGGTTGAACTCCATGGCGCCGGTTACCTCGACGTTAGCGTTCATACCGCACCGGGAGTGACAATTGGATCGCTCGCCGGCGACGGTGGTTTTGTCTATCTTGGCTCGCTCAACCTGACCGTCGGTAGCAATAACCTGGACTCGGTCTTCACCGGTATTATCCAGGAGCATGGAGGATCCGTTGATGGCAGAAATGGTTCGCTGACCAAAATCGGCACGGCTACTCTCGAATTAAGTGGAGCAAATATCTACTCGGGCGACACGACGGTGACTGCCGGAAACCTGATTCTTAACAACGTAACCGGCTCAGCGACCGGAAGAGGCCCGGTGCAGGTCAGCGGTGGCACTCTGGGAGGTCAAGGGAGGGTTTTCGGCGCGGTGACAGTTGGGACCGGCTCCCAGAGTGGGGCGATCCTCGCGCCGGGAGCGGCGGTAAGCAACCCGGCCACCTTCACGACACTTGGCGCAATGACATTCAAAGCGGACGGCACATACAGCTGGCGGCTCAACACCAAGACGGCTAAATCCGACCGAGTCAGTGCCAATGGGGTGACGATTGAAAGCGGCGCGCAGTTTGATTTCGTGGCTGTTGCCAATAGGAGGCTTACGCCGGGCATAAATTTTACCGCGATCAGCAACACTGCGGTCACGCCAATCAGCGGCAACTTTGCCAATCTCGCCGACGGCGCCACTATAACAGTCGGAAACAATAGCTACCTAGCGAGTTATGAGGGCGGCGACGGCAATGATCTCACCCTGACAGTGCTACCGTAGCTGGCGCGACTGACTAAAGGGACGAGCCCGGTCCCGCGCGGTAGCCACAAAACGCCGCGCTTCAGCAAGCGGTCATACAGCAGCGCGTTCCAGGATCTGCGCGACAACCTTTTCCGCTTCGAAGACTTCGCAGGCGACGGCCCGCGCGGCTTGGCTGTGCTTTTTGTAATCGGCGTTGATCTCGCGCACCGCTTCGACAATTTCGCCTAACGAGCGGAAAGCAAATAATCCACCGTCGTTGCCATAGTGATCGGTGAAGCCGGTTTGCTGAGTGATGACCGGCCGGCCGGCGGCAAGATAACAGGCGCTGCGATCGCTGAACCAGCCGGTGTGCAATCGGACGTATTGATCCTTCGCGACTGTGAACTCGCCTTTCGAGCGCCGGATGTAGTCGCGGTACTGCCAGTATTCGACGCTCATTTGGTGCGGACTGCAGAAACGCCAGTCGTTGGCGAGAAAACGCGTCCGCGTCTTTTCGTCCTTGATGTCGGTCGCAAGCTCGAACGGCTCGCCCGATTTTTTGGGCGCGGCAACGAAGCGCAGAAATTCGCGCGACTTGCTCCAGAGATATTTCTCGCCGCGCCACTCGATGTCTTTCAGGCCGCTGGTCGACCAGTTGGCGATGGAAGTGAAGACGGACGTCGACGCCGGCGCGCGTCGGGTTTTCCAGAAATCGGTCACGACCGGTTGCCGCGTTGGGATCCACCGCAGCTTATGTAGCGGGACCGGGAAGCGGTCAGTGCCGACGTTTTCGCCGAAAGTGAAGAGCGCGCGATGCCTGCCCAGGTAATCGATCGTCGAGCGGATTCGTTTATCGACCTTGATCTGCTCAACGCCCGGGTCGCTCTCGATGTAAAGAATGCGATCGCTCTTGAGCAGATCGTCGTTGAATTCCTGGGTGCCGCAGACGTTAAGAATCGCGTCGGCCTCGAGATAAAGTTGCCGGATTTTCGTCAACCGAAGTCCGGCGGTGGGATTATCGGGAAGGTAGCGCGCGCAAAAACTCCAGCGACGTTCGAAGCCGAATTCGTTTGCGAGTTGGGCGAGAACTTTCGCCGCGTACGAGTAGTCGTTGCTCGTATCGAAGGTCTGCGCGTTGTAGGGCAGCCGGGCCGAATCCTCGATGTAGTAAACATCGTGCCCGAGCCGTTGCAGCCCGACGATGTAATGGATGTGCTGCCAGATGACACCGGCAATCGGGATCGAGCCCATGAAGCCCATCACGACGATGCGTTTGCGTTTCATTTTTGGATTCTTGACCACGGATTTCGCGGATTTCACGAATAACAGAAAGGCAGGAGTCGAAGTTCTTTTTCTTGTCCACGCAATCCGCGGTTAAAGAGTTTTCACCACGACGGCGGGATTCCCAGCCACGACCGAGTTGGGCGGGACGCTTTTCGAGACGATCGAGCCTGCCGCGACGACGGAATTTTCCCCAATCGTGACACCCTTCAAAATGACCGCGCCCATCCCTATCCAGACGTTGTCGGCGATCCGGACCGGCGCGGTGCGGATCGGCGGCCGCGGCGGGCGCTCCTTGTAGTAGGGCGCGAGGGCCATCGCGTCGATCCGCCTCTGCTTCGGATCGATCGGATGAAAATCGGAATCAGCGATCCCGACGTTCCAGGAAATGAGGCAATAGCTCCCGATCTCGATCAGCTCCTCCGCCATGACAATCGCGCCGTTCATGAGCGTGAAGTCGCCCACCGTGCAGCGACCGCTTTTGCCGAGCGAAAACGAACAGCCGGCGTAGCAGGAAACATAGTCGCCCAGCCTGACGGCGTCCTCCTGGCGATTGCGCACGAAACGAAAAATCTGCGCCGTTTCGCAATAGAATCCGGCGCCGAATTGAACGGTCGGCGGAATCGGTTCCGCCCACCAATCGTGTTCCACTCGCCGGTCGCTGTTTACGTTGCTCATTGCGTCGGATAATTGCCGGCGGCGTAGAGCTTCGCATACGCGCCACCCTGCGCCACGAGTTCGCTGCCGCGGCCGCGCTCCACAATCCGGCCGTGTTCGAGGACCACGATTTGATCGACATTGTGAATCGTCGCGAGGCGGTGCGTAACGATGAGAGTGGTCCGGCCGTGCATCAGCTCCTTGATTGTATCCATAATCGCCGCCTCGGTTGTGGGGTCGAGTGCAGAAGTTGGTTCGTCGAGAAGCAGGATCGGTGCGTTCTTGAGAAAGGCGCGCGCGATTCCGAGGCGCTGACGTTGTCCGACGCTCAAGTGTCCGCCGCGTTCGCCGACCGCGCTGTCGTATCCTTCAGGCATGCGGCAAATGAAATCGTCCGCCTGTGCGCGTCGCGCCGCGTCGCGGATCTCGGCCTCGGTCGCGCCCGGCCGGCCGTAGGCGATGTTCTCGCGCACGGTGGTGGAAAAGAGAATGGTGTCTTGGAGGACGATCGCAATCTGGGCGCGGAGCGATTTCTTCATGATCTGGCGCACATCGCGTCCATCCAGCCGGACGACTCCGGAGTTGGGATCGTAAAAGCGCGGGACCAGGCTAAGCAAAGTGCTCTTGCCCGCGCCCGTGCCACCAACGAGGGCGAGGATTTGATTGGGCGGAATTTGCAGGTCGAGGTCGTGCAAGACCGGATGCTGGTCGTCGTAACTAAAGCTGACCTTCTCGAAGGCAATCGCCGCCTGGGTGCTGGAAATCTCGATGGCGTCGGGTGAGTCGCGCACGTCGTCTTCGCGATCGAGCACCTCGAAGCAACGACGGGCGCCAGCGGTCGCGCCTTCCATCGCCCATGCAGTGTAGGTAAGCGCCTCGAGCGGCTGGTACAACATCAGGAGATAAGCGCTGAAGACGAGCAGCGAGCCGAGTGTGAGCGTGCCGGCGAGAACGTGCAGGGTGCCTAGGTAATACATCGCCGCCGTGCCGAAGACCATCAGTGTGCTGATGACGAGTGCGCTCTTCACGTTCGTGAGGGTGAGGCGCAAGTTGGCCTGCAGACTTTGCTGCGCCCGCTGATGAAATTGCGAGACTTCGAAATCTTCCCGCCCAAAGGCGTGCACCATCCGCACCGCGCTCAATCCTTCCTGCGCCTGCGCGAGCACGGCGCTTTCCTGTTCCTGGATGGAAGTCGATTCCGTGCGAATGCGGTGGGCAAAGAAGTAGATCGCGCCCACGATCAAGGGCACGATGGCTAACGACAGCAGGGTAAGCTGCCAGTCGAGCCGCAGCATAATGAAAAACGTGCCGATGAGCGTGATGACCGAACCAAAAATGTTGGTGAAGCCCTTGTTGTAGATCGTCTGAATGGCCTGCGAATCGTAGGCGACGCGAAAACTGGAATCGGCCGAGCGGCGCGCGTCGTGAAATTTGAGGGAGAGCGATTGCAAATAGGCGTAAAGCTCAGTCCGCAGACCTAACAACGCCTGCAATCCGACTTTCACGAAGATGTAATTCGTCAAAAGATTGAGAACTCCCCACACCACCTGCAACCCAACGAGCGCGAGACAGAGCAGAGGAATGAAATGCCGCCAATCCGGATGCGACGCGCGAAAAGTGGAGTCAGCGGGAAGAATCTGGTCGACAATGAATTTGAACGGCCAGGGCTTGAGCAGGTTGACGCCGATCCCGATGAACGAGAGCACGAGCCCGACAATCGTCGGCCCGAGGAACGGCCGGTAATAGCGTAGCACGCGCCGGTAAATCATTGTGGAATTAAAGATTGCGAAATGTCGATTTGCGATTGAACTACCCGCGCGCGGCTCAGGCTAGGTCTGGAAATGAATTCTGAAATCTGAAATCTGACAATGCATCATTTAATTGAAGTCTGGTTTGGTTGGGTTCTGCATGGCGGTTATTGGGGCATTATCGGCCTCATGGCGATGGAGAGCTCCATCATCCCGATTCCCGCCGAGGTCGTCATCCCGCCGGCGGCATTCCTCGCGGCGCGCGGCGACCTCAACATGGCGGGAGTCGTCATCGCAGGAACCGTCGGCTCCTATATCGGCGCGGCGATTGGGTATTGGCTCTGTCTCCTGATCGGGCGGCCGCTCCTCCTGCGCTTCGGGAAATACTTCCTCATCACGCCCGAAGGGCTGGAAAGGGCAGAGAGATGGCTGGAGCGCTACGAGACGGGCGGCGTCTTCTTTGCCCGGCTCCTCCCGGTGATCCGTCATTTGATTTCCTATCCGGCCGGGCTCGTCGAAATGAATTTTTGGAAATTTAGCCTTGCCACGATCACGGGCTCGGCAATCTGGTGCAGCGTTCTGGCTTATCTGGGCGCGAAAGCTTATCAAGTCCAGCCCGACCTCCTCACCAACGTCGACGGCTGGTTGATTTTTGTTAAAGCCCGGTTGCACTGGGTCGTGTTTTTTATCGCGATCATGGCCGTCTTGTATCTTTTGATGTTGCGGCTTTCGGCAAAGCGAGATCCCACTCGTTAGGCGGTTTCCAATGCCGCCAGTGTGTCCGATCGTTACACAAGTGTCATTTCGATCCGCCAGCGCGCGAGGTGCGCTCACCATTTTTGAACGTCTCACTGGGAGAAACGTCTATTGATGGTAAGTGGCATCCAATCTGCTGAATAGATCGGAGCACTAATATGAAAAAGAATACCCAAATCCTCAAAGCCCGACCCAAACTTTCTCTCGGCGACCTGATTTTCGCCGTTGGCTCGTGCACCAAAAATACCAAGGAGACCGTTGCGGCAGTCGCTGATTTGCTCGGCAGCGGTCAGGTGCGGGTGGAAAAAGACGGGCAGTTCAGCCGCGCCCGCGTCTGCTAAAGAATTTTAGGATAGTCAAGGCAAGCGTCGCTCCGACGGTTCTCTCGTCCGAGCGACGTTTCTTTTTCCCACGAATCGCTTTGCCGCGGGCGGCTCGCTTTTCTATGTTCACGCGGTGATCGATCGTTATTCCCGCGCCCCGATGCGCGAACTCTGGTCCGAGCAGCGGAAATTCGAAATCTGGCTCGAGATCGAAACGCTCGCCTGCGAGGCAATGGCGGCGATCGGAGAGATCCCGTACGCGGACGCGGAGGAAATCCGAAAGCGCGCGTGCTTTTCGATTCCCGAGATCAACGAAATCGAGAAGCGCACGAATCACGATGTCATCGCGTTTTTGGAAAACGTGGCGGCGGCGGTTGGCCCGGCCGCACGCTGGATTCATCAGGGGCTCACTTCCTCCGACATTCTAGATACCACGCTTGCGGTTCAACTGAGCGAGGCAGGCAAAATCTTGCTCGACGACATCCGCGATTTGCGCCGCGTGATCGGCGACCAGGCGCGCCGTTACAAGACGACGCCGATGATTGGGCGGAGTCACGGCATTCACGCCGAGCCGATCACCTTCGGGTTGAAGCTCGCGCTCATGTTCGATGAATTCGGCCGGGCGGAAGAGCGACTCGCTCAAACGTTGGAACGGGTGCGAGTCGGCAAGCTGAGCGGCGCGGTGGGCACTCATGCGCATCTCGATCCGCGGATTGAGCGGCACGTCTGCGAGAAGCTGGGATTGCAGGCGTCCAAGCTTTCAACTCAAATCATCCAGCGCGATCGTCACGCGGAGTTTGCCACTACGCTCGCGCTCATCGCCTCGAGCATCGATCGCTGGGCGACGGAGCTCCGGCATTTGCAACGCACCGAAGTATTGGAAGCGGAGGAATTTTTCAGTCCGGGCCAGAAAGGCAGCTCCGCCATGCCGCACAAGCGCAATCCGATCACAGCCGAGCGCTTGAGCGGACTGGCCCGCGTCGTGAGGGGAAATGCCGTTGCCGCGCTGGAAAACGTCGCGCTCTGGCACGAACGCGACATCAGCCATTCGAGCGCCGAGCGCATCATTCTTCCTGATTCCTGCATGCTGCTCGACTACATGCTCTACAAGCTGCGGGACCTGATCGAGAAGCTGCAGGTTTACCCCGAGAACATGGAACGAAATCTTGGCCTGACGAAGGGTCTATACTTTAGCCAGTCGATTCTGCTCGCGCTCACCCGCGCCGGGGCTCATCGTCAGACCGCATACGAAGCCGTGCAGCGCGCCGCCATGCGCACCTGGAAAGGCGAGCAATCGTTCGCCGAGAACGCGAAACAGGAGCCGGAAATCACCGCCCTCCTTTCGCCCGCGGAAATCGACGCGCTCTGTTCTCTCGACGTCCACTTCCGTTACGTGGACGAAACGTTTCGCGCTCTCGGGCTGGAATAGCGCTCCATGTTCCGCGCCGCTCGCGCCAAACACGATCGTGAAGTGACCGATGGCTTTCGCCAGCGCGGCTTCGAGGTCAGTCGTCTCGAAGGATTCAGCGACGCCGTTTTCGGTTTTGCTCTCACCCTGCTCGTGGTCTCGCTCGATGTGCCGCGGAAGTTTGACGATCTCGTCAACACCATGCGTGGCTTTCCTGCTTTCGCGGTTTGCTTCCTCCTCCTCGCGCTCGTCTGGAACAGCCACTACAAGTTCTGCCGCCGTTACGGGCTCGATGACGGCTTCACCCGTTTCCTCACCTGCATCCTGCTGTTCGTCGTCCTCTTTTATGTCTATCCGCTCAAGTTTCTTTTTAACCTCAGTTTCAGTGGATTGACCGGCCAGCTTGTTCCCGGCGCAGTTGAGGTCACCGGCGACCAGGTTACAACCCTTCTCGTCATCTACGGATTCGGCTTCGCTGCAGTCTACAGCGCGCTCCTTCTCCTTTATCTGCACGCCTATCGCCTGCGCGATGCGCTCGAACTGAACGAGCTCGAACGGCTCGATACACGATTCGCGATCTGGCGGATCTCGATGGTGGTCGCGGTCGGGCTACTTGCCGCCTTGGTCGCGCGACTGCATTGGCTGGGACCCTGGGGCGGCATGGTTTACTTCATCCTCCTGCCGATTATGCGCGTTTCCCGTTTCATCCAACGACGCAAACGCGCCCCGTTTCTCGCCGCGACGCCCTAATCTCCTGGTTGCGCCGCTTGACACCCGCCCGCAATATCTTCGCACCGAATGTCCAAGCCGTTTTACATCACGACCGCGATCGATTACACCAACGGTCCGCCGCACATTGGCCACGCCTACGAAAAGGTGCTGGCTGACGTCATCGCGCGTTATCATCGGCTGAAAGGGGAAGAAGTTTTCTTCCTCACCGGCGTCGATCAACACGGCCAGAAAGTGCAGCAATCGGCCGAGAAAGCCGGCGTCTCGCCGCAACAATTCGTCGATGAGATCACGGCAAAGTTCATCGCACTTTGGGAGAAGCTCGAAGTTCGCTATGACGTCTGGGCGGCCACGACCGATCCGCTGCACAAGCGTTGTGTACAGGGAATGCTGCAGCGCCTTTACGACGAAAGCCAAATCTACAAGGACAGCCAAGAGGGTTACTACAGCGTTCGCCAGGAACAATTCCTGACCGACAAGGAGCGCGGCCCCGATGGCGAGTTCGGACCGGAATGGGGACAGGTCGAGCACCGCGTCGAGGAGAACTACTATTTCCGGCTCGCCCAGCACAAAGATTGGCTGCTCGATTATCTGCGCGCTCATCCCGATTGCGTGACGCCGGATTTCCGCCAGACCGAACTGATCAACGCGGTCGAGAAGCTGAGCGGCGACCTTTGCATCTCGCGTCCCAAATCGCGACTCAGTTGGGGCATCGAGCTGCCCTTCGATCCCGATTACGTCAACTACGTCTGGTTCGATGCACTGACGAACTACATCAGCTTCATCGGATACGATCCCACTCTCTCAACTTTCAACGCTCAACCCGCAACTTTCCGCGAGAAGTGGCCCGCTCTGCACATCCTCGGAAAAGACATCCTCGTCCCGGCGCACGGCATCTACTGGCCGATCATGCTTCATGCTCTAGGCTTCCCCGACGAGCAGATGCCGAATTTCCTCGTCCACGGCTGGTGGAACGTAAGCGGGACGAAGATGAGCAAATCGTTAGGCAACGTTGTCGATCCCGACGCGCTAGCCGACAAATATGGTGTCGAAGCGCTGCGGTATTACCTAATGAGCGATATCGTCACGGGCAAGGACTCAGACTTCTCAGAGGAGCGTCTGGTCGGTCGCTACAATGCCGACCTTGCAAACTCACTTGGGAATCTCCTCAACCGAACGCTAAACATGACACAACGATATCGGGCAGGGAGATTGACTGAGCGAGGTCCGGGGATGATTCCCCTTTTTTCGGCCTATAAAACCGAGATGGCGTCTTCCATTAGCGTCGCCTTGGACTGCATTAACGGCTACGCGACCGCCTGGAACCAAGAGATCGATGAAAAGGAGCCTTGGAGGTTGGCAAGGGACAACTCGCAATCGAAGGAACTTGACTCGCTGTTATATCGTTTGTGCGAGGGTCTCCGCATCATAGGATTACTCGTATTCCCAGTTCTGCCTAGAGCCGCACACGGCATGTTCGACCAGCTCAATTGGAAGATGGAATTGAGTGGAAAAGAAGAACGCTTCTCGTTAGGCGAAGCAGAGTGGGGGAAGCTTCCGGATGGCCACGTCGTCGGGAAGCCGACCCCATTGTTCCCGCGTATCGAACAGGATGCCGAGTAGTGCACGCGCCTTTCGTTACGCCATTTCGGGCACCGCTGGCTGCGGGCCCCGTACCTTCGTGCGGCGTAAGCAAAACAATGATGCTCAAGGACGGCGACATTGTGATGAAGGACGGCAAGATGATGGAGAAGCAGCCCTAACCGTTCCGAGATCAGTTAATAAATGCGAAAGCCGGCGCACTTCCGCCGGCTTTTTGTTGTCAGTGCGAGAGCAGAGGTTAGAGGACAGGGGAGAGAGGACTGGGATTGTTCAAGATGCAATCACTCTTTCCCGACCCCGATCTCTTTCTTGATCAGGAAGAATGCTAAAGTTTCCCGGTCGCGTTGGCGAGGAACTCTGTGGCGCGCTCTTCGAACCATGGGCGAAGCCTGCCTGCGAACTCTAGAAATCCAAGATGGCCGCCCGACTCCGGAGTCTCAAGAAACAGGCACGAGTTCTGTTCCGCTTCCGAAAATGGGAAACACTCAGGCGCGAGAAAGGGATCATTCCGCGCGTTGAGCAACAAAGCCGGTCGCGTAATTTGCAGCAGGAATTGCCGGGCGCTCGCCTGTTTCCAATAATCGGCGGCGTCGCGAAAACCGTGCAACCGCGAGGTGTAGCGATCGTCGAACTGCTGGAAAGTCCGCAAAGCGCGACTTCCGCGCGCGTCGATCTGGCCCGGGAAACGCCGTGCTTTCGCTTCGACCTTGGTGATGAGGCTACCGATAAAGCGGCGGAGATAGATGCGATTGCTCCAGCGCTGGTCCAGGATGCGCGCGCTCGCCGCGAGGTCGACCGGCGCCGAGATGGCCACCGCCGCCCTGACCGCGCGATGGGGCGGCGCTTCTCCCATATATTTAAGAGTCAGGTTGCCTCCGAGACTGAATCCAATCAGCGCGATGCGCGAATAACTCGCGGCCGCGTGATCGACAACCGCTCCCAGATCCTCTGTCGCCCCACTATGGTAAAGGCGAACGAGCCGGTTTGGTTCTGTCCCGCAGCCACGGAAATTCCAGGCCAGCACATCCCAGCCGGCGGCCGCCAAAGTTACGGCCATCCCCCTGATGTAGCCCTCGTCGGCCGAGCCCTCCAGCCCGTGCGACAAAATCGCGAGTCGATCGCGACCCTGGCGAAGCCAGCGGAGATCAAGGAAATCACCATCCTCCAGTTCTAAACGCTCCGGCTCGAACCTGGCCCCACCAGCCCGTCGCAAAAACGCGCCGACGATTGTCTGGAGATGGCCGTTCCGGAGAAAAGCAGGCGCCTCGTAGGTGGATGGAACGATTGGCATGCGATGGAGAGCAGGCCCCCATCTTACACCGGAAAGATCGCGCCTGGTGCGATCGTTTTCCTAACAGGAACGGGAAGAATGAGGAAGGATGAAAGGAGAGTTACGAAATTAGAGGCTCTTCGAACGTTTTTTTGCGAATTGTCTGGGCGATCGCTCCGCCTTGGTTCATCTTCGTGAGCTTCGTTAAAACTGGAGAAAATTATGTTTCATTTAATCTGGTACATCCTTGTTGGGCTCATCGCTGGAATTCTCGCGAAGTCGGTCATGCACGTTCATATGACGATTTTCTGGACGATCGTTCTCGGCATCATCGGGTCGATCGTCGGCGGCGCGGTCACTCACCTGTTTTCGCGCCCGACAAACGAACGATTTCATCCGGCTGGCATCATTTTCTCCACGCTCGGCGCGATCCTGGTCCTCTTCATTTGCTACAAGCTGAAAATTCACTTTCCCAAGGTTGGATCTTTTTAGCTGGCAGGATTTTCGCCCTCTCGATTCGATTTGATGGAGCCATCGCGAATCGCCGGGCTTTCCAAACATTGGCTTCTTCCTGCTTTGAAAGGCCCGGCCGCGCCCGCTTCGCGCGTTGCGTTACGGCTGAATTCTTGGTTCATTCCAACCGGAAAGCGGAAGGAGGGCGCTTGTGTTTGGCGGGAGGTGGACTACCGTTCCGGCAGTTTCTTCGCTTCGAACCACCATGACGCGCTCAGCGGGCGCGAGGGTGGCATCCATCGTCAGTCGCGAGCCAACTCCTTTATGAATGCTAATCTCATTGCCGCTGCGTCCCAAGTAATTCCCTCTGCCGAACTGCTGGTGAATGTGGTTTCGCGCCGCGTTCGGCAGCTTTCGGTGGGCCATCGTCCCATGGTGCAGACGGCACCAGGCACGCTCGCCGCCGACATAGCCCTGGCCGAGATCATCGGCGGAAAGCTGACGTGGCGACCAGCGGTTCCCGCGGATGAAACCGAAGCAGACGTAGTTCCGTTTCCGGGCGTAATGCTGAGCGGCAAGAAGGCCGCGTGAGCTGAGTTCTGAGAAGCTGTCACGACGCCGAGGCTACGCGGCAACGCGGACTTTCGGGTCGCATGGCGAAGGCAAAGCCGGGCTTTCAAAGCTGAAGTGTCAGAGGTCAGCGCACGGAAAGGGCTTCGGCCTCACGCACCCAATCCTCCGGTGGAATCTCCTTGCTGCCGCACACCGCTGAAAAGAAAAAGCCGCCAAGTCTCGAACTCGACGGCTTTTCGTTGCGTGCAAGCTTGTCTTAATCCAACCCGAGCGAAGCGAGCGTCGGCTCATCAATCGCGGCAGTGGTATAAAGTCCATTGTCGGATTGGTAGCCGGTAAGCGCCTGGCGCGTTAACGGGCCGAGCAATCCATCCACCTCACCCTGATAGTAGCCCTGGTCCTGCAACGCGGCTTGCACATCGGCAATCACTCGATCGGGTGGCTCCGCCTGGGATCCGACGTAGATCGGTCCATCGTAGACGTAATATGATACGGAAGGATTGTAACCCCAGGCGGGATACCAATATCCCGCGTTCCAGTAGTAGTAGCCGCCACCGATTAACTCGACCCGGCTGTAGCGCGCGCGATACCAACCCTGGTCGTGCATTTGAGGATGGTAGGAGCGAAACGCTACGTAATTCTCGCCCTGCCAACGCTCGCTGCCGTTGATCCGGCGGTTCTGGTTAAACGTGACGGCCGGGACCTGCTGCGGTTTTGGTTGCGCGTGAAAGTTGGCGTGCTGGGCCTTGATCGCCTGGATATCTGGCTTTTTCGTCTCGGCAGCCACCCTGTGAGCGCCTGCGTTCGGCTTGCTGGCCTGCGGCGCGGTCGGAGCCTCGGCTTCGGTCTGCGCAGTCGCCTCGGTGTGAGCCGGGATGGCCGGCTTGTTTGCCGTCGCAGGTGTCTTGGACGCGTTCCGCTCTTTCGTGTGCTGCCCTGCCGGCGCCTTGGCATTGGGGGTCGCGGCAAATGGCGGTTTAACCGTCTTCGCGGCATGTGGTTTGGGCGCAGGCCGGGCGGCCCGTGGTTCTGCCGTCGGTTTCCCTTGCTCCGCGGCGCGGGCTTTTTCCTGCTGTTTCTTCTTCGGTGTTGGCTGCGCTTCGTCCTGCTGGGCCAGCGCGCCGGCAGCCAGAGCCAGCGAACAGCCAATCCATATCGTGATAAACTTCTTCATGTTACTCCTTAGTCGGTTTTCGTTGGCTTTTATTCACACTTACTGCGTGTCGCCGAGCGAGCCCCCCTGCCGAAGATGAGACTGGACTTTCAAATCGGAACACGGAGGACCAACGGATTTTCCGTCTACGAAAGTGTCCTGGCAGCGAAAATCAGCATGAGACCGCCCGCGGCCGAAAGACCTTGCGACCAGTAATTCGGGCCGAGGAGTGCAGCGAAGCTAGCAACAATGACGATTGCGTAACCTGCAGAGGTAGCTGCTCGCTTCCAGGAATGCTTTGCGGTCGATGGAATGCTCCGGTGCTCCGACGTGCTCTTGTCTTCGGTTTTGCGTATCCCGGCCGTCTTCGTGAGATTGGAAAGCGGCAGCCATTCCAGCATCCCCTGCATAAAGTAGCGATCGTCGGAGTTCAGGCTGCCATCCGCGACCGCCGCCTGGATGTCTTTGCGCTCATATACGCCGATCACTGCGCCATCTCTCGACACTGTTACTTTCATATTGTGATCGACGCGTGATCGAGGGCGAGACTGATTCGGCGCCGGCGGTCATTGGCGAGGTCAATAACGGCCGTGCCGGCGAGGGCGCCACGAGGGGCTAAAGGTGAGGGGCCCCTCATTATTGGTGCGATCATGCACTACCTTCGCATGTAATTCGGCTTTACCCGCACGATCATTTCAGTTTGCGCAAAGTAAACTGGCGCGGGCCCCTGACGATTTCCAGTCGGAGGAACAGAACAAGAAGGCCCTGCTCGAACTACGTATTCCTCGCGCTGCAAACGTCGCCCAAATCACGGATCGTTTGAGCGTTGGCTGCTCCCGGAACGGGAGTGCCGAACTCGCGGCCCAGAGCTAATAGAGGAGGATCGGCCCCTTGGGGCAACGCGTCTCTGTGGCCCCGGTTAGTCCGCGCGGTGCTGGGGTTGATTGATTCCGGAAATCACGGCGCACTTTTTGACCCGGCCTTTGCAAAACTAGAGTAGCCAAATGGCGCCGTCTTGTTTACTGTTTTTGAACAAGACTGTGTTTTTCGACAATTTACCGCTGGAAATTACGTGCCTTAAATGTGGCAAGCAGATCAACGAGACTGTCAAATGGCTTAAGGCTGACAGACGCGAGTGTCCCTTTTGCAACGCGCTCATCGATACGACGGAGTTTCGACGGGGAGTTGATGAGGCGACAAAGCGTACTCATGAAATGCTGCAGAACCTTCAGAGCAGCCTCAAGACCATCAAGATATCCATTAAGATCTAAATCGCCGGACCAAGTCGGCGCCAATACCCAATTCCGGGTGGGCGCCGGTGGGTTCTGTGGTCCCAAAGCGCAGGCAGCCCAAGTCCACAACGTTAGGCGACGAACTTAATATCCGGTCTCCTGCCGCGCGCGTGGCAAGTAGCGGAATCGAGGAAATAGTGTGGCTCTGAATGAGCCCAACTGGTTATCAGCCTTTGCTAGCAAACAGGAACCCCGCCGGTAGAGCCATGGTTCGACGAGCGCCGATTTTCTGGTCGATCACAGAAATTGCATTGCGATCAACTGCCTACACTACGTCGATGTCGATTTTGGACGCCTCGGATTTCTTCAGCTTCGTTCGCATTTCTGCCTCCAGCTTCTTGGGGTCGACTCCCGCCGGAAGGTAGAGGAGGAACACCATCTGCCCTTTATCCTCGTAGAGCGCTGAACTTTGCAGGCGGCAGTGATGAGAAACGAGCAACGATTGCACCATGCCAAAGACCGGCTGCGGATCGACCTCGTCCGCGAGTCGAATCCTGATCCGGCAACTAGAATGAGAATCGAGCCAGTAGACGAGCAACCAGCTAAAGGCCGTGACGAAGATCGCCATGACCCACGATCCCATGCCACAGGCGAGACCAACCACTACCACCATGATGGCTTTCCCGGTGAGCTTGGGATTATCGAGCACGGTGCGGAATCGCAAGAGGGCGCCGATGCCGAAGATAACGAAGGCGAGTGTTTGGCTGCTTTTGCTCAGCTCAGCGACGACTGCGCCGACCACACCAAGAAGGATGAGCGCCTTGCGCTCCTCGAGGTCGGAGAGCGGATCCATGAGAGACGAGCGGCGTGGATGCCATGCGATTGCCCACGCGCATCCCACCGCCAGGCTGAGACTGAGAAAAAGTCGCAAGATGAATTCCGGGTGCCCGAATTGCTCAAGGCTGTGTTGAATTGAAAGCCAGGAATTGGCGCGAGATTCCGTTTCGCCACTGGTGGCCCCGAGCTTGGCCATCTCTTCCGCGGGATTGGAGCCGAACGCTGCCGGCGTCCACAGGCCCCCGAGCGCGATGATGGCTACGATCCCCATGATGCCCAGCGCTCTCCCAAGATGGCGATGGACGCGCATAGGATGCGCCGACGTAACGTAGTCCGAACTGGTCGGAATCTGCCTGGTTGACCCTGCGGCCGGAAGAAGAATTACCTGTGCCGTTTTCATTTTGCGGTGAGTCTATCCTTTCGCGATGGGGCGACAAGCCTTTATCTCAGAAATGGCTGAAGAATTGAAGTTCGAAAATTACCGGGACGTACTTCTGCGATGGACTCGCTTCGCTCCGGGCGTGTTTCCTGTCCGCCAAACTCGGGACGAAAGGCCAAAGTAACCTCAGCAATGCTCCAACACCGAAACTTAAAATTCCAGTTGATCACTCCCGGCAGTCATACCCCGATCGGTTCGTGGGCCACCGTGCCTTGCTGGTCGTCATCCGTCATCCCTCCCTCAATCAGGCGCGAGGTTGCGCAGATTCCGGATGGCAGCAAAGCCATACCGGCCGCTAGCGGTCAATAACGCTTGACGCTCTTTCGCTATTTGGTCAGCCTCCCCCGACATGGAAACATCCGCTTTCGGCTTCGTACTCCGGCTCAAGGCTTCGGAGGGCCAGAGGCGATTTCCTATCCGGTGACACGATTCGTAGCTCAGGCATGGCACTGGTCGCGGCACTGGCCGCGGCGCTGATTCTTTCCGGCTGTATGGTCGGGCCGAACTTTCGGCTGCCGACGCCCCAGGTGGATCGGAAGTGGGTGCAGAAGCAGGCGGTTTCGGAACATCCCTACGGCTCGACCGAGAAATATTGGTGGCGCACGTTTCACGATCCCGTGCTCAACCGGCTGGTCGAGACAGCTTACGTGCGAAACCTCTCATTGCAGATCGCCGGCGTGCGGATTCTCCAGGCGCGGGCGGCGCTGAACGCGACCATCGGGAACCTTTTCCCGCAACAGCAAGGTGCGGCCGGAGGGATAAATTATTATCGCCTGGGCAATGCCTCCCGAGCTGGCCCGACCCTGGGGGAGGGCCCGGTAGCCAACGTGGTCTCGCAACTGCTCAATGATCGGAATTTCCAGGTAGGACCGAATATTGCGACCGACCGGCTGCTTTTTTCATCAGCATGGGAGATCGATTTCTGGGGAAAATTCCGGCGCGAAATCCAGTCGCAGGAAGCGGGCTGGCTGGCTTCGGTGGCGGCTTACGATGACGCGCTGGTCACGCTCGTGGGTGACGTGGCCAACGCCTATGTGAACCTGCGCACTCTTCAGAATCGGCTTGCGATTCTCAATCAAAGCATCGCCGCGCAGGAGCACAGCCTGGAGATCGCGGAGACTCGATATAACGCGGGCGAAACGAGCGAGCTCGATCCCTTGCAGGCGAAAACCGAGCTTTCGAAAACCAAGGCCGAGGCGCCAGAGCTGGAAAATGGAGTCGTGCAGGCGACGAATGCGCTGGCCGTTCTGCTTGGGATGACTCCAGCCGAAATCGGACATTACCTCGGGGGCACGGAACGCATTCCGATGGCGCCCGCCAGAATCGCGGCGGGCATCCCACGCGACCTGCTGCGCCGCCGGCCCGACGTTCGCCTGGCGGGTCTTCAAGCGGCGGCGCAGTCGCCAAAAATCGGGGTTGCAGTCGCCAACATGTTGCCGTCGTTCTCGCTCTCAGGTGCCTTTGGTTCGTCGGGGAGCAACATCGCGAGTTCGTCACTCGGCGATCTCTTTACCTGGCAAAGTAAGGTAGTCACGGCGGGCGGTTCCTTCGTTGTTCCGATCCTTAACTACGGGCGCCTTACGAACTACGTCCGCATTGAAGATGCGTCGTTTCAAGAATCCATTCTTAACTATCAGAATACCGTTCTAAAGGCACAGGCGGAGGTCGAGAACGGGCTCTCGGCGTTCTCCAGCGGACGGCGGGCGACTGGGCTCCTGGACGAAGCCGCGGGGACTGCAAAGCGGAGCGCGGACCTGGCAGTCGTCCGTTATGAGCAGGGGCAAAACGATTACACAGTCGTCCTGACCGCCCAGCAACAGCAGTTGGCTATCGACAATGCGGCGGTGACCAGCCAGGGGAGCACAATTCTCGCGCTCATTTCAGTCTATCGCGCATTGGGCGGAGGCTGGCAGATTCGCGAAGGCGGTGACGTGATTTCGAGCAGCGTGAAAGAAGAAATGGCCCGGCGCACGAACTGGGGAAAGATGCTCGAACCGGGCTGGCACCTGCCGGATGTCGCGCCAGAAACAGCACGACCGTCCGACACGCCGGCGAAGAAGGAGGCAAAACCATGATTGCAAACGCGCCGCGCAAATTGATTCTGGCCCTGCTCATCGCTTTGTCGTGGACAGGCTGCAAACGACCCCAGCCCTTTACCCAGACGGGTCCGCCCACCGTGACCGTGGCAAAGCCCGAACGTGAAATGGTCGCGCCGTCAATTGACCTCACCGGCACGGTCGCACCTTATCAGACGGTCGATCTCGTCGCGCGCGTCCAGGGATTTCTGGAGACGATCTCCTTCAAGGACGGATCGTTTGTGAACAAAGACACAGTGCTTTTTCAGATCGAGAAAGACATGTACGAGCAAAAGGTCGCGCTCTACCAGGCGCAGGTGAACGGCGCGCAGGCCGAATACACACGGCAGGTCGGCATGTTGAAACAAAACGCGACCTCGCAGGCCAACGTCGACAAAGCACTTTCAGATCGCGACCAGGCCGCGGCCAATCTCGCCATGGCTAAAATCCAGCTCGGCTACACAACCGTACGCTCGCCGTTCGACGGACGCATCGGGACGCATCTGGTCGATGTCGGCAACGTAGTCGGCACCAATGCCGCGGCGCCGACCAAGCTCGCCACGATCGACGAGTTGGTTCCGATCTACGTGAACTTCAGCGTCAGCTCGCGCGACGCGCTGCGCCTTCGCAAAATGGCGGAAAAACTTGGAAAGGCGTGTAAAGCCGGGGGTGGGCAAGCTTCCCGTGTTCGCGGGTCTTGATGATGAGGAAGGCTTCCCGCACAAGGGCGTGCTCGATTTTGCCAACAACAGCGTGGATACGAGTACCGGAACGATCCAGCTCCGGGCAATCTTCCCGAACCAGGAGAAGATTCTCTTTCCTGGTTTGTTCGCGCGTGTCCGCATCCCGCTCGGCGAACCCGCGCCTGCGCTTGTTGTGCCAAACACCGCGCTCGCGAACGACCAGGTCGGCGACTACCTCCTCGTCGTGAATGCGCAGAACATCGCCGAGCGTCGCGACGTCAAGCTTGGCGCCCGCGTCGGAGCAATGTGCGCGATCACCGGAGGGTTGAACGAAAACGATCGCGTGATCATCGGTGGCCAGTCGGCCGTGCGTCCGGGCGCGACCGTGTCGCCAGAGGAAGCTCCGGCCACGCCCGCGCCGTCCGCTGCTGCGAAGAAATAATCCAGACGGAAACCGGGACGCATGTTTTCCAAATTCTTCATCGAGCGGCCGGTCCTGGCGAACGTCATCGCGTTCCTCATGGTCCTGCTCGGCGGCGTCGCGATCCTCCAACTCCCGATATCGCAATATCCGCCGATCACGCCGCCCACGGTGCAAGTCATCGCGCGATATCCCGGCGCGAGCGCGCGCACGCTGGTCCAGACGGTGGCGCTGCCGATCGAGCAGCAGGTGAACGGCGTCGAGAACATGCTCTACATGCAGTCGACCTGCACGAACGACGGGACCTATTCGCTCATCGTCACGTTCAAGATCGGCACCGATCCCGACTTTGCGCAGGTGCTCGTGCAGAACCGCGTGGCCGCTGCGATGGCGCAGTTGCCACGCTCCGTGCAGACCCAGGGCGTGGTCACGAGCAAAAAGTCCACCGCGATTTTGCAGATCATCACGCTCACTTCGCCGCATGGAAAATACGACGCACTCTTCCTGAGTAACTACGCCACACTCCGGCTTCAGAACGAGCTGGAGCGGTTGCCCGGCGTCGGTGGCGTGACGGTCTTTCGGCATCGGCCAATACAGCATGCGGGTCTGGCTGGACCCGGACAAAATGCAGGCGCGCTCGCTCTCGCCTTCCGAGGTTATTCAGGCAGTGCAGCGACAAAATTCGCAAGTGACGGCCGGTCAGATCGGGATGCCGCTGACTCCGCTCGACGCAGGATTTTCAATTCACGCTGAATGTTCATGGTGCGCTCGATAACGCCGCCGATTTCGAGCAGATCATCGTCAAGACGGACAACAACGGGCGAGATCACCCGACTGGGCGACGTCGCGCGCGTCGAGCTGGGGGCGCAGACCTACAGTCAGTTCTTCGACTACGACGGCAAACCCTCGGGCGGTGTTGCCATCTTCCTCCTCCCGGAAGCAAACGCACTCGACACGGCCGCCGCCGTGAATGCCGCGATGAAACGGCTGTCGAAAAATTTCCCCGAAGATCTCGAATACACGATCCCTTTCGATACCACGACCTTCGTGCGCGATTCTGTGAACGAAGTCTATAAGACGCTCGGCGAGGCGGGCATTCTCGTCCTGCTCGTCATCATGCTCTTTCTCCAGAATTGGCGAGCCACGCTCGTGCCCGCGACCACCGTGCCAGTCACGATCATTGGCGCGTTCGCTGCCATGGCGATGATGGGTTTCAGCATCAATCTGCTCACGCTCTTCGCCGTCGTGCTCGCCATCGGCATCGTCGTGGATGACGCCATTGTCGTGGTCGAGGGCGTGACGCAATACATTGAGCGCGGGCAGCCGCCGAAAGAAGCCGCGATCAATGCCATGCGAGGACTTTTCGGTCCGATCATCGGCATCACCCTTGTGCTCATGTCGGTGTTCTTGCCGTCTGCGTTTCTGCCCGGCATTACCGGGCCAAATGTATCGGCAATTTGCGCTCGTCATCGCCAGCCACCGCGCTGATCAGTGCCGCGAATGCAGTCACGCTCAAGCCCACACAGTGCGCCACCTGGCTGCGCCAGCCCGACCCGAATGCGAAGAAGAATTTTTTCTACCGCGGCTTCAACGCCAGCTACGGCCGGCTGGAAGCATGGTACCTGGGCATCGTGCGGCGCATGGTCGGCCGCAGCGGACTCATGGCCGTGATCGTGCTCGTGCTCATCGCCGTCGCCGCCTGGGGCTTTACCCGCGTGCCGACCGGTTTCATCCCGACGGAGGATCAGGGTTACGTGCTCGTCGCCGTGCAACTCCCCAACGCCGCGTCCCTCGCGCGCACGCAGCGCGCCATGGCGAAAGTGCGTGACATCATTCTCCAAACGCCCGGAGTCGCTCACGCCATCTCAATTGGCGGAATTTCGCCGCTCGACAACAACGCCTCGCTTGCCAACGCCGGCGCGATCTACGTGATGTTCAAGGACTGGAGCGAGCGGGGAAAAGGCGAGAACATTCTCGATATCTACAACAATCTCTCCAGGAAGCTGAGCAACTTTCAGGAAGCATCTTGTCGCGTCATCGTGCCGCCGCCCATCCAGGGTCTTGGACTCTCCGGCGGCTTTCAGATGGAGGTTGAGTTGAACGACGGGTCTTTCGATTACCAGCAATTGCAAAAAGTCGCCGAGCGCCTTGCCGCCCAGTCCGCTTCGTCGCCGGTGATCGATGCTGCGATTACGACCTTCCGCGCCGACGTGCCGCAGCTGAATCTCGACGTGAACCGGACCGAAGCGGCGACTTTTAACGTGGCCGTGGGCGACGTTTTCGACACGCTGCAAAGCTACCTTGGCTCCACTTACGTGAACCAGTTCACGAAATTCGGCCACACCTTCACCGTCTTCGCGCAGGCCGACGAAAAGTTCCGTCTTACACCCGCAAGCGTGCTCGGTTACTACGTCAAAAGCCAGGGCGGCAACATGGTCCCGCTCGGCGCCGTTTCCTCCGTCACTCCTGCCGCCGGTCCGAATGTGATCTCACTTTACAACCTCTATCCCGCCGCCGCGTTTCTTGGAAAAGCGAGCGACAACTATAGCTCCGGTCAGGCGATCGAGACTCTGGAAAACCTCGCAGCCCGCGAACTTCCAGCCGGCGTGGGCTACGAATGGACGGCCATGTCGCTCCAGGAAAAGATCGCGGGCAACGCGGTCTATTACATCTTTGCTCTCTCCATCCTGCTCGTCTTCTTCATGCTCGCGGGGCAATACGAAAGCTGGATCACGCCGCTCGCCGTGATCCTCGCCGTGCCGATGGCGCTGCTCGGCACCGTCGCCGCCCTCATCGGTCTCGGCGTGCCCAACAACATCTATGTGCAGATCGGCCTCGTGCTTCTGATCGCGCTCTCGGCCAAGAACGCCATCCTTGTTGTCGAAATGGCACGGGAGAATCGCGCGGCCGGCAAGAGCATCGTGGATTCCGCGGTCGAAGCCGCCGCTCTCCGCTTTCGGCCGATCGTCATGACTTCGCTTACGTTCATCCTCGGCGTCCTTCCGCTCGTCCTCGCCACCGGCGCCGGCGCCAACGCCCGCCGATGCCTTGGGATTACCGTTCTCACCGGCATGATCGCGTCTACCTGCCTCGCGGTCCTTTTTGTCCCCTCTCTTTATGTCGTTCTTCAGAGGTGGGTGGAGCGGAAGAGTCGCAAACAACCTGCATCTTCATAGGCAACGACCGGCGTGAAGCCGATGTTGCGACTTTCTGCCCGATATCGTTCTAACAGATACGAGGATGGACTTGGACCAGTTAGAAAAAGTTACGATCGATAACTTGGCTTGCTTTTGAAACGCTTTCGCAATCTCCTCCTTAAATATGAAAACAAATCTCTCTAAAATTATTTTGCTGGCGACCTTCGCCCTGAGTAGTTGGGCGCTGGCTGCTGATCACGCCACTCCATCAGTCAACCCCGATGAAGCTCTCAACCGCCTGAAGGCCGGCAACGAGCGATTCGCCCGCACCAAGGTAAGCGCGGGCAAACCCGTCGCCGCGCGCCGCATCGCCACCGCAAAAGCGCAACATCCGTTCGCCATCATCGTGGCATGTGCTGATTCGCGCACCTCGCCCGAGATTGTTTTCGATCAAAACATCGGGGACCTCTTCGTCGTCCGCACCGCGGGCAATCTGGTGGATGACTATGCCCTGGGCAGCATTGAGTATGCGGTGGAGCATCTCGGCTCCCGACTCATCGTTGTGCTCGGGCATGAACGCTGTGGCGCAGTGCAAGCGACCCTCGCCGGCGGCTCCGCCCCCGGCCACATTGAAGCTCTGGTGCAGGCGATTCAACCCGCGGTCGCCGCGAGCAAGGGAAAGCCAGGCGACCCCCTGACGAACGCGGTGCACGAGAACGATGCGGAGGTTGCAGCGAAGATCCGCAAACAGGCTGAGCTGGGCGATCTCGCTTCGCAGGTTCGGATCGTTGAGGGCTATTACAATCTCGACACCGGCAAGGTTGAGTGGACACTCAACCAACCATAAGCAAAGAAGACGAGATGACGACATTCGCCCGCACCCGGTTAGCGACTGGATCGCTTGCCCGTAGGTTTCGTTATCTCCGTCAAAGCCTTGCGCTGGCTGGCGATATTATGGGCCGCGCTTTTCATTGCCACGTTGGCCCGGGCGCAGGATCCGACCTATCCCCTTAAACCCGCCGATCTGTCGAGTCCGCGCGCCGCCTTGAAGACATTCCTTAATGCCGGCGATGCCACGGGCGCCTACATGGCACAGGATTACCTGCCCTCTCCTTCGCGCACGAAATTCGATCACCTTTTTTCGCTGGCGGGAATCCTCATAAAATGCCTCGACCTGAGCGAGGTGCCGCCCGCGGCTCGTCTAAAGGGGGGCCCGTCCGCGGCGAGCGCCTTGTACGAGACGCTAAGCCGGATCCAGCTACCGCCGTTTGACCAAATCCCGGACGCTGTCCAGATGAGCAAACTCTCCGGCGCCGCCGCCGAACGCTGGGAGGTCCCGAACACGGAAATTGTCATTGAACGCATGAAGAGCGGACCGCGCAGCGGCGAGTTTCTGTTCAGCGCCGGGACCGTCGCCCGGGCCGAGGAGTTCTACGAACGCGTGCGCAAATTGCCCTATACGCGCCAAGTCCCTCTCGAGTATCTCAGGGAAATAATAATCAGCAGCGGGGGTTGGATGATACCGTTTGCCTGGATCAAAGCGCTTCCTCCGTGGCTTCGTGCCCCAGTTGCCGAGCAATCGTTGTGGAAGTGGATCGCCTTCTTCCTGCTCCTCGGTTGCTTTGCGCTCCTGTTACGGCCGGTGCCTCGCCTGTCTCGAAGGGGTGGCGACGAGCGCCCGCTCCGCCAGGCGTTGCTGCGCTTGTCGTTACCGCTTTTTTTTCTCCTCGCCACGCCTGTTGTCACCTACCTCGCTCTCGCGCAAATCAACTTGATAGGTGGGGTCGCCAGCGTCATCGAACTCGCTGCCGCGGCCATCATGTTTCTGGCCGGCGCGTGGATCGTCTGGCGCATCGCGCCGGTGCTGGCTGAAGCGCTTATCGCCACACCAAAAATCAATACCGAGAGCATCGACGCGCATCTCATTCGCATCTGCACCCGCCTCCTGGGAATCGTGGCCGCGGCGGCCCTGCTGGCCGTGGGCGCGAGCCGGCTGGGCTTGCCGGTGTATGGAATCGTCGCCGGGCTGGGCGTCGGCGGCCTCGCCATCGCTTTGGCCGCTCAGCCGACGATGGAGAATCTGATTGGCGGCCTGAGCCTGTTTGCCGATAAGCCGATTCGGGTTGGCGATGTCTGCCGCTACGGCAGTGAAGAGGGAACCGTCGAAGCCATCGGCATTCGCTCGACGCGGATTCGGGGACGGGATCGCACCCTGACCACCATGCCCAACGCTGTGCTTTCCAAGATGCCGTTGGTGAGTCTTTCCCAGCGCGACCAAATGTTGATCAAATCCGTCATCGGCGTTCGCTATGAGACCAGCCCGGACCAGCTGCGCTATCTGCTGGTCAGGATTCGGGAGGCCCTTCTAAGTCATCCGAAAATTCAAGCAGACAGTGTCCGGATCCGCTTTGTCGACTTCGGCGCCTCATCGCTCGATATTGAATTATTCGCTTATGTGAAAACGACAAAGAGGGCGGAATTCCTTTCCGTCCGCGAGGAGTTATTCCTACGCGTCATGGATATCGTGAATGAGAGCGGCACCGGATTCGCCTTTCCATCGCAGACCCTTTATTTCGGACGCGACAGTGGGTTGGATCCGAAGAAGACCGAAAAGGCCGAAGCGCAAATGCGTAAATGGCAGGATAGAGGCCACCTGCCGGTTGCTGGCTCTTTGTCCGAACAACCAAGTGAGATCGCAGTTGACCCGCCGCCGGATTCTCAAAGTGGTCCAACCCAGGACTGAACGCAGTTGACACTTTTGCACTGGGTGTGAGCCCTCTCGTTACTGACCGAGATGTTTCCAGCGCATCGTGCGTCGGCGCTTTGCAACCAAACAAGACCGGGGCTCAAGGAATTTTCTTCGAACACAAGGCTACCTCCAAGTCATTGAACCCTTGCGAAAACCCACCTAATCTGCGCATAAACCATGAAACCAATCCGCAACGCGATCATTCTGCTGGCGATTTTCGTCGCCTGCCGCAATACCACTCTGGGACAGGATCCTCTTCCTTCCTGGAATGACGGACCGGCCAAACAGGCCATCCTGGATTTTGTCCGCGTAACCACGGCAAGCGGCGGCGAGCAATTTGTCCCGCCTGCCGAGCGCATCGCCACCTTCGATCAGGATGGCACCCTCTGGGTCGAACATCCCATCTATTCGCAACTGGTGTATTGCCTCGATCGCGTGCCACTACTCGTGAAAGCGAAGCCGGAACTGAAAAACGTCGAACCTTTCAAGACGGTGCTTTCCGAGGATCGCGCTGCGATCGCGAAGCTTCCCATGGCGGACCTCGAAAAGATCCTCGTCGCCACCCTGACCGGCATGACCACCGAGCAGTTTCAAGCCGAGGTAAAGCAATGGTTGGACAACTCCGCACATCCCCGCTGGAAACGCGCCTACACCGAACTGACCTACCAACCCATGCAGGAGCTGATGCAGTATCTCAGGGCCAACGGTTACAAGACCTATATCGTGACCGGGGGTGGCCAGGATTTTGTGCGGGTTTACGCGGCGGAGGTCTATGGAATCCCTCCCGAGCAGGTCGTGGGCAGCGCGGGCGAGACGAAGTATGGCCACGACAAAGATGGCAAGCCGATTTTCATTAAGGAACCCAAGCTGTTGCTCAACAACAACAATGCCGGCAAACCTGAGGGCATCCACCTTATGATCGGCCGCCACCCCTACGCGGCGTTCGGCAATTCGACTGGCGATCAGCAGATGCTCGAATACACCAAGGCCGGCAGCGGTGCGCGGCTCGCGATGCTCGTGCTGCACGACGACGCCAAACGCGAATACGCCTACGGTCCAGCGCAAGGACTGCCCAACACGAAAGTCGGCACCTTCACCCAGGCGCTCTATGACGAGGCGAAGAAGGACGGCTGGACGGTCATCAGCATGAAGAAGGACTGGAAACGTATCTTTTCCTTCGACCAGCAGTAAGGGCCTCAATTAGCGACAAGATTTTGGAGCAGCGAAAATGGCGGTAACTAACAAGCCGCGCTGGCCGCTTTGGGTCATTGCGTTCGCGCTCGTGTATTTTCTTGCCGCCTATGTCATCGCACCTCGCCTCTGGAAGCATCACGAGAGTAAGCACCCCGACCTGCACGACGGCCCAACCCTGACTCATACGGCCAGCGGGATTCCCGGTGATCCCCTTAACATTGCGCTCGTCGGTTCGGAAGAAGATATCATCCGTGCCATGGCTGCCGCGGGCTGGTATCCGGCCGATCCGTTGACTCTCCGGAGTAGTATACGGATTGGCGTCGATACGGTTTTCAAAAGACCGGACGACGAAGCTCCGGTCAGCAGTCTGTATCTGTTCGGGCGAAAAGAGGACCTTGCTTTTGAGAAGCCAGTCGGCGGCAGTCCGAAAGAGCGGCATCATGTGCGCTTTTGGCGGACAAAGAAGGTGGATGAAGGCCGAACGGTCTGGATCGGCTCGGCCGCCTATGACATCGGGGTGGAACTCAGCCGCACAACGGGGCAAATCACCCATCACATTTCGCCCGATATAGACACCGAACGCGATCTCCTTGTTGCCGACCTGACCAAAGCGGGCCGCGTAAGCGAGCTGCGCTGGATCGATGGGTTTCAAAAGGAAATGCAGGGCCGCAACGGCGGCGGGGATCCGTGGCGGACGGATGGTCGCCTGGCCGTGGTCGTCCTGAAACCTCTTGCGGCATCGCCGGGAAGCCTCGGCTTAGGAAAGTAAGCGCAGGGGATGTTAGGAGGCTGTTGAAATAGTCCACAGATTAAGCAGATGAACACAGATTTTGCGAAACGCTTTCATCATCTTCTCTGCGAAATCTGTGGACGAATCACCGCTTTTGAGTTTTTCGACAGTCTGTTAGGCCTCTTTGCGTTGCCTTGGTACGCGCTGTTCCCGGCATCCCCGCCGGATATTGTTCGATGCCAGCGCTCGTTCTCTGATTCCCGGGTTCCCCGCCTGGAGACAGATTTCAGCAAAGTCGCCCAAATGTTCGTTGACAAGTAGCTACTGGGAGCAGACAGGCGGACTCACATATGAGCACTATCACAAAGACCTTCCGGGTCACCCTGGCAGTCGCCATCGCATGGGCGGCGGCTTTTTCCACGGCTAACGCCGTCGCGCAGGAGAAGAAACCAAACATCCTCGTCATCATGGGTGACGACATCGGCATGTGGAACATCGGCGCCTATCATCGCGGCATGATGGCGGGGCGAACACCCAACCTCGACAAGATGGCCAAGGAAGGCATGCTCTTCACCGACTATTATGCCGAGGCGAGTTGCACCGCGGGTCGCGCGAACTTCATCACCGGCGAGCTGCCCATCCGCACCGGCATGACCACGGTCGGCCAGGCGGGGGCCAAGATCGGTATCCCGGCGGAGGCCTGCACCATCGCCACCGCGCTCAAAGCGGAGGGATATGAGACCGGTCAGTTCGGCAAGAATCATCTCGGCGATCTCAACGAATTCCTGCCCACCGTCCACGGCTTCGACGAATTCTTCGGCTATCTCTATCACCTCGACGCGATGGAAGACCCGGCCCATCCCAACTATCCGCAGAACCTTTTGAACGTTGTTGGTCCGCGCAACATGGTTCACTCATGGGCGACAAACACCGACGACCCGACCGTCATGCCGCGCTGGGGCAAGATCGGCAAGCAGAAGATCGAGGACGCCGGCACGCTCTATCCAAAACGGATGGAAACGGTGGACAACGAGATTCGCGACATGGCCACCAATTTCATGGACAAGGCCACGAAGGACGGCAAGCCGTTCTTTGTCTGGCTCAACCCGACGCGCATGCACATCGTCACCCATCTCTCGGAGAAGTATGAAAAGATGCGTAACTCGGAGAATGGGTGGTCAGAGGAAGAAGCAGGTATGGCCCAACTTGATGACGATGTCGGCTTGGTCATGCAGAAGCTCAAGGACCTGGGTGTAGATGACAACACCATCGTCGTTTTCACGACCGACAACGGCACTGAACTCTTCACCTGGCCCGACGGCGGGACGACCCCGTTCGCCCAGTCCAAGGGGACAGTCCTCGAGGGTGGCTTCCGCGTGCCCTGCCTCCTGCGCTGGCCCGGTCACGTTCCGGCGGACTCGGTGCAGAACGGTATCTTCTCCGGCATGGATTGGTTCCCGACCTTCCTCGATGCGGCCGGCAACCCGAACATCACTCAACAGCTACTTAAGGGTGTGAAACTCGGTGACCGGACTTACAAGAACCATCTCGACGGCTACGACCAGATGGCAGCCATCACTGGTAAAGGGCCATCGAACCGTCATGAGATCTTTTACCTCGGCGAAAGCACAGTCGGTGCAGTGCGGATTGACGATTACAAGTTTCGTTTCATCGACCAACCGCAAGGCTGGCTGGGTGAAAAGACGCACGTTGACGTGCCCTATTTGATCAACCTGCGCCTGGATCCGTTCGAGCGCCAGGGCTGGCCCGGCAACGGGACAAAAGACGGCGCACAGCAATACTTCGACTGGTTCAAGTTTCAATTCTGGCGCTTTGTCTTCGTCCAGCAGGTGGTTGGGAAGGAACTCCAGACCTTCATCGAATACCCGCCGATGCAACGGGGCGCGAGTTTCAATCTTGACGCCGTGAAAGCGGAGATGGCGAAGCGAATGCAACAGGCGCAAGCGGCGAGCAAAGGCCCGAGCGACTAACCTGAACGACCTTGACGGCGGGCGGCTCGCAAGGGCCGCCCGCCTTTTCATTTAATCATCCGTCCCAACATTCGTGAAATGTGTGGGCCGGATCGTGCTCGGCGGCCCGCGGCGTAACACGCGCAATTCATCCGCCTTGGCTTTCGCGCGGAAACTGCCAATCTCTCTGGATTGGTGTGGTGACGTTTCAAATTCGAGTTCGCGTTTCGATCCTGGCAGTGTTGCGTTGCAGGAGCCTCCAGCACCTGGCGCAGGCTCTCGTGCTAATGGCTCTCAACTGGCCCTCGGTCATCAGCCATGCTGACACTCTGGCCGCCGCATCCAGGCGCCCGCCGAGGGTGCTCGTTCTATTTTCCGATGATCGACTGTTGCCCGCCAACGTCGCCGGGGACGAGGCGATCCGCGCGACTTTTTCGGCGGCCACCCACGGGACCGTCGAGTTTTACAGCGAGTTCCTGGACGTCGACCGCTTCCCCGGCGAGGCACAGCAGGATCGCGAGCGCGATTTTATTCGGGAGAGGTACCGGGAACGTCCACCCGACCTCGTGATTGCAGGCGGCGGGCCGGCCTTGGCGTTCCTGGTGAAATACCGCGCCACGTTGTTTACCCAAGTGCCGATTGTGCATTGCGCCGTGTCTCCCGCCGAGATTCCCAAGACACTGCCTGACGATCGGATCGTAGGAATTCCACTCGCTGCTGGCCCGGCCCCGACAATGGAACTGGCGCTTCGCATTCAACCGGACACCCGTGCGGTGGTGATTGTGGGTAGTAGCAGCATTGCGGACCGCCAGCGGGCCATGGCGCCGGGCGGCGAGTTTTCCCAGCTCAAGAAGCGGGTCAACATTAGCTGGTTGACGAATCAATCGCTGACGGAATTGCGCCAGGAGTTGGCGCGATTGCCGGATCACACCGTGGTGCTTTACCGCGCGATGGTCCGCGACTCTGCGGGAAATACTTTCACGCCTCGTGACGCGCTGGATAAACTTGCGCCGGCCAGTCGGGTGCCGATTTACGGGTATTACGACACCTATCTGGGCCACGGGATTGTCGGTGGTTCGATGGTGACGTTCGAAACCATCGGGCGGTGCGCCGCTCAAATCGGCCTGCGTATTCTTGCCGGCGCGGACCCGCAAACGGCCGCACGTTCTGATGTGCAACACACCGTGCCCATGTTTGACTGGCGCCAGCTCCACCGCTGGAACATCAACGAAGAGTTGCTGCCGCCTGACAGCGTGGTGCGGTTTCGTCCGCCAACATTGTGGGACAGCCATAAGGACTACGTCATCGGCGGGCTGTGCATCATTCTTGCGCAGGCTGCAACCATCGTCGGGCTGCTCTTGCACCGCGCCCGACGAAGACGCGCGGAAGCATTCGCCCGCGATTTGGGCGGGCGGTTGATCAACGCCCAGGAAGATGAGCGCCGCCGGATCGCGCGCGACCTGCACGACGACTTGAGTCAGAGACTTGCCCTGATCTCCGTCGAGCTCGAAATGTTCGGGCAAAAACCGCCGACTCAACCCGAGACCATCGCGGGCCGAATGCGGGAATTTTCCGGAAAGGTGAAGAGTTTGTCGGCCAACGTCCACGAACTTGCCCACGAGTTGCACCCGGCCAAACTGGATCAATTGGGTCTGGTAGCGGCAGTGCGCGGATTCTGCAGGGAATTGGCAACGTTGCACGAAATGGCGATTGAGTTCGAGGCGCGTGATGTGCCGCGGACGCTGCCGAATGATGTGTCGCTGAGCCTGTATCGCATCCTGCAGGAAGCGTTGCAGAACGTGATCAAACATAGCGGCGCAACCTGCGCAAAAGTGCAATTGACCGCCGCCAGCCTTGAGCTTTGTCTCGTCGTGACGGATGACGGTCACGGATTTGATCCCCGGGCCATCCAAGCCAACGGTTCACTTGGGATCCTCAGCATGCGTGAGCGCGTCCGGATGGTGAAGGGACAGATGTCCGTGAAATCCCGCCAAGGTGAAGGGACGCGAATCGACGTGCGGGTGCCAATCACGGTGCAGGCCACGGAAGCATAAGCGTTGCCCGAGCACGTCCATGAACCTGCGGGCGTCTTGGACTGCGGTGGCAAGCGAAGCGCGACACCGCTTTGGCACGCATGCGGCGGCTTGAATTTTCTCCACTCATCGTCCGCACGAAAGCGCCGTCGCCGCTCACGCTCTGCCGGCGCAGTCCAAAAAGTCACCACTCCGGCGATACATCGAAATCATCTGCCACATTCAGCCGATCGGTCTTGAATCGGTGGATGGTTTTTATTTGAGCAGGCGTTGCCGTCCGCTCGAACCAACGAGCCGAGCACCACGGATACAGATTCGCTACCGGCACCAAACCGTGTCTCACCGGGTTCTGATGGACGTAGTTCAACCGTGCCAGATACGACTTCTCGTAGGTCAAACGTGTCTCCCGATAGTTATGCCAGACCTTGCGCGCCGGAGTGCCATCGAGTCGGTTGCTCCACTTGGCCGTCCGCTCGTGCAGACAGCCGAGCATGCGGGATAGGTTCTCCGCCGTCTCTGCGTCAGCCGGAGAATGACCGACGAAGTGATAGTGATTGGAGAACACCGCCCAGGCTTCCAACTGCCAGCCGAAATTCGCGGCCACGATGAGCAAACCACGATGCAGGACTGCCAGTCGGGGTTTGCCCTTGAAGTGATGCTGACGCAAATACGTGCTCGCTGTCACCATGTAAGTCCCGCGCCGGCTGAGTCGATGTTCCGGGGCGTGTGGCCATGGGGTTTTGTTTGGGGGCATTGAGTGACAGTGACGCTTTTGGACTGCGGTGGCAAGCGAAGCGCGACACCGCTTTAGCACGCATGCGGGTTGAATTTTCTGCACTCATCGTCCGCTCGAAAGCGCCGTCGCCGCTGCGCTCTGCCGGCGCAGTCCAAAAAGTCACGCCACTGTTACAATGCAACATTTGTCGAGCGACGGGGAGACGGCTAACTTTCGCTCTTGTCGTGGCGAAACAACCCAAATCCCTGATGCCCCGTCGCCCGCGTATCCTGCTGGCGGATGACCACACCATGCTGCTGGACGCCTTCCGCCGCCTGCTCGAACCGGAGTGCGAAATCGTGGGCACAGCACCCAACGGTCGGGCGCTGCTGGAACTGGCCACGAAGACCAATCCGGATGTCGTTATCCTCGACATCTCGATGCCGCAGTTAAACGGCATCGAAGCCGCCGCGCAGCTTCGGCGGAAATTGCCCAAAATCAAAGTTGTCTTCCTTACCGTCAATCAAGACCCGGATGTCGCCGCTGAAGCGATCCGCTCGGGCGCGTCGGCGTTCTTGCTCAAAAGTTCCGCAGCGGCTGAATTGATTTCCTCCATCAAGTTAGCGCTGGCCGGCAAGACCTACGTCACACCGCTCATCACCAAGGGCAAACCACTCGGCATTTTCCTCGGCGAATCAGCGAGGCCTGCCGCCGACAAACTGACTCCCCGACAACGCGAGGTGCTGCAACTGCTGGCCGAGGGCCGCTTAATGAAAGAGGCGGGCGACATCTTGAACCTGACACCGCGTACAGTGGCCTTCCACAAATATGCCATGATGGAAAAACTCGGTCTCAAGACGAGTGCCGAGCTAGTGCAATACGCCGTCGAGCACCATATCGTGCCACCACGCGCGTAGCCGGCCAGGGCGAATCGATCACCAACCGGAGCGCCGCGGCGAAAGCGGTGCGTCATGGACTGCGGAGGCAAGCGAAGCGCGACACCGCTTTTTGGCATGTATAACGCGGACTGAAATCTCGACGCTCGTCATCCGCTCGAAAGCGCCGTCGCCGCGACGCTCTGCCGGCGCAGTCCATAAGCATCCCCTACCTGTCACTTTTGACAGTAGTCACTTCCCCCAATTCGGTTCACAACTCCACCCGCATTCATGAATACGGTGGCCAAAATCGGGCGCGTTCTGCTGGCGGACGACCATGTCCCAATCCTTGCGCAAACCATGAACCTGCTCGCTAGCGAGTTTGAGATCGTCGGCTCAGTCGGTAACGGGTTGGACCTCGTTGACGTCGCGGCGCGGCTCGATCCCGATGTCGTGGTGCTCGACATCACAATGCCAGGCTGTGACGGCATTGAGGCCGCCCGGCGATTGAAGCGTGTCGGCTGTCGCGCGCATCTGGTCTTTCTCACCGTCCATGAAGATGCGGACTATGTGCACGCCGCGCTCGATGCAGGCGGCGAGGCGTGCGTCGCCAAGGCCCGACTGGCCTCCGATCTCGTCCCAGCCATCCACGCCGCTCTGGCGGGACAACACTTCGAGTCGCCCAACCTGGATTTGGGCGATAAACCATGACCCAATCGTTCAAACCAACGTTCTTACCGCCGCCAACCTAACAAACAAAAAACAGTAAACCCAAAGAGAGAAAATAAACTAATGAAACGAAAACTATTCCACAACGGCTTGTCGCTCCTTGCGGTCACGGCTGCGCTGTTATGCGCTGCCGTTCCATTGCAGGCGGCAGATAAGAAACCAAATATCCTGTTCATCATGGGCGATGATATCGGCTGGATGCAGCCGAGGTGCTATCACCGCGGCCTGATGGTCGGGGAGACACCCAATATCGATCGCATTGCAAACGAAGGCGGCATCTTCATGAGCTACTACGCCGAGTCGAGCTGCACGGCCGGGCGCACGGCCTTCTTCACTGGCATGACTCCCATGCGCGCGGGCATGCTCATGCCGCAGTTGCCGGGCGCAATTTCCTATCTGCGCCCCGGCACGCCGGCGCTCGCCAGGTTCCTCTACAATCTGGGCTATACCACCGGCGAGTTCGGCAAGAACCATTTGGGCGACAATCCTGATTCGCTCCCGACAGCGCACGGCTTCCAGGAATTCTGGGGTTACCTCTATCACCTGGACGCAATGGAGCAGGTCAGCTTCCCGGACATCAACAGCAACCCGACCACACAGGCCGTTGTGCCGCCGTGCACAACGATTCCGATCCCCGGAATCGCGAACCCCCCCGGCGGCGTCGATCCGAAGACCGGCAACTGCCTGACTCCGCCGCGACCGGTTATTTGGATGAAATCGCCCGATGGCACGGCCAAGAGCCAGACGGGCAAGGATGAAGGTCCGCTCACGCTCGAACGCTCGAAAACGGTAGATGAAGAAATCTCCTCCCACGTGATTGACTTCCTCGACCGCAACGATCCGAAGAAGACGAACAAGCCCTTCTTCGTTTGGTACAACCCGGCCCGCATGCACATCACGACGATGTTTTCGCCGAAGTACGAAGCCATGCTGGGAACGCGGGGCGGCAAGGATTGGGGTATCAACGAAGTCGGCATGAAGCAGCTGGACGACAACATCGGCCTCGTGCTGAAGAAGCTCGAAGACATGGGTGAACTCGATAACACCATCGTCGTTTTCACCACCGACAACGGTGCCGAGCAGCAAACCTACCCGGATGGGGGTGTCACCCCGTTCAAAGGCAACAAGATGACGACGTGGGAAGGCGGCATGCGCGCTCCAGCCGTCATCCGCTGGAAAGGCGTGATCAAGCCGGGCACGGTCTTCGACGGTATCTTCGCCTCGTATGACTGGCTGCCCACGTTCGTGGAAATCGCCGGCGGCCCCAAGAGCGACGAACTGAACAAGCAGATCATGGCGGGCAAGTACGAGGGCATCAAGAAGACCAAGCTCGCCGGTATCAACCAGCTCTCCTACCTCCAGGGCAAGTCGGAGAGCAATCGCGATTACTTCTTCTACTACCAGGGCAGCATCCCATCGGCCGTGCGCTACAAGAACTGGAAGTTCTACTACACCATGATGGGCGCGACCGGCATCAAGTCGATCGGAGCCCCTGAGACGTACGCCTGGACTCAGATCGACAACATCGCGCGCGATCCGTTCGAAGCCGCCTGGGGAGACGGGACGAAGTCTGTGTTGGGGTACGGCGGTGCCCTCGCCTCCCCGAGCACGGCATATCTGTATGATTGGAACCTCCTGCCCATCGGCCAGCTCATGTGGATGAAGGAACTCGAGTCTTACGCTGAGTTCCCACCGCTCCAGGAGGCAGCGAGTTACAACCTCTCGAACATCCTCCAAAAGGTTAAGGAGATGGCCGCGCGCCACCCGAGCGATTAGTCGATCACCAGTTTAGGATTGATAACGTCGGCGGGCGGCTCGAAAACGGGCCGCCCGCCCCGCGGCCCGCGACTTCACCGGCGAAAAGATCGAAGGACAAATGAAGACTGTGAAACGAACCGTTCACTTCGCTACTGTCAGCCTGGTGTTGGCGGTCACCTTTAGCCTCCTGAACAGTCCCGCCCGGGCGGGTTTGAAAGAAGGCGCGGCCGCTTATGAAGCCGGAAATGTTCCGCTGGCAGTCAAGGAGTTTCGCGCCGGTGCGGAAAAGGGTGAAGCCGATTGCCAGTTCAATCTGGCTTTGATCTACGAGAAAGGAATCGGGATCACCCAGGACGAAAAGGAAGCGGTTGTATGGTATCGAAAATCCGCCGAGCAGGGGAATGCCAACGCGCAATTCAATCTCGGCGTGCTCTATGAAAATGGCCGCGGCTGTGCGGTTGATTTTGCGCAAGCCAATCAGTGGTATCGCAAGGCGTCGGTCCAGGGCGATGCGCTCGCCATCGGCAATCTCGGCATGCTGTATCTGCGCGGCGATGGCGTAAAAGCTGACAAAATCGCAGGTCTGGCTTTGCTCCTCCAGTCAGCGACCATGGACGGTTCACCCGAAAACAATGCCAAAATGAACATTGCAGCGACGAAGGGTCTGACCGCCGAAATGGTCGCCGCGGCCCAGAAGCTATCGGATGAGCTGGAGAAATCCAAAAACCTGCTGATACCGCTGGATGAGTATTTGAAAACCACGGCGACCAACTTTCCCTCAGCGGCCCGCGAATTCACCGGCAACCAAACCAAAACCACCATCAAATGAAACACACACTCCGTAACCATACCGTCGCCGCGCTTGTTGGCGTGGGGATTATCTTGCTAACGAACCTCTCCGCCTTTGCCGCGGACCTGACAGGCACCGTCCAGTGTGCGAAACAACCGGTTGCCGGCTCCACAGTGACCCTTTTCGCCGCGGGAACTGGCGCGCCGGCGCAACTCGCGCAGGGCAAGTCTGACGACACCGGTGCCTTCAAACTAACTTACACCAGCGCTCCGGCGGACGGCGTTCTTTATCTCGTCGCCAAAGGCGGGACACCGAAGGCTGGCAAGGGCGCGAGCGAGAGTCTCGCGCTGCTCGCACTGCTCGGTAAGGCGCCGTCGACAAAAGTGATGGTGAACGAATTCACCACCGTCGCCTCAGCGGTCACCGCCGCGCGATTCATTCAAGGCGAATCCATCTCGGGGAATCTGCTCGGGCTGCGGATCGCCGCGATGAACGTTCCGAATCTCGTGAACCTGCAAACCGGTGGTTGGGGATCCGTCATCATCGATGGGCTCAACATCACGCGCAGCACGACACTGGCGAAATTCAATACTCTCGCGTGCCTGATCACCTATGCCAGTACATCTGCCAGCGATGACTGGCGCACGCGGTTCTTCAAAGCATCAACGCCGACCGGCGGAACGCCACCGTCGAACACACTGGGAGCGATGGCCGGCATTGCGCGTGAGTCGTGGGCACATCCCAAGGATCTGTTCGCACTTTTCGAGGAGGCCTACCCACAGACCAAGGAGGGTTCACTGACCGCAACGCCGTTTGTGCCTTACCTTCAATACGCGCCCGAAGACTTCGCGCTCGTCTTGCGCTTTGCGGGCGGTGGCAACTACGCACCGGGCCGGGTGATGCTCGACGCCGACGGCAATGTCTGGAGCGGCTCGAATTGGCTGCCGGGATCGCAAGCCAGCGCGGTGAAAGGCATCGGTGGAGGGGTCGCGAAGTTCGGCCCCGACGGTGCCACGCTCTCACCCCCGGTGACCGGCTTCCTGGGTGCAGGGATCAACGGAATCGGATGGGGCACCGCCGTGACGCAGGACCACGTCTGGGCCTCGAGCTTCAACGGCAAGATCCTGGTGATGGACTTGCAGGGCCATCCTGTGGCGACTGAGGAGGACTTTCCATTTAAGGAAAAGCTGCACGGTCTCATGGGCATCGGCGTGTCGGCGAAGGGCGATGTCTGGATCGCCGACGGCGAGGGCGATCAATTGCTCTACTTCCCGGGCGGCCGCGTGAAAGAGGGCAAAATCGTCAAGCCCGCCGGCCTCGCGAGCCCGTTCGATGTGGTCATCGACGACCAGGATCGCGTTTGGGTTTCGAATTCGCGGTCCGTTACGGTCAGCCGATTTCCGGCAAGTGATCCGACCAAGGTGGAGACATTCCGAGTCGGGGTCGCGCCCCGCGCCCTGGCGCTGGATTCGAAGAGCAACGTCTGGGTCGTTAGCTTCCTGTCGCCGGACTTTCCGGGCCTGAAGCCACTCCCGCCGCACGCCACGATCATGGAAGAGTTCAAGGCGTTCCGCGCCCTTTACGCTCCACTCGAATCGGGGAAGGTGAAGTCCACGGGTTTCGTCAGCATGATTCGTCCGGATGGCACCCAACTGCCAGCGGCGGGCACCGGCTACAACGGCGATGGGGCCATCAGTATTCCGTGGGGAGTCAATGTCGACGGCAACGACGACGTGTGGACGACCAACTGCTGGGCACTCCGGGTCGTGTATATGGCCGGCGACGACACGAAGGGACATCCGGCCGGCACCAAGACCGGCGACGTTTTGCATGTGTTCAACAGCGGCGTCTTCGAGAGTATCATTGACCTCTCCATCGACGCCGCGGGCAATGCCTGGTCCACCAACAACTGGAATGATCTCCCCGTCGCCACAGGCATTAACGATAACCCCGCACATTCCACGTGGGGCGGTGGGACCGGAATCAATGTCATCTATGGCGTGGCCGAACCGGTGAAGCCGCCGCGCATGGGCAAGGTGCGGCGGGCGCAGGAGTAACTTCGCTCGTGAAACGCGCGGGCCGTCTCCCACGAGGCGGCCCGCGACTTCACCGGCCAACCGGCCGCGGGAGATTCAGGATCAAAGCAATCGCTCACGCCGCTGATTCTCTTTGCCGCCAGCCCAGGGACCATTACCGGAGTCATCACGCTTTCCGTTGCGCACACGCGGATGGAATTGCCCGTCACCTCGCTCATCGCCATCGGCGTGGCGACCGGCATCACCTGGCTGGCGATGGTGCTCGTGGCACACTTTGGCGGCAAAGCCGGTGGCGGCGGATTCCTGCGGGACACGCTCACGCGCTTCATGGGACTGATCGTCCTATCGATGGGCGTGCAATTCGCCCTTACCGGCTACCATGCGTTTATGAAATAAACACCGCCGGCGCGGTCAAACTTCGATCGAACGAAACCTTTCCTGAAGGCGTTTCCGCGTGAATCCGCATGGCCGCCCAAAGTCAACCAAGAAATTGAACTGGACCGGCGATCAACCTCCTTCGCATTCGAGAATGAATGAAGACCAAAGTTTAAGATCAAACGGAATTCTGTTCCTGTGTTACCTCGTGTTCAATCCCCTAATGAACTCCATTGGTCACGACCAAGATCCGATATCCTGTTCCTGCGGATTCTCGCAGTCTGTCGTCACGCCCGCTATCCTACGTGCTCATCAGATACCCCGATTTGACACCACTCTCGTACCCGCCAAGATGAGGGCCGCGGCAAACCAACCATGTCGGTCCTTGAATTCCTTCATCGCGTAATCGCCCTGCTTCCGGCGCTGGCGAGGTTTACAATCCTCATGGCGCTAATCGTCATCGTTCCCAGGCTTTCGCGCCGCATTCGCCTCCCCGGGGTTGTAGGATTGCTCCTGAGCGGCGTAGTGCTCGGGCCACACCTGCTCGATGTCTTTCCTCGCCAGCACCCGGTCGCTGAATTCTTTTCCGAGTTAGGCATGCTGTTGTTGATGTTCATTACCGGATTGGAAATCAACCTGACGCTTTTCCGGCAAAAGATATTTCGGTCAATTGCGTTCGGTGTGATCACGACTTTAGTCCCGTTGCTTCTGGGTACGCTGGCGGCCCGTTGCCTCGGTTACAACCTATTGCCCGCAATCGTGGTGGGATCGATACTCTCCTCCCACACGCTCCTCGGCTCGACCATCGTCGCCAAACTGGGCTTACGTCGCCTCGAACCGATCGTCATCGTCATCGGCGGCACGATGGTATCGGATACGTTGTCGCTGCTCGTGTTCGCCGTTTGCGTACCGTCGTTCGCCGGTGGCTTCTCGGCTTCGAGGCTCGCCATCCAAGTCGTTGAAATCATTGTCTTCGTCCCCGTCGTCCTGTTTGGTCTGAGCCGCGCGGGTGTCTACGTTTTGAGGAAGGTGGAGAACGACGAGGAGACATATTTCGTCCTGATGCTTGGCATTCTCGCCGTGACGGCGATGCTCGCTCAGCTCATTAACCTGCCGGGTATCGTCGGCGCGTTCCTGGCTGGTTTGGCGGTCAATGCCGCGGTGCAAGATAAGCCTGCCAAGAGCAAGCTGGAGTTTTTGAGCAATACCTTGTTCGTACCGGCATTCTTTGTCGTCACTGGCTTCTTGATCGACCCGCTCGCCGTTGCTCGCAGTCTGACCGAGGATTCCTTCCTCGCGGTCGGGATCATCGGTGCTCTTCTCGCCGGCAAATGGATCGCCGCAGAGTCTTGCGGTCACGCCTTCGGCTACACGACAGCCGCCCGGAGAACGATGTGGTCGCTCACCCTGCCGCAGGTTTCGGCGACGCTCGCAGCCGCGCTCGTTGCCTACAGAACGTTCAATGCCGCCGGCCAGCCGTTACTCGACAACCGAATGCTCAATGGCATCCTTATCGTGGTGTTGGTCACGTCCATCCTCGGGCCGGTGCTAACGCAACACTTCGCGCTTCGGATGCAAGAACCGGTGCCAGAGAGTCCTGCGACCGGCAACACTTTAGTCTGACAGATCAAAGCCCCAGGAGGGTGGGGCTAGCGCCATTTTAGCAAAGTGAACGAATCTGGACGCGGCTGCGTTCTCCCGGCAATTTCAGCATCCTGGTTGGCGATCCGTCTACGAGGTATTGCAAGAGGGCGACAGTCAAGTCCCTGCGACCGAGACAACCTGCTTATGAAAACGTCACAACTCATGCTTTCTTTCACCGGTCCGCGACCGAAGAATGAGTGAACTATGAAATCCAACTGGCTTTATGATCAGAGCGCGCACTCGATTGTGGTCGTCCTGCTGGTTGCCTCGCTCGTGGCATTTGAGCTGGCCTATCGAGCCGGACGTCGCTGGCACGCGGACACGCACGACGCCGGACGCGAGGTCTATGTGGCCCTCAAGGTCGCGCTGCTCGGCCTCCTGGCGCTGCTCCTGGCTTTTGCTTTCGGCATGGCAGCGGATCGTTACACCGAGCGCCAGCGATTGGTGACGGAGGAGGCAAACATCCTGCACCGCGTGTTCCTTTACGGCAGCCTGCTGCCATCCCCGACTCGCGCCGAGTTTCAGAAATCGTTCCGGGAACTGGTGGACGCCCGGCTGGCGTTCTATGACGCGGGCCAGAATCTCGGCGCGGTGGCGGAAGCGATCGATCGGACCGAGAAACTTCACAGCCAACTGTGGGTCCTGGTGAGAGATGAAGCGCAGCGCGATCCTTCGATGAAAGGCTTGGACGGTGTGATGGAGGCGCTGAACGACGAGTGGTCCGTGCATCGCCGACGGGTCCACGCTTTTGAGGACCGGGTGCCGGACGGCGTCGTGTTTTTGCTTTTCGGCGGAACGATCCTCGCTCTGGCGACCGTCGGTTTTGCCGGCGGGATTGCGAACCATCGCATGATGGTCGGGAAATGGCTTCTGGTCCTTCTCATTGGCGGGACAATTTTTGTCGTGCTCGATCTGGATCGCCCGCGCCGCGGGATCTTCCGGATTAGCCAGGAACCCATTGTCCACCTTAAAGAACTCCTGAATCGCGACGACAAGACTGCACTATGAACGCCACCGCAAAACCCCAGGTCGTAACCATCAAACTGGCTCGAAACTTTGGGCCCAGTCCGGTCGAGAAATTGATTCGGAAAATCCGCCGCGGCCCGTGCCGCGAGCGTCAGCTAATTCTCGGTCGTTTTGACAGGAACATGGAAAAAACGCGCGCGCCGCTGGCAACGGTTGGTCTGCGAATGTATTCATGGGCGAGCGAGAAGACTCTGATGAAGCCTGAAAGTTCGATGTGAATTCTCCTCACGAATCGCCCAAGCCGACTGTTCCCACCGCGACGGAGTCCGCTCTTCCGCTCGCTACTTCGAGCTATTCCGCCATCAAGTTCCTGGTAGCGCTGATTCTTCTGTTCGTCTCCGCGCCGTTCGTCGAGGATTTGCCGCGGGGCAACGTGATCGAAGGGGTGCTGCTGACGCTGGTCATGGTGTTTGCCGTCCTGGCCGTGAGTGGGCAGCGCCGGAGCTTGCTCATCGCTCTCGTGTTGGTCATCCCCGCAACCGTGGGAAAGTGGACTAATCACCTCTATCCTGACCTGATGTCTCCGGCGTTCTTTCTCGCCCCCATGGCCCTCTTCTTCGCCTTTGTCCTGGCGCAGACTTTCCTCTTCATTTTGCGGGCACCCCGGGTTGACGCGAATGTTCTGTGTGCTGGTGTCGCCGGCTTTCTAACGCTGGGGCTGATCTGGGTCCCTCTTTACACGCTCGTCGGCCAGTTGAATCCTGCCGCCTTCACCGTAGCACGAGGGCCGGGGGTGGACGTCGCCATGGACGGATTCAACGCCTTCTATTTCAGCCTGGTCACCCTTTGTACCGTCGGCTACGGAGATATCACGCCAACTTCCAGGGTCGCGCGGATGCTGGCAGTAATGGAAGCTGCCGGCGGACTCTTTTATATGACGATACTTATCTCGCGTCTGGTATCCGTCTATTCCAGGACCGAACGAGTCCTTGGGACAAAGGAAAATCGTCCTTGATCTTGCGCCGAAACAACCGGTGGTCGTGGAGTTGTGGGACGCGAATGACGTCGTGGGTGAGTAGACCTGCGATCGAAAATCGAACATCGGCTGAGAGACGACTGGAAGATCCTTTTCTGCTCTAGGAGCATTCTAAATAGAGGAATAGCCATTGCAGTTCACTAGTCGGCCGCTGCCGGTTGCTTGCCTTGTTTTAGCGATGAATTGCGCTGTTCCGCGGGCGAGTTGCGTTATTGGAGGCACTCCTCAAAGGCCGCCGGCTTGCCACGCAGGAAAGCGAGCGCTTCACCGGCAAAGTGCAACGAACCGCTAATCAGGATTGGCGCTGCGTCGGTGGCGCGCCTCCTCCCAGGCCGCGGCGAAGGAAGGCGAAGTCGCTACCGGCAAGTCCCGGAAGCTGACCGCAAATCGTTAGGCGAAGTTCCTCCGCGTCCAGTGCTCGTTCGCTTTGAATGGAGGGCAAAAGGGCGCGTCGCGTAATCGGCGCCAGGGCATGGCAAATCCCTTCCACATCCTTATCCTGGAGAACGGCGAGAATCACGGTCGCGCGCCGGTCGCCAAAGATTTGGCGCCATGTCTCGGCGAGGACGCACGCCCCCGCGGGATTATGCGCTCCGTCGATTACGGTCCGCGCGTCCCAGCGTTGAAAACGCGCCGGCCAGGTCACGCTGGCTAATCCGTGCTCGATCGCCGCGTTGTCGATTGCGATCCGCGCGGTGTGAAGCGCGGAGATGGCAAGGGCGGCGTTTTGCCGCTGGTGCGTCCCGCTCAGGGCGATGGGAAAACGTTCGAAAGGTTGCCTAACGAAATCGAGCGGCGCCTCGCATTCCTTCGCGCGGGCGCGGATGACGTCCGCCGCTTCACCAGCTTGCAGGGCGGAAACGACCGGCACCCTGTGTTTGATGATGCCGGCTTTCTCGAAAGCGATCTTGGTCAGGCTGTCACCGAGCCATTTCTGATGATCGAGATCGATCGGCGTAAGCACGGAGACGACGGGCCGGGTTGCATTGGTGGCGTCGAGCCGTCCTCCCATGCCGGTCTCAAGGACGACGATCTCGACCTCGCGATTGCGGAAATGATCGAGCGCGAGGGCAGTGGTGATTTCGAAGAAGGTCGGGTGCGGCTCCCAGCCTGCGACCATTTCACGAATCTTCGTCAGGCCGCGCGCTATTTCTTCTTCGGAAATCAGCTCGCCATCGACCTGGATGCGCTCGCGAAAGGTGATGAGGTGTGGCGAAGTAAAAAGCCCGGTCCGATATCCGGCAGCGCGCGCAATGGAATCAATCAGGGCGCAGGTGGAACCCTTGCCGTTGGTCCCGGCGACATGGATGATTCGTTCGTCAGGCGAAGGGACTTCAAGCGCGGCGAAAAGACGGTGACTATTCTCCAGGCCGAGCTTAATCCCAAACCGCTGGGTGCGGAAAAGCCAGGCGAGGACTTCCCGGTAGGAGGTTCGCGGTTCGAGACCGCTTTCGGGAGATAGCGGCACGTTTAGCGCGACGCGTTGAAGTAGGCGAGCAACTGCGCGAGCTGCCGGCGGAGCGCCCGACGGTGCACGATGAGATCGATCAAGCCGTGCTCCTGAAGAAATTCCGCGGTTTGAAAGCGCGGGGGCAAATCCTGGTGCGTCGTCTCCTTGATCACGCGCGGCCCGGCAAAGCCGACCATGGCTTTCGGCTCCGCGATGATGACGTCGCCTAACGATGCAAAGCTGGCCATGACGCCGGCCGTCGTGGGATTGGTCAGGACGGAAACGAAAGGAAGCCCCTGGGCGCCATGGAGCGCGAGGGCGCCGCTCGTCTTCGCCATTTGCATCAGGCTGAGCATGCCCTCGTACATGCGCGCGCCGCCCGAGGCGGAAACGATGATAACCGTCGCGCGTTCCGCCGTGGCGTACTCGATCACGCGCGTGATCCGCTCTCCAACGACGGAACCCATGGTGGCGGCGAGGAAACTGAAATCCATCACCGCGATTCCGACCTTGTAACCATCGATCAGCCCGTGACCGCTAAGAACCGCGTCGACCAGTCCGGTGCTGTCCTGATATTTGCGCAGGCGATCCTTGTAACTCGCCATGCCCTGGAACTTGAGCGTGTCGATTGAGGTTAACCCTGCGTCGAGCTCGACGAAGCTGTCCGGGTCACAGAGGTTGGCGATCCGTTCCTTGGCCGTGAGCGCGAAATGATAATCACAGCGCGGGCAGACCCGGTCGTTTTCGGCCAGCTCGATTTCGTGCACCACTTCGCCGCAGCCGGGGCATTTCTGCCAAAGCCCCTGCGGCATGTCGCGCTTTTTCCGGTTGTCGGTCTTAAGCGCTGGTTTTTTGAAAATGGCCATGATTTAGCCGCGGGCGGCGGTTGCTGCGTGCACCGAAAGCGCGCCGGCTTTCTTCAAGACCGAAGCGCATTCACTCAATGTCGAACCGGTGGTGAGGACATCGTCGACCAACAACATCCGCAAATCTTGCACGTTGCAGCCGCGCCGTAAACGAAACGCGCCCCGCAGATTTTCCATCCGCTCGCTCCGGTCGAATTGCGTCTGCGTCGTGGTGTAGCGCGTGCGTTGCAGCACCTTCCCGAGGGGGACACCGCACTCCCGGCGCAGTTCGAGGGCGAGCAACTCCGCCTGGTTGAATCCGCGCTCGCGTTGCCGCGCCGGATGCAACGGCACCGGCACGAGGAGGTCGAAACGCTGGCCGGCGAACCGCGAATCGGCCAGTGCTTCGCTCAGCCAGTCGGCCCACAAGATGCCGCAGGTGAAGTTGCCGGCCGTATTTGAAATCGTGGATTACTTTGCGCACTACGCCACGGCTTCGAAAGACGGATACCGCGGCGTCGAAGTGCAGGCCGCGCCCTTCGCAATTCGCGCAGATAAAGGAACCGGTGATATCGCCCGCGAAGGGCTGCGAGCATTTCGCGCAAAAGGGCGGCGAGATGCGCGGCGTCTTTTCCTCGCAGACCACACAGAGATTTTCGCCTGGCTCGACCGCGGCGGAGCAGACAGCGCAGGACGCGGGATAAATGAGACTAACGAGTCCGCGAAAGGGGTTGCGTAGCGCGAGCGTCGGCATGTCGAAGCCAGCCGCGCATCAGCGCCCAACTGGCGAAGGCGAGGATAAGAGGCACGATTCCAACCAGCAAGTCTTTCCCGAGCCAGGGGAGCACGAGCGTCTGGCGATGCGCAGCTCTGCCGAAGGCGCCGTTGGCAAAAATCCAGCCGGCATGCAATCCGACCGGCAGCCAGAGCGAGCGCGTCTGCAAGCGCGCGTCGGCCAGAATGCAACCGATGGCAAAGAGAGTCAGGAAACCGGCCGCGAGGAGCAGGGGATTGCCAAATTGCCAAAAAGAGTGCCCGATGGAAACGAAGCCGGAGAACCAGCTCACCGATTCGTCAGGCGAAGTGCTGCTCCGGCGCTTTGAGGAAATGGATGATGGAAAAAAGTGCGGACGTGATCAGGAGCGCGTTGAGTCGGGAAAAACTGCGCAACAAGATGCCGAGAATGAAGCCGCGAAACAGGAGCTCTTCCAGAATGGGCACGACGCTGGCCGCGATCACCACCTCCGGCATTTTCGCCCAGAGAAACGCGTGACGCAGCGAATAGATATGGAGGGTGATGAGCACCACGCCGCCGCAGAGCAGGGGAACCGCGGCGATCAGAAATCCCGCCAGCAAATCCATGCCGGCGCGCGGATTTCTCTCCAACCCCAAGTCCTTCCAACCCTGCACGCGCAAAGAACGCAGGAGAGGCCAAAGCAACAGCAGCGCCGCAATGAGGAGCGCGCGATGGAAGTACGTTTCGAAATCAAAAGTCGCGAGAAACGGCGCGATCCGATGCGTGACCAGAAATTGACCCAGCCAATAAAGCGGCGGCGCAGCGAGCGCCCCCAGCAGAACGACGCCGGCGAGATAGAGCAGGAGTCTGGCTGGGTCTTTCAAGAATGCTAATGTAAGGAGCCGACGCCATGCGCAGTCAACACATATGGACCTCGCGAGATGAGGATGGACGCAAACGCGAGGTGCGCGTGACCAAATTCGGCGGCCAATGGAAATTCCAGGCGAAATTTCGCGATGAGGAGGATTGGACCTACTACGATGTTCCATTGATCGATGACCTGCGCGAGCTGCGCGACATCATTTTTCGCAAGTACCAGCGCCGGCGCGCCTCGGCCGAGGATTTCGCGGCTATCGACAAAATGCTCCGCGATCAAACCCGCGACGGATAACTGGACCGCCCCATCATCGATTTGTTACAAATACTGTTACACATTCTTAAATAGCTACTTAAAAGTGATTTTTACGCTTGATTCAGTTGAGTCGAAAACCACTTCGACGAGGCTCTAAAAACCATGGCCCGCGGCATCCGACTCGACCAGGCGCTCGTCCAACGAGGTCTTTTCCCCAGTCGGCAGCAGGCGCAGACCGCGATCATGGCCGGAGAAGTGAAGGTGAACGGCCACGTGGCGGCGAAACCGTCGGACTTCGTCCAGGACGAAACCGAGATCTCTGTTGCGGACCGCAGCCGCTATGTTGGCCGCGGTGGAATTAAATTGGAGGGCGCTCTGAAGCATTTTGGCATCTCATGCGACGGCAAGGTGGCGCTGGACATTGGCGCCTCGACCGGGGGCTTTACCGATTGCCTGCTCCAAAATGGCGGGCGGAAAGTCTTCGCCGTCGACGTTGGCCATGGCCAACTGGCTTGGAAGATTCGGGATGATTCGCGGGTGGTCGTGCTCGAGAAAATCAACGCGCGACATCTGTCGCGAAAGGAAATCCCGGAACCAATCGACATTTGTGTGATCGACGTTTCTTTTATCTCGCTGACTTTGATCTTGCCCAAAGCCTTTCAGTTGCTAACTCCAGACGGTGTGATCCTGGCGCTGATCAAACCGCAGTTCGAACTCGCGCGCGAGGACGTCGGGCGAGGCGGCATCGTGCGCTCGACCGAACTGCATGAGAAAGCGCAGCAGAAAGTCGCCAGGTTTGCAGAAGCCATGGGTGCGCGCGTAGGGGGCCTGTTTGCCTCCAGCATCGCCGGGACAGATGGCAACCAGGAATTCTTCATATGTCTCCGAAAATCATCGGCCTGATCGCTCATACTGGAAAACCCGGCGCCGCCGAACTCGTGCAGGCGGTCATCGAGGAATTTGCCCGCGTTTCACTGCCGGTGAAGCTGGAAACGGAGACGGCGCGGATAGCCGGGCAGAAATCTGAGCTTTCCGTGCGCGACCTGGGCCGTGATACAGACCTGCTGGTGGTCCTGGGTGGCGACGGGACGATTCTGAACGTCGTCGGGAAGATCGGGGACTACATCAAGCCAATCTTCGGGATCAACATCGGTTCGTTAGGCTTTCTCACTTGTGTAGCTTCCACGGCCTACCGCGAAGCCATTGCCAGTATCGCTGCCGGGAAAATCGAATTCAGCGAACGCGCTCTGCTCGAAGTGCAGCTCGACCCGCATGGCCCGGAAACGCGCCAGGTCCTGCGCTGCCTGAACGACGCCGTCTTTAGTCGTGGTGAAATCTCGCGCCTCATCCGTCTAACCGTGCGCGTCGACGGCGAGGCGCTCACAGAGTTCAACGCCGATGGCCTTATCCTCGCCACGCCCACCGGCTCGACCGCTTACTCCCTGAGCGCAGGCGGACCGATTCTGGCGCCTGACTCCGGGGCGCTGGTCATCACCCCCATCTGCCCGCACACGCTCTCAAACCGTTCCATTATCGTCGACGACTCAGCCGTGGTGGAGGTCGAAGCAACCGAACGCGATCATCCCGTTTTCCTCACGATCGACGGGCGCCCACCGGTGCACCTCGAAGCCGGCTACTTCGTCACGGTGCGCAAAGCGCCGCAAACCCTTCCGCTGGCCGCCATGCCCGGCGTGTCCTTCTTCAGCGTCGTCCGGCAGAAGCTGGGATGGCGTGGGAGCAATCTGTAACTGGGGTTCGATACTGCGACGGATACGGTGACCTTCTAAGGAGCAGCCTGGCTCGATTCCTGGTGACAATCCGACGGGTATCCGCGCGCCGAGTTGGAGTTTGTTACTCGTTCGAAGCGCAGAGTTGCGCAGCGACGGTCCTTGCAAGGCAGTCCGTGAGATACGGCTTTGCCAGGAAGCCATGCTTCCTGTCTTGCTCGAAGTCCGACCCGAGAAGTTCAGCGCTGTAACCGCTGGTAAAGATCACTTTCAAGTCGGGTTTCTCTGCTGTCAGTTGTTGTTCGAGCTGCCGACCGGAGGGGAATCCCGGCATCACAACGTCGGTCAGGAGCAGGTCGATTTCGTCGCGATGCGCGGCCCAAATTTCCAGCGCCTGTCGACCATTCGCCGCAGCGAGGATTCGATAGCCAAACGAGCTGAGCGCGTCGCTGACAAAGTCGCGCAGCATCTGCTCATCTTCGGCGACGAGGATGGTGAAACGCCCTGCCGGAACGCTTTCAACAGCTTCCCTCATGACCTCGACGTGTTCCTGGACCACGCCCTCCCGGCTCACCGGGAAGAAAACGCGCACTTCCGTACCGTTCCCACGAGCACTGTCCACCTCGATCCAGCCATCGTGCTGTTTGAGCACGCCGTAAACGGTGGCGAGACCCATGCCGGTTCCTTTGCCTTGTTCCTTGGTGGTAAAAAACGGCTCGAATATTCGCGCCAAAGTCACTTCGTCCATGCCCTCCCCAGTGTCCCTCATAGACAGGCGGACGTAAGAGCCGGGCTTCGCGTCCGGGTGGCGTGCGTGGTCGGCTTCGTCGATCTCGACACTGGCCGAGGAGATGGTGAGCCGGCCGCCTTCAAACATCGCGTCGCGGGCATTGAGCGCCAGGTTCATGATGACCTGGTCGACACTGGTCGCGTCAGCGAAGATGGGCGATAGTTCCGGTGCGAGTTCCAGCTCGATCTCGATCTGTTCGCCGATGATTCGCCGGAGCATCCCCGCAGTTTGCTCGACGACTTCGTTCAGCAGTAGCGGCCGACGCAAAAGGATTTGTTTGCGGCTATAGGCGAGGAGCTGCCGGGTGAGGGAAGTAGCTTGCTCGGCGGCAGACACAACCTGCCGAAGAGCGCTGGCGACCTTTTCATCGAGCTGCGGCCGGCCGAGCTGCATCGTCGTGTTGCCCAGGATGACGGTGAGGATGTTATTGAAATCGTGTGCTACACCTGCGGCCAGGCGGCCTACAGCCTCCATCTTCTGAGCTTGGCGCAGTTCGTTCTCGAGACGTGTGCGGTCGGTAATGTCCCGAAGAATAAGCAATTGATACGGCGTATCGCTGAGACTAAGAAGCTGCACGGTGACGAGGACCTCGCGTGTCTCGCCCGCGTGTGTTCGAATCGAAGCCGGTAAATCACGTACTGCTCGCCTGTCGTCGAGCTCGCCTGCAATTTTCGCGTCCGTCTCGGACTCCGTCCACGATAGTGCGCCGTCCGCCAGCGCCTCCTCACGTGTAGCACCCAACAGGGCAAGAAAGCTGGCGTTTGCATCCAGGTAGCCGCTAAGGTCCATGCGCCGGATTGCCATCGGCACCGGACTGCCGTGAAAGGCCATGGAAAATCGCTCGTTCACCGCGTGCAGCTCTGCAGTGCGCTCTTTTACGCGAGTCTCCAAATCGTCCATTTGCCGCCGCGCAATCTGGGTAAGCTCCCACTTCCGGGAGAGAGCGTGGGCCATCTGCGTCACCTCCACGTTGTCGAACGGCTTCTTCAGGACGAGGACGTGATCGGTGTTACCGATCGCTTTTGCGATTTCGTTCCACGAGTAGTCGGAGTAGGCCGTACAGATGACGATTTGCAGGTCGGTGAATTCCTTCCCGATATGTGTGATTGTTTCAATTCCATCCCAGCCCGGCGGCATCCGGATATCAACGAATGCCACGGAATACGGACGCCCCTCCGCCGCCGCGACGCGCACTTTTTCAAGGCCCTCCTGGCCTTGGTAGGCCGAGTCAATCTGGAAGACGACGCCCCGCGTGGGATCTGGCGTGACGCCTAGCAGGGCGGACGCGAAGTCGTCCAGTTCCTCCTTCTGGACTGAGTCCGAGGCGCCGAGGATTTTCCGGAAGTCGTTGTGAATTGACGGATTGTCATCAATCACGAGAATCCGGAAACTGGTCATGCCAACGGGAGATGTGATTTGACTCATACCATGGCTGGAGTCGCAGCGATCGGAAGCTCGAGGGTGAACGTGGCACCTCGTCCAACGCCTTTGCTTTCTGCGCTGAGTGAGCCCCCAATTTCGTGCGCGGCATTTGCGCCGCTGTGAAGTCCGAAGCCGTGGCCGTCGGTTCTTGTTGTGAAACCGTGCGAGAAAATGCGGGTGAGATTCTCCGGCGAGATGCCGATGCCGTTGTCCGTCAACACGACGCGGACCTTTTGCTCCGTTCCCAAGGCGATACGTATGGCGAGCCGCTTGTCCGCGCGCTGTGAATCGTCGAGCGCGTATTTCGCGTTCCGGATTAGGTTGATGAGAATTTGCAGGACTTTATGTCGATCGACGCATACGAGCGGCACTGAGGCGAAATCGCGTTCGACGGTCACACCGTGCCGCTCGAATGCACCCATGTTCATCGCGATCGCATCTTCGACCAGCTGTTCGGCGGGGAGATTTTCGAAGACCCCGCTAACTTTGGCATAGCTCTGCTGCATGGCGACGACTTCCTTGATGTGCTCGATATTGCGACCGAGTTGATCGACTTCGCGCAGGAGCTCGGCGTTTTCTTCCTCAAGGAAGGCGCCGAGTTTCGCGAAAAAAGTGGGGAGTTTCTTGCCGTTAGGATCGTTGGTCAGGTAGTTCGCGAGGTTCCCATTGCGCTCGGTAAGCAGCGCGGCGGCCTTGGTGATCTGGGGAATTTTCGACCGGCTAATCTTTTCCACAACCAGCGCCGCCGAGACGTTCACGCTGTTAAGGACGTTACCAACATTGTGCAACACGCCGGTGGCGACTTCAGCCATGCCAGCGAGCCGGGAGGTTTCGAGCAACTTCTGCTGGGAAACGCGCAATGCCTCCTCGGCTTGCCGACGTTCGGTCATGTCGCGCATCACAGTCGAAAGATATTGCAGCTCGCCCTCCGAATTCTTGTGCGCAATAAGAACCTGCGAAACGTGAACCTCCTTGCCCTTGCTGTTGAGGATAGCTGTCTCTCCAGCCCACGATCCGTTTTTCAAGGCGGACGGTAATCCCACCTGTGAGATGATCTTGCGCGCCCACTCTGGATGAAAATCAAAAGTTTTGAGCCTGCTAATATCTTTGTCGTTAGCCAGACCCAGGACCTGGCGCCCGGCACGATTCAAATAAAATGCAGTACTGGTCGGGTCTGCGCTGATTACGATATCCGGTGTCGCTTCCAGAATGGCGGTCAGACGGGCGTGGGCTGCTTGCGCGCGTTCGCGCTCGCTGATTTCGCGTTGAAGGGCATCGACTTGTTCTTCCAATTTTTGCTGGGCACCGTGCAACGCTCTGTCTTGTGATTGGATCTGGGTCAGCATTTGATTGAAGGCATCGGTCAGGACTCCCAACTCATCGCCGCAAACTTTCTTGGCGCGGACTGAATAGTCATTGTCGTCCGCAATGGCGCGCGCAGTGCGAGCGAGGCTGAGAATTGGATTCGTAATGAACTGCTGAAACTGACTCGAAAGAACAAACGCAAAAAGGAGCGAGGCGGCCAGCACGAGAGCGAAGATGCCGCTGTAAAGCCCAAGGAGCTGCGACGTCATCGCGTGCAAATCGGCCAAAAGGTAGAGGGTCCCTTCGCGCTTGCCATTTAGGAGAACCGGTTGTGCGAGAAGGATGCGATTGCCGTCGATTTGGAAACCTGCCTGGACCCGCGCCGACCTGATCTCGATCTCGTCTCGTTCAGATCCAAAAAACGCCAGGCGCTGCCGATCCGTCGGTTCGAGACGGGCGCTGACGATTTGTGGCATCGTCTTTAGCCCGGCGAGTATTTGCGCGGCAGCGTCTTCGTCTTTAAACATGACGGCTGCGGCACAGTTGTGCGCCGTGATCTCGCCAACGACGGCGAGTTCGTGTGCGGATTGCTGCCGCAGAGTGTGGGCTTGAAAGTAGAATAGCGCTGCAAACGCAAAGAGCAGCACCACGCCCGAGATCAACATGATCACGAGCATGATCTTTTGCCGGATCGGACGATCGCGCAGGTTGAGCATGGCAGTGTCGAGGTAGGTCAGAGCGATTTTCGAGCCCAACCGCAAAAATTCGGGGACTGCGGAGACAGCGATTTATGTCGCGCGAGAAAAGCACGCCGCCGCTGGAATATCTCTTGCTTCCGATGGGGGCGGGATGCCGCCGCAAACCAGCTCGCCAGCTCGCTTCACCGACACCGGCAGAACAATTCGATGAATCTCTACACAGACGAAGTTGCCGAGCCGAAAGAATCGACAAACCACCCCCCGGAAAAGCCATTCCCGCAGTTGACCTGTTCTCTGCCTCTGCCTCGTGAGCGGCGCCGTGGGTTGACTACGGTTATCCTGATTGCGACGGCATTCGCGCTGGGCTGCGGGTTGTGGAGTTTTTCGCGACAGCTGGCCCCACAGATTCCTGCGCCAGAATCGGCCTATGTCGCCTCTTTCCCGGAAAAAAGCATCGCGGTGCTTCCTTTCGAGAACCTTGGCGAGGTTCAAGAAGATGCATTTCTCGCCGACGGTGTGCAGGATGACATTCTCAGGGCGCTTTCCAAAGTGGCGGATTTGAGGGTGATCAGTTGCACTTCAGTCAGTGGTTACACTCCAGGCAGCTCGCGCAACTTACGCGATATCGCTCAAAATCTCGGAGCCGGATATATTCTGGAAGGGAGCGTGCGACGCGATGGTGAAAAAGCACGGATCACTGCTCAACTAACCGATGCTCGCAGGGAGGAAAAGTTGTGGACTGTCAGCTACGAACGGGATCTCGTCGACGTCCTTGGAATGCAAAATGACCTTGTGCAGCGGATCGCTTCCCAGCTGCAAGCCGCAGTTTCGACGAAAGAGCAGGCCGCGATCGACGAACGCCCGACCCAAGACCTACTCGCCTACGCCCTTTACGTCCACGGCAAGACACTCGTTTCAAGTGTTTCCAATGCTCAAATCAACGAGAAACTGGTTCATGCGGTTCAATTGCTTGATCAAGCCATCGCGCGCGACCCGAATTTCTACCTTGCGTATTGCCAGTTGGCTGCAGCGCACGACTACCTTTACTTCTTTGGTTTCGATCACACGCCCGTCCGTCTCGCTTTGACGGAGGCGGCGCTCAAATCTGCCATTCGTTTGCGCCCGGAAGCGGGCGAGACGCATCTCGCCAAGGCGAATTTCTTCTACCGCTGCTATCTCGACTACGATAAGGCCCGGGCCGAGCTTGCGCTTGCCCAACGCGCGCTTCCCAATAGCTCGGAAGTCTTCGAGCTGACCGGCTACATCGACCGCCGCCAGGGTCTGTGGAGCGAATCGGCGCGCAACTTGCAAAGAGCGCTCCAGTTGGATCCGCGCAACGTTTTCCTGCTGCAACAAATCGCGGCAAGTTACCAGGAAGCCCGGCAGTTTAGAGCAATGGGTGCCGCGCTCGACCGCGCGCTCGTCCTCGCTCCTCGTGATCTCGACACACGTATCTCGCGCGCTTTCGTCGACCTCGAGTGGCGGGCCGACACGCGGCCGTTGCAGCAAACAATCGCCGCGCTCCTTGCAGAGAACCCGGACTCGACGAGCGACGTGGCCGACCAATGGTTATACGAAGCTCTCTGTGAGCGCGACCCTGCCGCCGTGGCCCGCGCGGTCGCAGCCATTCCTGCAACTGGAATCTCCACCGACCTGAACTTCCCGCGCGCCTGGTGCGAGGGTCTGGCCGCACGTGCCAAAGGGGATGAGGCCGCGGCTCACGTCGCGTTCCTCGCCGCCCGCGCCGAAGTGGAAAAGGAGCTGCGCGAACAGTCCGATTATGGTCCGGCTTTTACAGTTCTGGGACTGATCGACGCCGGACTCGGTCGCAAGGAAGAGGCGATTCGCGAAGGCCGTCGCGGGATTGAACTGCTGCCAGTTACCAAGGACGCTCTGGACGGGGCCGAGCTGATGAAATATCTCGCCGTCATCTACGCCTGGTGCGGCGAAAAAGATCTCGCCATTGAACAGATAGCGGACACTCTGCGAATTCCAAGCACTTTGAGCTATGGTAACCTAAAGCTTCATCCTAACTGGGACGCGCTGCGCGGCGACCCACGTTTCGAGAAAATTGTGGCTAATCTGGCCCCGAAGAGCCAGAACCCATCTCCTGAATAGGCAATGCACCCGGTCCCTATTTATGGGATGGGAGATGGGCCACTCGAAAAACCGGTCCGAGTTCTGGCTCTCGCGGAATCAGTCGCCCAAATGCTGTCGCAATCCGAGGGCCGCCAGGCAAAAGTCAAATGGATCGGCCGCACAATCTGAGAGGCAACTGAGTGCGCTACAGGGTGACGACCTCAGGATCATCAGCCTTGAAAGATCAACATTACGTAGGCGGCAAACAGGAGGAGATGCACTGCGCCCTGAAGAATGTTGGTTTTCCCGCTGCCGAAGGTGACGATGCTTACCGCGAGCGTAAGGGGTAGCAGCACCAAATCGGAGTTTTGCAGGCCCAATATCAGAGTCCTCCCTGTGAGATGACTGATCACCATCATGCAGGGAATGGTGAGACTGATTGTGGCCAGGACCGACCCGAGAAAGATATTCACCGCGCGCTGCAGGTGGTTTGCCCTGGCGGCGTGTACCGCGCTGATGGCCTCCGGCGTTACGACCACTACTGCGATGATAATTCCGCCCAGCGCGGCGGGCGCCTGCGCCGCCTCGATCAAGCCATCAATCGGCTCGGCAAGCCGCTTCGCCAGATAGACCACCGGCACCATGAATGCCAGCAACAAAATCGCCTCTGCAGCCAGGGACCGGCCACCTGTTGATCGCGAAGTGTGCTGGTCTTCTGCTTCGCCCAGCGTGAAGTAACCGCGATGACGGCGGGTCTGTATGGTCAGAAAGACGGCGTACAGCCCAGCGGTCACCAGGGCGAGGAAGGCTTCCTGAAGCCAGGATAATGTCGGCCCCCCCGTGCTGATCGTATAGTTCGGCAGGATAAGACTCAAGACCGACAGCGGAATGATCACGCTGAGGTAGGCATTGGCACCCTGCAGGTTGTAGGTTTGCTCGCGATGCCGCAATCCGCCTAGCAGGAGAGACAATCCCACCATGCCGTTGAGGATGATCATTACCACGGCAAAGAGTGTGTCACGAACCAGCGTAGGATTGTTCGCCCCGTGCAGCATGACGGCGGAAATGCTGATGACCTCGATGGAAGTTACCGCGAGCGTCAGGATCAAAGTCCCATAAGGCTCGCCCAGGCCGGCCGCGAGATGGTCGGCGTGGCGAACCACACCCAGGACCGATCCCAGAACTGCGGCAAGGAGCCAGGCGAGGATAAGCGCCAGCCAGAGCGGACTTCCTAACCGCGCCATGATTGATTGCCCGAAAAAGAAGAAGACCAGGCTACTCGCCACGCCAACGCTCAAAAACCATTCTTCGCGGATAGTTACAGATATCCGATTTCGCCAGGATCTCTTGTTGCCGGAATCAGTCATCGGTTGGATCTTCGTGCTTTAGTCGGTGCATGTTTGGTTCGACGGCACCCAGGTCTCAATGTGATCTCAATCGAGATCATCGAATGGTCTGGTCGACGGTAATCGGGATGTTGGGCGCGCCGGCATAGAACATGATAATCTCCGCAGGTTCGTCGCCGTCATTCTTTCCGTAGTGCCACTGGTTGACCAGCTCAACGATCGGATCTCCTGCGGCGAGATGAAATGTGCGCCCGTCGTCGGCCACGACCGTCAGTTCTCCCTTCAGCAAGACGCCCGCGTTGATGACCGGATGTTTATGCATCGCCAACCGGGCCTTCGGCCGCAGGGTGATCCTGAGGATGGTGACTTCCGGCTCCCCGTTGGGGTATTGCGGCAGCGCAGTCCCGTCCCAGCTTGAAGTCGTTTTGGCAAGCACCTCTGTCGAGCAGGCGCCCGCTCTATTGCTCAAGTCGTGCATCGTTCTTTTGGCGTGGTTGATTCTTCCAATCCGTACGATGAACAACTCAAGTCGGTGTGTCGAGCTGAGAATAGCGCGAGAATCGAGAGGGTTAGGGGAGCACAATCTGTTTGAGGCCTATTGCTGGCCGTGAGACACACTCAAGCGCATCCAGCGCAAGGGGCCTGGATCTTCGAAACCTCGAAATGCGCGACGGCGCGATTGCGCTCAAGACCGAATTTCGTGCGCGATTACAAAACGCTCGGTGGCACGCTCGTCGTAGCCGTTGGAATCTACCAACGGCAGAGCATGGAAGTCGTCGTCGAAGGACCCGAAGTGCAGTAACAGCCAAAAGGTCCCGAATTTGAAAATGCTCCCGACCAGAGCGTGACTGGCTAGTGGCTGCGAGGCTGCGGTGGTGGCGGCGGATTAGGATTCGGTGTGGGTATCTCTTTCTTTTGTGCCATCCCTGACTACTAGATTGGGCGGAATCAAGTGTCGAGATAATTTGTGGCGTCGTCCCACTATGCGAGTTCCAGCGTTCCAAATTTGGCCTTTTGCCTTCACGCTGGAATGGCCCGGCATTGAGTCCCAAGCGGAGTCTCAAAAACGAGCGGCGTAATTACATCTCGCGGTCGTTTCGATAAAAGTGAAACTTCCGCCAAGGCAGCAACTCTACCGATGAAAACAATCCTTGCGCTCGATCAAGGCACGACCAGTTCGCGGGCCATTATTTTTGATCATGACGGTGCGATCCGCGCGGTCGAGCAACAGGAGTTCAGGCAGATTTTTCCGAAAGCCGGCTGGGTGGAACACGACCCGATGGAGATCTGGCGCACGCAGCTCGCGGTGGCGCGCGTCGGTCTTGCAGAAGGAAGGGCTGACGGCCGGTGACATCGCGGCGATCGGCATCACCAATCAGCGCGAGACGACCCTGCTCTGGGATCGGAAGACAGGGGCGCCGGTACACAACGCGATTGTCTGGCAGGACCGGCGCACGGCGGAATTTTGCGATGAGCTGAAGGCGGCCGGTTACGCAGAGCTGATTCGCGATCGTTCCGGGCTGGTCATCGACGCCTACTTTTCCGGGAGCAAAGTGCGATGGTTGCTCGATCACGTCCCCGGTACCCGCGAGCGGGCGGAGCATGGCGAGCTGGCCTTCGGGACGATCGACTCCTGGCTTATCTGGCAGCTCACGAAAGGTGCGTTGCACGTGACGGATGTGACCAATGCCTCGCGCACGATGCTCTACAATTTGCGCACCGGGACGTGGGACGATGACCTGCTCGCTCTGCTCAAGATCCCGCGCGAAGTGCTGCCCGAGGTGCGTTCGTCGAGCGAAGTGTATGCCGAGACGGCGGCGAGCTTATTCGAAAGGCCGATCAAGATTGCGGGTATTGCGGGCGATCAGCAGGCCGCGCTATTCGGGCAGAATTGTTTCGAGCGCGGCCTGGCCAAGAACACCTATGGGACGGGTTGTTTCATGCTCATGAACATCGGCGAAGAACCGGCCACATCGCGCCATCAGCTCCTCACAACGGTCGCGTGGCGACAGGGTGGCCACACGGAGTTCGCGCTTGAAGGCAGCGTCTTTATCGGAGGTGCCGTCGTGCAGTGGTTGCGCGACGGACTCGGCATCATCAATTCGGCGGGAGAGATTGAGAAGCTCGCCGCCTCGGTGCCCGATTGCGGCGGGGTTTATCTCGTGCCGGCTTTTGCCGGGCCTGGGCGCGCCGCACTGGGATCAATATGCGCGCGGCACGATCACCGGACTGACCCGCGGGACAACCTCCGCGCATTTGGCGCGAGCGGCGCTCGAAGGGATCGCCTTTCAAGTGGCAGACGTGCTCGGGGTGATGAAAGAGGATTCTGGGCTGCCAGTCGCAGAGTTGCGCGTAGACGGCGGCGCGAGCGTGAACAACTTGCTGATGCAATTCCAGGCGGATATTCTGCAAGTGCCAGTCGTTAGGCCAAAGGTGATCGAGACCACGGCGCTGGGTGCGGCGTATCTCGGCGGACTGGCGGTCGGTTTCTGGAAAGACCGCAAGGAAGTGCGGAAGTCGTGGACGGTGGATCGCATCTTCGAGCCGAAACTGAGCGCCGATGAGGCCGACCATCGCCGGGTGCGATGGCGCGAAGCGCTGAGCCGGGCGGGCGATTGGGAGGAACACTCCGCGCTCAAAGGAACAGCCACCATTTTATGAAACGCGAAACATTCCTGGAACGTATCGAGGCACGGACCGAACCGTGGGACATCGCCGTGGTCGGTGGCGGCGCGACCGGAGTTGGAATCGCGGTCGATGCCGCGGCGCGCGGCTACGCGGTCGTGCTCTTCGAGCAGAGCGATTTCGGCAAGGGCACCTCGAGTCGCTCGACCAAGCTCGTTCACGGCGGCGTGCGCTATCTGCAACAGGGCAATATCTCACTCGTGATGGAGGCACTGAAGGAGCGCGGCCTGCTCCTGCAGAACGCGCCGCATCTCGTGCACGATCTGCAATTCATCGTCCCGAACTATGCCTGGTGGGAAGCGCCCTTCTACGGCATCGGAATGAAAGTTTACGATCTGCTCGCCGGCAAATACGGCTTCGGTCCTTCGCAGGTGATGTCCCGCGAAGAGGTGCTCGATCGCATTCCCACTCTCTCGCAGGACGGTTTGCGCGGCGGGGTGAAATATCACGATGGACAATTCGACGATGCACGCCTGCTCGTGAATCTCGCGCAGACCGCCGTCGAACAGGGCGCCGTGATGTTGAACTACGCCCGGGTCACCGGCCTGGCCAGGGACAGCAGCGGTTTCCTGAACGGTCTTACATTTCGCGACGAGGAAACCGGCACGGAGCACAGGATCGCAGCCCGATCGGTCGTCAATGCGACCGGACCGTTCTGCGATGCCTTGCGGCGCGTCGACGACCCCGCGGCCGAGTCGATGATCTCACCGAGCCAGGGCATTCACCTCGTATTCGAGCGCGAATTTCTCCCGGGCAACACGGCAATCATGGTGCCGCATACCCGCGATGGTCGCGTCATGTTCGCCATCCCGTGGCATGATCACACTCTGGTCGGCACGACCGATACGCCGATCCCGGAATCCACCCTCGAACCCGCGCCGCTCGAAAACGAAATCGATTTCATCATCGAAACCGCCAGCGACTACCTCGCGAAACGTCCGACGCGCGCCGACATCCTCAGCGTTTTCACCGGCATCCGCCCGCTCGTCAAGGCGGGCGACACGACCAACACCGCGACACTCTCACGCGATCACACGATCCAGATTTCCTCGTCCGGGCTGCTCACGATCGCCGGCGGCAAATGGACGACGTATCGCAAGATGGCGCAGGACGCGGTCGATCACGCCATCGTCCTCGGGGGCCTTTCCGAACGTCCGTGCACCACGCGCGACCTGCACGTGCAGGGTTTTCACCGGAACGCCGCGCAATTCGGCGACCTCGCGATCTACGGATCGGATGCGCTGCCGATCCGCGAGCTGATCCGCCAGCAACCCGACCTCGGGGAACGACTGCACCCAGCGCTGCCGATCGTCGGCGCCCAGGCCGTCTGGGCCGCGCGCCAGGAACTCGCCCGCACGATCGAGGACGTGCTCGCCCGCCGCACGCGCGCCCTCTTTCTCAATAGCCGGGCCGCGCTCGCCATGGCGCCCACCGTCGCCCGTCTCCTCGCCCGGGAGCTTGGCCGTGACGAAGCCTGGCAGCAGGCGCAGTTGGTCGATTTCGAAGCTGTCGCTCAACATTACCTCGTCCTCGCTTCATGAACGCTTACGTGGCGGAGTTTGTCGGAACCTTCCTGCTCGTCATTTTTGGAAATGGCGTCGTCGCCAACGTCGTCCTCGCGCGCACCAAAGGGCATGGCAGTGGCTGGATCGTCATCACTGCGGGCTGGGCGTTTGCGGTTTTCATTGGCGCCTTTTGCGCGGCGCCCTTCAGCGGGGCGCATATTAATCCCGCGGTCACGATCGCGATGGTCGCGGCCGGCAAACTGGCCGCGGCGAAAGCGCCCGGCTACATCGCGGCTCAGATACTGGGTGGCGTTTGCGGCGGCGCGCTCGTCTTCGCGTTTTATCGCGAGCATTTCAAAGCTTCGGAAGATCCGGATGGCAAACTCGCCTGCTTCTGCACCGCGCCTGCCATCCGCAAAATTCCGCAGGCCCTCTTCTGCGAAATCGTCCGCACTTTTCTGCTCATCCTGCCGATCTTCCTCATGACCGACGCCAGCTTAAAATTTCCAACCTCGCTCGGCGCGCTCATGGCGAATCCGGGAACACCCACTGCTACTCCCCAGGGAATGGATGTCGCGATCGGCCTCGGCTCGCTCGGGCTCATTCCTGTCGCTCTCCTCGTCTTCGCCATCGGCCTTTCTTTGGGCGGCCCGACCGGTTACGCCATCAATCCCGCGCGCGACTTCGGGCCGCGCCTTGCGCATGCGCTGCTCCCGATTCCTGGCAAACGCGATAGCGATTGGAGCTACGCCTGGGTCCCCGTCGTCGGTCCCATGATCGGCGCGCTGCTCGCGGCCGGCGTGCAATCGTTCCTGCATTAACTGTATCGGGAAACGAAACTGGATAACGGGCAATATGCTCGTCGAGGACGTGACCAACCGCGTGAGCGGACCCGTCCAAATTGCGACAGATAATCTTCCATTTCATCAGTTTTATGTTCGGCAACACTTTGGCTACGAAGGATATTTCTACAAAACAGAAACCAAGTTTTCGGCGAACCCAGACTACTTGAGGCAAGCTAGCCCGCACGGACGCAACGAAGGCTGCGGACGCCGGCTGCCGTTATCTGGCTGCGCCAGTTTGATTCATGGACTTGTATGCGCGCGGGGTTTTTGATTACGGATTACTCGCTGGTGCCGGTTTGTCCTTGATGCTGCTCACGTCGTAGCGGGCGACCCGTCCGGCGGGGTCGAGGTGTACCGTGAGCATCTGCGCTACGTCCGTATTCTCGACGAACAAGCCGAGGATAGGGGCATTCGCCAGCAGCGGGAGCGAGGCGACTCGAAACCAAATCAGATCCGCGGCGTGGTCTACCTCGGTGGTCTTATCCGAGGGTGTGCCGAAGAGCCGGACCAACTCGGCTTCAGTGGTTTGGCCAATGCGGATCTGGTCGACGTTGTGTTGGGTGATTGGTTTTGGACCGTCTGCAAAGCTTGATAAACAAGAGCAAATCAGGATTGCGACAAAGACAAGGTTGGTTTTCATCTGGCCGACATTGTGTACGAAAGCAGGCACAAATGCAGCAAAATCATTTCGACGAAGACAGCGGAGCGAAAGGCAGTGGTCGACACGCGGTAAAAACAACAGCACTGCGACATCGCTACAAAGGTGAATTCTGCAATGCGCGTCTGCGTTCCAAATCAAGCAATCGTGCCGGGACTGGCTCAAGAAACTCTGCTGAGCAAACTAAAACTCCGTTGATCGGCGCCACTTTTGAAAAATCTCTGAAATCCTTTTTCGGGAAGCCGGTGCTTCCGATGTTGGGGATGGCGCTTGGGAGGACCCGGATGCGATGCCCGATGCACGCCTAGCGAGTCGGACGATCCAATCGAGCTACTCGTCCGAGAGTAACGTTACGGGATCATTTGCATTTTTAGCTTGACGTGATCAGGCGAACCTAGTTACGAACGTACAACGTCCGCGAACCCCAAAAGGAGATCTTATTATGATACGTGTCGCTTTGTTTGTTATCACCGGTGCACTGCTCGTTGGAACTTCCCTCGCGCAGGGGCCCAAATCCTACATTTACGTCGAGAGCAATATCTCATCTACGGAGAATCAAAACTCCGTCTTCGGCTTTGCGAACGACGGAACTGGCAATCTAACCCCGTTACCAAGCTCGCCATTTCTAACCGGCGGCACTGGCGTGGCAGGTATGGGCGCCGTGAATGCCGACCAGGAGGTTGTTTCCAATGCGGCGGGCACCGCACTCTACGCTGTGAATGGCCATACCAATTCGATCGCAGGTTTCGCCATCCATGCCAATGGAACACTCACGACAATTACGGGCTCTCCATATCCCTCCGGTGGCCAGGATCCGGTAAGCATCGGCCTCTCCGGAAAGTTTTTGGCGGTCGCAAACAAGAACCAGGACCCCAACCAAAATGCCAACCTTGACCTTCCGAACTACACCACGTTTTCGGTGCAGCCAGACGGCAGCCTGGTCATGAATCTTGGGTCAACGCTGGATTTGGCCAGGGGCAGTGGCCCTTCTCAGGCTCTCGTCTTGGGAAGCCGCCACGTGATGTTTGGGCTGGAGATGACGGCCTCCAGGATTGCCAGCTACCGCTATGATAGAGCCGGCCTTCTCTCTGAGCTCAGCTCCGTCACTCCTCCTACCGGCGGCGCATTTCTCGGTGAAGCTGTGCATCCGCGCCTGCCCGCTTTGTATGCCGCGCTTCCGCAGACCGACGAGATGGCTGTTTATAAGTTCAACGCCTCCGGAATTCTTTCTTATGTTCTTACCATTGAGAATTCAGGCGGCGAGATCTGCTGGGTGAAAATGAATGCGGACGGCACGAGGCTTTACACCGCCGAATCGCTCACCAATACGTTGACCGTCTACGACATGACGATATGCACTTATCCCGCAGCCAAATTCAGCACGTAAGTTTGAGCGCGACCGACGGACCGGTGATCAACATCGAGGTCGATCCCACGGGAGAATTTCTATATGCTTTGGCTGGGCACGGAATTCACACTCTGAATGTCGACGCAGACGGCATGCTGACCGAAACGGTCGCCCCCGTAGTCATACCTATTTCCGCAGACGATACTCCGATTGGGCTCGCAGTTGCGCGCAGGTAGCCGCGGCGATCTCATAGTCGGTGATACCAAGGGGCCGCGAAGGAAGATGTCCGAGAACACGTTTGCCAGTTGCCCCAGAAGTGAGAAGATCGGGCAGGATTGATGATGAGTTCACTGGGTGTGGCGCTCGTTACGCTGTCGCCGCATAGCAGCCGACCCATCGAGCGCCACGGTCAGCGCGTGATGCTGCTGTTCTCGCTCACGTTCATGGCCGCCGGCATGATCATGCTAACGCTGTTACCCGTTTGGGGCGGAATAGCCAACGTGCTCGCCGGTATCTGCATCTTCGGCGTTGGATTCGGCCTGATCGTTGCGCCGGCGACATCGGTAGTCATGGTTGCGATTCCAAAGGAGAAAGCCGGCGATGGCTCGGCCGTAAACATGCTTTCGCGTCAGATCGGTGGCGCCGTGGGTGTGGCGATTACCGGCTCGCTGGCGTCCGCGATCTACCGCCATGGGTTAACATTGTCCGGGTTCCCACTGACCGAGCCACAGCAGAGCGCGGTAGAGCGGTCGCTCAGCGGCGTCATCGCGCTGAACAACCAACTGGCGGCCGCGACGACGGCGCGGCTCGACACGATGGCGGATGCCGCGATGGTCAAAGGTGTCGGGGTAGCGATGGCGATTTGCGCGATCGTGGCTGCATTGGCTGCCGGAGTTACGTTCTTTGCTTTGCGTAAAGGCCAAAAACCCTAGTTCCACTTCCCGCGCCAGTCAATGTGGCATGCCTAACGAGGGTAGGGGACTTGGATCTGTTCAATCTCCGCTGATCGGCGCCCCTTTCGCGGCTGGCGGCGGAAACTTTATCGGCGTTTCTGATGGCGTCGCAGTTGGCTTTTCGGTCGTCGCAGTTCCCGGCGGTGATTCTAACAGTGGTTTTGTTGCCGGTGAGCGCAGCGATGGCGTGGCAGGCGAGACACGATTCGACCAAATCAATACGTCCACAATCTCGGCCTTTCGCGAATGTAGAGTGATGGGGGAGGGTGAACTACGAAGAGCATTAAGAACGGCAAGGCGCTCAGTCGAAGCGGCAAAGACCACGGCGTCGCCGGAAGAATTGACCAGGCATCTTATTAGCGCTGCCCAGCACCTGGTGTTTTTGATGGAACGGATAATTGAGGAACGAAAAAGTTCCGGCCAGAGGAAAGAATAGGCCGTTTGAATTTTGTAGATTCGCGGGAGACTTGTCCCACTTTTCGAGTTCCAGGCTTCCAAATCGCTCCATCCTTGGAACCCCATAGTGCGCAGGGAGACCGCAGAAATTTGGCCGGCGTGATCCCCTCAAAAGAAAAAAGCTGCCAAGTCTTTCGCCTCGCCGGCTTTCGTTTGTGGCACCCCTAAGCTAACCAAGGCCGAGCGAATCGACCGTTGGCTGGTCGATCGCTGAGGTCTCGTACAGTCCGTTATCGGCCTGGTAGACGGCCAGCGCCTCCTGGGTCGCCGGTCCAAGTATCCCATCCACTTCGCCATCATAATACCCGAGGTCCTGAAGCGTGGCCTGGACGTCGGCGATGAGTTGGTCGGGCGGCTCAGCCAGGGTCCCGGAATAGATCGGGCCATCGTAGACGTAGTAGGAGGCCGAAGGATTGTAACCCCAGGCCGGATACCAGTAAATGTTATCCCAGTAGTAGTAGCCGCCGCAGATAAACACGATGCGATGGTGATGGGAGTGATACCAGTCCTTGCATGCCTGCGCGGATGATAGGAACTGAAGGCGGCATATTTCTCACCCTCCCAATGCTCGCTGCCCCTGATCCTGCGGTTCTCATCGAAGGCGACAGGCGGGACCTGTTGCGATTTTGGTTGGGCGTGAAAGTTGCGTGCCGGGTTCTAATCTTCTGCACATCCGGCTTCTCTCCCGGAGCAACCGCGACCCTGCGGTCGAGACGGTTCGCCTTGGGCGCGGTCGGGGCCGGCCCCGGATCGTTCGCAGCTACGGTAGCCGGGGCAGCGGGTGGATTTTGGATCGGGGGTGGATTCTGCGGGATCTGGTCACCACCGTGCTGTTGTGGAACGGACGCAGGAGGAATGCGCCGCCGGGCGCGATGGTTGACGGCCCCGGGCGCGTAAGCCTTCGGTGGGGGATGCGCTCTGGCGACCGGATGCTGGGCCTGTGGGGTTGCTCCCGGTTGCGCTTCCTGGGCCGCTTCGCGCTCGTTTTGGCGCTGTTTTTTACTCGCCTGCTGCGCGTCGCCGCCCTGAGCTTGGGCGCTTGCGGCCAGCGCCAGCACGCAGGCTATCATTATCATTAGAAACTTTTTCATACTCCTGTTGGATGGGTCTGTACCTGTTTTCATTCACACTTCTTAAGTAACAGTTCGTTAAGATTCTCGCGAGCGAGCAGGGCGAGCGACGCAGGTGGGTCGCCGCAAGGTAGGGGAATCGCGGGGCCGAGCGCATCAAGAAGAAGAGCGGCAGTAATGCGGGCGAGGCAATATATCTGCGGCGCACCTGGCCGTTCTAATTACCATAACGAATCAGACCGAACACTCTGCTACCTTACATGACATACACAAGACTTACTTTGCCCGGGTGGCGTTTGAATTTTATTGATCTTACCTTCCAAGTTAGCTATGCTGTGACCATGAAGGTCTCCGCCCACTTTTGCTCGCGGGCTGTTATCCCGCTTTTGGCTTTAACCAGTATCCTCTCTGCGCAAGCGGGGAGTGCCACCTGGGATGCCTCCCCGCCGACGAACAACTGGAATACCGCGGGCAACTGGAATCCTGCTACCGTGCCTAACGGGCAAACGGATGACGCGACTTTTAGCACGTCGAATCAAACCGCGATCGAAATCACCTCCGATATCTCTTTAGGTGGCGCGTTCTTTAATTCCACTGCTCCTGCATACACGATTTCACTCGACCCGGGCCGGTCCTTGCAACTCTACGGCTCTGGGATGACGAATGGCTCGCTCTTCGCTCCGAATTTCATCGCGAACGATGCAGCGATCGCCTTTCATAACACTTCGGCGGTGGCAAATGTTGCCCTGACTCTCAATGCCAGTTCGCCGGCCTCAGCGTCGGTCACCTTCGATGCGGGAACATCTGCGTTTTCCGCCCTGATTACGGCCAATGGAGGCGTCTGCACTTTTGCGGGCGGCACGCTCGATTTCGCGACGGTTCTTCTCAGAGGCGGAACGAGCACCAATCCTACGGGCGGATACGGCGACCTCGACGGCGCCAACGGAGCTAATGGCAAGGTCTATTCAGGCGCCGCGGCGGTCGAGAGCGCGGAAGGCGGCATCGCCTTTCTTCACAATGGCGCGACCGCCGGCGACGGCTTGTTTAGCTCTGACGGTAGCTTTTTCCCGGCGCAGGTAACCGCTGGTCTGGTAGAAGTCGACTCGAGCGTCGATCTAGGGAGCGCGGCCTTCACCGCTAATGGTGGTGTGAACGGCGGAGCCGGCGGGATGATCAAGTTCGACGGCGTCACGCAGGGAAACGGTGCCCGCATTATCCTAGGTGGCAACGCTATTTGGGACATGAGTTATCCGCTGAAGAAGCGGAGTCTTTACCTGCAGAGTCTGAACGGAGAAGGAAATGTCTTTCTAGGAGGCAACACTTTGGTCGTCGGGACCGGCAACTATGCCTTCGGGTTTGCGGGCAATATCCAGGATGGCGGGGTTAGTGGCGGAATCGGCGGCCGAATCATAAAGGTTGGCCAGGGAAAATTCAGCATGACTGGACCCAGCACCTATACCGGAGGTACGACCGTCCAGTCTGGTCCACTCCTGGTAAGTAACACCGTCGGCTCAGCCACCGGGACTGGAGAGATCAGTGTCGCAGGGGGAAAGCTCGCCGGCAGCGGCATCATTGCAGGTCCGGTGACGGTCGCAAGCCGTAGCGGGCATGGCGCCTCCTTAGAGCCAAATTATGGCTCGCTGAGGGGCGTGACTTTGACAATCCAAAGTTTGCTCGCCTTCCAGGCAGGAGCGAACTATCGGGCGCATCTGAATACCGGCACGCCGGAAGTCGTGGCCAATGGAGTCATCATCGAAAGCGGGGCGCAACTTCTCCTTCCCAGCGCGAACCGGGCGCTGCCGCCCGGAAGAGTTTATACCTTGATCAGTAATACGGGCGCGACCCCGATTGCAGGAACGTTCGATAACCTTCCTGACGGCGCGACGATCACCAGCGGGAGCAACGTTTTGCAAGCCAGCTACGAGGGCGGCGACGGAAACGATCTCACCCTGACTGTCCTGCCGTAATTGTCCCAAGAGGCGAGCATAGCCAAGTCTAACGTCAAGGTGTTGGGGTGCCTCCAAACGGAGGCAACACGTTCTGACTTTATATGACATACATTGTCTGATGTTATTGTCATGGACAGAGGGAAGCGACAACATGGCTGTAGTCATAAAGCAACTTGGTCGCGAACCTGCGGCCAACTGCGCTTCCCTATTCCTTCATGTGGTCAATAAATCGCGGCCTCCGTTTGCCAGAAGTCGTGATAGTCTCCGAAAATGGATCGGGATTCGGAATATGATGATACTTCAAGACCGATTTCCCCGGAGTCGGCGGCGGACTGGGAAAATTACTACGAGGTTCGCTGGCGGATTCTGCGTGCGCCCTGGCATCAACCGCGGGGCTCGGAGAAAGATGATCTCGAAGCTGAAAGCGAGCACGTGATGATTGTCGGTCCCGAGCGGCAGGCGCTGGCGGTCGGCCGTTTACATTACAATTCTGCCGCCGAGTCCCAGGTGCGCTTCATGGCAGTCGACCCGGAGGTGCAGGGCCGCGGACTGGGCGGTGCGATCCTGCGGGAATTGGAGCGCCGGGCGCGTGCGGCGGGCGCGACGTCGATCGTGCTCAACGCCCGTGACGACGCGCAGCACTTCTATCAAAGGCACGGATTCGTTGTTACCGGACCGGCACCGACCATGTTCCATGTCGTGAAACATGTGCGGATGCGCAAGGATCTGTAGCGAAAGCGAGGCCCGGACACCTCGACGCTTGAACCGCTCCCTGTCACTTGTTACGCTGCCGCACTTCCGCGTCTTATTCTCATGAAACAAAACCGATTTCAATCGACCGTCGTTCCGCTGGCGATCGCTCTTGTCCTCTCGTTAGGCTGCATCCCGGCCGTATTTGCCCAGACTCAAACCGAGGACATTCAGCAGGCGATGACGCCGGCGGAATTCAAGGCCGCGGGCCTGGAAAAACTCAGCCCCACCGAGCTGGGAAAGCTGAATGCCTGGCTCCAAGGCTACCGCGAACAGGCGGTAAAAGTAGCTGAGAAGAAAGCTAATGAGCGCGCGGCGCGGGAGAAGACAAACCTGATCGTGAGCCGGATCGACGGATTCTGGAACGGCGTCTACCCCGGGCAGGTTATTGTGCTGGAAGACGGCTCAAAATGGAGACTCGCGAACAAAGACGAACACTACGGCGGGCGGGCGGATCATCCGGCCGTGGCGGTCTGGAAGGCCGGCATGTTCGGCTGGAGAATGCGGATCAGCCAGATCGCGGAATTTTACGTGACGCAGGTCCAGTGACCGGCGAGCGCCAGGCCAACGGACTCGTTAGGCAGTCGCTTGCGGAGCGATTCTCGGCTGCGCCAGGCCAAAGGCGACGTGCACAGCCCGGGCGGCACGTTCCAGTTCTCTTTCGTCGATCACGACCGCGATCTTGATCTCCGAGGTCGAGATCAATTGAATATTCACTCCCGCCTCGCCGAGACAGGCAAAGAGCTTCGAGGCGACCCCGGCGTGCGACCGCATCCCAATTCCGACAACGCTGAGCTTGGCCACGCCCGTTGTCGCGGTCATGGCGGAGGCGCCGATCTCCGGCACGAGCGGTTTGAGTATTTTTTCGGCAAAGGCGAAATCGTCCTGGTGCAGCGTGAAAGACAAATCCGTTGTGCCGGTGCTGGAAGCGTTCTGCACGATCATGTCGACGCTCAGATTCGCCCCGGAAATGGCGGAGAAGATTTGTCCGGCGCAGCCGGGCCGGTCGGGCACACCGCGGATCGTCACCTTGGCCTGGTCGCGCTCGAGGCTGACGCCGCGCACCACCACGTCCTCCATGCTGGGTGTCGCTTCCCTGGCTCTCGTGCCTGCCTCACCTTTCAGACTGGACCGAACTTCGAAGCCAACCCCAAATTTTTTCGCAAACTCGACTGCGCGCGATTGCATCACCTTGGAACCCGCGCCTGCCATTTCGAGTAGTTCGTCATAGGCGATCTCGTCAATCTTGCTCGAATCCGCGACGACGCGCGGATCGCAGGTGTGGACGCCGTCCACGTCGGTAAAGATCTGGCAGTCGTCCGCCTTGAGCGCGGCAGCGAGCGCGATCGCGGTCAGGTCGGAACCACCCCGGCCTAACGTCGTAATCGCTCCTTCGGTGCTCTGACCCTGAAAACCCGCAACCACCACGATGTAATCCTCGGCCAGCAATTCGTTGATCTGCCGCGGCGAGATATGCGAGATCTTGGCTTTGGTGTGCACGCCATCAGTCACGATGCCGGCCATCGCGCCGGTTAACGAAATTGCTTTTCCGCCAAGCGCGTTGATCGCCATCGCGGTGAGCGCGCTTGCGCCCTGTTCGCCGGTCGCGAGGAGCACGTCCAATTCTCGCACGCTCGGTTCCGGCGACATTTCGCGCGCGAGTTTGATCAGGCCGTCGGTCACGCCAGCCATCGCTGAGATGACCGCGACGACGTCATGGCCCGCTTGCTTCGTTGCGATCAGGCGTGCCGCGACCTTGCGGATGCGTTCCGCGTTGCCGACCGAAGTGCCGCCGTATTTTTGAACAATCAAACCCATGATAAAGCGCGCCCCGTTTTCTCCATTCTCGCGACGCTGTCAACTCCGACGCGCCGTTTTCGCTTCTTCTGACACAAGACCTTAGTGCGCGCTCGTCCGTGCAAGGATCTGGGGTATGCCGGTGCTCAGACCGTTCCATAGGATTTGGACACCAATGGCGAAAAGGATAAACGCGGAGAGGCGGGTTAGAACACTGGTCCCGGACTTGCCCAGCATCCGGACAAGGCGCGCGGCATTGCCGTAGCACACCGTTACCAGCAGGCAGACGAGAAACATGCCTGTCGCGGCCGCGATAAAATGAAGAGGATAGCCATGGGCAAAACCCGGGCCTGACTGGTATCTGAGATGAGCTCCAAGCGTGATTGCGATGGAAATGCCGCCCGGTCCTACGGTGAGCGGGAGCGTCAGCGGGAAGAAGGCATGATCGAGCGCGTCCTGGAGCGTTTCCGGTACGCGCTTTGCCGAAGACTCATCCTCTGGCTGATTGAGGAGATTCCAGCCCGCAGTCGCAACGACCAGACCCCCTGCGATCTGCACCACGAAAAGAGAAATACCGAAGAAGGCCAGAATTTCGCTGCCGAACAGCGTCGAGATCAGGAGAAGCGCGAAGCCGTAGGCCGCGATCTTGTGCGCCAGGACCCTTTGCGCGGATTGCGGGTAGTTCTGCGTAAGGCCGAAAAAGATCGGGGCACCGCCCAGGGGATTCACAATTGGAAATAGCGCCGCGAAGGTAACGCCGAGAGTTTCGAAGAAGTCTCGCGCGCTGAATTCCATCTGATATGTGATTTCCTTTTCGAACGCCGGATATGAAGTCGGCCCTCACGGCGACGAAGGCGTTGCCCGTGAGATCAGAGCCACCCGCGGCCTGACAGCATGATCGCGCCCTCCGTTTTCTCCATTCTCGAGAGACTGTCAACTCCGCGCCTTCTCAAGCGCGCGCAAGACTTCCGACTCGTTAGGCGCGACCGGCGCCGGAAACCTGATCCGGGTGGAAATAATTTCCGGATCCTTCAGTCCATTACCAGTCGCGGTGCAAACGATCCGGCTGCCTGCGGGAATGGAGGCCGCGGCGAAGCGGCCGCTTGCCACAGCGCGACAGGCGCGAAGCAAACCTGCGATCGGAGCCGCGCTGGCCGGCTCGACAAAAATTCCTTCCGCACTCGCCAGCCAGCGTTGCGCTGCGAGAATCTCTTCGTCAGTCACGATATCGATCAGACCGCGCGATTCCTCCAGCGCGCGATTCGCCTGCGACCAGCTCGCCGGATTTCCAATCCGAATGGCAGTCGCGACGGTTTCCGGTTTTGCGATAATTTTCCCGTGAAAGATTGGCGCCGCGCCTGCCGCCTGGAACCCAATCATGCGCGGCAACCGGGCCCCTTTTCCCGCCGCGTGATATTGCTGGTAGCCCGCCCAGTAGGCGGTGATGTTTCCCGCATTCCCAACCGGCAAGAGGTGAAAATCCGGCGCGTCGCCCAGCTCATCCACGATTTCAAAAGCAGCGGTCTTCTGCCCGGCGATGCGATCGGGATTGATCGAGTTGACGATCGCAAAATCATCGCGCGTCCCGAGGGCTCTGACGAGCTCGAGCGCCTGATCAAAATTCCCCTCGATTGCCACCACGTGTGCGCCGTAGGCAAACGCCTGCACCATCTTCCCGCTCGCGATCTTTCCCGCCGGCAGCACGACCGCGCAGCGCATGCCCGCGCGCGCGGCATAAGCGGCTGCGGAGGCGGAGGTGTTGCCGGTCGATGCGCAAATCAGTATCTGCGCACCACGTTCCAAGGCTTTGGAAACGGCCACCGTCATCCCGCGATCCTTGAACGACGCAGTCGGATTGAGGCCTTCATATTTCACAAAGACCTCGCAACCGCGACCCACCAACTCACTCAGGCGCGGCGAATGAATCAGCGGCGTCCCGCCCTCGCCTAACGAGACCACCGGGGTCGCATCGCTCACCGGCAAATACGAGCGGTAGCGCGCAATCACTCCGTTGGAGCGAGGTCCCATTTCCTCCCTCATCCTTCTGCCTTCATCCTTTCCCCCACCTCCCTGCCCTGCTTTCGGCCGCAGTTCGTTAGGCATCGTCAGGTCTCCTTCGCCGGATCAGGCCCGCCCCGGCGCCCGCTCCCAGCGAGGGCAAGAATCACGTCCGTCTTGGCCAGACTTCCGACCAGGCGATTCGCACCCTGATTCGTCACCACCGGCAACCGTTCCCCCGGATGCCGCGCGAAACGGTCGAGCGCTTCGTTCAGGGTCGCGCTCGGTTGAATGATCGGAAAGTCCTCGCGCAGGATGTCGCCAGCAATGACCAGCTCGGCCAGCTCCGGCGCGTTCAGGTAGTTCTTGATGTCGTGCAGAGCGATCGCCCCGACAAAGCGCCCCTCTTCCGTCACGTAGAGATAATTGAACCGGTTGGCGATGAACTTCTGCACGATCTCCGCGAAACGGGCGGTCGGCGACACGGTCAACGGGTCCGGCTTCATCAGATCGCGCACGTGCAGCTCGGCCAGTTGATAGCGGTAATCCCCTGCCCCTTTGCGCTTCAACGCTTCGCTGTAAATGGAGCGTTTCTCGAAGCTCACCGAAACGTAATAACCAACCACGCAGGCGAGCATGAGCGGCAGGATGATTTGATAATCCAGGGTCAGTTCAAAGATCATGATGATGGCCATGATCGGCGCGTGGGTCGTGGCGGCGAGAAACGCGCCCATCCCGACGAGCGCGAAAGCGCTCGGGTTGATCGTTAGGCCAAGGGAGGCCGCCGCCACTCCAAATAAATACCCGAGACTCGCGCCGACGAAGAGCGTCGGCGTGAAGACACCGCCGACCGCGCCCGAGCCGAAGGTCGCGGCCGTCGCCAGCACTTTGCTGAGTAATATCATGGCCACGATCTGCCAGACCCAATGGCCAGCCAGGATCATGTTCACCGCGCTGTAGCCGTTCCCGCACACCTCCGGGTGAAACACCGCCAGCACACCCACGATCAAACCGCCCGCCAACATCTTGAGGAAAACCGGCGCGCGCAGCCGGCCGGCCAGATTCTCGCTCGCGTTCAGCAGCCGCAGAAACCACGGCGCAACCAGCCCGGCGAAAAGCCCGAGGAGCACATACGGGCCGATCTCCCAGTTCGAGTTGAGCCGGAAATGCGGGATGGCATAGATCGGATCGCTCCCGATAAAAGCGCGTACCGTCAGCGTCGCGACAACCGACGCGAAAACCAGCGGCCCGAAAATTTCCATCGCGACCGAGCCGAGCACGATCTCGGCGACGAAGAGCGCTCCCGCGATCGGCGCGTTGTAAGCCGAGGCGATACCCGCCGCCGCGCCGCAGCCAACTAGTAGGCGCAGCCGCGGCGTCGACCAATGCCGCCAGCGTCCCGCGATCGACGCCACGAGCGACGACAACTGGACGAGCGGACCTTCGCGTCCAATCGATCCGCCCGAAGCGATCGTGAACATGGCCGAGAGACATTTCACCAGGCTGCGCCGGGTCGAGATTTTCCCGTCGCCCAGCACCACGGCCTCCATGTAATCGGCCGTCGTGACGTTGCCCCGCCACTTCATCCCGAAGAAAAGCACGAGCCCTGCGAGCAACCCGCCGATCGCCGGGATCGTCAGGCGCGCCCGCCATGAGAGTTCCATGAAGCTTTCCACCAGGCCGGGTGTCGAGCTGCCGGTCATCACCTTGTGCACCTCGCTGGTCAGAAAACGAAACCCGATCGAAGTGAGCGCGCCGCCGAATCCGATCAGGCCCGCCCAGGCGAGCGTGACCTGGAGATCGCTCTGATGGATCACCTCCGTGAACCAAACCCACCACTTGAGCCGGCGAAGAGAGCCGAGATGGAGAGGCCGCGCGTCCTCAGGCGCCTGGTCGGTCGACACGATTACGACCTGAGCGAATCCCACGCCTCCGTCAACTCCAGCCGCCGGCGTCCGTGGAGGGAAGCGCGCCGTCGCTTCCTTTGTGCAAAGTGACTCAGGACAGGATGAACCGGATTGAGAAAGGACCCGCCTGTAGGCAAATCGAGTTCGTCCTGTGAGTCCCGTCTCTTTTCCGCATCAGACATCAGTCTCCGAATCTTTCTGCTTGTCGCCACCCAACGAACTTGCGAGAAAAATTCCTGTGCTTCCCGATTCGTCCCGCCAACCTTGCCTGTCTCTCCGGCATTCGACCACAACATCCGGCTTGGCATGAGCTTCCGCGAAAAACTCCGCGCTGCTCGCCCTGATCGAGCAGCGCGATGGTCACATAGGCGCCGGTGTAACAATCAAGCCTGTCCTTTGTTCGAACCGGCATTCAGTCATCCATCAAAAGGGAGAAAAAACCTATGAGAATCCTGCGTGCCTTTGGCGGTTCATCTTATTCTCGTTCGACCAGAAAATTGCCAATGCTAAAGCCCACGCTAATACTCGCGGTAACATCGCTGGCCCTCGTTAGTTTTTCGTCCTGCGACTTCCAAACTCCGGCCCAGGAAGCGAACAAGCCAAAACATGTCCTGGTCGGAGCCTGGCTGGCAACAGATGGAACCATTTTTGACTTCCGTGATGATGGCACCTTTCGTGGGATCGATTCTGGCAAGAAGGAGATTTGGGGGAATTGGGTGATCTTGTCACCCACCCGGATTGGATTCCAAAGCTTGCTGCGCGATTCATCCTATCAACCGCAATATGCAATCATCGGCACAGCAACTCCGGATGAAATGGACTACATCGTCGCCGGAGGGAACGATTTTATCCACGCCAAACGAATCCCGACGGACAAGGCGGACACGGCGATAGATTTGGTGGTCGAGCCACAGCTGCATTCTCCGCCAAAGACCGAACCAGCAACGTCGGCCAGCCCTTAGGTAAGCCTGATTTTCTTCTGTCTGACCGATAAGTGCAACTTAGCAGTTATCGCGATCTTCTCGTCCCCTTGCGCCGGCGGTCACTTCAGATTGAACCCGTGGTTCGGTGGATTGTCATATCGGACTTGACTTCGGGATGAGGGGTCCGCAGTCTCGCGCGCAAGATCCTAAATGTCCGTATGAAAGCTTCCCTGCTCTATCGCGTTGCTTCCGTCCTGCTGCTCCTTTTCGCGTTGGGACATACTCTGGGCTTTCGGCACGTTGATCCCGCTTGGGGAATTGATTCGATCATCGGGGCGTTAAGATCAACGCACTTTGATGTCCAGGGCTTTAATCGGACCTATTGGGACTTTTTCACGGGGTTCGGACTTTTCGTCACGGTCCTTCTGCTCTTCATCGCAGTCCTGTCGTGGCAACTCGGGGCCCTCCCCAAAGAGTCCCTCGTAGCAATGCCGCTCGTTACATGGGGCCTCGCGATTTGCTTCATCGTGGTCACATTCTTGAGCTGGAGATACTTTTTCATGGTGCCGGTCATTTTCTCCGGGGTCACCACCATCTTCCTCCTCCTTGCGGCTTGGAGTGCAGGAAGGCCGTAAGAGAACCCGAGCACCTCGGCTTCTTGCGGGATTATCCGCGAACCAGTCGAGTCGAGCGGTTCGCTATTTGCCCTTTGGGAAATCGAGGCTGAGCTTGCGGCGTTGGAACCCGCACCCACTTGCTCGATGAGAATTGCTTCCGCGCTAGTCGCGCTTTTCCTCGCTCCACTGCTTGCATCCGCGGATACGAGCAAGGGCGATCTCTTGATCGGCCGATGGCGCTACGCCGATCAAAGTCAAAGCTGCACCTACACGCTGCGGAAGGATGGCACTTTTGCCGGCGAGGTGAAGCGCAAGGGAGAGGCCACGTGGAAGTTCGCCGGTCGCTGGTCGCTGACAGGTGACGTGCTGAACTATTCCTACACCAAGTCCTCCCTCGATCGCGTCCCGGCCGGCAGTGTTGATCAAGACAAGTTGATCGAGATCACGAAGAACCATCTCGTCCTGATAACGCTGGATGGCAGCCGGCGGAAATATACGCGCATCGGTTCGGACGGTTGAGTGTGGGATGCGATGCGTTATTGACCCTTGATGCAAAACAAGATCGCCGCTCTTTTAGTCGCTGGTCTCGTCGCGCTCGCGACACCGGCTTTGGCGCAACTCGATCGTTGTCTCGATGCCCAGGGCGGATTGGCAAAGTGGCGGAGCTTTGGCGGGGTTCAGTACCGATCTGACTTGGAAATCGGCCAGGGGCGAGCACAAGGATCATCAGCTTTTTGGTCTGCGGATGCGCGCTGGCCTGATCACGAGCGAAAAATACACGCTTGGGAGCAACGGCAAGGAGGTCTGGATCAAGCCCGGGCTCGACGCGCTCGGCGGAACCCCGCCGCGCTTCTACATGTGGACGCCGTTTTACTTTTTCGGAATGCCATTCGTCTTTGCCGATCCGGGGGCGAAACAGGAGTCGTTAGGCAAGAAGAGCTTCCGCGGTCAGGAATACGACGCCGTCCGCATCACCTTCGCCAAAGGCACAGGGGATACGCCGGACGACTATTATGTCGCCTACATCGACCCGGTAACGGCGCACCTGAAGCTGGTCTATTACGTCGTTACTTATCCGGCGATGCGCAAAGACCGGCCAGTCTCGCAGCTCGAGCCGCATGCGATCGTTTTTGAAGACTGGCAGAAGGCAGACGGCTTGCTCGTGCCGAAGACCGCGCCGTTCTACAAATGGACGGGCAGCGACATCGAAGGCGAACCTCTCGGGCGTTTGGAATTTTCGAATGTCCACTTCAGCGCACAGCCGCCGGATCCATCGAGATTCAAAAAACCGTCCGACGCCGTCATCGCCCCGCTGTAGCGGGGATGCTTTGAACCGCGGATTACGCGGATTTAACGGATGGGAAAAACGGAATGCACCGGCTCCCCGCCAACGTTTGTCCGTGTTCCTATCCGATTAATCCGCGTCATCCGCGGTTAAAAAGACGCGCGCTTCGCGACAACGACAGTTGAGACTTCCGCACGAAGAGTAGAGAATGGACGCGGCTACCGGCCGGCTCATTCAACTAACGACTCTCAACACCCTAACGATGGCCCTAAGCAAAAAAGACAAACTTCGCCTCCTCACCATTCTGCTCGAAAGCCGGCACGGCGATCTGCGCGAACAAAGTCTCAATCGCCAGGGCAAGGGTCATTTTCACGTCGCCGGAATGGGGCACGAAGCGCTGGCCGCGATTTCGCTCGCGACCGAGCCGGACGATTACATCTGTGGCTATTATCGCGACCGCGCGCTCGTCCTCGGCCGTGGGGTAAGCTCGGCCGAGCTGGCGCTCGATTATTTTGCCAAGCGCAAAGGTCAAAGCCACGGCCGGCAGATGCCGTCGCACTACAGCTACGCCGCAAAAAACATCTGGAGCGTCCCCACCCCGACCGGATCGCAACTGCTTCCCGCCTGCGGTATCGCCTGGGGCATCAAGCTCGACCGGAAACCGAACCTGGTCGTCGCGACGATCGGCGACGCCGCCACTCGCCAGGGCGATTTTTACGAGGCCGTTTGCTTCGCAAAAGAGAAGCAACTCCCGATGCTCTTTCTCGTCGAGGACAACGCCTACGGCATCAGCAGCCCGACGCGAAAGATCAACCCGCTCGCGATCGACGTTCTTCAGCCTAACGACTGGCGGGAGTTGGACGGATCTGATGTGGTCGCGGTGCATGAGGCTGGGCAGGAAGCGATCGCGCATCTCCGTGCCGGCAAGGGGCCGGTCTTTTTCTGGGTAAAAATGGAACGGCTCTCAAGCCACACCAGCTCGGACGATCAAAAACTTTACCGCAGCGCGAAAGAGCTCGCGAACCTCGTGAAAGCCGATCCCCTGACGAATTGGAAGGACCGGCTAATCGCGGAGGACGTGATCAGCGCGGAGGATTGCGCCAAGCTGGACCAGGAAATCAAGGAGCGGATTCGCCAGGAATTCATCGACGCGGAGCGCGACCAGGATCCGTCGGCCGACGAGCTGGAAATCGAAGTGACTGGTAAGTTGCCGCAGCTCGACGACGAAATCCTGCCGGCCGGCAAGTATCGGATCGGCGATGTCGTGAACCAGACATTGCGTCTCGGCCTGACGAAAGACTCAGGCCGCATCATCTTCGGCGAAGACGTGGAAGATCCCAAGGGCGGCGTCTTTCGCCTCACGCAGAAGCTTTCGACCGAGTTCCCGGAGCAGGTTTTCAACTCGCCGCTCGCCGAATCGACCATCGTGGGCGTGGCCTGCGGGCTCGCCTCTTACGGCAAGCGGCCGGTATTCGAATTGCAGTTCATCGACTTCATCGGACCGGCCTGGAACCAGTTCGTGACCAATCTCTGCAACCTGCGCTGGCGCTCCTTCGGCACCTGGACATGTCCGCTTGTGATCTACGCGCCTTATGGCGCTTATCTCCCCGGCGGCAGTCTCTGGCACAGCCAGGCGAACGAAGCTCCCCTCGCCCACTATCCGGGGATCAACGTCGCCATCCCGAGCAACCCGGAGGACGCGGCCGGGCTGCTTTGGACGGCGATGCATTGCGAGGACCCGACGTTTGTTCTCATCCCGAAGCATCTGCTTTGGGCGGAACACGAATCCACCAGGCCGGTCCGCGCGGTGTCGTTAGGCAAAGCGCGCCTTCATCAGACCGGTTCCGACGTCACCGTAGTCGCGTGGGGCAATACGATGGAAAAATCGATCGAGGCGCTCGCCAAGCTGGGCGACAAGGCGAGCGTCGAGTTGATCGATCTGCGTTCCATATCGCCCTGGGACCGCGAGACAATCGAGCATTCGGTGCGCAAAACCGGCCGGCTCGTCGTGGTGCAGGAAGACACGGAGAACTGCAGTGTCGGCCAGATGATCATCGCGCACGTTACCGGCCAGGCCGAGCTGTGGGACGCGATGATCAGCCCGCCGATCTTGGTCAGCAAAGGCAATGTCATGATCGGCTACAATCCGATTTACGAGTACGCCGCGCTTCCCGATGTGGAACGTATCGTTAGGGCAATCGAGCGCTCGGTCTCGGTCGCGCGACAGCGTGGAGCGGCGGCCATGTCGGCCGCAAAGGGAAAGGCAACGCCCGAAATTCAAGCGGCTGCCATGGCTCAACCCGGCGGGCGACACGCCCGCCCCTCCGCCGGTGGCACGCAGAAGATTGTCGTTCCGATCATGGGCGAAGGGATTCGCTCGGCCAAGGTCGTGGCGCTGCTGAAGAAACCCGGCGATCGCATCGAGCTCGATGATCCCTTGTGCGAAGTCGAAACCGACAAGGCCGTTTACCCGATCGAATCCTCATTTGCCGGAACGATGGGCGAATGGAAAACGAAGATCGATGATACGGTCGAGATCGGCCAGGAACTCGGCACGATCCTGACCGAAGGCGCTTCCCCCGAGCCTGAGCTGGAAACGCCGGCGGAGGTAACACCTCGCGCGACGACTCCATCCGTTGCCGCTTCTGAAACAAAGCAAACGGCCTCGCGCGAGCCAGCCCTCTCAGCCACGATCACGCGCAAGCTCGGCCGCGTGGTTCCGGCGAATTTGCAGATCGACGCGCGCTGGGATGCGATCCGCGCGGCGCGGGAAGCGGCCAAGAAAAGCGAGGGCAGGAACGCGCCTTCGCCTTCCGTCATGATCGCCTGGGCAGTCGTTAGGGCGATGGAGAAACACGCGCCGTTTCGTCGCCTCATGCTGGACGACGATCGGATTGTCGAAAACGAGAATTTCGATCTCGGCATGGCGGTGGCGTTGGATGGCGACCGACTTGCGACCGCGGTCATGACTGGGGCGAACAAACTCGAATGGCCGGATTTCGTGCAGCGCTACCACGAGACGGTGGAAGCGACTCGCGCTGGACGAGTCGACGCGATGAATGCTCCGATCGTGATCAGCAGCCTGGGCGCGTTTGGCGTGCGAGCGGCGGCGCCGATTGTGGTCCCGCCGTCGGTCGGCACGCTCTTTGTCGGCTCGGCGCATCACGAACTTTCGCCTAACGGAAGGAAAGCGCAGACCATCGAGGTGATCACGCTCTCTCTCACCTTCGATCACCGGGTTGTGAACGGCGCCGGAGCGGCCAACTTCGTGCACGAAATCAAGGAGCTGATCGAGGGTTTCGAGATTCCCGTGGACGCAATTCGCTAGCTGCTTGGGTCAGCGCGTCGATCGCATCGCTTCAACCGAGGCTGACGCGCCTGCAAGGAACCGGACGCGCGGAAGCGCGTCCCTCCGGAGGGACCTGCTTCCGCAGGTCCAGGATCTGTCACGGCGGCCTCGATCCTTAGGATGCGCTGAGCTAGTCGCCTAACAATTCCTGCGCGACCGGAAAGATAATCGCTTCCCAACGCGCATAGGTCTTGGCAGATGGATGCAACCTGTCGGCGGAGACCAACTCCGGATGATCGCGCATTTCCTGGCTGGCCGAAAAGATATCGACCATGTACAGCGCGCGCCGATGCGCTTCCTCTGCGATTATCTCGTTAAAGCCGGCAAGACCGGCACTGATGTCGCGACCGCGAGAATATTTCGGGCCGTCCGGCGTGACTGAGAAGTCGGGGATATTGACCACAAGGAGACGCTTGTCGTTAGGCAGAACCACCCGCATCTCATTCATGAGGTGGGATAATCGCTGGCGAAAATGAGCCGGCGCGATGCCCTGCACCCAATCGTTCACCCCGATCATGAGCGTCGCGAAGTCCGGCCGGGCAGCGCGAAAGAGCGGCAACTCGTGAACGATCGCTTCGGCCGTCGTCCAGCCCGTGCGGGAAGGATTCGAAACCAGTTCCACTCGCCGCCCGCTCCGCGTCAGATGCTGCGCCAGCAAGGCCGGCCACGATTCTTCTTCGCTCGCCCCTTCGCCAATGGAATAGGAATCGCCCACCACCGCGTAACGAATCGCGTTTCCTGCTTCGTTGGTCTTTTCATCCCCCGGCGTTGCGGTCATTGCTGCACCAATAGCAAAGTCGCGCAGGAGACGCGATAGTTTCGCTGTGACCGGGGACGATCCGCCACGCGCCATCATCCATCTCGACATGGATTGTTTCTATGCCGCGATCGAGGTGCGCGACCGGCCGGAACTACGCGGCAAACCGGTCGGGGTCGGTGGCGCGCGCGATCGTCGCGGCGTGCTCACGACCTGCAATTATGAGGCGCGCAAATTCGGGGTGCGGTCCGCGATGCCGACGTTCATGGCGCTGCAACGCTGTCCGAAGTTGATCGTGCTGCCGACGCGCTTCGATGTTTATCGGCGCGAGTCGGCGGTCATTCGCGCGATCCTGCATCGCTTCACGCCGCTGGTGGAGCCGCTCTCGCTCGATGAGGCTTATCTCGATGTCACGGCGCATCCCGGCGCGCCGGGCGCTCTCGCCCAGGTAATTCGGAACCTGATTTTCCGAAAAACGAAACTGACAGCCTCGGCCGGGGTCGGGCCGAACAAACTTGTGGCCAAGATCGCGAGCGATCTGAACAAGCCGAACGGGCAGTTCGAAGTCAAGCCTGACGAGGTGTCGGAGTTCATGGCGGCGCTGCCGGTGCGCAAGATTTGGGGAATTGGCGCGGTCACGGAACAGAGGATGGTCCAGCTCGGGATCAAGACCTGCGGCGAGCTGCAGCGCTATTCGCGTTTCGAACTACAGAAGCAGTTCGGCAAATTTGGTCTTGAACTTTACGATCTCTGTCGCGGGATCGATGAGCGCGCGGTCGAGCCGCATCGTGAGCGCAAATCGCTCAGCACGGAGGAAACGTTTCTCACCAACCTGGAGACTCTCGCGGCCTGCGAGGAAAAGCTCGAGGAGCTGTTTGCCGAGCTTATGGCCGATCTTGCACAGAAAGAAAATGCGCGCGTTGTCACGAAGATCTTTGTGAAGCTGAAGTTTGCCGATTTCACGCGGACAACGGTGGAGCGCGCTGGCCTTGCCCCGTCGTTAGGCGAGTTTCGCACGTTGCTCGCGGAAGCATTCGCGCGCACGGGAAAGAGTGTGCGCCTGATGGGTGTGGGCGTTCGTTTTGCGGAGGTCGATCCGCCGGACGCGGCGCAGCTGGCGCTGTTGTAGACTTTGTTTGCGTGACGCCCAAGACCTAGTCTGCGCCCCGGGGAAGTTCGCGAATGCGAGGTCGCATTCGCCAGCACGCGAGTCGCGTGCGCTCCCCCGGGAGCATTCGTCCAGCCGCGTCGCCTATTTGTGCGGCGCGAGCGAGGCGACGAATTCCTGAAATCGTGGATCCTTGCGCAGCGGGTCCCAGCTCGGGTCGACCTTCAGATATCCGTAAGTCAGATAGCCGGGTATTTTCATGAGTTGACGGACCAGCTCGAGCGCCTTGTCGGTTTCGCCGGTCCAGGTGTAAACCTGCGCCAGCCCCTGCAGGACGAGCATGCCGTCGTAGGCATCGCGGCTCAGCGGCATCAATTCGACCGCGTGCCGTCCTTCCGCGATCGCCTGTTCCTTTTGCCCAAGGCCGGCGTCCACTTGCGCAAGGACCGCGATCGTGCGCGCGTCGTCCGGCTTGATTGTGAGACGCTGCTCCAGAATTTTACGCGCGGCGGTAAAACCAGCACGGGCTTTCTCCTGGTCGCCGGCCGCGCGCGCAATGATCGCCTCGTACCAGACCCGTGGATAATAGAAGCTGAAATCGACTTCCTGGAAGGTGTCGCGCGGTGAGGCCGCCAGCACGCGCGCCGCTTCGGCGTAGTCTTGCCTAACGAGCGCGACGAGGATTCGGACCGGTGTCTCGCCGCCGCCGACATCGATATCAGCTGGCCCCTGCGCGAGCGCGCGGCGCAGGATCTCGGGATCGCCGGTCGCGGCGAAGCGAACAAATTCGCGGCGCAGTCGCGCGATCGGGAGATCGACTCCGGTGGCGATCGTTCGATCAGCCACCGCGATCGCCTGATCGAACTGTCGCAGGAGAACGTAGGTATCGGCGAGCAGGTTGCTCGCATTAACGTTGCGGGGATCCAGCTCGACCGCGCGAGCGAAATCGCGTTTCCCTTCCTCCCATTTCCCTTCGCGCCGGTGCAGGTATCCGGAGAGAGTGAGAAAAGCGATGTTGTTCTGCATGCTGGGTCTGGCCAGGGCCAGCTCTTTGTCGGCCCGGCCGTAGTTGCGTTCGCAACGAAAGTAGTAATCGGCCATCGCGAGATGGGCTTCGGCGGAGCTGGGTGCGAGGCGCAGCGCTGTCTCGGCCGCGATCCGCCCCCGCAGGGCGCGCTCCGCGGTTGGATCAAGGTCGAAAAAATAAAGCAGGTCGTGGGCGCGAGCGGCGTAACAATAGGCGAGAACGAAACCGGGATCGCGCGCAGTCGCGTGGTCCAATAGTCGAATCGCCTTCAGGAACGAGACCTTGGGATCCGGCGCGTTGGTGTAGCCGTCGATTAGCTCCTTCGCCTGCAGATAAAAGTCGTAGGCCGCGAGGTCTTTGGTCGGGCGTTCCTCGATGAGCGCCTTTTCCTGCGGAGAAATCGTCGCCTGCAATTGCGCCACGATGGTCTGCGCGATCTCACTCTGAATTGTGAAGACATCCGCCAGGTCGCGGTCGTAAGTCTCCGCCCAAATTTGCGCATTCGTTCGCGCATCGATCAGGTGCGCGATGATCCGCAAGCGATGTTCGGAGCGTTGCACAGATCCCTCGAGCAGATAGGCGACGCCGAGTTGCTCGCCGATCTTTTGCCGGTCGCGGGTTTGGTCGTCCTTGTATTGCTGCACACTGGTGCGCCCGATGACTTTCAGGTCGGCGACTTTCGAGAGGTCGGTCAGGATCTGGTCCTGCACGCCGTCGGCGAAGAACGCGTTATCCTTTTCCGTGCTCAGGTTTTCGAAAGGCAGAACCGCGATGCTCTTTTCCGGAATCTCGTGGTTCGTCAGGCTGGGATTGCGCCACGGATGCCAGAACCAGTAGGCGCTGAGGGCGAGCACGGCGATCGCCGTGCCGACGCCGGCGAGCGCCCAGATCTGACGTGGACGTGCAACGTAGAGGCCACTGACGTTCGGAGTGCGTTGAATGCCGGAACTTGTGATGTCGAAGGCCCAGGCAAGAACGAGCGCGAAAGGAAAGCCGGCCGCGACCAGGACAACAAAGACCTGCTGGACCCACGGTGGTGCAGCGAAGATCGGCAGAATCGTGCCGCCGATTTGCACGAGACCGGAAGCAACCACGCCATAGGCAAGGGCCACGCGATAGACCCGCCGCTGTTTGAGTTCGCGAAGAAAACCGCGCATGTGCCGGGAAGTTACACGTTCGGAATGACGACCGCGAGACGAGCCAACGGTGATTACTTATGAGCGATCTCGCCCGCGTCGTAGGAGATCTCGCCGCCGATTACTGTCATGAGACAACGGGTTCGCGGAATATCGGCTTCGGGAATTTTCATGATGTCGTCGGAGAGGATCGTGAGATCAGCCAGCTTGCCCGGTTCGATCGAGCCCTTCTCCTTCTCCTGGAAAGCGGCGTAAGCCGGCCAGCGGGTCAGCATCTGGAGCGCCTCCTCGCGCGAGACGGCCTGCTCCGGATGCCAGTCCGGAGCGCTGAACCCGTTTAAGGCCTTGCGCGCGACCGCAGCGTAAAACTCGATCATCGGGTTGCCCTCCTGGATCGGCGCATCGGAACCGGCGGTGATGATCGCGCCGCTCTTGAGCAGGCTCTGCCAGGCATAGGAGCCGGCGAGCCGCTTCTCCCCGAGCCGGCGCGGCGCGAAAAAGAGATCGCTGATCGCATGCGACGGCTGCATCGAAGCGATCACGCCCAACTTGGCAAAACGCGGAATGTCGGATGGACTCAGGATCTGGGCGTGTTCGACGCGCCAGCGCAGTTCCTTCACTTTGCGCTCTGCCGGCGGAACGGCTTTGAACGCCTCCTCGTAGAGATCGAGAATGGTCCGGTTGGTCCGGTCGCCGATGGCGTGTGTCTCGACCTGGATCCCGCGACGCAACGCTTCGCGAAACATCGGGCGCAGATCCGCTTCCTTCTGGGTCAGAAAACCGGAGGTGTCGGCATCGGAGTAGGGCTCGAGGAGCGCGGCGCTGCGCGAGCCGAGCGAACCGTCGAAGATGACCTTGATCGTTCGCGTCGTGAAACGATGATCGTAGGCGTCGAGAATCGGGCCGTCCTTCAGAATCTTGCTTGCGGCTTCGCCCGGACCGTAAACCGCATTGTAAATGCGCAACTTGATTTTCCGTTCGCGGTAGAGTTTCTGCATCAAGTCCAACTGCGGGAGGTAGCTGCCGGCATTTTGAATTTCGCATAGACCGAGCTTGACCGAACGCGCCGCGCCAAGAAGGAGCGCTTTCTCGTTTTCTTCCGGCGAAGGCGGCGGGAGTTTCTTCTCGACCAAATCCATCGCGTTATCGAGCAGCATGCCGTTCGGTTCACCGGTCTTTTTGTCATGCAGGATTTGCCCGCCAAACGGATCGGGTGTTTTGGCATCGATCCCGGCGGCTTTGAGCGCCTCGCTGTTTACGACCGCGCTGTGGCCGTCGACGCGCATCAGGAATGCCGGATTGTGCGGCGCAACCTTATCCAGGTCCTCGCGGGTCGGAAAAACCGGCGGCTTCCAGAACGTCTCGATCCAGCCGCGTCCGTTAATCCAGCGGCCGGGTCCGAGTTCTTCGGCTTGTCGCCTGACCGTGTCGAGAAGGAGTTGATAGGTCGTCGCGTTCTCGAGATTCAGGCGGATCAAACGCTCCCCCACCCCAAAAATGTGATAGTGCGAATCGGTCAGACCAGGGACGACCGTTTTGCCGGCTAGATCGATCGTCCGGGTCGCCGGGCCGGCATATTTTTTCGCCTCGTCATTCGACCCGACAAAGAGAATCCGCTCGCCCTTGATGGCGATCGCGGCCGCGTGCGGCGCGGCGTCGTTTACGGTGTAAACATTGCCGTTGATGAAAAGCGTGTCCGCAGGCTGCGGGACCTCGGCCTTGGAGCGAGAAGGAGGGACGAGGGCGAGGACGAGAGCCAGGACGAGATGAATGGGTTTCATGTCCAGTTCGGGGCGCGCTTTTCGAGGAAAGCGGCGATGCCCTCCCTGGCCTCGGCCGACTCGCGCGCTTCCATGTGATGGCGCAGGGCGAGATCGATGTCCTCGCCGACCGAGGAAGACCAGAGTTCTTCGATGAGACGCTTGCTGTTGGAGATTGCTCCGGGCGCGCCCTGCAGGATTGAGGCCACCAGTTTTTCCGTTTCGTTTTCCAATTCGTCGGGCGCTACAACTCGATTGACCAGACCCATTTCGCGGGCGCGTTCCGCTCCGATCAAATCGCCGGTGAAGAGCAACTCGCGAATATCGCGCTCGCGCAACTGCCGCCGGAGAAAGGTCAGGACCAGACCGGCCACCAAGCCTCGTTTTGCTTCGGGATAACCGATCTTGGTATGCGCCACGGCAAGGACAAAATCACAGGCCGACATCAAACCGGCGCCGCCGGCGACCGCGGCACCATGGATCTGCGCGATCGTGATCAAGCGCGTCTCGCTGATCGTGCGCAATGTTTTCGCCACCATCTCGGCGGATCGATGCGCCTTGTCCATCTCGGTGGTTTCCTGCAAGTCGAGTCCGGCGCAGAAGGCTTTACCCGCGCCGCGCAAGATGAGGATGCGCTGTTGTTCATCCGCGGCGGCTGCTTCGACAGCCGCAACCAGCTCGGTCATTAACTCGATCGTTAGGGCGTTGCGCCGGTCGGGGCGGTTCAGAGTGAGGGTCGTAATTCGATCCTTATGGTCGACAAGAACGTTAGGCATGTGCAGGATGGGTTGTGATTCGTGAAGCGAGATTCGTGAATCGGTAGCGCGGCCGGCGCGACAAGTCTATAGATCAAACCGACGGCCCCGGGATTTGTCAGGACCATGGAAGAGCAAACTGTGAAACTGATCGAATGCCCGCGGGACGCCTGGCAGGGATTGCCGGGTCACATCCCGACGGAGCTAAAAGTGCGCTATTTGCGCGGGCTGATTGAGGCCGGTTTCAGGCACATCGACGCGGTCAGCTTCGTCTCGCCTAAGGCCGTGCCGCAGATGGCGGATAGCGAGCAGGTGCTCGAACAACTCGCGCCGCCGGCCGAGGTCGAGATCATCGGCATCGTTGTGAACGAGAAAGGAGCCGAGCGCGCGATCGCGACCGGAGCGGTCACGACCATCGGTTATCCCTGCTCGATCTCGGAAACGTTCCTGCGCCGAAATCAAAATCAGTCGCCGGAAGAAAATCTCGCGACCCTCACCAGGATTCGAGAAAAGGCCGAGGCCAGCGGTCTCGGGATGGTCGTTTACATTTCGATGGCCTTCGGAAATCCGTATAAGGACCTCTGGAGCATCGAGCGCCTCGTCGAAGCCGTGCGCTGGATCGCCGCGCTCGAAGTCGGCTCCATTTCTCTGGCGGACACGGTTGGCGTCGCCGACGCGGATTTGATCCGCAAGGTCGTGACCCCCGTGATCGAAGGAGCCGGCGACCAGGAGATCGGAGTCCACCTTCACAGCACGCGTGGAGAAGCCGCGGCCAAAGTCCTGGCCGCGTTCGATGCCGGTTGCCGTCGCTTCGACGCTGCGCTCGGCGGCCTCGGGGGTTGTCCCTTTGCGCAGGATCAGATGGTCGGAAACATCCCAACCGAGGAAGTGATTCACGCCATCGCGCAGCGCGGGGCGCGCTCGCCCGTCGCCGACGACCTCAGCGAAGTCGCGCGACTGAACGAGCAAATCAGCCAGCGATTCGCCAGTTAAGCTTCGGGCTCAAAGCCGACAGCCGTTTCACGCCCTCGCATTCTCCTACGCTTCGCCTTCAATTCAGTTTGTTAGCGTTTCAGCTTTCCGTTTTTCTTTTGCCTTCATGCCGCGCGTCCGCTCTCCTCTCCTCGGAGCACCGTCCGCCTCGAACGCCCGGACAAAGACCGTGCCCCGGCTCATTGCGGAACTCGAAGCGCAGTTCACAGAATCGGCTAAACTGGAAGCGAACATTCGGCGGAGCCTGTCGCAATTCGACTTCAACCCATGAAACTCAATTTCGATCACCTGCAGCGTTGCAGCCAGACCTTGGATCGCTCGCTGCAATCGCTCGCCAAGGCAGAGCCGGGAAGCATCGATTACGAAGTCTTTCGCAACGCCGTCATCAAAAGCTTTGAGCTGACCCTTGAAACTGCCGGCAAGCTTCTGCGCAAAGTCCTCAAACAATACGTCGGCTCGCCGAAGACAGTAGACGCGCTCGTTTTCAAAGATGTGCTGCGCCACGCGGCCGTGCACGGCTTGCTCAGCGCCGAAGAATTGGAACGCTGGCTTGTCTATCGCGATTCGCGCAACGACACCGCGCACAATTACGGGGAAGAATTGGCCGAGCAGACCCTCAAGCTCATCGGCCACTTCAAAGAGGACGCGCTCGCACTCTGCGAGACACTGCGCCAGAAACATGGCTGATTCCGTTCTCTCACTTCAGCTCCGGCATCTGGAAGAGTTGCGCCGCCTCATTGCTACTCATCTTCCGCAAGAAGAAGTCTGGGCCTACGGCAGCCGCGTCGCCGGGACCGCGCACGGGACGAGCGACCTGGACCTGGTCGTCCGCCATCCCGGTGATTTGAAGTCGCCGCAAGATTCTGCGTTCTGGGTTTTAAGGGAAGCTCTCAGCGAAAGTAATCTTCCATTTCTGGTCGAACTTTTGGACTGGGCGAGATTGCCATCCACGTTTCGGGAGAACATCGCCCGGCAACATGTCGTTCTTTACCATCCCGGGCAGCACGCGGAGTTCGCCGAACGCGTCCGCCCGAAAGAAGGCGCAAGAGTCAACGAGGACGAGCAGCAATATGGCAAGTGAGTGGATGAAGAAGACGAATTTCGACCGCTACCTGGAGGAACAGCTCAAGGACCCGGACTTCGCCCAACGCTTCAAGGCGGCTGGCGAAGCGTGGGACATCGCACTTCAGATTACCCGTCTGCGCGAAGAAGCGGGCGTCTCCCAGAAAGAACTGGCCGAGCGCCTGGATACCGCCCAGCAACAGATCAGCCGCCCGCCGGCCTACGAAGGCCACTCCCTCAGCATCCTCCGGCGCGTCGCCGCTTCAAGAGCATCGAAGACAGTATCGTTCGACTATAGCCCTTTTCGGTGCTCACTGGCGTTAACAACTCCGGCAAGAGCACCGTTCTGCAGGCGATCTGGGTTGCTTTCGAATGCCTACGCCTCTGTGTTGACCGGATTACCTGGAACGTCGCGCCCGCGGGGCGCGCATTGGCAGCATTCGACTTTTTGCCGGCGAATGAACCTGAGGATCTCTGGTTTAAACGAAAGTATCGGTCAGGAAACGCAGGTAGACCGATCAAGATCCGCGTCGCGCTCGCGAATGGTTTTTGGTTCGAGACACAGATAAATTTGTATTTCGACGCGATCAATGTTCGCATTTATGATTGGGACCGGAACCTTGGTTCCGGCGCCGTTCGGGCTGCCTTGACGGCGGCGCCGATTTTGATTCCCGGTTATGTCAAAATCGGTGCTCATGAGGAGAGCAAAGTCCCAGCGCAAATTCACAGATTTGCGCAATCTGGGCAGCTCTCGGCAATTATTCGAAACGTGCTGTTAGCGCTAGTACGCCCGCAACCCGTCGGGCGGACTGAACAAATTGACGATTCCTTCGACTTCGTAGCGCAGGCGATAAGATCTCATTTCGGCATTGAGCTTCACGCGGCTCGCGTTTGACCCCGAAAGAGACCTAGAAATTCGGGCGACCTACGCTGAGCATGACTGCGAATTGGACATCGTCTCTGCCGGGTCTGGTTTGCACCAGATACTGAAACTTGGCGCCTTCATTGCGTGGCGACGCGCGCGTATCGTTCTCCTGGACGAACCCGACGCTCATTTGCACACGTCTCTACAAGCTCGCCTCTCCCTTTTTCTGCACGGGTTGGCAACCGAAGGTAAGATTCAATTCATCGTTGCCACCCACTCGCGAGACTTGATCTCTCGTTCACCGCTACAATCGGTAATTCCAGTTGATTCCACCCAACGTGAGATTTGGCCAATCAGCGAAATCGAACATTTGTTAACAGAATTTCGTCGACTCGGGCCAATCGGGAATTTCGACGTTGCGCTGCTGTACCAAACAAAACGTTGTCTCTTTGTAGAGGGGCCCACAGATGTAACCTGGTTACCACTGATTGCCGCGCGGCTGGGCCGGAGCCTTTTCACTGGTTCTGGACAATTCGTCATCTTTGACTTCAAGGGCGCGGATAAGTTCTCGATGGTGAAGGACCTTGCTGATCTTTTTCAGCGTTTGATCGGCGGAACGCTCATGTGGTTCGTTTTGCGAGATCGCGAAGCCGCCATGCCTCGGGTTCGTCAGCACGTAAAAGAGCAAGCGACGCGGCGAGGTATCGTTAATTTTCACGTGTGGGAGCAGTATGCTTTGGAAAATTACCTGGTCGACGTACCGACCGTGGTTGCGGCTGTTCGAGCCGAAGCAGCGACTCGGCAACTTGGTGCTCCCGGAGAAGACGTGATTCTAAGATCTCTCGAACTAGCCTGTGATGAGGTTTTGCGGGAGGCTAGAACAACATTCGTTACTTGAACTCAGAACTACTTCATACGTCACGACTTGAGACACAAATATCCGGGAGAAAGCCGTCGAAGAAGCTCTCTCATACTTGGATCGCTGCACTACTCTTAACGCGAAGCTCGAACTTTGTCGGGCTTCCGCGTATACGGGAATTTTGTAAAACATCTACAAACCGAGGCTGGGATAACACTGCGGTTTGAAAGCCTCATCGAGGCCCTGGATCCAAGAACGGCATCCGCAGAACTTTTGGACTTACTAGATCGAATCGAATCGCTCGGTGGCCCACATGCAAGCACAGCTACCGACGACCGAACCTAATAATCAGCGAGGCGGGAAAGACCGACTCTGGGTGCCGATGCTGGTTGGCTGCTGACGAGTTCGTCGAGGGCGTCGTCAATCAGTGACTTCAAATGCGGGAATCCCTCGCGAAAGCAGGGTTTTCATCGCCGCGGGGACCTGGCGGAGGACTTTCGCCTCCCCGATGATACCCGCGGTGGAATTCGCTGGACGCGGCTGTGAACCGGGGTTTGGAATGAAACGATGACGCGACGCCATTTCCTCGTGACGGTGGGATCGGCGGCCTCGGCGACGATGATCAAGGTGCCGGCCCGCGCCGAGGACACGATGGAGTGGAATCGTTATGACGCGGCGATCGTGATCGATGCGCTCGGCGGTCCGGGGAATGCGAATGGCCCGCGCGAGGAGCGGACCAAACTGACGGCGGCCGATCTGGCGGACGTGAAGGCGTCGGGATTGACCGCTGTGAACCTGACGGTCAACGCGATCGGGAGTTATGCGAAAGATTTTGAAGAAACGCTAAAGAACATTGCCTTCTACGACGGCGAAATCGCGGCGCATCCCGACGTGCTGCTGAAGGTGAAGAGCAGCGCGGATTTGGCGGAGGCGAAACGAAGCGGCCGGCTCGGTATCATTTACGGGTTTCAGGACGGAACGCCGTTCGGCGAGTCGCTGGATCGGCTCGATCTTTTCTACGATCTCGGGGTGCGGATTGTGTTGTTTACCTACAATCGCCGAAACCTGATCGGCGACGGCTGTCTGGAGCCGGCGAACGCGGGACTGAGTCTTTTCGGGCGGGAATTGGTCGGGCGGCTAAATGAAAAGCGCGTGCTGATTGACCTCAGTCATTGCGGCGACCGCACCACGCTGGAGTCGATCGAACTTTCGCAGCAGCCGGTCGCGATCACGCACACGGGTTGTCGCGCGATCGCCGATCTGCCGCGGAACAAGACCGACGAGCAATTGCGCAAGCTGGCTGACAAAGGAGGCGTGGTCGGCATTTATTTCATGCCCTATCTGCGCACGAGCGGCCAGCAGATGGCGGAAGATGTGATTCGTCATCTGGAGCACGCTCTGACAATCTGCGGCGAGGATCATGTCGGCATCGGAACGGACGGCACCATTTCGCCGGTGAAGGTGACCCCGGAATATCGCAAGGCCTTTGCCGAGGAAATGGCGGAACGGCGCAAACGCGGGATCGCCGCGCCGGGCGAGCGCGCGGATGCATTTACCTTTGTGCCCGATTTGAATACGCCGCGGCGCTTCGAGACGCTGGCCTGGCTGCTGAGCAAGCGCGGACACTCGGATAGTCAGATCGCGAAAATTCTGGGCGGAAATTTCGAGCGCCTCTTTCGCGAAGTTTGGGGCTGAGGTCTCGCCACGGCAGCCTGCAACGCGGAAGCGACAGCGCGCTCCAGGGTTTGATCCTTTTTCTGCTTCCTCATTCAAGACTCTGGGGATGGCGGCCAACATGGCCGCCCTACATGCGACGCCTGATCTCTGCCGTCCGCCCTCGGTCCTCCGTCCTCCGCTCTCCGCCCTCCGGCTTTGCCGCGCTAGGTCTGGACCACACCCATGTGGAAGCGTGCGCCCTGCGGCATCGGGCGGCTGACGTAGCCTAACAATCGCACGAGGACGTCGCGCGTGTCGCGCGGTTGGATGATGGCGTCGACCCAGCCGCGCGCGGCGCCGTAACGGATGTCGGTTTGTTCTTCGTAGGTTTCCTTTACCTTCGCGCGCAATTGCTCGAGTTCCTCAGGCGTTGCTTTCCGGTCGCCGCGTTCGCGGGAACGTTTGAGAACGGAGAAGACGGTGTCGGAAGCCTGCGCGGCGCCCATCACGGCATAACGCGCATTGGGCCAGGCGAGAATGAATCGCGGATCGTAGGCCTTGCCGCAGAGCGCGTAGTTGCCCGCGCCAAACGAACCGCCCACCACAACCGTGATCTTCGGCACAACGGAATTGCTGACGGCGCTGACCAATTTTGCGCCGCTGCGGATGATCCCGCTCTGTTCCGCGTCGCGCCCGACCATGAACCCGGTCACGTCCTGGAAAAAAATGATCGGCAAACCGGTTTGGTTGCAATCCATGACGAAGCGCGCGGCCTTGTCGGCGCTATCGGAATAGATGACGCCTCCCATCTGGATGCCGGCTTTCTTCGTTCGGACCTGGTGGCGCTGATTGGCGACAATGCCAACCGAATGCCCGTCGATGCGGGCGTAGGCGGTGACGAGTGTTTTGCCGTAGTCGGCCTTGTATTCATCGAGCGAATCGGCGTCGATGATCGAGGCGAGCAGATCGCGCGCGTCGTATTGCTTTTGGCCTTCGAGATTGATCAGGTCGTAGACCGCATCGGGATCCTTCGCCGGCGGCTTCGCTTTTTTCGCCGCGTTATTTTCTTTGGCGGCTTCCGCTTCGGGAAGATGCGAAACGAGCGAACGCAGGCGCTTCAGACATTCGACGTCGTCCTTCTCATAGAAATCGACCGTGCCGCTGATTTCGGCGTGCATGTGCGCGCCGCCGAGCTCTTCCGTGTCCACGATTTGCCCGATGGCGGCTTTGACCAACGACGGTCCGGCGAGATAGAGGCCGCTGCCCTCGGTCATGAGCACCTTGTCGCAGAGCACCGGCAGATAGGCGCCGCCCGCGACGCAGTTACCCATGATGGCGGCGAACTGTGGAATCCCCGCTGCCGAGATGACGGAGTTGTTGCGAAAGATTCGGCCGAAATCGTCTTCGTCCGGAAAGATTTCATCCTGCATCGGGAGGAAGACGCCGGAGGAATCGACCAGGTAAATGAGCGGCAGGGCGCACTCGAAGGCGATGCGTTGCGCGTGGATGAGCTTCTTCGCCGTCTGGGGAAAAAACGCGCCGGCTTTTACGGTCGCGTCGTTGGCGATGATCATGCAGGGAATGCCGGCGACATTGCCGATGCCCGCGACCGCTCCGGCGGCGGGGACGTTGCCCCATTGCTCATACATTTTGTAGGCGGCCCAGAGCCCGATCTCGAAGAAATCGCTCTCGCGATCGAGGAGATGCGCGATGCGTTCGCGGGCCGGGAGGCGTCCCATTTTGCGCTGCCGATCCTGGCCGACCTTACCGCCGCCTTCGCGCAGGATTTCTTCCTCCTGCAGGATGGCTTCGCATCTCTCGAGCAGGGCGTTGCGGTCAGCGGTGTCGGCACGTGAGGTCATTGGGGGGACTTACTTCGACGAAGGCGCGCGATCAAGCAAGCTGTAGAGGCGGGCGTGTCGGCCGCAAACAAGCAGGCTGGCATGGTCGGATCGACCAGCGGAAAGAAACTGCTGGAGCCTTGCGGCGCGATCCTTTGCGGCCGACACGCCCGCCTCTGCACCTGGGGCGACAACGGCTGGCTAATAGATCTCGTGTTCGGCGGGATGGAGGGAATCGCCGCGAATCGAGCGCAGGCGCCGACGCATCGCGCGGTCGGACTCCGGCCGGTTGATTCGCTCCATCGCCATCTTCACGAGCAACGGAATGACGGCGAGCGTGCCAACGGAAATGAGTGCGATGGCAGTTGCCTGCCGGGCCGGACGATTCAGGCGCTCGGCCAACATCATCCCTACCCCAAGACCAAAGGCCGTCCGAGTGAGAGTCCACAAGCCGTCCAAGGCCAAAGCGTCCGGTGTTTTTGGAATGGATAACGAAATCGACATCGCCTAACCTTATACTTCCCATAGCCAAAAAAAGAAACGGGAAAATCTTCGCACCGCTCGCTCACTCACATTTTTCCCTATGAAGAATCCGCTCTACGCGCTCATCCTCGCTGGCGGCAGTGGCGAACGCTTCTGGCCTTTGAGCCGACGAGCCCGACCGAAACAGTTTCTGCCGCTGGTTTCGGATAAGACATTGCTGGAAGAAACGGTCGATCGACTCGACGGACTGGTCCCGCCGGAACGGATTTTGGTCCTGACGAATGTCGATCAGGAAGCGACTCTGCGCGGATTGCTGCCGGATCTTCCGCCGGAAAATATCGTAGCGGAACCGGCGAAGCGAGACACCGCGGCGGCGGTCGCGCTCGCCACGTCCTGGGTGGCGATGCGGGATCATCGCGCTACGATGCTGGTCCTGCCGGCAGACCATGTGATCAAGGATCGGGCCGCATTTCAGGAGACGATGCAAACCGCGGCGCGCGCCGCGGAGGAAACGGGCGCGCTGGTCACGATCGGGATCAAACCGACCTGGGCCTGTCCGGGCTTCGGTTACATCGAACAGGGCTCGCCGGTCACCTTGCGAGGAGGGCGCGCGCCTAACGACGTCTATCACGTCCTGCGTTTCCGGGAAAAGCCCAACGCCGAGCTGGCCGACACCTTTGTGCAGAAAGGCAATTTCCGCTGGAACGCCGGGATGTTTGTCTGGTCGGTCCCGACGGTGTTGAGCGAGTTCAACCGCCACGCGCCGGAGCTGGCGGATTTCATTTCGCAGGTGCGCGCGCCCGGTCACTGGGAGACCGCCCTGCACACTCGCTTCGCGAATCTGCCGGCGATTTCGTTCGATTACGCGATCATGGAGAAGGCCGATCGCGTGCTGATGGTGGAAGCGAGTTTTGACTGGGACGATGTCGGAAGCTGGCGCGCAGTCGCGGCCTATCTGGTGAAAGACGAGCATTACAACGCGTCGAACTGCGACCTGGCCATCCTGCACGCGAGTGACAACATTGTCTTTAGCGATCAACCGGCGAAGATCGCGCTCCTTGGCGTGCACAATCTCATCGTCATCCGGACCGGCGATGCCCTCCTCGTTTGCAATCGTCGCGACGCAGAGAGGATCAAAGATTTGGTGAGTAAACTTCCGCCGGAGCTGCAGTGAGAGAGAATCCGCCTAACGAATGAAACGGATTATGGGAATCGATTACGGAACGGCGCGGATCGGCGTCGCGCTCTCCGACGAATTGCAGATGCTGGCCCATCCGGCGGAGACGATTGTGCTCGCGAAGACGGCCGATCCGGTGGCGCGGATCGCGAGTTTGGTGGAGGAAAAGAATGTCGAACGGATCCTCGTCGGACTGCCCCGGCACATGAACGGAAGCGACGGTGACTCGGCGGAGCAGGCGCGCGAGTTCGCGGAAAAATTGCGTGCCAAAGTGAAATGCGAAGTTCGCACCTGGGACGAGCGCCTTTCGACGGTGGCGGCCCATCGTTCGCTGCGCGAGGCGGGCAAATCGACCCGCCAGACGCGCGGCTACATTGATCAGGTGGCGGCCCAGATTCTCCTGCAAAGCTACCTCGACAGTTTGGAGTTCAACCAGGTTGGCACCGAGCCGAACCCCTTTGCCTAACGACGAGACACTCCCGGCGAAGCACCATCCGCGCCGGCTGAAACTGATTATCGCCTATGACGGCCTGGGCTTCTCCGGCTGGCAGAGCCAGGCAAATGGCGACACGATCCAGGACCGCCTTGAGTTTGCCTTCGCCCAGGTAACCGGGAGGAAGGTTCGCGTCCATGGCGCGGGACGGACTGATGCAGGGGTTCATGCACTCGGACAATGCGCCCATGCCGATCTCGAAACGCGGCTCGCGCCCCCGATCCTGCGCGACGCCGTGAACGCCTCGCTTCCGCCGTCGATCCGGGTCCTGAGCTGCCGGTTCGTGCCGCGGACATTTCATGCGCGTTTCTCAGCTCGCGGGAAAATCTATCGCTACCGCATCGCGACGACCCCGGTGCTGTCGCCTTTCGAGGTGGGCCGGGCCTGGCATGTGACGGCTCCTTTGAATGACGAACTGCTGCGCACATGCGCCAAGGAATTCTTCGGCCAGCACGACTTTGCCGGTTTCGCGGCGCAGCGTGGAGCGGCAGTGGCTTCGACGGTTCGAACAATTCGCCGAGTGCGCGTCCGACGCGCCGCTGGCCTAACGACGATTGAGGTGGAGGGCGACGGTTTTCTCTACAAGATGGTGCGCCTGATGGTGGGTGCGATGGTGCGCTGCGCCCTTGGCAAGACAAGCATCATGGAAGTGCGGCAACGGCTGCGCCGCGTCACCTTGCCGAGCAATCGTTTGGTCGCACCCGCGGCCGGGCTCACACTTGTTCGGGTGCAATATGACAGAAATGTTTGATCCCAGTTCAAAAGAAAAATCCACCGGCAGGAATGGCAGAGGAATTGCTCGTGGAGAGGCGCTATATGCCTTCGCCGACTGCCGCCGACGTCTCGGGCATCTCAGGAAGGAAACAGGGCTTTTATCGCTGCCTGTTCCGGTGGTTCGTTAATCCGGATCATTTCCATTTTTGGCTGCTGGTCGGCACGGTGGTCAGCGCCCTGATCTTCGTGGCGTTCGCCGTCACTTTTGCGCTCGTCGCGCTCAGAAATCAAAAGCGCGAAGAGCAGCGCGCACACAGCGTCGAGGTGGTGCAACTTGCCAGCGTCGTCGAGAACGATGTCTCGGCCTTCGAGAACGCTTATCGCGCTCGCCTCCTGGCGCGGAGCAGAGATTACATGGCAGGCTTCGACCAGCTTGGTGAGAACTTCTTGAAGCATTGCGACCAGTTGAGCAGCGTCCTCGGCGCAGATGCGGCCCAACAAGAGCGAATTCTGCAAATGCGAGAAAACGTTCAGAGCTGGTTTGCCCATAGCTTGTTGTCACTTGTTTCAGCTCGTCAGTCGACAGGCAACCAGACGGAAATGAAGGTGGCCCTGAAAGTACCGGCATTAGACCAGGCGCATGACGTTCTGCAGACGATTCTGGGCGAGGAACAGGTTCGTCTGAGGCAAGCCATGGGGAAACAGGAACGGGTCATTCAATCCATCCAGATTCTCAGTTTCATCCCAGAAATGGACCGGGCCGCGTCCGACATGCAGAAGGAGAAGCGGGCCTATGTCTTGAGCGGTGATCCCGCTTTCATCGACTCCTACAACCGAGCGACTGCTGATTTCTACGCCTTCGAGAATTGCCTTTTCGTTCTCGTTGCGAACGACCCAGCGCAGGTCGTCCAGCTAAAGGGCATTCGGGATGAACTCGAGAAATGGATTGCGCAGTCTGCCGTCCCGGACATCAAGGCAAAAGGCCACGGCGAAGTGCTGTCGGGCCTCGCGCTCGAGGGGCGGGACGAAGCGCTCATGGATAATGTCCGTCATGCGCTGAGACAGTTTGAGAAGGAGCAATACGACGTATACCAAGTGCGATTGACCGACGCCCGCGGCGCGCGCGGCAAGACTCTGCATGGGTTGGATCTCTTTTGCGCGCTGGCAGCTGGCCTGATGATTGCATCCGGGGGCTACACCTTCGTTCCCTCCCGGCGGCAGTTGAAAAGGCTGAAGGTCGCCAACGCGCGAATCCAATCCGTTATCGACCACATCCTCGAGGGCATGGTCACAATCGATGAAAAAGGTGCGGTTTGCTCGATGAATGCCGCCGCCCGGCGAATGTTCGGCTACGAAGGAAACGAATCTCCTTGGATTGAATTCAGCACACTCATTCCAAAACGTTTCGAGCGCAGACTCGAGGATGAGCCGCTGATCTGCGACTGGTCGTATCTCGCCGGGCACATCGGAACAACGACGCTCGCTCTCGCGAGAACACGCAGCAATGACACCTTCCCGGTCGAAGTTTCCCTCGTCGAAATGACGGGAGATGAGCAAGAGCTTCACGTCGCAGTGATCCGTGACCTGAGGGAGCGAAAACGCCTTGACGAAGAAGTCGCGCTCGAGAAGAAGAGTCTCGCCGGGACCCTAACCTCGATCGACGACGGTGTGATCACGACCAATCTCGAAGGCCGCGTTGTGATTTGCAATCCGGCCGCTGAAGCGTTGGTTGGGTGGAAGACAAGCGAAGCGGTTGGGCAGCCATTCCGAAGCGTTTTCGCCATCTCAGTTGACGGTGCGCCGGCGCAAGAACGCAATGGAAGCACCGAACACCTGAGCGAGGCGGAGACGATCCTTCTCAGCACACCGGAGCGTGCCACTCTCACCGCGCGGGATGGGAGCAGATACCTTGTTCAGCAGCTCGCTTCACCGATCCGGGACGAGAAGGATGAAATCTGCGGAGTGATAGTCGTCTTTCGCGACATCACCCAGCGGCCGCACCGTGACGGCGAGCGCCACAGAGGCGGGGCGCTCGATCAACTCGGCCTTCTCGCCGGTGGCATCGCCCATGATTTCAACAACCTGCTTACCGCCGTCATCGGCAACATTTCGCTCGTCTCCACCCGGCTCCCGCCTGACCACAGCATGAAGCGCAGGCTAGACGACGCCAGGAACGCTTCTCTCCGGGCTCGCGGTCTGGCGCAGCAGCTCCTCACTTTCGCGCGTTGCGGCGCGCCGATTAAGACACCTGCTTCGATCACGAATCTGATTCAGGAAACCGTGAGCCTTTCCCTGCGCGGCGCACAGAGCCGGAGCAGGCTCACGATCGAACCCGATCTTTGGACAGCAGAGTTTGATCCCGGACAGATTAGCCAGGTCATCGCGAACCTGATCGTAAACGCTGATCAAGCCATGCCGGGCGGAGGCGCGCTGCATGTGAGTTGCGATAACTTTTCCCACAAGGCGACCACGAATTCCGCCGTGCTCGATTTTCCTTCCGGCGATTACATTCGCATTCGCATTCGTGACGAAGGCGTCGGCATTGCGGAGGAATGCATGGAGCGAATCTTCGAGCCCTATTTCACGACCAAGGCGAAAGGAAACGGCCTGGGGTTGGCCACCTCCTACTCTGTGATCAAGAATCATGGTGGCCTGATTACGGTGGAATCCGAGTTGCACCGCGGCTCTACCTTCACGATTTACCTTCCCGCAATCCGCCACCGGCCAATTGCTATTGCGCCGGTCGACAAAACTAATGAGCCGACGAATGGACTCGGTCGGGTGCTCGTGGTGGACGATGAGGAGGCAATCTGCATGCTGGCTGAATTCACGCTTACCCGACTCGGCTACAAGGTTTGCGCAGCGGTGACGGCCACACGCGCCATCGAACTCTATCGCGAGGCACTGATCGCCGGAAGGCGTTTCGACCTCGTCATCCTGGATCTGACTCTGCCTGGCGGAATGGGCGGAAAAGAAGTCCTTAGGGAGCTGATCGAGATCGATCCGACGATAAACGCTGCGCTGTCCAGCGGCTATGCGACGGACGCGACCATGAAGCGTTACGAGGACTTTGGATTTCGCGGTGTGATCGCAAAGCCGTATGAAGCGTCGGAACTCGGCCGTAAAGTGCAGGCCATGATCGGGCCGAACCGGTCCAATGGAACCGCGGTTCCTGAATTACAGCACGCCTGCTAATGTAGACCTTCGTTTTGCGCGGGGTGAGCGAAGACGATACCGCTCGGCAAACCCCTTTAAGAGCCGGGTCACTCACCACTCCGTTCTTCGCAGAACAAATCTTCCGCAGCTTGCGAACCCGAAGCGTCCCTTTAGCTTGTTTGCTGGATGAACAACGCGTCTGAACCGGCGGATCGGGAAAAACTCCCCGCAGCCTACGATTCCAAGATCGAAGGGAATGTCATCTTTACCAGGCTCGATGCGGCCATGAATTGGATGCGCAAGAATTCGCTCTGGCCAATGCCAATGGGCCTGGCCTGCTGCGCGATCGAGCTCATGGCTGCGGCTTCCGCCCGTTTCGACATTGCCCGGTTCGGTGCGGAAGTGATGCGTTTCTCGCCGCGACAATGCGACGTCATGATCGTGGCCGGCACCGTGACCTACAAGATGGCGCTCGCTGTAAAGCGCATTTACGAGCAAATGCCGGAACCCAAATGGGTCATCGCAATGGGCGCCTGCGCGTCGAGCGGCGGGATGTACCGTTCCTATGCCGTGCTCCAGGGCATCGATCAATTGCTCCCGGTCGACGTTTATGTCTCTGGCTGCCCGCCGCGTCCGGAAGCACTCCTCGAGGGCCTGATGAAATTGCAGGAAAAGATCAGCGGTGAACGCTCCTTCACCTCGCAAAGACCCGGTCTCGTCGAAGAGATCGAAGCATTAGCCTAGCGTTTTCCTTTTCATCCCTTTGCCATGACTGGCCCGGAACTTCTCACCTCGCTGAGAAAGCATTTTGAATCAAAGCTCCGCGAGCAGATCGAGTTTCGCGGTGAGACGACATTTGTCATCGACGCCGGCGACATCCGGGAGGTGGCGCAGTTCTGCCGCGATGAGCTTTCCTTCGATTATCTGCTCGACATTACAAGCATCGATAACTTTGGAGACGAGCCGCGTTTTGAAATCGTTTACGAGCTTTACACGATGTCCGCGGCGACCCACCTGCGCCTGAAGCTAAAGGTCTCAGAAGATGACCCAACGGTCGATACCGTCTCCGACATCTGGCCGACAGCGAACTGGCACGAGCGCGAGATCTGGGACATGATGGGCCTGCGTTTCAAAGGCCATCCCGACCTGCGCCGTATCCTGATGTGGGAAGGTTATCCCTACTTCCCGTTGCGGAAGGAATTCCCGCTCGAAGGCAAACCGAGCGACATGCCCGAAGTCGGATTCACTTCCATCGCTCCAATGGAAGGCGGCCCGTTTGTCACCCAGCCCAGTACCGCGACGACGAAAGATCGCGAACCGCGCGCCCATCCGCCTCCCGATTAGGCGGCGCAGGTCTGTTCCGTGGAGTCGACGGGTGCTGGGGATCAGCCAGCGAGCGCCGCGCCAAGCAGGCGGATGAACTCCGCCGCGATCGTCTCTCCGGCCGCCAATACTTACGCCATGCGAAAGCGACGCCGGATTCAAACCCGCCGCCCCATTTGTAAGACATGAAAAGCCCGCCAACTCCAGTCCAAGCGCGCGGCCTGGATGGTTTCGCAGACGGTTGACATCCCAATGGCATCCGCGCCTAACGAGCGTAGCATTTTGATTTCCGCCGGCGTTTCGTACTGCGGACCGAGAACGCCTGCGTAAATCCCTTCGCGCAGCGTGCGATTGTTCGTTCGCGCCGCGGCCGCGAAGCGCGCACGCCAGGCTGGCGAACAGGCGTTGGTCAGGTCGACGAACTCGGCTGTGCCCAATAATGGCGTCGAGCCCGCAATCCGGACCTAGTTTCCGGATCGTGGATGATGATCACGGATCACCTCAATCTTCGTTAGTCAAAGAACCGACGCCCGATCGGATCATTCCATATTGTGAGATGAGCGGACTTCCGCGCTCCGTCGTCGAAGGACCCGCCGGGCGGTGATGGTCGCGTACTTTTTCCGTCGCAGAGCTGTCCACTCTTCAAGCGGCGGAGACCGGGGGCGCGGAGGCTGGTTGCTTCGTCAAGGCCATGACGTCGGGCCGTGCCCCGTCGTCACGCATGGCGGCTGCCTTGCCTTCCTTCGGATACGCGATGCGAGTATGCAGCATGTTCATGAGCGTAAAACGGAAACGCTCGGCAATTTTGTTTAGATCGCGCAGGGTCAGGTCGCACTCATCGAGCTGATGATCAGCCAGACGTTGATCGATCAGGTCGGCCACGAGCTGCTCGATCTTTTGCGGAGTCGGCTTCTCGAGCGAGCGGGAGGCGCTTTCCACCATGTCGGCCAGGCTGATGATGGCGCTCTCGCGCGTCTGCGGTTTTGGCCCGCTGTAGCGGAAGCTTTCCTCCGAGACTTCGGGGATGTCTTCCTCGCGCATCTTCATGATCTTCCCGCCCGCCCGTGCATCCTCCAGTTGTTGCAGAGCGCGTTTGTAAAAATAGAAGACCAACGACGTGCCGTGGTGCTGCTGGATGACGTCGATGACCTGCTGGTTGAGTCCGTACTTGAGTGCGAGATCCACGCCTTCCTTAACGTGTGCGATGATGATGAGCGCACTCATCGTCGGGGCGAGATCGTCGTGCGGGTTGCGCTCGAAGTTCATGTTCTCGGTGAAATATTCCGGCTTCACCAGTTTGCCGACGTCGTGGAAATAGGAGCAGACGCGGCAGAGGGTGGCGTTCGCCCCGATCGCTTCGGCGGCTGATTCCGCAAGGTTCGCGACCACCAGGCTGTGATGATAAGTTCCGGGCGCTTCGATTGTCATCCGGCGCAGGAGCGGGTGATTTAGATCCGACGCTTCGAGCCAGGAAATATCGGTCGTGATCTGGAAAAGCTGCTCCAGAATTGGCAGTGCTCCGCCGACGACCATTGCAGTCACGAGGCCGTTGCCGATCGCGAACATGCTCTGGATTCCAATCATCGACCAGTCGGTCGCGCCCGGATTGAAAAGATTGATCGGGCCGATGAGACCGAAGGTGAGGGAGAGCAGCCAGATGGCGAGGCCAACGTAAAGCCCAGCCCGAATCAGGCGTCCGCGACGGCGCACCTGCTGGGTGAGATAGACCGCGGTAAAGCCGCTGATGAGCCCGGTAAAGAGCATCGGCGCATCGATTCTTGCGACCAGGATGCTGCTCCAAAGACTAACAAAGACGGCACCGTAGAGGCCGTGATTTTTCCCGAGCAGCACGCAGAGGATGAGCGGCGCGAAAGCATACGGTGCGATCAGCCAGGCCGTCTCCGGCTTGAGCCAGGCAAAGACGCCGCTTTCGCAAAGGACGATGAGCAGTTTCGTGATCGCCAGTTGCAGATAGATGATGCCAAAAACCAGAAATACGCGCGAATTGCGCAGGAAAGTATTCGGCTGGTTCATCCAGAGCTGGGCTATGGCCGTGGCGAGGATGAGAAGCGAGAAAACGAAGATCCGCGTTGGCTCCTGTTGCTGACCGCTGAAAATCAAGACCGCCAGCCCGACGACAAACGCGGCGAATATTGTCACCTTCATCCAGGTCGCCTGCTCAAGATTGCGCAGCATCTCGTTCGAGGCGCGACGGCGCCGGATCTTGCTCGAGGCAAGACCTCGCTTCACGAGGCGGGTGCGGCGCAGGAACTTAAACATGACTATTTGCGGGACACGCCGCCGGTATTGGCCGGCGAACGATGCTGCTGGTAGGCATTGATGATGGCCCGGACAAGATCGTGCCTAACGACGTCTTTGTCATTGAAATAAACGAACCCGATCCCGGGCACGTTCTTCAATGCCTGGAGCGCTTCAAGCAATCCGGAGCGTTTGTTAGGCGGGAGATCGATCTGTGTGCCGTCGCCCGTTACGACACATTTCGAGCGCGGCCCGATCCGGGTCAGGAGCATGAACATTTGTTCCGTGGTGGTGTTCTGCGCTTCATCGAGAATGACAAAAGCGTTGCTCAAGGTGCGGCCACGCATGTAGGCGAGCGGCGCGATCTCGATCGTCTCCCGGGCAACATAGCGCTCCAGTTCGTCCGGCTCCAGCATATCGTGCAGCGCATCGTAGAGCGGACGCAGGTACGGCGTGATTTTTTGTTGCAAGTCGCCCGGCAAGAAGCCGAGCGCCTCGCCGGCTTCGACCGCCGGTCGGGTCAGGATGATGCGATCGACCTGCTCCTTCTTCAAAGCAGCGACAGCCATTGCGACCGCGAGATAAGTCTTGCCCGTCCCGGCCGGGCCGATCCCGAAAACGACATCGTGTTTCTGGATCGCCTCGACGTAGTTCCGCTGACCCAGACTGCGCGCGACAATTGCTGGTTTACGCGCCGAGGTCAGGATCTTGGTCGCGACCAGATCGCCCAGGCTGTCATTGCGTGCTTCGTTCACAGAATTAAGGGCGTAGTTGAATTCATGCCGCTGAATGTCGACTCCACGTTGTCTTGCGCTTTCCAGTTGGGTAAAGACCTGCTCGGCTTTGGCGACCTGAGTCGGTTCGCCTTCTACCTTGATCCAGCCTTCGCGCGTCGTGACTTTCACCCCGAGCGATTCCTCCAGGTTTTTGATTAACTTTAGGTCGTGGGCATAGAGCGACTGCACGGCCCGTGCATTCTCAAATTGCAGGGTTCGCGTTTCAGTCATCTCGCAGCCGGGAAACCATCAGCCGCGAGGATACGACTTTGCCGGGAAGAGTGTCAAACTGTGCGCGCTTGCTCCTTGGGGACTGTGGCCCCAGGGCCGGCACGCGGATGGGACGCCCCTTGAGGAGCGTGTCTCTCTCTTGCCCTTCGCAGAACGAAGCGTCTAGAAGGAGATCAAACGCTCTACCTAAAACCGTAAACCAACGCCCAGTGTGTCCGCTCTTCCGGCGAACTTTCCACAGCGACGATAATGAAGTAGCTGCCTGTCGTTTTCGGGATCAAATGGGCCGCAGCGAAGTGCCCTTTTTGCCAGCTATCGGGTTCTTCGCAAAGCTTCCCATCGCTATCGTAAATGTGGACCGAAATTTTCGCCTGTTCGACCTCGGTCCCCATCCAGAACCAGTATTCGTTGCCTTTAAAAAGCTGTTGGCGGACCGCTTTTTTCTCCCCCACCCCGAGATCGCCGCCCCAGTAGTCTTCCCGCACCTGGAACCCTTGCTTGACGTAGGGCTCGGCCGTTTGCAGTGCGAAGGAGTGCGCATCGTCGACCGAAGCGCGCGATGCGGTAACCTGCAGGGCGATCAACACGCCGAGGAGGGCTGCGGTGCGGCGACTGGTGGAGGAGGACGAACGCATCGAGGGCTATTGGTTGCGCGTCACAATCGCGTCATCGAGATGCGCCGTGATCTCGTTAATCTTTTTCACCGACCCGGCCGTGATCGGTTGTTCGGTCTCGATCAGGGGCTTTACTTCCACCAACGAACTCTTGATTTGCGCGATGACCGGCAAATCAAATTCCGGCATGGTCGCCAGCTTGTGCTGGAAATACTCAAGCAGGTCGGGCTGGTGAAGAAGCTCCGCGCCGTCGGTCGAAAAATGGCGGTCCACCACCGCAGTCAGCACCTGTGTGCCGCGCAACCAGCCGCCGAGGCTCACGAGTTGCGAAAGCTTTTCGTCGTGCACTTCGTTCATTGCCTGCTGCACGCTATTTTGCGTCCGGTCCAGTTCCTGGCGCACCGCTGGCCAATTTCGTCGGTCGGCCGCTTCCGTGATTGCCTTGGCGTGAGGCACGATCGAATTGCCGACTCCGATTCCCTTGGCCAGGTTCACAACGCGCTGGCCGATTTCCTTCACGCTCGGCGCGTCCTCCGCCTGGACGGCGATAAAACCATCGGCGATTACCGTCCCGAGAAGGAGCGCGATGCGCGGGCGCTCGGTGAAATTGGTGCCCTTGTCATTGCGCACGTATTCCTTCCAGTTCACGCTGTCGAGCTTGTTCAGGGCGCTGAAGATTTCGTTGGGCAACGGCACCACCACGTCGTCAATGTTTTTGGAAAGGCGCCTGACGTCGATCTTGCGCGGGGGCTCCACGGCCGGCGCCGTCAGCGGCAGCACGGCCAGGAGGCTAAGTAAGGTTAGGTTGGCAAATGCTCTCATCCGCAGCTTCGACTATTGATTTCGAGAAGGTATTCAGGATTAGTTGGGCACTCTATGCAGAACCGCGACCATGCACAAATCGCGATACCGTGCCGTTTTCCCTGCGTCCGGCAACCCCTTTCGGCGTTGGCGGAGCGGTCACTCTAACTAGTTCCTCCGCGCATGAAACTGGAACGGTTGCAGGAAATTCTGGCAAGAGCCGCTGGCAAACGCATCGCGGTAGCGGGCGATCTCATGTTGGATGAGTTCGTTTGGGGAAAGGTTGGCCGCATTTCTCCCGAAGCGCCCGTCCCCGTGGTCGAGGTGACGGGCGAATCATTTTACCCGGGTGGCGCGGCCAACGTCGCGCGCAACCTGCGCGAATTTATCGACGGCGTTTCGGTCATTGGCACGGTCGGCACCGACGCCAGTGGCAGGCAGTTGCTCGATCTGCTGCGGGCGCAGAATATCGAGACCGGTCTGGTCCTGGAAGATCCCGATTTCCGCACGATCGTGAAAACGCGCATCATCGCCCGGCACCAACAGGTAGTACGAGTCGATCGCGAAGAGATCCGCGCTCCGGCGGGAAAGCAGGTCGCGCAAATCTCCGACGGTCTTCGCAAAGTCCTGCCGACGCTCGACGGCTTCATCTTCGAGGACTACGGCAAGGGCTTTCTCGACTCCGGGCTCGTTAGGCAAATTTCTATCGACCTGAGCGCGGCGGGCAAGATCGCGACCGCCGATCCGAATCCACAACATGAAGTGAACTGGGGCAAGGTGACGGCGGTTAAGCCAAATCGCAGCGAAGCGCTCCAGGCCGCAGGCTTTCCGGTGACCGATCCGATCGATCCGCCGCTGCAGGACAAGGCGCTCCTGACCGCGGGCGTCCGACTGCTCTCCGCCTGGGACACACAGATGCTGCTCATCACCCTGGGCGAGCAAGGCATGATGCTGCTCGTGCGCAACCAACCGCCCCATCACATCCCGACCAAGGCGCGCCAGGTCTTCGACGTGTCGGGCGCGGGCGACACTGCGATCGCACTCTTTACCCTCGCTCTTTGTTGCGGCGCGTCGCCGATTGAGGCAGCGGAAATTGCCAACCATGCGAGCGCGGTGGTGGTGGCGAAACTTGGCACTGCCACTGTCACCCCAGCGGAATTGATCGCCAGCCTCGAGAATGACGGCGGCGCCTAACGACTCGGCGGGCGCGATCTTTCTCGATCGCGACGGAACGCTGATGCGCGAGGTCAACTACTGCGCCGATCCGAATCAGGTCCAAATTTTTCCCGGCGTTCCGAAGGCCCTCGTGCGTCTGAAGGAAGCTGGCTTCAGGCTGATTGTCATTTCAAATCAGGCCGGGATTGGGCGCGGCTATTTCACCGAAAGGCAATATCGCTTCGTCGAAGCGGAGGTAGCGCGGGCGGTGCTACCCGCGACTTTCGACGCGGTCTATTTTTGTCCCGATCGGCCCGACCTCGCGACGAATCGGCGCAAGCCCGCCCCCGGCATGGTCTTCGAAGCGCAACGGGACCACAACATCGATCTCGCGCGATCGTTTTTCATCGGCGACAAGGCGATCGACATCGAATGCGGCCGCAACGCCGGCCTGCGCACCATCCTGGTCAAGACTGGTTACGGCGCGAATGAAACGCAGGCCTCGCCCGACTGGATTGCGGAAGATTTATCTGCCGCGGCCGACATCATCCTTGGCCTTGGCGAGTCATCCTAGTCATCGCAACAGCGATCTCTCAAGCATGTCCCTCCGGAGCGACACGCTGGAAAGCCCGGCCGTTGCTTCGCATCCGTTACGGCTACGCGTCCAGTTGAAAAAAACCGCGTCACGCTGTTAGTCTGCGATCACCCGTGACAAAAATCGTTGGCATCATTCCCGCCCGTTGGGGCTCGACTCGTTTCCCGGGGAAGCCGCTCCACCTGATCGCCGGCAAGCCGCTGCTTCGGCACGTCTGGGAACGCTGCCGCCTCGCGGCGACGCTCAACTCGGTCATCATCGCGACCGACGACATGCGCATCGCGGAAGCGGCTTTCGCCTGGGGCGCGGAAATCAGCCTAACGAATCCAGACCACGCCAGCGGCACGGACCGAATCGCCGAAGTCGCGGCGAAACTGCGTGGCGTCTCCCACGTCATCAATATCCAGGGCGATGAACCGCTGGTCGATCCAAAGCTGATCAACCAGCTGGCGAGAAAAATGCAGCGCGACCCGAGGATCGAAATGATCACTGCCGTGCATCCATTCTCCGATCCGACCGAGGCGCAGTCGCTGCATCAGGTAAAGGCCGTCCTCGATCGCAAGAATCGCGCGCTATACTTTTCGCGCCACGCGATTCCGTATCTCCGCGACACGACTGCGCCGGTGCACTATTTCCGGCACCAGGGCATCTACGGTTATCGGCGCGATCTGCTTTTGCGTTTCGTAGGCTGGCGACCGACGCCGCTGGAAAAAGCGGAAGAGCTCGAGCAATTGCGCGTGCTGGAGAATGGCGTAAGCATTCACGTGGTCGTCACCAAAAGCGGCTCGCCCGGAGTAGATACGCCGGACGATGCCCGGGCGATCGAGCGCCAGCTGCTCGCGTCCGCGCGACGACCGCGCCAGTCTCGTTCTCGATGAAATATATTTTTGTAACCGGCGGGGTGGTGAGTTCGTTAGGCAAAGGCCTCGCCGCCGCGTCCCTCGGCACCCTGCTCGAGTTGCGTGGGCAGCGGGTTCTCCTGCAAAAGTTCGACCCCTATCTGAACGTCGATCCCGGGACGATGAACCCGTTTCAGCATGGCGAAGTTTACGTCCTGAACGATGGCGCCGAGACCGATCTCGATCTCGGCCATTACGAACGCTTCACCAACTGCGTTCTCTCGCGGAACAATAACCTGACGAGCGGCCAGATCTACGAGACCGTTATTCTGAAGGAACGGCGCGGCGATTACCTCGGCAAGACGGTGCAGGTGATCCCGCATGTGACCGACGAAATCAAAGCACGCATCCGCCTGGTGGCCGACCCGGAAAAAGTAGACGTTGTCATCACAGAAATCGGCGGCACGGTCGGCGACATCGAAGGTCTGCCGTTTCTCGAAGCGATCCGGCAATTCATTCTCGAAGTAGGCACGGAGAACGTCGTCGACATGCACGTCACACTCGTCCCTTACATCCGGGCGGCAGGCGAATTGAAGACCAAGCCGACCCAGCAAAGCATTGCCAAGCTGCGCGAGATTGGTCTCCAGCCGCAGGTCCTGATCTGTCGCACGGAACGCCCGCTCGACGCCGACGTTAGGCAAAAGCTTTCCATGTTCGGCAACGTCCGTCCGAACGCGGTGATCGAAGCGCGCGACGTGCCGCACACCATTTACGAGATGCCCCTCATGTTGCACGAGGAAGGGCTCGATGAACTCGTCTGCCAGTTGCTCCACATTGACGCGCCCCAGCCTGACCTGAGCGACTGGCGCAAGTTCGTCAGTCGCGTCATCAACCCGAAGAAGCAGGTCAAGATCGCCGTCGTCGGGAAATACATCGACCTGCAGGACGCTTACAAAAGCATTTACGAGTCGCTCACCCACGCCGCCGCCAGCCACGATTGCGGGATCGACCTGCGCCTGATCGACGCCGAGACGCTCGAGAACGGGGTCGACGGCCAGCTCGCCGATGTCGCCGGCGTGCTCATCCCCGGCGGGTTTGGCGAGCGCGGAGTGGAAGGAAAGATTCGCGCCGCGCAATTCGCCCGCGAACACAACCTCCCGTATCTGGGTCTTTGCCTCGGCATGCAGGTCGCGACGATCGAGTTTGCGCGCAACGTCTGCGGCATCGCTGCCGCCAACAGCATCGAGTTCGACCAAAACTCGGCCGAGCCCGTCATCTGCCTGCTCGATGAACAACGCAACATTCAAAAGAAAGGCGGCAGCATGCGCCTCGGCACGTGGCCAACCAAGATTGTTCCCGGGACGCTCGCGGAAAAAATTTACAGGCACGACGAGGTGCTCGAACGGCATCGGCACCGCTACGAGTTCAACATGAAATACCGCCAGCAGATGGAGGAAAAAGGATTCCTTATCAGCGGCACCTCGCCCGACGGCTTGCTCGCGGAGTTGATCGAGTTGAAGGGGCATCCGTTCTTCCTCGCCTGCCAGTATCACCCGGAATTCCAGAGCAAGCCGAACAATCCGCATCCGCTCTTCAGCGGCTTCATCCGCGCCTGCCTGGCGCATCAAGGCTAGGAACGCGACTCGCTTTGGAGGGAAGCGCGCCTTGGTTTCTCCGGACGTCGACCAGGGCACCCAGTCCCTAACGACGCTCCAGCAAGGCACCAACAACGCGGTGCCCTCCCAAGTTATCGCACCTCCCCGGCGTGCGCAGCGCGGCGCAGGCGGTCCATGATCGCCACGCCCAGGCCTTCCTCGGGCAACGCCTCGGCCACGATGCAATCCAGGCGCGCGTGATCAAGCTCGCGTAGTCGACGGAAAAGATTTGCAGCCGCTTCGCGCAGGTCCCATTTCGTGCTTAGCCGGCGTGATTCGACGAACGTCTCCGAGAAGGGTGCATCGCTCCAGAGCAACGCGCCGTAACGCTTCCCTCGCGGTACCGTGATCGCCGTGATGTCCTCCGTGATTACAAGCGGAGTTTGCGGGCGATAATGTGACGGCAATTGCCCCGGCGATTCCGTAGCGCCCGATAGGCGGCGGCGGACTTCGCCAAACTTCGCCAACTCTTCGCGCGTGATCGGTCCCGAGCGCAGCACTTCGATTCTGCCGCCGTGCGGCGCGATTACCGTCGATTCGATGCCATGTTGGGTCGCGCCGCCATCCACAATCAGCGGAATCCGCCCGAACAATTCTTCCGCCACGTCGGCCGCGGAGGTTGGACTGATGCGTCCGAAACGATTCGCGCTCGGCGCGGCCAGCGGCCGGCCAAAGGTCTGCACCACTTCCGAAAACAGTGGATGCGCACTCATCCGTGCTGCCACGGTCGTTAGGCCAGCGGTCACGATCGAGGGAATGATTTCGGTCCGAGGCATGACAATCGTCAGGGGACCGGGCCAGAAAGCAGCGATCAACTTCTCGATCAGAGCGCGCGTTCCCCCCTCGATCACGGCGACGCGCTCCAGCCAGTCCAGTTCCGGCAGGTGAACAATTAGCGGGTCGAAACGCGGACGCTCCTTTGTCTCGAAAATCTTCACCGTAGCCTTCGCCGAAAGAGCGTCGGCCGCGAGGCCGTAAACGGTTTCAGTCGGCAGCGCGACGACTTCGCCCGCGCGCAGCAGCGCGACCGCCCGGGCCACGGCCTCGGCTCTCGCGTTAGGCGCATTCGCTGTCGCGATTTCGGTTTTCACTTCAATCGGCGAGCAGCCGTTCGCGGGCGCGCAGCGCGCTCGCCGCCGCCGCATCTGCCGTCTCGGCAACCGCGGTTAGATGCCCCATCTTGCGTCCGGGGCGCGGCTGTCGCTTGCCGTAAAGATGCAGGTGCACGTTCGATTCCGCGAGCGCGGCGGGCCAGTTCGGCTCGCCCTTGCTCCAGAGGTCGCCGAGAAGGTTGACCATCGCGGCCGGCCGCAACAGCCCGGTTGCGCCTAACGGCAGCCCGCAGACAGCCCGGACCTGTTGCTCGAACTGACTTGTGACACAGCCTTCGATCGTCCAATGCCCGGAGTTATGCGGTCGGGGCGCGAGCTCGTTGATGATCAACCCGCCGTCGCGGTTCAGAAACATTTCGACCGTCAGCAGCCCAACGAGATCGAGACTGGTCGCGACCTCGCAGGTCAGCTCGCGCGCTGCGCTCGCGACTCGCTCTTCGATTCGCGCCGGGGCCAGGGTGACGTCGAGGATGTGATTGCGATGAATGTTTTCGCAAACCGGAAAGACGGCCGTCGCGCCGTCGGGACCGCGGGCGACGATGAGCGAAATTTCCTTTTCGAAATCGATCAAACTCTCGAGCACGCACAGTTCGTCTTCGCGTCCCGCCCAGATCGTCGCAAGATCGGTCTCCAAGTCGATCCGCTGCTGGCCTTTGCCATCGTAACCGAAGGCAGCGCCTTTCAAAATGGCTGGTCGGCCGATTGCTTCCACCGCGCTCGTCAGGTCAGTCGCGTTCGCAATGCGACGAAACGGCGCGACCGGAAATCCCGCACCAGAAAGAAACTCCTTTTCGCACAACCGGTTCTGCGCGATGAGCAGAATCTCGCCTCGCGGCCTGACGATTCGCCCGCGCGACGCCCACGCGATTGTCGCCGCCGGTATGTTCTCGAACTCGAAGGTGAGGACGTCGATCGCGCGCGCGAAATTTGTTAGGGCTTCTTCATCGTCATAACTGGCGGCCGTGGCCTGATCGGAGAGTTGCGCCGCCGGCCCGTCCTTCTCGGGAGAAAATGTGTGGACACGATAACCCATCTGCCGGGCCGCGATGGCGAACATGCGACCAAGCTGGCCACCGCCCATGACACCGATCTTTGCCCCGGGAAGAAGCGCCTGGTCGCACCTCATGGCAGCTTTTGCGCGAGGACCGATTTTGTCTGGCGCGCTCGAAATTTCTGCACCGCGGCCTTCACCTTGGCGTCGTGCAACCCAACGATGCTGGCGGCGAGCAAGGCGGCATTCTTCGCTCCGGCCGTGCCGATCGCAAGCGTGCCGACCGCGACTCCGGCCGGCATTTGCGCGATCGAGAGGAGCGAATCGAGTCCCTTCAGCGCGCGCGATTCCACTGGCACACCGAGCACCGGCAGCCAGGTCTGCGCCGCGATCATTCCGGGCAGATGAGCCGCGCCGCCCGCTCCGGCGATGATGACCTGCACGCCGCGCTCGGCCGCTTCACGGGCAAACCTGGCCATCAAATCCGGCGTGCGATGCGCCGAGACGATCCGATGTTCGTTAGGCACGCCGAGTCCGTCGAGTAGCGCGACGCAATGCTGCATCGTCTCCCAATCGGACGCACTCCCCATTACGACACTAACGAGAGCAGGAGGTGTCTTCTTCTTTTTCGGCATAGAGCAATCTGTGCCCTTTTCTCCGCAGCGCGGCAAATTGCAAAGACGTTTTTCTGCGAATGCGCATGGCCCGGCGTTTCTGCCCTCCAAACTTGCTTTGCACGATGACACCGTTAACCCCACGCCAGGATTCGCGCGCGACCTGCCCTGCCTGCCCCGGACACGAAATCAATCCGGCGGCGGAGATGAGCAGCGTGCGTGTGGTCGAGACAATCGTGTTCCCCGTGGCAATCCCCATCGTGCTGTGATCGTGGGCGCGGGCGTAGAAGACATGCTTGGTGCCTTGGTTAGTAGTCAAGACCAGTGGGTAATTTCTGGCCATGGTAGCGTCATCACCATAATCGGACCACAGGAGAGGCCGTTGAATTGCGTGCCCGAGATCTGATAAGAATTGCCGCGAGTCAAGCTGCCCAGACGATGCTTGGCCGGCAATAGGCGCTTTGTCGAGGATCGTTGGGAATATTAGCGGCAATCAGGTAACGAATGCAGGGATACCAGTGATCTCCTGACCAAGCACCAGCAGATGAATGTCATGGGTGCCCTCATAGGTCTTGACACTCTCCAGATTGCACATGTGCCGAAAGCATTGGTAATCATCGAGGATTCCGACGCCGCCAAGGATATCGCGCGCGGCGCGGGCAATATCGAGCGCCATCTCGACATTATTCATCTTCGCCATTGAGACATGAAAGTGCTTTGCGCTGTCGGCGTCTTTCAATTGCGCCAGCCGATGCGCCAGCAGCTGAGCCTTCGTGATCTCGGTAAGCATGCGCGCCAGTTTCTCCTGGACGAGCTGAAAGCTCGCAATGGGACGGCCGAATTGAACCCGCCGCGTCGCGTATTGCCGTGCCTCATCATAGCACGCCATGGCGGCGCCGATCGCGCCCCAAGCGATGCCGTAGCGCGCGTGGTTAAGACAAGACAGGGGCGAGCGCAGTCCTTCGCTTCCGGGTAGCAAAGCGCTCTCTGGCACAAGACAGTCGTTGCATTCGAGTTGTGCGGTCAGCGCCGCGCGGAGCGAGAGCTTGCCTTCAATAAGTGTAGCCGTGAAGCCCGGAGTCCCCTTTTCGACGAGGAAGCCGCGAATAGCTTTCGCGCTTTCCGCTTCCTTCCTGGCTCCGTTGTCAACCTTGGCCCAAATCACCGCGACATCCGCAATCGTGCCGTTTCCAATCCATTTCTTCACTCCATTCAGGCGATAACCATTACTGCTCCTTTCCGCCCGACAGCACAGGCCCGCCGGGTTAGAACCGAAGTCGGGCTCGGTGAGAGCAAAGCAACCGAGTTTGCTCCCCCGTGCCATTGCGGGCAGCCAGCGCGCCTTTTGTTCTTCCGATCCGAAGAGGTCGATCGCCGTCATGGCCAGCGAGCCCTGGACGGAGGCGAAGGTGCGCAGGCCGCTATCGCCGCGTTCGAGTTCCTGCATCACGAGTCCGGCAGCGACGCTCCCCAGCCCGGCGCAACCATGGCCCTTGATCGCCGGACCAAAGACGCCGAGCTCGGCGAGCTCCGGCACGAGTCCCAGCGGAAAAGTACCGTCCCGATAGTGCTGCACGATCATCGGTAGGAAGCGCTCGCTCACCCACCCGCGCACGCGGTCCCGAATGAGGCGCTCCTCCGCCGTCAGCAATTCATCGAGATGGTAAAAGTCGGTTGCTTCGAATGTTGACATTATTTTCAATATGAACCAATGGGTGCCAGCCGGTCGACTTCAAAGGAATTGACAATTCGAAGGGCATTCCAGCAAGATCGCCCATGTGGCAACGGCCGGCGTGTTCTCAGTCGCTTTTGAAGCGCAGAGCCGATGACGTACGCTAGTCACGCCCGGCGTCGGAATGCCCACCATAAAGGCTTCCTTCCTTCGAAGACGATTCCATCGGTTGGAGTGCCCCGCACCGGTTTGAAAATTATTCAGGTCAAAGTCAAGCCGTATGCCCGAGTCAGTCGTTTGGAAAAAGCGGCGGATGGCTCGTGGCGCGCCCTGCTGAAATCGCCTCCAGTAGACGGCAGGGCGAACAAGGAATTATTAGGGTTGATCGCGCGGCACTATTCCTGTCCCCAGTCTTCCATAACAATCAAAAGCGGCGCAGCCGGTCGTTTGAAGTTGGTGCGAATCGATATTTGATCCCGCGCCAGTTCGCCGAGAACGAGCGTGGTGGCTAGAGCCCCGCGGCGCCAAACTCCAGGCGATGTGATCGACTTTCCAGGCATCGGCGATTCCCGATGCCCACTCCCATGGCGCCGCACGCGAGGAGGACTACCTCCCCGAGGAAGATGAAGAACCTGATGAATCAGATCGCGTCTCGCCCCCCAACGCCATGGTTCCCGATCGGGGATCGATTCGAGCCAGAGCGGCTCGGGTTCACCCGGAGTCATAACGATGGCGCCGGACGCAGTGAGGGTTTGTCCTGCCATCCAAAGGAGAAAAGGTCGATCTGCCAGAGACCATTCCGGCGCGCGATGTCAGGTAGAACTGTGCGTCGGCCGCGGGATAGGCGACATGAGAAGTAAAATGCGCCTTTGGATCCTGGGCGCCCGGATCGGAACCATATGAGACCGAGCCAGCCAGCTTAACCTGCGCGGTCGGGACACCAGTTTCGTTAGGCTGGCGATCACGTATTTCTGGTGGTTGGGTGGATAACCGGGCAAACCCTTTGGGCTGAGATTGGTGGCGAATATTTGGCGTCGTGCTCGTAGAGCAGCCTCTGCATCTTGCGCTCGGCATTAGAACGGGCAACCTCCTGAGTCGATTCGGTGTAGCGCCAGGCCAGCCAGGCGCAAACAAGCACGATCGCTGTGGCAATGACGAGCAGCAGTATTCCCTCCCCCTTCATCGCCGTTTCCGCGACTTCCCTGCACCGAAGGCCATGCTCCTCTTTTCCATGCACGAATAGAAACGCCGGCTCGCGACTCATTTTCGAGAGCTTAGGAAGCATCGCATGATTGCGGGGCTGATCGCAGCCTTATAGTTTGCCCCATGCGCATCGATAAGTTTACGCAAAAAATGCAGGAGGCGGTCCAGACATCGCAGGATGTCGCCTCGGAGTTCCATCAGCAGGAGATCACAAACGAGCATTTCCTCCTCGCGTTGCTCGATCAAGCCGAAGGAATCACCCGCCCGTTGCTCGAAAAGATGGGCCTGCCGGCGGAGGCGCTGCGCGAGCGACTGCGCGCCGCACTCCAGAAATTACCCCGCATTACCGGCGGCAATATCGATCATCGCCTCGGCAATGATCTGCGCAGTGTGCTCGACGGCGCGGAGAAGGAAATGGCGAAACTGAAGGACGAGTTCGTCAGCGCGGAACATTATCTTCTCGCCCTAACGAATGCGAAAGTTCCGGCCGCCCGCGCCTTGCAGGAGATGGGTGTGACGCGCGACAAGCTGATGCAGGCGCTCCAGCAGGTGCGCGGTTCGCAGCGCGTGACCGATCAAAATCCCGAGGGCAAATATCAGACTCTGGAAAAGTACGGACGCGACCTGACTGAGATGGCGCGGCGGGGAAAGATCGATCCGGTCATTGGGCGGGATAACGAAATCCGTCGCGTCATGCAGGTGCTCTCGCGCCGGACAAAAAACAATCCGGTGTTGATCGGCGAGCCGGGGGTGGGCAAAACGGCCATCGTCGAAGGGTTGGCGCGCCGGATTATTTCCGGCGACGTCCCGGAGTCGCTCAAGAACAAGAAACTGATCGCGATGGACATTGGCGCGATGGTCGCAGGCGCAAAGTTTCGGGGCGAATTTGAGGACCGGCTCAAAGCGTTCCTCAAAGAAGTGACTGACTCGGAAGGGCAGGTCATTTTGTTCATCGATGAGCTGCACACGATCGTCGGCGCGGGCGCGGCGGAGGGCTCGGTTGATGCCTCGAATTTGCTCAAACCGCAACTGGCGCGCGGCGAGTTGCGGACGATCGGCGCGACGACGCTGAACGAATACCGCAAATACATTGAGAAAGATGCGGCATTGGAACGGCGCTTCCAGCCAGTGATGGTGGATGAACCGAGCGTGGAGGACACGATTGCGATTCTGCGCGGATTGAAGGAGCGCTACGAAGTCCATCACGGCGTGCGCATTCGCGACGCGGCGCTGGTCGCGGCCGCGATCCTCTCGCATCGCTACATCAGCGATCGCTTTCTTCCCGATAAAGCGGTCGACCTGGTCGATGAGGCAGCCTCGCGCCTGAAGATCGAGCTCGATTCGATGCCGACGGAGATCGACGTGATCGAGCGCGAAATCATGCAGCTCGAGATGGAAAGGCAGGCGCTAAGAAAGGAAAAGGACCGGGCGAGCAAAGAGCGCCTGACGAAGCTGGAGAAGGATTTGGCGAGCCTGAAGGAAAAATCGGGCGGGATGAAGGCCGAGTGGCAAAAAGAGAAATCAGAGATCGACGCCCAGGCGAAGGTGAAAGAAGAACTCGACACCGCCCGCACCGAACTCGAACGCGCGCAGCGCCGCGGAGAATTGGGCAAAGCGAGTGAAATCCAATACGGCCGCATTCCCGAGCTGGAAAAGAAACTGCGCGAGATCGCAGAGAAAGAAGCGACCGACAAAAAGCCGCGCCTCCTCCGCGAGGAAGTGACCGAGGAAGACATCGCCGAGGTCGTTTCGAGTTGGACGCACATCCCGGTTTCGCGCCTGCAGGAAGGCGAGCGCGAGAAGCTGGTGAAAATGGAAGAGCGCCTGATGAAGCGCGTCATCGGCCAGCACGAAGCGATCGTCGCGGTTTCGAATGCCGTGAGGCGCGCGCGTGCCGGTCTTCAGGACGAGAATCGCCCGATTGGCTCTTTCATTTTTCTTGGTCCAACGGGTGTCGGCAAAACAGAGCTTTCCCGGGCGCTCGCGGAATTCCTGTTCGACGACGAGAACGCCATGATCCGCATCGACATGAGCGAATACATGGAGAAACACACCGTCGCGCGACTGATCGGCGCGCCGCCCGGCTACGTCGGTTACGAGGAGGGCGGACAGTTGAGCGAGGCCGTCCGGCGCAAGCCGTATTCGGTCATCCTTTTCGACGAAATTGAAAAGGCCCACCACGACGTGTTTAACGTGCTGCTCCAGGTGCTCGACGACGGCCGCATCACCGACGGCCAGGGGCGCACGGTCGATTTCAAAAACACCGTCATCATCATGACCTCGAACATCGGATCGCAGTTCATCACGGGGGAAGTGTCGCGCGAAGAACGGTCGCACCTGGTGTTGGACGCGCTGCGCCAGCATTTTCGGCCGGAGTTTTTGAACCGGATCGACGAGATCATTATCTTCGATCGGCTGAACGACGATGACCTGAAGCAGATCGTCGATATCCAGCTCCGCCGCCTAACGAAACGCCTGGAGAGCCAGAAAATCACCCTCGAGTTGACCGATGCGGCGAAGGAACGGATTGCCCGCGAAGGCTACGATCCCGTCTACGGCGCGCGGCCCTTGAAGCGCGCGATCCAGAAGGAGATTCTCGATCCGCTCAGTCTCCAGATCCTTGAGGGAAAAATCCACGAGGGCCAGACGATCCGGGTCGATGTGAAAGGGGGATCGATGACCTTCACGATCCCCTAGCCTGCTCAATTGAACACAAACCAACCGGATCTGTCTAAAAACCCACTATGATCAAACTCGCCGTCTTCTCCTTAGTCGCGACCGTCACTCTGGCCGCATCCTCCGCCTTCGCTGGCGACATGGCTTGTTGCGCGACCAAGGCCGGCAAGATGGAGTGCTCGCACATCTACGCGAAGCTCAGCCTAACGCCGGAACAAAAAGCGAAACTGGATGCCTTCCAGGTCCGTTGCGAGAAAGATGGCTGCAAGAAAGCGAGCATGGAGAAGTTTTTCCAGGAAGCGAAAGGCGTCCTCTCATCCGAGCAATACGCACAGCTAAAATCCGGGTGCGGCAAAATGCAGCAGCAGGCCGAGAAGCCTGGCAGCTAAGCGACCTGACGATTTCCCTAAAGCCACGGTGCGAGTCGTTGCTCGAGCGCCGGGGTTAGCTCGATCCGGCAGGTGTCGCCCGCCGCGATCCCCACGGTTTCGCCATCGCGGCTCGTCATCATCAGCATGACCGGTTGCGAACCCGGTGAGGAAGCGAGAATCTCGCGCACCTCGCGGAGTTCGGCGGCGGCGGCCCCGGGCGCAAAACGAAGCGTTACAGTTGCGCCATTTTCTCTGCCCGATGAGCTATTTCCATTGTGGTTGCCGTTGGTGGCGTTAGGCGAAGTCGCCTCAGATTTCAGTACCTTCACCTTCTGCGCCGTGGCGCGAACGTTGTCTTCGCGCTTGTCGAGCGTGCCACGAATCGCGAGAACGGTACCGGGTTCGAGTGCGTTCGAAACCGGGACGTAGGTTTCATTCCAAAGCACGACCTCGAGTGTGCCGGTCAGATCTTCGATAAAGACGACGGCGAACGGTTTGCCTTCCTTTTTGGTGAACTTGCGCTCGACCTGCACGATCGCGCCGGCAATCGTGAAGCTCGCGCGATCGTCCAGCTCGCCTAACGAGGCGATGGTTTGATATTTTCCGGCGGCGAAAAGATGCGCGTAGGCGTCGAGCGGATGGCCGGTGACGTAGAAACCGAGCAGCTCTTTTTCGAAGGACAATTTCTCGCGCTCGCCCCATGGCACGAAGGCCCGGTCCAGGCGCGACGCGCTCGTGCGCGGGAGATCGTCGAAGAGGGAAACCTGGCCGGCGGCGCGATCACGATGTGAGGCGGCGGCCGAGGCGAGCGTTTCTTCGATGCAGGCGAAGAGCTCCGCACGATCGCGCCCGAGGAAATCGAAGGCGCCAGCTTTGACCAGACTTTCGATGATCTTGCGGTTCGCGAGCCGCGAATCGATTCGGCTGCAAAAATCCTCGAGCGAAGCGAAGTCCCCTCCCCGCTCCCGCTCCAAGATGGCGGCCGCCATCGCGCCTTCGCCTACATTCTTGATCGCGGCCAGCCCGTAACGGATGGCTTCGGAGGGACGTGCTTCCGCACGTCCGGCTTTTTCTTCAAACGCAGCTTCAGAGACTGGACGTGCGGAAGCACGTCCCTCCGGCACAAACTTCAGCCCGCTGCGGTTCAGGTCGGGTGGGAAAATCGGGATGCCCATCCGCTTACATTCGCCGACGAAGACGGAAATCTTATCCGTGTTGTTGATCTCGTTGCTTAACAAGCCCGCCATGAACTCGACCGGGTAATGCGCCTTCAAATAGGCGGTCTGATAGCTGATCACCCCGTAGGCAGCGCTGTGGCTCTTGTTGAATCCGTAGCCGGCGAATTTCTCCAGCAAATCGAAAATCGCGTTCGCCTTCTTCTCCGGAATCTTGTTCGTCTGCGCGCAACCTTCGACAAAGCTGGCGCGCTCCTTCGCCATCTTGCCCTTGTCCTTTTTTCCCATCGCGCGCCGCAGAAGATCGGACTGGCCTAACGAATAGCCGGCCAGCCGATTGGCCGCCGCCATGACCTGTTCCTGGTAGATCATGATGCCGTAGGTGTCCGCGCAGATCTCCTGGAGGAGCGGATGCTCGTACCTGATTTTCGTCAGGCCTTTTTTGCGCTTGATGTAATCGCCGATCAGGTCCATCGGGCCGGGGCGATAAAGCGCAATCAAGGCCATGATGTCGTCGAACTTCTGCACGTCGAGCTGCTTCGAGACGCTCGTCATGCCGCCCGATTCCATTTGAAAAAGGCCGATCGTTTCACCCCGGTTGTAGAGGGCGAAACTGGCGGCGTCATCCAGCGGGATATCCTTGAGCGAAAAGTCCGGCTCGAGCTGATGGATGAGCGCGATCGTATCCTCGATCACGGTCAGCGTCTTCAACCCAAGGAAATCCATCTTGAGCAAACCGAGATCGTTCAACGGTCCCATCGCGTACTGACTAACGACATCGTTTCCCTTCGAATCGCGACAGAGCGGGACGTATTCGGAAAGATCGCGATCCGCGATCACGACGCCGGCAGCATGCACTCCGGCGTTGCGCGAGAGACCTTCGAGGAGACCAGCGTATTCCCAGAGCTGGCGGGTGGCCGGTTCGGTCTCGATCGCCTTCTTCAGATCCGGCGTCTTTTCCGCAGCGGCGGCGAGGGTGATATTCAACTCGCTAGGGATCATCTTCGCGATCCGATCGCAATCGCCGTAGCTCAGGCCCATGACGCGGCCGACATCGCGGACCACGCTTTTCGCCTTCAGTTTTCCGAAGGTGATGATCTGCGAGACACGGCGTTCGCCGTACTTCTGTCGAACGTATTCGAGCACTTCGCCACGGCGCGATTCGCAGAAGTCGACGTCGATATCCGGTGGCGAAACGCGCTCGGGATTGAGGAAACGTTCAAAGAGCAAACCAAACTGAAGCGGGTCGATGTCCGTAATTTCGAGCACGTAGGCGATGAGCGAACCCGCAGCCGAACCACGGCCTGGCCCGACCGGAATGCCGCGCTGCTTGGCGAAATGGATGAAGTCCCAAACGATGAGGAAGTAGCTGACGAATCCGGTCTTCTCTATCACCTCCAGCTCCTTCGTTAGGCGGGCGCGCAGTTCGGGGTCGCTCGTAGCCCGCTCGCCGTACCGTTTGTGCAGCCCTTCTTCGCAAAGCTCGCGCAAGTACTGGCGGCGTGTTTTGCCTGCCGGCGCCTCGTATTCCGGGAACTTTGAGGTGCCAAATTCCAGCTTCAGGTTACAGCGTTCGGCGATCGAAAGGGTGTTGGAAATCGCTTCCGGATGATCCGGGAAAAGTCCGCGCATCTGCTCCGGGCTCTTGAAATAAAGCTCCGGCACATAACGCATCCGTTTTTCGTCGTGCACCATCTTGCCCGTGCCAATGCAGATCATGACGTCGTGCGCTTCGTGATGGCTCCGTTCGAGAAAGTGAACGTCGTTCGCCGCCACCAACCCGAGCCCGAATTCACGCCCGATTTTTGGCAGAACACGGTTGCATTTTCGCTGCGCCTCCAGTCCGTGATCGTGCAACTCGAGGAAGAAATTCTCCGCGCCGAGGATGTCGCGAAAGGTCGCTGCGCTCTCCCGCGCCTTATTGAGCTGATCGGCCTGGATCGCCATGTTGATCTCGCCCTTGAGGCAGGCGCTCATCCCGATCAATCCTTCCGAGTGTGCTGCGAGCAGTTCGCGATCGATCCGCGGCTTGTAATGCATCCCCTCGAGATGCGCCGTCGACATCAGCCTGACGAGATTCTGGTAACCGGTTTCGTCGCGCGCGAGCAGCGTGAAATGATAAGCGGCGTCGCGCTGCGAATTCGGCCGGTCCTTGATCGAACCCGGCGCCATGTAAGCCTCCACGCCGATGATCGGCTTGATCCCGGCCTCGGTCGCCGCCTGGTAAAATTCAATCGCGCCATGCAGGTTGCCGTGATCGGTAATCGCGACCGCCGGCATCGCCATTTCGGCCGCCTTCTTCATCAGCTCCTTCATTCTCACCGCCCCGTCGAGAAGCGAATACTCGGTGTGCAGGTGGAGATGAACGAAGGAATCGGAACGGCATGCGCAGTCACTATAAACTTCGCGACAGTCGCGGCAACAAATCGGCGCTTGCGCTCCGCCTGCTATCTCTGATTCTCTACAGCGAGTTCGTTTGAAAATTCGTCGGACACCACCACTGTAAAGCCTATGAAAAAGCTCGAAGCGATCATCAAGCCGTTCAAACTCGAGGAGGTGAAGGAAGCCCTGGCCGAACTCGGCATCGAGGGGATGACGGTGACGGAGGTGAAGGGCTTTGGACGCCAGAAAGGGCACACGGAAATTTATCGCGGGAGCGAATACACGGTCGATTTTTTGCCGAAGGTGAAAGTGGAAGTGGTGCTGGCGGACGACATGGTGGACAAAGCGGTGAGCGTGGTCGTGAGCGCGGCAAAGACCGGCAAGATCGGCGACGGCAAGGTTTTCGTGCTGCCGGTCGAGCACGCGGTGCGGATCCGGACGGAGGAGATTGGGGAAAAGGCGGTGTAGTGCGTTGAAGCGATAAAGCGGTGAAGCGTTACAGCGGAGAGCGATCATGCCGCTGCAACGCTTCAACTCTTTCAACGCTTCAACGCCGACCCACCATCATCACCCATGCCTAACAACAAGAAAACTCCATCCGACGTCAGCAAAATGATCAAAGACCACGAGGTCAAACTCGTGGATTTCAAATTCACCGATCTGCCCGGTGCCTGGCAGCATTTCACCACCACCCTCACCGAGTACAACGAGGACATTTTTACCGAAGGTCTCGGCTTTGACGGTTCGAGCATCCGCGGTTGGAAGGTGATCAACGCCTCCGACATGCTCGTCATCCCCGATCCGGCGACGGCCTGGATCGATATTTTCAATGCCGAGGCGACGCTCAGCCTCATCTGCACAATCGTCGAGCCGATCACGCGCGAGCCTTACAACCGCGATCCGCGCGGGGTCGCGGAAAAAGCGGAAGCGTATCTTGCAGAGCACCGGCATTGCCGACACCGCGTTCTTCGGACCGGAGGCGGAATTTTTCATCTTCGACGACGTGCGTTTCGATAACGCCGGGAACAGTTGCGCCTACTCGGTGGACAGCACCGAGGGACATTGGAACAGCGGGCGGGAAGAATTTCCCAACCTCGGCTACAAAATCCGGACGAAGGAAGGCTATTTCCCGGTCGCCCCCTTGGATACGTTGCAGGATATCCGCAGCGAAATGTGCCTTGAGCTTGAGAAAGCCGGCATCCCGATCGAGCGCCAGCACCACGAAGTCGCGACTGCCGGCCAGGCCGAGATTGATATCCGGTTCGCGCCGCTCAAGACGATGGGCGATTACATGCAGTACTACAAATACATCGTCCGCAACGTCGCGCGGAAGCACAACAAGACGGTGACCTTCATGCCGAAGCCGCTCTTCGGCGACAACGGCTCGGGCATGCATACCCACATGTCGCTTTGGAAGGATGGCAAGCCGCTCTTCGCCGGCAACGGCTACGCGGGCTTGAGCGACATGGCGCTCTTTTTCATCGGCGGAGTTCTGAAACACGCCCCGGCGTTGACCTGCATAACGAACCCGACGACCAACAGCTACAAGCGACTCGTACCCGGATTCGAGGCACCGGTCAACCTGGCTTACTCCGCGCGCAACCGCTCGGCAGCCATCCGCATCCCGACGTATTCGGCGAATCCGAAGACGAAGCGAATTGAGTTCCGCACCCCCGACGCGGCGGCCAACCCCTATATCGCCTTTGCCGCGCTCCTCCTCGCGGGTCTCGATGGAATCCAGAACCGGATCGATCCCGGCGATCCCCTGGACAAGAATCTCTACGAACTTCCGCCGGAAGAACTGGCGAGCGTCCCGAGTGTGCCAGATTCGCTAGGTGGAGCGATCGCGGCGCTGGAGAACGACCATGCCTTTCTCCTCCGGGGCGATGTCTTCAACGCCGACTTCATCAATAACTGGATCGAGATGAAGCAAAAGGAATACGACGCCCTGCGGCTTCGCCCGCACCCCTACGAATTCCAGATGTATTACGACGTCTAGTTCGCCGCCAGAATGAGCGCGCGAAACGGGACATGCGGAAGCATGTCGCTCCGGAGGGACGTGCTTCCGCTCGTCCAATGTCTGGATTCGTTCGGTAAATGCTGGAAGTGGTTCGCGCCGCGCTTGAAGAGACGAGCGCAGGGGGAAATGTGTTGCAACCGCAACGGATCGTCCGATGTTCGAGTTCGTTATGAATCTGCTCGCCTTGTTGTCCAACTTCGGCGGACCGGACCTGATCATCATCCTGTTGATCATCCTCGTACTCTTTGGCGCGAAGAAGTTGCCGGAACTGGCCAAAGGGATGGGACAGGCGGTGCGCGAATTCCAAAAGGCGAAAGACGAGTTCAGCGACGAGCTGCACAATGCCGGCAACGCGACTCCGCCAAAACCGGATGTGCGCCAGGCGGATGCAACCGTGCCCCGGATTGATAACGCTCCGACGGCGCGTGAAGTCCCGCCGGCCCGCGACGAAACCGCGCCTGCCGCGGAAGAGCGAGCGTCGCGCGAAGTCTGAAATCGTAGCGCAAGCTTCCCGCCTGCAAATTAGTAAACCGGCAAGCGGGAAGCTTGCGCTACCATCGGGCTCCTCTTTGGTGGCTCGAGTGGGGCTTGGCAAAGCACGGATTTATCCGATGACATCCGCTTCCTTTTCGTCTTAGCATAGCGTCGCAACATTCCGAAACATGTCCGAAACCGATCTTCGCGCTCAAATCAAAGAGATGCTGGTCAGGAATCTGATGCTGCAAACACCGGCGGATCAGATCGCGGATGACCTGCCTCTCTTTGGGCCAGACGGCCTCGGGCTCGATTCGATCGACGCGCTCGAGCTGGTCGTGAGCATGGAGAAGACTTTTGGGGTCGGCGTGCCCAACTCCGAAGTCGCGGCCCAAGCATTGCAAACGGTCAACTCGATCCACGATTACATCGCCGAAAAGACCGAGCGGCCGGCAGCCTGATTGTAGCGGCGGTCTATGACCGGCGAGCCGCACCAAGATCGCAAAGACGTTCGGCGTTCGCAGAGCGCCGCTACAGCGTCTCGGCCAGGTTGATGGCGTCGATTAGCTGGCGGTAACGGCCGAACTCATGGCGGTGCGGAGTGAGAATCAAACGCGGCAGATGGGCCAGCTCCGGCTGGTTTCGCTCCTGCGGCAAGGCAGAACCCTGCACGATTTGACCCTCCCGAAGCAAATCCGCAAATCGCTGATTTAAGTCAGCTACTGCATTTGGCGTCAACGCTTTATAGATTCTGAAGATCAACTGCAATCCGACCCAGCGCGACGAGTCATAGTTTCGATAGAAGAGCAGAATTTCTCCGACTGCTTCCTCGACATTGTGCACGATTTTGATGAAGTTGAAGTCGCCCTCGGAGATCAACCCCTGCTTAAGCAGATGGTCGGTCAGGAAACGCATCCAGCTTTCCCAATAACTTCCGTTGGGCCGGTCGATGAGAACGATTGGGATGATGAGCGCTTTTCCTGTCTGCATGAGAGTGAGCGCTTCGAATCCCTCGTCCAGTGTTCCAAAGCCGCCGGGAAAGAGCGCCACGGCGTGTGTTTCCTTCACGAAATTTAGCTTCCGAGTGAAGAAGTAATTAAAGTTAATCAGCTTCGAATCGCCGTGGATGATCTCGTTCGGACGTTGCTCGAAGGGCAGGCGAATGTTCAGTCCGAAACTGTTCTCGCGCCCCGCGCCCCGCTGCGCGGCGCCCATGATTCCGTCGCCGCCGCCGGTGATGACCATGAAATGATGGGCGACCATCTGGCGACCGAATTCCTCCGCCTGCTGCGCGGCGGGCTCCGATGGGGCGGTGCGCGCGGAGCCGAAAATGACGACTTTTTTCACGTCGCGATAGGGAGCAAAGACCTTCGCCGCGTAGCGCAGCTCCTTGAGTGAACGATTCATCAGCTTGAGATCGCCCGTACCCATCTTGTCGCGCCCCATTTTCAGCGCGGTGATGATGAGCTCCTCGATCAACTCCGGCGACTTGTCGATGCCCCAGTCGGCGACCAACTGCCGGATACGGCTCTCGAATTCCGGGCCGATATTTGAGGTCCGGCGGACGGGCTGCTCCTGGATTGCGCTCGCGATAAGATCTTCCACGCCACCAATTGAGCTACTTCTGCGCCGACGAACAGGGGAAATCGTCGGAACGTTAGGCAGATCTTAAGTCGTCGAGAATCTCGTGCATGTGACGAATGGGCAACGAATAGTGCCCCTCCTCTTCGACGATCCGCATCGTGCAACGCGGGAGACGCCGGCCCAGGGATTCGGCCAGTTTCCAGCGAAAGCTGCGATCCTTCCGGCCGTGCCAGAGGCGAACCGGGATGCGGATTTCCTCGAGCGGAAAACCCCATGGTTGCGCGTAAATCTCGGCGTCGACCATCAAACCATCGGCCGACGCGCGCCAGGCCTGGCGTTGACTCTCGAAGCAGGCTTCGAAGGCGGCAATATCACGCATCACGTTTGCGTCGCAGGGCTGGAGAAGCTTGAGGAGCAACGGCCGGAAACGAATCGGAACCTTTACGGAAAGAAAAGGCCGCACGGCGTGAAAGGAGTAGCGGAGAAGCTCGCGATGCCGCGGGTAAAGGAAGAGCAGCCAGCGATAAAGCGCCAACAACCCGCTGCGATCGGTCAATTCGGCCAGAGGCGGCGCGCCGCTCACCACCGCGATCGCACGCACTCGTTCCGGCAAAGCCCACGCCGCGGCGAACGCGTAGGGAGCGCCCCCAGAGATTCCCAGGATTCGATATTCGGGGATATCCATTTTATCGGCCAATTGCTCAAGGAGCGGCGGCCAATCGAGTAGTTTTCTTTCGGGACGAAACGACGAATTCCTGATCCCCGGCCGGTCTGGAGAAATGATGCGAAGATTGAGTTCGCGTGCCGCGTTATCGGTCAGTTCCGCCATCGTGCGAGAGCTCGGCCAGCCATGACAGAAAAAGATCGGCGCCCCGCCCTTGGCGCCATACTCGGAGATAGCGACGGATTGGCCATCAGTCAGAGAGATTTTCACGAGTTCGGTGGTCATCGACTCCAGCTTGCAGGAGAAGTCCTCTGTTCTTACGATCGTGATCGGACGATTGCATCCTCAAAAGGGATGCGAACGATCCGCCGGCGTCGGGGCTACGGAGTCGCGCACTTTGCTCATGCGGAATAAGAGGGCACAGTTTCCGCTCTTCCCCGGGAGCGCGATTGGACGTGATGAACGCGCCGCGCTAGCTTCTGCCGTTTTTTATCCCATGCCGCAATTTTCCTATCGCGCGCGCAATGCCCAGGGCGAACTCGTCGAGGGCGTGCTTAATGTGACTGATCGATCGGTCGCCATCCGACAGATCGAACAACAGAATTGCGTTCCGATCCGGGTCGAATCGATTGCCGCGAAGCCGCAGGTGGTCGATGGCAAGGCAGCGTCGGCGACCGCAGCGCCGACCGGAAATCTCAAAATTCCGCATGGTCAATTGCTGATCTTCACGGAACAGCTCGGTCATCTTTTGCAGGCTGGGATGACGCTCGACGAGAGTCTCGGCGTCCTCGAGAAACGGCTGAAGCATCCGCGAGTGCAGCAAATGACCAGCGCGCTGCATCAGGCGCTGATCGATGGCCGCAGTTTCTCGCAGGCGCTGCGCGATTTTCCGCGAATCTTTCCTCCGCTCTACGTCAACATGGTGGGTGCAGGCGAAGCGAGCGGCGCGCTGCCGGACATTCTGAGCCGCGTCGTCCAGCATTTGATGCAGGAAAAAAATCTGCGCGACCGCGTGCAGCAGGCGCTGATTTACCCGGCGTTTCTCGCCGTCGCCGGCTCGGTCTTGATCATCATTTTCATCACCTTCATGGTGCCGCAGTTGACCGGCTTCATGGCGGAAACCGGAGGCACGTTGCCGCTGCCGACACGCATTTTGCTCGGCACGCATCATGTCATCACCGGTTACTGGTGGGTGTTCATCCTCATCGCTCTCGGAGGGATGGTCGGATTTCGTGCTTTCGTCCGAAGCGAGGAGGGGCGCCTGACGTGGGACCGTCTCCGGCTGTCGATTCCGGGCTACGGGCGCATTCGCCGTCACCAGTACTATGCGCAGTTCTCGCGGACGTTAGGCACTTTAATGGAAAACGGGATCCCGTTGCTCAAGGCGCTCGACCTGGTGACGGAAATCGCGGCGAACAAATACCTCGAAGCGAAATTGCGTGATGTGCGGCGGGCCGTGATCGATGGCGCCAATCTCTCAAGCGCGCTCGCGAAAGAGCAACTTTTCCCGGATCTCTTCACCGACATGATGGCGGTCGGCGAGCAAACCGGTCACTTTGCGCAAACCATGCAGATCATCGCCGATGTCTACGAGCGTGAGTTGGACCGCACGGTCAATATCATCTCGGCCCTCATCCCGCCCATTATCATTGTGCTCATCGCGGTAATTGTCGGCTTTGTCGTTTATAGCATTCTCTCGGCGGTTTTCGAGATGACGCATAGTTTGCAGTTGCGACCGCATTAACATAATCTCGCCGGCGCAATGCTTCGTCGCTTCGTTCTGCTCGCATTCTTGCTCGCTGCCATTCGGCCGGCCTTCGCCCAGCAGGCTCTGCCGCCGGAAGGAACGCAGGTACTCAAGCCGAGCCAATCAGCCGAGGCCGCGCCGGAGAGCGCCTGGCTCGATCTGCGTCAGAATAATCCCGCCCATTCGAAAGTGCAGGCAGCGCCCTCCTGGGTGGAATCGGTTTCCTTTGCCCCGGCCAAGGTGGAATCGGAGGTGGCAACGAAAAGCGTTTTTCGCGTCCGCCTGATCCGGCCTAACGAAGACTGCCAGCTTTTGCTTTTCCGCCTTTATTTCGACGATCTGCCTGACGAACAACCGGAGCTGATCGCCTGGGATGAGTCGGGTAGCCAGGTCCTGCACTCCGGTTCGTTAGGTCAGAAGACGGGGCTCGCCACTTCCTCGACCACGGTGGTGCCGATGATCGGGGTGACTGCGATCGACGTCGAGGTTCCGGGCGACGGCCGCTCGGTCCGCGGCGCTTATCTCGATTGGATGAAGACCAGCCAGGTGATGCGCCCGATGCACGCCGAGCAGGAGAAGCTGATGGCTGATCCTTTCGGCGGCCCGCCAGCCTTGAAGGCTGGCGAGGGCGACTCGGAAGTTTTCGGGACGGTGACCGCGCCACTGACGGCGGAGACGATCCCGATCGGGCCGACTATGCAGAACGGCGGCGCCTTTGAATTTGGCCTCGAGGCGCAACCGCTCGTGGCCCTGCTTACTTTCGAAGTAGCCAGCCCGCAGATCGAGAAGCCACCGGAGATTTACGTCAACGGTGAGGATTTGGGCCCGGCTTCGCTTCTCCTGCCTGATCTGGCTGACCCAGCTTATCGGGGACTTTCCTTTTCCCTGCTGCAGACGATGCAATTTCAATACACGGGCTGGGTGCGGGCGCAAAAGATCGTGCCCGCCTCGTTGTTGAAGGCCGGGACGAATGATGTGATCATTCTGGCAGGCGCCGGAACTTCCGCCTCGGCGATAAGGGAAACGCAGATTCAATTGAAATATCTCTGGGACAAATCGGATTACCTGCTTGAGCCGCTGAAGTAACCCCGTCGCCGATTTTTTTATGCGCAAGAATCAAAGTGCTTTCACCCTGCTCGAGATCATGATCGTGGTCACGATTATCGCGCTCCTCATGGGTGCAGCGATTTACAAACTGGGCGGCAATGTCGAATACGCGCGGCACGAGCGCGTAGCGGCTGATATTCAGAGCATTTCGACCCAGTTGAAACTCTACGAGGCCATGAACGGATTTTATCCGACGACTGAACAGGGTCTGCAGGCGCTTGTGACCCAGCCGACCACCGAACCGCAGCCGGAGCGCTGGTATCAGCTTTTCAAGGAATTGCCCAAGGATCCCTGGAACAATAATTACATCTATCTGAATCCGGGCCGGAAGAATCCCTCCGGCTTCGATCTCTACTCCGCCGGTCCCGATCGCAAACCCGATACGGCGGACGACGATCCGGGCGGATCCTAACGACTAGTGGAGGGAGTCATTGAGTTCGGAGCCGGACGAGTGACGCGATTCTCCGGTGGGCTCGCGCTCGTGTTGTTCAGTTTCTTCTGACTCACTGGACTAGGATCGAGGTCCGAATCGTCGTCGTCATCGGCCGCCGGTGCGGCCGGACGCTGGAAATTCTGCTGTGATGGGGCCGCACGTTGCCGAATCACCGGCCGGGTATGAGGCGGTGGCATGGGAATTTGCGGCACCGGCATCGGCCGCTGAATCGGCATCTGGGCATTGGTATTCGGTCGCGCAGGCACGGTCGGGTGACCGGGAAACTGCTGCGGCTGCGGACCGGGATTCTGGATCCCCTGGCTGAGGAGCGCTTCGTTGAAAGTGAGAGTCGCAAACTGTCCGTCCTTGGAAATGGTGACCTTGGTTTCGCCAACGCGATCCGACCACTGAATGTTGGAGATGGAATAACCGTCCACCGTTTCGTGGGTGTTCAGGTATTCCTTCAAATTCTTGTCCGTCGTGGAACCGATCGTGACGAAATCGCCGTCCGTGGAATGCGCGGCGTTGGCCACGTAAAGGTCCTTCGCGAAATCCGGCTTGCCGCCCACTGGCGCGCTGGCGGTCGCGACCGCAAAGGGGGAGCGTTTCACCATCGGCTCATAATGCGCGAAGGGCTGGGTCTTGGGCAGGTCGTCCTTCCCCCACGCTGACGTCGTCAGGCAAAAAAGCAGCCCGATGCAAAAGCAAATCAGTTCCTTGGTTTTCATCATTTTTGAGGTCCCGGCGCGAACCATTTCGCGATCTTGAAACGGCCTTCCATGACTGTCGGATCGGTCGCGTTCACGATCAAGTTGACGTTTTCAAAGACCGTGAACGACTCTGGTTTTTGAGAGTCGTAAAGGAAATGGACAAGCGGTTCCCAGCTGCTCTTGGTCTCGAAAGTGGCAGAGACCGATTGATGCGAGGGCGTGCTCTCGACCGGGCCGATCTGCGGATTCTCGACCTGCACTTTGTAGCGGTCGGCGATCTCTTTCACTCGCGTGAGAAGCGAGGACGCTTCCGCCGGGTTGTTTGACCTGGGCTGCTTTTTCTCCAGCCAGTCGGCCCGCCGCCGCCACATTTCTTCGTCCGCGAGATAAAACTTTTGTTCCGCCCGCGCTGCGCGCTCCGACGCATACTCGTCGCGCGCGCCCGCGCTCATCCCGAGGAGCGCATTCCAGATCGCCAGATTGATCAGGAGAAAGAGAATCCCGGCGACCGTAAGAGCGAGAATGCGTTCCCGTTGATTCATTCGGGCCAGCCAGTTCGCGATCATTTCGTTTTGCCCTCCAGTCGAAATTGCGCGTGATCGTTAGGCAGAATCCGCGGGGTTCCGAGGTTGAACGTAAAATCCTCCAGGCCCGGATTCTTCTTTACCTTCTCGGCAAATTGGTAGGCGAGCGCGGCCGAGGGCGCTTCGCCCTGCACCGAAATATTGCGCGCGGATTGCTCGTAAACGGTGATCCGCACCTCGGGATTCGGCAGGCTCTCAAAAAGATGGAGCAGCACCTCGATCGGGTAATAATTCGGATCAATCGCCGGCGAGAGTGCCTTCCAGGTTGCCTCCGAGCTCTTGATAAAATCGACCCTCGGCGCGTCGCGCTTGATCACCTTTTGCAGATGCCCGACCTGGAAGCGGATGATCGTGACATAGAGCGCGAAGAGCAAAAAGGCCGAGGCGTAAATTCCGCCCGCCCAAAGCAGTCGTTTGCGCCATTCCCTTTGCCTGACGACTGCGGCGCGTTGTTTGCGCCAGGTCTCAGGCGCCAGGTTCAGCTTTACGCTGGCTGGCGGCGCCTCCGTTCCCATCAGATCGGGGCGTTGCGCGAAAACCCGCTCGACCGTATCGCGGAGCGAGAGGCAATTTTCATCGAGCAGCACCTTCGGAAAGGAAGTGTCGATTCCCTGCATCTCAGCGCTCAAAGCCATTTGCGGCAGGTCGCGCTGCAAGCCCTCCGCCTCTCTCTCATCGAGGGTACGGGTGAAACTGAGTTTGCCGTTTTCGCTGATCGCTGAGACCAGCTTTTCCCCTTCACGATAGATGATGAGGGCGCGGCCCCGGGCGGCATGCGACGCGGCCCGTTGCGCGGCATAGACGGTCACCTGGCTCGGAATATGTCCGCTCTTCAGGAGTGGGCCCGCAAGTTCATCGAGACGCGCGTTGTGCACCGCAACGGAGGAGACGATGCTCTCGCTCTCACCCCGTTCGATGACTTCAAAATCGCTCGTTACTTCTTCCGGCGGATAGGGAAAGGATTTTTCCACTTGGAGGCGGATCATTCCTTCAAATTCAGCGGCGTCGACCGTCGGCAAACGCAAACGCTGGGCGATGACGGCGTTGACCGGCAGCGCGAGGACCACCTCGTCACCGTTGTGGAGCAGACCTGCGGCCTCGTCCAAGTCGGCGACGTTCCGCACCTCCCAGGTACCATTGCCTCCGCGAGTTCGGACCAAATTCCAACCGCGGCCGGAAGGCCCAATAAAAACGGGTTCGGATGCGGGTTCGATATTAGAATTCCTTCCAAAGAATGATCTGAGGCGAGGCGCTTTTCCGCATGACCATCTGGACGGTGCGGGTCACATTGCCGGATTTACCTACACTGACGACTCGCACAACCGGGTCGTTAAATCCGATCAGGCCGGAAAGCTGCGCAAATTGATCCGTTGTGAATCCAAGTGCAAGCCGAACCTCATCCGGCGAGTTAAAGACCACATCGTCCGCCGTGCCATCGATCCCATCGGGTCCGCGCCGGTATTGAAGAAAAGCATCGACGATCTGTTCGTTGAAACCCGGAAGAGAGAGAAGGACATCGCGCGAGGCCCAAGCCAGGTCGACCGGCTGTTGGGTGTAGAGCGTGAAGTCTGCGTCCCAGTCCGGCTGTGCGGTGAACTTCTCCCATCCCTTGACCTGTTTCAGTTCCTCGATCCGCTGCAGGGGCGCGTTTTTCGGCTGATACCCGGGCTCGGCCTCCGCGCCATTGAGCCGGGGAATATCATCCGGGTCGACGAAATCGAGCAGGCAATCCATCATGTGATCGCGCTCATTAATATCGACGCCTTTGATCTCGAGATATTTCCGCAGGACGTCCAGCCGCTGCGGATTTTCGCCCGAAAGAAAATAGCCCAAATCCAGTCTTCCCCCCTCGCCCACGATTCGCGCGTCATAACTCTGGTTTTTGCCTAACGAACCGTGGAGGACGGTCGAGCCGGCTTTCACCTGCGGATCGAGGGCCAACTGCGCGCCGGAGGAGGCCATGGCCTCGGCTTCCAGAACCCGGTTGGAATTGCCGGAAAGAGCGATTTGCGAGTCGATATCGAGGGCCCATGCGATGACCATGGCACTAAGCAGGAAAAGGGCCCAGAGCGCCAGCATCAAAGCGGCCCCCGAACGATTGGCGTGGGCGGGACGTTTCATGGTTTAGAGCGGCGTGCGGCGCAAGGCGAGCACCGCTACCCACGGCGTGGCGCTGCCCGGCCGCATGATCGTGAGGCGCACCAGATGTGGCAGCGTTCCCCGGTCGGTCCAGCGGTCGACCCAGGCGTTCAGACGCGGATCGAAATAGCGGATTTCCAAGCTTGTCAGGTTGGTCAGGAGCGGAACCCAGGCCTTGTTGTCAGCTACCGGACGGTCGTCGTCCTCCGACTCACGCATCACCCCCAATTCCATGGCGTCACCTCTTTGCATCGGGCGCAAACGCAACGTGACGGAGTAATCGCCCGTGGCGTAACGAGTCAGCAGTCCTGGCCCCGCGCCGCAAACCCAGGTCATTTCATCGCGCGAGCGGCCTTCAAATTTAAACGGCTCGCCCAGGAGCGTCCCCTGGCCGGGCGGGAGATCCCGCAATTGATCGGTCAGGAGCCGCTCGAGTCCGCCGTAACCGGCATCGATCTCATTGATTTCCGTAGAAAGCCGGACGGCGACCACGTTTGCGCTCACGAAACGAAAAATCGCCAGCGCCATCATGCCGAGAATCGCCACTGCCAGCGTAATCTCGAGGAGCGTAAAAGCGCGCCGGACGCCGCGATCAGCCCGCACGATAAACATAAAAAACGAGCTGTTTGCTCTGCTTCACCCCGTCGCGCGACCAGACGGCGTTCAACGTCACTCGCGTAATCCCGCTAATGATCGTGTTATCGGGTTCCTCGAATTCTTGAGGAGCGCTCTGTTGGATTAGCCTAACGATGCCATAACCGGTATTGATTTTTTCCTCCTTCTTGGCGTCGGGGTGCACCGGACTGGCCTGAATCTCCGCCATGCGGTTGGCGAGCAACTGCCGCACGCGATTTTCCTCTTCGCTCAGCTGGCTCGCATTGAGGCAGTTTTCCACCGAGCGGCCGAGCACGAGCACGCCGATGACGAAGATCGCCAAGCCAAGAAGCACTTCGTAGAGTGCGAAGCCGGAGCGCGAGACTTTATTTCGTCGCATAATGAACAATCGCGGGGCGCGCGGTGAGTGGCGCGTAATTCACTTCCCAGGAACCGGGAGGCCCTTTGAACTTCACGTTGGCCGGCTCGCAGGTGCCTGACGCCCAAAACGTCCATTGCCCGAAGGGACCTTTCTCGAGCGCAGCCGGCAATCGCAGGATGTAAGCCTGGCCTTTCGTCAGTGCGAGCGTGGCCGCAGGCGCTTCGGGGTCGCCTTCCCTGGGAGATTCCGGATGCAGAACAACCGCCCTCTTCTGCCACTCGATCACGTAGGAACGGCGCTCCCCGACGCTGCGTTCCTGTGCCATGCGCACAATCTTGTTCATCGCGTTGAGTGATTGCTTCAGCCGGCGATCGGCCATTACGCCGCTCACGCTCGGGAGCGCGAGCAGGAGGAGAAGCGCGAGGATAAAAACCGAAATCGCGATCTCAATCAGGGTAAAGCCTTGGCGGCGCTTCATGGGCGAATTTTACGACGTCGATGGAAATTCACAACCGCACGCCCGCGCCTGCAGACGTTTGACTCCGATTCTGGCCTCCTGCTTTCAGACTAACAGATCCTCTTCCGCCCTCGACCGAGCACCCCAGCGCAATTTACCGCTAGAGAATAGCAATCCGCCGACAGCGTCCCGCGCTCCGTGTGATAACATGGGTGCGTGATTTCGTCCGCTGCCCAGCCAGCCGCCGCGCCGCCGATCCATGTAGCGGCTCCCGCGTGGCGGCTCCGGCCCATTCACAAACTCCTCCTCTTTCTTGCCGCGCTCGGTGTGCTCGCCGCAATGACCTGGCAGGGACTTACCACCGGTGGCTCACCCGATCCCACCCGCGCCAACACCAGCCCCACCGTTGCCGTCCTCGATATCGGCGTGCTCGTATTCCGGGAAGGACTCGAGTGCATTCTTGTTCTCGCCGCCATCACCGCCAGCATGACCGGTCCCCGGCGCGCCTGCCGACGCCCGGTTGCCTGGGGCGCCGGGCTCGCCTTCCTCGCCACGCTCGTTACCTGGATGATCGCCATCCGCATCATGAGCGCGCTCTCCGACAATGTCTCGGCGCTCAACCTCCAAGCCGCCACCGGTCTTCTCGCCGTCGTCGTTCTGCTCGTAATCATGAACTGGTTCCTCCACAAAATTTATTGGGGCGGTTGGATCCGCGCGCACAATCGCCGGCGCAAGACTCTCCTCACCAGCGGCCTGGCGCCCGAGGCTTCGCAGGCGCGCCTTATCTGGGGTTTGATCCTTCTCGGATTCACCTCCCTTTATCGCGAAGGCTTCGAAGTCGTGCTCTTTCTGCAAACTTATCGACTGCGGCTCGGTGGCGGCGTTGTCTTGCAAGGCGCCCTCCTCGGCCTCGCCCTCTCCGCCTTGGTCGCCATTCTTACCTTCGTCATGCAACAGCGGCTTCCCTACCGCAACATGCTGATCACCACCGGCATTCTGCTCGGCGGCGTGCTCCTAGTCATGGTCGGTGAGCAGACCCAGGAAATGCAGTTGGCCCATTGGATTTCCACCACGCCGGTGCCATGGCTCGTTAGTCACATACCCGACTGGGCCGGCCTCTGGTTCGCCATCTTCCCGACCTACGAAACCCTCATCGCACAATTGATCGCAGCCGTCATCGTGATCGGCTCCTACTACGCGGCCCGCCGCGTCCGCTGCACGGCGGAACCCGCCTGATTCCAAAGGCCGCCATCTCGTCCCATTGTAGGGCAGGCGCCCCGCCTGCCGGTCAGCTTTCCGTTGTCAGCTTTCCGTTGTCAGCTTTCCGTTGTCAGCTTTTCGAGCGCCGGCACCAGTTGATCGAATCGCTCGATCAGCCTCGTCGCACCGAGCGCCTCTGCCGGTCGATCGCGAAACCCGAAAGTCACCGCCAGACACGGCAACCCGGCCGCGTACGCCGTTTGGACATCAGTAATCGAATCACCGACCAACACCGCCCGGCCACCCCCGGAGCGCCTGATCGCCTCCCGCAAAGGCGCCGCATCGGGCTTTCGCACCGGCAGCGTATCGCCGCCCACCACGCTCGCGAAACGCTCCGACCATCCAAACGCCGTCAGCAATTTGCGGGTCAATTGTTCCGGCTTATTCGTGCAGATCGCGATCTTCGCCCCGCGCATTCGCAGAAGATCGAGCGCCGCCTCCGTCCCTCGTAGGGCCGGCTCCCATCCGCAATGTGCGTCTCGTAATATTCGAGGAAGATCGGCAGCGCCTGCTCGACCAGCGCCGGACTCATGTCTCCGGTCGCGCCCAGGCCGCGCTCCACCAGATCGCGCATTCCGCGGCCGACCATTTCGATCACTCGCGCTCCGGGAACCTGCTCCCGTCCGAGCCGGACGAGCATGTGATTGAGGGCATCCGTCAAATCCGGCGCGGTATTGGCCAGGGTCCCATCGAGATCGAATACAACCACCGCAAAAGGAAATTGGCCCATGATTTTCAGCGACTCTGGCACTCCGCGTCTCAGCTTTCGCATGAAGAAAGGCGGATCGCCAACCCGCTGGCCGCGGCGCCCTGCTCGCTGCGCTTGGGCTGGAAGGAGGCGCGCTCCTCAATCACCCGGCCCACCGCAGACGATCGACCGCGAGTGCCAATCATGAAATTGCAAAACTCGCATGACGTCGGCGCGAAGAATTTCACTTCGGGAAATCAGGATACCGCTGATGTTTTTTCGCTTCTACGGACTCGGAAGACCTGTCAAAACGATGTTCGCGGTGCTTCCCCAACCTCGTCTCTACCCTTCACCTACCGTCTTAGACGAAAAATTGTTCACCTTTAAAGGCGAACGTTCGGCTATATCTTGTTACACGATGAAGCGTTTCTCCGTAACGGTGCTTGTCGTAGTCGCTTTGCTTCACTTCGTCGCCACCCTGCTTTTGGTCGGACAGCTGGTATCGGCTTCATACGCGATCGAGCGAGGGGAGCCGCATCACAATGCCCTTTGGCTCGCCTTGACGTGGATCTGGGCGCCAGTTCCGATGTTTCTATCACAGTACTTTTGGCCGCTGAGTCCGATCCATCTCTTGTCACTGGCACTTCCATGGTCGCTTTTTGTAGGGCTGTGTTGCGGATTTCTCGTGCCACGCATATTCCAATGGACACGTCGAATCGTCTAACCGGGGACTCCAGCGACGGCGAGTCGTCGTACGACCCAGCTTTCAGATGATTAAACCCATGCAACCCGCAGCGAGGCGCGCTCCCGCTCACCGCAGCTGAGCTTTGTTTCGATAGGTGAAAAAGAAGACCGTAAAAGTTCGCAAAGAGCGTCACTATCGACCGCACGCGGAGTTTTTTCACGCGGCGCACGTCCATCTTAAGCACGTAAAGGAACAGGAGTTTGGTTCTTATTATTCGCTCCTCAGCGCTTTTCTGATGACCGCGTTCACTTTGGAGGCGTATCTGAACTACGTCGGTCCGACAGTGGAACGCGGATGGGAAGACTTCGATAAGGCATCACCGCTAGCGAAGCTTCGCCACGTCGCGTGCATCGTGGGCGTCCCGATCGATTCGTCGAGCCAGCCGATGCAAAGCATTATCGAGCTATTCACTTTTCGGAATCGGATGGCGCACCCACGCACGATTCACATTGTCGAAGAGCACCTGAGCACGCCAGAAGAGTATGAGAAGGATTTCTATTCCGAACCGAGACCGGACTGGATGGCGTTCGCCACCGAGAAGAACGCGCTACGATGCCACGGGGACGTCGGCGCGATAATTGAGGCGATCAATTCAAAGCTACCGATCCCGGACGCGTTGCCGTTGGCGGACATACCGTGGAGTGGTTCCGCTTCTGCCCATGAGCAAAACACCTAACCCCTATGAAGAGTGTCAACGGGTGAGTTGGTAGTTTTACTGATTACATTCGTTTGGTTGTTTGATGGGTTCAGGTTGGCTTTGGGGGTGCGATCGGGGTCGACGCTTTGACACTTGATGGGCTGATCTCAACATGCGCCAGGATCGACTGTCCCCCGAAGATCCGCGTGAATCTGTTATGTCAAGTGTCAAGGCGGCGACCCTGAAGACTCAGGCTTCTCCAGCGCCTGCAGATCATTGCTCAGTTCTCCCGGGTTGCGCACTTCTCCCCTGCGCCCTTCCTCCGCCATCGCCATCGCCATGGCGATACAGTCCTTGTGGACATCCAGCCCAAGATAGGGTTCTTTTTTCATTGGTGTGTTTGCTTGTTCTCTGTTGTTAAACTGCAACGCTCCGGATCCCTCGGGCCTCCGGCCGTTGGTGCGGCTCTGCTCCCCCTCAAAAAGGAGGAGTAGCCCGCGTGTAAATATGAACGGCAAACACACCCTCTCTTTCAACCCGGTGCTCGCGCGTTCACCCCGCGCCCGCAGCCATAAGGTCTAGGCCTTGACACGCATGGCGGATTATCCACGTTGCATCGTTTCGCTTCTCGACTTGAACGACCTCAAGGCCGTTCGTGGCCCGAAAAGCAAGGTGATGCGCGGTCTTCATCAGCTCGTCGCGGATTGTGCTCCGAAGCTGAAGTCACACGAGGAGGTTTGTTTTTGGCAGGATGCTGTCCTGCTTCTTGCATTGGTCGATTCGACGGGAGCAAGCCATCGCAATGCAAGACGTTGCGACGCTGAAGGCGGCAATCGATACCTTTCAGCACTGCCATGCAGTTTCAGTGAAGGGCAAGGCTTTTCCAGCTCCGAACTTACGCCACTTCAACTCGAAACCACGAACGGTTTACTTAGCTGCATCAAGCTTCGCTTTTTGCAAATTGCTTCGAGATCGAAAGGAAACTGAAGAAGTATTCGGCGGACTGGTATATCGATTCCCGTATCATCACTAGGACCCGCACGAGAGCTGCGGATCACATTAACCACGTACAACTGCTGCCGAGCAACAAACCTCGCGACATTCACATCTTTCATGGCGACTTCCGATGAATTCAGATCGTAGCCTAACCATACATCTGAGGTAGTCCGTCAAGGATTTTGACTGAAGTTATTGGGCAGTGACTCAGGCGGCTTGGGTTCGCGGAGACGGGCGGTCTGGAACCGAACGGCCGAGGCAGGTTGGCAAACATTCCTCGCCAGTCGGGCCAGCGTCGCGACCGGTAGAGAACCGTCCTCTCGTAAGAGAGAATGCCTCCCTCGTAAGAGCGAACCCAGGTTTCTCTCTAATCGGAAGGCAAAACCGCACGCCTCGCCGACGGCGTGGATCGCTTCGCTTTGGGTGCATCAGGTTCATTGGGCGTCGGATTCGCTCGCCCAGAGGGCGGGTTACCTCAGAGCTTGTGCAGCGCGGGTCATAACCCTTTAGGGTGATCGCATGGCGGTCGTCTTCTTTTCCGCGCCAGCCGATTTTAGGAGATGGCTCCGGCGCAATCATGCGTCGACGACGGAGCTTTGGGTCGGGTTTCATCGCAAGCACACGGGCAAGCCGAGCATGACCTGGCCGGAGTCGGTGGATGAAGCGCTCTGCGTCGGCTGGATCGATGGAATTCGTAAGAGAATTGATGCAGAGAGCTACGTGATTCGCTTCACGCCGAGGCGGCGCGGGAGCATTTGGAGCGCGGTCAATATCAAACGGGTCGAGTTCCTGACTAACGAAAAGCGGATGCAACCTGCCGGACTGGCCGCCTTCGCCGCGCGAATCGAGAACAAGTCCGGCATCTATTCCTACGAGCAGCGGAGCGAGCAATTGCCCGAGCCGTACGCGAGCGGTCTGCGGAAGGATTCCGCGGCGTGGAAGTTCTTCCAGGCGCAGCCGCCTTCCTATCGCAAGGCGATCGGCTGGTGGGTGGTGAGCGCGAAACAGGAGGAGACGCGGCGCAAACGCCTCGAGAAGCTGATCGCGGAATCGGCGCGCGGCCGGCGGTTGCGGTGACGAGTTTGGACTGACCCGGCGCGTTCAAGTGCGTAGCGCACGCGCCCTCGCGTGCTAGTTGCAGCGCCTCGCTGAGCCGTAACGGATGCGAAGCAACGGCCGGGCTTTCAAACCTCTCCAATGGTCCCGGAGATCTAGGGCCCTTTCGTTGACCAAAGAGCCTGGGCGAGGTCCCTCGTCGTCTGCGCGACTCGGGATGACAAAGTAAGAGAACGCGCGAGCAAGGGCGCTCGCGTTATCATTCCAGTTGAAGGGCGGCGGAACAGTTCCAAACTGTGCGATGCCAAAAAATCTCGGCGCCGCCCGGCGCGCCCTCTTGCCCGGCATTCTGACGGTTTGCCTGGCCCTTTGCCTAACGGTCACCGTTGGAGCCAAGCCAAGAAAGAAGCATCCAAACTCACCCAGCCCGACGCCGTCCCCATCTCCAGCCCAGGCAAAAGCGGCCACAGCGATCCCGAGTCCGTCGCCGGCTGAGGCGAAACCGGCCGAAGCAACGACCGAATCCAGGCCGCATCTCGATCCGAAGCTCTGGAGCGGCATGCAGTGGCGTCAGATCGGGCCGTTCCGCGGCGGACGCTCGGTCGCGATCGAGGGCGTTTCGGGCGAGCCCAACACCTATTACTTTGGCGGTGTAGGCGGCGGCGTGTGGAAAACGAGCGATGGCGGCGCGAACTGGAAGCCGCTGTTCGACAAGCAGCATTCAACCTCTTCGATCGGCGCGATTGCTGTCGCGCCGAGCGATCACAACACGATCTATGTCGGCACGGGTGAAGCGGCCCTGCGCGGCAACATCACCTACGGCGACGGCGTTTATAAGTCGGTCGATGGCGGACGAAACTGGCGCCATGTCGGTCTGAAGGACAGCCGCCATATCGGAGCGATCATTGTTAACCCGGATAATCCAAACATCGTTTTCGTCGCCGCGGTCGGACACGCTTTTGGGCCTAACGAGGAGCGCGGAGTCTATCGCACGACCGATGGTGGCGTGACCTGGAAGAAGGTGCTGGGCAAGGATCAGAACACCGGCGCGATCGATGTCGTTTTCGATCCGCATAATCCCAACACACTTTTTGCTGCGCTCTACGAGGTGCGGCGACAGCCATGGTTTTTCTCCAGCGGCGGCGAAGGGAGCGGTCTCTATCGCTCGACCGACGGTGGCGATACCTGGCAGCATTTGCAGGGACACGGGCTGCCGGAGGGAATTCTCGGTCGAATCGGCGTGACCGTTTCGGGCGCGGATTCGGACCGCGTTTACGCGATCATCGAGGCGAAGGAGGGCGGCATCTTCCGCTCCGACGATGGCGGCGATAACTGGACGAAGATCAACGACGATCTGCGCTTCCGGCAACGCGCCTGGTATTTCAGCAAAGTCTACGCGGACCCGCGCGCGATCGACACGCTCTATGTTGTGAACACCGGGCTCTTTCGCTCGGTCGATGGCGGGAAGGATTTCAAACTCCTTCCCGCCCGCCATGGCGATCATCATGGTCTCTGGATCGATCCGAAAGATCCAAACCGAATCGCCAATGCCAGCGACGGCGGGGCGAGCGTCTCGGTCGATGGCGGCGAGACCTGGTCGACGGAGGACAATCAACCGACGGCGCAGTTCTATCACGTCGCGGTCGATAACGCTTTCCCCTATCACATCTACGGCGCGCAACAGGACAACTCGAATCTCGGCATCGCCAGCCGGGGTGAGAGCGGCGTGATCGGGCGCGAGGATTGGTTCCAGGCCGGTGACGGCGAGTGCGGCTTCGTCGTGCCCGACCCGCGCGACTGGCACATCATTTACTCCAACAGCGAGGGTTATATCACGCGCTACGACAAATCGAAGGAGCAATACCAGGATGTGAGCGTCTGGCCACTCGATAACTCCGGTCACGGCGCGAGCGATTTGAAGCATCGTTTCCAATGGGTGGCGCCCCTTCTCCTCTCACCCCACGATCCCGATACGATCTACACCGCGGGTGAAGCGGTCTTTAAGTCAGCCGACCGGGGCCACAGCTGGACCGCGATCAGCGAAGACCTGACGCGGAACGACAAGAGCAAACAGAAACCGAGCGGCGGCCCAATCCAGAATGACATCACCAGCATCGAGTATTACGACGTGGTCTTCGCCCTTGCGGAGTCGCCGTTGAAAAAAGGAATGCTCTGGGCCGGGACAGACGACGGCTTGCTCCATGTCACGACCGATGACGGGGCGACCTGGCAGCGGGTAACGCCGAACATGCCGGAGTGGAGTTGCGTGAGTCTGATCGATCCGTCGCACTTCGACGCTGCGATTGCCTATGTCGCGGTCGATCGTCACCGGCTGGATGATTTCAAGCCCTACATCTTCAAGACAAATGACACTGGTCGTAACTGGACTGCGATCACCAACGGCATCCCCGACGGCGCCTACGTGCACGCGGTGCGCGAAGACCCGAAGCGGCGCGGGTTGCTTTACGCCGGCACGGAGCTGGGCGTTTACGTTTCCTTCGACGACGGCGCGCATTGGCAATCGCTGCAGTTGAATCTGCCGACCTCGCCGATTCGCGACCTGGTGGTCAAGGATGATGACCTTGTCGTGGCCACTCACGGCCGGGCGTTCTGGGTGCTCGATGACCTCACGCCACTTCGCCAGGTAAGTGATGAGGTCGCGCAAGCCGACATGAAGTTATACGACCCGCAGACCGCGGTGCGCCTCCATTATCCGGACGAGATCGATACGCATCAGGCCGCCGGCACCAATCCGCCGCCCGGAGCGATCATTGACTATTACTTCAAGGAAGCACCGAAAGGTGAAGTCACGCTGGAAATTCTCGACGCGCAGGGCAAACCAATTCGTCACCTCTCGAGCAAGAAAAAGAAGGGAGATGAGCAACCGCCGGAATGGCCCGACCAGGTGCAACCAATCAAGACCATTCCGGCGAAGGAAGGCATGAACCGCTTCGCCTGGGATCTGCGCTACGATGATCCGGTGCAGACGCCTGGTGCCTTTTACGCCGGCAGCGGACCGCGCGGATCGCTTGCCTTACCTGGTGATTATCAGGTGCGGCTGACGGCAAATGGCAAAACGGAAACGGCGACTCTCCATCTCGCGATCGATCCCCGAGTCAAGGATATGGAAAGCGGCATGCGCCGATCGTTTGACCTCTCCATGACGGTCAACGAACGCATCTCGCAGCTCCATCAGGCAATCAACGAAATTCGTGAAACGCAATCGCAGATTGCTTCGTTGCACAAGCGTTTCGCCGACAACGAGCGTCTCAAACCTGCGCTCGCCTCTGCCGACGAGATGGAAACCAAGATGTCCGCGATCGAGGAGAAGCTGATTCAAGTAAAGATGAAAAGCTCCGAGGGAAATTTGGTTTATCCCAACCAACTGAACGAAGAATTCGATACCTTTAGCCGGGTCATCGAATCGGACGCCGCGCCAACCGAACCGCAACTGGAGGTGTTCAAAATGCTGGACGGTCGCCTCGAGGAAGAGTTGAAAAACTGGGCGCAGCTCAAGAATGAAGACGTGCCGAAAATCAACGAACTCATCAAGCAGGCGGACATTCCGGCCCTCACCGTCGCGGCGACCGCTACACCAGGCCCCGCTTCGTCGCCCTCACCCACCCCGGTCACTCCGGTTCCGCCTAACGAGGCGCAACCTGCGACGGGGACGCCGCCCCCAAATTAGCCTGACGAAAAGGCACAGTGTTGGAACGGCGCTCCAGAAACAATGATGATCAACAGCTGAGAGAACTGCTAGGTTCCTGAGCGATGAGCCATTCGCACCACGAGGTTGATTTTGGGCGCGCCTTTGCCATCGGCGTGCTGCTCAACACCGGCTTCATCATCGGAGAGGTGGTCTTCGGTTTGCTCAGCCATTCGCTTTCGCTCCTGGCCGATGCCGGCCACAACCTCGCGGACGTGATGGGACTGCTCATGGCCTGGGCCGCGAGCAATCTCGCACGGCGCAGCGCGACCGAGCGTTTTACCTACGGTCTGCGTCGCACTTCCGTGCTCGCGGCGCTTTTTAACGCGATCCTCCTGCTCGTTGGGGTGGGCGCGATTTCCCTGGAAGCGATCCGCCGCCTCAGCCAGCCCGAACCGGTTCTTGGCCTAACGATGATTTGGGTAGCCGGGGTCGGAGTCGTGATCAATGGTCTGACCGCCTGGATGTTCGCCCGCGGCCGCAAAGGCGATCTCAATATTCGCGGCGCATTCCTGCACATGGCGGCGGACGCGGCGGTTTCGGCCGGCGTAGTCGTAGCGGGTTTCGTAATTCTCAGAACAGGTTGGTCTTTGCTCGATCCGATTAGCAGCCTTGTGATCGTTGCCATTATTCTCATCGGCACCTGGGGACTGCTGCGCGACTCGATCAATCTTTTCCTCGATGCCGTTCCCCGCGGGATCGATCCGGGCGCAGTGAAAAATTTTCTCGAAGCACTCCCGGGCGTCGTCACCATCCATCACCTCCACGTCTGGGGCTTGAGCACGACCGAGACCGCCTGCACTGCCCATGTCGTGAAGCGCGAGCCGCAGCTCGATGATGAGCTCCTGAAACGGATCGCGCACGAGTTGCACGATCGTTTTGGCATCGAGCACACCACAATTCAGTTTGAGTGTTGTGACGGACCAGATTGCCCGACCGAGCACGAGACGAACGTCTCCGCCTCATGAGCAGCGTGATTCGCAAGGCGGTCATCCTCGCCGCCGGCCGTGGCACCCGCATGCGTGACCTGACGAATGACTTGCCCAAGCCGATGATCGAGGTGCGCGGCAAGCCGATTTTGCAACACATCATCGAGGGATTGCGTGCCGCCGGGGTGAAGAAGTTTTTGATCGTTGTCGGCTATCGGGCTGAAGTCGTCAGGCAGGCTTTCGGCGACGGTGGGCGCTTCGGCGTGGCGATCAGTTACGCGACTCAGGTGGTGCAGGATGGGACCGGCCGAGTGGTCGAGCTGGCGCGCGAGTTTGCCGGCACGGATTCGTTCGTCCTGAGCTACGGCGACATTCTCGCCGAGCCTTCGAATTATCCGCGCCTAACGACACTTCCGAATGAGACGGAAGCGATCGTCTCGGTCAGACGTAACGAGGACGTGAGCAAAGGCGGCGCGGTCTTCGTCAACGAGCGATTTGAGCTGGTCGATCTGCGAGAAAAACCGCCGCCAGGCGAGCCGACCAGTCCCTGGTACAACGCCGGTATTTACACCTTTCGTCCCAGCATTTTTGCTTTCACCGCCCGGCTCGAGCGCTCACCCCGCGGCGAGTTCGAGCTGACCGACGCGATCCGCGACCTTGCCCGCTCCGGAAAAAAAGTGCAGGCCCTCGAACTGATCGGCGACTGGGCCGATGTGCGCGACCCCGAGATTCTGGCGGCCCTGAATCAATCTTCGATCCCAAATCGTTAGGCAAGAATCTGCCTCAGGGAGTGCACGCGACTCGCGTGCTGGTTTCGGCCGCCCCCGTCGAAACGAACTTTATTCCGAACCTGCCAGCACCTGAAACATTCGCGCGACCAGCAGATCCGTCAGGTCACGTCCTCGATCGTCTCTGTCTCTTCCGGTTCTTCACCGATCTCCTCCTCGATCACTCGCCGGCGTTTCGGCGAGAGGAAGGGCCGCAGAAAACCGTAAAGCAGGTAGCTAAGGAAGATCACCGCCGCCATCCATTGGTAGAATTTCACCGTCAGCGCGAGCAGGGCGATGAGGAAGAAAAAGCGCGGAATCGAACGCGTCGTTCGCCAGTTTACCGCCTTGAAACTCGGATAGCGGAACTTACTAAACATCATGAAGGAGAGGAAAAGCATCAGGACCGGAAGCGCGTATTTCCAGCGTCCAATCGTCCGCTGCCCTTCATCGAGCCAGAGCATGAACAAAGTGAGCGACGCAATCATCCCCGCCGCCGCCGGGATCGGAAATCCCGTAAAACTCTTGTCGGATCCACCCGCGGGTCCGGCCGCCGAGACGCAGTTAAATCGTGCCAAACGCAGCGCTCCACAGGCCAGGTAGATAAAGGCGATCATCCATCCGGCGTTTTGGAATTCACCGAGCACGATCTGGTAGACGAGCAACGCCGGCGCCATGCCAAACGAGACGATGTCGGCTAACGAATCAAACTCCCGCCCGAAGGCACTCTCGTGACCGCCGAGTCGCGCCAACCGGCCATCGAGCAGATCGAAGATGCAGGCCGCGAGGATGAACCAGATCGCATCGTGAAAATCGGAGGCGGCCTCGAGCAGGTCGATCCGTTGCGCCCCATCGTAGATCCGCAGGACGGCGGCAAAACCGCAGAAGAGATTGCCGGCCGTCATCAGGTTCGGCAGGAGATAAATCTTCGGGCCCTGGTTGTCGTTCATGATCAGGAAAGGCGCGCAATGGCCGTCGCGCCGCCCGCGACGCGCTCGCCGACCTGCACGAGCACGCTCGCACTCAGCGGCAGATAGACCTCGGTGCGGGAGCCAAATCGAATCATCCCAAAGCGCTCCCCTTTGCGCAAGGTATCCCCGACCTGTGACCAGCCGACGATTCGGCGCGCGATCGCCCCGGTGATTTGCCTGACGACCAGGGTAGCGCGGGGATTTTCAAAAGCCCAGGTCATTGATTCGTTCTTCACCGAACACTCCGGATTGCGCGCATCCAGGCAAAGACCTTCCCGACGTTCGCGGTAAATGATCCGCCCATCAATCGGCGCGCGGTTGGTGTGAACGTCGAAGACGGAAAGGAAAATGGCCACCCGCCGCATCGTTTGCCGGACAACTTCCGTTTCCTCGAGCTCGACGATTTCTACCACCACGCCATCCGCCGCGGCCAGGATCAGGTCCGGATCAGCCGATGCAACGCGTTCCGGATCGCGAAAGAAGAAGAGCGTGTATCCGATGAGGAGAATGAAAAGCAGGGCCAGCCAAAGCGAAGCGAGCAGGCTCATAATCCCCAGCACGAGAAGCACGAGGAAGATCCAGCGTGCTTCAAAAAGCGTTTGAAAGCGCATCAGAGGAAGGAGTGTCGGGTCCCCTATCGAATGGGTCAAGGCCACCCGCCTCGGCACGAAGTGCAGGGGCCTGATCTGGAATTGAATGACGTCGACTACATCGTGCCCGGCCGCGGCGGCGACGGCGGCCGCTATTTCGGTACTGTTTAGGTCGCGCCTGAAGCTCTATTTCAAGACCGCCTGATGAAACTCGTACCAATCATCCAGATTGTTGAGGTTAACCGCGTCTTTCGGGGCGGCGGCATCATCGGGAATGCCATTCGCGCTCGCAATGCTTTTGCGCGTCTCGTCGTCGTGGTTATAACCACGCACCGCCGCGTTGTGCTTGTCGATCGCTTCCTTGTTCAGTGACTTGGCGTTCTTCTTCACCCAGGCTTCGAATTGCGGATAAGTCGGCTTTTCTTGTTTGATATAATTCCTGACCGCATCCTCCCCGAGCCCGAGTGCGGTACAGGTCATCGCGTCATAGCCGTGCCCGATGCCGGGATAGCCCGCCGCCAACTTACCCTGTTCTTCGAGGGAAACCTTCAGCCAGAGGCGCGGCAGATGCAGAACGCCAAGTGGACCGGCGATGCCGGAACTGATCATCGGAACATATGTATCGCTCATTGTGATATCCTTTCGCTTTGGTTGAGCCCCATCGAAACGAACAGTGCTCGACGCGGGCGATTCGTTTCCAGACTACGGAGATGCTGAATCCGGACAACAAATTTCCACACCGGCAACTCGCCATTGGCGTGTATTTGTGGCTTTGAATTTGCTCGTCCCCGGCACAGCATGCAGCCAGTGGATCCCAGTTTCGCGGAGGAGGAGAGTTGGTCTATCGAAGACGAGAAATTCGATCAGATCTACCCGGAGAAGATTCGAAAACTCTCGCCGCTCCAATGGACCCCGGTCCGGGTCGCGGCGGAGGCGGTGAAGTTCCTCGTTGCCGGCCCAGGCACTCGCGTTTTGGATATCGGCTGCGGACCGGGAAAGTTCTGTCTGGTCGCGGCTACTCTCACGGATGGCCACTTCGCCGGCATCGAGCAACGCGCCGACCTCGCCGCCGGCGCGCGCGCTGCAGCGAACGTGCTCGGCCTAACGAATATCGAGATCATGCATGGCAATGTCACCGACATCGCATTTGCCGACTATGACGCGTTCTATCTCTTCAATCCATTTGAGGAGAACATGGCTTGCGGACACAAGATCGATTCCGCGGTTCCGCTTTCTCCGATGTTGTTCAAGAAGTATAACACCCATGTCGCCGCTCAGCTCGGTCTGCGACCCATTGGCACTCGGGTTGTCACCTATGCCGGTTACGCCGATGAAATCCCGTCGTGCTACGACTGCGAATCCACCCTCTTTCGCGACGAGCTGAAGTTCTGGGTCAAGAAGCGAGATTACGATCCCGATCTCGAACGGCTCGGCCTCCACATCTCACGGAGCTGGCGCGGACCCGCTGGCTGGGCGGCGCCTCGGAGGGGCCCGCGTTATTCCGCATAACTACGACGAGACATGAACGAATCTGGCCAGTTACCCGGCTCGATCGCGGCACATGAGACACAGACCGTGGAGCTTGAAAGGGCAACACTCCGAAAGGTAACGCGGCGGCTATTCCTTTCCTGTTCCTTCTTTACATCGTGGCGTGCCCAGGCGCGCCACTCACGGTCATCCGGCCGCGCCAGATCCACGTGAAATTAGGGTGGAGGCGGGACAACCGTCAGGGTCAGGTCGTTGCCGTCGCCGCCTTCGTAGTTTACCAAGAAGGTGTTGCTACCAACGGTAAATATTGAGCCATCGGCAAGGTTACTAAAGGTGCCCGCAATGGGTGTTCCAGCCGTATTGTCAATTGCAGTCAAAACTGACCCAAACGAAAGCACGCCGTTGCCAAATTCCGAAAAAGAAAAAATCGCGCCGCTGATGATGGTCACCCCGTTAGTCACAACTTTAGTGGCAATGCCGGTGTTACTATTCAACCCGAAGTTGTAGCTACCGTCGGAATTGAGAGTCAGCGCGCTCTGGATGTTGAGGGTGCGAGGCCGGTTCCCGCTTTGCCCGGGAGAGAGAACTGCCCCGGGACCGCTTCCTGTTCCCACAGTGACGGCCCCAGCGATGGTGCCCCCGCCCCGGAGTGTGCCTCTGTTGACCTGCACCGGGCCGCTGCCCGTGCCCGAACCGCTCCTGTTATTAACGACAAGCCTGCCACGGGTAATGGTGGTGCCGCCGGTGTAGGTGTTCGCGCCTGAGAGGATCAGCGTGCCGGTGCCGGTTTTGGTGAGCGAGCCGTCATCCTGGATCACGCCGGAAAACGTCGTGCTCAGGCTGTTGCTGCCCACAGTCAGGTTGTTGGCTCCCAGAAACACATGCCCGCTGCCTTCGATCGAACCTGTCGTAACTCCGGGACTGTTATGGCCGCTCATGTCGAGTGTCCCCGAGAGAATGATCCGTGCATGTCCACCGAGGCTATCCTGTAAGAAATACAGGTAAGCGTCCAATCCGCCGTTCGAGCCAGCTTCAATGGTGATGGTCGAATTAGCGGCCGTAGAATTGACCGAGAAGGAGAGCTGGCCGCCGCCGGTTTGCGTCCCCGTTCCACCTTCCATGGTAAAGATTGACTCAGCCGCGGTCGTTTCGTCGCTAAATGAAACGGCTCCTCCATAGTCTATTCCGAAAAGGCCCGGGTAGGTTGCACCGTAACAGGTAAAGGTGGCGTTATCCGCGCTCGCGGTTCCATAGAACTGCGTGTAACCTTGGTCAAAATCACCAGTGTCAGCAGGATAATTGAAGAAGGTCGCGTTCGCGGCCGTGCTGGTGTCGGTGAAGGTCGTATGCCCGCCCCCCCCGAAACCGGCGTAGTTGAAGAAGGTCGCGTTGGCCGCCGTGGCATTATTGTTAAATTCGGTTGTTCCCAGCGCTGGAGACTCGAACTCCGCCCCATAATTGGAGTATGTAGCGTCCCCCGCACTTGCCTGATTGATAAAGGAAATCACGGCATCAATACCAAAACCGGCTGGCTGACGTTCGCAATCGGTGTGCCCTGACCGCGGCCACGGAACGGCAGCGCCCGGCGTTGGGGTTGGGGTTGGCGTTGGAGTCCCGGCCTGCCGCACCGGGTGGGCCGCGAAGTTTTGGGTCGCCCCGGAATTATTGAGGATTCCCGCGCCGCTGATCGTGAGAGTGCGCTTCATATCTCTGATCGTGTAGGAACTGGCGCCGGCAGGAAAAACGATGCTGGACACTTCGTCATCCGCCTCCAGGGAGATGCCGGTCCCGCTGGAAGTCGCGAAGGTCGCGACATCGCTCGGGCCGTTAGGCACGGTCATCGGTGTCCAGTTAGCAGCGGTGTTCCAATCGCCGTTCGTCGGGTTGAGGTTCCAAGTCGCGCTGTCAGCCTGACTGGCACGAATGCCGAACAGCAAAACAAGCGCCGGCGCAAGCCCGGCCGTGAATATGGCTTTAATGATGCGCGATAGCGCACTCGATTTGAATGTCGCTGTTTGGTTTTTCATAGACAGTCTCCTTTCACCTGGGGTTTTTCCTGCGACTACAGGTCTGAAGGAGGGGTGGAGGCCCCAGGGTAAACGTCCGCGCCAGATCCAGATCTATTTCTTGGTGGCGAATGGTGACGGAATAGGCGTTTTGTTGTCAATCTCGAAATTCGCCGGGTCGATGGGTTTGTTTACTCTGCCAACTGGCGCCCCGCCGCGTCCCAAGTCATTCGCCTCAATTTCAGTTGATTTCCGTCGCAGCCCAGAATCTGCGGAAAGCGCGCGGCCAATTGCGGTCTTCGACGCTGCGGCGGGCGGCGGCGCTCATCTCTTTGCGTAACGGTTCGTCTTCGACAAGGCGACGGATGGCGGCGGTGAAATCTCCGATGTCGCGCGCCCTGGTGATGAGGCCGGTGACTCCGTCGCTTACCAGCTCCTGCGGCCCGCCCACATTGGAAACGACGACAGGCAGACCTGCCGACTGCGCTTCGATGATCACGTTGCCGAAGGTGTCGGTCGTGCTCGGGAAGACGAAGATATCGGACGAGGCGTAAGCCCTGGCGAGGTCCGTGCCGGAAAGGTAGCCGGTGTAGCAGGCCTCGGGCATCATCTCAGCCAACGCCGCCGAGTAGGGCCCGTGGCCGACGATGGAGAGCTGCACGGGCAGGTTCTCCTGGCGCAGGTTGTGAAAGGCTTGGACGAGAATGTCGAGGTCCTTCTCCTTCGAAACGCGCCCAACGAACAAAAGACGCACCCCGGCGCCGTCGCTCCCGAATTGTTTCCAGAAATCGCGCTCGCTCCGGGCCGGACTGAAGAGCGCAGTGTCAAGTCCGCGCGGAAGGATCTTGAGTTTCGCGGGATCGATCCCGCGATCGATCCAGCTTTGGCGGTATTGCTCGGAGTTAACGAAGATGGTGTCGAGCTGGCCGTAGAACCACTGCATGTATTTCCAGGCGAGGCTCTCGAGGAAGCCGTCCTCGGTCAGGATGCGGATGTATTGTGGGAAATCGGTGTGATAAATGCCGCTCGTCTCGAGGTTGAGCATCTTGCCGGCCAGGAGAGCGGTCAGGCCGATCGGTCCGGGCGTGCTGATGATGATCTCGGAAAAGTTTTCGCGCTGGATGTAATCGAGCATCTGGAGGATGGGCGGGAAGCTAAGCTTTTGCAGTTCGTACTCGGGCAGCTCGAATTCGCCGATCGGTTTGAAGTTCCTAATCGGCAGGCCGTCGAGGGTGAGTTCGTTGCGCGAGGTAACGACGACCAGTTCTTCGCCCGCGTCGCGCGCTTCGGCGGCCATCTTACGAATGGTCGTGGAGACGCCGTTGACGTCCTCGAGGGTGTCGGTGAACCAGGCGCGCTTCCTGTTTTGCAGCTCGGGTGGGATCGCCCCCGTGAAATCGCGGCAGATTTCTCGCAGCCAGCGGCGCGAAGGCGCCTGGCTGTGAAAGGCGTAGATGTAAGGAGCGAGCACGACCACGATGGGCGCGATGCTGGCCAACGCCTGGATGCTCTCGATCACGTTGCCGGCGTTGAGTTGCTGCATGAATTTTTCGAAAAAGCGAAACGCGAGCTGCTCGCAGGCGGCGTTGGCCATGATGAAGGTACGGCGTTCGGGCTCGGCGACGTCGGCGACTTCGCGGGCCAGTTGTGCTTTGACTTCCGGTTGCGCGAAGTAACCGGAAAGTTCGCGCCAAAGCGAAATGTTGGCGGGCTTCGCCAGCTCGAAGATCTTGCCGGAAAGAATGCCCTGCGCGACAAACCCGGCCTTTTCTCCGAGCGTGAATTCAGTTGGATCGAGCCCTTCCATGAAACGCGAAAACATCTTTTGCGCCAGGCCTGCGCTCGGCCCAAGCTTTTCCGTGAAGCGATCCTGGATGAAGCGCGAGAGGGTATTGTAGAAGCCGTGCGAGAGCGCGAGCGGCGTCCCGCCCGCGCCATGCGGAAGGCAGTGGCCGACGCGGATGTGTTCGAGAAATTCGTCAGGCGTCTTCGCGGGCGGCGTTTCGGTGAAGGCCGATCCGACAAAGATGCCGCCGTGATCATCGGAGCCGCCGACGAGAATTTTTTTCCAAGGCTCGGAATGAGTCGGCGCGAAATGGTGACGCTCCGCGAACACATCGATCTTTTCCGGCGTGAGGTGCGCGAGGATGTGTCGGGTGAGATCGCTGAGGAGCGCGTCGCGCAGGCCATTAACGCCTTCGAAGTGCTGGAAGAGCAGGATGAGTCGCTCGAGATGCGAAGTCGTCAGCTTGCCGTTGATGCTGTAAAGCGGGTGCGCGACGGCGTGGGCGATCGACTCTTGTTGGAGGAAGGCCTGCAGATCGAAGATGTTGTCCCGCAGGCGGACGATCGCGTCGTGCTGCGCCTCCGAAAGGCCCCAGACAAGCAGGCTAATCTTACAGGGATCCTGTGGGAAATAACTCGTCACCTGCTCGCTGATGAAAGTATCCGGTAGAGATGAAATGGCGCGACAACCCGCGATCGTGTCGTGATCGGTGATGGTAACGAAGTCCATCCCGGCAGCCTTGGCCCGCGCGTACAACTCTCTGGGATCGGAGTAGCTGTCGGGAAAATCGAACCGGCGAAAGATCCAGTCCTCCGAGCGATCGCTGAACCTGGAATGCAGATGAAGATCGCAGCGACTCACTGGATTGCTGATTGGTGACTGTTGATGGCTGATTTCTCGTCCAGCCAGTCTCGATAGGTCATGGGATTACGATCGCGCAATGCCTTGTCGATCAGCCTGGTGATTTGCCTCCAGATCGCGCGGTAAGCGATATCAGGCGGATGGATGCTGAGGCGGAGTAGCGGGTTGCTCGTTTGGTGGCGGAAAAGCAATCGATTCCACGCCAGACTAATGGTCCGCCGCCAACCGCTGCGCACGCTGTAGACGAGCGACTGCGAGGTAAAGGTTCGGCCACCGGCAAAATCGTGCACCATCCGAAGGGTCGTGGTGTAGTCGATGCAGGCATCGATCACGGCGCGCTCGGCCTCCGCGCCCAGCAACCAGGCTGGCGCAATGAATCCGCACGGGCGAAAGCCATGCGCTTCAAAATCATGCCGGGCCTCGCGGATGAGGTGGAGTGCGTCGGGGTAGTTGAGATCGAAGAATTCTCCCTCGTCCGCCGTTAGGATGCGCGTCAGGATTTTCGCGCGCACGCTTTCATTCGGCTGCCGCGTGCGCTCATGAAAAAACCCGTGAATGACGATTTCGTGGCCACTCGCTTCCAGTTCATGGAGCCGGGAACAAAAATCAGGATCGGCCAGCGATCGACCTCGCCGGTGATAATTTGGAACCACGAGAAGCGAACAGGCGCTGACCCGATGACGCTTTAAGTCCGCCAGGATTCTCTCCAGTTTCTCCCGGGTCGACGGAGCGACGTCGTGAATTGAAACCACCAGCGCGCGTTGCACGTCTTTAGCGTCGCCGGAACGAAAAAGCGGACAAGCCGAAATTGTGCTCTCGCGTCGCTCCAGTTGTCATCCTGAGCCGCGTAGACAGCGAAGGACCTCCCGGGCGGAGACTCGCGATTCTAGCTTTGGTGGGCGGCGCCCGGTAGATTGCGAGGTCCCTCGGCGCGCTACGCCGCCTCGGGATGACAAGCCTTTGGCAGAGGCGCGACCCGCTGCGCCTGTCGCTACAACTGGCAGATCAACTCAAATTCGGCTTTGCCTAGCGGCTGAACGGAAAGGCGCGAATTCCGCAGCAGCACGATCCCGCGCAATTTCGGTTCCGCCTTGATTTGATCGAGCGTGATCGGCTCGCGCAACGCCTTCACCGGCTTCAAGTCGACCGCGCTCCAGTCACCTTCCTTTGCCGTGGGATCGGGAAACGCTTCGCGTGTGACCTGCGCGATGCCGACGACAGCTTTGTCGCTCACGCTGTGGTAAAACAAGACGGCGTCGCCTTTGCGCATCGCGCGCAGGTTATTGCGTGCCTGAAAATTCCGCACCCCGGTCCACTTCGTCCCGCCTTCGCGCACAAAATCGCCCCACGAGTAGGCTTCCGGTTCCTGTTTCACGAGCCAATAGTTTTTCACAGCCGTTTGATAACACAGCTCTGCTTCCGGCGACACTCTGGCGAAGCGAGCCTATGGTGGAGCGAGACTCGGTCGAGCTGGAGGGTGGGTTGCGCTGGAACCAGGTCAGCCGAGCGGCTCGACGGAGTCTCGCCCCACCACTTAAAAATCGCGTTGCAAAACCATACCTTCGCCATGGTCATGGGAGACCCCTTCGATATCATGCAAACATGAATGCTCTTCTCCGTGCCACGCTCCTGGCCGTTTCTTTCGTTGTCATTAGCGCCGCACTCGCCGCCGACTATCCCGCGCCTAACGAGAACGATTTCATCGCGCGCGACTTCAAGTTTACCTCCGGCGCAACGATGCCGGAGCTGCGGCTGCATTACCGCACGCTCGGCAAGCCGGGGAAGGATGCTCAAGGGGTAACACAAAACGCCGTCCTCATCATGCATGGCACGACCGGGAGCGGCGCGCAATTCATCCGGACGGAGTTCGCCGGTGAACTCTTTGGGCCGGGTCAACCGCTCGACGCGACGAAGTTTTTCATCGTCCTGCCGGACGACATCGGCCACGGCAAATCGAGCAAGCCGAGCGACGGGATGCATGCGAAATTCCCGAACTACGGTTATCGCGACATGGTCGAGGCCGAGTATCGCCTGCTCACCGAGGGCCTCGGAATCAATCACGCCCGCCTCATCATGGGCACATCGATGGGCGGCATGCATACCTGGCTTTGGGGCGAAATTCACCCCGCGTTCATGGATGCGCTTATGCCGCTGGCGTGCCTGCCGACGCAGATATCCGGCCGTAACCGTGTCTGGCGTCGCATCATCATCGACGCGATCCGCAACGACCCGGCCTGGGATGGCGGCGATTACAAAACACAGCCGCCAAGTCTGCGCACGGCAGCGGAGATGCTTTGGTTCATGAGCAGCAATCCCATGCTGCGCCAAAAGGAAGCACCCACCCTGGCGAAAACCGATGAGGTCCTGGACAAGTTTGTTAACGGCTACGTCAAGACCGCGGATGCAAACGATGTCCTCTACGCGGTCGCGGCCTCGCGCGACTACGATCCCGCGCCGAACCTGGAAAAGATCCGCGCGCCGCTGCTCGCGATCAATTCCGCCGACGACCTGATTAATCCGCCGGAGCTCGGAATTCTCGAGCGCGAGATCAAGCGCGTGCCAGACGGGCGGGCCTTTATCATCCCATTTAGTGACAAAACGCGCGGGCACGGCAGCCATACGATGGCGGCTCTGTGGAAGGATCAGCTGGTCGAGTTGCTCAGGCGCTCGGAACGGAAGCCGGGCTCGTAGCTCGACTCGGTCGGCGTTCTCCAGCTCGTCGGATCCGGGCACGGCAGATTAGAAGGCTGCCGGCCGAGTCGGTCGAGGCGACTGACTTCCGGTGGCTTCGCGCTTTCCCTGCGGTAAAGTTCGACAACCCCTTCGACTCGCTTCAGAATCCGCCTTATGCCACGCCTGCCGTTCATCACTTTTGAGGGTTCCGAAGGCTGTGGAAAATCGACCCAGGTGCGCCTGCTGGCCGATCGCCTGACGAACGCTGGCGTGCCCCTGCTCGTCACGCGCGAGCCGGGTGGGACGCCGATCGGCGAAAAAATCCGGCACCTCCTCCAGTTTGACCCCGAGAGCGTGGCCATGACTCCGGAAACCGAGCTCCTCCTTTTCGAAGCCAGTCGTAGCCAGCTCGTCAGGGAGGTGATTCAGCCCGCGCTCGATCGCGGTACGGTCGTCCTTTCCGATCGCTTCGCCGATTCGACCACCGTTTACCAGGGCGTGGCGCGTCGCCTAGATCAGGAAATGCTCGGCCACCTGAACACCTTCGCGGTTGGTAACTGCTGGCCTGATCTCACCGTTCTCCTCGACATCGATGCCGAAACCGCGCGCGCCCGCATGATGCGCCGGGTGCGGCCGGCCGCCGGGATCGATCGCATGGAACAGGAGCCGCTGAGTTTCTACGAGTCAGTCTGCGCGGCTTATCGCGAACTGGCCGCGCGCGAGCCACACCGGATCCAGGTGATCGATTCGACACGGTCGGTCGAGAAAATCGAGCAGGAAGTCTGGGATGTGATTACGATGCGTTTCGGCCAGCTCGCGCAGCTGATTCCGCCGCGCGAACGTAGCCTGCGATCCTGAGCCGTGGCTTTCACTCCGCAGGTCGCGCTCGATTATCTTCGCGGCGCGCAGCAACGTCGCCGCCTCGCCCACGCCTACCTCATCACGGGCGCGACCGGCAGCGGCAAGCGCAGTCTGGCGGCCGACTTGACCCAGCTCGTTAACGGCGCTCCGGCGGCAGAGATTTTTGCCGGGAACGCGCCGGATGTTTACCTGGCGGCGCCGGAATCGAAATCGCGCCGTATTGTGATCGACCAGGTCCGCAACCTGGAACACGCCCTGCAAATGCGGGCGAGCGATGGGCGGCGCAAGGTAGCGATCATTTCCGAGGCGGATCGGATGGTGCAACAGGCGGCAAACGCTTTCCTGAAAACGCTGGAGGAGCCGCCCAACAATTCACTCCTGCTCCTCCTCAGCTCCATCCCGGAAGTGCTGCCCGACACGATTCTTTCGCGTTGCATTGAGATCCCGCTCGCCTCGCCTAACGACACGACACTCTCGGTCGAGCAAACGGAATTGATCGAGTTGCTCAACAGCCTTGCCGCGGGCGGCGCCCAATTGCACGAAGCGTATCGAATGGTGCAGGGCTGCCAGCGTCTGCTCGGGCAAATGCGGCAGGCGATCCAGGATGAAAATGCCGCCGCCTTGAAGCGAGAAGAGGCGCGCTATAAGCAGACGACGGACGGGGAGTGGCTCGAAACCAGGGAGGACCATTACAAGGCCCTGACGGAGAGCCTTTACCTGCATCGGCGGAGCGAGCTGATCGAAACGCTCTTCCGCTGGTGGGGCGACGTTCTGCGCGCCAGCACCGGTGTCGCCACGCGCGAGCTGCCGGAGGCGCGCGCCAGGACGGAGGCAATCGCCGCCCGCCTAACGACGACGGACATTCTGCGGCGTCTCCGACGACTGGAGGAACTGCGCGATCATCTTAATCGCAACATCCAGGAAGCACTCGCGCTCGAAGTTGCCTTCCTCAATATCTTTCGTTTCTGAACGTGGTCGCGCAAGCTTCCAGCTTGCCGCCTAACGAATCGCGCAAAACCGGAAGCTCGCGCTACCATCCTATCGTGAAATCCCGTCGCACGCTTCGGGTCGGTTTGATCGGCTACGGTTTTATGGGCCGGGCGCACTCCAATGCCTGGCGCCAGGCACCGCGTTTTTTTGATCTTCCCGCGAATGTGCGCATGAGCACGCTTTGCGGGCGCAACGCGCGCGCATTGAAAAAAGCCGCGGCCACCCTCGGATGGGAAAAGAGCGTGACCGATTGGCGCGCGGTGGTGAACGATCCGGAAATCGACATCATCGACATCAGTACGCCTAACGATTTGCACGCCGAGATCGCAATCGCCGCAGCCGTCGTCGGCAAGGCGATCCTCTGCGAGAAACCGCTGGCGCGTGATGTCGGCGAAGCGGAACGCATGGCTGCTGCAGTGCGCAAGGCCCGCGTTGTAAACATGGTTTGCCACAACTACCGACGGGTGCCGGCGCTCGCCCTGGTCCGTGAGATGATCACACGCGGTGAACTCGGCGACCGGCTCTATCACTATCGCGCGCGCTATGCCCAGGATTGGATCGCGGACCCGCAGTTTCCTCTCGTCTGGCGTCTGCGCGCGGAGGCGGCGGGTTCGGGTTCGTTAGGCGACATCGGGTCGCATATCATCGACCTCGCCCGTTATCCAGTGGGTGAATTCCGCGAAGTCTGCGCAATGACCGAGACCTTCGTGAAGCAACGCCCGCTGGGCCGGACGACGCGGCTTTCGCGAGATCCTCGTCACGGAAAGCGTGCATCCCTACATCGAGCACTGGTGGCCGCCAGGGCATTTGATCGGCTACGAGCACAGCTTCGTGCACACGATTGCAGATTTCGTCGGGGCGGTGGTGGCCCGGAGAAGCGCGGCCCCAACCTTTGCCGATGGCCTGGCCAATCAGCGCGTGCTCGAGGCGATCGAGTTCAGCGCGCGGCAGAAAAAGTGGATGCGGCTCTAGCCTCACACCAGGTTCCCCAAGGTCACAAAGAGCGTTGAGCTTTCGATCGCGAAGGTCCTTCGTGACCTTTGTGTGAGGCACTTTCGGCGCGCGGCCGGAAATTCAACATCAGCGGCAAACCGAGGAACGGCTGCGCCTCTCGGATCTGCGCTTCGAGATAACGCGCGTAGGTGTCGCCTAACAATTGCGGATCGTTGACGAAAAGCACGAATTCCGGGGTGGCGAGCGTCTGCTCTTCGCTCCGCGGCTGGGTCGCGTAAAAAAGTTTGAGACGCTGATTGCTCACCATCGGAGGCGGGTTGGCCGCGAAAGCATCGCGCAGAAGACGATTCAGCACGCCGGTGCCAATCCGCGCATCGGCGCCGCGCCGAATCTTGCGAATCGCGCTGAAAAGACGATCGACGTTTTCGCCCGTGAGCGCCGAAGCGACGAGGATGGACGCATAGGGCAGAAAAAAAAGACGCTCGCGCGTTTCATTGAGCAGCCGGGCCAGCGCCTCCTTCGCGCCGCGCTCCGGTTTCACGAGATCCCATTTGTTCACGACGATAAGCGATGGCTTGTGCGCCTTCTGCATGAGCGCGGCAATCTTCTTGTCCTGCGCCGTGACTCCGCTCGTGGCGTCGACGACGAGCACGCAAAGGTCGGCTCGTCGGATGGTGCGCTCGGAACGCATGACGCTGAAGACTTCGACCGAGCTGGAATGTTTGCCCCGCGGGCGGATACCGGCGGTGTCGATGAAGACAAAGGCATCCGACCCGCGGCGGTAGGCGATGTCGACCGCGTCCCGCGTGGTGCCGGGAAGACTGCTCACGATGGCGCGCCGATCGCTCAGGATGGCGTTGATGAGCGACGATTTGCCAACGTTAGGCCGGCCCACGATCGCGAGCGAGAGTGCAGGACTGGTGATTGAGAATTGCGGATTGCGGATTGCGGATTGCGGAAGCCGCCGCTCGATCGACTCGACTAACGAACCGATGCCGAGTCCGTGCGCCGCGCTGATGCTGACCACATCCGGGAATCCGAGCCGGGTAAATTCTCCGGCGAGATCCTCGTGCTTTGGGTGATCGATCTTGTTGACGACGAGGATGACGGGACGCTGGGAGCGGCGGAGGAGACGCGCCAGTTCCTGGTCGATCGGGGTGAGACCCTGTTGCGCATCGACGGTGAAGAGAATGACGTCCGCCTCGCGCATGGCCGCGTCCGCCGCGCTCCGCACTTCCTGGAGCAATTCCGTTTCGCCGTGGCCGCCGATTCCACCCGTGTCCCAGACCGTGAACGGTTCCGCGCCGCGCCGGCTGAGGGCGGAGATGCGATCGCGCGTGATGCCGGGTTGATCGTGCACGATGGCGATGTTGCGCCCGACGAGACGGTTGAAGAGGGCGGACTTGCCCACGTTCGGCCGCCCGACAATCGCGACCTGGCGGCTGCTTCGAGGTTCCATTGCCTAACGACCCGTCTGCCCTCCCTCGGCGTTGGACTGGCCGTGCGCGCCAAGCTGACGAAAGCCGTCCGCCACGTAGATGATGCCGGAGACCAAAGTGAAGAAGCCCGCGGCCGCGACGATGTAAATGAGCGGTATGAACATGATCTGCAACATGACCCAGGCAATCGCTGTCATCTGGAGAAAAGTGGCGACTTTGCCAGTCCATGCCGGGCGCACTGTGACCTTGCCGTTGAGAAGATGCAGGACCGCGCTGCCGATCAGGATCACAGCGTCGCGGCTGATCACGAGCACCGGAAACCAGAGTGGAAACTGTCCATACTGTCGATCGACATCGCTCCAGTTGCTGATGCTCAGGGTAATGATGCCGCTGAGGAGAAGGCCCTTGTCAGCGATCGGATCGAGAATCACGCCGAGCGCGCTTTTTTGGTTATAACGGCGGGCGATGTAACCATCGAGCCCGTCACTCGCAGCCGCGACGAGGAAGATGACGATCGCCGCGTAGCGCTGCCACTCAATCGGTTCCCCGGCCTTGATGCTTTCCCCATAATAGATCGCCATCAGGACGAAGGCCGGGATCATCAGGATGCGGATGAGGGTGATCTTGTTGGCAGTGGTCATGTTGGCCCGAGCAATATGCTCACGCCTTCACGAAAAAATAAAGGGGGAACCAGTCCCGCAGGAGGCATCCGCCGCGCCACGGGAACTCCTGGGGTTCACCCGGACCGCGATCCCCTATGCAGGCGAAGCTCAGGCTGGAGGGGCGACCGCAGTGGGCTCCTCATTTCCGAGACGGGACGGAAGGGCGCCCGTCTCTCCGTCGTTAGGCAAAGAGCGCTTCGAGTTCGGCCTGATGATCCTGGACCAGCTGCTCGTAGCCGGTGCGGCTGTGATCGCCCACATCCGGGTTGAAGTGAGTCGTGATCTGGAAGAAGTCGGTAAAACTCTCGAAGGTGCGGGCGAGGAAGTTGCTCCATTCGCGACTCTCAAGACGCGGCGACCCGTTACTGTCGAAATGAATCATCTGACCAAGGTCGGCGTAGTTCCAGCCGCGAAACGGCACGCGCGGGACAAGGTCTTCCCGGTTGATGAAGCGAAAGGTCTTGCCCTCGAGGAGACGATCGTAAGCTCCGCAGAAATTATGCAGACCGATCCGTGGCTGCCCAAATGTATAGACACCGCCGACCGGTCGAATGATGCCGCCCGGTAGCATGGAGAAAACTCCGCCGGCGAGTGCGGCTAGCGCACCGCCGAGGCTGTGACCGGTAATCCAGAGAGTCTTCTGCGGCGTGGTGGAAAGACCCTGCAGATTGGCCACCGCGGTCGCCACCGGTGGGATGACACGGTTCATGGCGAGCGCGATTTTTTCCCAGGAATGGCGGAGGGCAAAGGCGAAGCCGGCATGCACTTCACCGATATCGGGTGCTCCGGAAAAGAACCAGGCAAAGCGGCCGGGCGTCGAATGGAGATCGGTCATCCAGTTCTTGAGATTCTTGGTGCCACAAAAAGCGATCGCAGCGAAGTCGTCGCACCCGACGATGAGGGCGGAGGTGTTCTCCAGCGGCTGCTCAATCTCGACCCACTCGAAATCGGTGAAGCCCATCCGCTCGGCGAGCCGACGGGCATCCGCTTCCGTGCCGTAGGCGGCATTGCAGAGCTGGGCAAGAAGAAGCGCGTTTTTCGCGCTGAATTTTGTCGCGTTGTGGTCGAAGTTTTGCATCGGTTGTTTCCTCGTTAGGCGTGACTGTTTCGTTGCCAGAAATCGCGACGCTCGCACGAGCAGATCGCAGCGGGAGAGACGACTTCGAGCGCAATCGTTTTAGCCCTTTGGAGTTCGATCAGGCAAGACTTGTCGGTCTACCGGTCCGCCCAAAACTGGTTGCCGCGCCGCCACGCCCCCGCGTAAGCTGCGCCTCGCAATGCCGATGTGGCGAAATGGCAGACGCAACGGACTTAAAATCCGTTTGAGAGAAATCTCAGTGTGGGTTCAAGTCCCGCCATCGGCACCCTCTGAAAAGTGGTTTCACTAAGGAGAATCGCTGAACTACGTAGTTTGAACGGTTGCGAATAGTCGTGCACGAAAACGCACCAAATCGAAGTCTGTTCGCCAAGTATTCGTCAAGGGCCCCGCTCTCTTTCTATTTACGGGCCGGCGATTCAGGAATCCGCCGCTGAAGCCAAAGCGTGATTGGCGAACGCGAGCACTCGCGTCTCGTGCTCGTCGTCGAATAGCGTCCGTTTGATGAGCGGCAGATGTAGCTTGCGGACATCGACGGGCAGCGGTGGCTGCGCCCGATTGACGGGAGCGAACGTAAGATCGTTACTGGCCGAAGAGAGCAAAGCTTTCCCGCCCTGGGCCGGAGCCACTTGACGGAGATCAACACCAAAAAGCTATCCGATTCGTAGTATGAAAATCAGCCGACGCATCTCCCATCTAAATTTCATTCTGGACGCGAATTGCATGATGAATTGCAAGGAGCAAACCCCCGAGATGGCTCGGCTTTTGAAGTGGGACGAAGTCGGAGTGATCAAGCTAAAGTTTTCCCGGCATTCGCAAGCACCCGTTGCGCGATCAACCAAGGATCAACACAAGAGCTGGAATCGCTGGACAGTCTGTCCTGTCATCTCAACTGAGAAACAAAGGGATCTCCGCTCCGAGATTCGCGAGATCGTTTTCGGAACTAGGCGAGTGACACAAAGTCGGCATAATGACGTGATGATCGTTTTCTCCGCGGTGGAAAACGGAATGATTCTCCTCACCTACGATGGCGCGATTCTGCGTGCGGCAGCAGGCCTAAAGCGGGTAGGTGCGCAGGTTATGCATCCCAGCGGGACAATTAAGCTGATTGCAGACGCGATTCTTGACAGAGATCGACGGGAGACTGCTATGGCCAAGCGAGACAATCGGCGAATTGCGCACTGGGTTGGCAAAGATTGATCGAGAGACAATTTTACCTACCCACCTTTTCGCGCCGCTTTCGTTGTTGACCAGGTTTTCCCATCTCTTCGCGCAGCTTGCATCACGGCGAATACCGAACCTGTCGGGATATTCAATTCGACGGCGATCGTCCGGCCCGATGGTGCGCGCTGCATGAGGTTGGCCACCGCATTGCGGTGGAGGTGAAGCTTGCGCCGAAGGCCAGGTTTCGCGCCGCGTTCCTTCGCCGCGGCGAGTCCCGCATTGATGCGTTCGCGAATCACGCTGCGCTCGAACTCAGCGGCGACTGCCAGGACGTGCATTTGCAGACGGCCGGCGGGATTGCTTTCGCTCGTGTCGATCCCTGCGACGTGGCCACGAGTGCCATTCCAGGCACGTCGTAGAGGTCAAATCTGGTACCAAACCCAGGCCCCAAAATTAGGCCAACAAACTTGGGCGTTTGGCCTGATTGAGCAAGAAATTTAGGGTTTGATCTTTCTGCAATTTTTGAAACGCTTCTCGCCGGCTACAGAGCCGAAGGTACCCCAACGAAGAGGCGGGCCGGGTTCCCCGAGGCTGTTCGAGAAAGCCCATGCCGAGTTGGAGGAAATCGCAGTGAAGAGGCTAATCAATATGGTTGTGGTTCGGGGCGACCCGGCAGGGCGAACAAAAAACAGTGAAGTCCGCAGAATGCCGGAATCTTCACTACGTTTCGATTTCATGTCCCTCGACGACCGTCTTGAACTGGAGGCGGCACGACGCGGCGCCGCAAGAACCCCCGGGACACGCTTACGAATGTTACCACGATTCTCTCACTCAACCTGCTCGGCGAACTGGTCGATAGATGACTAAAAGCAAGACCGCTCCGCGTCTCTTTCCACTTATTTTCATGCTGATCGCTGCGCTCTGGGTCGTGACCACAGCCGGCGGGCGGCACATTTTTGTGAATGAAGTGCTCGGTGAAGCCTTCGATTCGCAGGCCGAACACTTCTTGCGGGGCAATGTGGACGTTGATGGCACGGCCGCCCGTCACGAGTCAATCGTCGTCAACGGCAGAGACCGGATCTACTTTGGCGCTTTCCCGGCATTTCTGCGCATGCCTCTTAATCTGATTTATTCCTCGGGACGAGGAAACTGGTCGCGGCTTTCTGGCTTTTTCGCCGGGGTTGTGGGCCTTCTCTCTTTTGCTGGACTTCTAGGCGATGCCTTGCGTTCGTCGCTTCTCGACTCTCGCGCCCGCACGTGGGTCGGAAACGCTTGTTTGTTGGCGTTTGTTTTCGCCTCGCCACTCTTTCTTTTGATTGGCAACCCTTGCATCTACAACGAAGCCATTATCTGGGGCCTGGCGTGGTCGCTGGCAGGGCTCTATTTCGCGAACCGCTCCCGCCATCTGCAGGGCAAGGATTTGACTCGATCCCTCCTCGCATTTTCGCTCTGCGCCGTTTTCGCATTGCATTCGCGCGCAACTTTTGGAGTGCCTCTCTTTCTTGTTGCTCCCTTGCTGGCTTTTCGCCTTTCTCGTGACGAGCGAATAGTTGGACTGGCTGTCCTTTTTGTCCCGCTCGCGGCTGGTCTCGTTTCCTATCTCCTATTGAGCTATGCGCGCTTCGGCGTTTTCACCGGAATCAGTCTTACACATTACATCAATCCGACCCACCGGAATTTCGCCGTGCGACACGGACTTTTTGATCTGCGCCGCGTGCCGTTGAGCTTTGCCGATTATTTTAGCTTGCGTTTTCCGCCGTTTCAGGACCGGGCGCCATTTCTGGTCGCCGCGCGCCACTCTTACAATTATCCCTCGCTCTTTGTGCTCCCCATGAGCGAAACATATCTTTCCGTCCTATGGTGCTCCAGTTGGCTCGTGCTTGGCGCCGTTTTCGGTGTGACATGTCTTTTCTCAAGAGATCGCGCCGACACCTTCGACCGCTGGGTCGCGCTGGCTCTATCCACTCAGTTTGTGTGCATCTTGTCGTTCGATGCTCTTGCTCAACGTTACGCCACCGATCTTTACCCGGCACTGATTTTCTCCTTTCTCGTTTTCCTCCGCACCGGTGCAACGATGTTGGTTCGCGTTCGTTATGTCATCGTCGGGCTCGCCGTCATTTCAATTCTGATTAATATGGCGACCACCATTTCGTGGCTCGCCGATACCGATCAAAACCCGCGGGATGATACTCGCGCGTTTTGGCATTTTGTGATCGGGAGGAGTCCGGTGGCGGACAAGTTCTAACCAAGTTATTTGTTGAACTTTGATATTGTCGATCAGGAGCCGCCTGCAGGAGGTTCTTTATTGCCTAACGAGTCGCGGATCATCTCATCTCGGTCAGAGCAAGCTGCCGAGGTATCATGCGGTCGTGACGACGGCAGAGGGTCGGGACTTCGCCGAGTCGCTCGTGAACGCGGGACTGGCACGAATCTACGGCACGCGGACGCCGTTGCCGCCGAAAATCAGTAACCAGCCGCGTTCCGCCACCAGTTGTCCGCGTTTCATGCGCTTCGTTTCGGAGCCGACACAGTTTGAAATTTCTTGACAATCAACGCTCTTCCAGATCGAATCGCAGCTCGTGGACGCTTATTTCCGAGGAGGAAGTTTTGGATGAACACGAAATTAATCGCTCTTTCTGCCATGGCCCTGAGCCTGGCTGGCTGTTCCAGGGCCGTCGTCACAATGCCGGCAGCGCTGGAAAGGACCACCTTGCAACAACCGCTGCCCGCAGCGCCGGTCGCCACCATTCAAGCGCCGGCGCAGTCCCAAACAGATCGCATCGTGGAGATCGACCGGATGTTGAGTGCACCGCTGACAGGAACACCCGCAGATGTCGATCGGCGGAGCGCCCTGCGTGCAGAGCGCAATGCTCTCATGGCTTTAGGAAACTACTCGGTGCAGACCGATCAAGCCGGTCAACAAGCAAGCGGCAGCGAGAGCCGGCAACCAAGTAACGAGATAGTTTCCCAGGATGTTATCGATTACGCTCCGCCTCCACCGTCGAACAGCCAAATCGTGGTCGCGGTTGATTCGCAGGGTCGATCAGGAAATCTGCCATTCTTGGAAGGCATGACTCCGAGCGAACGCCTCCATTATTTTCAAGCGCTCTATCTTCAAAACAGCCAGAATATCAACGTCACTCGAAATAGCAGCTTCATTCGAAGACGTTTTCGTCGCGGCTTATAAGCGTCGGCCGGTCTCACAGAAGGCGAGCGACCAGCCCCGGGGAACAAACCAGAGACGCGCGTCGTCGCCGGCAATCACAATCGTCTTCATGGCGGCTAGAACTTTCGCCCTCGCCGCTCTCTTCGTGTTTGGCTGATCATTACCGCATGCGAAGGCGAATAATCGAGCTCACGATAAGCGCGCCGCGCCTCTTCTGTCTGCGGGAACCCCAGTTTGGCAAATCGCCTGTTGCAGGTGGGATTGCTTTCGTCCATCGGCAGCAGGCCCCTGTCGCCGGCGACGAGCGCTCTTGCGCTCTCGATGAGTTCTTGCGCGTTTACGGTAGTGATCTTTTCGTTTTGACCATCTGGTTATTTTCCAGTTATCCCGGATGGTGACGGCTGCGGTTGGTTGCGGGGTCGCCAGGCCAGGTCAAGGCTCATCACATAGGTGATGATGGCTGCAAACATCAACAGCACGCCGACCCAGAAACGCCAGTCTGTGTGCGCCCGTTTCCAGTAAGGGACATGCTGATGGTGAGGGCCCTTGTGTTCCGAACCGTGATTGTGACTGTGTTTATTCATAGATCCGCTGCTTTCTTCAATACGATTGGACAGTTTGGTGCCTCGTTCTGCCCACCTCCAGTTTCTGACTTTCGGCAGGTCCTGCCCGTTCTTGTCGACGTATTCCTTGTGCTCGATCAACTTGTTTTCTAGCTGTTACTTCAGGTAGATGCTCTTGTCACCCGTCTGTTGGAGACGGTCGACCGTGTCCAGCACGAGGTGGAACCGGTCCAGATCGTTCAGCATGGTCATGTGGAACGGGGTGGTGATCGTGCCTTCCTCCTTGTAACCACGGACATGAATTTGGTCGTGGTTGGTGCGGCGGTTAGTCAGCCGATGAATCGCCACGGGTAGGCGTCGTAGGCGAAAATGACCGGCTTTCCCCTAGTGAAGAGTTCGTCGAAATCCGCCTCGCTCAAGCCGTCAGGATGTTCGCTCTGCGGCTGCAGCTTTATCCCCCGTCCGCGAGAGATTCCGCAATCGTTAGCTGGTCGAGGTCGCGGGGATCGTCGTTGTCGATCGAAGCCCAGAGTCGATCGCGCAGATCACGCACGCCGGCTGTCACACTGGCGGGATCATGGATGGCAGCCAATTCCTGACGCGCCGCCGCCGGGAAGTCTGGCTCCAGGCCACGCTCGATCATCACCCGATGCGCGATTGCCGCGAGGGTCAACCAGTCGGTTCGTTGAGCATGGGGGATCGCGGTGGGATTTTTCGCGCTTGTGATGTGCTTTACGGCCCGCTGTTTTCATGCTCTGGCCTTTTTGTTCACCGAGCCGAGGAAGTGCAGGGCCGAGCGCCCGATCACTAGCTCGTCGTCCGTCCGCATGACGCGCACCAAAACCCTGCTGGTTTCGCGGAAATATTCCCCTCGTTCGCAGACTTCTGTCTGTCGTCGAGCTCGATACCGAGAAATACCAGGCCATCGCAAATCCGGGCCCGAATCCGTCGATGATGATCTGCACAGGCCCGGATTGACCACTAATCAGGCGCAGGAAACATCCCGAAAAACCACAAAACAAAGGAATCGAAAAAAACCTAAAAAAACACTTGACACCCGTGTGTGCTCCCGAATAAAACCAGTGCAAGAGAACCAGAAAATATTAAAAAATAAGAGGACAATCCAAAATGAATAAACCACCTGTTACCATCAGGACGTATCTGTTTCGGGGTGCGTTTCTGCTCAGTCTGCTTTGTGTGATCGTGATCCCCCTCGCGCTGGGGCAACGACAGATTAACAAGGGACCTTCGGCGCCAGACGTCTGCCCGGTGCCTTGGCAACTCGTTGCAAATATGCCGCTGGACCTGTACGGGGCTGCGGGCGCTTCCGACGGCACCTACTCGTACCATGCCGGCGGCTACTCTTTTACCACAGGCACCACTTTGAACAGCCTCTACCGCTACGATCCGGTTGGTAACTCGTGGACTACACTTGCGCCCATGCCCGACTCGCTCAGTTTAATGGCATCCGCGGTTTATTACCCGACGACCAACAAGATTTACGTCTTCGGCGGTGAAGATGCCGTCAGCGGCGTATGTACCAACGCCACCAGAATCTATGACATCGCCTCCAACACCTGGAGTGCCGGAGCGAACATGCCGGACGTGCGCAGTTTTATGGGTTCCGGGTACAACAGCGCCAACGGCAAGATCTATCTGGTCAGTGGCTATAACACCGGTACTGTAGACAGCGCCCAGCCTGACACGTGGGAATACGACCCGGTGGCGAACACTTTCACGTCTAAGGCGAGCTTTCCACATCCGGCAGGTGGCATGGCCTCGGGTGTTATTAACGGCCACTTATACGTGGCCGGTGGGCGGGATGCTGCCAACCTGGTAATCAATCTCAACTGGGATTACGACATTGCAGCGAATACCTGGACGGCAAAGGCTAACATGCCAGCCGGGAATACTAACGTTGCCGGCAGCGGCGTTGCAGTCGACAACCTCTGGGCTTTCGGGGGCGGCAATCCCTTTGGCCCTGGTGGGCACGGTTCGAGCAAGGCTGCGTTTGCCAGGGAGCGAGTCAAGGGTCGGCCGGTTCCGGATACCACCAACGGCACAGTACGCTATGACCCCAGCACCGATACCTGGTCAAGTGCTCCCAACATGAACGTCCAGCGCTCATTCCCATCAGGTGCGGCGATCGCCGATAAATTGATTTCGGCCGGCGGCTACGACGGCTCGGGCACGGTTGCCAGCGCGGAAACACTGGATGCGTGCGTTCCAGTGCCAACGCCTACTCCGTGCGATAGCGGGATAATTACCAACGGTGGATTCGAGACCGGCATGTTCGCTCCCGACTGGGTGATTGACGGCCACAGTAACGATCCTGTGATCAGCACGGACGTAGTGCACAGTGGGACGTTTTCGGCGCTGGCGGGTAATGTCTCCGGGGCGGAGCCCCTAGGGGACAGCTCATTCTATCAGCAGTTCGCGGTACCCGCCGGCGGGGGCACCCTGAGCTTCTGGCACTGGGATTATACCACTGACAGCATTACCTTTGACTGGCAGGATGCCTACATCACGGATAGCTCCGGCACCATCCTGGCGACAATCTTCCATCAGTGTAACAACACGCAGGCCTGGCTCAACACACAGGTCGACATGACGCCGTACGCGAACCAGACGGTGCGCATCAAGTTCCTGGTGCACCAGGATGGCTTCGGCGACGATACGGCCATGTATGTGGACGACGTGGCTCTGTTGGTGCCATGCGGAACGCCAACTCCGACGCCAACTCCGACGCCAACCGCGACGCCTACGGTGACGGTGACGCCGACACCGACGCCGGGTCAGATTGTGCTCACGGGCAATGCGCGCAGGACGAATGCTGGACTGATGGTGCGTCTGACCTGGACCGGGGCGACCACGGCCCAGGTGGACATCTACCGCAACGGAGCGCCGCTGGCGCGGGTGGGGAACAGCGGGACCTATATAGACACGCTCACGACCTTCGGGTTCTACACCTACAAGGTGTGCAACAAGAACACGATGAACTGTTCGAACGAAGTGACGAAGAGGTTCGGCGGCGAGTAGGGAATCAAAAGCAGGCAACTGCAATCAAGGCGGCGTCGCGCAAGCGGCGCCGCCTTTGCTTTGCCGCCGGAGCCGTGCAACGCCCGCGGCTCCAGGTAAGCGCCCGCTCGCACTACGGGGCTTTAGCAATCACAATCCTGAACAAAAGGCAACGCAAGCGTGAAAAACAAAGCGAAGCATCCGATCACTCCTTCTCTGGTAGAAGGCTTGCCAACCTTTGCTGATTCCCGCGTGATCATCGCGGTATTGACGCTGTCGGCCGGGAATGCGCATCTCGAATGGCTGCGATACCACCACCCGGTCCAGAGCCGCTCATAACGCTTTGAATTGCCTGGCCACCCTGGGGAATTCCATATCGCGCGGAAATAATGTCGGACATATGGATCTAACGACAAAGGTTATTCCATGACGCCGGTAGGAAGAATGCGCCGCCTCGGGATTAGAGAAGCAGATCTCGAGGAAACCTTTGCCCGATCGAGCGGGCCGGGCGGTCAGCACGTGAACAAAGTCTCTACCGCCGTGACACTGAAGCACCTTCCCAGTGGGACGGCAGTCACGGTGCAAGACTCGCGTTCGCAGGCACGCAACCGCGCCCTCGCGCTGGAGCGCTTGCTCGACACACTGGAGCGACGAGAGGAAGAGGCTCGGCAACGAAAGCGGGCAAAAGCGGCACTGGAGCGGAGACGGAATTCGCCGCGGCCGCCACGCTTGAAGAAGAAGATTCTCGAGAGCAAACGCAAGCGATCACTCCTCAAGAAACTTCGCGCAAGGGCGATGGATTGAGCGCATCGTCCATCGGTGACGAAGAAGCTGCGCATAGGAATTGTTGGCGCTGGCTGGCCGGGGCAGCAATGTGCCCGCGGGGTCCGCGCCGCGTCGAACGCGGTCGTTCACGCGTTGGCCGAGCCTGATGAGGAGCGAACAGCAGAGTTCAGCCAGGCTTACAAGCCGCGCAGGGTCTACCCAGACTACGCCGACTTGTTAGGCGATCCGAAGGTCGATGCGGCGGTCAATTGCCTGCCGAACCATTTGCATTTCCCGGTCACGCTCGCCGCTCTCCGCGCCGGCAAACATGTCCTTTGCGAAAAACCGCCAACCCTGAACGGGGCCGAGATGCGCGTCCTGCATGAAGAAGCAGAAAAACAGGGCCTCGTTTATTTTTTCAGTCGCCAGTTTCGCTTCACCCCAGCGATGTGTCTGGCACGCGAACTCGTCAGCCGCGGACGGCTGGGAAAGATTTACTTCGCGGAAGCCATCTGGGTGCGCTCGCGCGGCATCCCATCAGGTGTTGGCGGATGGTTTACGGAAAAGAAGCGTTCCGGCGGCGGCGCGCTGATCGACATCGGCATTCATGCGCTCGATTCGGCCTGGTATTTGATGGGAACGCCGAGGCCGATCTCAGTCACGGCGTCGGTCTTCCAAAACTTCAAGCATCTCGTGCAGACGCCCATTTTCGATGTGGAGGACGCGGCCTTTGCCTTCATCCGGTTCAAGAACGACGCGGTCGTGCAACCGAAGACCTCCTGGGCCGGCAACCTGACCGACGAGATCCCGCAGGGTCTTTGTTTCGGACGCGAACTGAACAACTGCACGGTTTACGGCACCAAGGCCACGGTGCGTTTAAAGCCGCTCACGCTCTTCCGAGACGAAAGCGGTAAGCTGCTTGATGAGGCGCTCGAGCCCAGGGACAATGTCGATCCGTTCGAGCTGCAGATGCAAAACTTCGTCGATGCCATCGCCGGCCGGGCGGCGCCGACGAATGACGCGCAGCCGGCCGTCTATCTCATGGAAATGCTCGACGCGATTTATCTGTCGAGCAGCACCGGCCGCGAGGTGCCGATCGCCCGGGCCTGAAAAGTTGCTCGCTGCTCCATCGCGGGCGTAACTTCCATTGAATTGGATGACAGCATCGAATCCGTTTATGAAAAATCTTGTTCACGTAAACCCGGTTGTTGCGGCATTCGCTCTCGTTCTCTGCTCCTGCGCGAGCGACACAAAGAAAACGGCAGCGACGGACGAACCCGCACCGATCCGTGGCCCGAACGTAGTGGAACAAACACCGACGACAACGAGCACGACGGTGACTCGACAAAGCGCGGGCGGCCATTAACCCGGGAGTTGGATTGTTGCGAATAGGGAGATGCGTCTCTCCGTTTCGCGTAATCCGAAGGCAGTAGCGGCGCCCGTGTCGGCCGCAGAAGTTGGACGTTGCTCTGAAGCCAGCCGGCGACACGCCCGCCGCTACACCTCGACCTCTTCCGTTTCCTGACTAACGACCGGCGCGATCGCCTGCAGTTTCTCTGATCCGCGCAGGTCCATAAGTTTTACGCCCATCGTGTTGCGGCCGACGGCACGGATTTCAGAAACGCGGGTACGCACCATCTGGCCCTTGGTCGTGATGAGCATCAATTCGTCTTTCTCCGTCACGGTGAGCGCACCGACCACCCGGCCGGTTTTGTCACCGGTTTTCATCGTGATGATGCCTTTGCCGCCGCGCTTCTGGGTTCGGTAGTTGTCGAATGCCGTCCGTTTCCCGATGCCATTCTCTCCCGCGACAAGGAGCATGGCGTCGTTGTTTACGAGGGCGATGCCCACGATATGATCACCTTTCTCGGGTCGAATGCCCCAGACCCCAACGGTGTTGCGTCCCTGATCGCGCAACTGCTCTTCATGAAAACGCAGGCTCATTCCCTCCGCCGTGATGAGGACAATCTCGTTGTCGCCGTTCGTCAGGACAGCGTCGATCAGGCAATCATCTTTTTCGATCTGGATCGCGATGATGCCGCCTTTGCGGACGTTACTGTAATCGGAAAGGTTGGACTTCTTCACGATACCGCTGCGAGTCGCGAAGACGATGTGCAGCTTCTCATCCCAGGTCTCATCGACCGCGTTCGGCCCCGTGCCGCTACTCTTCGACTGGACGCGAATGGTCGCGGCGATTTTTTCGCCAGCGCGCAACTCGAGCAGGTTGGCGATCGAGCGGCCTTTTGAAGCCCGGCCCATCTCAGGAATCTCATAGACCTTCTCGACATAGCAGCGTCCTGATGCCGTGAAGAACATCAGGTAATCGTGCGTCGTCGCGGTAAAGAGATGCTCGATGAAATCTCCTTCGTCCTCCTGCGTCGCTCCCTCGCGCGTGGTCATGCCGATGACGCCCTTGCCGCCGCGGCGTTGGGCGCGAAAAGCGCTTACTGCGGTGCGCTTGATGAAGCCGCCGTGGGTGATGCTGATAATGCATACCTTCGTTGGCGATGAGATCCTCCATGTTGATCTCGCCTTCGTCGGGCACGAGCTGGGTCAGGCGCGGGCCGGCATACTTCTGCTGGATGTCGCGCAGCTCTTTCTTGATGATTTGAAAAACACGAATCTCTTTCGCGAGAATGTCGCGCAGATCCTTGATCGTCTCGATCAGCTCCTTGTATTCGTTAACGATCTTCTCGCGCTCGAGCCCGGTCAGTTGATAAAGACGCAGATCGAGAATCTGGTTTGCCTGATGTTCGCTAAACGCGTAACGGCCTTCCGTCAGACGCGCTTCATCCCGAATCAGGACACCGATCTGTTCGACCTGCCGGCGCGTAAACTCGAAGGCGAGTAATTTGACCCGCGCTTCCTCGCGATTGGCCGAGCCGCGAATGATGCGGATGAATTCATCCATGTTCGCGAGCGCGATGAGATAACCTTCCAGCGTCTCGGCCCGCTCCTCCGCCTTGCGCAATTCGTAGCGGGTCCGACGCAGGACGACTTCGCGCCGATGCTCGATGAACGCCTGGTTCGCTTCCTTGAGCGAAAGCAACTTCGGCTTGCCATGATCGATCGCCAGCATGTTGACCGCGAAGGACGACTCCATCGCGGTGTGCTTGTAGAGATTGTTGATGACGACCTTGGGCAACGCGTCGCGCTTCAACTCAATAACGACGCGCGTGTTTTCGTCCGACTCGTCGCGAATCGCGGTGATGTCGCTCAGCACCTTGTCGTTCACGAGAGCGGCGATCCGCTCAACGAGCGTGGCACGGTTTACGTTGTAGGGAATTTCCGTGATGACAATCTGCTCGCGATTGCCTTTCAGCTCTTCGACGCCGGCCTTGCCGCGCACCTTCATGCTGCCGCGCCCGGTCTCGATGTATTGCTTGACTCCGGCGATCCCGCAAATCGCACAACCGGTCGGGAAATCCGGCCCTTTAACGTGCTTCATCAAGCCCTCAATCGTGATGTCGGGATCGTCGATCTGGGCGCAGATGCCGTCGATCACTTCGCTGAGATTGTGCGGCGGGATATTCGTCGCCATGCCGACCGCGATGCCAGTGCCGCCGTTCACAAGCAGGTTGGGAAACGCGGCCGGGAAAACCGTCGGCTCCGTGCGCGTCTCGTCATAGTTCGGCACGAAATCGACCGTCTCCTTGTCCATGTCGGTCATGAGCGCGGCGCCGAGATGCGTCATGCGCGCCTCGGTGTAACGCATCGCCGCGGGTGGATCGCCTTCGACCGAGCCGAAGTTGCCCTGGCCATCGACCAGCGTCTCGCGCATCGCCCAGGGCTGCGCCATGTGGACGAGCGTCGGGTAAATCACCGCCTCTCCGTGCGGGTGATAGTTACCGCTCGTGTCGCCGCAGATCTTGGCGCATTTGCGGTGCTGCCGGTTGGGGAAAAGCGAGAGGTCATGCATCGCGTAGAGGATGCGGCGCTGCGACGGCTTTAACCCATCGCGCGCATCTGGAAGCGCGCGCGAGATGATGACCGACATCGAGTAATCGAGGAACGACCTCGAGACCTCCTCGGCCACGTTGATCGGTTCGACTTTTTCGTTGGCGTTATACATGGATCAGGAAATGGCTAGTTCGTTAGGCGCGCTCAGGGTCAGGAATCGCTCCTCCCACTCGCGGGACAGGCCGTCCGTTTGCCGGACGGTGACCGGCTGGAGATATGACCGGCGCGGAGCGCGAATTTTCAGGAATTTTAGCACCGCCGCGATGCTCCCCGTGTAATTCTCGGACAGATCCTCGTATTCAACACGAAACGGTTGCACGCCGAGCCGGGCAAAGAATTCGCTCCAAATCATTTCCTCGCGGCGCGCGTCTTCGCGACAACTCGCAATCAAATCGAAATCGAATTGGGGTTCGCCTGAGGCGGCATTGCCCTCCTGGATTTTCCAGAGACCGGTCTGGGCCGCTCGCGCTCTCGAAACGGCCTGTCGCACTTTGTTGCGCCTGACGATCTGGATAAATTGCAGCCGGGGGAAAGCGTTGCTCAACATCTCGAAATCCTGTGATTCGCTCCCGCCGCCAAAAGCCCGTGTCGCGCGAAGGCGCTCGAGGAATTCCTGCAAGTACCAGCCCATTAACTTGAAGCCGAAGACTTCGTTCGAGGTCGCCGTCGCTGGGATGATTCCGCGCACGTAGCCGGCGAAATCGCTCGCGTCGAGCCCGCATTGGGCGGCATATTCGGGCTCGTATTTCGGCAGGAAAAACTGCTTGGGCCGGCCTGACCGCCGCGTCTCGCGTAAACCGTCAGTAAGCAGATTGCTTCCCGAGCGCGCGACCGCGCAAACGACATAGCAACGCCGCGAGTGTCGCAGCTTATGAAACAGGCCGCCCATCGCTAGCAGAAAAATCCGAAATCCGAACCTCGAATTCCGAAGCAATTTCCAAACTCGAATGACGAAAAACGAGCACCCGGGCTCGTTAGGTTTTGCCAATTCCTCATTACTTCGGATTTCGTCATTCGGATTTCGGATTTTCCCTTAGACATCCAGGTTCCGCACGTTGAGCGCGTTGTCCTCGATGTATTGACGCCGCGGCTCAACGACGTCGCCCATCAGCTTGGAAAACATTTGGTCGGCTTCGACCGCGTTGTCATCGTTCAGGTCCACCTTCAGCAGCTTGCGTTTCTCCGGGTCCATTGTGGTGTTGAATAATTCCTTGGCGTTCATTTCACCGAGACCTTTGAAGCGCTTGATCTGCACGCCGCGCCGTCCGATTTCCATGATCTTCTCCAGAATCTCCGGGATGGAAAAAAGCGGGTGCGACGTTGCACGCTCTCCTTCGCCTTCGATCAACTCAAAAATCGGATGATCCGCGGCCGCATAGTGATCCACCTTCAGGCCTTTGCGGGCCAGTTCGGTGATCAGCTTCTGGATCGTTGTCGCTTCATGCAGCTCGACCAATTTTCCGCGGCGCCGGTTGCCATTCGTTTTAGGGGCCGCGCTCGTGAGCGGAAGCAGCTCCTGCCCCATCTCTTCGTCGAAAAGATTCAGATCGAGATTGTCCTCGTGAAACTTCCGCACCGCGCGTTCGTCGTGGAAATAATGGACCGATTCCTCGTTGCCATCGCGCACTTTCACGAGGTAGGTCGGCAGCTTGTCGCCTTTTGCGTCGCGATGATTGAGGAAATCTTCAAAATCGCCGCCGTGCCGCCGGACCGACTCGCTCAGCTTGGCCAGTTTCTCCAGCTGTTCGAGGATATCTTTCAGTTGGGCGGTCGTCAGCTCCTTGTTGTCGGCGAGATTTTTCAAACGCACATCCTCCGCGCCTAACGAGATCAAAATCTTGTTCAGCTGCACGTCGTCATCGACGTATTCCTCACGCTTCTTGCGCTTGATTTGGTAGAGCGGCGGCTGCGCGATGAAGATTTTCCCAGCGCGCACCAGTTCTGTCATTTGCCGGTAGAAAAACGTCAGCAGGAGCACACGAATGTGCGAGCCATCCACGTCGGCATCCGTCATGATGATGATCCGCCCGTAGCGCAGTTTGCTAATGTCGAAGGTCCCCTCCTCTTTCGTGGTCGCTTCTTCTTTCGGCTTGCCGATGCCGGTGCCGATCGCGGTGATCATCGACTGGATCTCCGTATTCTTGAGCGCCTGGTCGAGGCGCGCTTTCTCGACGTTGATCAGCTTGCCGCGGATCGGCAGAATTGCCTGGTAACGCCGGTCGCGTCCCTGTTTCGCTGAGCCGCCGGCAGAATCGCCCTCCACGATATAGAGCTCGGTCAACTCCGGATCGCGCTCTGAACAGTCGGCCAGTTTCCCGGGCAAACCGCCGCCGGTAAGCGCGCCTTTGCGGATCGTCTCTCGCGCCTTGCGTGCGGCCTCTCTCGCGCGCGCGGCCGTTAATACCTTGTCGAAGATCTTTTTCGCCACCGGCGGGTTCTGGTCGAAATAGGTCATTAACCCATCATAGACGACCGAGTTGACCACGCCGTCGATCTCGGTGTTCACCAGCTTCACTTTCGTCTGCGATTCGAAGCGCGGATTGGGCAGCTTGATGCTCAGCACGCAGATCAATCCTTCGCGCACATCGTCGCCGGAGATCGACGGATCCTTCTCCTTTACCAGGCTGTTGCTCCGCGCATATTGATTGATCGCTTTCGTCAGGGCGGTGCGGAAGCCGGTCAGGTGCGTGCCGCCATCCGGGTTTGGAATCGAGTTCGCAAAGGGCAGGATCTGATCGTTGTAGCCGTCGTTGTACTGGAGCACGACATCGACGAATACTTCGTCGCGCTGCCGCGAGATCACGACCGGCTTGGGATGAATGACGTTCTTATTTTCGCCCAGCTGCTTAACGAACTCCTCGATTCCGTGCTTGTAAAAGAACGTCTCCTTTTTCGGCGGGTCCACCCGCTCATCGGTCAGCGTGATTTCGAGGCCGGGGTTGAGAAACGCCAGTTCGCGCAGCCGGCTGGCCAGTCGCTCAAACTTAAACTCTGTTGTAATCGTGAAGATTGTCGGATCAGGCAGGAAGGTGATCAGCGTGCCTGTGATCTTCTTGTTCTTCAGTTCGCCGATGACGCTCAGCTTTTCTGTCGTCTTCCCGCGCTCGAAGGCCATGTGATACACCTTCGCGTCGCGCGACACTTCCACCTTGAACCAGTCCGAGAGCGCATTGACGCACTTCGCGCCGACGCCATGCAGGCCGCCGGAATATTTGTAGGCGCCCTGACCAAACTTGCCGCCCGCGTGCAGATTCGTCAGTACCAGCTCAACGGCCGGCATCTTGAACTTCGGATGCATGTCGACCGGAATGCCGCGCCCGTTGTCGCGCACCGAGACCGAGCCATCGACATGGATCGCCACATCGATCCGGCTGCAGTAACCGGCGAGATGTTCGTCGATCGAATTGTCGAGCACCTCGAAAACGCAATGGTGCAACCCGCGCTCGTCCGGGTCGCCAATATACATGCCGGGGCGCTTCCGGACCGCTTCGAGACCCTCCAGCTTATCGATCTGCGCAGCGTTGTATTTTTGGTTTTCGGAGATGGCCGCGGGCCGGTCGGAAGAGACAGTGGAAACGGCGATTTCGTCTTTGGCTTGGAGCATAAAAAGCGCGGCCGAACCGCGGCCTTGGAACATAGGCGAAAAGCGGGCTCCAGACAACTAATAATCCGGGATCAACCAAGCCCTTCCAGCCCCAAGATTTAGCGGGCTGCTGACCACGAGAGCCCCGAATGTTGTGGTCGGCGCCCTTTCCTCTGCAGCTTCGGCTTTCAATTCTGGACGTCGACCTTCCAAGCCGACTCAACCGGGGGCACAGCAGCTGTGGAAGGGCCAGGTTTCTCGTCCTCATCTTCCTCAAATAAGGACTAACGAATTACAAAAAATCTTCCTTTTTGTCTCTTCCTTTGACATCATTTCCGCACGCCTAAATGAACTGCATGACTGCAACTTCAAGACTCACGCAGCCCATCACCGTGCAACTACGCCCCTTTCGCCGTCCTCGCCTTTGGCAACTCCTCCCGCTCCTTCTTCTTCTCTCCATTCCCGCCTTGCATGCCGGGTTTGTCGAAACCTTTGACAACGGCAGCAACGACGGCGACTGGCATCTTACGACCGCTCCACCCACAATCGAGCCCGACGGCGGAAACCCGGGCCCTTACCTGCGCGCCTCGGCCGACGCAGCCGTCCCGACCTGGTATGTCCCCATTGGCACATTCCCCACCCATTTCCTCGGTGACTTTGCCTTTAAAAGGCTCGGCACGTTCAGCGTCGACATCGACATCTTTAGCGGCATCGCAGTCCCAGACCGCAACATCACTCTCGACTTTAACACCACCCTTGGGACCGGTGATTTCAGCAGAGGTGTCGATGCCTATTACGTCGGCGTCGACATCTCCAGGCTGCCGGTTGGCTGGCACACCTACGAGTTTCCGGTCGACGCCGCCTCGCTTACCATCCCGGCAGGCTGGGTGGTGACCAAGGGCAATGGCAGACCTGGCACCGACGCCGACTGGCAGGCCCTTATGCACGACGTCGAAACCGTCGGCGTCGAGCTGGGCACACCCGGCTATGCCTATCCCTTTTGGCTCTGGGATCTCGGGATTGATAACCCGCGCGTTACGCGCTTAGAGCGCCAGCCTTGAACTGGCCAGCCCGGCTGACGATAGCTACAACCAGTTAACGATAACATCCTTCAACGAGGCGTGCGACTTCATGAATGTCATGAGCACTGAACACGAAAAGCAGGCACGGTCGCCGCGCGTTATTCACATTTCATGGGGTCGCATGGAGGTCGAGGGCCTCGGCGCGGGTCGTGATTACAAGCTCTACCCCGGCGGTGGACGCGCATGGGATTGGACAGAGACCGGCATGCATCATGTGCCAGGCATTCAGCCCGCTGATGTTCAAGAGTTACTCGACCATGGGAGCAAAGTCGTCGTCCTTACTCGCGGTATGGAATTGGCGCTCCAGACTTGCCCGGAAACGTTGCAGATGCTGCGCGACAGGGGCATCCCGTATTATGTCGAGGAAACGAAGGCGGCCGTGGAGCGTTACAATCGATTGGCGCAGAGCAAGGCTGTTGGTGGGTTGTTTCATTCCACTTGCTGATTGAGGAGCAGGGACGCGGCCTGGTCCGGCGCTACGCGGCAAACGTTAGGTCGTTTGTTGCCTAACGACGCCAATGATTCGCGCTTTATTCCACGCTGGCGACTGTCGGATGGTCATCCTGGCGGTAAATAACTCCGCCCTTCATCACGAAATCGACGTGCGTAAACTGCGCGGGATCAGCGAGGGGATCGCCGGCAGTTGCCACGAGGTCGGCAAGGCGCCCAGGTTGGACTGAGCCGACACGGTCCGAGGCACCAAGAAGATCGGCCGCGTTGCGCGTCGCGGCGAAGAGCGTCTTCATCGGCGTCAGGCCGCCGGCGATCATGAGACCGAACTCCATCGTGTGGTCGCCTTCACCGATCTCGGCGCCATAGGCGATTTTGGTGCCGGATTTCACCGCCAGCGGAAAGTTTTTCTTCGGGAGCGGTGCCGGGCGTCAAAAGTTCCGGTTGATGGCGGGCCGCAAGATAGTAAACCTCGTAGACCGTCAGAGTGGGCACAAGGTAGGTGCCGTGCTCCTTCATCAGCGCGAAGGTTTGCGCGGTGGCAAAAGAACCGTGCTCGACCGAATCGACTCCGGCGCGGACGGCAGCCTCGATCGCAGTCGCCGGATAAATGTGGGCGGCGATCTTTAGGCCAAGGGAATGAGCCGGCTCGACCGCGACGCGCATCTCGTCGTCAGTCATGAACTGCTGACGCGGATTGTCACCCGTGGACGCAATGCCGCCGGACGGCATGATCTTGATCAGGTCAGCTCCGCGTTGGCGGTGTTCGCGCACGCGCAGGCGCGCTTCGTCCGGCGTGTTGACGATGCCGTTTGACCAGCCAGGGTGAGACAAAGCAGCGTCGAGTCGGTTGCGCGGATCGTTGTGGCCGGCGGTCGGCCCGAGCGGTTCCAGCGAAACCCAGAGCCGGGGGCCAGCGATCTTGCCTGAGTTGATGGCATCACGCACCGCGATGGTATCATCGCCACCGCCCACGTCGCGCGCGCCGGTGAAGCCCTGCTGCAAGATGGCCCGCACCAAGACGGCGCCGTCGAAGGCTCGATCCAGCGCAGAATGCGTCAGCCAGTCTTCAGTGGCATTGACGCGGCTGGGCAACTTCGATGCGATGTGGACGTGGCAATCGATAAAGCCCGGCATCACGGTCTGACCGGAAAGATCAAAGATCTCCGAGCCAGTCGGCGTGACGAAGCCGGGCTCAACCGCACTGATGCGGTCGTCATGGACGAGAATGGAAACCTTGTGGCGGGGCGTATCGCTAACGCCATCGAGCAAGGCGCCGGCGTGGATGACCTGGTCGCGAGCGAAGGCGGATGTCGCGAGCAACGCAATAATCAGGGCAGTGCCCGCGGCGCGTTTCATCAGGATAAACGTGTCAACAGCTGACTGGAGTCTTCACGGCCCAAGGGTAGCTGGCCGAATTCCAGACGGTCAACTGCAAAGGGATAGGTGGCCACGAATTCGCGCTCACTTGGATTACTCATCGGAGGCGGCAGCTGGTACGAAAGCGCTACTGGTCAGCGGCGCGAAATTCTGTTAGGTAGCGGGCCATGCCTTCCGCCGCCGAGTTCCAGCACACGCTTGCCAAGGCCGCTTTGTTGAGCGGCACTTCACTTCATACCGGCGCCAGGGTGTCGCTGAAAATTCAACCCGCAGCGGTCGATTCAGGAATCAAGTTCAAGCGCAAAGATCTGCAGGACGAACCGACAGTCGACGCCACGATTGCCAATGTGAAAACGGTCGAGCGCGCGACGACGATCGGGGAAGGCTCGATGCGGGTCCACACTGTCGAGCATGTCCTCTCCGCGCTCGCCGCCCTCGAGGTCGACAACGCGGTCGTCGAGATGGACGCCAACGAACCGCCGATCGGCGATGGCAGTGCGCTCGCTTATGTGGAGGCGATCCGGAAAGCTGGGCTGGTAGCGCAGGAAGGGCCGCGCCTGCTTTTTCATGTGCGCGAGCCGATCTCGGTCGAGACAAAGAGCGGCTCGCTCCTCGTGATTCTGCCGGACGACGAGTTTCGCATCTCCTGCACGCAGGCTGGACCGGAAGGTCGCTTCACCCAATTTCTCTCAACTGCGATCACGCCCGCGATCTACGAGCGCGAAATCGCGCCCGCCCGCACCTTTGTTTACTACGAGGATGTCAAGCCATTGATGGATAAGAACCTGATCAAAGGCGGCAGCCTGGAGAATGCGATCGTCGTGAGGGGGGAATCGGTCCTGAGCAAGGAACCGCTTCGCTTTCCCGACGAATTCGTCAGGCACAAAATCCTCGACATTATTGGCGACCTCGCGCTCCTCGGCCGCGCCATCCGTGGACATGTCGTAGCGGTGAAGCCGGGCCATGGCGCCAACACCGATCTCACGCGCGCCCTGGCCAAGGCGCACGAGCGGACGGTGGCGATGTTTCCGCAGCGTAACTTCCCGGCCGGCGAAGGCGGGCTCGACATCAACGAGGTGATGAGCATCCTGCCGCATCGTTATCCGTTCCTGATGGTTGATCGCATTGTTTCCTTCGAGGGCGAAACGAAGTGCACAGGGATCAAATCGGTCACGATCAACGAGCCATTTTTCCAGGGGCATTTCCCGGGGCATCCGGTCATGCCCGGCGTGCTGCAGGTGGAGGCGATGGCGCAGGTGGCGAGTGTCCTCATGATGCGCATCAGCAAGAGCGCGAGCCGGGTCGGCTATTTCATGAGCGCAGACGGGGTAAAATTTCGCAAGCCCGTGTTCCCCGGCGATACGCTCTTCATTCACGCGGAGCTGACGAAGTCGCGTGGCAATCGGCTGGCCAAGGCAATGTGCCGTTGCGTAGTGAATGACGCGGTCGTTTCCGAAGGCGAGCTGATGTTCACCTTTCTCGATAAATGAGCGAGGTGAGGGTCCATCCGACCGCAATCGTCGATCCCTCGGCCAAACTCGGCACGGGCACGATCGTCGGACCGTATTGCGTCGTTGAGGCCGGGGTTTCGTTAGGCGAAAATTGCTGGCTCCAGCACCATGCCACGCTCTGCGGCCCGCTCAACGCCGGTGGCGGGAACAGGTTCTACGCCTATTGCTCGATCGGGCAGCAAACACAGGACCTTAAATATCGCGGCGAACCGACCTACCTCGATATCGGTGACGACAACACCTTTCGCGAGTTTGTCACGATCAACCGCAGCACCTCGGGGAGCGGCAAGACGCGCGTCGGCAGCCGCGGGAACTTTCTCGCCTACGCCCACATTGGGCACGATTGCACGGTGGGCGACGCGGTCGTTTTCTCGAACAACGGGACGCTCGCGGGTCATGTGCAGGTGGGCGATCATGCCGTCATTGGCGGCTTGACGGCGGTCCATCAATTCTGCCGCATTGGGCGTTTCGCGATCACCGGCGGCTGCTCCAAAATCGTTCAAGACGTTCCGCCCTTCATGATCGCCGATGGCAACCCCGCGGAAATACGCGGCATCAACCAGGTCGGCCTGGAACGAGCCGGCTTTCCGCCGGAAAAGATCAAACCGATCAAGGAAGCTTTCCGGCTTATTTACCGCGGCAAGATGAACACCGCGCAGGCGGTGGCGGCGTTGCGCGGGAATCTGGGCGGGAGCGCCGAAGTGCAGTCGATCGTGCAGTTCATCGAAGAAAGCGAACGCGGCATCATTCGTTAGGGGAAAAGCTCGACGGCATTTCAATTGCCAACCGGCACCCGCACGCTCACCCCTGCGGTTTTCCTCCGGCCCGCCGATCAGGCCGCGAGGAGCGGCGTGGCGCTCGGCACGACCGTGCCGTTGAACTTGGGATAGAGAAACCTCGCCACCGGCCCATTCCTCTTCGCCGGAGCCGCCGCGCGGGACAATCCCGCTTCCCGTAGACGGCGGAGCGCCTCGCCGAGCAGAGCGGTGCCAAGGCCGCGGTTGCGATATTCCATCTGAACGCAGGGACCTGGCGCGAGGTGGTCCTCAGCGGCAGGTTCAGGATCCAAAATAGTCGCCCCAATGATCCGCGCACCGTGACGCAGCACGACGCAAATGCTGCTTTTCTCCGGATTGAAGGCGCGTTCCAGCCAGCCCTCGATCATCGCGTCGATCTCGTGAATCGCGTCGCCCCAGGAAGTGTCAAGGGCGAAGCAACGAGCGATAACGGCGCGCAACTCCTTTTCCTCAGAAAGATCGACCACGGCCAAATGATAATGCTCCGGCAGCGCCGGAGCGGTCGCGGGAAGCTTGGCCAAATCCCACGTGAAACGAACCCATTGAACGAGCTTCATGTGTGCGGGCGACAAAATTACCACGCGTAACGATGCACCCGCAACCGGCGTTTCCCGAAAAATCACAGCGCCGCTTTTGAGCGCCGTTCGATCAAACCCTTCTAGCGCGCTTGCGTGGCCTTCACCGCGTCGTGGAAGGCCAGGTAAAGTTCGGAATGTTGCGCCGCACCACGGCGCAAGACCGGCTTGAAATTGGGGAGATCGCTGACGTTAACAATTTGATCCACGCTCTGGATAAACGCCGTCATCGCGTCGTTCGTCGCGCTGCGATGGCTGATAAGGACAACAAAGTTCTCCCGCCGGAGGGAGCCCGAGCGCTTCATCATCTCGCGCAGGATTGGGTTCTCTTGCGCGCTCCCACCCTTAAAGTTCTCGTAAACTACGACGACATGATAACTGTAGGTCGCGAGCTTGAGCAGCACGTCCTCCTCGAAAAGGCCGAGGTGCACCGTGTAACCGAGATCCGTCAGTTGGGATACGATCATTTTCTGGCAGGTCTGATCATCCACGCAGACGAGCGCGGTCTTGTCGCCGTGGTCGAAGTCTGATTCGGTGCTCATGGTTTTGGCCTAACGAGAAACTTCGGCAGGCAGATCGAGCCGCAGCCCGGTGGAGGTTTCGCTGTTGATACCGCGCGATTTCTGGATCAGGTCTATTCCTCGCGTGATCCGGCCCTTCTTGGTGGAAAAGAGGCGGGCTGTTTCTTCCGTGATTTCGCCACCTTCGTAGGCTTGGAGAACTGATTGGTCGAAGGTTTTCCAACCAAAAGGCGCGCTCGCTTCGATGATTTCGTAGAAGGTGCGCGAATCGTTTTCGCCCAGCGCGATCGTTTCGCGCGTCCGTAGATTATTGCCCATGATTTCCGTCAGGAGATACCGGCCGCCGGAGATTTTGGGCGCAAGGCGCTGGCTCACGACGTAGCGGACGCTGTCAGCGAGGCGGAGCCGCAGTTGCTGTTCTTCACCTAAGGAAAAGAGACCGAGGATGCGGTTGATCGACTGGCCGACGTCGATCGTGTGCAGAGTGCTGAGCACGAGGTGACCAGTTTCCGCCGCCATGAGGGCAACTTCTACGGTGGCGCGATCACGCATTTCACCTACGAAAATAATCTTGGGCGCCTGACGGAGCGCGGCCCGCAAGCCAATGGGATAGCTTTCGAAATCGCCGCCGAGCTCCCGCTGGTTGAACGTGGCGTGGCCGGGCCCGTGGATAAACTCGATCGGATCCTCCAGCGTGACCACGTGCACGGACTGTTTCTCGTTCACTTCATTCAAAAGCGCGGCCATGGTCGTTGTCTTGCCGCTACCAGTCGCGCCTGTGACAAGCACGAGTCCGGACTTCTCCAACACGATTTCCTTGAAGATCGGCGGCAGACCGAGGGTGGCGAGTGAGGGAATATCCGCCTGCAGTTTTCGCATCACGATCGCAAAATTTCCCCGCTGCCGAAAGATGTTGACCCGAAAGCGGGCCTTGTCATTGAGCGAATAACTGCAATCACAAGAGCCGTCCACCAGGTAGTCGCGGATCAGGCGACGGTTCCCCTGCATCAGGGTGAGAGCCAACTGTTCGGTTTGGTAGGGAGTCAGGCACTCGATCGAGGGATCGACAGCGACCGGTTTGAGCTCGCCGAAATCCTCCACCTGAAGCGGATGACCGACAGTGAAATTGAGGTCGGAGATGCCGGCGTAGGTTTGCAACATCGCGGACAAGATCCGGTCGAGTTCAGGTGTTCTCATCTGGCGCGGTTGCTATTCTTCCCATTCATCCGGTGGCGGAGTTTTGAGGAAGGGACGGAATTTCTTCTTGTCGATTGCCTTGTCATAGGCTTCCTCGGGCGAGATGCGCACCTGCCGCAGATGTTCCATGATCGCGTCGTCGAGCGGTTGGTTACCCTTCTTTTTCCCGACCTGAATCATGCCCGGAACCTGGTGCGTCTTGGCTTCCCGGATGAGATTCGCGATCGCCGTGTCGACGACGAGGATTTCGAGGGCGGCGAGACGCCCCGGTTTGTCGACGCGCTTGAAAAGATTTTGCGCGACGACGCCCTTAAGTGATTCCGCAAGTGTTGTCCGAATTTGGTTTTGCTGATCAGTCGGAAAGACATCGATCACCCGATCGACCGCCTTGGCAGCGCTGGAAGTATGCAGCGTTCCAAAGACGAGGTGACCGGTAGCAGCGGCGGTCAGAGCCAGTTCGATCGTCTCGAGATCGCGCATTTCGCCGACGAGCAGGATGTCGGGATCTTCGCGCAAGGCGCCACGCAGCGCGGAGGCAAACGAGCGTGTGTGGACTCCCACTTCGCGATGCTGCACGAGGCAGTTCTGACTGCGATGCACAAATTCAATCGGATCCTCGACTGTGATGATGTGATCGTGCCTTTGCAGATTCGCGTAATCCATCATCGCCGCCAGTGTAGTCGACTTGCCAGAACCGGTCGGACCGGTGACGAGGATGAGGCCTTTTTTTAAAAGGGGAAACTTCTTCAAAACCCCGGGAAGGCCCAGCTCTTCAACGGTCAGAATCTTGGACGGGATCAGCCGAAAGACGGCGGAGATGCCGTATTTCTGTTGAAAAAAATTGGCGCGGTAACGAGCGACTCCCGGCACTTCATAGCCGAAATCGACATCGGAAGTTTCCTCGAAGGTTTTGATTTTTACCTCAGGCGCGATCTCATAGACCATCGCCTTGAGTTCGTCATTTTGGAGCGGCGGATAATCGACCCGGACCAGATCACCATTGATACGGAGCATGGGCGGGTTGTTGGTCGCGAGATGGAGATCCGAGGCCTTTTCCTCTGCCATCAGTTTAAAGAATGCGTCGATGCGGGCCATGGAACCTTGCTCACAAGAAAGCTAAATTGATGCCAGCGACGGGTAATTCACGGTGCGCTGACGACCCTTCTTTTGGAGCCGCGTGCAGGGGTCGTTGTCCTGGCTTAGACATCGAGGATCGAACGGATCTGCTCGATAAGCTTACCATGGGTATAGGGTTTGGGGAGGAAACCGCAGAGGCCCCGCGCGAGCATGCTCCCGAGTTTGGCCTGCTCGCCGAAACCGCTACTCAGCACCACTTGGACGTCGGGGTCCATCGCCTTGAGCTCGTCAAAAACCACGTCGCCATCCATCACCGGGAGAAAATAGTCGAGAATAATGAGCGCGATTTCAGGACCCATCCGGCGATAGATATGGAGGGCTTCGGGGCCGTCCTTGGCCAACACCACCCGGTAGTCTTCAAAAGCAAGGATTCCACCGGTGTTCTCGAGCACTTCTTCGTTGTCGTCCACCAGCAGGATCAGCTCGCGTTTGCCCTTGGGGTTTTGAATGATTGGCTCCTCATCGTCGACCCTCTCGTCAATTTCGCCCACGGGTATCTTCACGACCACGTTCGTACAGGACGAACCGCTCAGGGCAGCGCCATGCTTGGCCGCGATCTCATTGACCGAGGCTGCGTTGTGGGCTCCGGCGAGGATCCGCGAGGTGACGCGATCGAAGAGTTCTTGCGACTTGCGCGAAGCCAGTTCGACCCGGTCATTGAGCAGGTCGAGATAACGTGCTTCGCCATGATGTTGTCGCACCTGCTCGGAATAACGCCCCATTTGTTGTACGAGGCGGTTAAGCTCGGTCGCGTGTCTCGCGAGCCATTTTAGATCTTCGTTGTCAAGCATGTCGCAGCAGAGTTCCAGTTGCGTTTGCGTCTTTCGCGCGAGCCCGCCACGCGGATCCGGGCGGGCCGCAGAAGACGATGAAAAGACGACAAACTGAAAGCATGGTCAGGTCAGGCCACTATTCGCACGTTTCATGCCGAAAGCGGACAGAACGGCAAAAGAATGCCCGCAATCGGCGTTTGCCGGACGAAAAGCGTCAGGCCGCGCCATGAATCCGGCCCTTAAGAACAGCTTCTACGCCGAAAACGTCATCGCGGTGATGATCGGGCTTTGGCTTGCGCAGCTCTGGTCGGCAGAAAAGCAAGTCGCCTCCAAAGCCATCAGTTTCTCCATCAACTCGAAAAACGGAACTGGTCTGTTACGCGCGATTTAGTGGAAACTGATTACCTGATGACCGGGGGAATGACCGCGCGCTCCTGCTCAACCGCCTCCGCTGGATTCCCGCTTCTTCTCCAGGCTCACGATCACCGCAAACCCCCGCGAGAGAAGTTCGATCCGCCTTTCGCAATGTAGGGCGCAAAAATACAGCTGGCCGGCTTCGGCGACGAGGTCCCGCCGGAGATCGTCGACCGGGTGAATAGCCTCACGACCCCGTTCGAACCCCCGCTGGCGCCACGAAAGTTGAAAGCCTTGGGATTGGAAACTGGTACAGGTCCGCAATCTCTCGCTGGAGTTGCTCCGCGAATCCTACTGATCGGAGCGTGGCTATTTCCAAAGGGCCTGTCGCAGCTCGCTCTTCGCCGAGACGATATCGTTCGCGCCGTGATGGCAGAGGACGATGCCGCGCAGCTTTTCACCCTGGTAATAGCGCAACGCGAAGCGCCCTTTGGCGTGCGAGCCGCTCAACTCCACCCGGGTCGGCGGGAGGTTGAAATCGCCCACGAAATCGAACTTCATGTCGAACATCTCCGTCCAGAAATACGGGATCTGCTCGTAACGCTGGCGCTTCTTTCCGGTGATATTCGCGCCCACGATCAATCCCTGCTGGCGCGCATTTTCCCAATGGGTCTGCCGTCGCATCCCACCCATCAGCCGGTCCGGGTAAAAGGCGAGATCGCCCACCGCGTAAATCCCCTTTTCTTCCGTCTCGAGATAATCGGAAACTGGCGAACCATGCGGACCGGAGAGCGGCGTGTTGCGCACGATATCAAGGTTCGGCTCCGAGCCGCAGGCCACGACCGCAACGCCCGCCGGCACGCGCTCGCCGCTTTTGGTTTGGATGTTGCGCAGGACGGTCTTTCCTTCGAAGCCATTGAGGCTCGCACCCAGGAGCAGAGTCACACCGCGTTTTGCGAATTGCTCCGTCACCCAGGTCGCGGTCGCGGGATCGAGGTAACGGTTCATCAGCGTTTGGTGCCGATGCATCACCGCCACCTTCAACTTCGTCTGGCGAAGACTGGCCGCGACCTCGCAGGCAAGCAGACCTCCGCCCACGACCACGATCATTTTTTCCGAATGCGCCATTTCGCGCAGGGCGAGCGCGTCGCGAATCGTGCGCAGATAAATCACGTTGCCCAGACCGATCCCCGCGACCTGCGGCCGCACTGGCCGACTGCCCATTGCGAGGCAGGCTTTTTTGAACTCGATCGTCTCCCCGTTCCCGAGTACGGCCAGCCGTCGATCGATATTAAACTGCGTCACCACCGTGCCAAAACGCGTCTCGATTTTGTGCGCGGCGTACCAGCGATCTTCGAGGCAGGGCAGCTTCTTCAGCGCCGGTGTCTTGTCGCGCAGGAATTGCTTCGAGAGCATCCAGCGTTTGTAGGGATGAAAGGTCTCGTTCCCCACGAGCGTGACCGAGCCTTTCTTGTCGAATTTGCGGATGCCTTCGCAGACGCTGCTGCCGCCGATACCGCTGCCGATGATGAGATAGTCACGTTGGATCATGTGCGAAAAATTGGACGATAGAGAATGTGACGACCCGATGGCGAGGGAAAAGTTAGAGGAAGGTGCGAGAATCGTTGGGACCGTGAATCGAGAATCGTAGCGAATCGATAACGGGCCGGGCCTTACGAATGTAACCTTTCACGATTCTCGATTCACGGTCCCAATACCGCCCGGCAAATAATCACCGACGCCACGACCCCGGCGAAATCCGCCAGCAACCCGGCCGGAATGGCGTGGCGCGTCTGTTTGATGCCAACCGAGCCAAAGTAAACCGCGGCGACATAGAATGTCGTTTCCGTGCTGCCGTAGATCGTCGCCGCCATCAGGCTCACAATGTTTTCTGGTCCGAGCCGATGCACCACGTCGGTGAAGAGCGCGAGGGTCGCGCCGCCGCTTAAAGGTCGCATCAGGGCAATGGGCAACAGATCGGTCGGGAAATGCAGCGGCGTCAGGACCGGCGAAAGGATCCGCGCGAGCAGGTCTATCCCGCCGGCGCCTTTGAACATCCCGATCGCAACCAGCATCGTGACGAGGAAAGGGATGATTTTTAGAATCACGCCAAAGCCCTCCTTCGCCCCCTCGACGAATTCGTCATAGACTTTCAAACCGCAGAGCGCCGCGTAGAGGACGAAGAACGCGATCAGGAGCGGGATGGCGAGGACCGAGAGAGCGCTGACGCTCCGCACGAAGTAGCTCGGCGACGAGGCGACCGACCCGTTGGGAAGACCAAGCAGTTCGGGAAACACCTGCCTGACGAAAAGTGCCAAAAAGAAAATTGCGAGTAGCGTCAGCACCGCCTTCCCCCAGCCCGGAAGCCGCGGTATCGCCAACTCGACCGTAGACTCTGAAACATGCGGCGTTTCCGATTTCATCGTCGGCTCCGCTTCGATCTCGCGTTCGTTAGGCCGGACCCGAAACCATGGCACCTTTTCGAGCAGCTTCACCGAAGTGACGGCGACCGTTGCGGCACAGAGTGTCGCAAGCAGAGCGGTACCAACGATCGCCGTCGGGTTGGTCGAACCGGCCGCGACCAGGATTGCGATCGCGGTCGTCGGAATCAGCTGGATCGAGCTGGTGTTGATCGCGAGAAAAGTACACATCGCGTTCGTCGCCGTGCCTGGATTCGGATTGAGCGTCTCGAGATCGCCCATCGCGCGCAGCCCGAGCGGTGTCGCGGCGTTACCGAGTCCGAGCATGTTGGCCGCCATATTCATCAGCATCGAGCCCATTGCGGGGTGATCGTGAGGCACGCCCGGGAACAAACGGTGCATTACCGGCCGCAGACCGCGCGCCAGTCTTTGAATGAGGCCGGCCCGCTCCGCCAGACGCATAACGCCGAGCCAGAGCGCCATGATTCCGATCAAGCCAAGCGCGATCGTGACCGCGGTCTTCGCGCCGTCAAACGCACCGTCGGTCACTTCTTTCAAGTGGCCGGTAGCACCGCCGATCGCAACCGCGAGCAGCACAAGCGCGAGCCAGATGTAATTCAGCACGATCTTTTATAGCCGCCGATTGTGACGCACAAAAATGGTTTTCGTGCTCTGGTTCGTCGATAACCAGCCATCGCGCCGGAAGGCCTGCCAGCCTAACGAATGCTGTCTGTGCGCTTATCCAGCGGCGATTGCGCTTCGCGCGACTCAAGCGTCATGGCCTGTAGTGCGACCTCCAGTGCGGCGCGCTGCATCTTGAGCTGAAGGTTTCGATCTCGCAACGCGAGCAGGTTCTCGATCCGGAGCAAGGCCTCGGCGAGATCGAAAGGTTTCAGCATAAAATCATTGGCCCCGGCGTTAAGCACACGGAGTTTGGTTTCCTTGCTTTCATCCGCGGTCAGTACGATCACCGGCAGAGAAGCCCCGTCCGGTTCGGAACGCAGCGCCTCAAGAATGGTAAAGCCGTCGACGTGGGGCATCATGAGATCAAGCAGGATTAGATCGGGTTCGAAGAACCGGCAGACATCGAGAGCAAGACGCGAATCTGTAATTGCTTTCACATGCTCGTAACCAGTGTCCATCAGGATCGCCTCGAGCAGTTCGGCGTTTGCCGACTCGTCGTCGATCACCAGAATCTTCAATTTGCCGTAACGGCGAGACTCGCCCGGGGAGCAAGCGGCAGGCTCGCTGAGGCAGAGGACTGTTTCTCCGGCCAAGGTCTCCATTCCTAGACTGCGAGGCATTCTTCCTTGCTCGCGGCAGCGGTCTGCTCCATCGCACGATAGAACTGGGTCACATCGATTGGCTTGGTAATATAACTGCGGGCGCCGGCATCCATGAGGCGCTTGAACTGCCCTTCGGTGGCGTCCGCACTGACGATAATCGTCGGGATGCGACGCGTGGTTTCGCTCCCCTGCAATTCGGCGAGCACGTCCCACCCCGGCATGTCGGGCAGGTGGAGATCGAGCAGGATCAGATCCGGCGAATGTTGGCGAGCCAGATCAAGGCCGATCCTGCCCTGCATCGCAGTCAGCAGACGAAAGCCGGCGTCCTTATGCAGGAGTTGCTCGACCAGGGTGAGATTTGAAAGGTTATCCTCTATGTAAAGGACGGAACGCTGTTTCTCCGCCTTCTCTCGTCCTATGCACGCGGTCGCGCCGCTTTTTGCGGGAATCGCATCGAACGGCGATTCCTTCCGTATCAGCTCCAACCAAAAATTACTCCCCTCTCCCTCCATGCTTTCGACGCCGATCACTCCGCGCATTGCCTGCACCAAACGCTTCGAAAGCGCCAAACCAAGACCCGTTCCCTCGATGCCCGACCGCTCCGCGCCGAGTCGATCGAAAGGTGTGAAGACGCGCTCGAGCTTGTCTGCTGCGATGCCGACGCCCGTATCCCGCACAGCCACCCGCACCCTCCCGCCAACCTCTCTGCACGAAACCGTGACCGCGCCACCCGCAGGAGTGTATTTCACCCCGTTGGTCAGAAGATTAAGCAAGACCTGCTTGAGACGCTGGTGATCGGCCAGCACAAATAAGTCCGTCTCGTTTGCAGACGGTGTGAAAAGGCTGATCGATCTTTCGGCCGCCAGCGGCTGGATCAAATCCACCGCCTCCTCCAAGGCGACACTTACGTTCACCGGTTCGAGCGAAAGATGCATCCTCTCGGATTCGATGCGGCTGATATCGAGAACTTCGTTGATCAACTCGAGGAGATGACGGCCGGCGGTAAGGATATGATGAAGGTGCGGTTGCTGACTTGGTTTTGGATTCTGCCGCTCCAGCAATTGGCCGAATCCGAGAATGGCGTTGAGCGGTGTGCGCAATTCGTGGCTCATACGCGAGAGAAACTCGCTCTTCGCACAGTTCGCGCGATCGGCCGCTTCCTTCGCTTCCCGCAGCGCTTTCTCAATCCTCTGGCTTTCCGTGGCGTCGTGCGCGACACAAAACAGAATTTCATCAGCCTCCGACCAGCTCCCGGACCAAAGCACATCGACAGTCGATCCATCCTTGCGCACACAGCGATTCACGAAATTGCTGATCTTGCACCCAGTCCGCGTCCAATCTTCGACCTGCTTGGTGGGTGCGCGGTCCTCCGGATGGACAAGGGCCAGATAGCAGCGGCCGATTAGTTCTTCCGGCTGATAGCCCCACAGGCTTTGACAAGCGGCATTAGTCGAGAGGAACCGGCCTTTCGCGTCGAGAGCACAAATCACGTCCTGGGAATTATCCATGATCAACTGATTGGCCTGGAGCGCCGAAGCAAGTTGCCGGTTCGTTTTTTGCGAGGCAGCTTCCGCCTGTTTGCGTTGGGTGATGTCGCGCGCCACTTGGAACATGGTCCCATCGATCTCCGACCAGTAGGCCGACCAGAGCACGTCCACGATCGCCCCGTCTTTCCGGACATAACGATTCTCAAAGTTCGTCACCGAATGTCCCGCCATGATCTCGAGATTCGCCACTCGGCTCTTTCCCAAGTCCTCGGGATGCACCATCTCCGCGCAGCTTTTCCCGATCAGTTCCTCCGGCGTGTAACCCCAGAGCGCCTCACACGCGGCACTGACCGTGAGAAAGCGTCCTTCAGCATCGTTCGCGCAAATCACATCGCGCGATTTGTCCATGATCAGTTGATTAACATGCTGGCTCACCGCCAGGCGCTCTGTCTGCTCCTGCAATGCTGCGGTCCGCATGGCCATGCCGCGCATTTCCTTATTAATGTACAGACACAAGATCCCGAGGAGACTGTCTTCGAAGACTACCCAGGCGCCCGCTTCAATCGATCTCCAGGGCCTGCCGTCGAGCGCTCCGTGGATCCAAAACGGCCAGTAAGCACCGCGAAAAAAGTGATCCATCGCTCCGACCAGTGTGGCCAGCACCAGCACCCGCCAGTCACGGTAAAACGAGAGAATGATAAGCGAGCAGAAGACGTCAAAGCGGGTTTCCGGTTGACCGCCGCTCAGCTTGACGAGCAAACCCGAGAGCAGCATCTGAGCTCCCGCAATGGTGTAACGAGTGATGGCGGCCCCAGGCCGGAGCCGCGCCAAGGCCACCGACGCCAACGTGACCGTTCCAGCTAAAATGATCGCCACCCAAGCCTGCAAATCGATGCGATCGGCCTGAGCGCCCCAGTTTCCCGGTGCGACGACCAGCGCGGCGATCACCAGGACAATCCACTCCAGAAGCAGGAGGCGGACGAAAATCTGATCCGTCTCGCGGTACACTTCCTCCTGCCGTTGCAGGAACAATTCATCCGCCCGATCAGCTGACAGCGGCCTGTTATCGAAATTCGTGCACCAATCGGCGCTCCTAATCCCTATTGCGCTAGTTATTGGCGTAAATTTGCTTTTCATCCAAGACGCAGTGCGGGATTGCGCTCTTCTTCAAGCAGGGCCTGTTCCATTCCTCCCGGGAAACCCCTGGTTTCCAACGGCTTTACTGGAGCAACGTCGCGGCGTGTTTGAGTGCCGATTCGCTCTGGCCGCCGAGCATCCGCGCGATTTCTTCCTGGCGCGTTTTGCCTTTCACCTCACGGAGTTCGGAAAACGTGCGGCCGCTCGCCACTTCTTTCGTGACGACAAATTGCGTCGTCGCGCCCGCGGCCACCTGTGGCAGGTGCGTGATGCAGATTACCTGATGTTTCTCCGCCAGTGTCCGCATCTTCGCTCCCACCGCATTCGCGATCTCGCCTCCGACGTTGGCGTCGATTTCGTCGAAGACGAGAAGCGGAATCGCGTCCTGCGCGGCGAGCGCCGATTTGATCGCGAGCATCAGGCGCGAGATTTCGCCGCTCGAAGCAATTTGGCGCAGCGGCTTGAGCGGCTCCCCGGGATTAGGCGAGAAGAGCAGCTCAAGCGAATCAGTCCCGAGAGGTCGAGGCTCGTCGTTAGGCGTTAGGCTGGCTTCAAACTTCGCCTGGCGAAATCCGAGGTCCGCCAGGTTTCGCCCGACGGTCGCGGCCAGTTTGGGCGCCACTTTCGTGCGCGCTCTGCGCAACGCCGTCGCTGTCCGTTCGAGCGTAGCGTGTGTCTGGCTGATCTCGGCACCCAGCCGTTTCAACTCGGTGTCGCGTCCCTCGATCTTGCGCATCCGTTCCGCGATCCGCTCGCTGAAGTCGATCACCTCCGGAATGGTCGCGCCGTATTTGCGCTTGAGCGTTTCGAGCAAAGTGATCCGCTGCTCGAGTTGCGCGAGCTGCTCCGGATCAAGATCGAGCCGTTCGGCATAACGATCGAGGGTTCGCGCCACTTCCGTCAATTCGACGACCGCGCCGGCATGAGCAGCGGAAGTTTCCGCCAGGCCGGAGTCGATCTTCTCCAACTCCCGGAAGAGCCGCTGGGTCTCCGCGAGCTGGTTTAGCACTGCGTTCTCCACTTCGGAAAGTTGCCGTGAAATCGTTGTCGCCAGCTCGATCAGGCGCCGGCTGTTGCTCGCCAGTTTGTAGCGCGCTACGATCTCTTCCTCCTCGTTAGGCTGAAGTTTGGCCGCGGCAATTTCAGTCGCCTGGTGGCGCAACAGGTCGAGTTCCTGTTCGCGGGCTGATTCCGCCGCGCTCAGCGCCGCTTCCTCCGCCACCAGAGTTTGCAAACGCCGGTAGGCTTGCTGGTACTCCCGCCGTTCCCTTTCTGCATGGGCGAAGCCATCGAGCAAATCCAGCTGCCGCTCCGGCGAGAGGAGGGATTGATGATCGTGCGGTCCGTGCAGATCGACCAGCTCGTCGCCGATCATTTTCAGAAATGCGAGCGTCGTGGGCGAACCGTTGACAAACTGCCGGTTGCTTCCGCCTAACGAAAAGCTGCGCTTCAAGATCAGCTCGCCCTCCGCCGGTTCTACGCCCCCTTCCGCGAGACACCGGTTGAGTCCGGAAAAATCCTCGGCCACAAAAATGGCTTCGACCGTGCATGACTCTGCTCCGGTGCGAATGAGCGATTTATCCGCCCGCTCGCCGAGCAGCAACTTGAGCGCGCCGATGATGATCGATTTGCCGGCTCCGGTTTCTCCCGTGATGGCGGTGAAGCCGGCCGTCAGCTCCCACTCCAGATCCTCGACCAAAGCGAGGTTCTTGATTCGGAGCAAACTGAGCAACACAGGAGTTGAGACTTGAGGGTTGAGAGTTGAGAGATGGAGTCTCTGAACGCCTCCGACTCTCAACTCTCAACCCCCAACTCTCAACTGGCCGCGAATTCGCAGCTTCGCCTGACCTTTCTCGGGACCGGGACCTCGCAGGGCGTGCCGATGATTCGTTGCAACTGCCCGGTCTGCCATTCGACCGATCCGCGCGACAATCGCACCCGTGCTTCGATCTACCTCGAAACACCCGAAGGCGCATATGTCGTCGATACGGGAACGGACTTTCGCACCCAATGCCTGCGTGAAAACATCTGGCAGGTCGACGCCGCGATCATGACCCACGCACATACCGATCACGTCATGGGTTTCGACGACTTGCGGCGATTCGCCGCGCCACGCGACGGGCGGATGCCGGTCTACGCCTCGGCCGAAACGATGGCGAACTTGGAACGCGTCTACGAATTCGCCTTCAAAACACCGAGCCCCTGGCCGGGATATTTGAAACCGGAGCCGCACATTATTTCCGGGCCATTTTCGTTAGGCGACACCCACGTCACGCCGCTTCCCGTGCCACATGGAAGCTCCGAAACCTACGGTTACCTCTTTGCCCGCGACGGCCGCAGACTCCTCGCCTACCTGAGCGATTGCAGCGCCGTGCCAGACCACATCGCGCGCCAGATTGAAGGCGTGCAGCTGCTCGTGGTCGATGCCCTGAGGCACAAGCCGCATCCGACCCACTTGAGCGTTGACCAAGCGCTCGAGGTCGCAGGGCGCGTGCGGCCGACCCGGACTCTTTTCACCCATATTTGCCACGAGCTGCCGCAGAGCGCGGAGAGTGAGCTGCCACCGTACGTCGGCCTTGCCTACGACGGATTGAAGGTCGATCTCTCCGAATAAAGCGCCTGCTTGCCCGGCCGTTCTCCGTCGTAGGTGTGCGTGTCAGCCCATCCCTGACTGTCGCCCGTAACGACAAACGGGGTCGCGCGAGTTTCCCCGCTCGCGCGGAAACGTTAACTGGCAAGCTGGAAGCTTGCGCTACCCTGCGCGCAACGTCCACCTCACGGCTGCGGCTTCGCGGGAGGTTGTGCGTCAGACCGCCGTGCTTCGAGGCGAAAGATGGTTTCGCCTTCCTTCATCAAATCGAGCTTGTCGCGCGCGATCGTTTCCAAATAGGTCGGATCCGATTTCAGGAGCGTGACCTCTTTGGTCTGGCGCGCGAGGAGTGTTTTTTGCTCGGTCAATTGGGCCTGCAATTGCTCAATCTCGGCCCGGCTTTGATTCAGTTTTTTGTAGGGAGGGAGGAAGAAGCTGATAATGAGCAGCCAGATCGCAAGGAAAAGAAGCACGCGCAAAACGTGATTCATCCGCTGCCAGATGGTGGCCTCGCGTCGCGCGCGAAAATCGCCGTAGCCGGTGGCGTCCACTAGCGCATCTTACCTCCGTAGACCGCCTTGTCACCCAATTCCTCGGCGATGCGCAAGAGTTGGTTGTACTTCGCGACGCGATCCGTCCGGCAAAGCGATCCGGTCTTGATCTGCCCGGCGTTCGTCGCAACCGCGATATCGGCAATCGTAGTATCCTCGGTTTCGCCCGAACGGTGACTGATGACGGCGGTGTAATCATTTTGCTTCGCCAGGTCGATCGTCGCGAAAGTCTCGGTCAGGGTCCCGATCTGGTTCACTTTGACGAGAATGGAATTGGCCACGCCTAGTTCGATCCCTTTGCGCAGGAATTGCACGTTGGTCACAAAGAGGTCGTCACCCACGAGTTGCATCTTGTTGCCAAGGCGGTCGGTCAGTTTCTTCCAACCATCCCAATCGTTTTCTGCGCAGCCGTCCTCGATCGAAATGATTGGAAAACGGGCGCAGAGGGAAGCGTAATAGTCGACCAACTCCGCCGCCGTCCGCTTCGAGCCATCGGATTTTTTGAAGACGTAGGCGTTTTGCTCCGCATCAAAAAACTCCGACGAGGCGGGATCCAGGGCGATGAAAATCTGTTCGCCTAACGAGTAGCCGGCCTTCTCGACCGCGGCTGCGATCGACTCGAGTGCGTCCTCGACCGACTTGAGATTCGGCGCGAAACCGCCCTCGTCGCCGATCGCAGTCGAGAGCGCGCGGTCCTTGAGCACGCTCTTGAGTGCGTGAAAAACTTCCGCGCCATAGCGCAGCGCTTCTGGAAAACTCGGCGCGCCTTTTGGCATGATCATGAACTCTTGGAAATCGATCGGCGCATCGGAATGCGCGCCACCGTTAAGAATGTTCATCATCGGGACCGGCAAAACCTTTGCCTCGCTCCCGCCGAGGTAACGAAAGAGCGGAAGCTTCTCGGAGTCGGCCGCGGCGTGGGCCACGGCGAGGGAAACGCCTAACAACGCGTTGGCGCCTAGTTTCTTCTTGTTCGGCGTGCCATCGAGTTCGATGAGCTGTGCGTCGAGCTTGGCCTGCTCGACCGCGTCAAAGCCGATCAGAACCGGTGCGATGGTTTCGTTGACTGAGGCGACTGCCATCCTCACGCCCTTTCCGCCATAGCGTTTATTGTCGCCATCACGCAATTCCCAGGCTTCGTGCTCGCCCGTACTCGCCCCGCTCGGCACCGCCGCGCGCCCGAATCCGCCGCCCTCAAGATGCACATCCACTTCGATCGTCGGGTTGCCACGGGAATCGAGAATCTCACGGGCGATGATTCGGTTGATGCTCGTCGCGGACATATCGTTAGGGAATTAGTCGCGATTTGCACACGGCGCAACGCCTCTTTCTCGCTCCGGGCGAGCTCTTGGCGAACAGACTGAATTCGCCGTGGTGAGTCTCTCCGGAAGGATACGCTCCCTCGCGGCCAGGCTACAAATGATCGAACCCGTCCCGGTAGCCAACTCGTTCCAGTCAGTGCGTGCAGTGGCGCCGTAGCTGGCTGCGGTGGATTGGATTTCCCGCTGGCATTGCCCTGCGGCGTGGTTAATCTGCGGGCATGTTCGTGCGGACCGGGGCTGGGATCATCCTGTTGCAGTTGCTGAGCGGCGCGGCCTTTGCCGCGCCCACGGCCACTCCATCGCCGACTCCGGCGAGTCTTTCTGCCGAGCAGATGTCGCAGGCGGTTAAGACAGACGAAGTGACCATCCCGACACCAGGTGAGCTTTTCGCCGCGCTCGCCAAACCGGCGCCACCGGATTGGGCCTCGCGTTATCGCGGACCGATCGCGATGAACTACAAGACCCGCGCGCAGATCGCGCTCAACCTTGGCGGCTTGATCGCCGACGGCTTTATCGCGGTTGAGGCCCAGGATACGCAACAGGTAAAAAACATCGGCGGCGACGTTATGAAAATGGCGAAAGCCCTCGGCGTGAGCGAAAACATCCTGGCGCGCGGGAGCAGCATCAATCAATTCGCGGAGAATAACGAATGGGCGACCCTCCAGGAGGAACTCGAGGCGACCCAAAACGAGGTCAAAGCCTCGATGCAATCGCACCGCGATCAGGATCTCGTGATCCTCGTTAGTCTGGGCGGTTGGATCCGCGGCACGCAGGTGGTGGGGGGCCTGATCGAGAAAAACTATGACGAGAAGCTCGGACAGATCCTGCGTCAGCCGGAACTGCTCCGCTTCATGCGTGCGAAGATCGGGCAGATTTCCCCCGAGATGCAGAACGATCCGCTCGTGAAAAGCGTGGATGCCCAACTCGGCGAGATCGAACAGCTCGTGGCCAAACCCTTCGGCCAAAGCCTCTCGCTCGCCGAGGTGACCAAGCTGAACCAGAGCGTGAATAAGCTGATGCGAGAAATCCAAAAGAAAGATCAATGATGCCGCGCTGGTCACGTTATTGCCTGACAACTCTCATCGCGCTGACCCTCGCCTGTCCGGTGCTGGCCGAGACCAACCAGGAAGTTGCTGCGCGCGAGGTGGCGCTCGATCTGGCGGGCGCGTTTTCCAACGATGGCTTCAAGCTGCGGGACGGACACTGGGCGGGGACCCTCGCGCCTAACGAGAGCAAGCTGATCGCGGTCAACCTTTATTCCGGAAACCAGTACTGGTTTTGCGCCGGCGCAACCGACAAGGCGAAAAAGGTTTCAATCGCGGTTTTCGACGAGACTGGGGCGCCGGTAGCGGCAGAAAAATATGACTCCGGCACAAAAGTGGCGGCTGGTCTTTCGGTGACCAGCAGCGGCGAATACTTCATCCGTGTCCGCCTGGGCGAGGGCGAGGCGGCAGGAATGTGTTTCGTTTATAGCTACAAGTAGCACTTCTCTCCTTCCCTCTCTTTGCGGCCATGGCGCTCCTCGCATTCGGCTGCGCTTCGTCAGGCAAGACTGGCGTATTCTCCGGCAAGACCGGCGGCTGGTATTCTGTCGTAACTCCGCAAACCCGTTTTGCCACTACGGTCCGCAACAGGGCAACGGACCCAACTCCCAATTGCCGAGGGATTCGATCATGAAAGTCATCCGGCCTTCCTTCGGCTACATGAAAGTGCAACGGTGGGATGGCGAGAGCGACTACGTAGCGAATGAAGATATCCCGCCGACCGCGGCCACCCTGGTCGCTGAGAAGCTGGCGCCACCATCGGCGCCGCCCGTCCTCGCCAGCCATTCTGAAGAATTCCAGCTCGACTCGAATGATCCGCGCCTCATCGCGCCCACCGAGCCGTTGTCGGATGCGAGTCCGACGCCGATTTTCTATTGCCAGGAGCGGGCCGACCCAGGCATCTCGTTAGGCGAAAACGTTGCCCAACCTAAAGCGACCATCCGCTCATTCCACGGATGACAAAGCAGCGGGGGCGCTTACGATTGCCGGACCGGCCTATGTTTTCGCTCCAGATTCTCTTTGAAGGCAGCGTTCAGGGTGTTGGCTTTCGCTGGTCGGTCAAACATGTGGCCAAGGGCTTCGACGTCACCGGCTGGGTGCGCAACCTGCCGGACGGTCGAGTCGAAATGCAGACGACGGGCGAGGAAAGCGAAGTCCGCGCCTTCGTTGACGCGATCGGGCAGAGCGGACTGCGCGCACACATTCGCAAACAAACGGAGTCGCTCCTCCCTCAACCGCCGCAAGCGCACGGATTCGCGATTCGCCATGATTGAGCCGGCGGTTGCGGTCCGCGGACTCAGGAAGGTTTTCCCGATCCCGTTTCGCCGGGCCGGAGTAGTCGCGCTCCGCGGGCTGAACCTGGAGGTGGCGTCCGGCCAGGTTTACGGCCTGCTCGGCCCTAACGGATCGGGCAAAAGCACGACTCTCAAGATCATCCTCGGCCTCGTCTCGCCGACCGCCGGCACGACCAGGATTTTCGGCCGCGACAGCCGGGAAGTGAGCAGTCGCGAAGCGGTCGGTTTCCTGCCGGAGAGTCCTTATTTTTACAAATACCTCACCGGCACAGAGACGCTTCATTTCTACGGAAAACTCTGCGGCTTGGGCGGGCAGCATTTGCGAGCGCGCACCAACGAGTTACTCGCTCTCGTTAGGCTGGAGGACGCGCGGGACCGCCGGCTCGGCACTTATTCCAAGGGGATGCTGCAGCGGATCGGCCTCGCGCAGGCGCTCATCCAGGAACCGAGACTCATCGTGCTGGACGAGCCGACCGCGGGCGTCGATCCCGAGGGCTCGGCCGAAATTCGCGACCTGATCCTCGACCTGAAAAACTGCGGTATCACTGTGCTGCTTTCCTCTCATCTCCTCGCTCAGGTACAGGAAGTCTGCGATCGCGTCGGTATCCTGGCGCAGGGCGTTCTCGTCAAGGAGGGATCGGTGGATGAGTTGCTCGCGATCGAAAACCAAACCGAGCTGATCCTGGAAAACACCACCCCGGAGGTTCTGGCCAAAATTGGAGCGCTCCTTGCCAAATCCAGCGCCCGCCTCGTGGCGCAGCGCCAGTCCCGGGCCACGCTCGAGGAACTGTTCCTGGAAGCGACCAGATCCGCCGAAGAGAAATGAGATCCGCTGCAACCCGCCTCTTCCAGCCTGAAGTGAAACACCGTTCGTTTTCCGTCGCCCGGGTCGCGGCTCTCACCGGCAACACCTTTACCGGACTCGTCAGGCTAAAGCTCTTTTATTTCCTGCTCCTCTTCGGCCTCCTCCTGATCGGCAGCTCAGCTTTCATGGCGCGGCTTGCTTTCCAGGAAGAATTTCAAATCCTGAAGGACGTTTCGTTAGGCGCGATGAGCATCTTCAGCTCGCTCCTCGCGATCGCAGCCACGGCCCAGCTCATTCCGCGCGACCTCGAGGAGCGTACTATCTACACCATTCTCGCCAAACCAGTCCCGCGTTACGAATATCTCATCGGCAAGCTGGCCGGCGTGCTTCTCCTTCTCGCGTTCAGCGTCCTCGCAATGAGCGCGCTTTTTCTCGGCCTGCTTTTCGTTAGGGAGCAAATCCTCCTGGGTGAGACGCTGCGCTCCGGCGCCGCGCTTTCTCCCGGGCAGGTCGAGGCCGCGATCCGCAGTCTGAAGGCTTCTGCTTTCAACGCCAACCTGCTCCCGGGCATTGTGCTGATCTATCTCAAGGCCGCGCTGCTCGCTTCGCTCACCCTTTTCGTCTCCACCTTCGCAACCTCAAACATCTTCACCATCGTGGTGATGGTTTTCGTATATTTCATCGGACATCTTCAGGCAACGGCGCGTGCTTATTGGCTGCAGGCACAAAGCGGCGGCTGGCTCGCGCACATCTCTCTTGGTTTTGCCGCTCTCGTCTTCCCTGATCTGCAACTCTTCAATCTCATCGACGGCATCGTCGCCGGCGTTCCGATCCCGATGGCGCTTTTCGCCCAGACGGCGGTGCTGGGTTGCATCTACGTTTCGGTCTATCTTTTCTTTGCCTGGGTCGCTTTTCACGGAAGAGAATTATGATTCGCGGAGCTATCGTCGCCTTTCTTGTCCTTGCCTTCGGCGCCCTCCGCCTGCCGATCGAGTCGGCTCTGACCGCCGACCATCGGAGGGCCTATTTCCACCAGGCGCAGCTTGGCCTCGATCTGCGCGAGCAACTTGGACAGCTCGGTTTTCTCGCGGCCTTGAGCGGCTTTCGGTCAGTAGTCGCGGATTTCGTTTTCATTCAGGCGCATGTCGCCTGGGAACGGACGCAGTGGGGCCGCGTGCTTCTCCTCTTTCGTGAAGCGACAACGCTCCAGCCGCGCTCCATCCTCTTCTGGGACATGGCCGCCTGGCACATGGCCTGGAATGCGAGCGCGGCCGCAATGAGTGATCCTTCCAAGCCTAACGAGGCCCTGCGCCGCGAGGCGCAGCGCGGGTATCTTGCCCTCGGAAAAGATTTCCTTGAACGCGGAATTCAGAACAACCCTGACCGCCCGCAGCTCTACGAATCACTCGCCCGCCTCTGCCGGGAGAAACTCAACGATCACGCGGCCGCTGCTCATTACTACGCACAGGCGGCATCACTCCCCGGCGCGCCGGAATATGACAAACGCTTCGCAGCCTACGAGCTTTCCTATGTGCCGGGACGCGAGCGCAAGGCCTACGAGGCTCTCCGCGAGCTCTACGACCGGGGCGAGCGCGAGCGCCTGCCGACCCTGCTCAAACGCCTGGAATTTCTCGAAGAAAAACTCGATATCCCGTTGCAAGAACGCATTCCCGATAGACAAATGTAACCTTTCGATCGATGCGGTACGCCATCCTCAGTGACATCCACGCAAACCTCGAAGCGCTCGATGCCGTGCTGGCAGACGCGCGCGCCCAGTCCTGCACGCATTTCGTCTGCCTTGGCGACGTCGTCGGCTATAACGCCAATCCAAGCGAATGCGTGCAGCGCATCCGTGAACTCGATTGCCCGGTGGTGAAGGGAAATCACGATGAGCAGGCCTCGATTGTTGCCCCGACCGAGAGCTTCAACGAATTGGCCGAGGAGGCGATCGATTGGACGCGCGAACATCTTTCCGCCGACGACAAGGCCTGGCTATCCGAGTTGCGCCTGACGAGACTGGTGGGTGACTTCACCATCGTGCACGCAACTCTCGATACGCCGGAGCGATGGGGCTATGTCTTCAACGATCTCGATGCCATCGCGAGCTTCACCTGCCAGCACACGCCGCTCTGCTTTTTCGGTCATACCCATTGGCCGACCGCCTTTGTGTGTGACGATAACGTGCATCGCATCACCGTCGGGCAGATCGTGCTCGACGCGGGGAAGAAATATTTCATTAACCCCGGCAGCATCGGCCAGCCGCGCGACCGCGATTGGCGCGCCGCCTACGGCATCTACGACGTCGAACGCCAGGTCGTTGAGCAACGCCGGGTGAAATACGATCTCGAGACCGCGCAGCGAAAAATTCTCGCAGCCGGCCTGCCCGATCGCCTCGCCGCCCGCCTCGCCGTGGGACGTTAGAAGGATGAGACATGATTAACAGGATCTGCCGGGTCAGAAATTGAACCGAGCCCGTATCTGATTCGAATCGCGACAATCCTGAAATCCTGTCTGACTTGAAATCGGTAATTTCCTCCATCCTCATTATCAAGCCGAGTTCGTTAGGCGATATTGTCCATACCCTGCCGTCGGCGGCGTTGATCCGCGACGCGTATCCCGAGGCTGAGATCACCTGGGTCATCAACCCGGAATGGGCGCCCCTTCTGCGCGGCAACCGAAGTGTCGACCATGTCCACATTTTCCCCCGGGGCGACCTCGGCGGCTTTGGGATGTCGAAGCATCTTCTCCCCTGGCTGCGGCAGACCGCGCGGCTGCAACCGGACGTGGCGCTCGATTTTCAAGGCCTGCTCCGGAGTGCGCTCATCGGGAAGATGAGTCATCCGCGCGAGTTCTACGGCATGAGCGATGCCCGGGAAGGCGCGCATCTTTTCTATCAGCACACCGCGCAGGTCGACCGCGACGTGCACGCTGTCGAACGCTACCTCAAGCTTGTCGAGGTTTTCGGTGTGCCAGTGACGCGTCCGCTCTGCTTTCCGTTGCCAAGCGGTGATTCCATTGCGCGCTTCGATGAGGACACGCCTTTTGTCCTGCTCCATCCTTTCGCTCGCGGGCGGCGCAAATCGCTCAGCCGACTGGCGGTGGAAGAATTCTGCCACGCGCTCGCCCCGCATCGTGTCGTACTCGTCGGGCTGAAGAAGCGCGAAATCGCGATGCCGGATAACTGCGTCAACCTGCTCAATCACACCACCGTCCTGCAACTCGTCTGGCTGATCCGCCGGGCGCGTTTCACGATCAGCGTCGATAGCGGCCCCATGCACATCGCTGCTGCGCTGACCGATCGGCTGGTCTCAATCCACACCTGGAGCGATCCACGCAAAGTCGGCCCATACAACGAAGACGCCTGGGTCTGGAAAAACGGAGAGATTCTGCGGGTGCGCGATCTCACCGCGCCCGCCAGACGCAGCAAGAGCCGTTTATTCAAGCCCGCAGACGTAGAGGGCCTCCTCCCTTTGATTCAAAGCGAGTGGGGCGATCAGCCAAGCCAGATGAAATCGCGGAGTGTTTGAAATCGGCCGCTTCTGCATTCGCCCTGTCGGCCCGATTAATTGCTGGCACGCACTACCAGACCGCGCGTTTCCAACCACTCCAACGCCAGCGGGATCATGCCGTAGCCGAAATGTGCATGCGGCACGGTGACCAGCTCCGAGCCCGGCCAGGCATCGCGCAACATCGCGAGATCGCTCAACCGCGCAATGCGATCGAAGGCGCCACCGATAATGACCGTTCGCTCTGCGACGTCGCCCGCGGGACGTGCTCGCAGCGGCGAGGAGAGGTGTGCGTGGCGATCTACCAGTGCCCGGTCAAGACCGGCCCGCGCCAGATGCGCGCGCAGCGCCCAACTGGTCGGACCCTCAAACAACGCATGGCCGATGTTTACCATCGGGGCGAGCAGCCCGAGAAACCTTAGATCCGGCTCGAGCGACGCGAGCAGAGCGGCAATCCAGCCGCCATAGCTGGTTCCAAGCAACCCAAACTCCTTCGTGCCTTGCGCGCGCAACCACGTCAGGAGCTGCCGAATCTCCACCACCGCCTGTCGCATCGTATCGCCGATCAGGCCGAGATCGGCCGTGAAGCACAGCTCGCCATTGAGATGTCCCCGCGGCCGGCGTGAATAATGAAACGGGAGATGCACAAATGCGGCATTCCAACCGGCCGCGTTGAAGCGCTGCGCCCAGCGGACGTAGCCGGCATCCGAGACTGACATCAAGGCGTGCAACATAATGACGGTCGGCGCATCTGGGCGCACCCGATAAAGGACGACGCGCGCGCGCCCATTGACGGGAAATTCGGCGACCGATGCAGCCGGACTCCGCCAGGTAATGATGTCAGGCGCGAGCTCGCGAAGGTCCTCCATCGCCGACGGCAGCGCGAAATACTCGGCTCGCGTCTGTCGTTCGCAGGCGGCAAAGTATTTTTCGGCCGCATCGCGGGTCGAGACGCGGCCGGCATGTCGGCGGTGGAGCAGGGCCAGGGTGCCGCACAACACTTGATCGACCGCCAGCCCGAGACTGCGATGAAGGAACGATTTCATATTCGTTTAGCCAGGCGCTTTTGCGTCCCGTCCCTTGCGTTTTTGGGGCGTCGTCGGCAGATCATCGGGCCCGAGCGAAAAGTGGGCGATGGTCGACGTGTATAAATCCCGCACAATGTCTGCCATGCGCGCATCCGCTTCGTCGCTCTTCAAACCCGTCACCGAGAACGGCGCACCGACCGTCACCCAGACCGGAGTGCGCGGAGGACCGGGCCGCCAACTGCGCTTCGCGTAAAGGCGGTCGGTACCGAGCACAATACACGGAATGATCGGAGCGCCCGCCAATCTCGCCAGAGCCGTCGCGCCGCTCTTCGGTGCGGCCCCTTCCAGCATGGAGCAAGCGCCTGCCCGAATGCCGCCTTCTGGAAACATCCCCACCATCCGCCCGGCACGCAGCCGTTCCACCCCGACACGCAACGCGCGGCGGTCCGGCCGCGAACGATCGACGGGGAAGGTATTAACTGCGCGAAGCCAGGCCCCCGTCAATGGGTTGGCGTAGAATTCCGCGGTCGTCATCCAGTCAATTACCCGCCTGAAGGCGAACGCGAGATAGAGAGGATCAAAATGCGAAATATGATTGGCGACCAAAACGGCGGCACCGATAGGTTCCGCGGCGCCCGGGGCGGGCCAGATTTGCAAGCGCACGAACGAACACGAAAACACCTGCAGGGACTTCCGCGTCGCAAAATAGCACCAACTTTTCACCGCCCACCGATAGCTCAAGTGGCACCAGCCTCACAGAAAATTTGCGGCGAGGGCCGCGCCGGCAGGAGCCCCAGAGTTCGTGCCCTGGCCTATTTTCCCCGCAAACTTCTTCGTGATTCGTCCGCATTTTGGTGCAGACTGCAACGCTCCATGCGCCGCCGGCCCGCTTTGATCCTCCTTTCGTTCGCTCTCGCGCTTCCCGCGATGGCCGATCAACTCGGTTCGGTGGCCGCGTCCGACGGTTGGAAATTATCGAGTGAAGGCGACGGCATCAAAATCTACAGCCGGGCACATCCGAACAGCCCGGTAGAGGAATTCCGGGCCGTTGGCGAAATCGAGGCTCGCAGCCGCGAAGTGCATGCCGTCATCGATGATGTTGCCAGCTACCCCGACTTCATGCCCTACGTGACCCAGTGCCTGCTCCTGAAGCGCGATGAAGATTCGATTTTGACCTACCAGCGCATCTCTCCCAGGATTGTTTGCGATCGCGACTACACGTTGCGCATAAGGGAAAAATCCTGGGCGAGCCCCGATGGATTGACGTTCTTGAACCAATGGCAGATTGCGAACGAACTTGGTCCCCCGGTAAAGCCGGGCGTGATTCGGGTAAAGGTCTGTGAGGGAAGCTGGCTGCTGGAACCTTCCAGCCCCGTGACAACGAAGGCCACCTACTCGGTTTGCAGCGACAGCGCGGGCAAAGTCCCAGTCTTCCTCGCGAATCATTTTAGCCAGGTCAGCATCCGCAAGGTCTTCGAGGTCGTGCGCAAGCAAGTGAAAGATCCGAAGTACGCTGCCGCCGATTAGGACCGGGGAAGGTCAGGTATCACTGTTGACATTGCTTGGTGCCTTTCGTGTTCGCCAATCGCCCTTTAAAGCTTTCGACGGGTCGATTGTCAAGTTCGTCGGAGGATCTTACGTTTTCTCAGTTCGATTGGTCCGATCAAATGAGTATGGGGCTTCTGGCCCAATATTTTTAAACATCAATGTATCAACTATTTCTCTTTGGGTCCTGACGCTGAATACAAGTGAATTTTGGGCGTGGCACCGAACCTGCTAAGTCTGATTGAAAATTAATTTGTGAAGAACCTAAAATCTTATTTCGGTCTGCTCGTTCTCGTCGCTGCCGCTTGTTTCGTGTTTCCGGCGCTTTCCAAAGCGACCGTGATCAATATTTCCACCAACTTTACTAGTAGTGCTCTGGTTGGAGACCTCCCCTTCACGGCCTTCGGTAATAACAATCCCACTACGAACTTCAATGGCCTGGTCTCCGACATCGGCAGGTACGCGACTTTCACCTCAACGAGCCATCCTAGTGCTGTTTCCGCGGGGTACGGGGACTATGCGCCAGGAACTGTATCTTTGACCGGTTTCGATTACGCCGTTCTCCACTACGGCAAAGGAAACGGCGGCGCGGATAACGGCGGTGGAATCGTATTTTATTATCTTAATGGCATGACAGGAAACTACACATTCCCAGCCAATGGCCTCGGACCAAACGGTTTTGGTGGTCTTTCGTCCATACGTCTCTTTGTCGGTTCCAACACCCCCGTTCCAGAAGGTGGCGCGACTGTGATGCTGATGGGAATTGCGCTGACCGGCGTCGCCTTGCTCCGGCGTTTCGTTTTCGCCTAACTTTTGTTTCGAAAGTCTGATTGCAAGCGGCTGTTCGTCGAGCAGCCGCTTTTGCTTTTCCCGAGAGGCTTCCCGCTCTCCTATGGACAGAGACACGTCATTCGGAGAGCGACCAGCGCGCTTCCCTCCGAAAGCGGATCCTAGCGCCGCTGGCGGAGGATGAACTCAGCTAAAGGAAGATCGGAGGGATAGGTCATCTTGAAGTTCGGCTCGTCGTTGGGCACGAGAACCACCTTGCCCCCGACCCGCTCGACCGCGGAGATCTCGTCGGTGATCTCAATCGCTGCGTCGAAAACGACGCGATAAGCCTTTTCCAACAGCTCCCGGCGGAAAATCTGCGGGGTCTGCACAGCAAACAGGTTCGCCCGCTCCACGCCGCTAGTCACGACGTTGTCGCCGTCGACGCGCTTTAGCGTATCGATCACCGGCGCTGCGCTAGCGGCCCCGCCATGCCTGCGCGCCAACTCGAAAATCCGTTCGATCAAATCCGGCCTCACGAGCGGCCGGGCGGCGTCATGCACGGCGACAAACTCGGACGCGGCGCCCGCTTGCTCGAGACCACGCAGGACGGAATCCTGCCGGCGCAGGCCGCCTGGGATGACGGCCATCACTTTCTGGAGACCCTGGCTTCGAACCACTTGTTCGTACTGGGAGAGATGCTCGGCGTGCGCCACAAGCACGATCCCACTCACGGACTCCGTTTGCTCGAAGGCGGCGATGGAATGCGCGACGACCGGTTTGCCAGCGAGCGGCGCGAGGAGCTTGTCGAAGCCCATGCGCTGGCTGCTGCCACCGGCAACGATAATGGCGGTGAGCATGAGAGCCCTACGAGCGGGGAAAACGTTCAACGCTCAACATCCAACGTTCAACGTTCAAACGGGAGAAGAGCTTCGCGTCACCGACTCTTCGTTGAGCGTTGAGCGTTGAACGTTGAACGTTGAACGTTTTCTTCATCCCAACTGCCGCTGCACTTCCTGGCTGAGCGTCTTGCCATCCGCGCGACCCGCGACCTTCGGTCCAAGCGCTTTCATTACTGCGCCCATCTGCGCGCGCGAGGTGGCGCCGACTTCGGCGATCGTCTCCTTCACTAATCGCGCGATTTCATCCGCGCTCATCGCGGCTGGGAGGTAGGAATTCAAAATCGCGAGCTCGCTCTTTTCCTTTTCCGCCAGCTCGGGTCGCCCGCCTTTTTCAAAACTCTCGATCGAATCCTGCCGTTGTCTGACCTGTTTGCGGATGACCTGCGTCGACTCGGCGTCGTCCAGCTCGCCCTCCGCACCGGACTTCTCGATCGCGGCATATTTGAGCGCCGATTTCAACATCCGCAGGACCCCGAGCCTCGCGCTGTCTCTGGCACGCATCGCGTCTTTCAGGTCGGAATCGATTCTTTGGGCAAGTGTCATGATATAAACGAATGGAATTCCTCAGGCGACGGCCAGCTGCGGGATGGGCGTCTCCACTTCAGAGATCGAGGGAATTTCTAGCCATCCGGCCTCGTCGAAAAACCAAACCCGGCGATCGAGTTTCATAAAAATCGGCTGGTTGACCGCGAATCCGATCAGCGGGAGCGAGATCTCAGCCTGGAAGGCGTCACCACGGTAGCGCCCGATATGTGCTATCGCGCCAGTCGCCCGGTCGATCAGGTCGAGCCGTGCGCTTCGCCCGGGAAGCGTTGTGCGCAGGCAACGCAGGCGGCCGCTCGAATCACGACCAAGAACGTAGAGCGAGGTCTCTTCCGCGCGGAGCGGCTTAAGGGTAAAGGCAACGCGTAGCCGCAGCTGGCTGCCGGCGCGCGTGAAAGAACGAACCGGGCCGTCACAAACCGGTGCCATTTTTTCCTCTCCCACGACGAACCGCTCCGGACGCCGCGCGTAGGAAAGAAAACGACGACGCGAGAAGGCGACCTGCGTCGCATGGCAGAGAATGGCGCGCCGTTTCGCCTTTCGTTCCACGGGGTTGTGCGCGAGATCGTGGGCCTGCCGGGCAAACGATTGGCTCGCACCATGCACAAGATAATGGAGCTGCGTCACTTCGAGCTGCGACGAGAGATACTCTTTGATCGCCAGGCGGAGCAGGATCGCGAGCCCACTGTGGTCCGGGTGTGTGTCGCGCGCGGAAGGGATAAGGAGATGAGTCGGTCTCCAGACTGCGATCGCAAGCGCGAGCCGACGCAACGTTTCCTTGCAACCACCGAGCAAAAGGTCGGTCACGCCTTGATCTGGGAGGGAGAGAAACTCGACATCTTCGGTTTCGATGCCAAGGATCCGCAAGGCGGCAAGTGATTCGGTCTGCCGGCGCACGGCCCAACGGCGGCGATCCGCTGCGTCGAGGCGGACCTTGCGTTCGAGCAGGCGCTGCGGCCAGCAATTTTTCTCGCCATTCGTCGCGTAGACAACGCGCACCGCCGCGCCAGTCGCGATCGCGCGCTGCAGGTAAACCCCGCTGGCGAGCGATTCATCGTCGGGATGCGGTGCGAAAAGCATCACGCGAGAGCGCGAAGTCAGGAGCGGCAAATTCATCAAAGGAGTCCCGGTCTTAGCAGAAGTAAACGGGAGTGCAAGCGTGGATGGCCGAAGCCATCCACTCGTCCTCGTGATCGAGGAGCGCCAATTGCGCACAGGAGCAGGAGGAAAAGATCGAGCGCTCAGGCTGCAGGATGCACTTCCCGCAATTTTGCGGCACATGTTTGGAGCGAAGCGACATCGCTCACGCTCAGGACTTCGGTACCTTTGCGCGTTCGCTGCATGAGGCCAGCGAGGACGCCACCGGGCCCAAGCTCGAGAAAAAGATCGCAATCCATCTTGAACATGCGCTCCATGCAATCGGTCCAGCGCACCGTGGCGGTAACCTGATCCTGCAAGGTGCGACGGATTTGAGCCGCTGATTCGACCTCCGCGCCGGTCACGTTGCTGATCACCGGGAAGCCCGGCTTTTGCAAAGTCACATCGAGGAGCGCTTCGCCGACCTGCAAATAGGCGTTCTCCATCAACCGCGAGTGATAGGCGCCGGCGACATTGAGAAGGGTCGCGCGCCGAATGCCATGCTCCTTGGCCAGACCGACGGCCAGTTCGACTTTGGCGCGCTCGCCCGAGATCACGATTTGTCCCGGCGCATTGAGATTCGCAACGTCCACATCGGTGTCGGCGGCGAGCGCGCGAACGGCTGACTCGTCGGCGCCGATCATCGCCGCCATCGCCCCGGAAGTTGCCTCGCAGGCCGCTTCCATGAAACGGCCGCGCTGCTCGACGAGGCGCAATCCGTCTTCAAAGGAAAAGGTGCCGGCGGCGGCATGAGCGGTCCATTCGCCTAACGACAAGCCGGCGGCTGCCGTGACCGGGAACATGCCCGCGATGTCGCGCAGCACACTCAGGCAGGCCAGTCCGTAAATGTAGAGAGCAGGCTGACAGTTGGAAGTCCGGGTCAGTTCCTCGATCGGCCCATGCCATGCGATCTCGCTCAGTTTCCGGCCGAGCACTTCGTCCGCCCGTTCAAACAAGTCGGCCGCTTCAACAAACTCCGCCGCGAGGTCCCGGCCCATTCCGACGACCTGCGCGCCTTGCCCGGCAAAGAGGAGTGCGATCTTTCGGTTCATAGGCAGAGATCAACCAGAGATCTCTCAGGAAAGCAAGAAAGCAGGAAAAACCTTCGATTCTGCAAAAGACGCAGTCCATGCTTTCCTGCTTTCCTCAGAAATTCTTCCTCCTGCTTTCCAGAGATATCTCGCTTTCCTGTTTGGCAATTGGCGATTGGCAATTCATCTTCACGAATGCCGGTCGACACCCGCGAAATCAACGCGCTTGATCCCCTCGCCCGCACTATGCAGGCGCAGGCTGGGACTGCATCTGATCACGATCAGATCGGCGAAAAGATGGTGCTCAACATGGGCCCGTCGCACCCTGCAACGCACGGCGTGCTGCGTCTCGAGCTGGAGCTGGATGGGGAGATCGTCACGAAAGCGACGCCGCATGTCGGCTACCTGCATCGCGGCGACGAGAAGATCGCCGAGAACATGCAATACAATCAGTTTGTCCCTTACACCGACCGGCTGGATTATCTCGCCCCGCTGGCGAACAACGTTGCCTATGCCCTTGCGGTCGAGAAACTCATGGGCTGGGAACTTCCACCGCGCGGCAAGGCCATCCGGGTAATCTGCTGCGAAACGGCCCGGCTCTCCGCCCACCTTTTGGGCCTGGGAGCGATGGCGCTCGATCTCGGGGCAATGACGGTTTTCCTCTACACCTTCACCGAGCGCGAGAAGCTCTATAATTTGTTTGAATTGCTGACCGGCGCGCGCTTCACCACTTCTTACACGCGAGTCGGCGGTCAGATTCGCGACTTGCCGGAGACGTTCATCCCGCAAATGGCGGCGTTCCTCGACGGCTTCATCCCCCAGCTCGATGAGATCGATCGGCTGTTGACGCGGAACAAGATTTTCGTCGATCGCACCCGCGACATCGGGGTGATCCCGAAGGACCGCGCGATCGCTTATGCGCTCTCTGGCCCGAACCTGCGCGGAAGCGGCATCGAGCACGATGTGCGCCGGAAGCATCCCTATCTCGATTACGAGCAGTACGACTTTGAGATCCCGATCGGCAGCGTGGGCGATTGCTACGATCGCTACCTCATTCGGATCGAGGAAATGAGGCAAAGCGAACGCATCCTGCGGCAGGTAATCGACAAACTGCCGGCCGGCCCGATCAACGTCGTCGATTGGAAAAACATGCTCCCGCCCAAGTCGAACGTGATGACGAAAATGGAGGAGCTGATTCACCATTTCATCGTCGTGACCGAAGGTCTCGATGCGCCCCCCGGCGAAGTTTATTTCGGAGCCGAAAACCCGAAGGGCGAACTCGGCTTCTACATCAACAGCAAGGGCGGCGGCGTGCCGCACCGGCTTAAGATCCGTTCCCCTTCGTTTGTCAACCTCAGCATCCTTCCGGAGCTTTTACCCGGATCAATGATGAGTGATGTGGTCGCGATCCTCGGCAGTCTGGACTTCGTGATGGGAGAATGCGACAGATGAAAACCCGATGAAAAGCAGAACCCGATACCGGCGGCTTCTCCTCGAGCTTCGCCATTCCACTCTGTATCAGGTCGTCACGAAAAAGTATCTCGCACTCATCCTCCTCGCGATCGCCTTCGCCTGCAGCGGCTGCGAGAGCAGGCGAATCTCGAAAGCGAACGTGGATGAGGTCACCGACGGAATGAGTCCCAAGCAAGTCGAGTCGATCCTCGGGCCGCCCACTTCGATCGACAACGTCGACCTGCCGGTCGCGAAAAAACTGACCTACACCTACAAGCAGGGAGATGAATCGGTCACAATCGTCTTTCTCAACGACGAGGTGAAGTCGAAGGAAAGTAACCTCCGCAAGTAACTGTCATCTGTGGAGGCAACGATGACGACAAACGTTCCGGCCAAACTGGAACGAAGAATGGATGAAGCAATTGGCCGTTACCCGGCCGAGCAGAGGCGAAGCGCGTCCATGCCGCTGCTGCATCTTTGGCAGGAACATTTCGGCTTCATCAGCGACGAGGGCGTGAACTGGATCGCAGCCAGGCTCGGCCTCGAACCGATCAACATTCTCGAACTGGTCACCTTCTACCCGATGTTTCGACAGGCGCCCGCCGGGCGAAAACACATCCGGGTTTGCCGCACTCTCAGCTGCGCCATGGCCGGTGCGTATCCATTGATGGAAAACCTCGCCCGCCTCACAAAGATCGACCGCGAGCACCAAGGCGCCGGAACGCACGAAGCTTTTTCCGTGAGTTCCGACGGCGAATACAGCATCGAATTCGTCGAATGCCTTGCCAGTTGCGGCACCGCGCCGGTCTGCATGCTCGATGATGAACTGCTTGAAAACGTCGAACCAAATCGCGCCCCCGAGATCCTTACGGCTCACGATTCACGATTCACGCTGCACCCTTCTCCGCCCCATCCGCTCGAGCGCCGCTTGATTTTCCAAAACATCGGAAGCGAAGACTACGCGATCGACATCGATTGCTACCTCAGGTACGGCGGCTACGAGCAGCTCAAAGCCGCGATCAAAATGTCCCGCGCCGAGATCGTGAACGAAGTTAAAACCTCCGGACTCCGCGGACGCGGCGGCGCCGGCTTTCCCTGCGGGGTGAAGTGGAGTTTTATCAAGCCGGATGAACCGAAGCCGGTCTACCTCATCTGCAATGCCGACGAATCAGAGCCGGGCACCTTCAAGGACCGTTACATTATTCATCAGGACCCGCATCAGTTGCTCGAAGGGATGCTGATCAGCTGTTGGGCCCTCAATGTTCACACTGCCTACATCTATATCCGGGGCGAATTTCCCGAAGGCGCCAGGATCCTCAAACACGCGATTGAGGAAGCTCGCGCAAAAAATTTTCTCGGGAAAAACATTCTTGGTACTGGTTTCGAAGTCGAGTTTTACATTCATCGCGGCGCCGGCGCCTATATCTGCGGCGAAGAAACCGGCTTGATTGAATCGCTCGAAGGCAAGCGCGCCTATCCGCGGATCAAGCCGCCCTATTTCCCGGCCGTCCTCGGTCTCTACATGTGCCCGACGATCGTGAACAACGTCGAAACGCTCTGCCATGTGAAGCACATCATTGCGATGGGCGGTGCGGAATACGCCCGGATCGGCAGGCCTAACAATACCGGTACGCGCATCGTCTGTGTGAGCGGCGATGTCGTGAGGCCGGGATATTTCGAGATCGAAGTCGGTGTGATCACAATGGGTCAGTTGATCAACGAGATGGCGGGCGGCACAAAGCCCGGTCGCAAAATCAGAGCCGTTATTCCAGGCGGCAGTTCGGCCAAGGTCCTGCGGGCCGGCGACCGCTACCAATTGAAAGACCGCGAAGTGTCGTTCGAAGACATCCCGATGGATTTCGATTCGCTGGCTACGGCCGGCTCGATGGCCGGTTCCGGCGGCGTGATCGTGCTCGACGACTCGCGCGACATGGTCTGGGCCCTGAACAACATCAACGAATTCTACGCCCACGAGAGCTGTGGCCAGTGCACACCCTGCCGCGAAGGCTCGCTCTGGATGAAGAAAATCACCCAGCGCATGCTGGACGGCGGTGGCGTCACCCAGGATCCGGCGACGCTCAAGAACGTGGCCGATAACATTGCAGGCCGCACCATTTGTGCCTTCGGCGAAGCCTGCGCCTGGCCAACGCAAAGTTTCCTCGACAAGTTCCCCGAGGATTTTGCCACGCGCGCCCAGAAACCGGTCCCGCCGCCACTGCCGCCCGAATACACCCCCGAGGAGTTGATCGCCGAAAAGGAAATCCCAACCGTTCCCCTCGCCCACGATCCCGGCTGGGAAAAAGCCGGCGCACCGGGAACCGTCTGATGAATCTGGAAGCCAAGAAGCCAAGAGAAGAACTGGGGAACCGAGCCCTCACGGAACGCATTATCGGCGCAGCGCTGCGCGTTCATTCTGAACTCGGTCCCGGCTTTCTCGAGTCGATTTACGAAGAGGCCCTTTCCATAGAGCTGCGTTTGCTTGGACTTGTCGTTGAACGCCAAAAGCTGGTGCCAATTTTTTACCGCGAACAGGCAATCGGCGAACACCGCGTGGACCTGCTCATCCAATCTCAGGTCGTCGTCGAACTGAAAGCAATCAGCGCCTTGGAAAATATTCACTTCGCCACCGTGCGGTCTTATCTCAAGGCCCTCGGCTTGGGTGATGGATTGCTTTTGAATTTTGCGGCTACGCGCTTGGTCGTAAAGCGGGTCGGCCGTGAATATCATCCGCGCAATCCGGAGGACATCAGCCTTTGACCTCCTGGTTTACTGGCTTCCAGATTCATGCCTAACGAGTCCCAACTCCAAATGGTCAACGTCCAGATTGACGGCGTCTGGTATGAATTTCCCAAAGGCACGCGCCTGATCGAGGCCTGCGAACTGGCAGGCAGCTACGTCCCGCGCTATTGCTATCATAAGAAGCTCTCCTCCCCGGGCAACTGCCGGATGTGCCTGATCGAAATGGGCATGCCGAAGATGGGACCCGATCGCAAACCGCTCCTCGGTGAAGATGGCAAACCCGTGATCAATTGGATGCCGCGCCCGCAGATTTCCTGCGCGACTGATGTCTCTGAAGGGCTCGGTGTGCGCACGCTGTCGCCGCTGGTCGAGGAATGCCGGCGCGGAGTGATGGAATTTCTGCTCATCAATCATCCGCTCGATTGCCCGATCTGTGATCAGGCGGGCGAATGCCGGCTCCAGGAATTCAGCGTCGAATACGGCCGTCAGGATTCGCGCTTTCTCGAGAACAAGGTGAAGAAGCCGAAAAACGTCGAACTCGGTCCGCGCGTCACCCTCGACGACGAGCGCTGCATTCTCTGCTCGCGCTGCATTCGCTTTTGCAACGAGATCGCGCACGACGATGTCCTCGGGTTCATCGATCGCGGCAGTCATACCGTGCTGACCGCGTATTCGGGCAAACGGTTGGAGAACAATTACTCGCTCAACACCGTCGACATCTGCCCGGTCGGCGCGCTTACCTCCTCGGATTTTCGTTTCAAGATGAGAGTCTGGTTCTTGAAAGAAACGAAGAGCTTTTGCACAAGCTGCGCGACCGGCTGCAATACGATCATCGGCTCGCGCGAGGATGTGATCTACCGCCAGACGCCACGCGAGAACGACGCCGTCAATTCCTGCTGGATGTGCGACTACGGCCGGCTCAATTTCGATTATCTTCACAGCGACCGGCGCCTGCTCGAGCCGCTCGTCTACGAAGAAAACAAGCTGCGACCAGCGACCTGGAAACACGCGATCGAAAGCGTGGCGGCGCAGCTCAAGCCGTTGATCGGCTGGCAAATCGCAATCCTTGCCTCCGGCCGAATGACAAACGAGGAGATGTGGCTTACAGCGCGCCTCGCGAAATTGCTGGACGTGACCCTCATCGACATCGTCCCGCGCACCGGGCCGGGCGACGACATTCTCCTGAGCGAAGACCGCAATCCAAACACAAACGGCGCCCGCCTCCTGGGTCTCGCCTCGGACGGAGGAACGGTCTTGCAACAAATCAAGGACGCGATCTCTTCCGGGCAGATCTGCGCTCTGATTTCGTTAGGCGAAAATCCGCTTCGGATCGGGATCACGACCGATGACCTCGAACGGCTCTCGGTTTATGTCGTGATGGATTTGCTCTCGAATGAAGCAACCGGCTTCGCCAGCGCCGTCCTGCCATCGCTGGGCTTTGCCGAGAAACGCGGCTCGATGATCAACGGAAAAGGTCGCCTGCAACGCCTTAATCGCGCCGTACGCGGACCCGGGCGCGCCGGGGATGATTGGGAAATTCTGCGCGATTTGAATCAGGCTGTTTCCGGCGGCAACGGCATCTACACAATAGAGGACGTCTTCCGACAAATGAACGAGGCGACACCAGAGTTTGCTGGCCTGACGTTGAGCCGAATCAGCGACCTTGGTGTCCAGATTTTGAATACGGACAAATCGCCCAACCCTCCGGGCGACTCAGCGGAGAAAAAGGTGCGCCCGCGCGAAAAGGAAAAAAGCCCGCAATGAGTGCATCCATGGCTCTGGCGAAAGCTCCGGGGAGCGCACGCGACCCGCGTGCTGTTTCCGGCGACTCGCCGAAAATAATCCGAGAGGATTCCCGTCAATGGAATCGGGATCGCGAAAGTTCCGCCCGTCGCACCGCAGTTCGCCGAGTCGCCGAACGGGGCACGCGAGTCGAATGCGCTCCCCGGAGCTTGCACTCGGCGCGCTGACTGGACATGACTTTTCTTATCCTCACCTCACTGGCAAAGATCATCGGAATCGTCTTTCTCATCATTCTTCCAATGGTCTCTTACAGCGTTTATGCGGAACGCCGGGTGAGCGCGTTGATCCAGGATCGGCTCGGACCGAATCGCGTCGGACCAGCCGGACTTTTCCAGCCGATCGCCGACGCGATGAAGTTCATCCTGAAAGAGGATTTTACGCCGGCCAATGTGAATACTTTCTACTACTGGCTGGCCCCCTGCCTCGCAATGGTGCCAGCCATCATGACGATCGCGGTCGTGCCGTTCGGGAGCACCCTCCTGGGCGTGCCGATGGTGATCGCCGATATCAACGTCGGCGTCCTCTACGTTTTCGCCATCGCCTCGTTAGGCGTTTACGGCATTGTCATCGCGGGCTGGTCGTCGAACTCAAAGTATCCGTTCCTCGGCGGCGTCCGCTCCAGCTCGCAGATGATTTCCTACGAGTTGTCGTTGGGCCTGGCCGTGATCCCGATTTTCCTTCTTGTCGGGCAGCTTCGCCTGACGAATATCGTCCAGTACCAGATCGAGCACGGCTGGATGATCGCGCCTTTCATCGGCGATTGGGCCAACGGTTGGAAATGGCTTCTCGCCATCCCGATGTTTATCTCCTTTGTCGTTTTCACAATCGCGATTTTCGCGGAGACAAACCGGCTGCCGTTCGATCTCCCCGAGGCCGAAACGGAACTGGTCGGCGGCTATCATACCGAATACAGCTCGATGAAATTCGCCCTCTTTTTTCTCGGCGAATACGCCGCCATGATCACCGGCTCAGCCATCATTGTGACACTCTTCCTTGGCGGCTGGCATCTGCCGATTCCGTGGTGGAATCACGCCCAGGGCTTGCACTGGGCGCTGGTCGACGGCTCGTTAGGCGGCTGGCGCGGAGTGCTCGGCGGGCTCTTCAACATCCTGACCTTTTTCGCCAAGGTCACTCTGCTGCTGCTCTTCTTCATCTGGGTGCGCTGGACCCTGCCGCGCTTCCGTTACGATCAGTTGATGCGCCTTGGTTGGGTCTTCTTTTTCGAAATCGCGCTCGCCAACATTTTCCTCGCCGCGATCATCGTCGCTTACATGCCAAAATGAAGAAAGGTGCCTTAACTGCAATGTGGGAGGGGCCTTGGCGCCCCGATCTTCGCGCAGCCGATCGCCGCGCCAAGGCGGCTCCCACATTTCAGAAAAGCCGCTCCATCTGATCATGGCCATCACCGTTCGACGTCCAAACCTGAGCTGGTCGGAGAAGATCTACTTCCCGGCCATCCTGAGCGGAATGGCGATCACCTTTCGGCATCTGAAAAACATGCTCACCGGGCGCACCCATGTGACGATGCAATATCCGGAGCAAAAGTGGGACAGCCACCTGCCGGACCATTATCGCGGCGCACCGGCCCTGGTGAAGGACGAAGAGGACCGCGTCCGTTGCGTCGCCTGTCAGCTCTGTGAGTTCATCTGTCCGCCGCGCGCGATCAGGATTGTGCCGGGAGAGATTCCGGCCGGCGACCGCTTTGCCAAGGTCGAAAAATATCCCGAGGAATTCGACATCGACATGATCCGCTGCATTTACTGCGGAATGTGCGAAGAGGTCTGCCCGGAGCAGGCGATTTTTCTCCGGAAAGATTACGCCATCACCGGCTTCACTCGCGCGGAAATGGTGCATGACAAGCAGAAGCTGATCGAGATCGGCGGCGTCCTGCACGGCTTGGTCTTGAAATGGAACGAGAGGAAATGAGGCAAGGGTTCAGGGTTCAGAATCATCCTGCGACGTAAGGTCTCACTTCTGAAACTGAAGGCTGAACCTTAATTGTCATGTCGCCCATCTTCTTCTGGATCGCTTCCGCGCTCATGCTGATTTTCGGCGCAGCGGTCATTATCAACCGCAACCCGGTGGCGAGCGCGCTTAGTCTGGTCGTTTCTTTTCTCGGACTCGCCGCTCTCTTCGTGTCACTCGACGCCTTCTTCATCGGCGTCATCCAGGTGCTGGTCTACGCCGGCGCGGTCATGGTGCTGTTCCTCTTCATCATCATGCTCCTCGATCTGCGGGCGGAGGAACGGCGCCGGATCAACTTCGTCGCCTTCGCCGGCGGCGCCGCCGTGGCGGTCATTTTTTTCGGGCAGCTTTATCTCGTTATTGGACATCTCCGGCAGGCGAAGCTTCCCTTCCCGGCGCTGTCGGCAGCATCCCATGATGACGTGCACAGCGTCGGTCTTCTTCTCTTCGGAAATTACAATCTGCCGTTCCAAATCATCGGCGTGCTCATTCTCGTTGCGACCATCGGCGTGATTGTGCTGAGCAAGCGGGAGCTGCGCTGAAGATGGTCACGCTGGGCGATTACCTCTTCGTGAGCGGGCTCCTCTTCACGATTGGTTTCGCCGGCGTGCTGCTGCGCCGGAATATCATCATCATCTTCATGTCGCTCGAGCTGATGCTGAACGCGTCCAATCTTTCGCTCGTCGCCTTTTCGCGTTTCCGGGTTGATTCGTCAGGCCTGCCCAACTATCACGGGCAGGTTTTTGTTTTCTTCATCATTACCGTCGCGGCGGCGGAAGTGGCGGTGGGTCTCGCCATCATCGTCGCGCTCTACCGCGCGCGCCGGACGACGCATGTCGAGGACATCAACACATTGAAGTTTTGAACCGGAAATGAAATCTGGAAGTTATTCCGAGCGCCCGCCAGACCTGTCATCCCGAGCCGCCGGAGGACGAGGAGGGACCTCCCTTCTGCAATCCACGTTCCCCGCTTCAAAGAAAACACAAACTGCAGTTGCAGGGTCCCTCTCCGCGCTTCGCCGGATCGGGATGACAAAAGGAGGGTCGCGATGACTTCCGCTCTGCCCTGGATCGCACTGCTCCTGCCGCTCGCGGCTGTGTTCGTCATCATGATCGCGACCCGGCAGATGCGGACCTTGAGCGCGTTTGTTTCGGTCGCGGCGGTGCTCGGAAGTTTCATCTGCGCCTGTCTCATCTTCTTCCGGGAAACCGCTGCCGCGCCGGTTGTCTCGTGGATCAATCTCGCGCCTCTCTTCTCCGTCCCGCTTGGTTTCATGCTCGATCCGGTGAGCCGTTCGATGCTTTTCATGGTCACGGGAGTCGGCTCCGTCATTCACATTTATTCGTTGGGCTACATGGGCCAGGACGAGGGCAAGTCGCGTTATTTCGCCGGACTCTCGCTCTTCATGTTCGCGATGATCGGCATCGTGCTGGCGAACAACTTCGTCATGATGTTCATTTTTTGGGAACTGGTCGGAGTCAGTTCCTATCTGCTCATCGGGCATTGGTTCGAACGCGCCTCCGCGGCCGAGGCCGCGAAGAAGGCATTCATCACCAACCGGATCGGCGACTTCGGTTTCATGCTCGGGATCCTGATGGTCTGGACCGCGACCGGTTCGTTTGTTTTCGCCGACATCGCAGACGGCATGGGGAGATTTGCTCATCATCCCGGCTATCTGACGGCGGCCGCGCTGCTCGTCTTTTGCGGCGCGGTCGGCAAATCTGCCCAATTTCCACTCCACGTCTGGCTGCCCGACGCGATGGAAGGTCCGACTCCAGTTTCCGCGCTCATCCATGCGGCGACGATGGTAGCGGCGGGCGTTTACATGCTGGTCCGGGTTGGGTTTTTGATCGATGCATCGAGCGGCGCGCTCGAGGTGATCGCCTGGATCGGCACGATCACGGCCCTGCTCGCGGCCTTGATGGCGACGCAGCAGAACGACATCAAACGCGTCCTCGCCTACTCCACCCTCTCGCAGCTCGGTTACATGGTGATGGCGGTTGGTCTCGCTTCGGGTCGGGCGGCGATGTTTCATCTTTTTACCCACGCCGCTTTCAAGGCGCTGCTCTTTCTCGGCTCCGGTTCGATCATCTACATGCTGCATCACGAGCAGGACATGTGGCGAATGGGCGGGCTGGCCAAGCGCCTGCCAATCACCTTTCTCACCTTCCTCGTCGGCACACTCGCGCTCATCGGCTTCCCCGGCTTCAGCGGATTCTTCAGCAAGGACGCGATCCTCGGGCTGGCCTATCAGCGCAGCCTGCCGATTTTTGCGCTCGGTACATTCACCGCGCTCCTGACCGCGTTCTACATGACGCGCCTCGTGATCGTGACCTTCTTCGGATCGCCGCGGAGCGAGGGCGCGGCCCATGGCGGTGAATCGCCCGCGATCATGACTATTCCACTCGTGATTCTTGCCGTTCCGGCAGCCATCGGCGGTTACGCATTTTTCGCCTCGCGTTTCCTGGTCTTGCCTAACGAAAAAGAGCGGACCATGGCGGTGCCGATGATCGCCTTTGCTTCGGTTCTGCTCGGAGTCTTCGGCGCCGCTCTGCTCTATCGGAATCGGAAGAGCGAACCGCTCGACATCGCCCTTTTCCGGAACCGCTTTTACATCGACGAGTTTTACGGCTGGCTGATCCGCTGGACGCAGGGTCTGCTCGCGTCGCTTTCTGGATTCATTGATCGCTGGATTCTCGATGGCGCGATCGTTCGCGGCCTGAGCGGCGGAACCTTCGGCAGCGGATTCCTCCTTCGTTTGCTCCAGGTCGGCAACCTGCAGGCTTATGCCTTCCTCTTCGGGCTCGGAGTCATCGGGCTCATTTACTTGACCATTTTCCGCTGATGCTGCTCTTCATTGTTTTCGCGCCGCTCCTGACGGCGCTGCTGATTCTGGTCGGCACGCCGGCGCGCTTCACGGCGCTGCTTGGCGCGGCGGCGACTGCGCTCGCGACCTTAGTCACCCTCTTTCTTTACCAATCCGTCCCGGGCGGGTTTCAGTTCGTCACGTCCTTCCCGATCAGCGAAAGCTGGCGCCTCAATTTTTTGTTAGGCGCGGATGGACTCAGCCTGATCATGCTTTTCCTCGCCGCGCTCGTCCTGCTCTGCGCGGTCTGGTTTACGCCGCCGATCGAAAAATCGGAGCGGTTATTTTATGCCTGTCTCCTCTTTCTCGCGAGCGGGGCGATTGGCGCCTTCGCTTCGCTCGATCTGTTTTTCTTCTACGCCTTTCACGAGCTTGCCTTGATTCCGACTTTTCTCCTCATCGGCATCTGGGGCTCGGGAAATCGCTTCGCGGCTGCATGGAAGGTGACAATCTACCTCGGACTCGGCAGCTTCGTTTTGCTTCTCGGATTGATCCTGCTCTATCGCAGCGTGCCGCCGGCATTGCGCAGCTTTGATCTTCGCGCGCTGCAAGCCGTCGCGGCCAATGGCGGCATTGCCGCGTCCGCGCAAAATCAAATCTTCTTTCTCCTCCTCATCGGGTTTGGCGTTTTGATTTCGCTCTTCCCATTTCATACCTGGGCGCCGGAAGCCTATGCCTCTGCGCCCGCCCCGGCCGCGATGTTGCACGCCGGTGTTTTGAAAAAGTTCGGTCTCTATGGGTTGCTGCGGATCGCGTTACCGCTCCTGCCGGAAGGCGCGCAGCATTGGCGGTCGCTGCTCGTCGTCCTGCTGCTGGGCAACATCATTTATGTCGGCCTCGCCACGATCGCGCAAAAACGGCTCGATTGGATGCTCGGCTATTCGAGCGTGATGCACATGGGCTACATCTTTCTCGGGATCGCGAGCGCCAATCTGATCGGCTTGAACGGCGCTGCCGTGCTGATGTTTGCCCACGGCATCTCCATCGCGCTGCTCTTCGCTCTCGCGGGAGAAATTCGGCGCCGGACCGGCACGCTGGTCTTCAGCGATCTCGGCGGTCTCGGCAAGCTAATGCCGTTCGCGGGATTCGCTTTTGGCGTTGCGACTTTTGCCGCCATCGGGCTCCCGGGTTTCGCGAATTTCGCGGGCGAAATCATGGTTTTCTTCGGCGCCTTCCGCGTCGGTGCGGACTGGGAGGGCTTTCATCTTTTCCAAGTCGCGACGGCGCTCGCGCTTTGGGGCGTCGTGATTTCTGCGGTTTACATGCTGCGTGCCTACCGGGCGATCTTCATGGGCACGCCTAACGACGAACGTTTGCCCGGCCGGAGCGCGCCGTCCGATCTTGCGCGTACCCTGCGACTGCCGGTCATTTTGCTCATCGCTGCGACCATGATCGTCGGCTTTTTTCCCAACACTCTCCTGCAATTGCTCCGGCCCACTTTTTCAGCGCCCGTCGCTGCCAACCGATGATTCCGGCGCCCGCTCTTGAAATTGCCCTGCTCCTCTGGGGGCTGGTGCTGCTCCTCGCGGAGGCGTTCGCTGGCACATCGGACCGGCGCGGATTCGCTGTCGCTGGAATCGCGGGGCTCCTCGTGGTCCTGGCGGCGAGTTTCTTCCTCGCGCCGCCGCCAACCGAGAGTGCGACGGGTTTCTGGAGTTTTTACACCGCTGATCCGCTCGCGATTTTCTTCAAACGTTTCGCCCTCGTGACGACCATCCTGGTTCTTGTTATGGCGATCGATTACGCGCCGGCCATTCGGATGGGCGTGCCGGGGGCGAATCGGCATGCGGGCCTGGGCGAGTTTTTTATTCTGCCGCTTTTTACTTGCGTGGGCTTGATGTGGATGGCGTCAGCGAGCGATTTTATCATGATCTTCGTCTCGCTCGAGCTCGTTACGATGTCGTTCTATGTGCTCGTCAGTTTCACCCGACGGAACCCCACGACCCTCGAGGCCGGGGTAAAATATTTGATCCTCAGCGCGCTCTCGACCGGCTTCCTGGTTTACGGCATCACCTGGATTTTTGGCGTGACCGGTGAGACGAATCTCGCGCGCATCAGCTCGCTGTTGACAACACATGCAGTCGACCAGATCCCGCTGCTCTTTGGCATCGCGCTCGTCCTCGTCGCGCTTGGTTTCAAGATCGCCGCCGTCCCGTTCCAAATTTGGGTGCCGGATGTCTACCAGGGTGCGCCGACGCCCGTGACCGCGTTCCTCTCCGTCGGTTCGAAGGCGGCGGGATTCGTCGTTCTCCTGCGCGTGCTCACTCCCTTTCTCATGCTGCCACAGGTCGGGCGCTTGCTCATGGTCATCGCCGCGCTGACTCTCATCTACGGCAACTTCGCCGCCCTCCCGCAATCGAACCTGAAACGGCTGCTCGCCTACTCGAGCATCGGGCACGCGGGTTATTTGCTCATCGGCGTGGTCGCCTTTTCTGGAGCAGCGGTGGCATACTATCTCGTTGCCTATCTCCTCATGACGCTGCTCTCTTTTGCCGTGATGGTTGTGGTCGGGAACAGCGCCGGCGATGAAATCGAAGACTACGCCGGGCTCGCCAAGCGCTCGCCGTTTCTCGCCTTCGCACTCCTGATCGGAATGATCTCGCTCGCGGGGGTGCCGTTCACGGCCGGCTTTCTCGGAAAATTCTTCATCTTCGACGCCGCGATCCGCCAACATCAGACGCTGCTCGTGGTGATCGGTGTGATCACGGTCGGTTGCGGTTTTTACTACTACCTCAAGGTGGTGCGGGCGATGTACTGGCTGGAGCCGGCAATGACAGAACCGGTGCCGGTGGGCGGGCTCTCGCGCCTGACGATGTCGATTTTGATCGCGGCCATCTTTGTCCTCGGCGTTTATCCGCAACCTATTTTGAATGCGATTGACCAGCCGGCAGAGCGTGCCATCATCTCCAAGCCTCGTTAGGCAGAAAATCATCAGAGAACGTTCGGAATGTTCGGCCTGCTGCAGCACCTTTTCCACCCCACCCAGTGCTACGCTCTTTGCGCGGTGGCGCGCTCCGGGGCACACCTGCTCTCCGGCGCACTGCAGGCAACCCACCTCGCAGGCCGGCCGCTGCAGTATTTCCACGACCGACTGGCCCAGAAATATGCAGCCCGATACAGTCTCGATGCGACGCAAAATCTTGCCGCGTATCTGCGCGGTCTCATGACGAGCGCTTCAACCGCCAACGGGGTTTTCGGCTTCCGGATCGAATCGTGGGATATGGAACGACTGGTTTCCCGTCTGCGCGAGTCGGGAGAGTTCGAAAGCGACCTCAGCGAACGTGAACTCCTGCATGCTGCCTTCCCAGGCCTGCGTTGCATCCAATTAACACGGGAGGATAAGCTCCGGCAGGCGATCTCCACAGCCCGTGCGATGCAAACAAATCTCTGGGTCCCGGGCAAAGAGCACAATGTGATTGGGGAAGCCACGTTCGATCCCGAGCTAATCGAACAATGTGTCGCCAGCGCGGCGCGCGCGGAGGAACTGTGGGCGGACTTTTTCCAACGCAACGATCTCGATCCGCTTGCGATCACCTACGAGCAACTTTGTGCCGACTATCCGGGAACGGTGAGTCGAGTTTTCGATTTCCTGCACATTCGTCCTCCGCGCCGATTTGACCTCGGACCGCCGCGCACTGTCCGCCAGGCCGATGCCCTGACAGAGGAATGGGTGGAGCGCTACCGCGCCTTGCGCGAAAGCGTCACCTAGTCGCTCAGCTCGACGTTCCAGTACGCGAGGTCGACAAAATGCCGCCAGCTTTCGTGCCCCTGGCTGCTAAAGGTCACATGCACGAACGGTCGCCACTTCGGCCGCTTCGGCTTGCGGATGAGCGTCATCTGCGCCTGGTGCGGGAGGCGGTTGCCCTTGCGCGTGTTGCACGGGATGCAGGAGCAGACCACGTTTTCCCAAGTCGTCAGGCCGCCTTTATCCCGCGGCAAAACGTGGTCGAGATTCAGTTCGTGGCGCTCGAAGATTTTTCCGCAATACTGGCAGGTGTTGTTGTCGCGCTCGAAGACGTTGTGCCGCGTGAACTTCACTTCCTTTTTCGGCAACCGATCGAAAAGCAGGAGAACGATCACGCGCGGGACCCGGATTTTCCACGAGATCGTGGTCACCATTTCGTGGTCGGATTCCGGCGCGCTGACCGAAAAGTCGCGCCAGCTGTCAAAATCATGGGTCGCGAAATTATTCTGCTGATCGGCCCAGACAACCTGGGCATGCCCCTGGTAAAGGAGAGTGAAAGCCCGACGCGCCGAGCAGACATTCACCGCCTGCCAGAGGCGGTTGAGAACCAGGACCTGACTGTCAAGTAGCGTATGCAGAGGTTCCTTCGTGCGGCCTAACAATGGGCGCCACCGAATTGGCGCGAAATTATCATCCGGTATTTTCGTTGTCAATGTAACGAGTCGGTGACGAAAACGACCAACGCTCCTCTCCGCCGAGACTTCTTCCGGGGAAACATGTTCCTCGCTCCCAGACAAAAACGGCCCTCGGCATCGTCTCATAGAGGAAAACCAGCGAAGATAAAATCCCGGTTGCGCACTGTTTGTTCAAAGCCCAGTTTGGAAACTCATTCATCACCACGACCATGCCTACTGCGTCTCGACTCTCGACCGTCCTCTGTCTGCTCACCGCCATTTTTCTGCCGATCGGCGTCGCGTCCGGGCAAAACCTTCCTGATACCACCCGGCTCCTCCGTTTCCCGACGACGAACGGGCAACAGATCGTCTTTTGCTATGCAGGCGAGCTTTACACCGTTCCGATCGAAGGCGGGACGGCCCGGCGCCTGACGAGTGGTCCCGGTTACACCTCGTTTCCGCACTTTTCGCCCGATGGAAAACAGCTTGCTTTCACCTCGCACTACGACGGCAACACCGAGGTCTACGTCATGCCGGGCGAAGGCGGCCCGCCAAAACGCCTCACGACCACCGCGACTCTTTCCCGCGACGATATTTCGGATCGCATGGGTCCCAACAACATCGTGATGGGCTGGGAGAACACCAAACCGCTGATCGTATTTCGTTCCCGTCGCACTTCTTTCAATTCATTCATCGGCGATCTGGAAACCGTCGGCTTGGACGCGGACTTGCCGAAACAACTGCCCGTTCCGCGCGGCGGTTTCACTTCCTTCTCGCCGGACGACTCGAAGATGGCCTACAACCGCGTCTTCCGTGAATTCCGCACCTGGAAGCATTATCGCGGCGGCATGGCGGACGACGTCTGGATTTACGATTTCAAAACTCAAACGGTCGAGAACCTGACGAACAATCCCGCGCAGGATATTTGCCCGATGTGGGGACCGGATAACCACATTTATTTTCTCTCCGATCGCGATAATCGGATGAATCTCTATTCGGTCGACCTCGCGACCAAGGAGACAAAGCAGCTCACCACCTTCAAGGACTTCGACATCAAGTTTCCCACGATCGGCAAGAACTCGATCGTCTTCGAAGAAGCCGGCTACATCTGGCGCTACGACCTTGCGACCGGAAAATCGGCGCCGGTCCCGATCGATATCAAGGAGGATTTCGCTTCCGGTCGCGCTGCTTTTCTCGACGCGTCGAAGCACATTGAATCCGTTGACTTGGCGCCGGATGGTCAGCGCGCGATCGTTGTCGCGCGCGGCGATCTTTTCTCCGTGCCGATGAAGGACGGCGCCGCCCGCGCCCTCACGAAAACTTCCAATGCGCACGAGCGCGACGCGGTCTGGTCGCCAGATGGGAAATGGATCGCCTACAACTCCGACGTGACCGGCGAGAACGAGCTTTACGTCCGATCTCAGGACGGCAAAGGCCAGCCACAACAGGTGACGAGCCACGCCGACACCTACTATTATCAACCGATCTGGTCGCCTGATAGCAAGAAGCTGCTCTGGAGCGACCGGCTGCAGCGCCTGCGATATGTCGATGTCGCGAGCAAAGCCGTTACCGAAGTCGCGCAGGATAAGGTCGGCGAGATCGAATCTTATGATTGGTCGCCCGACAGCCAGTGGATCGCCTGGTCTCAGCCGGAGCTAAACCAGCAGCCAAGGGCTTATCTCTACTCCATCGCCAGCAAAAAGTCCGTTCCCGTAACCGACGACTGGTATTCCTCCGGCCGGGTCTCCTTTAGCGATGACGGCAAGTATCTCATGCTCTCCTCGAGCCGTGACTTTAAGCCGAGCTTTGGCGAGGAGGAATTCGAAGCCGTTTATGTCGACATGCAGCGCGTCTATCTTGTGATGCTCTCCAAGGATACCGAATCGCCGCTCGCGCCACGCAGTGACGAAGTCGGCAAAGCCGAGAAGAAGGACAAGGAGAAATCAGAAAGCGGGGAGAAGGATGGAAAGAAAGGGGATAAGACCAAGAAGCCGGTCACGGTCAAAGTGGATACCGACGGGATCCAGAACCGGATTGTCGGGCTCGATATCGACCCGGGCAATTACAAGGATCTGCGACTGGTCGATGACCGGGTATTTTATCTCCGCCGGACGGTCGGTGATAAAGGCGGCAACGACGGGGAAGAGGAAGGTCCCGGCAATCAGAAATGGCATCTTTGTTCCTACAGCCTGGAGGATCGCAAGGAAACCGTCCTCGGTGACGTGAATAGCTACCAAATCAGCTTCGACGGAAAGAAGATGCTGGTCCAGATCGACAAGGATTATTCGATCATCGACCTGCCCAAAGACAAACTTGAAACCAAGGATCACAACATCCAGTTGAAGGGCCTCGATGTGATCGCGGATCGGCACGCCGAATGGAAACAAATCTACTGGGAAGCCTGGCGCCAGATGCGCGACTTCTTCTATTCACCGATGATGAACGGCGTCGATTGGAAAGCGATGGGCAACAAATACGCTGCGCTCCTCCCCTACGTGAATCATCGTAACGATCTGACTTACTTGATCGGCGAATTGATCGGCGAGCTAAACAACGGTCACTCGTATGTCGCCGGCGGTGAGCGACCGGAGACACCACGCATCCCGCTTGGCCTGCTCGGCGCCGAACTCTCACGTGATCCCGCCAGTCGAGCCTACCGCATCGACAAGATTCTTCCCGGCGAAAACTGGGACAAGGATACGCGCTCGCCGCTCACCGCGATTGGCCTGAATGTAAAGGCCGGCGATTACATCCTGGCGATCAACGGCATCGCGGTTTCAAGCTTGCCGAACATCTACGACGCGCTCATCGGGACAGCCGATAAGCAGGTCGTCCTGCGGGTCAACTCCAAGCCGACGGATGCCGGGGCGCGCGACGTCACGGTGGTGCCGACGGCGGACGAGTCACCGCTCTACTACCTGGAGTGGGTGCAGCATAACATCGACTACGTGAATAAGAAAACCGACGGCAAGGTCGGCTATCTCCATATCCCCGACATGGGCCAGCCTGGGTTGAATGAATTCACCAAGCGTTATTTCCCGCAGATCCACAAGGAAGGGCTCATCGTGGACGTGCGCGGTAATGGCGGCGGCTTTGTCTCACCTCTGGTGATCGAACGACTGCGTCGCGCTCTGGTCATGGTGGACATGGCGCGCAACAGCGTCCCCCAGCCCAACCCACCCCAGACCTTCCTCGGTCCCATGGTGACTCTGATCGACGAGTTTTCCGCGTCTGATGGCGACATCTTCCCTTATCGCTTCAAGACTCTTGGTCTTGGGAAACTGATCGGCAAACGGACGTGGGGCGGAGTGATTGGGATTCGCAACCCGCTGCCATTGATTGATGGCGGCCAGCTCTTCAAGCCGGAATTCGCTCCTTATTCCAAGGACGGCAAGGGATGGATCATCGAAAGCCACGGAGTCGATCCAGACATCGTGGTCGATAACGATCCGGCGAAGGAATTCCACGGTATAGACCAGCAATTGGATCGAGCCATTGAAGAAGTGCAAACCGAGATGAAGACCAAGGGCTATCACCTGCCACCGATCCCACCCTTCCCGAATCGAAACCCGGCGAACGGGGGATCGAGTAGCACGAATCCGTAAGCGAATGTTTCTGCCGAATCAGAAAGTCGTTTGCGTAAACGGCCGTTTCCCGCTCGGCATCGAAAAGCTCTACGATGAGCTGCCGAAGGAAGGCTCGACCTACACCATTCGCGACATCGTCCCGGGGATCGGTCTCACCGGTGACGAGGGAGAGATCGCCGTTTATTTGTGCGAGATCAAAGGCCCGCTCAATGCCCATGGCATCGAGCGCGGCTTTCGCGCGGATCGTTTTGCGCCTTTGCAGACGACGAAGGAGACGGCCGAGGAAGAAATGTTCCTCGGCCTGCCGGACATGGTTCCGGCTTGATCGATCTGCGACGGCGTTTCGTCTTGACCAATGAGCGTGCCGGCAGGTGTCCTGAGACTTATCTTTGCCGGACTCGTCTTGTCGTCCCTGATCAAAGCGCAGGCAACCGAACCGGCCTCAGGTTCTGACACCGCGGAGAAACGACTCGCGGCCATCGAAAAGAGTGTCGGCGGTCGTCTGGGCGTTGCCGCTCTCGACACGGGCAACGGCCGACGCCTCGAGCACCGCGCGAACGAGCGCTTCCCGATGTGCAGCACGTTTAAGTTTCTCGCTGTTGCCGCTGTGCTCCATCGCGTGGACGAGAAGCAGGACCAGATCTGACTCGCTTCATTCCTTACACAAGAGCGGACCTGCTCGAGTATGCGCCTGTGACGACGGAGCATGTCAAGGAAGGTGGGATGAAGCTCGGGGCGCTCTGCGCCGCCGCGCTTGAGCTAAGCGACAACACCGCCGCCAACCTCCTCCTCAAGACGATCGGCGGCCCTGAGGGCTTGACTCGTTATGCGCGCGCGCTCGGCGACCAACAGACCAGGCTGGACCGCGTCGAGCCCGATTTGAACAGCGCCATTCCCGGCGACGAACGCGACACGACCACTCCCGCCGCAATGCTCGGCAACCTGCGGACGCTTCTTCTTGGCGATGCCTTGTCATCGGCATCGCGCACACAGCTCGAAACCTGGCTGAGAGAAAACAAGACCGGAGCCGAAATGCTCCGGGCTGGCGTCCCAAGGGACTGGCGGGTGGGCGACAAGACTGGCCGCGGCGCCCACGGCGCAACCAACGACATCGCCATCCTGCGCCCGCCGGGCCAGGCGCCTATCCTTGTCACTGTCTATTCCGTCGACTCGACGGTATCGCCGACCGACCGGCTCGCGGCCATGGCCGAAGTAGGACGAGTCATCGCAGCAGTATTCAAGTAGAACGTCCTGCGGCGCGTTCCGTTCGTGGAGCAGCGACTGACCGACAAGACACGCTTAACGAATGAGTCGAATCGAAATGTCAAGTGTTTGAGGGCGTGTTGCTCAAAGCCAGGGCTGCGTAGACTCAGTTTATAGTTGTTAGGCTGGAAGGAAGTATGGCGTCTGCCGATGATGGCGTGCCAGGAAAGAGAGCAGCCATGCCGGCGTTCAATCCGGCTAATTCCAGCTCCGGCGGCCACCCGCCCACCTCCTTAAACGTAACCATCACGACCGGCACCTCCGGCGCATCCATCCGTTACACGACCAATAACACCACGCCTACCGCAACCGTCGGGACAATCTACACCGGGCCGGTGACAATTTCGGCCAATTCTTCGATTACTTTGAAAGCAGTCGCTTACAAGACTGGCTATACGACTTCCGCCGTGGCCAGCGCGCTTTTTGATCGCACCGATCATACCCCCACGGCTGCCACCCCCACCTTCAATCCCGCCAACTCGACCGGTTCCCATCCCGCGACGGATTTGAGCGTCACGGTCTCAACGACCTCGAGCTCTGCCCTGATCTCATGGACAAACGACGGGTCTACTCCGACGGAAACACACGGCCACTTCATTAATGCCAGCAGCGGAACGATCATCGTCTATGCCAGTACCTCCGTCTGGCTGAAGGCGATGGCTTATGGAACAAACTTCCTTGACTCCAATGTGGTAAGCGCGCTTTTTGACCGGCACGATTACGCTCCGCTCGCCTCCGCCCCGGTCTTTACTCCGCCCAACTCCAACGGGGGCGGCCATCCGGCGACCAGCCTGAACGTAACGATTAGCACCAGTTCGACTGGCGCGCAGATGCGTTACACCACTGGCGGGATTGATCCCACTGAGACCTACGGCACGCTCATTAATGGGACGAGCGGGACGGCGACCATTGCCGCCAACACCACGTCCACGCTCAAGGCCATCGCCTTTGGCGCAGCCTACAACGATTCAACCATCACGAGCGCCATTTTCGACCGGGTCGATCACTCGGTAACCTGCGCGCAACCGGTCTTTACTCCGCCCGGTTGCAGCGAGGGGACACATCCCGCCACGCCCATGACCGTGACCCTGACCACCACCACCAGCGGTGGCTCGATCAGTTTCACCAAGGACGGCTCGACCCCGACTTCGACCCACGGGACGGTGGTCGCGAGCGGGGGCACAACGGTGATTGCGGCCAATACCACCCCAACCCTCAAAGCCATTACCTTCAAGAGCGGCTACAACGATTCGGCCATGACGAGCGCGCTCTTCGACCGGACCGATCCGGGCCACGGCGCGATACGCAAAAAAGGGAGCGGGTCCGGGCGCTCGCACACGAACCAGGCGGATTCGGTCCGGGTGGTCAATTACACCCTGGACAAGATGGGCAACCGGACGCAGGTAGTGGATGCGGGGACCACCAAGACCTACGCGGTGAACAATCTGAACCAGTACACCACCGGCCACAGCATGGCAGTGACCAACGGTGCTTCGCACGAAATCAGCTCCTATAACGGCACGAACTATCAGTATATCGGGGACACCTACCTGGCGAAAGCGGCCACGACCACGGGCAACAATTCCTACACCCTCTTTTACGACGCGCTCGGGCGTTGCGTTAAGCGCACCACCGTGATCAACGGAGGGACAGCGGTGACCGATTACTACCTCTTTGACGGGGAACATTGGATCATGGAATACGACGCCAATGGAACCAATACCGGCAACGCGATTTACGGGCGCGAGATGGACGAAATGATCGAGCGGGGAGTGAACGGGCAAGGCTGGTGGTATTTCCCGGACCGCAACGGCAACATCAGCGTGGTGACCGACGGGGTGAACACAGTCCGGGAATCATATCGCTACGACGCCTTTGGGTTGCCGACGGTCACGGTATGGCAGTGACCAACGGTGCTTCGCACGAAATCAGCTCCTATAACGGCACGAACTATCAGTATATCGGGGACACCTACCTGGCGAAAGCGGCCACGACCACGGGCAACAATTCCTACACCCTCTTTTACGACGCGCTCGGGCGTTGCGTTAAACGCACCACCGTGATCAACGGAGGGACAGCGGTGACCGATTACTACCTCTATGACGGGGAACATTGGATCATGGAATACGACGCCAATGGAACCAATATCAGCAACGCGATTTACGGGCGCGAGATGGACGAAATGATCGAGCGGGGAGTGAACGGGCAAGGCTGGTGGTATTTCCCGGACCGCAACGGCAACATCAGCGTGGTGACCGACGGGGTGAACACGGTCCGGGAATCGTATCGCTACGACGCCTTTGGACTGCCAACGGTCACGGTCGGCCCCGGGCAGCCGGCGATCAACAATCGCTTCCTTTTCACCGGCCGGGAATGGAACACGACCTTTGGTTTCTACGAATACCGCGCCCGGGCTTACAACCCGACGATTGGGCGCTTCATGAGCGAAGACCCCAAAGGCTTCGATGCCGGGGATTACAATCTCTATCGCTATTGCTCCAATGATCCACTCGATCTGACAGACCCGATGGGACTATTTCCGGAGCGAGACTTCATAGCCGGATTAGGTGACATGGTGACACTCGGTCAGGGCGAAAGGATTGTGGAGCATTTCTATCCTGGTTACGCAGCTACAGTCGACAAGGATTCTAGTGCTTATAAGCTTGGATCGTTCGGCGGTATAGCCGTAGGAATGCTCAATGGAAAAGGCGAAGTGGCCATAGGCAAAAAGTTGCTGTCGACTGCGGGGAAGGAAGCAGGAACTGCTGTCAAAGCCGAACAAACCGCAGGACGTTCTTTTCGAGAAATACTGAAGGATTTTAACAGCAAGTCTGCCGATTGGGTTCAGAAATCAGCTCACACCGAACCATTAAAGAAAGACGAAGGCGCGAGCATTCAAACGATCTGGGAGAACAAGAAGAGCGGTGAACAAGTCATTACTCACACTCGAGTGACGGACACAGGCAAGGTCTTAGAAGAACATCCACGGCCAATGTATAAGCCGAGGACTGGAGAGTGATCAGATAATGGCTGTTCCTGTTTCCAGCGGCTCGATGGATATGGCAGTTGCGGATTGCCTTCTCGACGACATCGAATCGATCGAAACGATAACGAAGTTACTGAACACACCCGAGTTTGGTTGGCGGAAGCTCTGGCCATCAGATTTTACCGAGGCTGATGTGGAAGCCGCAGTTCGTCGTCTGGCGAGTTCCAAATTGATAGATGTCTTGGTGTATGATCGCACAAAACGCCATCTCGTTGCTGTAGCGACGATCCCTCTTGAACTCAATTCTCCAGAAGTTTGGTTTGCCCTTACAGAACGCGGTTCAACTGCCTTGAACCAATGGAAAGATACACACGGCTTGCGATAGTGAGTTCCGGCGAACGGACAAATTGGGGTCAGGCTAAGACGGACTGTTGCCCGAGAGAGGCTTTTTGCAGCGAGTCTATCGGGGTCGCGTCTAAACGGGTTGTTGCCCAAATGGAGGGGCCAAAAAATAAAGGTACCCAAGCGAAGTGGGATTTGCTAAAGCACTGTTCCCATGATGGGAGAGCATGCCAGGCAGAACGAATTGTGGAGTGAGCCGGTGAACCTGGCCCGGCGGATTCCGGCGGATCATCCGTTGCGCAAGCTGAGGGAGACGCTCAAGCTGGATTTCGTCCGTGAGGAGGTGGCTGGCTCCTATGGGCGCAAGTGGAATGTCTCGGTCGATCCGGTGATCGTGATGAAGATGATGCTCCTGCTCTTTTGGGACAACGTGCGGAGCGAGCGGGAACTGATGCGCATCATCCCGCTGCGGATCGATTATCTCTGGTTTTTGGGTTACAACCTGGAGGACGAGATCCCCAATCACAGCGTGCTCTCCAAGGCGCGGCGGCGCTGGGGAGCGGAGGTCTTTGCCCGGCTTTTTCGCCAGAGTGTGGCGCAGTGCGCTGAATGTTTTCCGGCCCCGAGATGATTCGGGTGGGTACGCTTGACCGTGTGGAGCCGCCGCCGTAAAAGGCGTGTAAGACTCCAAGCAAATCGGGCCGAAGGGAATTGCCCAGTTTTCGGCAGTCCCTTCGGTTCAAAAACTCAAGGCGCTAGACCCAGATGGTGACTGAACGGATCGCTCGCCTCAACCAAGCGCTTCGAAAATCAAGCCAACGAAATAACGGGTTCGAATCACCCCGCCACGGCGGGCTCGCCTCAAAAACTGATCTTTCATTAAACGCAGCAGACTAACCGACAGAAAAAATCGGGACGGACACGTTTCTACCGTTTGACCCACGCCCTAATGGGTGACGCCTACTCCTGCCCCGCTAGTGTTCTCATTGGCTTACTTCTCCTATTAGGTGCGTGCCGAACATTGCCTCTAGCTACCAAAATGGGCCAAATCTCCTTCGATCATAATTCGGCCTGCATTAGGCACCCTCCTCGGCAGAGGGCGGGGGACTTTTTTCCAAACCTTTTCGGTGAGGTTGCAAAAATGTAACGCGAATTATCTTTACTTAATTATGTGGATTCTGTAAATGCCTCCTAAGGAGGATAGAACTCAAAAAAGGACCCAAACCCATGACGCCTCAGACACCTGCACGCTCATACATTCCTTCTATTGTTGGAGAGTTGCGATAATCCCGAAGGGGCCACCCCATCATGCACACTGGTCAGTACCGATGTGATTGAATATCTGGACGCCCACCTTAAGTAATCTTCGGGCAATTTTTATGAAAAACAGCCTACTCTTTCTTCTGTCCTTTTGCGCGATCGCTTTGGGTCCGCACGTCATTGCTGAGAGTGCAACCTGGAATCAGAATCCGACCGACAACCTCTGGAATACGGCGGAGAATTGGACTCCCGCGAGCGTGCCGAACAGTGAAACCGACGTTGCGACCTTTGGCGCCTCGAATGTCACTGACATCATGGTCGGTGGGGCAACAGACATACAAAATGCGGACAATGACGTTGCTGAGATTGTGTTTACTCCCGGGGCCAGCGCCTACACGCTGATTTCGACGCCCTCGACGGCCACGACCTACTCTGACATTATTGCTTTCTTCGGCACCGGCATTGTCAATAACTCCGGGCAAATTCAAAACTTGATTGCCGAAGCGGCTCCTGGGCCGGACGGACAGCAGTCGGCAGCGATTTATTTTCAGAGCTCTGCGTCGGCGGGCGAAAATGTGGTCATTACCAATCAGGGCAGTGGATCAAGCATCGGTGATGGCGCTTACGGAGGGCAACCAATTTTGGCCTTGACTTTACCGACACTGCCAGCGCTGGCAATGCGACGATTATTAATGAGGGCGGAAAGGTGAGTGGAACCGTGACGGGGGGCATCGACCGATGTGCTTAGCGATTCGACCGCGGAAGCCGCCACATTCATTAACCAACCGGGGGAAGTGGATGGGGCGGCAGCCGGTAGCACCTATATCTACACCGGCGGCAACATCGGAACTGCCACCTTTATCGGCAATGCAGCGACGGTGACGGGCGCGGAGGGCGGCTGGACGGAGATCGACGGCGCGATCTGTGCCGGGAACAGCTTCCTCGCCAACGGGGCGACCATCGCCGGAGCCCAGGGCGGCCAGGTCTATAGCTACGGCGGGACAGGCCATGCGACCTTCACCGCCAGCGGTGGCCAGGGGAGCGGCGCGCAAGGCGGCCTGCTCGAGATTCATAACATTGCCGACTCCAGCGAAACGGTCGTCGTGGCACAGGGAGGAACCAATGGCGGCTTGGGCGGTATGATTACGATAAACTCCCGGCCCACCACTTTGGACCAGGTGCAATTCCAAGTTTTGGGCAATGCGACGATGGACTTAACCGGCTTGAGCCAGCCCTCGGCTGTAATCGGCTCCCTGTCGGGGCAAGGAACGGTGTCGCTCAGCAGACGCCTCCTGGATGTCGGGAGCAATAATATGAGCACCAGTTTCTCCGGCATCATCCAGAACAGCGGTGGAGTGAGCAAGAGCGGCACGGGAACTCTCACCTTAAGCGGAGCAAACACCTACAAGGCGGGAACGACGATCAACGCGGGTGCCCTGATCGCGAGCAACACCAGCGGCTCGGCGACGGGCACTGGGAGCATAGCGGTCAATGGAGGCACCCTTGGGGGCGGGGGCACGATCGCTGGCGCAGTCACGGTCGGAACCGGGAGCAACAGCGGCGCGATCCTGCAGCCCGGCTTTGGCACAAACAAGAAGGTGACTCTCACCATCCAAGGGCTGCTGACCTTCAATGCCGATGCAACCTATAACTTTGGCTTGAAGAACAAGAGTGCCGAGATCGTCGCCAACGGAGTGACGATCATGAGCGGCGCGCAATTCACCATGACCGCACCGAACCGCAGCCTCCCCGCGCGCAAGACCGCGACGGTCATCAGCAATACTTCTACGACCCCGATTAGCGGAACCTTCGCCAACCTTCCCGATGGCGGCACGATCACAGTTGGAAACAACACCTTCAAAGCCAACTACGAAGGCGGCGACGGAAACGATCTGACGCTAACAGTCCAGTAGCAAAGCTGCGAATTTTCTCAAGCGACCGTTGGAGATCTTAGCGAAAAAGCACCGCCGTTGGCCGCGCCGAGCGAAGACTACCTTTGAGCCCATCGGATAGAGTTCATTATAGATCGATCGTCTCCCCAATCTTCGGGAGCAGCAGTTCCTTCGCGCCGGCCTGCGCGGTCCTGATCGCGGCTGCGTGATCGAGCTTGATCGGCGGGAACGTGTCGTAATGCACGCCAACGATCTTGGTTACTCCGACAAAGTTTGCCGCATGGACCGCGTCCTCGATTCCCATGGTAAAGAAATCGCCAATCGGCAGGACGGCAAAGCGCAATTTGGTTCGTTCACCGATGAGTTTCATCTCCGTCGTGAGGGCGGTATCACCGGAATAATAAAAGTTTCCGTCATTCGTCTTGAGAACAAAGCCACAAGGATTCCCTCCGTAGCTCCCGTCGGGCATCGAGCTGCTATGGACCGCGGCGGTCAGTTTCACCCGTCCGAAAGGCAGGGTCGCCGTCCCGCCGTGGTTCATCGGTTGCACATTCGCGACTCCCTTTTTTTCAAACCAGGAACCCACTTCGAAAGGCGCAATGACCGTTGCACCAGTGCGCTGCGCGATTTCGACCACGTCGGCAACGTGATCTCCGTGACCATGTGAGACGAGGATGAAATCAGCCTCGATTTTTTCCACATCTATTTTTGCCGCGAGCGGGTTTGGCCTGATGAATGGATCGAAGAGCAGGTGCTTGCCGCCCGCCGCGACGGCGAAACAGGCATGCCCGTAATAGGTAAGCTTCATAAGATTATTTACCGATTGATGGCGCAGAGCGCAACGGATCGCACAAATCCGCCGGTCACGCTATTCACAACTGCGCGGTGCCGTCGATGCTTCCTTCCGCGCTGTCCGGGCCGGCTTGCGGCAACGACTGGCTCGACGGAAGCTTTCTCCATGAAGCCCAGGAGTACCGAGGACGAAACGAACGGACTGCGTTATTTCCCCCGTATGCTGGACAAGATTCGGCTCAAGGCCAAAGGCCAGCTCGATCCGGAATATCACGAAAATATGGGCCGCGGCGCCGACCGTCGCCTGATCAAGTTTCTCCGCGTCGAGTACGACAAACTCTGCGCGCGCGTCCGCCAGGGCGGCACGGACGAGGAGATTTTGGAATGGTGCTTCGCCAATGGCCACCGTCTTTACAAGAACGACATCGAAATCTGGAACGGCTTCATTTCCAAACTCGGCTGGAATGACTTCGCCTCCAATCACCTGGCGAAGTGCAAAGCCGAGGCGGGTCTGCCCGATCGCGACGATATTCAGACGCTTGGCCACCTCTTCGACGTCGAAGAAGGCCGCAAGCCGTAGCGAACGTCGCGACGCGCTCCAGCTGCTTGGGGGATGAGTAGCAGCTGGAAGAGACTGGCGTGAGGTTTTTGCCCGATACTCAAGGCACTGAGGATTCCTCGCGTCGCCCTACGGGAGGCCTTGAAGCAGGGAGGCTCGCCTGCAGTAAGCCGCTACCATTTCCAACCGGCGGATGAGCTCTGTGGCGGCGGCGTGGCGCCGGCGCCAGGCACGGTGTCGTCGGCGCTTGAATCCGTCGAAGGATGGACCAGAAACGGATCCGAATCGTTTGTCGCGCAGTTCGTGAGGAAACAGAGGCTGCCAATGCATAAGCTGACCGCAAGAAGCAATCGTTTCATGGGGGAATATGAGTCCTTAACGGTCCAGCCGACAAAGCGAAATATTGCCGACGCGGAGGAGAGGTCCATGGCGCTTTTGACTTTTGATTCCCACCTGGTTAGTCCACGTTTTTGCCCATGGGCAAGAATCGGGTCGAAGCATTCAGCGACGGGGTTTTCGCGATCATCATTACGATCATGGTGTTGGAGCTGAAAGTGCCGCATGACCCAGCCCTGGCTGCCCTCGCCACGCTCTGGCCAATCTTCCTTTGCTACGTGCTCAGCTTCGTCTTTCTTGGAATCTATTGGAACAACCACCACCATATGTTGCAGGCCGCCGGGCACATCACCGGCCGCAATCTCTGGGTTAATCTGCACCTGCTCTTCTGGCTCTCGCTCATTCCTTTCGTCACCGGCTGGATGGGCGAAAATCATTTCGCGGCCGCGCCGGTGGCCCTTTACGGGCTGATCCTGCTCTGCGCGGCCTGTGCCTACTGGCTCTTGCAGCGCTCCTTGATCAGAAGCGGCGGTCCGAATTGTCTGCTCGCACGGGCGATCGGGAGCGACTGGAAAGGGAATCTTTCGCCGGTTCTCTACGTGATCGCGGTCGCGGTGGCCTTCTTCCAGCCATGGATTTCGTGCGTGCTTTACATCGCGGTCGCCGTGATTTGGCTCGTTCCGGACCCCCGAATTGAGCGGACGATTACCAGGTCACGCTGAAGCCAGGAGGCCGGCGGACAACAATTTTGTTGCGCAGGCACGAAAACTTCTGCTCCATTCGGCATGCGCGTGTTGATCGCTGACGACGAAAAGGCGTTTTCGGGCGTGCTGGCGGATCTCGTTCGCTCCTGCGGGCACGAGGTGGTCGGCATCGTCCACTCCGGGCTCGATGCGATCCGCTCCTACCGTCAGAACAAGCCCGATGTCGTCCTGATGGACTTCGCGATGGCGCACCTGAATGGCCTGACCGCCTGTCGCAACATTCTGAGCGAGGACCCCGGGGGCTGCATTCTTTTTCTCTCCGGGCTGAGCGAGCGGAGCGAATTGACGCCCGAATATTCGGGGGCGCTTGCCGTTCTGCAGAAGCCAATCAGCCGGCCGCGACTCGAGCAGGCACTGAATGAAGCGTCATCCCGGCGTCACGCCGGCACGATCGCCAGGGGCGGTGGAACCGAAGCGGCAGCAAACAATGCGGCGGCCTAGGCGGGGAAATCGAAATCCATCTCGATCTCGTTGCGCCAGCTACTTCGGTGAAGTCGTCCTCGCAATCTGCCGCTGAGCGGATTTCAGATTGCCCTTCGAGCTGTGCACATTGTGGCGCAGAACACGCCCGCTGGAGCCGAGCACCACGGTGAGCTGTTGCGCGTCAACAAGAGGAACAACAAAGTGCTCGCGCAATGAATTCATCTACCGCCGCCAGCCAACTCGTCGATCTCAGCCACTGCGTCGAGCACGGCATGATCACTTACAAGGGCCTGCCCGCTCCGATCATCTGCGACTATCTGAGCCGCGAAGCTTCGCGCTCCCGTTATGCGCCGGGAACGGAATTCCAGATCGGCAAGATCGAAATGGTCGCAAACACGGGCACCTATCTCGACAGCCCGTTTCACCGTTATGCCGACGGGAAGGATCTCTCCGAGCTGACCCTCGAAAGCCTCGCCAATCTTGATTGCGTCGTGATTCGCGCAACGGATCGCACACAGCGCACGATCAACGGCCCCGTAAGCCTTCCGGACGCCAAAGGGGCGGCGATCCTTTTCCACACCGGCTGGGATGTCCATTGGCGGACCGATCAATACTTCGAGGGCCATCCTTATCTCACGGCCGAACTCGCCCAAGCGCTCGTCGCAGCGCGTGTCGCACTGGTCGGAATCGATTCCTTTAATATCGACTGCACCGACAATGGCGAACGCCCGGTCCATTCGATCCTGCTCCGCGCCGGAATCCCGATCGTGGAACATCTGTGCGGTCTTGCCGCCCTCCCCGACCGGGGCGCGCGTTTTTACGCCGTGCCGGTAAAGGTCAAAGGGAATGGGCACGTTCCCCGTTCGCGCCTTTGCGCGTCTGGCAGACGGATTAATTGGTAAGCGCTGATTCCCTCGGGAGCGCTCCATTCCACGGCCTCGATTTAGGCCATCGGCAGGAACTCTTCTCGAACCACCTTGCCGTCCTTGACCTTGTAAATACCCACTTCCGAGGCCTGAAAACGCTGGCCGGAGTTCTTATCCGTCACGTCAATATCAAAACGCACCACAAAGGTGTCCCGCGCCACAAAAGGGCCGGTCGCCTTCGCGCTATGCACCTCATGATTATCGATCCACCACTTCGTCTTCCCATGGACGCCTTCAAAACCCTTCGTCTCCGCGGGCATGCCTCCCATCTCCCGCGGCTCCAGGCTCACGACATCCTGGCCATAAAGCGTCTTGACCGCTTCTTCGTAGGCGCCCTTGTTGCACAACTCGACCAGCTTCTTCGCTACTTCTTCAGTGTTCATTTTTCCTTTTCGATTGTTTGGCTTCGATAAAACTGCCGGATAAAAAATAGGTGATCAACCGCTGTCAGGCAAGGATGCCGCCCGAATGAGAATACGAATCCCCGCCTGGGAGCGATGCCGAATCAAAAGGCCCACAAGTCCTGGGCAAAACGGCCGGTGTAGAGCGCGAGATAAAGCAGCGACCATACCGTCAGCAGGGCATACCAAAAGCGCCGCCCCGTGCAGGCGATCGAGAAGAGGATGAAAACCGGGAAGAGCGCGAGGGCATAACGTGGCACGCTCAGGACAAAGGCAGTGCTGTTGATCAGCAACCAGTTCAAAGTAATCCAGACAGAGTAAGATGGTCGTAACCGCAGCCATGACCAGATGGTGCAGACCGAGATCAGCATGATGGCGATGAACTCGTTCAGGCCTTCGTTAATATTCAGTCCCAGGGTGCGCAGCCAGACGTCGTGCACGCCAAACCAGGGCCAAGCGAACCTTTTATTCCAATGCTCTCGCTCGATCCTGGCAAAGGCGAAAAAGTCACCGGTCACATGGTGATTGAGCCAAAGATAGGCGAGAAAACCCAGCGGGATCAGGCCAATCCAGAACCAGCGCCAATTGAACCGGCGCGTCCGCCGGTATTGCAGCGCCACTTCAGTCGCCAGCGCCGGTATCAGAATCAACCCATTGATCCGCGTAAGGCAGGCCGCCGCGCCGAGCAGGCCGGTCGCGGCCCAGCGCTCCTTTCGCGCCGCGAGGAAACAACCGAGAGTTAGAGCGAGAAACAGGCTCTCTGTGTAAGCGATATGGAGAAAGTAGCTCGTCGGGAAGATAAAGAGGAACCAAACGGCATTCCGCGCGACCTCGTCGGATTCATCGCAGAGCACCAGCCGTCGCAGCAACAAGCCCGTGGCAATGGAAGCAACCCCCGAAACGACCAAAGCCGCTGCCATATAATCGTGCACGAAGAATGCCGCTCCACGCACCAGCCACGGATAAAGTGGAAAAAAGACCAGCGAAACGCGGCTGTCTCCCGCCGCCACATAACCCGTTTCCGCGAGACGGAGATAATGTTTTGCGTCCCAGTGATTCCAGATCTCGAGCCAGCCCGCATGCGACATACTCGTCGACGCCACGGCTTGCACGCCGAATGTCAGCACCAGTACCTTTATTCCAAGAATCAGCCCAATCGTCGGCCAATCCCAGCGACGCAGGTATGCGATCCACTCCCTGCTCCAATCGCGCCTGTACTCCGGGGTGCCCGGTACAGATGAAGGATTCACCGCCCGTTGCTAGACGCCCGACGAGATGGAGGGCGTCGCCGATTCGATCCCGTACAGCTCCCTCACCGAGCGACGCGAAAGCACGATAATGGTAAAGACCCCCAGCACGATACCAAACGGAATGAACAGGCATTCGATACACGCCATCACAAAACTGAACCAATAATGCCGGCGCCTCCGGATGAATCGACCAGATAACGCCACGCAAACGGCGAAAGCGAGGGCGAGCAAAAAGAAAAAGCAACCGAACCCGATGAAGAACCAGCCAAGGAAATGGGGCGGCGGCTCGCCCGGCTTGGGATGTTCCGGGGCGTGCAGAATGATCAGCCCCATCGCCCCATAAAGCAGCGGAAAGAAGGAAAACAAACCCGCCAATCCGCCCACGACGTAGTGGAAAATTGCCAGCAGGCGAAGATGCTCGTCGTCCGAGGTCATGATCTTGGATTCCGAGGAAGGTGCGGCATTTCAGTTGGAGGCCCGATGAAAAAGGATCGAGGCAAAAGAGTCGATGGAATTTTTTCAGAAAAGTCTGGCGACGATTTCGACAGGTCGCCCCCATCCGCGTTGATTTCCGTGATGCGAGAAGGTAGATCCAGCAGAATGAGCGGGCGAAGTCGTTCGAAAATTATTCGATCGATTCGCATCCTCTTTTGGTCCGGCCTTGTCCTCCTGCTCATGGTAGGATGGTTGGTCATGATCCGGATGCCGGGAGAGAGTTTCCGCGGGCATGCCCCGCCGCTTTCCGCGGACGAAAAGAAGCTCCGCGACGAACTGATCGCTCACGTGCAAAAGCTGGGCGGTGAAATTGGCGAGCGAAACCTGGCGCATTACCCACAGCTCCAGGCAGCGGCTCATTACATCGAAAGCGAGCTGAGCGGCTGGAAGGTGCGGCGCGATGGATATGAGGTTCAGGGCAAGAGCTGTTACAACCTCGAGGCGGAATTGGCCGGCGCTTCCCCGGGGATTATCCTCGTTGGCGCCCACTACGACTCGGTTTACGGCTCGCCCGGTGCGAACGACAACGGAAGCGGAGTCGCGGCGCTCCTCGCCCTCGCGCATCGCCTGGCCGGCCAGCCTAACGAGAAGACCTTGCGCATTGTCGCTTTCGTCAATGAAGAGCCCGGTTACTTTCAAACCCCGCAGATGGGTAGCTTCGTCTACGCCAGTCGCTCTCGGGAACATGGCGACCAGATTGAGGCGATGATCAGCCTCGAAACGATCGGCTACTTCTCCAGCCAATCAGGTTCGCAAAAATATCCCGTGCCCGGGCTCGCCCTGATCTATCCGCGAACCGGAGAACTTTATTGGCTTTGTCAGCAACGTCGGTTCGCGATCCTTGCTGCGCAACGTTATCGGCGATTTTCGCCGGGAAGCGCAGATTCCGTCCGAAGGCGGTGCCTTGCCTGCCATGGTACCCGGTGTCGGCTGGTCGGATCAATGGTCATTCTGGCAGCGCGGTTATCCCGGTATCATGGTGACGGACACGGCACCTTTTCGGTATCCGTACTACCATTCGGCTGGCGACACGCCGGACAAACTGGATTACGACTCGATGACACGCGTCGTGGCCGGGATGGAGAAAGTCATCCTTCACCTGCTAAACCCTCACCTCAAGCCCTGAAACGCCTCGTGCGCCGGTATCGGCTGGCCATACAGAAGCCGGACGCAAACTCCCCCAGGCGAAAATGGATCGACTCCTCGCCGCGATTCATCGGGCGGATCTAAAACGCGGCCTGCGACACGCGACCGATCAGAGAAACTTTACAAGCGCCTCGGTTGTTTCCTTGGGCCGCTCTTCCAAAACCCAATGTCCCGTGTCCTTCAGCACGACAACGGTGACATTGGAAGCCACCAGCTTCATCTGCTGGGCAAGCTGAATACCCAGCGACTTATCCCCGCCGATTGACAGCACTGGCATCGTCAGCTTGGTCTGCGCAAGTTGCTCGAAATCCTTCGCGGCTTGCTGAAAAGAAACAAAGTAAGCCCAACCGGCGCGCATTCGCCCCGGTCGGGAGTAAGCCGCGGTATAGGCTTTCCGATCGGCTTCCGGAATGGAACGTGTCTTGTCGGCAGCGAGATCGTTCCAGAAGTATTCGAAGAAGATCCGTTCTCGTCCTTTCACCAAAGCTTCCGGAGTTGGGCCGTGAAAACGAAAATGCCAGATATTTGGATCGTTGTAGATCGTTTCCCATCCGGGCACGCCGGGCAGGAATGCATCCATCACCACCAACTTCTCCGTCTCGTCAGGGAACTGCGCGGCGTATGCATAGGCCACCATGAGACCAATATCGTGTCCGACAACTCTCGCTTTCTCCACTCCGAGCTTGCGAGCGAGCGCGTGAATGCGGATCGCAGACGTCTTCATATCAAGACCGTTCGCCGGAATCGCGGAATCTCCGATCCCCGGCAAATCGGGCGCGATTACGGTGAACTTCTCTGCCAGTTGGGGGATAATCGCTTTCCACATTCGCGAAGTTTCTGCATAACCATGCAGGAGAATGAGCGCCGGACCGCGACCGGCGGTCAGATAATGCAGTTGCACGCCATCAACCTCCGCCGTCCGTGAATCAATGTTGTCGTCTGAGAGTGCGGTGGGAATCGACGCCAAAGATAAGGCGAATAGGAAGGACGACCCGATTACGGCGGGCACGAGACGAAGATTGGATACGCAATTCATGGAACCTCCTTGGAGATAAATACGATTTCTTTCGAACATGGCACTCGTGCAGCCGCTTCGATTTGACGAGATTTGGTTATCCCACGTCGCAGAGTTTTATCATTCCGCGGCTTTCGTCGCCAATGTCTCGATTACCGCGATGTTGGGCAGCAGTTCCGGTGGAATACCATGCCGCTCCTGCAGATAGATAGAACTATTGTAGGTCACCCAAACCTTTCCCTGAGCATCCTCCCAGACCAGGATCTTTAGAGGCAGGTCGATGGCGCTACTCGGCGCAGCAAGCATCACGGGAGTGCCGGCCCTCGGATTTCCGAAAATCAATAGCCTGGTGGGACGCATCGTCATTCCAGCTTTTGCTGCTTCTCCGCTATGGTCGATCAGCGCGAACAGCGAAATCCCCTTGGCTTGGAGAATCGTCTCAAGTTTGCCGACGGTATCGTCCACCGAGTGCCTGCTGGGCGTATCGACAAGCCCATTGCCTTGACGCAGCATCATGAATATCTCCGAGTATTTGCAGAATCCACACCGGCGCAACTTCGAGGTTTTCGTCGGTGCGAACGAATTGCATCTGGTGTCGCGACCGACCGATGAACGCCCGGTCTCGCAAGCCAAATATTCCTCCCGATAAATCTGGTCGCCGCCTTGCGACGAAGCTCTCGTGCTGGTAAAATTTTGCAGAAATGTCACATGACAAAAGCCACGGAAAGGCGTGCCGTCCATGAGACTGGGCACTCTTTCCAGCAAGCAGCACGAAGGAGAAATATGAAAAGAAATAATTCAAAAAAGACTTTAGAGCTTCTGCGCAGACGCGAAGCTCCACTGGCAACGCCGACCGATCTGACGCGTTCGGCTACCAAAGACATCGCGGGGGCCATGAACGCTATTCTGGCCGACGTTTTCGCGATTTATATGAAAACGAAAAATTTTCACTGGCACATGAGCGGCCCACATTTTCGCGATTACCACTTGCTTCTCGATGAACATGGCGACCAGCTTTTCGCCATGACCGATCCAATCGCCGAGCGAATTCGAAAGCTTGGCGGACCGACGCTCAAGTCGATCGGCCAGATTTCGCGCCTTCAGCGCGTCCTCGATAACGATGCAGACTACGTCGAGCCCTCGGACATGCTCGCAGAGCTGGCGGAGGACAATCAAACGCTGGCCGCGCGTCTGCGTGAAGCGCACAACGTTTGTGACGAACATCGCGACTTTGCCACCGCGAGCCTGATCGAGGTTTGGATCGACGAAACCGAGCGCCGAACCTGGTTCTTATCGGAAACAAAGCGCCGTTCACAGCGATAAGCCGCTCACAGCGGACTTAAACCGCTCAGTTGAAGAAGCGAAGAGTCAGAAACGCAGTCGAAAGAGTGAAGAAGGGAATCCACCATGCCATACGTTACCGTCGGTAAAGAAAACGGAGCTAACATCGACATTTATTATAAGGATTGGGGCAAAGGACAGCCCATCGTCTTCAGCCACGGTTGGCCGCTGTCGGCCGATGACTGGGATGCGCAGATGCTGTTCTTCCTCAACCACGGCTATCGCGTCATCGCCCATGACCGCCGCGGCCACGGTCGCTCTACCCAAACGGCCGACGGCCACGACATGGATCACTATGCCGACGATCTTGCGGCGGTGACGGCACATCTCGACCTGAAGAGCGCCATTCACGTCGGTCATTCCACCGGCGGGGGCGAGGTGGTGCATTATCTGGGACGGCACGGCGAGAGCCGGGTGGCAAAAGCGGCCATCATCAGCGCGGTGCCACCGCTAATGGTGAAGACAGCGGCCAATCCCAACGGTCTTCCGAAAAAGGTATTCGACGATTTTCAAGTGGCGCTCGCGGCCAATCGCTCGCAATTCTATCGGGATGTCGCGGCGGGTCCCTTCTACAACTACGACCGGGCGGGTGTGAAGTCTTCCGAGGCGACCATCCACAACTGGTGGCGGCAGGGCATGATGGGCGGAGCGAAGGCCCACTACGACGGCATTGTCGCCTTCTCACAGACCGATTTCACCGAAGACCTGAAGAAGATCACCGTGCCGGTGCTGGTGATGCACAGTGAAGACGATCAGATCGTTCCCTACGTCGCTGCAGGGCCACTCTCGGCCAAGCTGCTAAAGAACGGGACGCTGAAGACCTACAAGGGTTTTCCACACGGCATGCCCACGACGCAGGCAGAAACGATCAACGCCGACCTGCTCGCGTTTTTCAAAGCGTAGGCGTGCCCGGTCGCATTATCGAAGCCTGGGTTGCGGCACTGCCGTGTAATCAGCAAAGAACGCGTTGTGTCGACCGAAGAATCGAAACCGATTCCGAGCGCACAGCCTCGGCCTTCGAAACCTGTTCCCACAACGTCGTGACCAGTTCCGCACCGTGCGCCTGGGCGAGAATCTCGGCCCGCTGAATCCCGCGGTGCATTCCTACCTGAACCAGGTCCAGGCCGGGTTCCTCCAGCAGACGGCGATCCGGTCACGGCGCACCAAATGGCATTGCAATCCCTGGACAATTTGCGCCAGCAGCGAGCCCTCACCCTCTCCTACTTCGACAGCTTCCTCGTCTTCGGAGCGCTCGCCACAGCCCTCGCCATCTTCGTGCTTTTCATGAAACGGTCCGTCGCCGAAAAAGGCGCACACGTCAGCGCCGAGTAGGCTTAACCGTCAGGGAATTCTGAAAGGAACCAACTTATGATGCCCGAAGAATGTTGTCCGCACATCAATGCGATCACCTCGGTCAAGCAACCGCAGCGCCGCGAGTGCGCGGAATGCGTGAAGATAGGGGCCTCCTGGGTCCACCTGCGGACCTGTCAGGAATGCGGAGCGACGCTTTGCTGCGACAGTTCGCCTAATCAACACGCGAGCAAACATGCGCGCGCGCTCGGCCATCCGGTTATCGCTTCAGCGCAGCCGGGAGAGCGCTGGCTCTACTGTTTCCCGGATGAGGCCTTCGCGGAATACTAACGCGAATCAGGACCGAGCCGAGAAAAGTCGCCATTCGCCGGGAATGCCTTTTAGCTCATGGATCCCGCATTCCTGAAAAATAATCCCCGAGCCTGATACGAGATCCTTCACTGTCCGGGAAACCATCACGACGCCCGGCTCGGCTTTTGCCATGATCCGCGCGCCGGTGTGAACCGCGATGCCGCCGACATTGTCGCCCATCAATTCGCATTCGCCGGTGTGCACTCCCGCGCGCACTTCAATCCCAAGCTGCCTGACATTGAGCGCGATCGCCAGCGCGCAGCGGACCGCTCGTGCCGGTCCGTCGAAGGTCGCAAGAAAGCCGTCGCCAGTCGTGTTGGTTTCCCTGCCGCGAAAGCGCGCCAGCTCCTTGCGCACAATCGCGTAGTAGGAATTCAGGAGATTACCCCAGGCCGTGTCACCCAAGCCGCCGCCCGCTCCGTGGAGGACGCGATATCGAGAAAGAGCACCGTGGCCAGAACGCGATCGATCGAATCGACCGGTCGTTCACCGGTGATGAACTCCTGGATGTCGGAGAGCACGCTTTCCATGTCGTCCAGCATCATGGTGTGACTGTTGCCCGGATATTCGATGAACTTCGCACCCGGTATTCGCGAGGCCATATCCCGGGCGGCTTCCACATTGGCGCACGGGTCACCGGTGCGGTTCATGACCAGGGTGGGCACCTGGATCGATGGAAGAATTGGGCGGGTATCGATCTGCCCGTTCATTAACTCGTAGGCAAGGACAGCCGAAGGACTGGCGGCCGCACGCATATAACGGGCGAGAGATTCAATCGCAGCCGGTGCCGCGTCCCGGCCCATCCCGGCACCGGCTCCGGTAATGTATTCGCGAGAAGGCCAATCGTCCTGAATCATCGCAATCATTTCGTCGTGCTGCTCCTGCGTCTGTCCCCACGGATGGTCGGGGGAAGCGATCCAGCGAGCTTGCGCGCCCCAGACGATGAGCGAATTCACCCGTTGCGGATAGGTTGCGGCGAAAAGGCAGGCCATGGACCCGCCCTCGGAAACGCCAAAGATGTTGGCGCTCTCGATCCCGACATCATCCATCACGGCGCGAATGTCGTCCGTCCGTTCCTCGAGGGTCGCCATTTTCACCGGCCGATCGGAAAGGCCGGTACCGCGTTTGTCGAAGCGAATCAGGCGACAGAATTTGCTGAACCGCTCGAAGAAAAGCGCGCGTTGCGGTATTTCCCAATCCAAATCCAGATGCGACATGGTGCCGGGCGCCCAGACCACATCGACCGGCCCCTCACCGCTCACCTGATAGGCGATGCGGACGTCGTCACTGCGCGCGTATTTCGTCTTCGGCAACATGAGGCCAGCAAATGACTCGCAGCGCCCGCTGGCAAATCAGAAATGAAAATTGCACGATCTTCTGTCCATCGACGAAGTCGCCAGCTCATTCAGTTTGCTTTACATGTTCGACGAGAGATAAAAGAAGCGAATGAACGTGATCGGCAGAGTCGAAAGCCTTTGGCGCTATCCCGTGAAAAGCATGCGCGGAGAAGAAATGGCCGAACTCTTCGCCGGCTTCGCCGGAGTGTATGGCGATCGGCTCTATGCCTTTCGCAGCTCGACTGCGCCCAGGGGATTTCCTTATTTCACGGCGCGCGATCAGCGCCAAATGCTGCGCTATCGCCCGCGCTTTCGCCAGCCGGCGAAGGCGATTGCGCCGCCTAACCTTTCCGAGGCCGAAAAAATGCCGCCGGGAGCCACTCCGCTTTACGCCGATCCGGCGGACCTGGCGCTTGATGTGGAAACGCCCGCCGGGAAAACCATCGCGATCGACGACCCGGCGTTGGTCGATCTGCTGCGAGCCGGGATCGATCCCGCCCCGGAAATCACCCTGATGCGTTCGGAGCGCGCTCTGACGGATTGCCGCCCCTTGTCGCTCTTCGCTCTGCAATCGGTGAAAAAGCTCGCCGAAGAAACCGGCATCGAAATCAACAAGCTTTGCTTCCGGGCCAACCTTTACCTCGACCTAACGAACCCGGAAGGTTTTGCCGAGGAACGGTTCGTTGGTCGCTCTCTGCGCATCGGAGAAAAAGTCGTTGTCTCCGTTGTCGAACGCGACCCGCGCTGCATGGTCATCATGCTCGATCCGGAGACAGGCGAAAAAGCGCCCGCCGTGTTGAAGGCCGTGGCGCAAAAGCATGGCGGAAACGCCGGCCTCTATGGCGCAGTCCTGGCCGAAGGAATGATTCGTAAAGGCGATGCCGTAGAGCTGCTGCCCTAACGACCTGGTGCAGTGTATCAGAGAAATCGAGACCGGCAGGGCAGAGCATGGACATGCGGAAGCATGTCCCTCCGGAGGGACGCGCTTCCGCGCGTCCAGGCTCGCGCCCGCAGCCGATGGTCTCGGTTCAAGTGATGCACTGCACTAGAAAGCCATCTCATTAATATTCGTGCCGCGGCTTCTGCTGTAGCCGCCCCGCTCTGTCGGGGCGTGGCACGGCAACAGAGCGCCGTGGCTACATCTGCGCGGCCATTCATGAGATGGCTTCTAACCTCCGTCCCGCGGTTTGTTTTCGAAACTGCTGCGCAACCTGTCGGTCACGCGCGCGACTGCCTGCGTCGCCCGGTCGCGCGGTTTGCTCGCCTCGGTTTGGATCTGATTGATCGCCCGGTCCATCGCCGTCTTGACGCTCGCGGCCGTTCCGCCCTTCTCGCACTCCCGCACCAGCACGCCCTCCAGCCGCGCGATCACGGCATCAACGGTGTATTTGGGATTCACCTCGGGTCTTTCCTGCGTCTTGATCGCGCTGTAGACATCGATCATCTCCTCGCTGTGCGCGGCCCATCGCAGCACGCGATAGAAAAGCGCGCCTTGCCGCCGGCCTTTGAAGATCAAATCAATCACGGCCACAATGAGCGACACGGGCATAAGCGCGAAGTCGCGTACATTGGAGAAAAACATCTTGAGCTGAAAGACGAGAACGTCGCGCAGAAACTTCCAATGATCGTTCTCATTGCTGCCGGGCTGAACCGCAAGCGGACCGGGTGAGTTCATGGGGCTATTCTAAGCAGAAGTCGCCTTAATAGGAAAGCGCAGGCCTCGCGCTTTCCGAACTCCATGGGGCAGCGCAGTGCGATTGTCTCGCCATCGTTACACAGCATACTTGCCAATGAGTTCCCGCCGGTTTCTCATGCCCCTGCGAGCCCGGAATAGGTGATAACAGTCTGATAACGTGAAAGCAGTTCGAGGAGTCGCGAGGTTTGGGAAACGAGCCAAAGCGAAAAGGAGAACTCCTTTCATATTATCCGACTGCTAATTTCCTCATGACCCCGTAATTCCTGACCCCTCACTTATTTGTAAAGCCGGGCGGTTATGACGCTAACGGTCGCCACCGAATTGAAGCAAGCATGCAAGATGAACATCATTAGTGCTCCCACCCATGCAGATTCCCGCCGTCGCCAATAGACATAGGTACCAGCATCAATCAAAAAGGCCGGTGCAACAATAAAGCCCCATAGCGTATATCGAAGCGAATGGAGGAGACAGATCACGCACGTGGCAACTACCACCTGAATCCCTGTAGACAATCGTATTCGTCGAACGAATCCAATAATACCGATCATTATCAACGACTCGCCAGCTGGTGATAGCAGCAAAAGATCCACGATTGAGGATTGGTTAATAGGTGGTGCGATTGGGGAAACTACATGCTCTATGCTTTTGTCGACTGCCGGCCATGTCCGAAGAAGTTGGACAAAACGAGTTTCAACTGTCGTTAGCGTAATTGCGTAACACGACATCGCCAGGATGAAGATTACTTTTGAGTTGCTTCTCGGTAGAAATACACGAAAAGATCTCGAAGTCATGCCGCGATAGTATATGTTAGTTCGGTCAAGATCAAGCCATGCTCCAGACACAGTCGGCAATCCTTAACGACACCGCGTCCAACTACCGGTCTTAGTGTCCTGCGTATCCGGATCTGGAAAGTTACTGCGGATTGCGACGATCGGTCCTGGGTAGTAAACTCGGCCCTAGGGGACGATTCCCCAGTTCTCTGCCTCTTGCGCCTCCCGAAATGGAGCCGCCAGGCACCGCAGATGCAATCGTCTCGCGAACAGTGGACGGCGTACTTGCCAATGGGTTTCCGGTGGTTTCTCATGATCTCATGCCGAACGAACCGACACCGGAAAAATCATGCAGCTCGACCTTGGCTTTTGGAGCGTCAAATGACAATCGAGCGCCCGGAATTGAAGATGTGTCGTTAGGCAAGGCTCGCATCGTGTCGGCTCGCGAAAGATAATGGTGAAACCGACGCGGATTTTCATCCTCACACTGACAGCGATGATAGCCTTCGCGAGCAACTCTTTGCTCTGCCGAGCGGCCTTGAAACACACCGGCATCGACGCGGCCAGTTTCACCTTTATCCGCATCTTTTCCGGCGCCGTTGCCCTTTGGCTCATCATGAAACTGCGCCGCAAGAGTTCGATGAGCGCCGGTAACTGGCCCTCCGCGCTGGCCCTTTTCGTTTATGCGGCTGCCTTTTCGTTTGCCTATAACAGCCTCGCGGCCGGCACAGGCGCATTGCTTCTCTTCGGCGCGGTCCAGGCCACGATGATCCTCTGGGGTCTGCGCAAAGGAGAACAGCTCCATGCACGCCAGGTCCTCGGTCTCACTCTGGCCGCAGGCGGGCTTGTTCTGCTCGTGTTTCCCGGTCTCGCGTCACCATCGTTAGGTGGCTCGACCTTGATGCTTGCCGCCGGGGTGGCCTGGGGTATTTATTCGCTCCGCGGCAAGGGCGAGAAGAGTCCGGCCAGTGCCACAACCGGCAACTTCCTGCGGGCCGTCCCCTTCGCTGCCGCGCTCAGCATCTTCTTCTTTCCCTGGGCGCGGGTCGATCGCGCCGGAGTCGTCTACGCCATCCTCTCCGGTGCGATCGCTTCCGGGGTTGGGTACGTCATTTGGTACAGCGTGCTCCCGGGCCTGAAAGCTGCCAGCGCCGCCACCGTTCAGCTTAGCGTCCCGGTTCTCGCGGCCACCGGCGGCATTCTTTTGCTCGGCGAGCCCCTTGGCTTGCGATTTGTCCTCGCCGCCGTCGCCGTCCTGGGCGGCATCGCTTTGGTCGTGGTCGAAAGACGGGTCACGATCTGATTCGTTAGGCCGCGCGGACGTTTAACTTCTTCCTTTCTAATTTGCGCTCGCACTGTTAACCGAACCACCGTGAAGCGACTTCTCTGGCTCGATATTTCAAAAGGCCTGGCCATTCTCGTGGTCGTTTATTTTCATTTTTTCATGACCTACTTCGAGCATGGGTCGCTCCCCCCGGCCGATTGGAGCAGCTTCGCGACCGGCCTGATGACTTTTCTCGGTATCGCCTGGGTGAAAATCTCCGGACTCGGTTTCCATGCGGTCGGGGCGTTCATCATCCTGAGCGGCTGGGTGCTGATGCAATCGACGGAGCGCCGGGCCGCGTCGGGGCCGGTGTCGTGGGGCGCGTGGTATCGGTCGCGGCTTTTCCGCCTTTACCCGATGTATTGGGTCGCGCACCTGGTTTATCTCGTTTCGCCTTTCGTGGCGCGTTTCGAGAAAGTCGATAGCCGGATCGTGCTCAGCCTCCTCGGTCTGCGCTTCATCGATATCAGCATGAACTTCTTCTACCTGAATGCAGCCTGGTGGTATTTCTCCATGCTCATTCAGTTCTATCTGATTTTCCCGATTCTCTTTTGGGGCGCGAGAAAACTTGGGCCATCGGCCTTTTTGCTCGTCGCGTGCGCCGTGGGATTTTTCGTGCGCTACCTGATGCTCGTCCCCTATCCACAGAATGGCATGTGGGTCCTGGGCGGCTGCGCCATTTGCCGGCTGCCGGAATTCGCCCTCGGCATGGCTCTGGGAATGTGGGCCGGCCGATCGCAAGATCGCGTCGAACGATTCCTCCTCGGCGGCTTCGGGCTGGTCACCGGAGTGCTGCTCTATCCCGCAGCGCTCCAGCTCTATCACGGCCTTGTCCCTTACATCTTTGTCGACTTCGCCACCGGCGCTTGCTGTTTCCTTGTCCTGGCAGGCGCTGGCTGGAATCATCGCGCGCTTCCCCTACCCGGCCAGGGTCTTCGGGCTGGTCGGCGCCTTCTCCTACGGCATCTATCTGGTCCATCAGCCCTACGTTATCTGGCTCGGATTGCGCATTCGCGAGCTACCGATCTGGGTCTTTCTGCTCATCGTCGTCGCAACCCTCTCGGTGATGAGCGCGTGGGGAATCACCCTGGAAAAAGCGACCAACGCATTGGTCAACAAACTCACTGCCAAGCCACAGCCACCACCCACGCTCTGATCGACGCCAACCAGAAATTGTCGCAATAACTCAGGCGGCTTCGTCGGCCTTGCAGGCGACATAGACCGTGCTCTCCGATGTGTCCTCCAGGAGCGGATTGGGAAAACTTATAATGTGCGCCCGCGCCGTCGCGAAAGAGCTGCCGAGCGTGCCGAGGAAATCTTCGTCCGGCGGGTAATCGGACCAAAGGGCGAAGACGCCGCCCGGATGTAAATGAGCGGCGAGCGAGCGCAGTCCTTCTGGTTGGTAGAAAGCGGCGTTGCTCGGGTCAAGGAAATGGTGCGGCGAATGATCGATATCCAGCAGCACGGCGTGGAAGAGCCGGCCCGGTTGCGCCGCGTCGAATCCTTCCGCGGATCGCGCGCAGGCAAAAAAGTCGGCATGCAACATCCTGCAGCGCGGATCACCGGTAAGCTTCTCGCCCAGCGGCACGAGAGCCTTTTGATGCCATTCAATCACCGGAGACAGAGCATCCACGATGAGAAGGGAGGCGACCTCATGATGCTCGAGGGCCGCCGTCGCAGTGTAGCCAAGCCCGAGGCCGCCGACCACCACGTCCCACGACGTGCCTTTCAACTCCGATAAACCAACGTGTGCGAGCGCCACTTCCACTTCATGGAACAGGCTCGACATCAGGAACGCGTCGCCCAGCTTGACCTCGTAGACCTCCATCCCGCCTAACGAGAGCATCCGCCGTCGGCGCAGGATCAGTTCGCCAAGCGGCGTTTCGCGGTAATCGAGTTCCTCAAAGTTTCGGCTCATGGTCGTTCGACCTTACTTGATATCAGTCCGAAACTTCAGCACGTCGCTGACGGCATGGCGCCTGGCAGCCGCTTTAAGTATTCCCGGGGCTCTACACCCCGAGCACATCCTCAATCGGTCGTGAACTCCTTCAGAAGGGCGGCGTCGAATTCGACTTCGACCTTCGCGCCATGGGCCGCAGCATCGTCGATGGTCAGGGTCCCGGCCAGCTTCGCCGGCTCGTCGGCTTTGGTTTTCAAAGCTGAAGGCTCGACGGTGCCGGAATACTGCACCAAGCCGCCCTTGAGTACGACCCAGTAGTTGATCCGCGGTCCGCCGTTTAGGTCCACCGTCATGCCTTCGGCTACCGCGCTATCGGTACAGCTCATCTTGGTGCAGGCCTTCAGCTTCGGGCCCAGATCGGTCCCGGAAAAGATCAGGCGCCGAATCTTGTTGCTGGGATCGACGGCGTCCGGGCCTTTGACGAGATAGGCAAACTTCAGGACAAGAGTCGTGCCTTTGAAGTTCAGTTTGCCTTTGGCTTCGCCGCCCAGGGCGCGGCTCGATCCGGCAAAACACAACGTGCACGCTGCGATCACCGCAAGGCAGTAGTGGAAACGGCGTCGGGCAACTATTATCTGAGGTGTGGTGTTGACTGTCATGGCGGGTGTCCTTTCGGTTTGCTCAGAGAGCGTTTCTCGCAGTTATGATCAGTGAGGCGGGGAACGGCAAGACCGAATTTCCTTTTCCCAACCAAACTCGGCGACCGGGCGCCGCGCGAAAACCTGCCTGCATTTGTCCGGCACGCTGATAATTTTGAGCATGAATCAAAAACTGGATCACGCTCCCGATCTGACCAAACGCGCGCCCCGCAGCCCGCGGGTTCGCCTCGGCGGCTACGTCGTTCTCGCCCGCATCCTCGACAAAGGCCGGGCCGAACTGGCCGGCACCGCCGGCGAATTCAAATACAACAACCCAGGTGATTATCACTGGTTCCGGTTCACCGGGATCACACCCGAAGCCCTCAAAGCCGAACTCGCCACCGGCAAAGGCGACGGCGAGATGCTGGCCTGGATTCAGGAAAACGCGCCTAACAAACATAACCCCTGGGAAATCCAGCAATGGAGCGCCTACTTTTCCGAGCGCGGTCCCGATAGCGACGTGGAAACGCTCGAGATGTTTGCCGAGCGCATCGGTCGCTTCAACAAAACGCGCGAGGACGTCAAGACCTGGTTCGATCTGCTCGACCTGGATGATTATGTCACGTTCGGAGGCAAAGCCTGAGCGAGCACATGCCACGTTGTTCCTGGGCTACGACCGAGCCCTCCATCACTTACCACGACGAAGAATGGGGCGTGCCGGTGCACGACGACCGGCTGCTCTTCGAGTTCCTCATCCTGGAGGGCGCGCAAGCCGGGCTGAGTTGGATCACGATTCTGAAGAAGCGCGAAAATTATCGGAAAGCCTTCGCCAATTTCTCGGCCGAGAAGATCGCTCGATATGGCGTGCGCGATGTCAGGCGATTGCTGGCCGATCCGGGTATCGTTCGCAATCGCCTCAAGATCGCAGCCACGATCGGGAACGCGCAGGCGTTTCTCGAGGTACGCGAGGAGTTTGGCAGCTTCGACGCCTATCTCTGGGACTTCGTCGGCGGAGAGCCGAAGCAGAATCGCTGGCGAACCCTCTCGCAGGTGCCGGCGCGCACCGCCGCATCCGATGCCATGAGTCGCGACCTGCTGCGGCGCGGATTCAAATTCGTCGGTTCCACCATCTGCTACGCCTTCATGCAGGCAACCGGCATGGTGAACGATCACCTCGTCACCTGTCCGCGCCACGCCGAACTCCGCCGCGTATCCCGGCG
>CAVUMF010000007.1:0-83350 GCA_963742545.1 uncultured Verrucomicrobiae bacterium | reverse complement strand
CGGGTCCAACGGGCCGTAAAGGCGCAGGAAGCAGCCAGTGATTAGATTTTGTTTCATGATGTTGCTTTCTTATTTTTTGGTTCTTGTTTTGCTTCTGTTCCTCCCGCTTAGGAGAAACGGTTTCACTCGCCCGATGCTATTTCTTCCCGGTTGAATTGTGTCTCGCCTCTCGAGGACAATTTTTCCGCCGTTGTTAACGCTTATCGGCGATCCCGTCTAAGCGTTTCTTGCGTTTCGTTGATCCTTTCTTGCATCGGACGCGCGTGCTCCCTCGGATACCGCAACTGATAGATGCCACGGTTCGGCCCCGCCGCCGTAGACGCCAGCATCGCGCTGACTTACGCTGGCGTGGCGTGCCGATCTGTGGAGTGAGCACGGGTTTGGCCAGGCCAAAGAAAGTGGGTTCTGCGCAAAACAGCGAACCACGGTTGGTCGCTCGACGGTGAAGTCGCGGGTCGCCTCCGTGCGAGACGGCCCGCGCATTTCACGATCGGAAGGAATCGTCTGCCTGCCGGATCAAGCAGGGTTGGTTGCCGGTGCGGGTCGGCTTAGCGCCAGCCCCAGCCGCGATAGCCGTACCAGCCGCCCCATGCGCCCCAATTCATGCTGGACATCTGGTTCATTTGCGCGGCCTCCAGGTTCTGATTACTCAGGTGTTGGGCCAGGCGGAGTTGCTGGTAGGCCTGATATTCTGCGGTCCGACCAACGTAAGCCTGGTTGTTCTTTGCGTCCGGCAGGACGTACAAGGTATGCCCCTGATAGGTGATCTGAGTCACTTTGTCCGCCGGCAGCTGGTTAAGGATGTTCTGCTGCTGCGCATTCTTCGGCGTAATAATCTTGAAGCCGGCCGCGACGGCCAGGTTCTGTTTGTTCTCGCTTTCGGTGGTGCAGCTGACCGCGAACACGCCGAGCGCGATCACGGTGAGGAATTTCATTGTGGTTAGGATCTGTTTCATCTTTTGGTTTCTTGGATGTGGGTTGTTTAACTTTTCGGTTGTCTGGGGAGGCGACTTTCATCTGGAGCAAGTAATACCGCCGATCTTTGCGTCCGATCTCTCTCCTGGGTCAAGCTTTTTCCTGGAGTGGAGCCGAAGAAAATGACGCGCCCGGGTAAATGAGTAAGCGCCGCGCCAATTGCCTCGATCACATTGTTACCTGTTCCGAAGGTGAGCGCCTGCTAGAAGCTGAAAGTCGCGCCAAGCTGCGGCCCGTAATACCACCCTTGGACATTGCCTTTGCTATTGGATCCGAGATCCTGCCACTGACCGCGGGCGCGATAGTCAAAATCGAGAGAGATGTTGTGCCAAGCTTCCCAGGCGATCCCGGTTTCCAGGTCGCAATCCCAGTTGTTCGAAGTGACCACGCCAAAACCGCCGACGTCGCCTCGAAGTAAGACCTTAACTTTCGGGCCCAGCGTCCAACTGCTCTTCAAGCCGATCATCGGCTCGATGAACGCCCGGCCTTTGCTCGTGCTAAAATTGAATGACTGCCCGATCTCGCCCACGTTCGCTGACGCCCGGATCGTGATCGTGCCGTTGTCATCGTTGGTTAACCAGTTGATCCGGCCACCGCCATAGAGCAGGAAGGCGACATTGGAAGTCGGGCCGAGCGGCGCGGTTCCGAGCACGAACTGCGGTCCGAAATTGACCTGACCGGTTCCAAAACGATCGGTCACAGTGGACGATGCCGTGATATCGACCCGGTCGCGGAATACGAGCCTGGAATCGCTGCCGTTGACCGTGTCTTTGCCGAAGATCCAATAGCCATCGAGAAATGCGCCCCAGCGCCCCTTTAGTGCCTCAACGCGGCCACCAATCGACAGCACGTAGAAATCGCTGCTGAACTTGCTCAGCGTGTCCCACCAGGGCTGGACCACGGAAAAGTCGCCACCGATGGTTCGGTTGCCGATGTTCACAGTTGGCAGCGAGATGTCAACATTGGCCGTAGGCAGCCAAGAATATGGAGTGATGGAAACCTGCCACTCGTCCGGGCTGGCGGTCTGCGGCGCCTGCTGAACGGGGATTTCTTTTCCATCTTTCGGGTCCTGCTGGGCGTAGCCGCCCGAGGCCGTCAGCAGACAGAGGGAGGCGATGACGAACAATGGGCGCGTTGATTTCATAATGGTTTTCAGGATGATTTGGACGCGGGAATTCCGTGGCTGGAAGGTGATTCTACGCGGCAACTGGCTCTTGTCGAATGCGGCTGTTCCCTTCGGCAGCGGACCGCAAGCGGGAGAAGGTTGCGGGCCAAGCGGTTCGTTAGGCTAAACTCGGATCGCGTGGCAATTCTTTGGTCGGATTGGGTCGGATTCACTGGGATTTGGCTGGAGGGTGGGGACGGGAAATGGAGGTGGCAAACAGATTCTTTGATCGCGACGCGATGGAGAAGTCGGTCCGATTGGTTATCTCAAAATCTCCCGTTCATAACAATTTCGCGGCTCTTTCAATTTCTGCGAGGGTCTCGGGAGAAATTCCGCCGTTTCTTTTTTCAGCCCGTGGCAGGCCGAATATTTCGCGGAGTCGGTCATTGCGCTCCTCCGGACTGAGAGCTCCTTTCTCCCCTTGTTTGAGTAACTCCGCGACCTTATCGCGGACTTGTTTTTCCGATCTCTCTTTTTCGAGTTTCAGGCGTTCGCGCTCGATTTGCAGCCGTTCCGCGCTGTGATCGCCTTTGCACAGCTCCACGACATCGCTGCACATTTCGCGGAGCAGGCGCCAGCCTTCCCGTCCACCAGTTTCGGCGACGCAACGGCGGCGTTTGCTGCCTGGCTCACCTGAGCTGCTGCGCGCGGTAAGCGCAGCCAATCGGTCTTAGTTGCGAAGCCCTCGCTGGACTTGCCAGCGGGGGCTTCTGCTTTTTTTGAGAAAGGCCACAGGCGACCCCGCGCCGCCGCGAGCCTTCCTGCTTTGGAAGGCGCCGGGCCTCGCCGTCCAATCATGGGAACACTGCTTTAGCAAATCCCACTTCGCTTGGGTGCTTTAATTTTTCGCCCCTCCGTTTGGGCAACAGCCCGTCAAGCGTCGACCCCCGTAAGCGTGCTCTAATTCAGACCTGCGATTGTTCGCAATCGCCGCCGCCGCCTTTCACAAATTGGGACGACGGACAAAAATAAGACGGTCGAACCATATTGTATGTTGCAGCATCCCACCTCCATTTCTCCTTCGCGCTAACGAATACTATCAACCTGTGTACCGGATTAATCGCAATTTGGCGTGGACGAATGTTCCTTGGCTTCCTCCGCGCCGGGAAGGTGTCGGTGTCCGGCCCTGACTGCAATCTCAGGCGGGTGGAATTAAAGGCGTTTTCAAACGCGCGGAGCGGTTGATCGATCCGGCCGCGAGGTTCAATATTGGCCGCATGTCGATCCTTTTTCGCACGGCCATGCTCCTCACAATCTCAAATGCATTCATGACGTTTGCCTGGTATGCGCACCTGCGGAATCTGAGCGACAAGAAATGGTACGTTGCGGCATTGGCGAGCTGGGGGATCGCGCTTTTCGAATACCTTTTCCAAGTGCCGGCAAACCGGATCGGTTATTCTGAATTCAGCCTGGGTCAGCTGAAGATTCTGCAGGAGGTCATCACGCTTGTTGTCTTCGTTCCTTTTGCGATCCTCTACATGCGCCAGCCCTTCAAGCTTGATTTTGTTTGGGCAGGGTTGTGCATCGTCGGGGCCGTCTACTTCGTTTTTCGCTCATAGCGCCCGACACGCAAAGAACCTCCGCTATGATTTGCGCGATCGAGTTTTGCAGCGCAAAGCGAAAGGGGTCGCGCCTAAAGGACAGCCGCTGCTGATGAAGTAAGAAAAAACTATAATGACATTTACATTACTTATTTTGCTTGCAGCAAATCAGCAAAGTGAATAGCATTGCCCACATCGATACAACCATAGACGCGGCTTTGGTCTCGCTCTCGCGTGCGGGAGCCGTGCCAGCCAAAAACGAAATCTGATCCGGAGAATTGTCGATGATTCAAGCCAACGTTTTTCAAGACCGGCGCGGCGTCTGGGCCTTTGCCCTTGGCTGTATCGGGGTGACGATTGGCGTCCTCTTGCACATCCCGATGTTTTGGATGGGCCACAACAACGGTTTTGTCCTCTACGGCATGCCAATGGACCCGGGGATGATCTTTGGCATGTACTTAATCATCGCGGGCGTGATCGCGGCAGGCTATGGCCTCCTGCCGAGCAAGGCGGCCTACAATGCGGTGGTGTCTTCGCGCATCACGGTAATCGCACCCGAAGACGCACCCCTCAATCGAGCGCATTGGACGCTGATGGGGGTCCTGGTGGTTGCGCTGATCATTGACGTGATGAAGCCCGCCACGCTCGGGTTCACCATTCCGGGAATGATCAGGGAATATCAAACCACCAAACAACACGCTTCGCTGGTTCCCTTTTCCGCTCTCATTGGGACGGCGAGCGGCTCGATTCTCTGGGGTGTCCTGGCCGACTTCTATGGCCGCAAAGCTGCGATCCTGTTATCGGCCGTCGTCTTCATTGGAACTTCCATCTGCGGCGCGATGCCATCGCTGAATTGGAATATCGGGATGTGTTTCCTGATGGGGTTTGGCGCTGGCGGCATGCTGCCGGTCGCTTACGCGCTCCTGGCGGAGATGATGCCGTCGAAGCATCGCGGCTGGGCCCTGGTGCTGGTGGGCGGGCTCGGGGCGGTCGGCGGCTATTTTGCGGCCAGCGGTTTCGCCGCGACGCTGGAGCCGATTTTCAGCTGGCGCATCCTGTGGCTGATGAACCTCCCCACGGGGCTGATCCTCCTCGGGCTCGGACGTTTCATCCCTGAATCCGCCAAGTTCCTGCTTGCCCGGGGACGGAATGCCGAGGCACACGCGGTCATGGCGCGTTTTGGCACCGTGAGTCATAAGTTAGCGGAAGGCGAGGAAGACGAATCAGAGCTGCTTGCCCACGGTCACGACCACATCCTGGAAGAGGAAGCCGAGCTTTGGACGCCCGCGCTGATCGGCAAAACGGCCGCACTCACGATTGCTGCGCTTTCCTGGGGCCTGATTAACTTCGGCCTGCTCCTCTGGATGCCTAACGATCTGGTGACGAAAGGCTACTCGATGGCTCTCTCGAGCAAGCTCCTGGCAGAATCTGCGCTGATCGCTTTTCCGACCGTCTTCCTGTGCACATATGTTTACAGCCGCTGGAGTTCCAAGTGGGCACTCACCACCTTCATTACGCTGACCCTGCTGGGCTTGTTGTGGGTGTTGAAACTGGAAACCCACGTCGGCGGTAATCCCGTTTGGCCGGTGGGTCTGCTGATCATTGGCAGCAACGGCATCATCGCCATCCTGCTCCCGTATGCGTCGGAAAGTTACCCGGTGAAGATCCGTGGGCGCGCCACCGGCTGGGTCGCGATGTTCACCAAAGGAGGTGGAGTGCTGGCGCAAGCTCTCGGCATTACCGCGCTGGTACCGCCGCTCGGTGTCACGGCCGTGATCATCATGGTGCCGGTAATTATTTCCCTTACTTTGTTCGTCCGCTACGGCACGGAGACTCGCGGGTTGGATCTAAGACATTTGGAGCGTCGACCAATCCCGGTGGCAACGTCCGAACTTGCATCGTCGACGTTGGAACGCGTCTAGAAGACGCAAAGAAACACGCTGCCGTCAGCGATACCCCATGTGTGCTCGAAGTGCGTGTCCGCAGTCGATTATCCTGATCGCTCTTTCCCTATCTGTCGCTCGCCCGCGCCTTCGCTGACGAGCAAACAGTCTCCCCCCAGAGCAAACTGCGGGTGAATCCAGGTCGCCCCAGTGTCATCGATCTGCGGGAGCAGTGAGAGGGCATCCCCTGGCAAAATTTGCCAGGCAAACGCGAGCAGTATGCGGTTGCCCGACGCTGAAAGGATCGAACCCCCGGCCCCGATCTCGAGGGTTCGCATCTGACTGGAAATGTTCGGCTGCGGGTGCCAATCCGATCCGCGGCGCGGTTGAAACCTCCGGCTTCCGCAACCGCGAGGAGATACCGCAGATGGCGGTCTAATCCAATGAGGTTCAATTGGACGCCGAAACTGAAACCGGGCACCCCAACGATGTCGGAGCACCCGGCTTTGTTCCCCCCAGAACAGCCGTTGTCTACGGTCGAGGTGAGGAAAGGGCAAGGCGAAAATCGTTGCTGATCATTTCGTAATTATTTGTTCTGCGCAATGTCATTTTCTACCGTGTTCGCGCGGCTTACGATAACAACTCTTTAATCAGTGATTCTGTTGTTGCGTCCTGTCTGTGGTTCGCTTCGCCAGCCAGGAGCGCGCCAACAAGAAAGTCAGGACAGCGTGGAGCATTAGGGCGGGCCAGAGGAGCGGCCCGACCCAATCACCTCGAATACCGAGATACAGGAAATAGAGCGTGACCAGGGAGCCGTAGATCAGCATGCCTAACAATGGAGGCCCCGGCCAGCAGGCGAACCCCAGTGCCATGATGGCGATGCCGGCCACGCGCGCGATCGGGATGGCTTGGCCGGCTGGCTCCGCACCGAGTAGCAGTCGAACAACGATTGACGGCACAATCAGCAACGCCAGCCCGGTCGCTGCTTCACCTACCGCAGCGAAAAAAAGCGCCTGTTTCATCGCGTCGCTGACAGTTAGTCTTTCGCGCGGCCGCCGCGCCGGCAATGACTGGAAACGGCTTGCGCTTCTTTTCCACCAATCGCTCCGCCTCGAAGTTAGCGCTCATCCTGTACCACTAACTATCTAATCATTTACCTGGGCGAAGCCCTGCTGAATCTTCGCGCGGTCCTCGGCCGTCAACTGCGCCTCTCCGAGGTTAAAGGTGAGCTTGTTGATCGTGCCGGTGAACGTGAACGGGCAATCGTAGCGATACTCTACGAGCGCCAGCGGGGTGCGGGTGTCGCTGCCGATGTCGAAGGTTTCATCTTCCGGGAACGTGATCGGGGTGCTGTGTTCCAGGGAATTTTTGGCTACTTCCTTGCCGTCAACGGAAAGTACGCCCGTCCCGCCCTTGCCCAGGCCCGGTTGAGATGGCTTGTAGTCAAAGACGATGGTGTGTTTGCCCGGCTTAAGTTCAGGTCCTTCCCAGGCGGTGCGCTTAAGGTCGAGCAGGTTGTAGAGGAAGACGACGTGGCCGTGGCCGAAGCCTTCGATACCTTTGCTCAGGAAGAGGCCGTAACCCCCGAACCGTCCGCCTTCGGTGACGATCATGCCTTCCGCGCCACCTTCGGGGATCGTGACCTCGGCGGTGATAGTATAGGCCTTGTTCAGGATATTGGGGGCACCGCTGGGCGGCACGGCGGTCAGTGTTCCCGTGTAGGTGAAGACCTTGCGTCCTCCCGTGAGGTTTGGCCTCGGTGCGTTCCAGCGTGTCAGCGACGAGTTATCGAGCGGCAGCACATGGTATTTTGCGGCCTCGGCGTAGAACAGGTCCTGCATCTCCTTGAGTTTGTCCGGCATTTTGGCCGCCACGTCGTCGAACTCGGTCGGATCTCCCTTTTGCAGATCACCGACGTGGTAGAGCTCCCAGTTGTACCCGGTAATTACGTCGGGCGCCGGCTTGGTGGTGAGTTCCCACGGCAGCGTCGCCGGGGTCGTGCAGGCAATCCAGCCGTCGTGATAGATGGCGCGGTTGCCGAGCATCTCGAAGTATTGGGTGGCGTGCCGGGACGGGGCGTCGGCACCTGCCTTGTCCCAGGTGTAAACCATGCTCGTGCCTTCGATGGGACTCTGCTTGATGCCATTGATCGTATCGGGCGCCGGAATGCCGGTCGCTTCGAGGATGGTCGGAACGATGTCAATGAGGTGGCTAAATTGCCGGCGGATGCCGCCCGCGTCCTTGATGTGGCCGGGCCACGACATGGCTACGCCCTGGGCCGTCCCGCCATAATGCGAGGCGACCTGCTTCATCCACTGGAACGGGGTGTCCATCGCCCAAGCCCAGGCTGCCGCGAAGTGCGGGAAGGTCCGTTCCGATCCCCAAAACGGATACCAAAGGAACTGGTCCTTCACCGGCACTTCAACGCCATTGAAGGTGGTGAACTCGTTCGGTGTGCCATTGATCATGCCTTCGGCGCTCGCGCCGTTGTCGCCGGCGATGTAGATGATAAGGGTGTTGTCGAGTTCACCCATGTCATCGACCGCCTGGATGACGCGGCCAATCTCGTGATCCGTGTAGGCGAGGTAGGCCCCGAAGACGTCGGCCTGCTTGATGAACAACTTTTTCTCGTCCCAACTGAGCTTATCCCACTCGGGCAGATTCTTCGGCCACGGGGTCAGCTTTGCGTTCCCGGGCATGATGCCCAGCCGCTTCTGATTGGCGAAGATGGTTTCGCGCAATTTGTTCCAGCCACCGTCGAAGAGGTGCATGGCGCTGACCTTATCGACCCACTCCTTCGTCGGATGATGCGGCGCGTGCGTGCCGCCGGGGACGTAATAGACAAGCCACGGTTTTCCGGGCGCGATTTCCTTGAGTTCCTTCATGTACTGAATCGCATCGTCGGCCATGGCCGTAGTCAGGTTCCATGTGCCCGGCGGCTTGCCCTGGTAGGGGAAGATGGCGGTCGTATTGCGGAACAGATTCGGCTGCCACTGGCTGGTGTCGCCACCGACAAAGCCATAGAAATACTCGAAGCCCATGCCGGTCGGCCATTGGTTGAACGGTCCGGCCTGGGTCGCCTCGTAAAAGGGCGTGTTGTGATCCTTACCGAACCACGAGGTCGCGTAGCCGTTGTCCTTCAGGATTTCACCGATGGTGCCGTTCGCCTTCGGGATGATCGAATCGTAGCCCGGGAACCCCGTCGCGATCTCGCCCACCACGCCGAAGCCGTTTGAGTGATGGTTGCGGCCGGTGATGATCGCCGAGCGAGAGGGCGAGCAGAGCGATGTGGAGTGGAAATTGGTGTAGCGCAGCCCGGCTTTCGCGACGCGATCGAGTGCCGGGGTTGGGACGACGCCGCCGAACGTGCTCGGCGCGCCGTAGCCCGAGTCGTCGGTCATGATGAGGAGAATGTTGGGCGCGCCTTTGGGCGGCACGACGCGCGGCGGCCACCACGGCGTGGACTCGGAGGCCTTCTCCTTGATCACGCCGCCGAACTGCGGATCGGGCGGCGGGAGTTGTTGACCGCTGATGGTGGTGGTGGCGTGGGGCGAACCGGGCGCGCCGGTCGTTTCAATTTCTCCCGCCGGGGCGAGAGGCGTGACCGCCATAACAGCGACTGCGAGCAGTCCGCCAAAAAGAACGCTCTTCATTGTTTTCATGGTTGGTTGATCGGGTTTGGATTTCCCTGGATTCCAGGTTGAGCGGATGCGATTAGGCTCAGTGCCGGGTTTCTCTGTCAAGGTTGCTTTTGCAGATGATGTTTTGGAAGGCGCAACCTTGAGGCCCAGCGAAAAGTCACGCTACTCATCGTTTGGCATTTTCTCTCCATTTCTTGCGTGTCAGATCACACGCAGACGTTGTCCAACGACTTCCCGGGCGGAGGAATTGCCGGGAAGACGATCAATGAATCGCACCCGATTCTGGCTGCTTGAGTAAGGCAGTTCCGAAACCTGGTTGATCTAAGTCACGAGCAGCTTGTAAAGCCTTGTCCAAATTGCCGTCCAGCAGGAATCCTCGACCTGTGGTCTCGCAGATTTCGACTTGCAGAATCTTCCTGGAATTCAGTCGGGTCAAATGGGACTTTGGCTTCACGTGGATGCCACGACAGGACGCCACAATCTATCCGGCGCAGACCAGCGAACCTTCATCCGCTCGACGGGCGCTGGAAAACAACGAACGATGCAGAGCATGTCATCCCGATTCGCCGAGGACGGAGAGGGACCGCGCAAGCAACGTCAAGGGTTGCCCGCGAGTTCTTAGATTTTTGATTTCAAGGCCTCAATCTTATCCTTGATTTTGCCTGCCACCACTTTCTTGGCAAACGATAGCAGGACGAGGGCAAGGCCCGTGAGCAAAACCTGCAAAGCGAGCAGGGTGCTGATGCCAATCGCTCCGGTCCCGAGGTTGAAAACCATCATCACTGCCGCGACCGCCGATAACACACCGGCAATGATCATGGCCCATCCAAATGCGTTTCTACTTCTGAGCGACCAGCCGGATTGGACAAGGAGGAGGCCGGTTAACAGCATCCAGAATCCAAAGACCACGGTTAGTATTTTCATCGTGGCCAATAATTTCAGGAGCATGAGCAAACCGAAAGCAGCGGTCAGGATACTCCAAAGAAGAGACATTCCTTCCCGCTCCGTCTTGTCCGCGGCCAGCCACGCAATAATTCCCAGGAGCCCGGCAGCCAAGACCAATAACCCACACCAAAACGAGATGCCGGCCAGGACTGCGACCGGATTTTGGAAAATGTAAAGGCTTAGGATGATCAGCAGGATGCCCTGCACCAGGACCACCCACCATTTTCTGAATAGTAGTTGTAACATAATTGCCGGTTCTAATTGTTTTTCGAAAACAGTTCGAGGTTTATTAAGGGTTCAACGACTTGATGTTCTCCGCCCCTTTCATCGACATTGTAACGACGTCCTTCGCATCAAGGTTCATCTTCGTTAGGTCCACCGAACGGATCTGGCTGTTCTCGTAGGTCCGGAAATAGTATCGTTTGGCCTTGAGATCACTGGCCGCGGTCCAGAGGGTGTAGTCAGCCAGGAGGTTGCCGTGCGCGTCCTTTTCATGCTCGCGGGCCGCGCCTTTCGGGATGTCGAATTGATTCAAAATGTGGAACGCCTGGAGCACGGCGTCGTCTCCATTCCTGACGAGATAAGGCTGGACCGATTGGCTGAAGGCCACGGCGCGGACAAAGCGCGAGGGCGGCGTGAAGTCGCCGGGCAGCCCGAGCATCCCGGCCCCCATGCCAGTGGGTTTGAGTTTGACCGTTCCGAGCTGAATCGGCGGAGGGTTGTGCATCGAGAAATTCACGTAATTGCGCAGGTTCGTCATCTGCCAGTCGAAGGTTGGAACATTGGTGATCACGCCGAGTGGGTCGTCGTGGACGTTGAGTTTGCCGTCGACATATTCGATTACGATGCTCCTGCCCGTGGAGTCGTGAACGACGTAGTGGACCTCCAGAACAATCTTCCATGCGTCGAGAACGACGGGAGGGACGACGAGGTTCGCTACACCGGCCTTGACTTCCGCGACGCTGGCACAGTTATCGAGGATCCAGGAGACCAACTGATAAGAGGCAAGCGTCTTGTCGGCGTCGCCCGCAGTGTAAGGCATGTAACCAGCGGCACCGGAAAAGTAGAACATGCCAGCGGCCAGGCCCTTTTCATTCAGTCCGTCGACGAGGACCGGCAAGTCGAGGCCGTTGGTTCCGATGCTGGCGTATTTCGACTTCCATTTCAGACCTTCCTTCCCGTCGGGCGTGGCGCCGGTGCGTGCAAAACCGCGTGGGCTCATCATGATCTCGGAATGAATATCGAGGGCGAACTCCATGGTTCGCGCGTAGACGACGGTGCCGTCCCCGGCGATGAGGCGGATGCCGGTGCAGGCTTGCGCGGAATTGCCAAGGAGAGCGCAAACGGCGGCGGCACTAACAAGTATCTTTCTGATCTTGTTCTTCATTTGAGTGGTGGTCATGGCTTTGGGATTCATTACTATTGGCCTGGGGTCAGGGAAAGCTGTTATTGGGATGACTGAATTCACGAGCCGTTGAGGGAAAAGGCTGAAACTCTGAAAGCGGAAAGCTGAAACGTGATTAGCGGTCAGTGGCTGTTTCATATTTCAGGATTTCAGTCTTTTAGCATTTCAGTTTTGTTTAGCGGCCCGCACGTTTCAAGGGCGAATCACTTCACCTGCACGATGCCGGGTGGCTGCCAGGTGCCTTCGCCGGGCGGGAGGATCGAGGGCGGCTCCGTCTTCGGCCAGTAAAGCCGCATGACAAGGTAGATAGTATCGTTAGGCGCGGGCAGCCAGTTGCTCTCCTTGTCGGCGCCAGGGCTGTCCTTCTGGATGTAAAGGGTGAGCGAGCCGTCCGCGTTCGTCTTCATGTTCGGCAGCATGGGCGAGTTGATGAGATAGCGGTTGATCGGATTCTCGATCAGGAGCTGGCTTTTGCCGTCGTACATTGTCACCGACCAGAAGGCGTTCACCGGCGGGAGCTGACCTGCCGGGAAAGTGAGCGTGTAGTTATGCTTGCTGCCATCAAGCGTCTCGCCGGTGGCGTCTGTGCGGGTCGCGGGATACATGGCCTCGTCAGCATTATTCCCGTAAATGCCACCCTTCGCGGCGGCGGCACGCCTTAGCCAGTTGCCTTTGTAGAAATCGGCATCGCCAAAGAGCGAGCCGACCTTCCAGCCATCGACGTCTTTCATCCCGCCGGCCAGAAACTTGTCCACCTTGTCGTCGCCTTCCTTCATCGCGAGCAAGATGGCGGCCTTATGTTCCGGCGAAAGATCCTTAAAGTCGAACGTCTTGCCGGGCCCGATGCCGATGCTCGCGAGCCGCGTCCGGAGGTCCTTGGTGTCAGGCGTGACGGGGACAAACTCCAAGGCGGCGTCGAGGTATTCGTAGAAGTTTTCCTTGATGCCCTTGGTCGTCGCGGGAACGAAGCTGATCGTCGGCGCGGCGGGCGGCGCGGGTTGTTTGAGAAAGGCCGAGAGTGGCTGCACTTTATAACCCGCCTGCACCTTCACCACGTTCGGCATGTCTTCGGCGTTGAAGAGCTGGGTGCGAAAAATGGTGAGGGCGAAGGGCGTGCTCGATTGGAAGACCTTCTTGATTCCGGCCGGCGTCTCGCCTTTCCAATCGGGGCCGACGACGAGGTAATCCCCCGGCTCATTGCCGGTGGCGCGGCTGCCGATGTAGCCATAATTATAGGTGTTTCCGTCGCAAAGCTGGACCGAGTAGTAGCGCTCTTTCTCCACGGCCGGCACCGAGATGACCATGGGTTCGGTGCGCAGGTCGAGCCAGAGCATCGAATAAGGTGTGTCGCTGTTCGGTGTGACGACTGCGGTGTCCTTGTAAGTGAAGACGCGAGCTTCGTTGTTAATCTGATTGAAAGGCCCTTTGTATTGCCCCGAGTTCTTATCCACGCAGAACTCATTCATGACCGCGTAATTCATCACGATGGGCAGGCCGTAGATAAACCCTTTCTCGGCGATGGCCTTGGTTTCTTCGATCCCGGGCGGGTTGATACCCGCCTTCTTGTCGGCTTGCTCGGCGGCCGAGATGGCATCGCCCTTTTTGTTGCAACCGGCGAGGAGAGTAATGGTGATCGCGCTCGCGAGTAATAGTCGGAGACTTGGTTGTTTGATTAGTGTCATTTATTTTTCCTATTGGTTCGGACTGTTTAATGCCTTGTTGGGGCAAGAGTTTCCGCCTGTCGATGGAGGCGCGGGCCGAACCCTAGCAGATCCGGCCTGACACCGCCAGTGCTACAATTCAGTTGCGTCTTGTCCTGAGAGAAATCTGCGGAGATGAAGCTCACGAAGCCTCGACAAAACGTGCCGTGCTTCTCAACAGAAATCAACGGTGCCGATTGCCAGACGGAGGCGCAAGCGGCGACCAGCATGGAAATGTGACACTTGCGTGACGAAGAGTACCGTACCGCCGACAACGCTCAATGGGCAAATGGCGCTGCGCTTGAGGGATCGTTCTCGATTTTCGCAAACACCCGGTCAGTTACGAAGCCAGTAAACGATCGTCAAGGCACCGAGCGCTGTTGAACTTCGGATTGTCAGACATGCTCTCGGGAAGTTAGTTGAGTGGATGGGGTAGAACGACCAGCCGCTGGCGGTTCAATAAGACTCGTCCGTGAGCGTTACCTTGCTGCGGAAGACGTAGTAAGCCGAAATTGTATAGATCAGAACAATGGGCACCTCGATCACCGCTACCCAGAACATGAAGTGCAGCGATTTCTCCGTGGAAGCGCTATTGTAGATGTTGAGACTGTTCGCAAGTTCGGGCCTTGAGATCACGAGGTTCGGAGAAATCGTGGCCGCGAACGACAGTATCATGCTCACCATGGAGACGCAGGAACTGATGAAGGCGCGACCGCGGTGGACTTCGTGCGGCATGTTGAACGTGGCGAGCACGGTAGCGAGGGCGACGAAGGAAAGGAGAACCGCGCGATCACGCAGCACCGCCCTGAGGTGGTGACATGTCAGAAGGCGTAAATGCCTTCGACGGCGAGAGGACTACCGAAGATGTCGCCGACGGAGCGCGCGTAATGGGCCCGGTTCGTGCCGAACTGAAACTCCATTGGGATGCCCGTGGCAACGCCGATGGCAAAGATCAATCCGAAGACCTTGGTCCAGAAGCGTGCCATCTCGAGGTAGATTTGATTACCGGTCCAGACCCGCAGCGACTGCATGACCACCAGGACCACGCCCAGTCCGATGCTCATCGGTGGGAACAAGAAGTGAAAGGAGATGGTGAGCGCAAACTGGATCCGCGACAGGATTTCAACAGTCATGCCTGTTGGCGAAATGTTTGGTCAGACCTTACAGCCCAGGACTGCTTTGCATGATCCCGCCGTCGGCAAAGATCGTGGTGGCGGTGATGTAGCTCGCGGCGTCGCTGGCGAGGAACGCGACCACGCTGCCGATCTCCTCCGGCCTTGCCATCCGGCCGAGCGGGATGGCGTCGTCGAGTTTCTTCAAGGCCACGGGATCGTTCATCGTGGCGGTATTGATCGGGGTCGCGATCGCACCGGGGCCGACGCCGACGACGCGGATATTGTGCGGCGCGAGTTCGACGCCCGCGGTGCGCGTGAGCATCCGCATTCCGCCTTTGGAAAGGCAATAGGGCGTGTTGTTAGGCATCGGCCAGTCTTCATGCACGGAGGTGATGTTGATAATGCTGCCGCCGTCGCCCTGTTTGATCATCTGCCGGGCGGCGATCTGCGTCCCGAAAAAGGCGCTCTTGAGATTGATCGCGAGCACTTTTTCATATTGCTCCTCGGTTGTTTCGAGAACCGAAGTGCGCGTCTCGATGCCGGCGTTGTTCACCATGATGTCAACGCGCCCGAACTTCGAAACTGCGGTGTCGACGAGCATTTGAAGATCGGCGACTTTACTTACGTCCCCCTTTACGCCGATGGATTGATCGCCGAGCGCGGCGACTTGCTTCTCCAGCGCTTCCGTTGCTTCAGGACGACAGACATAATCGATGACGATACTCGCGCCCTGCCGGGCGAGTTCGAGGACAACGGCGAGACCGATTCCGCTGTTACCCCCGGTGACAATGGCAACCTTATCTTTGAGATTCATGGGCGTGCTCCTTTTTGAGTTAGTGGTTGGTGATTGGTGTTACTGACGCATGCGAATCTGGAAGTGCTGCAGCCTGACCGCTGACGACTTTCATTGTCAAGGCAGCCATGCCGAGCGCGATGAGCGCCGTGCCGCCGTAGATGGCCGGCAGGCTTAAGCCCGCCCAGCTTTGCAACGGGCCGACGCCGAACGCGGCAAGACCGTAGCCGATCTGGTAAAAGGCGATCAGCCCGCCAGCCACGGACTCGGCCATGCTGGTGAGTTGACGTTGACCAAAGCTGATACACAAAGGCAGCAGCGCCGAACAACCGAAGCCGGACAAAGCAAACGCCACGATGCCAGGCTCCGGGCTGGCTTTCGGAAGCAGCGCGGTGACTGCGAACCCAGCGGCCACCACGATGGGCAGGACGACGCAGGCACGCCGTTCCGGAAACCATTTCTCGATTGCGGCGAGTAGAATGCGGCCCACCGTCACCGCGCCCCAGAAAACAGTGAGCGCGAGCGAGGCGAGGGTCGTGTTCGCGCCGAGCGCTTTCGTCATGTAGAGCGAGGCCCAGTTGCCATTCATCGTCTCGCAAACGCCATAGAGCAGGGCAAACCACGCGAAGAGCCAAAACCGCGTCGGAAGTTTCGCTTTGACGCCCGCTGTCTGGCCTGATGGCGCGCCTGTTTCCAGCGGCAGAGCGAAGCTGAAACACAGCAGTCCGACGAGGAGCGCGCTCACCAGGACCGGCAGTCCCCACCAAATACCGAGTCCGGTGAAGATCGCCACGAAGATCGGCGCGAGCGCGGTGCCGAGTCCGAGCAGCGCATTGAGCGCAAGCACGGCCTTATCGACTTTCGACGGGAAAAACGCGGCGGCGAAGGTATTGATCGCAGGCACCGTGAGGCCGAAGCCGATGCCCATAAATCCCGTGGCAACGAACAGGATTGGATAAGCGAGCGAATGCTCGTGCATCACAATCTGGCTGACGACGAGGAGTGCCATCGAGAATAAGTCCGCCACCAGGCCGAGGAGAAAGATGCGCTTTGGCCCGAGCCGGCGCACCAATCCCGCGCCGAGCAGCGCCGCCGTGATCGCGGTGATGGCCTGCGGCACGAACATCGCGCCGTACTCCGTAGTGGAGAAGTCGTAGTGCGCCGCGCTGGTGAAGATCGCGCTCGCCGCTGGAAACGTGACCAAGGCGATGCCCTGGATCACGCCCGCGCCATAGACCGCTGCGATCTCCCTGCGTTGTGCCATCGGCGTGCAGAGTTACCCGAGTCGCGCGAGCAAATGATCACCGACGCGCAACGCATTCGCCATCGCCGTCAGTGCCGGATTCACCGCGCCGATGCTCGGAAAGAAGCTCGTGTCCACGACGTAGAGATTGTCGAGTTCATGCGCCTTGCAGTTCGTATCCAGCACGGAGGTCTTCGGGTCCGTGCCGAAGCGGCAGGTGCCGGATTGGTGCGCGCAGCCGCCGATGCCAATCTCGTTTTTCATGTAGAGATCGCGCGGGATGAGATGCTCGTGCATTCCGAGGTGATTGAGCATCGACTTGAGCTTTTCATAAAGCAGCCGCTTGGGTTTCTCATTGGTCGGCGTATAGCTCAGCGTGATTGCCCCCTCGCGATCAACCGTGACGCGGTTTTCCGCCAGCGGCAGATCCTCGGTGGAAAGCCAGAAATCCACGGCGTGCTTGGCGACCATGTCCAGCGTCCACATCGGCGCCAGCCCGGCTTCGATCGGTTTTTCTCCTTTATACATCGGCCCCTGCGATTTGCCGACCATCTGGAGATTGCCCAGCGGAAACGGGAACTCCTTCGAGGCGTGGTAAAAATCATTCAGGCCAAGCGTCTTTTGGAACTTGGTCGGATTCGGCTCCTTCGAGATCGCCAGCACCGCCTGGCTGTTGTGGTACATATAGTGTCGTCCGACTTGATCCGACCCGTTGGCCAGCCCGTGCGGATGCTTGTCATTAGCCGACATCAGGAGCAGCCGCGCCGAATTCGCCGCGCCGCACGACACGATCACGATGCCAGCTTGATAGGATTCCGTCTGCCCGTCGCGCCGCACCACCACTTCCGTCACGGCGGTGCCGGCGGCATTGGTGTTGAGTTTCACGACTTCGGCGTGGGTCACGAGGCTGACCTTTGGCGATTGCAGCGCGGGGCGGACACCCAGCACCTCAGCGTCCGACTTCGCATGAACAAGACATGGAAAGCCATCGCAGTCCTCGCAGCGCACACACGCACTGTAAGGCATGTTTTGCTCATTGAGCATGATGCCGTTCGGCGAATGAAAAGGGCGGTATCCGTTCCTCTCCAGATCGTCGGAAAGCTGCTGAATGCGCGGTTCGTGCGACACTGCGGGGAAGGGATAAGGAGCGCTCGCGGGCGGTTCGGTCGGGTCTTCGCCACGCGCGCCATGCACCTGATACACCTGCTCCGCCTTTGTGTAGTAAGGCTCCATCTCATCGTAGCTGATCGGCCAGGCGGGTGAGATGCCGTCGTCATGCGTGATCTCGCCGAAATCCTCCTTTCGCAACCGATAGAGCGCAGCGCCGTAGAGTTTCGTCGCGCCGCCCACGTTGTAGTGCACACCGGGGTGAAACGCCTTGCCGTTGCGGTCATACCAGGTGTCGTCGGAGACGTATCGGTTCTTCACGAAGACTTCCTCCGCGTTCCAATTCTCCGGCTCGCGCGGCAGCCATCCACCGCGTTCAAGGATCAGGATTTTCTTTCCAGAAGCCGCCAGATGCCGGGCTAGCGTGCCGCCGCCGGCACCGCTCCCGATAATGATGATGTCGTAGTTGCTGTTGCTCATGATTCTTTCATTTAGGTGTCGGTTGGGTTGAAGTACTGGTGGTGACCGAAAGCCCGTCGAACAATGAACTTCGGTTGGAGAAGTTTCGCCACCAGGCCAGTCCAGCCGATCTGATGCGACGCGCCGAGGCCGCGCCCAGTATCGCCGTGGAAGTACTCGTGGAACATCACGCAGTCGCGAAATACGGATCGGTCGCAAGCTTGGGATGTGATTTAGGCATGGGCCTCTGGCCGTCCTCGCCCTTGAGGAACGGCCCAAATCGGGTCCGCGATCATCGCGACCGCACTTCATTGGCCCAGGCGAGCCACGGTCTCCTGCCCACCCGCTCTCGACTCCCCGCGGCAAAGGCGATACCGGGAGGCATCGCGTCGAATACGTTAGCTACGAATGCGGTGGCCGTGTTACCTCGATGCTGAATTCGTGCGCACACCTCGCAGGAAGCGACCAGCACGGTCCCGTTCCAATTCAATATCGCGGAGCCTTGCTTTCACGGGGAGTCGATTAGCTAAGGTAGCCTAGCCGGCCCGGTGTTGCCGGTTAGCCGATTACCTGAGCGGTGCAAATTTGAACTTCTGCCCGCCGACGGCGGCCTTCACCATCGCCCCGCTCTTGGGCAGCGTGAACACCGCCACGCCCTGGTCGTACTTGGCATTCGCGGCCACGCCTGACGCGGCCACCGACGCCTTGGCCGTCGCAGCCATGGTGAATTCGTCCTGTTCAAAGTTCTTCATCGCGGCTTTCGTTTCGAAGAAGACGACCTCCGAGAACTTGCCACCTCCGGCCTGGGCCCCGATGCTGACCGCGGACATGTTCACTTTGCCGGTGAGTTTGCCTCTCTCGTAGACCAGCCCGTCGCCACCCTCCCCGCCGATGATTAGCCCGCCTTCTCCGACGGAGGGCAGAATGACGTAGCCGGCTGAATTCTTGAAGAACCTGGACAGGCCGGGGTCGGCGGCCTTGAAGTTCTGGATGGCTTCCGCGGACTGGGACTTCAAGTTTCCAGCGTGAGCGGTGAATGTTGTGGCGAGCGCGAGCGTGAGCAGGGCGGCGAGTTTAGTGATGCGAGGCGTGTGTATCATTTGGTTTCCTTTTCTAGTGTTCAGTGTTTGTGGGTTGAATTCTATCCGCGCGCCAGAGCATCGCAATCGGATGCTGAGTCTTCGCTGGTGAAGTCGCGGGCCGCCTCGTGGGAGACAGCCCGCGCGTTTCACAATCGAAGGTGTGCCTGGATCGGGTTAGTACCAGCCGGGACCCCAGCCTGCGCCCCAACCGCCCCAGCCGCCCCAGCCCCAGCCCATGCTGGCGTTCTCGTTCATCTCAGCCGCCTCGAGGCCCTGATTGCTCAGCTTGTTGGCCAGACGCAGCTGCTGATAGGCCTGATACTCGGAGGCGCGGCCGACATAGGCCTGATTGTTCGCCACGTCCGGGAGGACGTAGTAGGTCTTGCCCTTGTAATGGACCGGCGTCACTCTGTCGGCCGGCAACTGCGCGAGGCGGGCCTGTTGCTGCGCATTCTTCGGCGTAATGACTTTAAAGCCGGCCGCGACGGCCAGGTTTTCCTTTTTCTCCAGGTTGTTGCTGGCGCAGCCCACCGCGAAGGCGATGAGCGCGATCGCGGCGACAAATTTCAGTGTGGTTTGGATCTGTTTCATGCGTGTTTCGATTTGATTTTCTTTGGTTGTTTCTATCGGGTTGTTGGTGTTATCGCAGGTTTGTTCCCGGGGAGATGTTCGAGCGTTTCCGGGATGCGTTTCATGGTTTCTTGGGTTTGGGATTTGAATCCCTTGTTTCTGCTTACTCTTCGCACGGCGCGACTGTCGAGTTCTTTTTAGAGATCGGGTTCTTCCCCGCAATGACCAACTTGCTCACAGACGCCGGGCGGACTCGTTCGCCGTCCTGATTGGTCGTGACCGGTGATGACGATGGTTGGAGCCCGAGGCGGTGCAAGAAGTGAGAGCAGCGCTTGGCAAGGTCTGCCGGCTTAGAATTATCTTGCATGGGTTGGATTCAGAGATTCTGAGAGGCTGATCAGGTTTTGCGGCCTGACGCGCATGATGCCGTGACGGGGGGCGTCGAGGTCCGCGATGAACATGAATGCAATCGACGCGCCGAGAGGTAGAATGGGAAGCAGTTTGGATCCCGCCCTGGCACTTTTCAAGCCATAGCCGATGAGCATGCTGCAGCCGATGGCCATCGCGACCAAGACAGCCCAGGCCGCCGTCGGGATTCGGTTCCAGTAGGCCGCCTGGGTGTAGCCTTGCGAATTCAAGACATCATTCATGCCGGCGACGGCCAGAGCGGTAACCGGTGTCGGCTGCGCCGCGGCTGGAGCACGGACTGCGGACCACAACTCGTTCTGCAACTGTGCAGTCCGGGAATTAATCTCCTGAAACTCTTTCTCAGCGTGAGCCAGATAAAACAAAACCCGCTGTTCGAGATATTTTCTCAGCAGCGCTCGGATGTTCGCCGCATCGGGAGCAGGCAGCAGGTCAACCCGGAGGTACTCGGTCCCTATCGCGTTGGCTTCCGCCTCCTCGTAGGTCTTACGCAGGTCGTAGCGCCCAGCGGCCATGGAAAAGCTGAACCCGATCAGAAGAGCGAGAAGGGTCAGCATCCCGGCCAGGATGAAGCCAAAGTCTTGACGCAAGTCCTCATCCAGGGGCCGCTTCCTTCTCAGCAGCGACCATCCGATCCATGCAGTGAGCCACAGGACGAGGAACGAGAAAGCGAAAAGAACAAGGGGATACTGGGTCACGTCGCTCACGTGCTGCAGATGGATCTCATGATTTTGCTTCTCGTCGTCTGACGAAGGGTTTACTTCGCCAGTAGAGGCCGCGGGCCGCTTCTTGCGAAACGGCCCGCGTGGTTCACAATCGAACCAACCGTTTAGTCGCCTGCGCCGATGACTTGCACGACTTTGTGAATATCCATCAAGGGCAATGGATTTTCGGGGTGCTGAAGATTCGGCTGCATGTCATTCGACGCTCCACCGGGGAAGCGTTTGATGTTCGGAAAATCCACGATGGATTTGTCAAACTCGGTCAGCGGGATATACAACAGCGATAGAATCCAGCCATTGTCGTAGCCGGCGTAGCGGCCCGGCGAGGTGGTCGTGGTGCGTGTGCTCACCGCCCCGTTAAAGGTCATGTCGTATTTCTCATACGGATCCATGGTGAGGTTGTAGCACGCGCCGATGGCACCGAGATCCTGTTTGGGACCGAGCCAGGTGTCCTTGGCCGTATAGAGATATTTCCAGGCGATTTTGAGATCGGGATTTTCGGGATCGCCGGCGATGTCGGCGCGCATGCCGCCGAAGCTTTCACCATCCATATAGATCCATCCGTCACGCGCCGAATGTTTGGCCTTGCCTTCGATATAAGCACTGTTGTCAATGCTGTCGAAATAGATCGGCTTGCCGTCGTTGTCCTTCCATGCACCGTGCGGCGGCGGAGTAAGACCGACCATCGCGGCCAGCGTGGCCCAGCAGTCAATGTGCGACATCATCTCGCCATAATGCGAGCCGGCGGGAATCTTGCCGGGCGCCCACATGATGCCGGGCACGCGGAAACCACCCTCGAACGGCGAACCTTTTTCGCCACGGAACGGCGTCGTGCCGGCGTCGGGATACGCATCCTGCCACGCACCATTGTCGGCGGTGATGATGACGATGGTGTTGGGAGCCTCCGCCCGGATGGCATCCATGACTTTGCCGATGTTGGAATCCAGTTCCATCTCAGCATCCGAATAATTGCCAAGATGCGACTTCCCGATAAACGCCTTGGCCGGAATGTTTGGGTTGTGCATCTTCATGAAATTGACATCCATGAAGAAAGGCTTGTCGCCATTGGCGTGAGCCTTGATGTATTCCACCGCCGAATCTGCCTGCCGGACATCGAACTCATGCAGGTAGTCGTAGTCAATGCGCGCGACCTTCTTTGCCGGTTTGCCAGCCACACCTTCCCATTCGTAGAGGTTCACGATTTTTTGATACATATCCCAATACTGCGGGTTAAATTTCGGGAACCACGGATGGGCGAACCATGAAGTATCATCATAGGTATAGACGCCCGGATAATAGGCGGCGAATTCCTTCATCTCGTCGAAGCCGTGTTCAATCGGGTAGAATTTGGGTTGATCACCCAGATGCCATTTCCCGGAGAAGTAGGTTGTGTAACCGTTCTTCTTAAAGAACTCGGCGATAGTCGGCGTGGATTTTGTCAGGCCGTTGGGGTCCCCCGGAGCCACCACGACCGAGAGGGCCGAGCGGATCGGATAGCGCCCGGTCATAAAGGAGGAGCGACCCGCTGTGCAGCTCGCCTGACCATACCAGCTCGTGAACATCGCGCCTTCAGCGGCGACCTTGTCAATGTTCGGGGTTGGATGGCCGAGGTTAGCGCCCCCGCCATAGCAGCCGAAGTCTGCCCAGCCGGTATCGTCCGTCATGAGCATGACGATGTTGGTTTTCTTGTCCGCGGCCCGCGCCGAAGGGCCGGCGCACAACAACGCCGTCGCGGCGGTCAACAGCAATAAGGCGATGTTGATTAGTCTTCGTTTCATAGTTTTATCTTTCTCTTTGGTTTTGCACTTTTTCGTTTTGATGCTGGCTTGCCTGAGGATTGGGCATTCCGCATTTCTTCGGATTTCGCTTGTCTGAAAGCAAGGAAAATGAAGGAAAAGTTTTGTGCCAATTTCATGTCGTTGTCCACGCCTTGCCAAAAGGCGTTGAGGCAGGAGCTGTAACAGTAGCGTTCGCCGACGTCTGCCACGTTCCCACCCAGGCGCGTCTCGATCTTGGCGAGCGAGGCGTGCGCGGAGGCATCGGGCGTCGAAAACGTCAGCTGCCAATCGCTGGCGAACAGGTCAGTTGTTGAGCGTTGTCCTGAAAAGGGGCTCAGGGGCGGGGACGCCGCCACCCGTTGCGGGTGAAGATTGACTCGACGGTGAATTCGCGGGCCGCTTCTTGCGAAGCGGCCCACATGGTTCCCAAAAAGAAACGACGTTATTCGATGCCAAGGGCGGCCTGCTTCATGCCCTCTTTCAACTTCTGGATGTCCCCGAGCGACAACTGCGGCCGGTCGATCGCGATCGTTAGTTTGTTGAACTTGGCGGTCAGCGGGAACGGTGGCTTGTAATCCTCGTCGTTCACGCCCGTGATCGTGTCCGAGCCGATGTCAAAGCTCTCGTCCCATTGCAGGATCATGGGGATGGTATGCTCCATCTGCTGCGTGGCGACTTCCTTGCCATCGACCTTGAGCGTGCCGGTACCGCCCTTGCCCAGGCCACTCATGTTATTGAAGAGGAGCGTCCCCAGGCCCAGGCCGTCATACTTGAAGTCAAACACCAGCGTGTGCTTGCCGGGTGTGAGCGCGTCCGGGCCTTCCCACTTGATGCGTTTCAGGTCAACCAGATTCCAGAGGAACACCGGCTTGCCCTTGAGCAGATAGAATCCGTAGCCGCCGAACCGTCCGCCAGAGGTCACAATCATGCCTTCGGCGCCACCGGCGGGCACTTCGATGTCCGCCGTGAAGGTGTAGGAGGCGTCGAGGATCATCGGGGAATCGCCCTGCGGCAGGCCGACCCATACAAGGCGGCCCGTTTGGTTCACGATTGATTGAATCAGCCGATTATTTCACCACCTCGATCTCACCGGGCCGCCAGGTCTTGTCGAACCATGGCTCGAGCGGGCCGTAGAGGCGCAGGATCATGAACCAGCCTTTGCCGGGAATGGTCTGCACCCAGTTGTTCTCGTCGCCGGCCGGCGCTTTCGGGCCGAAATAAACGTCCACCGAGCCGTCGGCGTTGGTCTTCACGTCCTTGTTCTGGCTGCTCACGCTCGGCGCTTTCTGGTCCGTCTGAATCATCGAGCGGGTCTGGTTGTCATACACGATGACCGACCAGAAGTCCTTCACCGGCACGTTGGGCGGCAGGTGCATCTTGTAGGTCTTGCCGCCGTCGAAGGGGTTGCCGTTCGAGTCCTGCACGGACCACGGATATTGCGAACCTTTGCCGACCATCTTCATCTCCATCGCGGGCGTCACGCCGGTGGCGAAGTAATAATAGAAGATGTAGCCGTCCATGTTCATCACGCCGGGCGAAGTCTCGAACTTGTAGCCGCCGAAGAACGGCAGCCGCCATGTGCTGTTCGGAAAGTAGTAGGCATCCTTGCCGCGAATCTTGAAGGCGATGGTGCGCGCGGTGACGGCGCCGATGTTGGCGGCGTCGGTCAGGATCTTCTTCATCCGCGCATCCGGATTGAACGGCTTGCCCTTCTCGATCCCGATGGAGGCGAAAAGGCCGAGCGTGGTCGGATCGCTGCCGCTCGGGGGCTCTTCCTGGATGACCTTGTTGAGCATTTCCCAGAACGGCATAGTCGCCGGGTGCGACGAAGTTGGCCGGTACGCCGGAGCCGTTGACGAACTTCATCGCGGGTGGGTTGGCGGCATCGGCGAGCTGATAGATCTTGAGATGCTTCTTCACCGACTCCACGCCGGGCTTGGTCGAGCCATCCACGACAAAGGCGCGGAAGACGAGCCAGTTGCCGTAGGTGCTCGGCCGCACGACGAAATAGCCGGGCGGGATCTCGCCTTTGTAATCGGGCGGCAGGATGAGATACTTGCCGCCTTTGCCATGATCTTCGCCGGTGATGCCGACGTCGGCGACCCAGCGATACCAGAAATCGTTGACCAACCCCAGGACCATCGGGCGGGACTTCGAGCCACGAGCGGGCCTTTGTGAGTGTCGACCCAGACGAAGTTGTAGATCGTGTTGTCGTTGGCGGTGAGTTCGACGGTGCGGGGATCGACGAGGTCTTCCCAGATGACGTCCGTCTGGTTGTCCGGGCCGAACTGGCGGATCGAATCGCGCATGCCGGCCTGGTTCACGATCGGGATGGCCATGAGGTAGGCCTGCAAAGCGCGCGAGCGATCGAGGTTGTCGTAGATTTTCTCGACGGTGTCGGCCGAAGGGTAGCCGTAGGTGAGGTTGAGCGTGCCGATGGAGCTTTCGATCTTGTCGGGCACGGCCACGCCGGGGGCAATGGGCGTGGAATACTTGAGGTTCGGATCGGCCGGGATCGAGTAGCGATCTTGGGCGAGCAGGCTGAGCGGGCAGGCGAGAAGCGCGGCGAACGCCGCGCAGGTCAGGGTATGTTTAGTCATGGTTGGTGGTGTTGGGTGGGTGAAGATGATCGCTTCGCTGGTGAATTCGCGGGCCGCTCCTTGCGACGCGGCCCGCGTGGTTCACAAACGTGCTGCTGAGCTCCTTACTCGCGTCCGGCGGCGGCTTTCTTCATGCCTTCCTCGAACGTCTTGATGTCCTCGGGCGACAACTGCGGCCGGTCGACTTTGATCGTCAGCTTGTCGAGCTTGGCGGTGAGCGGGAACGGCGGCTGGTAGTCCGCGTCGTTCACGCCGGTGAGCGTGTCGGAGCCGACGTCGAAGCTTTCGTCCCATTGCAGGATCATGGGCATGGTATGCTCCATCTGCTGCGTGGCGACTTCCTTGCCATCGACCTTGAGCGTGCCGGTGCCGCCCTTGCCCAGGCCACTCATGTTATTGAAGAGGAGCGTCCCCAGGCCCAGGCCGTCATACTTGAAGTCAAACACCAGCGTGTGCTTGCCGGGTGTGAGCGCGTCCGGGCCTTCCCACTTGATGCGTTTCAGGTCAACCAGATTCCAGAGGAACACCGGCTTGCCCTTGAGCAGATAGAATCCGTAGCCGCCGAACCGTCCGCCAGAGGTCACAATCATGCCTTCGGCGCCACCGGCGGGCACTTCGATGTCCGCCGTGAAGGTGTAGGAGGCGTCGAGGATCATCGGGGAATCGCCCTGCGGCAGGCCGACCATCGGGCGCGTGTAAACGAACTCGGTGCGGCCGGCGGTGATGTTCGGACGCGGGGCCACGATGCGGGCGGCGACCGAGGCGTCCATCGGGAAGACCTGATATTTCTTCGCTTCCTGGATGAACATTTGCTTCATCGCTTTCACTTTGTCCGGGTACTTATCGGCGAGGTTCTGCGACTGGCTGAAGTCCTTGTCCAAGTCGTAGAGTTCGAGGACCTGGTTGTCGAGCGGGTCGGGATTGGCGGGGCCGAAGGCCTCCCACGGCGCGCGGTTGACCTGGGTGCTCAAGAGCCAGCCTTCGTGATACAAGGCCCACTGGCCCATCATCTCGAAATACTGGGTCTTATGGTGTGAGGGCGCCTTGGCGTTCTTCTCTTCAAAGGTATAGGCGAAGCTGGTGCCTTCAATCGGCGCCTGTTTGATGCCGTCCACGGTATCGGGCGCGGGGATGCCCGTGACCTCGAGCAGGGTGGGCACGACATCAATCACATGCATAAACTGCTCGCGGAGTGCGCCGACGTCCTTGATGTGACCGGGCCACGAAACGCACATGCACTGGCGGATGCCGCCGAGTTTGGAGGCATTCTGCTTGAACCAGGTGAAGGGCGTGTCAAAGGCCCAGGACCAGCCGGCCGACATGTGATTGTAGGTCTGTTCCGTGCCCCAGACGTCGTACCACTTCATCTGTTCGGCCACGGGCATCATATTGATGCCGTTGAAGAATGCGACTTCGTTCGGTGTGCCGAGCGGGCCGCCTTCGGCGCTGGTGCCATTGTCGCCGTTGATATAGATGATGAGCGTGTCGTCGAGCTTGCCCATGTCCTCCACGGTTTGGATGACCCGGCCAATTTCGTAGTCGTTGTAGGCCTCGTAGGCGGCGAAGACTTCGACCTGCTTGATAAAGAGCTTCTTCTCCTCGGGGGTGCAATCATCCCAGTTCTTGAGGACTTTGGTCGGCCAGGGTTCCAGTTGGGTATCCGCCGGGATCACGCCAAGGCGTTTTTGGTTTTCAAAAATCCGCTCCCGCAACTTGTTCCAGCCGTCGTCGAAAAGGTGCATGTTGTGAATCTTGTCCACCCATTCCTTTGTCGGATGATGCGGCGCGTGCGTCGCCCCAGGCACGTAGTAGCAGAAGAACGGTTTGTCGGGCTGGATTTGGTTGATACGATTGAGGTAATCAATGGCGTCATCCGCCATGCCGGTGATCAGGTTCCAGCCGGGTTTTCCCTGGAAGGGATAGATCTGGGTGGTATTGCGGAACAGATTTGGCTGCCACTGGTTGGCGTCGCCGCCGACGAACCCGTAAAAGTACTCAAACCCCTGACCGATGGGCCAATTATTAAACGGCCCGACCTCGCTGGCGCAGAACGCCGGCACGTTGTGGTCCTTGCCGAACCACGACGTCGCGTAGCCGTTGTCCAAGAGGATGCGGCCGATGGTCGCTTTATCCTTGGCAATGATGCTGTTGTAGCCCGGAAAGCCGGTCGACTGTTCCGAGATCACCCCGAATCCGACCGAGTGATGGTTGCGACCCGTAATCAACGCGGCGCGTGTCGGCGAGCAGAGCGCGGTGGAATGAATATTATTGTAGCGCAGCCCGGCTTTGGCGAGCCGATCCATTGTCGGAGTCGGGATGACGCCACCAAAGGTGCTCGGCACACCGAAGCCGGAGTCGTCGGTCATGATAATGAGGATGTTGGGCGCTTTCTTCGGCGGCACAATGCGCGGCGCCCACCAGGCCTTGGATTGCAGGGCGTCGTTTTTGATCATGCCACCGAATTTCGGATCGGGCGGCGGAAGTTGTTTACCGCTGATGGTAGTGGTTGCGCTGGGCGAACCGGGTTCGCCAGTCGTTTCGATCCCCCCTCGGGCGAGAGGCATGGCCGTCATGACGGCGGCCGCGAGAATTCCGCTAAAAGGAATGCCAATTATTTTCTTCATTGTTGGTGTTTTCAATCTGGTTTTGTTGGTCTTAACTTTCCTGAAATTCTTCACTCACTGATGCGATTGGGAGGTCTGGCATTTTTCTGTCAAGAATACTGTCGGAACGCCATTTGAAGGCGCAACCTTCAGTCGCATCGAGAACTCGTGCTGCTCGTCACTTGGCATTTCGTCTCCATTTTTTGCGCATCCGTTAGCGTCCGGCCTTTGTCGAACGAGTTCCCCGCCGCAGGAATTGTCGGGCTGGGATTCTGGCTGCGTGCCATTGGCACCATCCCGGTAGGCCCCATCCCGGGAGAGAGCCAGGTCACGCCGGATGGCGGGAAATTCTTCGCCTTGCATCAAGTTGGCAGCCATGGAAGCTGCCCGGTCGACGTGATTGATACGGCGACCGATACGATTATCACAACTGTCGATATTCCGGACCATTGGGCCAAAGACATCCTGATCACGCCGGATTCGCGATTCGTATACATCGCCAACTTCTCACAGGGAGAAGTGGACGTGATTAACACCGACACCTATCGATGATGTTTCGGTGATTGATACAACGACGCATAGGATCATCACAACGCTTCCGACAGGAAGGGGTCCTTTCATCATGTTGGTGAGTCCAGACGAGACGAAGATCTATGTTTCCAATTCCCGGGACACGACTGTAACAGTTCTTGATATTCCGTCTCTGACCGTCTTTGACACAATTGCTGATGTAGGGTTGCAGCCCTTTGACATTGCATTTGGTCCGTAGGCGACCGCCCCGACCGCGAATCCGCGATGAAGTAGTGAATGCGGTGTTGCTCGATGAGTTTCTCAAAGGGCGGCGCAAGGTGGAGATACTTGAAGCAACCCTCGCGGTGCAATAAGAAAGGCTTCGGGTCACAGATTGAGGCCCCTCACTGCCCTCAAAAGCACAGACAGCGCAAATCCATAAGGTGAGCGACCAGCTTAAACCCACAACCCAGTGCGCTCACTCCGTCCACTTTTTCGGTGACGACCAGGTTGTATTTTGGACATGGGACAGGCCGCGATGGCTCAAGGGTTCTGTGAATGTACAGAGAAAAGGGAAAGTGGTGCGCGATACAGGGTTCGAACCTGTGACCCCTACCGTGTCAAGGTAGTGCTCTACCACTGAGCTAACCGCGCGACACGCCGAAGGGATAAGTGAATAATGAAAGGTGATCCGTCAAGCGAGGATCCAGCGAAAGATTGGAGGAATGACGCAGCGGCAAACCATCCACGGTTCACCGCTCACGATTTACCGACCGTCGAGACGCTCACGCAGCGATCTTCCGGGTCGATTCTTTCGAACCGAGAACGCGGACTGCCTGTTTCAACTGGTCGACTTTGAGCGGCTTTTTCAGGACCGTCACCGGCCCTCGAGCCAGAATCCGGTTGAGGATTTCGCTGTCGGGATACCCGGTAATGACCACGACGGGCAGATGTGGGTCGATTTCCTTCGCCGTGTCGTAGACGTCATCCGCCGGACCGTCGGGCAATTTCAAGTCGAGAAAGAGCAGATCGAAGCGCTGCTTCTCGAGCGCGGCGATCGCCTCTTTCACCGTCCCGACGACGACGCGGCTCAAACCGATCTTTTTCAGGAAGACTTTGAAAAGATTCTGCAGGCTGGTGTCGTCATCCACCACCAAGACCGTCGGCTGCCCAGAGCGATCTTCTTTCAAAACGTCCCTGTCGAGCGAATCTTTTTTGATGCGCCAGCGTCCGCCAATTTGGATGGCGGGGAGTTGTCCGCGCTGCACCAGATAATAGACAGTCGGCAGCGGGATGCGGAGATATTTCGAGGTCTCCTTGACCGTCAGTAGATTATGCATGGCTGGAGGTCAGCAGTTGTGTGGTTTTCTGGCAATACTAATTGCGCGACCCTTTGACAATTATAAATTTTAGAAAGCGTGTCAATCACCTAATTTCGTTTCCGCGAGCTTGAGCGCGGCTGCACCCTCTCGCCGTGGGAAGGCATCCGATGGGCCGCGGGATGCCGAAATTCGTATCTTAATCCCCGCGCTCCCTGGCACGAGATCGTCGCTGGACATTGGGTGAGCCGCGGTTCACTATTCGCAACCTTATGAGCGCATTGTTTTTCAAACGGTTTTTGCAAAAGCCGTTTCAAATCGCCTCGATCATTCCCAGTTCCAAGGCGCTCGTGGATCGGGTGGCGGGCAAGATGGATTTCAATGAGCCGCGCACAATTGCCGAGTACGGTCCGGGCGAAGGCGTTCATTCCCGCGAGCTGGCGGCGCGGATGAGCGCTGATTCGCAGCTTTTCCTCTTTGAACTGGATCCGGCCTTCTCGCGCGATCTCGAGCGGCAGTTCGCGGACGATTCGCGCGTCCACGTGATCAATCGAGATGCCGCCAGTCTTTCCGGAGAACTCGCGCGCCGCGGCATCGCGCAGTGCGATTACATTCTCTCCGGCATCCCTTTCAGCATTCTCCAGATCAAAAAAAAACGCGCCCTTCTCCAGGATACCTACGACGCGCTCCGGCCGGGCGGCGCCTTCATCATCTATCAGGTGACAAACGAACTCCGGCAGCACGCCACCTTTTTCGATCGAGCCGAGTCGGAGTATTGCCTGCAAAACATCCCGCCGATGTTTATCACCGTTTTCCGCAAGGCGCAGACTCGCAATGGTCATGCGCGGGTCGCGCCGGCCAGCGCACGAATTTCCATTCAAGGCACGGCATGAGCGCCTGCAAGACCCGGATCGAGAAGGATTCGATGGGCGAGATGTCCGTCCCGGAATCCGCCCTTTATGGCGCTTCGACTCAGCGCGCGGTCTTGAATTTTCCGGTGAGCGGGTGGCGTTTTTCGCGACCGTTCATCCGGGCGCTCGGCCTGCTGAAATGGGCCGCGGCCCAGGCGAACCACGATCTCGGTCTGCTCGATGCGGAACGCAGCGCGCTCATTGTACAGGCGGCCGAGGAGGTCGTGGAAGGCAAGCTCGACGAGCATTTCCCGCTCGACATTTTCCAGACCGGCTCCGGCACAAGCACGAACACGAACGCGAACGAAGTCATCGCCAATCGCTGTAGCCAGCTTTCCGGCAAACCGATCGGCGCACGCGAACCGGTTCACCCTAACGATCACGTCAACATGGGACAGTCGAGCAATGATGTGATCCCCTCTGCCATCCACATCAGCGGCGCGGAGCAATTCCAGCATTGTCTCATCCCAGCGCTTGAGAAACTCGGCGGGGCGCTGGCGGCGAAAGGGACCGAGTTCCACGACGTGATCAAAATCGGCCGCACCCATCTGATGGATGCGACGCCGGTTCGGCTTGGCCAGGAATTCGGCGGTTACGCGCAGCAGGTCCGGTTTGGAAAACGGCGCGCCGAGCAGGCGATCGGCGCGCTGCAAGAACTGGCCCTTGGCGGCACCGCGGTTGGCACCGGTTTGAACCGGCATCGGAAATTTCCTGCGAAGGTGATGCGCCATCTCGAGCAGCGCACCGGTATCGCCTTTCGCGAAGCGGAAAATCATTTCGAGGCGCAGGGAGCCAAGGATGGCGTGGTCGAAGCGAGCGGCCATCTCAAGACGATCGCGGTCAGTCTCTTCAAAATCGCGAACGACATTCGTTTCCTTGGGAGTGGCCCGCGCTGCGGCATTGGCGAGATTCAACTGCCAGCGACCCAGCCGGGCAGTTCGATCATGCCGGGCAAAGTGAACCCGGTGATCTGCGAATCGGTCATGATGGTTTGCAGCCAGGTCATCGGCGGGGACACCACCATCACCTGGGCGGCGGCGAATGGAAATCTCGATCTCAATGTCATGATGCCGGTGATGGCCCACAACCTCCTCGAGAGCATTCGGATTCTCGGGAATGCGGCTGATATTTTTGCCGATAAATGCGTCAGCGGCATCGTGGCAAACCGGGAACGCTGCCAGGAATTGGTCGAGCTTTCGATGGCGATGGTAACGAGTCTGGCGCCGAGAATCGGCTATGATCGCGCGGCCGAGATCGCAAAAGAAAGTGCGAAAACAGGGAAAACGGTGCGCCAGATTTGCCGCGAGAAGAAGGTGCTGCCGGAAGCGGAACTGAACGCGGCGCTCGATCCCGTGGCCATGACCGAACCCGGCGGTGCAGGGTCGGGCGGCGGCTGATTACTCCGCGTTTCGTTTGCCTAACGATTGGCAATCGAAGCTGGCCTGCGCACATTCCTTCCATGGTCGCCAACGTCAACAGCCCGAATTTCTCGGGGGGCGCGAACATCGCCATCAAATGCCCGTTTCATACCTACGAGCAAACGATCGCCTTTTATCGCGACACTCTCGGCCTGCCGCTGATCGAGGAAGAAGCGGAAGGCTGCATTTTCCAATTCGGACCCGTCAGGCTGTGGATCGACCGGGTACCCAACATCAGTCATCCCGACATCTGGCTCGAGCTCGAGACAAACGACACGGAGAGCGCAGCCGCCTATCTCAAGAACCACGGGGTTGCGCGTCGCGATGAAGTGGAACAGCTGCGCGAAGACTTCGACGGTTTCTGGATTTCCGACCCGGCCGGGATCATCCATCTCGTGGTTGGCGGCGAGGATTAGGTCGTTAGGCAAGTTCGCCGGGAGCGATGGCCGCAGTCTCGAATAACAGGCTGTCAAAGCACGGTTGATACGCCCCGGCGCGGCTTGCGCCGATCGCAAACCGCGGGCTGATCTCGTTTTGGGTTGCGCAAAAAATCTCGAGGTCGGGCCGGCCGACTTTTTCCAACTCTGCGCGCACCGTCCCGGCGGCCAGCTCCGGCGAATTACAGTCCCGGCTGAGATGACCGAGCACAACGCGGGCGATTTTGCCGGATAACAATTGCCCCACCACAACCGCGGCTGCGGCATTGGACAGATGACCGTGCCGCGATTGAATTCGCTGCTTCACCGGCCACGGCCGGTGCGGATCATCCTGCAAGAGTTTCTCGTCATGATTCGTCTCGATCACGAGGGTTTGCACCTCGCGCAAACGTTCAATCGTCAGGCGGGTGGCATAGCCGAGATCGGTCACGTAGCCGAGCGCGCCTGGCCCGGTGTGAAAGGTGTAACCAACCGGCTCGACCGCATCGTGAGGGACGGGGAAACTTTCCACCGTGATGTCGCAGATCGAAAAACTCGAGCCGGTCCGAAAAATCCGCCAGTGGCGATGTTTGCCTAACGAGTCGTAGCGGATCGCTTCTGCGGTCAGGGCGTTGCAATAGATCGGCACCTGAAATTTGCGGCAGAGCACTTCCAGCCCGCAAACATGGTCGCCGTGCTCGTGCGTCAGGAGAATGCCGTCGAGGTCGTTAGGCGTGATCCCGCATTGGGCCAGCCGGAGAACAAGCTGACGCGCGCTGAGGCCTCCGTCGACGAGCAAGCGGCAATGATCGGTTGCGATCAGCGCGCTGTTCCCCGCGCTCCCGCTCCCGAGCATCGTGAGGCAAAACATTTCCGATAATACTTAGCGAACAGCCGCGGAAGGCACAAACAGAAACCAGCCGATTTGTCGGTCGCGCGAACAATTTTCGACAGCGGCGGCCGCCTCGGATACGGTTGCTTCGTGATGGACGCAATCGATATCGCCGGGCTCCGGCGCGAATACGAAACACAGGGTTTGCGCCGGGCCGAGATGCACCCGGACCCGATCGAGCAATTTGCGACCTGGTTTTCGACCGCGGTTAATTCTGCGTTGCCGAATGCGAACGCCATGACCCTGGCCACCGCCGCGCCCGATGGCAAACCCTCGGCGCGGGTCGTCCTGCTCAAGGCCTTCGATCAGCGCGGCTTCGTTTTTTTTACCAATTATCAGAGCTACAAGGGCCGCGAACTGGAGGCGAATCCGCAGGCGGCGCTCGCGATTTACTGGGTGGAATTGGAACGCCAGGTTCGCGTGGCTGGCCGCGTGGAAAAAACATCGCGGGCAGAATCGGAAACGTATTTTCACTCCCGGCCGCGTGGCAGCCAGCTGGGCGCCTGGGTATCGCACCAGAGCGAGGTGATCGATGCGCGCCGAATACTCGATGCGCGCCTGGCGGAAATGGAGGAGCGCTTTGCCGGGAGCGAGGTGATCGAACTGCCGGCGCACTGGGGCGGTTACCGGCTGGTACCGGAAATGATCGAATTCTGGCAGGGCCGCGCCAATCGCCTGCACGATCGGTTTCGTTACCTGCTGCAGGACGACGGCTCGTGGACCCTCGACCGTCTGGCGCCGTAATTCATCAGGCGATGAAATCGACCGACAAAGGCTTTCGCTCGCGTCGCTGGACCGAAGACCCGGGACCGCGTTACTGGTGGCATCGTTTGTCGGGAATGGATTTGTCCCACCGATCTGTTCCGACCTGAGCGAGGCGGAATGGGAGATCATAAGGGCGTGGTGTGAAGAGACGGACCGCAGCGGCGCGATTGGGGAATGCGCGGTGCCGCTCGTCTCTCTCTTGCAGTGGCTGGTGCTGGGCAACCGGATCACACGCATCGTTCAGCTCGGGACCCGTTCCGGTTATTCATCGCTCCTCCTCGCCTTCATGCTGCGGCGGATGAACGCTCGCGAGGGTTGTTCACGCTCGATATCAAACCGGAGCTTTGCACGCTCACCGGGCGCTGGCTGGAACGGGCTGGCCTGACGAACTTCGTGACCGTGGCGGAAGGAAACTCGCTTGACCCAGACTCGCTCGCCGCGGTGCGTAGTTTTTTATCGACGAACCGGAGATGATCCTGCTCGACAGCTCGCATGAATATCTCGCCATGGTGCAGGAGATCGAGCTTTGGTATCAGTCGCGCACGATGGATTTGCCCCGGCCGTTTTACAAGGATGCCTGCGGGCTCAGGCTCATCCAAAAGGCGGGACTCCCGGCGCCGATCCACAACGACGCCGGGAGCATGCGTCGCCCCTAGAATCCGATCGAAACGCCGCCGTAACCGTTGAGCCTCGGGGCTGGCTCGATCCGGCTACCGAAGACGCGGGAATAATACTGTTGGTCAGTCAGGTTCGAGATGCCAGCCAGGAGGCGGCAATTTTTCGCAATATAGTACTCGGCCGCGAAATCGAGCGTAAAGTAGGCTGGAATCTTTGCCGGCACCAACACGGTGCCATCCGCTGCCACGGCTGGAAGGTTCGAATCCTGGAAAAACTCCGATGAGACCGACGTCGCGCTCAAGCGGAAGCTGTAGCAGTGGTCCTTGCTGAATGTCAGCGCGGCTTTAAACAGCGTCTTGGGGGCAAAGGCCGGTATCTTGCCCACCTGGTTTGGGAGGTCACTCGCGGTGAATTCAGCATCGAGCAACTGCAAGTTTCCGGAGACAGTCAAGTGACTGCCGGAGAGGGCGGGCGCATCGAACAACTGAAGAAGGTCATAGGAGACATCGCCTTCAAAGCCGCGGTGCCGAGTGCTGCCGCTGTTGATGAGGATGGTGTCGTTATTGACGCCCGGATTCAGAAACGCGGTTTCAGTCCGATTGTCGAAGTCCATCCAGAACAGGCCAAGGTCATACCAAAGGCCAGGGACGGCTGCCGGCGTGCCATGAACACCCAGCTCGAAGTCGAGTGAAGTGAACGGGTCGGAGGGATGCCCGGGGGTGAATGTAGGCGAGAAGGGCGAGACCACGTCGAAGTAGCGCGTTGGCCGCCAGCCTGAGGAAGCGCTAAAGTAGGTCTCGTTACCCTGGAGAAAGTCATTGCCCATCCCGAATCCCCATAGCGGCACGGTGTGTTCCGCACTGGCATCGAGCGGCGGGCGGTTAAACGGCGTGACAATCTCATTCACGTCGACCGATTCATGATCGAGCCGAAATGACGGCACAATGTGAAAGCGACCAAAGCGAAAGATGTTCTCGGCAAAAAACGCCTGATAATTGGAGGTGCGATCCTGGTTCAGGCGCGTGGTGCCGCCGGCATCGCGATCTGCATAGATATCTGGATTGATAAACTGCTGGAACGGGGCCGAACCATGATAAATGGTCGTGCCGAAAGTAAGTGCGCTCCCTTTCAGCGACGTGTCGTCGCCCCAGAACTTGCGCATTCGGATGTCTACCCCGCCGTTGTAGAAGGTGTCTGATTGGATCGTGGTCGTGGCGGGAGGCGCGCCCGTCGGGCTAAGATTGGCCGCGGTGCGATTGTCGATTTCCTGATAGGTAAACCAGCCTTGGGCCTGCAGGAGCCAGCCATCACCGAAGTCATGTTCATGACTCAGTACAACATTGTAGCGATTAACCCAGTCATGGTTGTAAGGCGTTGGCGAGAAATTTGGGTTCTGGTCGTATTGCTGAATTGTCAACCGCCCCGGATCGCCCACCGATACGGAGTAGCCATGGAAAGCGATCGATGTGAGCTGTGAGGAATCCGGTCGATAACCGATATAGGCATCCCCTTGGAAAAGGTCAGACTGGCTGTTGTCGCGCTGACCGTTTGAATGAACATAACCAAAGTCGGCTCGGAATTCGACCGGGCCCTGGACGCCTTCGATGACGTTAAAGGTTGAATAAGTACCGTAACCGCCGCCCACCTGTTCGGTGTAACCGCTCAGCGGGATGTTCGGATCAGGCCGTCTGGTCACGTAGTTAATGGCCGGAGCGGGCTCCGGGCCGTAGAGGAGGCTGTTCCCGCCGCGGATCACCTGAATCTCGCTGATACTCTGCGGGAGCGGTGTGTAATAGAGGGTCGGAAAACCAATCCAATCGGACGCGAGAGGGACCCGGTCCTGCAAGACCGTGATGAATTCCGATTCCTGGGGATTGCCGAGGCCGCGATAGGAAAAATTGAACTGGCCCGGCGTCTGCTGCTGTGTGATGAGAAGTCCTGGCGCCTTGCTGAAGATCTCCTGTTGATTGTTGTCAATCGCGGTCGGCTGCTGGTCGAGCTTGATCACAGTGGTCTTCTTCGTCACCGTGATCTCCGTTCCCGATACCTCCTTCATGATGTGATTGAGCTTAAGCCGTGTCTCTTCGTGGGGCGTCGGTGTCGGAACGGTTTGGCCCCTGACCTCGAGCCGAGGCGTCTCGGGGACACTCGGAGTTGGTGTCTGCGCTTTGGCTCTTGGGCTGGCGATGAAACTGGCTAGGACGCCGAGGAGCAGCGCAGTCAGCCGTTTGCTGTTAGTGGATCGGTGCGAGCGGGTTTTGACGGATTCGGAGTCAGTAGGATACATTGGATATGTTAGTTATGTCGGTTAGCCAGGATGAAGTACAGTCTTGGGAATTAGCAAAATCAGGCGAGCGTCTGTTGTGTTGCGGCTAACGATTTCTCGTCGAGGCGGGTGCTTCCCCCTCCTGCGGTTCCCGTTCGCCCGGTCCGAAAAGGACCGAGAAGACGGCAAAGACCGATGCGTCGGGAGCATCGTGGGTTGCGCCGAAGAGCGACGAGACATCGAAGCGGGTATTCCTCGATGGTTCCCACGCGATCGTTGGTCCAATGATGTAGCGCCAGGAGGGATCACCGCGAATTCCCTTATCGGTGAAGCCCGTGAGCTGCATCTCGACCCCCACCTTCAAGCGCCCGTACGGAAGCAGGACATTCGTCAACGCGCTCTGTGCGAATCCATATTCACGGCCGCGATCTCCACTGGTTTCCTGCTCGCAGAAACCGTTAAGTGCCCAGTCGACCCGATGGAAAAATTGTTCCGATAAGAGGAGCCGAACTTCGACCGCGTCCGGCAGCGGGTTTTGTTCGTTAAGGAACGCTTCCGCCTCGCCTTTTCCGAGCGGCGCGGGAGGACCCTCATCGTGCAGAATATGGCCAATGCCGAATTTGTATTCTGCGAAAATAGTCGGGTTAAGAGGTATTACGTCCCAGTCAGCAAATGCGTAGCGCCCTTCAAAGCTAAACGATCGCTCCTGAGTCGTTCCCCGAAACGACTCGATCTGGTTTTCTATTGCCACGCCGAAGCGGTAGGGAAGGCCAAACTCGAATTCTTGAGTGTTGGTAAAATCGGGGCGGTCGTAGGGTTGGGCGTCGCCTTGGAAGATGGCTCCTGCATAGATCCCACCCGGCGGCAGCACATAGCCGGCGACCAGATTCGAGAAGCGGCTGCGGGAAAAAGCCGGCGGGGCGCCGTACGCGCTGGGCAGTTCCTCGGCTCGAACCACGATGGTCGACTCAGCGGTGGTCGAAGTAGTTGATTTCTTCTTGGTCGATGTTGTCGCTGGAGTCGAAGTGGCCGTCGATCCGCTTGAACTTGTTTCGCCCGCGGCGGCTTTGGAACCGGACACAACCGGATCTTGCGCGAACACGCTGGACCCGGTGAGGAAGGAAGCAACGCACAGGGCGAAGCCGACCTTTAAGATACCGCGCCGAAAATCGGTGCGGGGCAGATTTGATGGAAGCATGGACGCTGTTTTAGAGGAGGTCGCGCAACATGACAAGAACATAATGATATTTTTGTCACACTAGCAGGACGCGTGCCCGACAGGCGACTAGTCCCGGGCGATCGGCTGGCCCGGAAATCGGATGGTTACCGCGGTGCCGCGACCGACTTCGCTCTCCACGGAAATGGAGCCGGCATGCAAATCGGCGATCGATTTCACCAGAGCCAGCCCCAGACCTGTTCCCTCCGTGCTGCGCGACGGGTCGACCCGGTAAAAGCGATCGAAGATTCGCGAAATGTGTGCCGCCGGAATGCCGCATCCGGTGTCGCTGACCACGACTTCGGCTCCCTGCGCATTCGCGGTGAGAACGATGGCGATCTGGCCGCCATCGGGTGTGAAGCGCACCGCGTTGTCGACCAGGTTGCTGACGGCACGCCCGAACAGGATCGGGTCCGCATAAACCTCGCCTTCGCCCTGGCAGGTAATCGTGAGTTGGCGCTCTTCCGCGATCGCCTCGTTGTAGGCCGCGATCCTCTCGATGGCGGAGCGGCCGTCGAAAAGTGAGCATTGCACTTTGCTCTCGGCCGCTTCCGCCCGGGCAAGAAAGAGAAGGTTGTCAATAATTCCTGAGAGCCGCGCACACTCAGCCACGCTCGACTCGATGACCGCTTCGTATTCGTTAGGCGAGCGTGGGCGGGTCAGCGCCACTTCCGCTTCGCCGCGAATATTCGCCAGGGGCGTGCGTAGTTCGTGCGCGAGATCGGCCGAAAACTGTGAGAGCCGGGTAAACGAATCCTCCAGTCGATCCAGCATGTCGTCGAAGGCGATCGCGACTGGTTGCAGCTCGCGTGGCCAATCGGCCGGCGGCACGCGCTCATGCAATCGTTTGGGACCGACCCGCATGAGCGAGCGCGTCATCGCGCTAAGCGGTCGCAAACCGCGTTTTGTCACCGTGATCGCGATCAGGGTCGAGGCAAAAATCCCGCCGAGAAGCACCGCGGCCACGAGCAGGCCAAACTGCTTCTCAAATTGTTCGTCGACCGAGCGATCCTGCGCCAACTGTATGGTGTAAGCATGGCCGTTGGCGCCGGCCCTGGCCGAGACTAACGAAAATAACTTCCCCTGCGCTTGATGATCCTTGACTTCCGGCTCCTCGGCGCCGTTCGTCGGGGCCGTGGAAAAAACCGCCATGGGCAGGAGCTGATCCATCCCGGGCGTTTCCGCTACGATACGACCGGCGGAATCGAGCACTCGCACCCAGTAGGTCGCTCGTCTTCCGCCCTGCAGGGCTCGCAATTCCTGGTTCACCGTCTGCGCGCCGCCGGCCGACTTCAATTCGGTCCGAACGGCCATGACCTTGTCCAGAAGAACGGCCCGGTCCTCGGCGTAGGCGTGCCCAACGACGATCCAGTAGAGAACGCCCAGGCCGCAAAAGAGAAGCAACGCAGCGGCCGGCGCGAAGAGAAAAACCAGCTGGGTAGCGATCGAGCGCGGTTCAGCCGGCTTTGAGGACATAGCCGGCGCCGCGGACGGTGTGGATGAGTTTCTTTGGATAAGGATCGTCCACTTTGGCGCGCAAGCGCCGCACCATCACATCGAGAACATTGGTGCCGGTTTGAAAATCGATTCCCCAGACGTGATTCTCGATCTCCTTGCGCGAGACCACTTCGCCGGCTGAGCGAACCAAATGGGCGAGGAGAAGAAATTCCTTCGCGGTCAGGTGGAGCGAATCGCCAGCCCGGACGGCGCGGTGGCGACGCGTATCCAGCTCGAGATCTTCAATCCGCAGCTGTTCATCGTGCTGCGTCTCGCTCCGGCGCAGGAGAGAGCGGACGCGGGCCACCAGCTCGGAGAATGCGAATGGCTTGACCAGGTAATCATCTGCGCCCAGTTCGAGTCCTTTGACGCGATCAGGCACGCTATCGCGCGCCGTGAGAAAAAGAATCGGCGTGTGTACTCCCTTGGCGCGCAGCTCTTCGACTACGTTCCAGCCATCCTTCTTCGGCAGCATCACGTCGACCAGGAGCAGGTCAAAGCGAGAGCCAAGCGCAAGTTCCAGACCGGCTTCGCCGTCGCGCGCGCACTCGACGGAGTAGCCCGCCTCTTCCAGGCCCTTCGAGATGAAGGCCGTGGTTTTTTTCTCGTCCTCGATCAATAGGATGCGCATTGTCAAAGGTATAAGGGCGGGCGCGTTTTCCTTCAAGCCGCCGCGATCTGTTTGCAAGTGGGCACCATTTTTCAGGCACACCAATCTGTCCCGCAGCCTGGGGGGAGCGCCTGCCTAACGAGCCTTGGCTAGGTCTTGAGAGCTTCTCCGCAGCGCCGGCAAAAGCTGGCTGCGGCGTCGGACTCCAGCGTCGCGCAGCGCGGGCAGGCGCGAGCGTTACGCAGCTTGCTCGTCTAGCGCAGCTCGAGGGAAAAAAGTGCCGGTGGGCACGGCGATGATGCCGTAGCCCACGATCATGATGATGCTGGCGAGGATACCCCCAAGCGGCGTTCTCGGTGCGACGTCGCCATAGCCGACAGTGGTCAGGGTCACAATCGCCCCGTAAGCCCCATGGGAAATAATATCGAAGCCGTTCTCTTCTCCTTCGATGAAATACGTCGCCGTGCCCAGGATGATGACGAGGGTAACGACGGCAAAGATGAAGACCAGAATTTTGCGACGGCTGGCGCGCAATGCCTCCACCAGGATCTCCGTTTCCTCCGGGAAATGTGCCAGTTTCAGGATCCGGAAAATGCGGAGCAGGCGGAGGACGCGAATGACCATGACGTAGTTCGCGGCCGTAAAGAGACTGATGAAGCTGGGCAGAACCGCCAGCAGATCGACAATGCAGGAGAAGCTCCATCCATATTGGAGGGGGCGCCGCACACAGGCCAGGCGCGCGAAATATTCGATCGTGAAAAGCCAGGTGAATGTCCATTCCAGACCGCGCAGGAGCAGCCATGCGCCGCCTGCACCGGTCGCATGCTCTCCAGCATCACGACCGCGACGCTGCCGCAGATCGCGATCAGCAGGCCAACGTCAAAAGCCTTTCCCGCCGGCGTGTCGCCCTCGAAAATAACGGTGAAAAGCGATCGCCTCCATGCCGGTTCGCCAGCGGTCGGGCGTTCGTGGGCAGCCGGGCGGGTTCTCATGGTTCGCGAGAAGGAAATCTATCTAGGTCAAAATGCGGCACCAGATAAAGCGAAGTTGGCGACTCCCGCAAAATCAGCAAAAACTGATCTGGCAATCGAGGCGCGAGTTGCTAGAACCGTGGGCGCCGCACTTTGAAAAATTATCTCAAGCTGAATCTAAGTCTGCTTTATTGGATCTTCATCGCCCCGTTTCGAGGAGAGATGTTCAAGATCTCGCCGGTCTTTCGACAAATGGTCGCGATCGGCGTGCGCGCTGCGCCCATGGTCGCCCTCACCGCGTGCAGCGTGGGCGTTACCCTGGCGATGCAGGCGGCACATTCCCTCCAGCAGCTCGGTGCGGATATTTATGTGCCAGACCTGGTAATGGTGACGTTGCTCCGCGAGATGGGCCCGGTCTTGATCGCAGTGATCGTGATCGGGCGCAGCGGTTCGGCGGTCGCCGCGGAATTGGGCACGATGAAAGTGTCCGAGGAAATCGAAGCGCTCGAAGTCATGGCGATCAATCCGATCAGTTACCTGATCGTGCCGCGCTTTCTCGCGATGCTCGTGATGCTGCCGGCGCTCACCATCCTGGGCGATTACATCGGGGTCTTTGGCGGCTGGGCGGTCTGCCGGCTCGCGCTCGATTTCAATACCGCGGGCTACGTGCTGCGCGCAGTGCAGAGCGCCGACACCTGGGACCTTTACTCGGGGATGATCAAAAGCGTTGTCTTTGCCTGGATCATCATCACGATCGCCTGCAACGCCGGTCTGCACGTGGAAGGCGGCGCGGAAGGCGTCGGGCAAGCCACTACCTCCTCCGTCGTGCAGGCGCTGCTTGCCATGCTGGTGACGAACGCGATTCTGACTGCGATCTTTTTCTTTGGCGCATGAAACCAGATACCGAGCCCGTGGTCGAAGTCTGCGACCTGATCCGAAAATTCGGCGAGCGCCCCGTGATCGACGATATTTCTTTCCACATCAGTCGGGGCGAGACGCTCGTCATCATGGGTGGGAGCGGTTGCGGCAAGAGCACGCTGCTCCGCCACATCGTGGGCGTGATGAAGCCAAATTCCGGCTCAGTAAAAATCTTTGGCCATGAAATCACGGCGATGAACGAGCGCGAAGTCACCGAGGTGCGGCGGCGTTTCGGCATGCTCTTCCAATCCGGCGCGCTCCTCGCCTCGCTCACCGTCGGAGAAAACGTCGCGCTCCCCTTGTTTCAACACACCTCGCTCGGGCCGGATGAGATTGAGGAAATCGTGACCCGTAAACTGCAGATGGTTGGCCTGACGGGTTTCGAAAATCTCAAGCCGGCCGAGATCAGCGGCGGAATGAAAAAACGCGTCGGCCTGGCCCGCGCTCTCGCGCTTGATCCCGAACTGCTCTTTAGCGACGAGCCGACGTCCGGACTCGACCCGATCATGACGGCGGTGGTCGACAAACTCACACTCGAGCTGACCCGCGAAAGCGGCATGACGGCGGTCGTGGTGACGCACGACATGACAAGCGCCTTTCGCATCGCCAGCCGCATGATCATGCTCAACCACGGCAAGATCATCGCACAAGGTACCCCGGACGAAATTCGGGCGAGCCCGAATCCGGAGGTGCAACAATTCATCAACGGCGAGGCGGATGGCCCGGTGCCGTTAAACCTCTCGCAGGCCGAGCATCAGACGCATCAGCACGTGCAGCCGCGTCCCTTCGTCGGGGCGCGCAATCGGTTCCATCGCAAAACATCATGAAACGAAACCTGTCGGATTATCTCGTCGCCCTCGCAGTCATTATTTGCAGTCTGGTTCTGCTCGGGGCGCTTACCATCGCGCTTTCCGGTTATCGCCTGCAAAAGCCGACCCGCACCTTGCAGATCGACTACGAGGATGTCACCGGGATCAAGGTCCATTCCGAGGTTCGCTACGCGGGCGCGCCGGCCGGGCGCGTCATCGCCATGCGCCATCTGAGCGCGGCGCAACGCGCGGGCGAGCCCAACAAGAAGGATGCGGTTCGAGTGACGGTCGAGCTGCTCGACAGCGTGCCGCCGCTGCCCTCGGATGTCGCGGCCACTCTCAGCTCCGACACCATGCTTTCACCGAAGTTCGTTGCGCTTTCCGCCGGGACGCCGGGCAAGTCCGTTTTGCCTAACAATGCCGTTATTGAAGGCACGCCTGCTTTCGGCCTTGACCAGCTCACGAGCGCGGTCGGGCCTGTCCTGACCAAGACAACCAAATTGCTCGACAACCTGAACGGTACCGTGACGAACCTGAACGGGGCGGTCGCGAGCGTGAAAGGCGACCTGGGTCACCTTCTGCCCAAGCTGGTACCAGTCGCAGATACCGCGAAGATCGACTTGGAGGAGCTGAAAAAGACGATTCATGGCCTGGACGGTCTGGAGGCGAAAGCGACCAATGTCTTTTCCACCGCCGACACGTTTCTTGGTTCGACCGATCAACAACTACGCGAGCAGATGCGCCAGTTGCATGTGATTCTGTTGAACCTCAAGGTCATCACCACGCATACGAAAGCGCTTGTCGATACCCTGGCCGAAAAACCGAACCGAATCATTTTCAGCGGCAAGGCTAAGAAGCTCACGCCGGAAGACCAGATCATCAAAAGCAGTCAGCCGTTGCCGGCTGTACAACCGCAGACGCCCTAACGAGTCCCGCCTCGGATCACGCTCGCGCAGAGGAGAAAATCGCGTAAGAAATCGGATGACAATTTTCCTGCGCTCGGCTCTCGTCCTTGGTTCGTTTTGTTCGTTCGCGCTGCTCGCGTCTTCGGGAGGTGCTCAGGAGAGGGATCTGGCGCCGATCGTTTCGCCGCCGCCCGCCCTCGCCAAGCCATCGGCGGCGCCCATGCTCTCCACCGCCAGCTCTCCACCGCCAAACGCTTCGCCCACGTCGGTTCAGTTGACGGATGTGCTTTTCAAGGGCCTGAAAGCGCGTGCCATTGGCCCGGCGGTGATGGGCGGCCGCGTCTCGGATATCGCAATCGACCCGCGCAATCCAGCCGTCTTTTATGTCGGACTCGGGACCGGCGGCATCTTCAAGACTGGCAACAACGGTGTCAGTTTCGATCCGATTTTTGACAAGCAACCGGTCCTCTCCATTGGCGCGATCGCGATCGCACCTTCCGATTCGGATGTGGTCTGGGTCGGGACCGGCGAGGCGAATGATCGCAATTCATCGGAATGGGGCGACGGCGTTTATCGTTCGACCGACGGGGGTGCAACCTGGACGAACGTGGGTCTGAAGGATAGCCGCGCGATCGCGCGCATCGTGGTGCATCCGACAAAACCGGAGGTCGCTTACGTGGCCGCGATGGGAAATCTCTGGAAGGAGGGCGGGGAACGCGGGCTCTACAAAACGACGGATGCAGGCAAGACCTGGAAGCTCGTTCTGCACGCCCCATCGCCTAACGACGTTCGGACCGGTTGTGGCGATGTCGTGCTCGACCCGTCCAATCCCGAAATTGTTTATGCGGCGCTTTATGCGCGGCAGCGCACTCCCTGGTCTTTTGCCTACGGCGTGACCGCGACCAATGGCAATGACGTCGGCGGCATTTTCAAAAGCAGCGACGGCGGCGCGACCTGGAAGAAATGCGCGGGAGGTTTGCCCGGCCAGACGGGCCGGATTGGTCTGGCCGTTTCGGCCAGCAAATCGAAAACCGTCATGGCGATCATGCAAAGCGATGAAGGCGGCACGAGCAATATCAGCGACCTGCACAGCAAGCGTGGCGGCGTTTTTCGTTCCGAAGATGGTGGCGAAAAATGGACCCGGATGAGCGACGTCGATCCGCGGCCCTTCTATTTCAGCCAGATCCGGATCGATCCGGCGAACGATCAGCGGGTTTACGTCCTCGGCATGGCGTTGCTGGCTTCCGATGACGGCGGGAAGAATTTTCGGGAAGATCTCTCTGAGAAAGTGCACCCCGATTGCCACGCCCTCGCCATTCAGCCGGGCACGACGCCGGCCCCGAAGGCGTCGAAAGCGGAAGAGAAGGGCAAGTTTGCCACGGCCAATCCGTCCTCTGGCGGACCGTCGAAAGCGCCCGTTTGCGAACGGCTCATCCTCGGGACGGACGGCGGCGTTTACCAAAGTTACGCCGCGGGCAAGGGCTGGGAGCATCTCAATCGATTTCCGGGCGGTGAGTTTTACCGCATCACGCTCGACGATTCGCAGCCCTTTTATCGCATCGCCGGCGGCTTGCAGGATAACGAGAGTTTCGTCGGCCTAAGCCAGGTCCCAAGCAAAGAGGGGATTCGCAATTGTGATTGGACGGCGCTCGAAGGCGGCGACGGATTCTATGTCGTCTTCGATCCGTCGGACCGCGACGTTTTCTACGCGGAAAGCCAGGAGGGTTTCATTCACCGCATCAACCTGCGCACGGGCGAGAGACGCGACTTGCGACCCGAGGCGGCGGAAGGCCAGGAGCGTTATCGCTTTCATTGGAACGCTCCGCTCATTGGCAGCCGCCTGCAGCCGGGCGTGCTCTATCTCGCGGGCAACCGCGTTTTTCGGCTCACGGACAAGGCAGAGCACTACAAAGTGATCAGCCCCGACCTGACCCGCAACGAACCGGGCAAGATCGACGCCGCCGGGAGCGGCGCGGAAAATTATGGCGTTGTCTATTCGTTAGCCGAATCGCCCGTCAAAGCCGGACTGCTCTGGGCCGGGACGGACGACGGCCGTCTTTGGGTGACTCAAAACAACGGCGGCAACTGGACCGAACTGACCGCGAAACTCCCGGAGCCGGAACGCGGCCAATGGGTCGTGCGGGTCGAGCCCGGCGCGAAGGACGCGAAGGTGGCCTACGTCGTGACAAACGCCTACCGGAGTGGGGACGATCGGCCATTCATTCTCCGCACAGCCGACATGGGACAAACCTGGCAGAGTGTCGTCGGCCAGGGATTACCGCCCAACGATCCGGTCGAGGTCGTGCGAGAGGACCCGGTCAATTCCAATCTTCTCTATGCCGGAACGCATTTTGGCTTGTTTGCCTCGGTCGATGGCGGCGGGCATTGGGTGCGGATCGGTGATTTGCCTAACGTCCGGGTCGACGACGTCCAGATTCAGCCGCGCACGACCGACCTGGTCATCGCGACGCATGGACGCAGTATCGAGATCCTGGATGACACGCACGCTTTCCGTGAGTTGACGCCCGAGGTGATGGCGCAACCGGCGCATCTTTTCTCGATCGCGCCGGCCAAGGGATTTTATCTTCTCTCGGGTTTCGCGGATTGGAACGGCAAAGGCGTTTACCGCGGAGAAAATCCCGCGGAGGGCGCGTTGCTGACGTTTTGGGTGAAAGAATTTACCGGCGACGAAGTAAAGATCGCGATCACGAATTCGTCCGGTCAGCCGGTGGCGAATTTGAAGGCGAGCGGTGCGCCCGGTCTCAACCGATTGAACTGGGATCTGCGTCCGACGGAGGACGTGCGGATCAAGTACGGGGGCGATGATCCGAAGAAGTTTGTCCCAAGCGGCGACTACACCGCGGAACTAAGCTACGGGAAGGAAAAGATGAAGCAGACCTTCCACGTCGAGATCGCGGAAGGCATCACAACTCGTTAGGCAAGGACCAAAGAACGCGGGCGGTGCGAGATTGCCGCTACCGCTGAAGTTTCAAGCGCGGCTCAATCGTTCACGTCGGCGGCGGGTTCTTTCTCTTCCTCTAATTCCTCTGGCGGAGGGGCGAAGCGGCGCTTGCGCTTGTTCGCCGGGAGCGGCGAGAGCGTCATTGTGATGTTGCGCCCGGCGATCTTCGGTTCCATTTCGACCTGGGCCATGGTCGCGAGGTCGTCGCGCACCTTGTACATGAGCTGCATGCCAAATTCCTGATGTGCCATTTCGCGGCCGCGGAATTGCAGCTGCACCCGCACCTTGTTTCCTTTGTCGAGAAACTCTTCGCCGTGCCGGATCTTGGTCAGATAATCGTGCTCGTCGATGTTTACCCGGAACTTTATTTCCTTCAGCTTCGTGCCGGCGGAGTGCCGGTCTTTGACCTGTTTCGAAATGTCGTAACGGAATTTTCCGAAGTCGACGATCTTGCAGACCGGCGGGTTGGCGGTCGGCGCCACTTCCACCAGATCAAGGCCCATGCCCTGGGCGTGTTTGATGGCGTCGGACAATTTCATGACGCCGAGTTGCTCGCTGGTCGAGCCCATGATGACGCGGACTTCGCGCGCGCGAATCCGGCCGTTTACACGAATTTGTTGTTGCAGAATAAATGATCTCCGGGCCGGCGACGAGGGAGTGAGACTGACGCCGTCATTCTTATGGTTCGCAATCTCCCGTCGCGTCCTTGTAGGGGAGCGCGCCGCACTCAAAAATCCACGCGCCTGCGAGCAGCGCGCCGATCGGTTCGCGGCATGACCCGAACCGAGGGGAAGTAGTATCCGACATCAGGGAACTCGCAAGGTGTTTCTGATCTCTCGAAATCAAGCCGGCGGCAGGCCAAAATGGGCGGCATAGGACTTGTAACCCACGATGTCGTCGAGCATGGCATCGAGCGCGGCGATGAGCGGCGCAGCTTTAGCGAAGCCGGAGAAAACCGCGCGGTCGCCAATCGGCGTATCGATCACGAAGGTCGGCCGTTGCGTCACCTGGAGAACGTGAAATTCTGCCGTGCTCTGCCGGACGCGCGCTTCGATCTCGGGGGACTTGGCGCGCTCGAGCAGTTGCTTTGAGTCGAGTCCGGTCGCGTCCGCCGCGATTTGAGCGGCCATTGCCCAATCTCCAATCTTTTTTCCTTCGCGCAGTTCGGCGCGGCTTAGCGCGATCCAGGCACGGTCGTCCTCGATCCCGAAGTCACGCGCAGCCTCCGCGATGCAGTTCGGCTCCAGATATTCGGCGCGACCGGCTTCAACCCAATCCGTCCGTAACATGAAGGGTGAGCGCATCAGGATGCCGCTCCGCCGGTAGTACCAGTCGGTGTGCTCACGAGTTGGCGGCAGACCAGCCTTGTCCATGAGCGCGATCTTCCAGTGGAAGTCGACTCGATCCGCATAACTGGCGCGCAGTTCCTGCCATGCCGGGGTCGCCCAAAAGCACCAGGAGGAAATCACATCGAGGTAATTGGTCATCGTCAGTCGCATGGGACCCATATGACCCAGATCGCGGGTGCTGTGCAACCTGAATGCGCGGTCTCGCGCGGTTTGACAAAAGGGCGAAACAAGGGACGTGCAATATCCGGTTAGCCAGTCTTAAGAACTTGATCGATCTCAATCACATCCTGTTCTTCATCGCGGTGGTTTCGTCGCTGATCCTGCTCGCGCGCATTGCCCGGTTGCGCAATCCGCGGAACCACGGCTGGAGAATCGCCGCAACCATCGTTCTGGCGGTTTGCGCGATTGCCTGGTTTTTCGCACCCTCCCTGGCTGGTTTCGTGGGCGGAACGTTTTGGTGTTTGCTTCTCGTCATTCCCTCGGTGGCGGAGCGCAAGATCGACGACGCGCTCCTTGCGCAACGTTTCGCCCGCGCCCGGCAAATTACGGTCATTAGGCGAATCCTTCATCCGTGGAATGATTCTCCGCATCGAGCGTCGCTCGTCCGTTGCCTCGAACTGGCGACGAACGATCGCCTCGACCTCGCGCTCGATCAGCTCGCTGCCGAACGGACCGATCCTACGCCCGCCGGACGCTTCGCCATGGCGCTCACTTTTGCCCTGACCGAAAACTGGCCGGGTCTCGTGGAATGGTGCCGGCGCGATTTGAGTGTCCTGACGAATCCGGCGGTCGATTCACTGTATTTGCGCGGGCTGGGCGAAATCGGCGCGCTCGATGATTTGGTTTTCGAAGTCGCAGCGCGCACCGAAGGCCAGGAGCCGAACTTCGTGCTGCGGTCGCTCTCGGGTTTTAGTCTCGCTCTCGTCCTGGCTTTCACTGGCCGGACCGCGTTGCTCGTTAGGCTATTCAGCGAACGCCTCGGTCAAATGCCGGTCGAGCGCCAGCAGTTTTGGATCGCAACCGCGGAGTGGGCGGAAGGCAAGCGGGAATCGGCCCGCACGCGGCTTGAGAAGTTGCGCGCCGCCACCCGCGACGCCGTGCTGCGGCGCTCGATCGATCGGCGTCTCACGGTCTGGCCAAAGTTTTCCCACCTTTCCGCTTCCGGCGAAGCAACGCTTGCGCGGCTGATTGCGGAAACGATTGGCACGAAAGAAATGGCCGCGCGCCCGCGCGGCAGGGGAGCTCCGGCGGTTTGGGCCTTGATTCTTTTGAACGTCGCGATGTTTGGCGTGGAGATCATGCTCGGCGGCGCAACCAATACCCGGACGCTGCACCAGCTCGGTGCGCTCGAACCGGACTCGGTTATCTTGGGGCACGAATACTGGCGTTTGCTCACCGCGCTCTTCCTTCATTACGGTGTGCTCCACATTTCCTTCAATCTTTACGCGCTCTATCTCCTCGGGCCAGACTTGGAACGGATGATCGGCTCCTTCAAGTTCACGATCAGCTATCTCATCGCGGGGCTTGGCTCGAGCGCGGGCGTGGTCCTCTTGTCTGCGCTCAAACTTACCCAGGCCGATCAGCTGGTTGGCGCTTCGGGTTGTGTCATGGGTGTGATCGGAGTTTCGGCCGGATTGCTCTTGCGCCATCGGCAGTCACCGCTCGCCGGTCGCCGCTTACGCAATATCATTATCATCGTTGCCTTGCAGACGGCCTTTGATCTCTCGACTCCGCAGGTCAGTCTCTCGGCGCACCTGAGCGGTTTCGTGACCGGTGTGGTCGTGGGCGTGGTTCTCGCTTCCCAACAGCGCCGCGCGCTTCGGTAGCCGTCCCGGCAAGCTCCCGGGGGTCGGCCGTGTGGGGAAACGGAATGCTTGCTGCTCCTGATTTTGCTGCCAGACTTGTCCGCTTCTCTTTGCAAGGTCGCACACTCTTTCCGTCATGCCGAACATTCAGACTTACAACGTCATCCCGAATCTCCCGGCCAAGCTCGAGCCTTTGCGCGAGATGGTCTTTAATCTCTGGTGGACCTGGGAGCCATCCGCTCGCCGGCTTTTCCGGCATCTCGATCCCGAGTTGTGGGACCGCACAAATCATAACCCGGTCCGGATGCTCCAGCTCTCGCGCCAGGCACGGCTGGTCGAGGTTTCACAGGATGAAGTTTTCCTGCGCGATCTCGCTGAAGTCCATTCTGCCTACAAGAAATATCTCTTGCGCAGGGACACCTACGGAAAAAAAGGCGCCGGGAGCGAGATCAAAAAGCCGATCGCCTATTTCTCGGCGGAGTTTGGTTTCCATGAATCGATTCCGAATTACTCCGGTGGTCTCGGCATCCTTTCCGGCGATCACTGCAAGTCGGCCAGCGATCTCGACCTGAACTTTGTCGCGGTCGGGCTGCTTTATCGGCACGGTTATTTCAAACAGCAGATCAACAAGGAAGGCTGGCAGGAAGCCATCAACCTCAATCAGAACTTCCATCATTTGCCGATCCGCCAGGTCATGCGGAACGACCAGATCCTCCTGGTCGGGGTGCCACTGCTCGGGCGCGAAGTCTTTGCCAAGATCTGGGAGCTTCGCGTCGGCCGAATCAACCTTTACCTGCTCGATACTGACACCCCGGAAAATACGGCGGAGGATCGCCTGATTACGGCGGAGCTATACGGCGGCGATCTCGAGATGCGGATGCGGCAGGAGATCGTGCTGGGCATCGGCGGGGTGAAAGCGCTCAGCGCCCTCGGGCACGAGGCGGAAGTCTTTCACATGAATGAGGGTCACTCCGCGTTTCTTTCCCTTGAGCGCATCCGGTTGCATGTGACGCAGCACGAGCTCGACTTTTATTCCGCGCTCCAGGTGGTGGCTTCGGCGAACGTCTTTACCACTCACACACCCGTCCCGGCTGGCAACGACTCCTTCCCGCGCGAAATGATGGTGCGCTACTTTAGCGATTTTGCGGATCAGCTCAAGATCCCGTTCGATGAGCTATTCCGGTTTGGCCAGACGACGACCGATCGAGTGGCGAGCTTCAGCATGACCATTCTCGCTTTGCGCATGAGCCGGCATGCCAATGGCGTGAGCAAGTTGCACGGCGCCGTCAGTCAGGGGCTTTGGAAGGATGTCTGGGCCGGTGTGCCGACCCATGAGGTTCCGATAACCAGCATCACCAACGGTATTCATACCAAGACCTGGATGGCGCCGGAATTCTCCGCTCTTTACAGCAAATACCTCGGGGTTTGGGAAGAGCATTTGACTGAGCCCGATTTCTGGCGCGGCGTAATTGAGATTCCCGATGCGGAGCTCTGGGAGACCCATCAAAAGTTGAAGCTGCGGCTGGTTAACTTCGTTCGGGACCGGGTCCGCGCACGGCGGGAGCGCATCGGTGATTCGCCCGAAGCGATTCGCGCCGTCAACTCCATTCTCGATCCTGAAATCCTCACGATTGGTTTCGCGCGACGCTTTGCGACTTACAAACGTGGCGCCCTGCTCTTTAGTGATCCCGACCGGTTGCTACGCATGCTGAACGACCTGGCGCGACCGGTGCAGTTCATCTTCGCCGGCAAGGCGCATCCCCGCGATGAGGGCGGCAAAGCGCTCATCCAGCAAGTTTATAAACTGACGAGAGAGACCGGGTTTCATAACCGGATCGTTTTTGTCGAGGATTACGACACCTATATCGCACGTCGCCTCGTTCAAGGGGTCGACCTTTGGCTGAATAACCCGCTCCGCCCGTTGGAAGCCAGCGGCACCAGCGGGATGAAACTTCCGCCAAACGGCGGCCTGAACCTCAGCGTCCTCGATGGCTGGTGGTGTGAAAGTTATAACGGCAAGAATGGCTGGGCCATTGGCGCGGAAATCACCGATGGCGACGCGGATTTCCAGAACGAAGTCGACGCAGCCAGTCTTTACCAGTTGCTCGAAAACCAGATCATTCCGCTCTATTACGCGAAACCGGATGGCAAGCTTCCGCTCGCCTGGCTGCAACTGATGCGCGAATCGATCCGCAGCGTCACTCCCGTCTTCAACACCCATCGCATGGTGAAGGAATACACTGAGCGTCTCTACACTCCCGCGGCCAAGGCGCACGCGGAGTTTTCCCGCGATGGCTGGCGTGCCGCTACTTTGCTGAGTCAGTGGAAAGCGCAGATGAGAAAAGACTGGCCACAGGTCCGGATCAGCGATGTGCAGATCGGCAACAAAGACCGGCAACGGATTCCCGTGGGTGACTCGCTGCGGGTCTCAGTCCGAGTGCATCTTGGTGCGGTCGACCCGAAGCATGTGCGAGTAGAGGCCTATCATGGCGAGGCGGAAAACGACGCCTTGCGCAATCCCATTGTGACGATGCTAGCGGAAAGGCGGAGCGTCGATAACGACGGCGATTACATCTACGAAGGGTCCATTCCGGCGGCGGAAAGCGGAACCTACGGATTCAGCGTACGCGTTGTTCCGACTCATCCGCATTTACTCCAGGCGCACGAGCTTCGGCTCATCACCTGGGATTAGGCTGGCCCTTGCTCCGTTAGTCAGACTCTGCGACCACGGCTTTCAAATGGGTGACGCGATGGTTAAGAAATTCTTTTGCAGTTAGCGCAAACATCGCTTGCTCAATCCTGAAGATGGCTTATAACTGCGCCATGGACCTATCCGTTAAACAATTGGAAGAAGCAGTGCAGGTAAGAAAACAAATCGACCAACTGCAGCATCGACTCAGGAGTCTTCTCGGCGGCGCAAGCGCGTCGAGCAGCGCACCGGTCGCTCCCGCCGTCAGTATGGGCGGAGGTGCACGCAAGCGCCGCGGTGGCCTTTCGGCTGCCGGTCGCGCTCGTATTGCCGCCGCCGCGCGGGCCCGTTGGGCGCGAGCCAAGGCTGCTGCCGCCAGTCAGTCGGCCGGGTCGAGCAGGAAGCCTGCTCGCAAAAAGGGTGGAATCAGTCCCGCCGGTCGCCGCAAGCTTTCGCAAATGATGAAAGCTCGCTGGGCAGCTCGCCGTAGAGGCCAGGGCTAACTCGTCAAGACGAAGATTCGCAACAGGGGTCGGTAACTAGAGTACCGACACAATGCGGATAAACTTTCGATAATCCGCGGCTTCGTGCGCGGCTGTGTTCAGCGCCGCGAGCCGCGGATTGTCATTGGGCTCTGTCAGCTGTACCCGCTGGCTGGTCGCTCCATCGGCAAAGACAATCTCGTCCCATTGGATTGATATGATCTGGGAGTTGAATTTTGCTACCGATCGGCCCCGGAAGTAGGCGCGCGTATCGGCGGGCGGCGCAAAGATCGCCTGCTTGATCTCTGCCTCGGTAACGAAGGCCCGCATCGCGCCTTGCCGAAGCAACTCATAGTAAAGGCCGGCCTCTGGTAGAATATTGTGATATTCGAGATCGATCGATTGCAGCCAGGGATCGGTCCAGGATAATTTTTCTCCGTCGCGCAGCGTCTGAAGCAACTCCTTTTTCGCAACCCAATCGATCCGGTCGCGACAGAGCATGATGTCGCGCTCGAGGTCGTTCAAGACCCCTTCCCATTCGCGCAGCAGCCATTTGACTTCCGCCCCGGAATCCGCCATCGATTTTCCAGCCGCCGCGAGATAGATGCGCTGCACATCGATCGCCGAGATCTTGCGCCCGTCGGACAGCTCAATGATCCAGTCATAAGTCTGATCGCGACTGATTGACTTGGTCGCATCGATTGGCTGCGCGATCTCGATCTGCGGCGCAAGGCCGCGCTCGATCAAATCGAGCACCAGCGAGGTCGTGCCGATTTTTAGTGCGGTCGCCCATTCACTCATGTTTGCGTCTCCCAGGATAACGTGGAAACGCCGGTAGCGGCGTGGATCGGCGTGTGGTTCGTCCCGCGTATTGACCAGTGGCCGACGATTCATCGTATCGATGCTTACCAGCACGCTGAAAAAGTCGGCCCGCTGCGAAATCTGATAAATACCCGGTTGCCCGCCGGCGCTTTCTGTTTCGATTCCCATTTTGCCCGCCCCGGCAAAAATCTGGCGGGTCACAAGAAAGGGCAGAAATCCCGCAACAATGCGGTCCCACGGGACATCGCGGCGCATCAGGTAATTGTCATGACAGCCATAGCTGTGACCTGAGAAGTCGGTATTGTTCTTGTAGAGCCGTACTGCCTGGTCGCCGGGTAATTTCAGGTTCCGGCGGCGCGCGCATTCTGCCAGGATGCGTTCCCCGGCCTTATCCTGTGCGACCAGGTCGCGCAAAGTCGTGCATTCTGGCGTCGAGTATTCTGGATGCGCGTGGTCATTGTAAAAGCGGGCGCCATTGCTCAGGACCAGGTCACTCTTGATTTCCTCGAAGCTGAGCGGACGATTCCGATCGATCTCGAAATAAGCCGATTCATCCGTGTCCTGGAGTAATTCCGCCGCGCGGAACCCGCGGGCATCACGATGCGGATCCTCCAGGTCGTAATCCCATTTCATGTGCGCACCATGTTCCGTGTAGCCGCGCACCAGTTCGATCGACTCCGCCACCACATCGACGGTCTCCATCCCGTTTACCGTGATCCCAAATTCCGTTTCCAGTCCAAAGACCCGTCTCATCCTCATCTAACATACACAGACGGCGTTTCCGCCAATTCCGCAGTGCGCCGATCTTGGTGGGAAAGCTTCGCCTAGCAAATCCGCGGCAACTGTTCGCCCGAAAGCATATCAACCACGCGTTTCCCACCGACGCGGGTCTTCATCACAACGAAGCCCGGGTGATCGGTTGTGATGTCGCCGATGATGGCGGCATCCTTGCCTAACGAATGACCGTGCATGGCTGCAAGAACTGATTCGGCTTCGTGAGGCGGGACGATCGCGATCAGCTTCCCTTCGTTTGCCACGTAAAGCGGATCGAGCCCCAGAATCTCGCAAGCTCCTTTTACTTCTTCGCTGATCGGAATTGATGCTTCGTTCAGGACTACGCCGACGCCAGCTGATTGAGCGATCTCGGTCACGGTGCTGGTCACGCCACCGCGGGTTGGATCGCGCAAGACATGCACATCGTCGCAGGCCGCGAGAAGCGCGCCAACCAATCCATTGAGCGCGGCCGTATCGCTGGCGATCTCGGTTTCAAACTCCAGTCCTTCCCGAACCGACATGATGGCGATGCCATGCACCGCGATCGGTCCGCTGATTATCACCTTGTCACCCGGTCGCGCCCGCAAGGGGCTTATGTTGACGCCTTCCGGAACGACTCCGATGCCCGCCGTGTTTATGAAAATTTTGTCGGCCTTGCCGCGATCAACAACCTTGGTATCACCCGTGACAAGCTGCACCCCGGCTTCGTCGGCCGCGGCGCGCATCGATTGCACGACCCGCCAGAAGTCCTCCATCGGCGTTCCTTCCTCGAGAATGAAACCGACCGAGAGATAAAGCGGACGCGCCCCGCACATCGCGAGGTCGTTGACCGTGCCGTGTACCGCCAGTTTTCCAATGTCGCCCCCGGGGAAGAAGATCGGACTAACGACATAGGAATCGGTGCTGAAGGCGACGCGACCGGCGCCTAACGAAAAGATGGCGCCGTCGTGCAACGGCGCGAGCAGCTCATTCGCGAACTGCGGCACGACCATTTTCGAGACGAGCTGATGACTCAGTTTCCCGCCGCTCCCATGCGCAAGGACGATTTCCTTGTAATCCGTGATCGGCAGGGGACAGGAAGCGGTCAACAATGATTCGTCGCTGGTGACCGGTGAATCGAGATTCGGATCCTGCTCCAAGTCGCGCATACGGCTCACGCTGCACGCTGCACGAATAGCGTGTGCTTCACGTCACATCCTCGGCCCCGAGGGCAATATGCACCAAATCCCAAATGATGTGCACTGCCGTGGCATGCGTTTCCTGGATGCGATGAATGCTGTAGGACGGCACGATAAAGCAATAGTCTGAAACTTCGGGGAAGCGTCCGCCATCCTTCCCTGAAAAGGCGACGGTCAGCATCTTCTTCTCCCGCGCCGCTTCCAGGGCGTAGATGAGGTTCGGCGATTTGCCGCTCGTGCTGAAAACCATCGCGACATCGCCGGGTCCGGCCTGCAACCGGAGTTGGTTGACAAAGACGCGCGTAAAATCCAGGTCGTTGCTGATCGCGGTCATGGTTGCGATGTCAGTCATGAGCGGGATGGCGGGAAAAGCGAAGCGTTTCTCGATGATTGGATGATTGAACTCGACTGCGATGTGGAGCGCGTCGCACAAGCTGCCGCCATTACCCATGGCAAAAAGGCGGCCACCCTTTTCAAAGCGCTCGGCCAGGACGCGCGACATTTGATCAAGCGCATCAGCATACCTGGAGAAGAAGGTTTGCTTCGTCTCCATGCTTTCGCCGCATTTGCGGAGGACCTTTTCGCGCAACGGCTCGGTCAGCCGATCATGGACCGTCTCGACCGTGGCGCTCATAACTATCGCGCCGCCGGGGCGAGCGCCGGTTGTTCGTTAGGCGATTTTTGCAGATGCCGGCCATAGGCGTAGTAGGCGGCGCAAGCGCCTTCGGCCGAGACCATGGTCGCGCCTAACGGATGCTCCGGCGTGCAGAGCGTCCCGAAGGCCGGGCAGTCGTGCGGCTTTTTCACTCCGCGCAGGACGAGTCCGCTGATGCAAATTTCGGGCTCCTTCGTGTCGATCTCGCGCACCTCGAAGAGACGCTCGGCGTCGTGCTCGCGGAATTCATAGCGCAGCTTGTAACCGCTCTTTGGAATCGAACCGACCCCGCGCCATTTCCGGTCGCCCACTTCGAAGACTTTGTTGACCAAATCCTGCGCGACCCGGTTGCCGTCGCGGCTCACGACGCGCGGATACTGATTTTCCACTTCCGCCCTGCCCGCTTCGAGTTGGCGAATCGTCATGAGCGTTCCTTCCAAAATATCGATCGGTTCAAAGCCGGTGATGACGATCGGCACCTTGTAGCGCGCGGCGATTGGCTCGTATTCGCGGTAACCCATGACGGTGCAAACGTGCCCGGGTCCCAAAAAACCCTGCACTCGGTTGAGCGGTGACTGCAGGATGGAGGCAATCGCCGGCGGAACGAGGACGTGCGAGACGAGAACGGAGAAATTCGTAATCCCTTGCTGGCGCGCCTGCCAGACCGCCATGGCGTTCCCCGGCGCAGTCGTTTCAAAACCGATCGCGAAGAAGACGACTTTCTTCTCTGGATTGGCCCGCGCGATTTTCAGGCAATCGATCGGTGAATAAACAACGCGAACGTCAGCCCCGCGCGATTTCAGAATCAGCAGATCACACGCCGAACCCGGCACCCGCAGCATGTCGCCAAAAGAGCAAAAGATGACGTCCGGACGACGGGCGATCTCGAGCGCCTTGTCGATCATCTCGAGAGAGGTGACACAAACCGGGCAGCCTGGCCCATGGACCAGTTCGACTTCCTCCGGCAACAAACGGTCGATGCCATATTTGACGATCGAATGGGTCTGACCACCGCAGACTTCCATCAGGACCCATGGCCTGGTGACGGTGCGCCGAATTTCTTCGACGATTTTCCTGGCGAGGGCTTCGTCCCGATATTCGTCGAGATATTTCATGCGAGCCGGGTAGCAGGTTGTTTCTTCGCCCGGTCGATCAGGTCTGAAAGATGTCTGCCGTCAGTCGAATCCGGCGTGCTGATTTCGGCGCCGTCGTCGGCGACATCGGGAATTTCCAACTCGGTGAGTTGCTGCATGCGCTCAAGCGCCTGGTAAGTCCGGGCCGCTTCTGCTTCGTCCACCTTACTCAGGGCAAAACCAACGTGCACCAGAACGTAATCGCCCTTCTCCACCTCGGGCGTGTATTCGAGGCAGACCTGTTTTACAATCCCGCCGAAGTTGGCCTTACCCATGCGGACACCGTTCGCATCGGGGCTGATTTCAATGAGCTTTCCGGGAATCGCGAGACACATGGATCAAATGACGAAGTTCGAATAACGAAATCCGAAGGGGTTGAATGCGGTGCGGTCAATGGTCGTGTCGAGCTTCATCATTCGAATTTCGTTATTTCCTCCACCTTGCTGATCGCCACACCGTCACAGATTAGAACTCTATCACCTTGTGCGGCATCCGTCAGGAGCCCGAGCGCTATTTTCCGGGTCGCACCGCGCACCCGCACCTTGCCCATTGGGACGCCGTCCTCCGAGAAAACCTCGGTTATTTCTCCATAAACCAGATTCATGTGATCTCCCGGATGGGGCTCGTTGCCAGCCAAACCTGTCCGAGGGCGATTCCACCATCGTTCGGCGGGACGCGTTGCTGCCAATAGGGCTGGAACCCCGCTGCTCGAAGCTGGTTGGTCACGCGCTCAGTCAGATAACGGTTCTGAAAACATCCGCCGCTCAGGACAACCTTGGATTGATTAAAGTGATGGGCCAGGGCGAGAATCGCATCAGCCAGCATGTTGTGAAAGCGGGCCGCAATCAGTCCGGTCGCTGTCTTTTCGCTCCCGGTCCTCGAGCAACGCGTGAATCGCCGGCTCCCAATCGACCACCAGTGGCGACCCCTCCCGCAGGGTGAAGGGGTAGCTGTCCGCGACCGCGTGTGCGACGGCGAATTCCAATTCCATCGCCGCCTGCCCTTCGAAGGTGGCGCGCGTCCGCAGGCCAGAGAGCGCCGCGACGGCATCAAAGAGGCGACCTGCGCTTGAAGTAACAGGTGAGTTGACTTGCCTAACGAACATGCCGCGAAGTGTCTTCAGCTCCACGCTTCCAAAATCTTCGAGCAGGTCGTTTCGTTCCCACAAGGCGTTTCCGAAAATCTCATAAAGCAAGCCGAGCGCGCTGCGGCGCGGCTCCCTGACTGCTGCTTCGCCCCCGGGCAGGCGGAAGGTGCGCAAGTGCGCCACGCGCCGGCAGGAATTCTTCCTGCGCGAGAAAAAACTCGCCGCCCCAGATCGTGCCATCGATGCCGTAACCGGTGCCGTCCCATGCGACACCGAAGAGCGGCGGTTCGATTTCGTTTTCCGCCATGCAGGAGGCGATGTGCGCCCAGTGGTGTTGCACGCCGACTTTCCGACCCGGCTGCTGCAGAGCGTGCCTGGTCGACAGATAGTCGGGGTGGAGATCGTGCGCGATGATCTCGGGTTTTGCGTCGTAAAGTCGTGGCAAGTCCGCGACCGAGCGGGCAAACGCGTCGTGTGCCTGCTTCGTCGCGAGATCACCGATGTGCTGACTGACGAACACGTTTCGTTCCACGGATAATGCAACCGCATTTTTCAAATGCGCTCCGACGGCCAGCACGGTTGGCCGTGCCTGACCTAGCGTGATGGGAAGCGGCGCGTAGCCTCGGGCGCGCCGCAACATCATTTCGCGCCCGGCCACGACGCGGACGATCGAATCATCGACGTGCCTGACGATCGGGCGATCGTGCACGAGGAAGGAGTCGGCGATGCCACGCAGGCGTTCCAGGGCCTCATGTTCGTCAATGCAGATGGGTTCGTCGCTCAGATTTCCGCTCGTCGCCACGACCGGGAAATTTAATTCGCGCAGGAGCAGGTGATGCAGCGGCGAATAGGGTAGCATGACGCCGAGATTCGGGTTCCCGGGAGCGAGAGAAGCGACCAATTGTAGGGCGGCCGCTCCCGCTGCCCCAGCGAGCGAAGCGCTTGCCCTGCAATTCCTGGCCAGCAAGATGATTGGAGATTCGGGCGAGGTCAGCAGGTGCTCTTCCAGATCGGAAACCTGGCAAGAGGTGCGAATATTATCGAGCGACGGGAACATGACAGCGAAGGGCTTCTCTTCGCGATGTTTGCGCTCGCGCAGGCGTTGCACCGCCTCCCGATTGCCGGCGTCGACGAGCAATTGAAAACCGCCAATCCCCTTGAGGGCCACGATTCTTCCTTCGCGAATCTCTTTGCCCGCCCGCCGAAGCGCGGCATCGGTCTGCGTGAGAATCGTGCCTGACGAATCCCACAACTCAAGTTGCGGTCCGCAAAGCGGGCAGGCGGTCGGCTCGGCGTGGAAACGGCGATCGGCCGGGTCGCGATATTCGCGCGCACAATCGGCGCACATCGCGAATTTTTTCATCGCGGTGTTGGCGCGATCGTAAGGCAGGGCCTCGATGATCGAGAAGCGCGGCCCGCAATTCGTGCAGTTGGTGAAGGGATAACGGAAGCGACGATCGGCCGGATCGAAAACTTCGCTCAGGCAATCGTCGCAGGTCGCGATGTCCGGTAGGATGAGGGCGCTCTTTCCGCCTTCCTCGCTGCTTTCCCGGATCTCGAATTCCTCGAAACCGCGCGCGTCGAGGTGCGATGCCTCGCAGCTCTGGATGATGGCGCGGGCCGGCCTCTCCGCGCGCAGGCGTCGCATGAAATCGGAAAGACGCCCGGATTCACCCTCGATCTCGATGAAAACACCTTGGGCGGAATTGATCACCCAGCCTTTGAGCTTCAATTCCGTTGCCAACCGGTAAACAAATGGTCGGAACCCGACGCCCTGCACTGCGCCGCGTACCGCGATTTTCATTCGCCCCCGGGCGGCGGCGGAACGGTGTTTCACCGCGTCAGGAGGCCGTCGACGAAGCCGATCTGGTAAACGAGGAACAATCCAAAACCAAGACTGAGAACACCCGCCGCGGTCCCGAGATGACGATGCAGAAATTGAAACCGCGTCGAATACGAAACCGGAACGGCGATTGCAGCCGTGATCAGCATCATGCCAGCAATGACCCCAAGACCAAAGATGAAGAGATATGCCATGGCCCAGACCGGATCGCGGATGATGGGCAGGACGAGTAACGCGACCGCCGCTGAGCCGGCCAACCCATGGACGGTGCCGATGAGGATCGGACGAAGCGCCTGGTAAAATCTCGAGCCGCCAAACCAGCGATCCAGCTGCGCCGGCGGAACAGCGTCCTCGGCGTGACCATGGGTGGCGTTTTCGTGTCCATGTGGGTGGCTGTGGACGTAGTCGCCATGCCGGTGCGCATGCTGATGGATCGAGTCGTCATCGTTTTCTGCGCTGACATTTTCGACCGCGCGAAACGTCGCCCGCAGGTTGAGCACACCGAGCAGGATCAACATCAGCGCCACGCAGAATTCAAGGCTCATCCCGAGGCGTTCCGGCACGACAATACCAAAAAGGATAATTGCGCCACCGATGACGAGCAGGGTCAGGCTGTGGCCGATGCCCCAGAAAATCCCGGTCCAGGCTGCACTCCAGATGCTGCGCTGCCGGCTCACGATCGTGGTGACCGCGATGACGTGGTCGGAATCGGTCGCGTGTCGCATCCCGAGGAAAAACCCGAAGAACAAGATGGGCAGGAGCGTGATCATGAGGTGATACTGGCGATTTCGTTGGGCATGAATCGAATGGAGCGAATGGCGCATTCCTCGCCCTCGGTGACGCGCGTCGCTTTCCCGCAGTCGGGACATTCGAGGGTGGCAACCGGCACGCCGTGCAGGGCGCCCTCCCAATATTTTGGCGGCCCGTTGTAGGAACAATGCGGACAGGCGACTTCGCCGAGCACGGGTTCGATCTTCAGGCTCGAGCCCGCCAGCGGCAATTCGGTAATGATCGACTCGTAGCAGAAACGCAATTGCTCCTCTTCGATCAGGGTAAACTCTCCGATCGCGACCCGGGCTTCGACGATTTTTTTGTCCGGATTCTTCTCCGCGAAATCGAGGAGCTTTTCGACCAACCCGGACGCGATCGAAAACTCATGCATGGTCGCGGTCGCCTAAATGGCGAGCAAAGTTTGGGCAACCTCTTCGAGCCCGGTGCCTTTCTTGCAGCTCGTCGGGATTACCTTGATGTCGGGCTTGAGAGCGTGGACGTCCTGGATCAGTTGGTCGACGCTCACTTCCATCGCGTCGGCCAGATCGATTTTGTTGATCACCACGACCTGCGACCCGAGAAACATGTGCGGATGTTTCCGCACCATCCATGGACCTTCCGTCACGCTTACGACCACGACGCGCGCCTTGGAACCGAGCGGAAATTCCGCCGGGCAAATCAGGTTCCCGATGTTCTCGATAAAGATCATTTTCAGATTTCCAAGCTCGATCCTGCGCAGACCCTTGCCGACGAGGTTGGCGTCGAGGTGACAACCGTTGATGGTCGCGATCTGCACCACCGGCACATTCTGCTTCGCGATCGCGTCGGCGTCGTTGCTCGTGGTCGCGTCACCGTTGAAAACCGCGACTCCGATTTTGTCCTTCAACATCTCGACCAGCTTCGTGATCAGAGTGGTTTTGCCGGAGCCGATCGCGCCCATGAAGTCGATCGCGGTGATGCCGTTCTTGTCGAGGAGCGCGCGATTTTCCCTGGCCAGTTTTTCGTTCGCTTCGAGCAGGCTATGCTCCAGCTCGATGTCGTAGATCTCGTCCGGTGACGCCTCGAGGGTCACCTGCACTGCACCTTGTTCGGCCATGACTATTTGGCGAGGCCCATCAGGGCGGTGGGCGTGTGCTGCTGCTTGAGAAGTTTGCCGCCGCCGAGATACATGTGCACCCCGCACGGCAGACACGGATCGAAGCTGCGCACGGCGCGCATGATGTCGATGCCCTTGAAGTTGTCCGGGCCGTTTTCCTCGAAGATTGGTGTGTTTTGGACCGCGTCTTCGTAAGGCCCAGGCGTGCCGTAGATGTCGCGCGGGTTCGCATTCCACGGGGTCGGCGGATACGGATGGTAATTCGCGATCTTGCCGTTGCGAATGACCATGTGGTGCGAGAGCACCCCGCGAACGGCTTCGTGGAACCCGCAGCCGATCGCTTCGTCCGGCACCTTGAATGGTGTGAACGTCGCAGTGCGGCCGGCGTGCACTTCCTTCATCGCCTTCTCTAGGAAATGCAGGGCACAACCGGCGGCGTAGGCCTGGAAGTAGGTGCGGGCGCGGTCGCGTTCGATCGCGTTGCTCCACTTCGGCACTTTCCATTCGAACTCGACTTCGCCTTTCAACGCCGTCTTCGGCAGGCGAATCTTGACGCTCTGGCCGGTCGATTCGACGTAGCCGATGTTGACGAGCTTCGCGAGCGCGGTCGCCCAGAGTCGCGCGATCGGGCCACCACCGGTATCCATCGCGAGATGATCGCCGGTCCGCTTGTCAAGCCAGCGCGGCGACATGACCCAGGTGTAGTTGCCGCCGAAATCGCGCCGTTGCGGTTTGGGAATCGTGGTTTGGTTCCAAGGATGCTTCTTGTCGACCGGATTACCCAACGGATCGTTTTTGACAAAGGTCTCGGCGTTATCCCAATCGTCGTAGTAGGACGAGCCGAGAAGGATGCGGATGCCGAGGTTGATATCGACGAGGTTGGTCGTCACGAGCTCGCCGTCGATCACGATGCCGGGCGTAACGAACATGGCGTTGCCCCAGTCTTCCATCGTGCGGTAGTTGTAATCGCAGACGTCGGGATCCTGGAATGAGCCCCAACAGGCGAGCAGGATGCGCCGGCGCCCGACTTCTTCGTAGCCCGGCAGCGCTTCATAGAAGAACTCGAAGAGATCGTCGTGCAGCGGCACGCACTTCTTCATGAACTCGATGTATCGCATTAGGCGCACCGTGTAGTCGGTGAAGATCTGGATCGATGGGACGGTGCCGACGCCGCCCGGATAAAGCGTCGACGGATGGACGTGTCGCCCTTCCATTAGGCAAAACATCTCGCGCGTGTAACGGCTGACGTGCAGCGTCTCGCGATAGAACTCGCCAGTGAAGGGATTGAGCGCCGTCATGATATCGGCGATCGTCTTGTAGCCGTGATCGGCCGAATGCGGGGCCGGTGTGCGCTGTGCTTTTTCCCAGACGCTCGGGTTGGTCTCCTTCACCATCATCTCGCAGAAGTCGACCCCGACGAGATTGTCCTGGAAAATGTTGTGATCGAACATGTATTCGGCTGCTTCGCCGAGGTTGACGATCCATTCCGCCAGCGGGGGCGGTTTGACGCCGTAGGCCATGTTCTGAGCGTAGACCGAACAGGTGGCGTGGTTGTCACCGCAGATGCCGCAGATCCGGCTGGTGATAAAGTGTGCATCACGCGGATCCTTGTTCTGCATAAAGATGCTGTAGCCACGGAAGATCGATGATGTGCTGTAGCACTCGACGACTTTCTTCGCGTCGAAATCGATCTTGGTATAGATGCCGAGGCTGCCGACGATGCGCGTGATCGGATCCCACGACATCTCGACGATGTTTCCCGATGGCGCGGAGGATTTGCTGGCTGGTGCGGTTAGAGTGTCAGGCATGGTAGTGTTCCAGTTGAGTTAACGATTTCGAAGTTTCCATTCAGTTGCGCGCGTAATTTCTTGGCTCGTAACCGGTGGTCAGTTCGGCACGCGGATGCCGCCATTTCGGTTCCTTGTTCACCGTGGTGTTGGTGATCGAACGCAGCCTCCGCAACATGCCGCCCCACATTCCCACGACCTTGGTCGACAGCGCGGCACCGGGAGGCGCATCCATGAAAGGCATGAACTTGTCGGGGAATCCCGGCATGGTGCAGCCAATGCAGATTCCGCCGACATTAGGGCAACCGCCGATGCCAGCCATCCAGCCGCGCTTGGTCACGTTGCAGTTCACCACCGGACCCCAGCAGCCGATTTTGACGAGGCACTTCGGCGAACCGTACTCGTGGGCGAAATCGCCCTGCTCGTAGTAACCGGCGCGATCGCAGCCTTCGTGGACGGTTTTGCCAAAGAGCCAGGTCGGTCGCAGTTGTTCGTCGAGCGGGATGAGCGGCGCAAGCCCCGCGACCTGATAAAGGAGATAGAGGAGCGTCTCCATCATGTTATCGGGCTGGACCGGGCAACCCGGGACGTTCACGATTGGCAGGCCGGCTTTCGAACGCCAATTCCAGCCAAGATAATCGGCCAAACCCATCGCGCCGGTCGGATTGCCTTCCATCGCGTGGATGCCGCCATAGGTGGCGCAGGTTCCGCAAGCGACGATGCCGAGTGCTTTCGGAGCGAGACGATCGATCCACTCATTTGTCGTAATGGGCTGACCGGTATCCGGATCGGTGCCAAGCGCCGCCCAATAGCCTTCCTTTTTGATCTTCTCGTTCGGAATCGAGCCCTCCATCACGAGAACGAAGGGATCGAGCTTCCCTTCGGCGGCGTCGAACCAGTATTTCATGAATTCGTCGCCGACCTCGTAGGCTATCACCGGGTTGTGCACGTGCACTTTCGGCAGGCCTGGGATATTGCCCATGACCAGGTCCTCTATACTAGGCTGTGTCGCCGCCGTGATCGACACGGAATCACCGTCACAACCCAGGCCCGTGGTCATCCAGATAACGTGGATTTCCTTCACGGGCGACTCCCGATGCTTGAAGGGTTCGTTCGTTGCTACCATAGGGTTTTTCCTCCTGCCTCGGCGCTACCCGGGCAGTCCCCGGTCACGTCGCTAATTTGGTTTGTTAACTCACATATCGACTAGAAACTCATAAAAATTTGGCCCAGGGAAGCCCCGCTCACATGTTGCGCAACCGCAGGTAGCGGCGCAGCTCCGGGACGGAGGAGAGAAACGAAGCCAGGGCGACGAACACGATCCCGCCCAGGAATACCAACCAACAGATTTCCGCGATGTTCATAGGTGTTTCTTCTTTCATTTTGTTTGGGCAAAAAAATGGTTTCAAATCTCTGGTCCTCCTGTCGCGACCGTCGTATCGCGTTCCTGCAAAATTTCGCGTATCAAACCCTCAATCATTTCGATTGCTAAAGTGACTGCGGCCTTAACTTTTTCGCTCAATCCCATCGCGCCGTCTTCGAGCTCGAGCACCGCCGGCTCGCAGCCTACTACCCTTAGCCATCCCGGCGCGCCGCCGAGCGAGCGGACCAGTTGTAGAACGCCAACCGGATTCATGCCATGAGCATTAACGGACTCCTCCGGCAATTCGTCCAGTTTTTTTAGGTCGGGCTCGATCAAACAGAGCGTGCCCGGCTCCGCTCCCTGCGGCGTCGCATCGACCAGGATGGTGGCGTCATAGCCATCCATGATGGCGTAGGCCAAATCATAACTCCGAATCCCAAAATCGGTTACGCGGACGCCCTCGGGGAGCGGCCGGCGCGCGAGCTGGTTCGCCACTTCACAACCAAAGGCGTCGTCGCCAAAAAAAATATTTCCGATGCCGGCGACGAGAATCCGTTTCATTCGCCTTCCTCCACCGCTTCGACCTCGTCGGTGGCGTAGAAAAATCGGTGGCCCGGCTGGCGCATCATGCCGAGGTCGCGTCCCGGATCATCTTCCAGCACCAGGGCGAGCTGAACGCCGCCTTCCACATCCTGTTCGACCGCTTCGATCACCGCGATTTTTCCATCGAGCGCCATATCCATCACGTCCGCGCGTTTCTTCGGACGAATCCGCACCCGATCGCCCGCCTTCACTTGCACGCCGCCGACCATGGCGCTCTCCAAACGCGCGCCCGGATTGAAAAATTCTTCGTTCGACGGTCGCAGGCCGCGCATCACGCCATGCATCTTGAGCAACTGATCGCTCGACATGTTTTCGGTGCGTTCGAGGATCCTTCTCGCTTGTTCGTCCACCTGGCGCATTTCGATTTTCTCCGCGTCGCTCATCGCCATCACGCGCAGGGTGAGGATTTCGTCGATCTCGAGTCCATCGAACAGGTCGCCCGGGCTCTCCGGCGCGATTTGCGGATAATCGTAAAGGATAATGGGCGAAGAAAGCATCGCGTCACGTTCGTGCTTCGCCTGATCACCTACGAGGACCGGCCACGTAGCGATGTTCTTGCAGGCCGCAGCCGCCTCCGCATAGGCGGCCGGTGGATCAGTCAGCGAAAGCCACTCGCCGCCCTTCGTCTGCAGAATGGTGTGGGTGGAGGTGAAGGTTCGCATGATGATCGCGCTTTGATTTTCCAACTCGTTAGGTGGGACCGGCGTCCGATTCAAAATGCGCACCGTGATTTTGAAAACGACGTCGTCCAGCGGTTGCGCGGCCACTTCTACCACGCCGCGAACCGCATCCTGTCGGCGTACGAGGACAGCGTTGATTCTCCCGCCATCGTCCCGAATCGGCTCGATCGCGCGGATAGACGGGAACTCGAAATCGCGTGTCGTCTGCCAGGCTTCGCGCAAGGGGAAAATGGGCGCTTCCACCTTCTGCTCCACCACCTCCTGCCAGGTCTGGTAAAGCTGCTCGCCCACGCGCAGATCCGGCACGACTTCGAAATCCGGTGCCCCGTCCGCGGGCATCTTGTCGATCGGCGTCGCCAGCATTCCCACTTCGCGCGCCATGGGGTGAAGGAAGCGGACGCTGATGGCGACGAGCGCGTCTTTTGATTCGTTCCGCAGCAGGCATTCGGTCTGCATCATGCACGGCTCGGCGCCGCGTTGCGCGATGCTGTAATCCTCCGGATAAACGCGCCCGAAAGTGAAGCGCTCGCGGTTCTTCTGCGACGACGCCCGATACGGATAAAGAATGTAGCCCTCGTAGAGAACCGCGTTGACGACCTTCTCCACGAGCGCCGAGTTCATTCGGATTTCGTCATTGTTTCGGGCTTGGTCATTCGAGCTTCGCCATGTTGCGAGAGCAATGCTTCGATCGCCGCCTCCCAGGTCGCCATTCCTTCACGCCGCCGAAAGGCGTAGAGCCGCTCAAACAAGTCGCGCTCGAGCGAGAGCCACGCCGTTTTGGGATAATGGTGATCCATCATCTCTTTCCAGACGGCGATCGACATGCGCCAGCTGCACTCCTTGTTCCAGGAAACCTGTTGAATTTGCAGCCGACCTTCTGCGTCTTGGTAAAAAATCGTCCCGCTGAAAAGAAAGAGCAGCGGAACCTCACCCTCCTCGAGCGCGTAAAAATATTTCGTCGCCGCGACATTCAAATCGGACGTGCAGGGCACGGACAAAACGGCTTCCGTCTTTCCGGAGAATTGCCGCACGTTCACGTTCGCATGGGTCCACAAGCGGGCGCGCAAGGTTTGGCCCCAGCGATCGGGTGTGCCGAAGAGCTCGCTCAGCTTTTCCTTCTCTTCCAGTTGGTAGGCGCGTTGCGTGGGATGAATCTGGATCTGCGTCTGTAACATCACGCTCTGGATCGTTTCCTCCGCCGGCTGGTTCGTTACCTCGAGCTTGAAGTGGAGGAGCGGCGCGATGCCGTAGTTCGCGGCCTCGACACCGAGAATTTTGAAGTCGAGATCAGGCATGGTGGAAAAATGACGAATAACGAGATCCGAAGCCCGAAGGAATGACGAAGTCCGAATGACGAACTGCGCTTCTTCGAGCTTCGTCATTGGTCATCGATTCGAACTTCGTCATTTGGATTCCGTCATTGTCCACTACCCTTTGAGCCGGGCAAAGAACCCGTCGATCTCCCGCCAGACTTCTTCGCCACCTGAGAAACCGCGCCAATGAATGCGAATCAGCCCGACGAGCTCAAAACAAACGTCGATTGGGGCGAGGAAATATTCGCGCTTCTCGCGTACCCGATTAACGAGGAGCGTTTCCACATCCGCGCGCATCTCGCGCAGAATCGGATTCGCCACGACCAGTGCTTCCCAGGCCGTCAGTGGGAGGAGAGATTCGGTCGCGCCGGCCGGGCTGGGATAGTAGGCCGCCATCTTTTGGCTGGGCGTGTCGTAAAAGAAGAAGGCGAGGCTGATCGGCAGCGAGAGACCTTCCCATTCCGCATCAGTTATCTGGAAATCCGGGAGCGGCCGGGCATCACGCGGGATGAGTTTGAACTTTCCCTCGACCACGTTTTCGAAACGCAGCGCACAGGGATCGCACGCGCAGATAATCCGCCGGGTCGCCATTTCGAGCAGATGCCGGTGGATGGGGGCAAGCCTGACGCTGCAAAGCTCGCAATGCTCCGCCTCCTGCGGCGGCGCTGCGCCATCACCTTGCGGCGTGTTTCGCGGAGTGCCCGCGAAACGGCGCAGAGTCGCAAATGAGGACGATCTCATCACTCAAGAGTAGGACGGAGCGCCCGGTCGTCGCAAAACGACGCGTCTCAACGGCGCTGCCTGCTTCCCGCCACCCTAGGAAGGCTGCAGGTTGGGCATGTCGGGATGAATCGGCGCCCGGGCTTCCGGATTGATTCCGGTCGCGTCGCGCGCGGTCGTATAGCTCTTCCCGCCTTCGCCGCGTCCGGCTTCCTTGTTGTCGAGTGCGAGTTCCTCGCCTTTCACTGTGCCGGGGATGTGGACTGCCTGCGATGGTTTGTTCATGTGTTTCCTCCTTTTCCTGCCGTTGGTCCGTTCCCGATCGGGAGCGGACAGTCAGTAAATTTCGGAACCGGCACCGAGCCGTTTCCGGAGAGTATGGGTTGCTCTTCCGCGAGGCCCTCGACGTCGAGCCCGGCGAGATCGGGAGCTGCGGCGTAAAGCGCTTCCTCGATTGAAAATCGCAACGTGAGACGTGACGACGGGCACTCATGACAATTGCCCTGCAATTTCAGTTGCGCGCGGCCTTCCGGGCTTACGCCGAGTAACTCGACGCTGCCGCCGTGCAAACCGAGGCGCGGCTTCACTTCGTCGAGCGCGTTTCGCAGGCGCGTTTCGAGGTCGAGGGGATGCAATCCGTGCAATAGCAACAAACCCGAGACCAGCTGATCACGGCTCAACTCGTCGATCACCGCCGCGCCGCCGCTGCCTGAGTCGTACACCGCGCTCAGAACCCGCTCCAGCCCGGTGCCGTGAAGTTCGAGCAGGGTTTGAATGAGCTCCCGGACCTGCTCACGCACCGTTTCGTCGGGCGTGTTCTCCAGTGTCCCGATCAATTCCTCCATTCGGTTAAGCCGCTTTTGGAATTCCTGGGTGCTGGTTTTATCCATGGTTTCCCCTTATTTCATCGTACGTCGCCAGATTCCTGCGTGTCAGCCGCCGCAGGAGGTTAACTACGGCTTTTCTCTCTCCGTCGCAATCTTGGAACGAGACACGAGACGAATCGAACGTTCGTTAGGCCAATCTTGTCGAGCCGTTCCTCGAACAAGACGGATTTGCGAAGTAGCAGGTCACAGTGCAATTAGTTCCCGACAACATCGCGGACCTGCACCAGAGGGACGTGGCCTAACGAACCGAACCGGAAAGAGATTTATGCCGCACATCGTGACTGACAAATGCGTAGCCTGCAAATTCACCGACTGCGTCGTGGTTTGCCCAGTAGCCTGCTTTTATGAGTTGGCCGAGCAACTGGTCATCCACCCGGAGGAATGCATCGATTGCATGGCCTGCGTCGATGAGTGCCCGGTGCATGCCATCTATGCCGAGGGGGACCTTCCACCCGAGTTTCAAAAGGACATCGAATTCAACGCCACGGAAGCCCGGCGGGTACAGGAGTCGGGTCAGGGTGCGATCGAGGCGAAAAAGGATCCTTTGCCGACCGCCGAAAAACGGAAAGCGGAGCTGGGTTACTAAATCCGCGTTCCAAATTCGTCGAGGGCCGCGCTCAATCTCTCCAGTCCCGTCCGGAGCGATGCCGTGTCACCGCCGATGCCGAGGCGGAAATGTCGCGGGCATTCGAAAAACTCGCCCGGCACGACCGATGTCTCGTATTTCTCGCGCAGCAATTTGAAGAATGCCTCGGGCTCACCCCTCGGCAGCCGGGGGAAAACCACCGTCCCGACTGGCGGGCGGAAGCATTCCAGGTCGCGGCGCGAATCGAGAAACGCGTCGAGCAGTGCGCGATTGGGGGCGAGCAATCCGCGGGCGCGCTCGCGGAATTGCGCAAGATGATCGAACGCCGTGACCGACATGCGCTCGGCGGGATGGGCGGCAGTGGCGGCGAAGAGATCGTTCAGTCGCCAGATGCGACGCGCCAGTTCCGGCGCAGCCAGGATCCAGCCACAGCGCAGTCCGCTCAGGCCATAGGCCTTCGTCAGGCTGCTCGTCACGACAAATGATTCGCCTAACGAGAAGGCGGATCCACCATTTTGGACATGCGGAAGCATGTCCCTCCGGAGGGTTGATGGCTCGAAGAGCATTTCAAGATAGACTTCGTCCACCAGCACGTGCGCGCCGGCGCGCTGCGCCAGCTCGCCGATCGCCTGCAGTGTCTCCCTCGAAATCAACGCGCCAGTTGGATTGTGCAGATTGGTCAGAACCACCAACCGTGTCGCCGGTGTAATCGCCTGCTCCATTTCCGGGAGCGAAATCTCGAAACTGTTTTCGAAGCGGCGCGCGATCCGCTTTACCTCTGTGCCAAGGTAGTGCGCGAGATCGAGCAGAAGCCCGTAGGTTGGCTCTTCGATCACGACCTCGTCACCCGGCTCGAGGAGCGCAGCCATGGCGAGGTGATTCGCCATCGAAGTACCCTCTGCCGTCACGATGCATTCTGTTGGCGCGCCGGTGTGGTGTGCGATCCGTTCCAGCAACGGCTCGTAGCCGTAGCCGCCGCCCGTGATCTCCAACTCCTCGACCCGCAGCGGAAATTCCTTTATCGAGACACTCGTTAGGCCGCTGGTCGCGAGATTGAAGCGCGCCGTGGAATGAATCTTGGCCCATTCCATGTAAGCCGAGCTTTTGCAATCAGACGACGTGGGATTCACGGCAGGGTAGCGCAAGCTTCCAGCTTGCAGTTTTTGGAAGCGCGCAAGCTGGAAGCTCGCGCTAGCTCGTTAGGCGCAATTTCGCGCCGTCCGCATTCCGTGTTCATGATTTCGCCTGCGGCGACCTTTGCCAAAGAAAGTAGACGGGCAAACCCGCCAGCGCGATCCCCAGTCCGATAAAGGCGCGCTTCGGATCGTGCGCGAAAGTGCTGATCACCACCGCCCATTGCGCCGCGATGAAAAAGAGCGTTGTCCACGGATGTCCTGGAACGCGAAAAGTCGAAGCCGGCGTTCGCCGCCGCAGGACAAAAAGGCAAACCGCCGTCAGGCCAAAGAAAATGCAATCCATCGCCACGACGTAATTCACCACCTGCGCGTAAGTGCCGCTGAGCGCGATCACGATGGCCCAGATGCCTTGCAACGCGATCGCGACCATCGGCGCCCGGGTGCGGGGATGCACCCGCGCCACGGCGCGAAAAAAGACGCCGTCTGCTGCCATCGCAAAATAGACCCGCGGCGCCGTTAGCATCGATTGCGCGAGAAAGCCGAAAGCGGAAAAGGCGATCCCGGCGGCGATGAACTGGGCTCCGCGCGCGCCTAACGAGTAGCGCATGACGGACGAAGCGGGCGTGCTCGTCGCGGCCAGGCCTTCCGCTCCGAGGGCCCGCAGATAGGCGAAATTCACTGAGACGTAAACCGCGATCACGCCGAGGACGCCGAGGATCAAAGCGCGGGGAAGAATCTTTGTCGCGTCACGCACTTCACCGCCGAGAAAGCTCGCGGTTTGCCATCCGCCGTAGGCGAAGAGCACCGGCGTCATCGCCGCCCCGAAAGCCAGGGCGAGACTGGGAGAGAGCGGTTGATCAATCGCGGGGCGCCAGACGATTTGCGAAACCCCGCCGCGCCAAAAGACGACCGCCTCCAGGACGGCAATCGCCGCGATTGCGGTCAGGGTCATGACGGCCTGCACCCGGCTGCCTGCGCGCACGCCGAGGCAGTTGATCGCGGTCAACAATGCGAGCGCACCGGCCGCGACAAGCGAATCGTTCAACGGCCATTGCGTCAGCTCGAGAAAGTAACGGGCGAACGTCACCGCCACCGCGGCCATGCCGCCGGTCTGGATGACGAGCAACAGTACCCACCCATAGATAAAGGCCGCCGCCGGGTGCAGCGCTTCGCGCAGGTAGGCGTATTGCCCGCCGACTACCGGGAGCCGCGCTGCCAGCTCTGCGTAGATGAAGCCGCCGGCCAAAGCAATCAGACCGCCCGCGATCCACGCCCCGAGGATCAGCGGCGGCGTATGAACCCGTTGGGCGACGAGGTAGGGATTGATGAAAATGCCCGCGCCGATGATGCCGCCCATCACGGCCATCGTGGTGCCGAAAAGCCCGAGTTGACGCGCCAGCTTCCCGTTCCCGGAGGCAGGATTCATGGCCTAACGAATAGCGCGTTATTCACCACGAAGGACACGAAGCATCTGGTCTTTTTGAAGGAGATTTTTTCTTCGTGAATTTCGTGATCTTCGTGGTTTACCCCGCCGTGTCCGGCTCGCCGCCTCCGCTGTTCCACCATTTCGAAAGACGCGCCGTCGGCACAGAAGGAATACAGTGCTCGGTTGCGCTGTAATGCGAGGTCGAATTGAAGAGCGTCAGCCGGGCGTGCGCGGCGTCCCTGAAGTCCACGATGTTGAGGGCAGCCGGGCTTTGATCGAGGTTATCGCGATAGCGGCGCGGGTCGAACCCGAGTAGCGAGCTGAGCAACAAACGGATCGTCGCCTTGTGCGAGACGACGATCACGTTCGCCTCGCGATGCGTCCGCACGATATCGAGCAGGACCGGCAGGGCGCGAGCGGTCACCGCCAGGCCGCTCTCCCCGCCCAACGGCGCGAAAGTATAAGGATCCTCTTCCCACGCCGCCGCTTCCTCGGGGAACTTTTCTTCCACCTCGCGGCGGGTCATTTCCTCCCAGCGTCCGTGCGAGATTTCGCGCAAGCCGTCGCGCTTCTGGACCTCCAGCCCGTGCGGAGCGGCGATGATCTTCGCCGTCTCCACCGCCCGGCCGAGCGGCGAGGCATAAACCGCCGCCACCTCTTCGGTGCTCAACCGTTCGCCGAGGAGCCGCGCCTGTTCCCGGCCTTCATCGGAAAGCTCCACATCGGTCGCCCCAGCGAAACGATCCTCCGCCGTCAGGACCGTTGCTCCGTGCCGAATCAAAAAAACGCGCGTGCTCATCCGGGGAGAATAACCAGTCGAACTGGAAGGGAAAGTCCGCCTTGGCGTGCACCATCGTTGACCCTTCCTTGCTAATGTGCCAACTGCCGCAAACCGGCTTCCCAGCCCCCTTGTATGTAAGCTGTTTGATTGCTGCCAAAATGGGGCGGAACGAGTTCTCGGCCGCGACTTGGATTTTTTGCATTGTCGCGCGGCACGACTGTCGCCACAGTGACCGTCATGATAGTCCTGTCTCCGCTTACGCCGAACGAGCGACCCGAAAAAGACGAAAATTATACGATCTTAAGGACGGAACGTTCGTCGGTGTCTCCTGAGACTAAAGTCACTCGTTCAATACAAGTATCTCGTTATCTATGCGCGATTCTTCTCGCACTTGTTCTGGTTAGTTGTTCTCGGCGACATTTCGATTCCAAAATTGAGGGGGATAAATTGTTGCGCCGGGATGCGGAGTGGGCGGATTTGGCTGCTGCGGGAAAGGATGTAGGGAAGGTCGTATCTTATTGGAGTGATGACGCCGTTCTTATTTTTCCCGGACAGCCTGTATTGGAGGGTAAAGCAGCAATTCACGCCTACGTTGCCGCCAGCTTCAATACTCCGGGATTCAAAATCCATTGGGTCTCTCAAAGACCCGTGTTCTCGCCCGATGGCAAGCTCGCCTACATGCGCGGGGCCGACGAAGTTACCTTGCCGGCACCAAACGGTGGCACGATGACACTGCACTCTCGCGGGATATCAATCTGGCGTTTCGACTCTGATGGGCAGTGGCGATGCGTTGTCGACATTTCCAACGAAGCGCCCTCGGCCGAGCCTAAGTCTTAGTCACGCCGCTTCTTTTTGTCCCTCGTTCCCAAACTCCAATTTGCGAACGAGAACGCATGCTTGTGGCAGGCTGGCGAGGTTTTGGAGTTATTGCGCGGCAGGCGCGGGCGAGGCTGGCGGCTGTTGAGGCGGCGGGCCGGTTTGCAGAGGCGAGACTTCGGTTCCTTTGCGTGTCGCGACGATGAGAGTCGATTGCCGGCCACTCCAGCGATAGCCGATGCCGAAGCCGAGCGGTGCCGGGTTGCTTTGCTGGTAAAGGCCTAGCAACTGCGGCTGGGCGTATTTTTTGAAGATTTCGATCGGGCCGGCGTAGGCGCCGAAGAAACGCAACGACCATTTCGCCTGGTCGAAGGCGCTGATCGGGATGCCGGAATCGTCCTGAATGATGGCCTTGCTATGGTCGAGGAGAAAATCGCGCACCGTGGTGAAACCATTCTCGAACATCAGATACGAGGCCGATTTGAGCAGGCTGGCGCCGGTGCCCTGGGCGGCACAGAACTTTATGAAGCCGGGCTGGCTGTGAATGCCTTCGTTGGAAAGATCGGTCATGAAATAGTACATGGTCTGCGGCGCGGCACCCGGCGCGCCGGTAAAGGTGATGCGGACTCCGGGGGTGAGCCCCTTTCCCTTCTCGTTAGCCGTGGCGGAGTGCGGCTGGCCCGATTTATCGAGCGTGACAAAGCTGATGTCGGTGACGGTCTTTCCGGCGCGCGCGAGAAAAACATAGAAGATGGGGAGCGTGCCCTTGAGTTGTTCATTTTCCAGATCGCTCTTCATCTCCTTTGTGATGAAAAACGAGAAGCTCAGCACGCTGTTGAGCGATTTGTGAAGATTCTCGAGAACGGAATCGAGCGCCGGACCGCCGAAACGCGTCGCGTCGGGGAGCGGGCCGATCGGTTCTGTGCCGGCGAGAATGTATATACCGGCGTTCGGAAAAAATTGGTTGGCGTAGAGAAAATCGGGACCGCTAAACATGTAAAAGATAACCGGAAGCGGCTGGGTCGCGTCCGGCAGGTAGTTCACCTCCCACTCGCGGATGCCGGAGAACTGGCGCGCGGCGAGCTTGGCCCAGGCCTGGTCGAAGAAGGTGGCGTGTTCCTGCCAGATTTTCGTCTGCTCAAGCGGAACGAGCGACGAGCCTTCCGAAACTGCCATCCCAGCGAGGAAACGGGCGGTGTCGTTGACCGAAGCGGGGCCGACGGGCACCGGCGGGAGCGTTGTGGCTGGCGCGGGGGAAACGCCGGGCGCGATTTCGGCGGCGGGCGTTTGGGCGACTGACGGATTGCCGGGAGGTGCCTCGGGACTCGATGTGGCCGGCGAAAGGCCAACGGCCGGTGTCGCGGCGACCGGTGGATTCACCGGGAGGGCGCGCCGCACTTCCTGCGCCTCGACTGCGAGGCCGACCAGGCAGCAGCAGAAAAGCGCAAGCCTCACCATTCGTGTTTGAAGAGATTTCACGGTTTTGAGATTGCTCAGGGCCGCCGCGCCTAACGAGACATTCCCGCGACCGCGTTCGGTGCCCCCTTGCGCGCCACCCGGCGGCGCAAGTTCACGACTTCCGTGAACATGCGCAAACTGTCGCGCACAATATGCACTTTGCTTCCTTCGCGATGATCCCAGCGTACCGGCACCTCCAGCATGCGCAAGCCGGCCCGCTGCGCGAGAAAGAGCAATTCCACGTCAAATCCGAAACCATCGATTTGTGCGCGCTCGAGGATGGGGCGGGCAGCTTCCATCCGGAAAGCCTTGAACCCGCACTGGGTGTCGGAGAAAGGAAGGCCGGTCGTCAGGCGAACGAGCGCGTTAAAGACCTTGCCGCCCTGCTCGCGCCGCCACGGCTGGCGATGGCCGATAAGGCTGCGATCGAGGGCGCGCGAGCCGAGAACAATGTCGTAATTGCCTGCCTCGATCGGCTCGACGACCTTCGGCATTTCTGTGATCGGTGTCGACAGGTCGGCGTCGGAAAAGAGCGCGATTGGCGCCTGCGTGGCGAGCAGTCCGGTGCGAACCGCGTGGCCTTTGCCGCGGTTTTGGGCGAAGCGCAAAACTCGCGCTGTGACATCGGGCAGGCGCGCGAAAAGTCCCTCTGCCACTTCCGCCGTGCCATCGGTGGAACCGTCATCCACCACGATCAATTCCGCTTCCGGGCGAAAGGCCTGCAGATAGCTCAGGAGGGTAAGCAGGTTGTCGGTCAGACGCCGGGCTTCGTTGAAGGCCGGAACGATAACAGCGAGCGCGGGCTGGTTCATGCCTGACGAATACCTATCCAATCGCGCCAAAGGCCAGTCCGAGCCCGTAGGTCACGATTGCCTCGATCACGCCCACGATCGTCATTTCCAAGCCCGAGGCCCACCAGGAGCGAATGGTGATGAGCGATTTGATCGCGCCAACCGCAAAGTGTGCCACGATGCTGATGACAAAAGCCGCGATGACAGCCGGGAACCCGCTCATGAAAAAGAACGGAACAATCGGAATGAATGCGCCCACTGCGGTCGAGAGCGCGGCGGAAAAGGCGGAAGTCCATTGATTGGGAAAATTATGCTGGGAAAGACCCAGCTCGCTTTGTGCCATCGCCTGCACCATCTGCTCGGGCTGCTGCGCGAGCCGCTCCGCCATGCGTTGCGATTCCTCCGGGGCAAATCCCTGCAACTGATAAAAGAGCGCCATCTCCTCGATTTCCTCCTCGGGATTCTCATCGATCTCGGCTTTCTCGCGCGCGATCTCGGCCTCGTAGATTTCGCGCTCGCTCTTGTTCGCAAGGTAGGCGCCAGCGCCCATCGAGAGTGACGAGGCCATCATGCCGGCCAGCCCCGCGATAAGAATGTAATGCTGCTGGTTGTCCGTCGCGCCGGCCACGCCGGAAACGATCCCGAAGACCGCGCCGAGCCCGTCGTTCACGCCGTAAATGGCGTCTGCCACCCAGCCGCCGCCGCGACCGTGCCAGCGTTCGCGTTTCAGAATGGCATCGAGCACATTTTTTGGGCCTAACGACGACGGCGCCGCGCTCATCGTGTTCAAAACTCGCGAGTGCGCCTTTTCCTCGAGCGCGGTCTGGCGAAGAAATTCCTGCTCTTCATTGTTGGTGGCCAGCTCGCTTTTGCTTTGCGCCTGGTAACGCTCCTTGTCGCGGTCTTCCGCGGCTTCCATCCGGCGTATCGCCACCTCCGCGCCGGCCGCGCGCGTCCACCAGCGATTGAGGCGCCGACGCCAATCATTCTTCAAGACCGGCGGCGCCACCCCGAGTTCATGCAACTTGCTTTCCCAGCGCACCGCGTGGCGCTCTTCCGCTTCCGCCATCCGAAGCAGGATGCCGCGCCGTTTTTCGTCCGGCTCATTCGCGGCCAGGTCGCGATAAACCAGCGCGGTTTCGCGTTCCGCACGCCAGTTGGCCTGGAGGGTTTCGACCGCTTTGGCGTTATCCGGTTTCATCTCGCTGCGCTCTTTTAACGGGTTTCATCTCACTTGCGCAACCGCCGTCGCAGGGGTGGCGACGTTTTTTCGTTTCATCTGTCCGGCGGTGATAACAAGCGCGACCGATCCAATAATGATGGTCGCAGCCACGGCGGTGCGGCCGGATAAAGTTTCGCCGGCAAAAAGAGCCCCGAGCAGGACGGCCACAATCGGGTTGACGTAGGCGTAGGTCGCGACCTTGGCCGGATCGCAATGGCGCAAGAGCCAGATGTAAGCGGTGTAACCGACGACCGCGCCGATGAGGACAAGGTAAAGAAACGCCCCTAACGATAGGGCGGTCATCTTGTCCAGACGAAGATCGTGCGCTTCGCCGCTCATTAGACCAGCGATGATCATCAGGGCGCCACCGCAAAGCATGGTTTGCGCAGAGGAGAGAAAAGGCGGCGCCGAGGTGCGGGCGTGGCGCGAATAGAGCGAACCGATCGACCAGCCTAACGAGCCGAGGAGCAGCGCCAGCATCCCGAGGCCAACGTGCTTTCCGCCTCCGCCTGGAGGAGCGGCCAGGGCCGGACCGACCAAAATTCCCACCCCGACAAATCCGCCGGCGAGTCCAAGCATGATGAGCGGTCCTGGCCTTGGAGCGGAGCCGCTCAGCCAGGCGAGGAGCGCAATGTAGATCGGCACCGTCGCGACGAGGAGGGAAGCGAGGCCTGAGGCGACCCATTGCTCGGCGATCGTTACGCTGCCGTTGCCGAGGAGGAGAAGACAGCCGCCAACCACAAAGGCCGTGCGCCATTCGGCGAAGGAAGATTTCGTCGAGCCCTGCCAGCGCGCGATTCCGTACATGATGATTCCGGCACAAGTGAAACGCGCGCCCGCCATGAGCAGGGGCGGGATCGATTGAATCGCTAACAGAATCCCGAGATAGGTGGACCCCCAGATGAGGTAAAGGGCAGCGAACGCCGCGATGATCGCAAGTTTGCGCGGGGCGCGGGGCGGCTCGCTCACGAAAAGCGATCTTCCGTCCAGGGATCGGCGGTGTTGCTGTAACCGCGCACCTCCCAGAAGCCGAGCTTGTCCTCGACGGAGAACTCGATTTGCCTGACGAACTTGGCGCCTTTCCAGGCGTAGAGCTTGGGGATGATGACGCGGGCCGGGCCGCCGTGCTCGCGCGTGATCGGTTTGCCGTCGAATTGGGTCGCGATCAGGACGTCGTCATCGAGACAGTCGGAGAGACGGACGTTGGTCGAATAACCGTCATAGCTCGTGAAGAGAACATGTTGCACTTCCGGTTTTGGCCGGACGAGATCGACGAGGGTGAAGAAGGCCACGCCCGTCCAGCGGCAGTCGAATTTGCTCCAGGTCGTGACGCAGTGGAAGTCGCTCACGTCTTCAAATTGCGGGAGGGCGTTGAACTGTTCCCAGTCGAGTGTTTGTGGATTCTCGACCCGGCCGCCGACCTCGAGGCGCCATTCGCCTAACGAGATCTCTGGGCGAAGACCGAGGTCGAGGACAGGAAAGCCGGGCGTGAGATGCTGGCCCGGTGGCAGCCGGTCCTGGGAGCGGACCGCGGGTTTCGCTTTCCCGCTCATCTTGCGGGCCCAGCGTTCCTTTCGTTCGGTCAGGCTGGAATTGGACGCCGCCATGAGAAGTCGTTAGGCTGCGGCCGGAATCAGCGCCCCCGGCTAGAGCGACTGCGCTTTGATCTGGCGGATGGCGTCGCGCAATTCCGCGGCGCGTTCGTAGCGTTCGCCGGCGATGGCGCGTTCCATTTCCCGCTCCATCACCTCCAGCTTCGAGAGCGGACGCTTCGCGCGCACCTCTTCGAGCCATTCATCGAGGAACGCGATCTCTGAACTCTTCGCTTCCAGCTCTGGAAAGGCGGATTGCTGAAAAAATTCGACGATCCGTTCACGGCCTTTTTCGATTTCGCGGATGGCCTCGCCAAATTTGCCCTCGGCCAGCAAGATCGAAACCCGCGCCCGGGTGTTCATCATCAGGACATAGGGGCGGAACTGTTGGAAACTCCAGACCACGTCCTCCCGCTGGCTGTGTTCATCGACGAAGGTAAAAAGGTCGAGGTTGCGCTGGGTGTCGCGAATGACGCCTTCGAATTCGTCGATCTGGAACAGACTGAGATAGCGGTGGTAATATTGAATCCCTTCCTGCTGCAACTCGCTGCATTGCTCGGGCGTGAGCTCGTATTCATCGCCTCGTTCCGCCGCGCGAACGGCGCGGCGCTGATGATAAACCAGGTACGACTCGCAGTTATGCGGGCGCTGCCCGTCGGGCCGGCCTTCCATTTCCATCTGGAGCAGGCCGAGATCGATCCGGAGCTGGAGTTTTTCGCGGCCATCGAGACCCGGCACTTTGCGAACTTTGATCGCGCCGGGTTCGTGCGGCCACTCTTTCAGAAGGCTGTTTAAGTCGAGGCTCATCGCAAGAAACAATCGAGTCCGCGTTTGCTTTGTCAACGCGCGCAGGATGTCAAGCCAGCTTCCAGCTTGCGCAGAGGCGCGAGCAGGCTGGAAGCTTGGGTTGTCATGGAAAACGAGATCGATGCTTTCATCCGCTATCTCGCGGTGGAGCGCGGTCTTTCGGAAAATTATCAACTCTCGACCCAGCGGTCGTTAGGCGAATTCGCCGCCTGGTGCGCGCAGCGAAAGCAGATCTCGCGCGCCCGCGAGGTCGGCCTGCCGCTGGTCAGCGAATATCTGGCGGAACGCAAACGTGGCGGCCTTTCCGCGTCTTCGATCAAGTTGATCGTGGTCGCGTTGAAAATTTTCTTTCGTTTTGCAACCGGGCAGGGATTCGTGGCAAAGGATCCGACCGATTCGTTGATGCTGCCGCGGATCGAGCGTTACCTGCCGGAAACGCTGAATGAGTTGCAGGTCGAGCAGTTGCTCGAAAGTGTGGACGAGAAAGCGCCGCTTGGTTTGCGCGATCGCGCCATGCTGGAGCTGCTCTACGCCAGCGGGCTGCGCATTTCCGAGCTGGCCGGCGCGAAGCTGGAAAATCTCAATCTCGAGGAAGGCGTGGTGCGGGTGACGGGGAAGGGAAAGAAAACGCGGCTCGTACCGGTCGGGCGCAAGGCCTGTGCGGCGATTGCCGCCTATCTCGAGCAGGAGCGGCCGCGACTCGTCAAGCGCCGCAGCGGGAGCGAAGTGTTCCTCTCCAACCGGGGCGGTCGCCTGACGACCGTTCGCATCTGGCAGATTGTGAAGGCAGTGGCGCGGCGCTCGGGTTTGGAGGCGAACGTGTATCCGCATTTGCTGCGGCACAGTTTTGCCACCCATTTGTTGGGCAACGGCGCCGACCTGCGCATCATCCAGGAAATGCTCGGGCACGCGGACATTTCGACAACGCAGGTTTACACGCACGTCGACCAGCAGCGTCTAAAGGCGGTGCATCACAAATTCCACCCTCGCGCCTGACGAATCCGCTATCTGCAAAAGAGCGCGATGGACGCGGTATAGCCGTGCAGATAGCTGGCACGACCGATCGGGCCGATTTCGCCGTTGCAGAAGAAACCGGCGCTGGGCACCGGACCGAAAATTTCCGCAAGGGCCGCGGCATCATGATCCGGCACGCCGAAGAAGCGCTGGCCGCGGCCGTTGCAGGAAAAGACGAGTGAAGCGAACGGTTCGCAGCCTCGGAGCCCGTTAATTTTTGCCAACTCCATCAGGTCGGCGTGAGCGGTGATCTTGTCCCGCAGTTGGTATTGCAAGGTTTGGCCGGTCCGGACGCGTGCGCCGATCGCGACCGCGCCGGTTTGCGGATCTGCGCCCAACAGATTGCGGACCAAAAAATCGCCGCGTTTTAGATCCGCGACGTATTCCGATGCCGCCAGACCAGCGAAGAGATTGCCACGGGCGCGTTCCTTTTCCTGGTCGGATAACCCGTTGAAGGTCTCGCTCAGGACCTGGTAGGCGGGGCGCGAACCAAGGGTGTAAACGAGGTTTTCCTCCGCCTGCGTAATGGTGAACGGCTCGCCCACCGGCTTGCAGCCTTGGCTCACGATGGTGCGAATCTTTGCGCCCTTGACCGCAAGGGCTACGACAGCGGCATCGACGACTCTGCCATCGAGAAGCAGGCCGTTCCCGCCGCTGCCGTCGATTCCGCTGACAAGCCCGCCGATGCAGGGCGCTTCGGGAAAGGCCACATTCCATTCCGCCAGCCAGCGCTCGAGTTCCGGAACAAAAGGGTTGCCCAACACAATCCAGGAATCGACCTCATCCGGGCCGAGGCCAGTCTCCATCTGCCAGTAGGCGGGCCCGGTTGATTCTCCAATCTGTTTAGTGGAAATCAAAACCGGGGTCAGTTTTGCCTCCGGGAGGCTAACGAGCAGCAGTGACATCCCAGCCGCGCCTTCCACTTCCCGGCCGACGCCGATGAGGCCGCCACCGACCGATCCGACCAGGAGCGGGATGCGGGCATGCAGCCTAACGAGATCGAGCACTTCATGAATCTGCGGAAGCCAGCTGGCGGAGAGAAAAAGGAAACCGCAGGTGGGCGGGCCGCCGCATTCAGCGAGAGCCTGCTCGGCCGCGCCGATGACCGCGCTTTCCCGGAAACTGCCCAGAACGAGCCGGGACCCTGCGCATGATGCCATGCAGGGAGATCGTCGATGCGGCGCAAAAAGTCGAGTGCGCTCCACGGCTCGCGGTGGGCAAATTTGATGCGAGACTTCGCCGATGAAGAAATTGCTCGCGCTAATCGCGATGGCACTGGTGGCAGCGGCGGCGGCGTGGATTTTCGTGCGCGTCCAGCTGTCGAATCGCCTCGTGACAGTGCCAGAGTTGCTGCCGAAGACGACGCTCTTCCTGGTGCACGTACCGGATGTGAGACACGCGCGAGAACGCTGGCAAGCGAGCGATCTTTACCAGATTTGGCGCGAGCCATCGGTCCAGAGTTGGCTGCAGAAGCCGCTCGGCCGCTTGCCGCAGAATGATAGGGACGGCGAAGCGCTGGAGGAGTTTCTCCAGCTCGGCCCGACGCACGCTTTTATCGCTTTGGCGTCGCTTGAGAATAACGATCCGAAACTGGTCGGCGGGTTCCGTTTTGCGGAGACGCCGGAAAAAGCGAAGCAATTTATCGCGCAACGCGAGGCGAAATGGTGGCCCAAAGCGAGCGACGCGAGGCACGAAACGATTGTCTACGACCAGCACCGGATCGAGACGCTGAACGTCTCGCATTTCGTTTTCGCGCGCGCCTTCGATAACCATTGGTTCTTCGCCTCGAACAATCTCGCTGCGCTTAAGGCATTGCTGGATCGTGTCGATCGACGTCGAGAAAAAAAGGAGCCTTCGCTCAAGGATGATGAGGCGTTTGCCGCTGCGAGAAAGCATCTCGCGGGAGAATATGAAGGACTGCTCTTTGT
>CAVUMF010000006.1:0-8129 GCA_963742545.1 uncultured Verrucomicrobiae bacterium | reverse complement strand
CGTCTCAGTGCGGTCGATTTCGCCGCCGCCCGCCGGGCGCTGGAGGAAGCGATCGTCAGGAAAGGGTTCCGTCGCGAGACATTCGCCGCGGGCTTCAGACTGCTCGACCAGCTTGAAGGTGTCGCGCGCGGCACAATGGCCATTCCGGACTGGCGCAAAGCGCTGCCCGCTTCTTCAAGCTGGTGGTTCCTCGTCGATCGCTACTTTGCGGCGGACCCACTTCTCACGGTCGGATTCGTGACTACGAAGAAGCCGGTCGAAACTTCCGAGCAAAAGGAAATGCTGGAGCGCGAACTGCCGGTCGCCGGTGCGCCGATGACTCTCTCGGGCTGGAGTTTTACCCTTACCGACCTCATCCCGTGGTCGCGCAGCCAATTGATCCTGATCAGCACGCTGATGGCATTTTTTGACGCTTCCCTCCTCGCAATTCTCTATCGCGACTGGCGACTCTGGCTGATCCAACTCGTCACTCTCGCGCTCGCGATGGGGGCGATGATCACGACCATGAAATTCGCCCACATCTACCTCAATCTGCTCAACGTCCTCGCCTTCCGTCTCGTCCTTGCGATCGGCGTCGACTACGGCATTTACGTCCTGCTCGTTTGGCAGAAAGCGCGCGAGGTCGAGCACGACGTGGCTGGCGTCGTGAAGCCCGTCGCGCTGGCGGGCCTGACCGCGATCGCCGGCTTCGGTTCGCTGGGCTTCGCCAATAATCCGACCCTGAGCGGCCTCGGTATCGCCTGCGCCATCGGGCTGACCTGGAGCCTGTTGGCCACGATTTTCTTCACTCTTCCCGCCGCCGCTCTCGTCAAACCGAGGACGATCAAATCAGGCCACAACCCACCGCCTCAGGCGAGGAGCGAAGCCGGGATTCCAAGGCAGACGAGCAGGAAGAATTTGCCAACCTGAGCAGGTTGATCGACTTCATTTCCTGCTTTTCTGCCTTTCTGATGAAATTTTCCGCATGAAACCTCATGGCAGGAGGTCCTTGAAAGAAGTCATGCCAACAAAATTTGCTCTTCTTCTCATCCTGCTTCTGTCCGTATTCAACGTGGCTCAAGCTCAGTTGCTCGTGCCTAACGAGGTCAAGGCGCTTCTCCAAAGCATCCGGGCGAAACACGCCGCCGCGCCTCAGGTGCAGGCCGATTTCCAGGAAGAAAAAGATGTTCACCTGATGAACGCACCGATCAGAAGCTCAGGCAAGGTCTGGTTCGCCGCCCCAAACAAATTCCGGCGCGAAGTGAAAGGCAATTCACCCAGCATCACTGTGAGCGACGGACAACAACTCTGGATTTACTACCCGAAGTTCCAATCGGCCGAGCACTATTCGTTGGGCAAACACTCCCCGCTCGATGCCGGAATTGCCGCCCTGACCGCGGCCCTCAACCTCGATAACGTGGAAAACAGCTACCACATCACGGCGCACAAACTGGAGCAGGGCTACGAGCTCCAGCTCGTCCCGCGCAATCCATCGCTCAAGCGTCTTCTCAATACCTTCACTGTCCAGATGAGTGCGGATCTTGAAGTGCGCCGGACTGAAATGGACCAGCCGAACGGCGATCACATTGTGACCATTTACGCAAACGAATCCCGCGTCCCGATTCCGCCGGCAACCTTTGAGTTCACTCCCCCGCCCGGAACCAACGTGACCAACCCGCTCGGTCGTTAGCGACGAAGGAACAGCAGTGTCATGCCGCGCGAAGAGCGGTAGCTTCGGCATGCTGCCGGCCGATAATCCAGAGATCTCGGTCATTATTCCGGTCGCCAACGAAGCGGCGACGCTGCCCCTCTGCCTGGCGCGAATCAATGGCGTGCCTAACGAGATTATCGTGGTCGACGCCAGGAGCGAAGACCAGAGCGGTGCGATCGCCCGGGCGGCTGGTTGCCGGCTAATCGAGTGTCCCGAGCGGCATCGTGCGCGTCAGATGAATTGCGGCGCGGCCCAGGCACGCGCCGAGATTCTCCTTTTTCTCCATGCAGACACCTGGCTGCCCAGCCGGGCGCTGGCCAGAATCGCCGAAGCGATCGGCCGCGACGGAGCCGTCGGAGGCGGCTTCGCCCGGCGCTACCGATCGAGGTCCGTGACACTCGCGCTCACCAGCCGCCTCGCCAGTCTGCGCAATCGACTTTGCGGCTGGCATCTCGGCGACCAGGCGATCTTTGTTCGGCGCGATATTTTTGAAAAGCTCGACGGTTATCGCGATCTCCCAATTTTTGAAGATCTCGATTTTTCGCGGCGACTTCGGCGCCTCGGTAAGACCGCCACTCTCACTCCGCCCGTCTCTTCCTCGGCCCGCCGATTCGTCGCGCAAGGGCCCGCTCCGCACGACCTGGAACGACCTCCTCCTGACCGGCTCAATATTTGTCGGGAAAAAATCCGAATCAGCTTTGCCAAGCGCGCGCTGATCGCCTAAAAGCTCTGCAAACCTATGAACGAATATCTTGATCGCCTCGACCAACAGATCGCTGCCCGCCATCTCCTGACCCATCCATTTTACCTCGCCTGGACGCGGGGCGAATTGCACAAGGCAACGCTGGCCGATTACGCCTGCCAATATTATCGACACGTGGTCGCTTTCCCGACTTATCTCTCCGCCGTGCACGCGCGCTGCGACGATCAACCGACCCGCCGCCAGCTCCTCGCCAACCTGATCGACGAAGAAGCGGGCGATCCAAATCATCCGCAACTCTGGCGCAACTTCGCCGCCACCCTCGGCGTCACACCTGAGGAACTCGACGACGCCAGAGCCTGGCCGGAGACCGCGGAATTGATCGCGACCTTCCGTTCCGTTTGCAGCGAGGGCGACATCGCGGCTGGACTCGCCGCGCTTTACGCCTACGAGAGCCAGATCCCGGCGGTCTCCGAGTCGAAGATCGACGGTCTCATCAAGCACTACTATTTCGAGGACCCGGAAGGTTACCGCTATTTCACCGTCCACATCGAAGCCGACCGCGAACACGCCGCCACGGAAAGAGCGCTCCTCGAAGCGTACGTTCGACCGGACAATGCGGCTGCCGTTACGACCGCCGCCGATCGCGTGCTGAACGCGCTCTGGGAACTGCTCTCCGGAGTTTGCCGGCGGCACACCATCGTTTGTTAGCGGTCAGAGGCGCCTCTCGAAACAGACACTGAGCGGATCGTCGCAATAACGGCCAAACGGTCCGATTCGGTGGTAACCGGAGGTTTCGGTACAAACGGATTGCGTGCAGCTGTCTGCCGCCCGTCTCGAGTCGTATCGCGAGAGCCCGACGGTTTCCCGCTTTATGCAAGGAGCTGCCGACTGCGCAGCAAAACCCCAATGTGCGCTGCGTCCGATGCAGCCGTGAGCTACTTCTCCGGGCGCAGATAGAGCGTGCCGCTGTTGAAATCGAAAATCGCTCCATGCAAGCCGAGATACTCTGCGCCCAGTAATCCGCCGGCCCGGAGCTTGCCGCCGGTGATCTCTGCGTCGAGGTCGCTGATCGTGACGCTCGCGTTCTTGATCGTGAAGTCGCCGACCTTGAGTTCCGAGAAATGGCTGTACCCGATCCCGCGCCCGTTGGTCCCGAGTCCCTGAGCATTCAAACCGGTGTCGTAGCCTCCGATGCGCGCCGAGCGCGCAAACTGCCGGTCGATGACGGTAAGAAATGCCCCCGTGTCTACGATCAGCCTGCACGGGGTGTTGTTGACCACCGCCGGGACCTCCAGGTGCTCCTCCACCATGGAGAGATTGATCGGCGTATATCCTTGTTTCGTCAGGATGGAACGAATCCCGTCAGCGATTCCTTTCATTTGTCCGCCGGGATGAGCGAGGAGCAGGTGATTGTTGAGGTCGAGCACCACACCGTACTTGAGCATCTCGCGCAGACCGAACAGGCCATCGGTGAGCCCATAAGGACGATACAACCCATTGCCGACGAAATCGGAGAGGACAACGGCCTTCACGTTCACGAGGGCGAGATTTCCCATCGTGAGCTGATGGATCGTAACGACGCTGATTTTCTCTTTGCCTTTGCCAAACGCGCCGTGCACGTGCTCGTTTGTCTCCGTTGGCAGGAGCCCGAACTTTTTCACGCTTGCCTTGAAAATGATCGAGGTCGGTGAGCCGGTGTCGATCGTCAGGTCACCGACCTTGCCGTTGGCGCTAATTGGGATGCGATAGGCGTTTTCCGTGCTCACGAACTGGGCGCCGCCGTAACCGTGCGAGACGACAAACGCATCGAGCGCCGTGAGCGGCGCGGAACTGTGCGCGGTCGCACACGTGAGCCCGAGCAGGAGAGTGGGAACAATGATTCGTCGCATGAGAGCAGGAAATAATTGTTCCAGCGTGCCTGGTCAATCGCGCAAGGACCAGCCCGCCAACTCGCGCCTTCAATTCCATCCCGCGTCGTTCTAAGTTCGCACCATGGAACACCGCTTTCTGCCTGGCGCCCGCGTCTACCTTTCCGGGCCGATGGATTTCGTCGCCTCGCGCGCGGTCGAGAAGAAGCTCGGCTGGCGCAACCGAGTGGGCGACTTCCTGCGGGAAAAGGGCGCGATTGTTTTCGATCCCTGGTTCAAGCCGGAGGTGCATGGCGCCCGGCAATACGGCCTCGAGGACATTCACACGATCGATGTACGCACGGAGTGGAACTTTCGAACCGGGCCAGACCGGTGACGCAAAACGCGCGCTATGCGCCGAGGGGTTCTGGGAAACGCTCCACATCGATTTGCGGATGGTGGACACGAGCGACTTCACCATCGCCTTTGTGCCGACAAATATTTTACAGCGTCGGCACGGTGCGCGAGATCGTGCTGTCACGTCTGCAAAGAAAGCCAGTGCTTTTCGTTAGCCCGCCGGTTGCTTTTCCAGCCCTCGAAGTCCGGCGTGCTCACCTCGGGCAGGGCCGAGACACCCACGCTTTGCAACTCCTGGATCGGCTCATTTCAGAGGTGCCAATCAAGCCAAATCCCGCCGCGATCCCCAGTCTTTGCTATATGCCGCTCGGCGGCGGCGAAAATTTCTTCGAGGGCTTCGGCTTTGCGAATTATCAGGAGAAATTCAATTGGCCCGAGATCCCGATGGACGAGCGGGAGGGTAATCAACCTCCGCAGAATCCGCTCCTTCCTTTCCTGGAACGACTGACGCACGAGCTTCCGCAACGCTGGAATGATCGTTTGAAGAAATACGTGCCTGACGACGACTGGCTGCTCTGGGAATTGGAGACGCCGCCGGGCGACGAGGCGCACAAGTAATTGCAGCGTTACGACGTCATTGTGATTGGTGGCGGGGCCGCCGGCCTGATGTCTGCCTTCACTGCCGGTCGGCGCGGTCGGCGCGTCGCCCTGCTCGAGCACAATGGGCGGGTCGGTCTCAAAATCGCCATCTCCGGCGGCGGTCGCTGTAATTTCACGAACGTCCTGGCCGCGCCGGAAAATTATCTCTCTGGCAATCCGCGCTTCTGCGCCTCGGCCCTTGCCCGCTACACGCCGCAGGATTTCATCGCGCTGGTTGAGAAACATCGGATCCCGTTTCACGAGAAAAAACTGGGGCAGCTCTTCTGCGATTTCAGTTCGCGCCAAATCATCGACCTGCTGCTTGCGGAATGCGCGATCGCGGAGGTGGAGGTGCGCTGCGGTTGCCGCGTCGCGTCGGTCGACAAATCAACCATTGGCTTTTCGTTAGGCACAAATCTTGGCGAACTGGAATGCGATTCCCTTGTCGTCGCGACCGGCGGATTGTCGCTCCCGCGACTCGGTGCTTCCGATTTCGGCTATCGCATCGCGGAACAGTTTGGCTTGTGCCTCAGCGCACCACGCCCCGGTCTGGTGCCCTTAACGCTGGCGGACGAGGAGCGCGTCGCTTTCGCGCCCTTGAGCGGCGTATCGCTGCCGGTCGTCGCGCGGGCCGATGGCGGGTCGTTTGCCGAGGCGATGCTCGTCACTCATCGGGGGTTAAGCGGTCCGGCGATCCTGCAAGTTTCGTCATTCTGGCGCGCGGGCGAAACCGTCACGCTCGATCTGCTCCCGCACCATCCGGGAAGCGATTGGCTGCTCGCGCAACACGATTCAAAATTGACCGCGCAGAGTTTGCTTGAGCGCGAATGGCCAGCGCGTTTCGCCGAGGTGTGGTGCTCCCGTTACGCTTCACCCAAACCGCTCGCCCAAGTGCGAAAAATCGAACTCGAGCAACTTGCCCGTCTCCTCCATGCCTGGCCGGTCCGGCCTGACGATACCGAAGGTTATCCCAAGGCCGAGGTCACGGTCGGCGGCGTCGAGACAAGCGAACTCTCCTCCAAAACGATGGAAGCGCGCCGTGTTCCCGGGCTTTATTTCATCGGCGAAGTGGTGGACGTAACCGGCTGGCTGGGTGGCTACAATTTCCAGTGGGCCTGGGCCAGCGGCCACGCCGCGGGCGAAGTCGCCTAACGAGCAATTTGTGGCGGCAGTCAATGACCGCCGATTGCTTCGGGTCGGCCGTCTCGGACCACCGCTACAAAGTTGTCAGCGCGCCACGCCCAGCGCATGATCAGACGAGAGATGAAAACCTGGATCGGCACCTCGGGCTTTCAATACACCGAATGGAAAGGTTCCTTTTATCCGGAGGACTTACCCGCAAGCAAGATGCTGCCCTATTTCGCGGAACGCCTCTCCACGACCGAAATCAATTACACCTTTCATCGCATCCCCTCGCCCAAGACGATCGAGAACTGGCAGGCGCAGACTCCGGAGATTTTTCGCTTCGCGCTCAAGGCGCCGCAGAAAATCACCCACTTCGCCAGGCTGCGCGATTGCCAGGACACGCTCGGTTACTTTTGCCGCGTCGCGGCACAGCTCGGCGACCGGCTCGGCCCGATCCTGTTTCAGCTCCCGCCAAATTTCAAAAAGGACGCGGATGTGCTTGCTGCATTTCTGCGCGAGCTGCCGACCATCCGTGCGGCTTTTGAATTCCGGCACGCCTCCTGGCTCGACGAGGAAATCTTCGGCCTGCTCAAGTCGCGTAACATCGCACTTTGCCTGGCCGACACGGAGAAGTTGGCCGCGCCCACGGCCGTGACCGCCGATTATGGCTATCTCCGGTTGCGACGAGAAGATTACACGGAGGCCGATATCGCACGCTGGGCGGAGTTCGTTAGGGCAAGGGAGACGGACTGGGAGGAAGCATTCGTTTATTTCAAGCACGAAGAGGCCGGCACCGGTCCGAAATTGGCGCGGCAGATGATGGATCTGCTCGGTTAGGATGAACATCTTACTCACCTGGGCGAGGCTGAAAATGACGACCCGAGTCATCGATCAGAGGCGCAAATGCTGCTCTTTCTAAAGGTGCCTGTTTTCGATCAAACAAATCTCAATGAGCACAATGCCGCAGCTACGACGCATCGCGTTGTTAAGCGCGCTGGCAATCGCAGGTCACACCGAGGCGGAGCGCATCAACCAGGAAGGAAGAATCCTTGGGCCCGCGCCGGTCGTGGCGATGCCAATCCTGTTTAACGCCACGGCAGCCGATGTGGTCGTCGCGGCGATGCAGATCATGCCGGTAACGAGCGCGTGGAATGAAAATATCACCCGTCGCCCGCTCCTCGCCAACTCGGCCGCAATGATCGCCCAAGTGAAGAGTGACCTGCTCTCAACCCGCCAGACCGTGCGCGGCTTCTACGAAATGAACTATGTGCTCGTACCGGATGATCAACCGCGCCTGACGATTCCGTTTTTTAACTATCCAGACGAATCGGATCTCGATGGTGGGACGTTTCCGAACGGTTCTTATCCGATCCCTTCGAACCTGCCGGTGGAAGGCTGGCCCAAGGGAACCGGCGACTTGACGCTCGAAGACTGGCAACGGGACGTAAACGATGACGGCGGTGACCGTCATGCGATCATCGTCGCACCGGCGAGCGGCTCGATCTGGGAAACCTGGCTCACTCGCCTGACGAACGACGGTTGGGAAGCATCGAACGGGGCCAAATTTGATCTCAACTCAAATGCGCTCCGTCCCCCGGGTGGACCTCCGGCGACGCCGCCGGCCTCCCGATGTTTCCCGCGCTCGTGCGTTACGACGAATGTCAGCGCGGCATGGTCGAGACACGCGCTGCGTCTGGTCGTGGCGAAACACACGGCGTGAATTCATCTATCCGGCGAACCATTACGCTTCCTCGATTCGCGGCAGCCG
>CAVUMF010000005.1:0-374672 GCA_963742545.1 uncultured Verrucomicrobiae bacterium | reverse complement strand
GAGTCGCCTCCGGATCCCGATCGCTGCGTCTTCGCGAATTGGCCTTGACGTGCAAGAGTCGGGCTGATCAGAATCGCAAACTCCCATGCCGAACCAACGTCGCGCCGGACAGATGTTTATCGGCTTCCAAGCTGACGTTGAGCTGGTCCGCGAATTAGATCGAGGGCGCGGCCGTAAACATCGGTCGCAGTTCATCCGCGAAGCGATCGCGGAGAAGCTCGAAGGCCAAGGCATTCGGGTACGCGAGGACGTGATTTACGCGCCGCCACGCGCTGCCCGGGTGAACGTGAATTACACCAATCGGAGGAAGAAAAAATGAATCAGGAAAGCACGAACGGAGGAAAATCGGAGGAGGCGGTGCCTCCGCCGCTTCCACGGACATTGCCGACGTTGATCCAATGCCCGGCCTGCGGTCGCCAGGTCTCGCCGAACGCCGCCAGCTGCCCGCGATGCGGCGAGACGATCAAGAAAGCGCAGAGTGCAACCGGCATCGTGGCACCGTTCGTGATCGGGTGCGTCATCGGGCTCCCGCTTTATTTTGCCATCACGAGCTCAAGCGAATACCAGGTCGAACAGTCCAAGAAAATTCTGGAAATGTCGCGCCGAACAGATCAGCTCGTCGGCGATTGGAATACGACGCACTGAGCACGCGGAACGCGTGCACTCCCAAGATTTTTTTCAATATTCCTGCTTTCCTCATCGAGAGAATCAGGATGGGAGCAGTGGACTCGCTCCGGTTGCGCGGTACACGCTTCCCGAATGCAATCGCTCATTGCATTTCTCAGCGGAAAAAGACCTGCCTCGCCGCCATGCTGTACCTCGGGCAGAGTATTGAGCCATGCGACGATGTGCTCACGGAGCTGCTGAATGAAACAGGACCGAAATGGCCGCCCGCGAGAAAACGAAACGGCGGGATTTCCCGCGAGACCCTCGCCGAAATTGAAAGAGGCGCGAAATTGCTATGAACCGGAGACAGATCGGTCAAGAGCCCGAGGCTGATACGGCAGTTTTCTTCGCTGACGTGACGCGTTACTCTTCGTCCATGTCTTTACTCAGCCGCTTTGCCTTTGCCCTTGCCGCGCTTCTCATCCCCGTTCTTCCGCTCGAGGCTCAAATCGATCGGATCACCGGGAAGACTTTTGCCACCCGCTCGGAGGTGCTGGCGCGGCATGGTATGGTTTGCACGAGCGTGCCGCTGGCCACGCAGGTCGGGTCTCGAGATCCTGAAACGGGGCGGCAGCGCGGTCGATGCGGCGATCGCCGCGAACGCGACCCTCGGTTTGATGGAACCGGTTTCCAACGGCGTCGGCGGCGATCTTTTCGCCATCGTTTACAGCGCGAAGGAGAACAAGCTTTACGGAATCAACGGCAGCGGCCGTTCGCCCCTCGGCTTGAGCTACGACCAGATGAAGGCCGAGCTCGACAAACTGCATCGCCAGACGATCCCGCCCACCGGGATGCTGCCCATCAGCGTGCCCGGCTGCGTCGACGCCTGGTCAGAGCTGCACGCGAAATTCGGGAAGCTCTCGTTAGGCGACGATCTCGCGCCGGCCATCCATTACGCGGAGGAAGGTTTCCCCGTCACTGACCTGATCTCCTTTTACTGGTCGTTCGGACCGCGGATCTACAAAGGCTTGCCCGGCGCCTTTCTCGAAACCTACACCCTCGATGGCAAAGGCCGCACGCCGGCCAAAGGCGACATTTTCAAGAATCCCGCGCTCGCCCACACGCTGCGTTTGATCGGCGAGCAGGGGCGCGACGCTTTCTATAAGGGTGAGATCGCGGACAAGATCGACGCCTTCATGAAAGCGAATGGCGGCTATCTGCGCAAAGCCGATTTCGAAAAGCACACGAGCACCTGGGTCGATCCGGTCTCGACGAATTATCGCGGCTACGACGTTTTCGAAATGCCGCCTAACGGCCAGGGCATCGCTGCGCTCCAAATCCTGAACATCCTCGAAGGATTCGATTTGAAGGCGATGGGCCGCAATTCGCCCGACACGCTGCACACCATGATCGAGGCGAAGAAAATCGTCTGGGCCGATCGCGCGAAGTTTTACGCCGATCCTGCCTTCTCCAAGATCCCACTCAAAGGTTTGCTCTCGAAAAGTTACGCAGCGGAGCGGCGCAAGTTGATCGACCCGAAGCACGCCGCGAAAACCGTCGCGCCTGGCAATCCCGTGCTCGACCAGGGCGACACGATTTACATGTGCACGGCCGACGACGAAGGCAACATGGTCTCGCTCATTCAAAGCAACTATCGCGGGATGGGGAGCGGCATCGTGGTGCCGGGGCTTGGCTTCATGTTTCAGGATCGCGGCGAACTTTTCTCGATGGAGCCGGGCCACGCCAACGTTTACGCGCCGGGCAAACGCCCCTTCCACACCATCATCCCGGGGTTCGTGATGAAGGACGGCAAGCCGTGGGAGGCGTTCGGCGTCATGGGTGGGGGGATGCAACCGCAGGGTCATGTGCAGGTGCTGACCAACCAGATCGATTTTGGTCTGAACGTGCAGGAAGCCGGCGACGCCGCCCGCTGGCAGCACGAAGGCGACAACGAACCGACCGGCGAAAAGATGGAGAACGGCGGTTACGTCGAGCTCGAAAGCGGCATTCCCTATGAGACCGCCCGCGAGCTGATGAAGCGCGGCCACAATGTGCGCCTCGACGTCGGCGGCTACGGCGGTTACCAGGCGATCAAAGTCGAGATGCACGACGGCCAGCGCGTCTACGTCGGCGCAAGCGAATCGCGCAAAGACGGACAGGCTGCGGGTTACTAGAGGAGTGCATCACTTGAACCAAGACCGGCGGCTGCGGGCGCGAGCTTGGACGCGCGGAAGCGCGTCCCTCCGGAGGGGCATGCTTCCGCATGTCCATGCTCTCTGCTGGAAGGCGGACAAAGATTGACGAGATTCGATCGCTTCCCTTAGAAGCGGCTTTCACGCAATGCCCAGACCCTGCCACGTCATTGGAATCACGGGCGGAATTTCCACCGGTAAATCCACTTTTAGCCAACGCGTGCGCGACCTGGCGTGCGCGAAGCTTTTCGATGCCGATCAGGCGGCGCGGCGGCTCGTCGACGAGGATGCCTCGGTGCGCATGCTCCTGCGTCAGGAATTTGGCCCGGTGATTTTTTCTGCGAGCGGTGATTTGAATCGGGCGACACTTCGCGCGATAGTCTTTGCCGACAAGGGAAAGAAGCGCGCGCTCGAGCAAATCCTGCATCCGCGCATCCGCCGTCAGTGGGCCACTGAAGCGGAACAAAGCCGTCAATCCGGCGAAATTTTTCTGGCCGATATCCCACTTCTCTATGAAACCAAAGGTGAAACGTTATGCGACCGCGTCGTGGTCGTTGCCTGTTCGCAAACGATCCAGCTGCAACGGCTGATCGCCCGAACTCGTCTCCCGCCCTCTGACGCTCTCGCCATGATCTCCTCGCAAATGCCACTCCCGCAAAAAATCTCCCGGGCCGATCACCTCGTCTGGAACAACGGACTTCTCTCGAATCTTGAGGCGCAGGCCGCAATCTTCGCGCGATTTCTGGTCGCCATCTGATGGAAGAAGAGCCCCACAATTCAACCGTGACCGAGGCGCCGCCCAAACCCGTCGAACCGGAAGTCCCTAACGAAAAGCCGGAGGCGACCTTCCCGCCGCTCGAACTGGAGGAACTCCAGAAAATGGAGCCAATCGCGCTTCAGGAGTGGTTTACCCAGGCCGAAATTCGGCCGCATCCGGGCCGGACGCGCCATCAGTTCATCCTCGATCTTGTCCGCCACGCCGTGGCACGCGGACAACAGGTGCGGACGAGCGGCTTTCTCGAGTTGCCTAACGACGGGCCCGCCATACTGCGGTCGCCGCTCAATAATTTCCTCCCGCTGCCGGAAGACGTCGGCGTGCCGCATTTTCTCATTCGGCAATTTGGTCTCCGGCCCGGCCAGGCGCTTCGCGGCACGATCCGCGCGCCGCGGGATCGCGAGAAAGGCATGATGCTGGATCGCATCCTCTCAATCGAAGGCCAGCCGCCCGACGAATGGCAGGCGCCGATCGCGTTCGACAATCTCACTCCGCTTTACCCCGAGGGCCGAATCATGTTGGAAAACGATTCGATCGATTCTGTATGTGTGCGCGCGGTCGATTTGCTCACCCCGCTCGGGCGCGGGCAGCGCGGCTTGATCGTCGCCCCGCCGCGTGTCGGGAAGACGATCCTCCTAAAGCAGATCGCGAAGGCAATTCGCATCAATCATCCCGATATCGTGCTCATCATCTTGCTCGTAGATGAGAGACCGGAGGAAGAGACCGACCTGCGCCGCGAGGTCGATTGCCAGATTTACTGCTCGACCTTCGATGAACCTCCGACCCGCCACGTGCAGGTAGCGGAGCTGGTAAACGAGCGCGCCAAGCGCCTGGTCGAGCAAAAGAAGGATGTCGTCATCCTTCTCGACAGCATTACGCGACTGGCGCGCGGCTATAACTCGCTCGTAAAAGGCAAGGGCCGTACCATGTCGGGCGGGGTCGAGTCCAAGGCGCTGCTCAAGCCGAAGCGCTTTTTTGGCACGGCCCGCAACGTGGAGGAAGGCGGTAGCCTGACGATTCTCGCGAGCGCACTGATCGAGACCGGCAGCCGGATGGACGAAGTGATTTTCGAAGAGTTCAAGGGCACCGGAAACATGGAGCTGCATCTCGATCGTTCGCTGGTCGAGAAACGGCTTTATCCCGCGATCCACATTCAGCAATCCGGGACGCGTCGCGAAGATCTGCTCTATCATCCCGAGGAATGGGAGCGGGTGAAATTGTTGCGCAAGGCGATGGCTGCGCTCCCGCCGCTGGAAGCCATGGAGTTGCTGATCAAAAACCTGCACGCGACCAAAACCAACGCGGAACTCTTGCTGGCAGGCCTGCGGTGATCGCGTCCGACTCACAACTCGCGGCGATTCTGCCGCGGCTCTGCCAGTTTCGCCGCATCGCGGTCGACACCGAGGCCGACAGTTTGCACTGCTACTTTGAAAAGCTCTGCCTCATTCAGCTGACTTTTGACGGCGAGGACCTGCTGGTCGATCCGCTGGCGCCGGTCGATTTGCAGCCGCTCTGCACCGTCCTGGCGGAGAAGGAAATTGTCTTGCAGGGAATGGATTTCGACCTGCGCCTGTTGCGGCGCACTTTTGATCTTCCGGTGCGCGACGTTTTCGACACGGTGATCGCGGCGCGCATGCTGGGCCTGAGAGAATTCAGCTATGCGGCGCTGGTGCAGCAATATTTTGGCGTCACACTGGCGAAAGGATCGCAAAAGGCCAATTGGGCGCGACGTCCGCTCCCGCCAGCGATGGAAGCCTACGCGAAAAACGACACCCATTTTCTCCTGCCGCTGGCGGCGAAAATGCAAGAAGAAATGCAGGCGCTCAACCGAATGGAATGGTTCCGCCAAACGTGTCAGCGCGCGATTGAGCAAACCATGGTCTCGCGCGAACGCGACCCCGAGGAAGCGTGGCGCATTACCGGCAGCGGCACTTTGCCGGCCCAGACTTGCGCGGTGCTGCGCGCCATCTGGCAGTGGCGCGATCGCGAGGCGCAGCAGGCCGACCGACCCTCTTTTCATATTTTGCAAAACAGCGCGATGATCGAGGCCGCGAAACAGTTCGTGGCGGGCGAGACGCCGGAGTTTCGCCATCTCTCCGATCGGCGACGGGAGGGATTTCTCGCGGCGGCGCGGGCGGCGCTTGAGCTGCCAGAGGCGACCTGGCCGCAACGGCCAGCACGGGCGAGCCGAAGGCGCACGCCCGGGTTCGATAAAAAGTTGGAGGAACTGCGACGGCGCCGCGATCATCACGCGAAGGAGCTGGCGATCGATCCAGCTTTCATCGCGCCGCGCAGCGCGCTGGAAGGAATTGCCGCCGACCCCGACCGCAGTCAGACCTTGCTCGTGCAATGGCAGCGCGATCTGCTTGGCCTGTGATTCGTTAGGCGAACTCACGCCGGGCATGCCGGCACGACGCGACGGTGGAGAAACAGATTGCGCGCTGGCCTGCTTCGCAGGAACTTTCTCTTCCGTCAGGGGCTATGGACTGGGGACTAACGAACCCCGCCAGGGCAGGAATGCAGCAACGGTAGTCTGATCCTCTTTGCCGTAGTCCTCTGGCGGACTTTTCTTGCGAGGCACCCCGGGCGAATGGTGCAGGCACGGTTGTTGGGAAAACGCAGAGGCAACTTGCGCGCTCGGCGTTCTCCACGATCGGTTCTTGTCACCTTGAAAGTTCTTGCGACAACAACCGCTCGTTTTGCCCTGGTCGTGGAAGCGTGCGGCGAGCCGCGCGCCTACACACTCTGGCAGGAGCCGAAGAAGGATCGCCATTTGCGATCGCAGATACGGCACCATCACATAATGACGATCGAACGGACCGAAAGTGGGAGCGAGTTTGGAGTCGTCGGTTTTCTGGAACGGCGGCACGCGCTTTATCTCGAATTCCCGAAATCCTTGAAGCAGTTCGCGGATCAGCGAATCGTAGGGATCAAATGGGAGCTTGTAAAAAACTAGAGGCACGTTTGGAGTCGGGGCACAAAGGCCCCTCCCACATTCCGGAGCTAAGCGCGGATGAGCAACGCCGCTACTCGCGCCACATCATGCTGCCGGAGATTGGGCTTGCCGGGCAGAAAAAGCTCAAGGCAGCGCGCGTTCTGTGTCTCGGGGCTGGCGGGCTCGGTTCGCCCGCGGCGCTCTATCTCGCAGCGGCGGGCGTCGGGACGATCGGGATTGTGGATGGCGATCGGGTGGCGCTTTCCAACCTCCATCGCCAGCTCCTGCACGGCACGAAAGACATCGATCGGCCGAAAACGGAATCGGCGCGCGATCGGTTGATGGAGGTGAATCCACATCTTGAGGTGCGACTGCACGCCTGCCGTTTCATGAGCGGGAATGCGGAGGAAATTTTGCGCGACTACGATTTGATCGTCGATGGAACGGACAATTTCGCCACCCGTTATCTTTCCAACGACGTCGCGGTCTGGGCGGGCAAGCCGAACGTTTATGGCTCCATCTTTCGCTTCGATGGGCAAACGACTGTCTTTGCGCCGCACCTTAACGGGCCCTGTTACCGCTGCCTTTTTCCCGAACCGCCGCCGCCCGGCGACGTGCCAAGTTGCGCGGAAGCCGGCGTCCTCGGCGTCCTCCCGGGAATTGTCGGTACGATGCAGGCGACCGAGGCGATCAAGCTGATTCTCGGCATTGGCGAGCCGTTGATCGGCCGGATGGTTCACTTTGATGCGTTGAAGATGAAATTTCGCGAATTCAACTTACGCCGTGATCCCGATTGTCCAGTCTGCGGAGTGCAGCCGACGATTACGGAGCCGATCGATTACGAAATGTTCTGTGCCGGCGCGCCTGACCTGACCACGGCGGCACTGCAGATCAGCGTGTACGAGTTGCAGGAAAGGATGGCGTCGGGCCGGCCTTTAGTGCTGCTCGACGTGCGCGAGCCGTTTGAATTTGAGATGGCGCGGATCGAGGGGGCAAATTTAATTCCGTTAGGCGAACTCCCGGCTCGCTGGCAGGAGCTCGATCGGGAGAAAGAGATTTGTGTCTTTTGTCACAGCGGCATGCGGAGCGAGCGGGCGGCGGAGTTTTTGCGCTCGGCGGGATTTGCGCGGGTAGCAAATGTCGCGGGTGGAATTGACGCGTGGTCGCAGGAAATCGATCCCAATGTTCCGAGGTACTAGAAGTCCCTTGTCACACCCTTCCCCACGACGAGGAGTTTTGGTACTGATCGCTTCGTTAGGCATGCTGGTTCTCCTTGGCGGTTGCGACCGGATGATCACGCAGCGCGAGGAACAGCTGAGCGCGGATGCGGATGCGAAGGCGGCGGAGGGCAACTATGCGCAGGCGATCAGTCTTTACGAAGCCGCGCTCGATGGCACAGCCCGCACGGCTGAGGTGCATTACAAGCTTGCCCTTATTTACGACGACAAGCTGAATGACCCGCTCAACGCTCTGCACCATTTCAAGCGCTTCCTCGCGCTCGAGCCGGGCGGGAAGCGGGCCGAGGAGGTGAAGGCCTTCATGAAACGCGACGAGCTGACTTTGCTTACCAACCTGGGGGGCGACTCGATGGTGCCGCGATCCGAGCTGGTGCGATTGAACAATGAAAATCTGAGTCTGCGCAAGCAGATCGGGGAAAACTGGGCCCAGGAAAAAGCCGAGAAAGCCGCACCTCGATCGAAGACCAGGCCTGACGAGAAAACGAAGCGCATGGGAAAGGAACGCAGTTACACGGTCCAACCGGGTGATACGCTGGCCTCGATCGCGCGGAAATTTTACAACAGCTCAGCCCGTTGGCCGCGGATCCTGGAGGCGAACTCCGGTACGATCTCCAAACCGGGCGATCTCAAGCCCGGTCAGACGCTCGTCATTCCATAGGACGCGGCGGCGTGGCGTGTGCAATGTGGGAGGGGCCTTTGTGCCCCGATTTGGAAGGCGCGTCTTGTCTTTTCTCGATCGGGGCGCAACGGCACCTTCTACATTCTTGTGCGATTTACGGCAGGAAGTACGCGCGATTTCGATTTATCTTGGCGAGGTCTTATGAAGGCGATCGAACGAATTGCTCCCGATGTCGGCTGGCAGCCGATCAGTTTCGTGAATGCTTATCTTATCGGCCACTCAGGTGGACCATGGGCTTTGATTGACTCCGGATTGCCGGGCCGCGCGGATGAAATTCTTGCGGCCGCCGAAGCGCGCTTCGGTGCCGGGTCGCGACCGCAGGCGATCTATCTCACACATGGTCATTTCGATCACGCCGGGTCGGCCCTGGCACTCGCGAAGCGATGGGATGTGCCAATTTTCGCCCACCGGATGGAGATGCCTTATCTCACCGGGCTCTCAGCCTATCCGCCGCCGGACCCGACAATCGGCGGAGCGATGGCGTTTTTCTCGCGCTTCATTCCCTATCGAGGGCGCGACCTGGGCGACCGCGTGCGCGAATTGCCCGACGGCGGGTTGCAGGGGTTGCCAGACTGGAAGTCGATCGCGACGCCGGGTCATTCGCCCGGGCATATTTCATTCTTTCGCGAATCCGACCGGGTGCTGTTGGCCGGCGATGCGTTTGCGACCATGAACATGGACTCGTGGAGCGGCTTGATCAGTGGCAAAAAGAAACTGTCCCGCGCCTGCGCGCCGTTCAACATGGACTGGAGCGCAACCCGGGAGTCCCTAAGGGAGCTGGCGGATTTGCGACCCGCAGTGGTCGGTTGCGGGCATGGCGTGCCGATGAGCGGCGGTGAATTGCCCGATCAGCTCCAACGTCTCGCGGAACGTTTCCGGGCACCGCGCCGCGGGCGATATGTGAATGCACCGGCGGCGGTAGATGAGAGGGGAGTGGTGGCGCTGCCGCCCGCGCCATTTGATCCGGTGCCCTTGGTGACGGCTGGGGCGCTTTTGCTCGCGGGCATTGCGCTCGGGTCCGGTTACCTGGAGGAACAATTGCGTGACTAGGCGAAGCACGAGCGGGAGACCCGTGCTCCTGGCATGTCAGCCTAACGAATCAACTCAATTCGCGCCCGCGCGCGGCGATCAGGGCAGCGCCGCCGGTCGGCCGCTCCCGCGCTGATTAAGGGTCAGCTCTTCCGAAGCAGCATTTGGACGCGGAGATAATGGCCGCCCCTTCGCTGGCAAAGCGCTGATCGGATTGTGCGGCGTCCTGCCTGTTGGCGTGTTCGATTTGCTGCGGCCCGTTTGGGCCGGAGCGGACGCGGCTTTATCCGCCAGATCCAGCAACTCATTCGAATCTGCGACCCTGGCGATTGCAACGTGCGGCCTCACGCGGTGGACGATCGTGTCCGCTCCGCTGCCACCGTTTCCTGGCGAACCGGAATTCGTGGCCGGAGTCGGACCAGTGGTTGCAATCGAGGTCGTAGAGCCTTTTGCAGGCGTTGCCGGACCAAACGGCGGGGCCTGGTCAAGTGGTTGGGTTGTCGCGCCGTTACCGGCGAACGTTCCGGTCGTGCTCCCGTTGCCGCCCGACCCGGTGTAATTCGGGACGTTGGTGTAAACCGAAGCGTTAACGCCGTCGTCCCCTGCAATCGTCACGATGACGCCGTTATGGACCGTGACAGTGTTACCTGCGATGAGCACGCTGCTGTTGCTGTTCAGGGTGACGTTGGAGACAAAGTCGATCATTCCGTTGCTGCCGGGCGCGTACAGCTTCAAAAGCGTGTCACCCGAAATGCTGCCGCCGCCGATCGTTAGGCTGCCATTGTTCCCGAAGGCGCCGATCTTCACGATGTCGGCATGCATCGAGGCAGTGCCGATCGTAATGCCGCCGTCGCCACCAACGATGGTGGCGAGAAGCGTTCCGCCGACATCATAAGAGCCGCCGTTGAAATCGATCGTCCCGATTGTGGCCGGCTGGTTGTTGCCGGCGTGGGCGTGCCCTTCCGGGGTCAGGTCGATATTGAACGTGGCATCACTGGTCGTAGTGAGCGATTGCGAGATGTTGAAGGCGATCGACGCATCTCCGCCGATCGAACCGCCAGAGTCATCTATCTGGGCGAGTAGAGACGGAGCCGAAAGCGCATTCGCCGTCAGGCTGATGGATGCGTTTTCGCCGATGCTGCCGCCGCCATTCGTGATTTGAATCGTCGCCGCTCCCGTGCTCGTCAGGTTGCCGGTAAGATCGGCGGTGAGGGTAGCATTGCCGCCAATGCTGCCGCCGTCATTGAGGATCTGAAATTCGAAGGTGTCTCCGTTGGTGAAGTTGTTCGCGGTCAGATTGGCAGCCGCGTCTCCTCCGATGGTGCCGTTGCTGTTGAGAATGTTGAAGTAGGTCTCTGTCCCGATGCTGATGTCTCCGCTCGCAATGACCGACAGGTTGGCGTCGCCCCCGATAGTTCCATTGGTGTTGTTGATCAGCGGCTGAAAAAAGTCGGTCGTCGTGATACCGGTCGCGCCAACGTCGACGGTCGCGCTGCCCAGGATTGTCCCACCCTGATCGAGGAAACGGTAATCGTTATTCAGGACCGCAAACTCGGCCACACCGTGCGAGACAATGTTGCCGCCCGCTGCAAGTGCGACGGAGGCGTCGCCGTCGATTGTGCCGCCGGGAAGAGTTCCATCTTGACCCGGGTCGGCGGAGTTTTGGAGGTCGAAGAAGAGATCGCCCTGAGTCGTAAGATTTCCGAAGATCGCTCCCGCGATAGAGGCGTTGCCGCCAATATGACCCCCGCCGTCGTTGTAAAGAAAGGTATAGAGGCCGCTTCCGGTGGAAATATCCTGGGCAATCAGTCCGATGGCAGCGTCCTGCGCAATATTTCCGCCAACAGTATATCCAAAGTCACTGAAGGCCGAGTTGTCGATGGTAAAGTCCGCCTCACCGTCAGTGCTCAAATCTCCCGTAAAATAAGCAATCAGATTAGTGCTGCCGAGAATGCTTCCGCCTGAATTGTTGGCAATGATGGTCTCCAGAAGGCCACCGATCGATCCTTGGCTCCCTAACAAATCCAACCCGACAGCGGACCCAATCGAACCGCCGTTGCTATTATCGATGACGAGATTGGCCGTGGTCGCAGTGAGGGTTCCGCCCACGACAACGTTGGCCAGAGCCACGCCTCCGATGTAGCCGTTGTTGGTGTTTAAGATCGATAGGGCGAGCCCGTTCTCGCTATTGGCGTTCAGGTTGCCTGCCACGCTGACACCGATTGTGGCACTGGAGCCGATGCTGGAGAAAAGAGTGCCCATCGAGGTACTATTGTCGATTTGAAAGGTGACGTCGCCCTGGGAGCTGAGATTGCCTGTTAGGGCGAGGCCAAGCGCAGCGCTTCCACCGATTTGGCCGCCGTCCAGGTTCGAGATGAGGCCGAGAACGTAGTCGCCGGTCGTCACATTGACCGCGGTGAGGGAAGCGAGGGCATCCTGATCGATTGTTCCACCGCCCTCCTCCATCCCGAGTATTTGATCGAAACCACCGTTTTGAACGGAGAACTGGAGGCCACCTCCAGTCGTGACGTCGCCGGTCACGCCAATGGTGGCCAGCGCGCTCGCCAAGTGTCCGCCGGTGGCTTCACTCATGCCCGCTAACAAGTTTCCTCCGATGTTAGCGCTGCCGGCCGTCAGTGTAACCGAGGCGTTGCCGCTGATCAAGCCGGCGCCCCCGCCATCGTCGCGACCGGAAATGAAGAATGTTGCGTCGCCCGTCGTCGTGATCGCGCCGCTAACGTTCGTCGAAACCGTCCCATCGCCGCCGATCGATCCGCTGTCGCGATTATTGATCAGGAGAATGATCGCGCTGGCCGTCAGGTCGCCGCCGATGCTTACGTCCAACGAAGCGTCGTCGCTTATCTGTCCGGCGCCATTATTCGAGATCGTTAGGCTCAAGCCGGTTTCACCATTAGCGGTCAGGTTGCCGCCCGTCGTCAACTGCGCGTCCGTGCTCGAATTAAGGACGCCACCTTCGGAATTATCGAGGTTAATGGTAAGACCATTGCTGGCAGTGAAATCGCCGCCGGATTGCAAAGAAACATTCAGTTGCGAGCCAGAGACGTTGGTCTCGGTCACGCTCAGCTCGTTATTCAAGAGGATGCTTCCTTCCGACTCCAGCGCGAAGTAGGCCGTGCCCGCGACCGTGGAATCGAAAGTAAGAGTCGAGTCTGGACCGCGGGCATAGATGCCGATGGCGGGAATGCCCTGGAAAGCGAGATCGGATGTAAGCGTGATCGAGCCGTCCTGCGTGCCGAGGAAGAGTGCGTCGAGCCCGCTGAAGGTGATGGTGCCGCCCGGCGGCCCGGAGGTGATATCACCCACGCTGATGAGCGCGAGATTGGTCGGCCCGCCGTTCGCGATCGAGATCGTGGGATTGCCGGTCAAATTCAAAGCGAGAAACTTCAGCGCGGCCAGTGGCACATAAGGACTGGTGGTACCAAAGAAAGCATCTAACCCGATTTTCGTATCGAAAGCTGAAGTCGCGGTAAACAACCAGACCGAAGCCGGACCGTCCAGGGCGGGGCCCCGATAGATCTTGCCGTAATCAGTGACGCCATTGGTCGTGATGGTGGGATCAGTCTCAATCGTAGTTGCGCTGCTGATGACGTAGGGGACTGGAGAGGAAATGGGCGTGGGCGTCCCGTATTTGCTCGGGGTCGGCGTCGGCGTAATGGGTGTCGGCGTCGGCGTCATCGGCGTCGGCGTGGGAGTCATCGGCGTCGGCGTGGGTGTCATGGGTGTCGGGGTCGGGGTGATGGGTGGAGGTGTAGGAGTGATGGGCGGTGGCGTGGGTGTTATGGGTGGAGGAGTGGGAGTCGATTGCAGTGGACGGGCGCCGCTCGCATTTGCCTGGTCGACTGCGTTGGCGTTCGTCGGGTCGAGCTTGGACACGAGCGTGCCACCCCCGAAAATGACGAGATTGGTTTCGATCAACCCGCCGTCATTCATCATCTTTGTTTGCGCGAGGATTTCCTGCGCGATCAACGCGTCGCTCGGTAACGACTCAAAGCCGTTTATGAGTTCCGAAGTCTTCATCAGCCGATCCAGGTCGACATCCACCGGATCGGGCAGGCCTTTGCCCTTGGGATTCACGATCAGCATCTGGCCAGCGTGGACGAGCACTGATTCGCCGACCCGGTCGTTGCGAAAGATTCGCCCGGTGCCTTCGAGGACGATGAACTTGATGTAAGCGTTCGGATGAAACTCGAGCATGACTGTCGTGCCCGTGATCGCGGCGGTGATCGCGGCCGTGTTGATCTGCGCGCCGCCGGCATTTTTCGGGACGCGGAGGAGCATGGCGCCGCCACCGAGCTGCAAGTTGCGGGTGCCTTCGTTGAAACTGAAGATCGTGTTCGCGCCGAGCCGGGCCAGCGTCTGATCGGTGAAGACAAGTTCCGCGCGCGATTCCACGCCGGTGCGAATTGCGGTCCCATTGCGGACTTCATCGCTCACGCGTGCGGGGCGCGGTGCGGCCTGCCCGGGAAGGAGATTGACATCTTTGATCACCTGACTGACGCGCGCTTCCTTGAGCTGCGCCGCATCGCTGGAGGTGAAAGGTAAAAGGAGGCAAGCGAGCAACGAAGAGTAACGCATCGCTTTGGCGAGGAGCGAAAGCGGCGGGCGGCTGTTGCTGGGTGTGTGATTTTGCGAGTCGTTCTTCTTCATTTTGAGAATCATGTTGATTGGAAACCGCTCTACGTTGGACTACGTCCAGCCCGACCTCCCGTCCGGTTGGCCAGGCGGCCAACGAAGGCGAGGGTGATGGACCGCAAGAAGTGTGACCGACTCGTGGTCGCGGCGTCAAGCTTTCTCGCCTTCGATTAGTTCTCGGTGGACCGGGCAACTGGCGTGTTGCGAGGCGCAACCTTTCTCGGCTCGACGGAGTCTCGGCCCACCAGTGTGGCCGAAAGCGGATCGTTGACTGGTTGCAAGGGGCCGCCTAACCGCTCGGAGGAAGACCGAGCGGCGGTGCGTTCGAGAGCGGCTGCGGAGGATTCGCGCCCGAGCCACCGAACGTGCCGTTGGTGTGGCCGTTCCCGCCGAAGCCGGAGTAGTTCGCGTTCGGAATGGAGCCGGTGCTGTTAACGTAGACCGATGCTTTCGGGCCGGTGACGTTGACCAGCACGCCATTCCTGATTGTGACACTGTTGCCCGCGATGCTCTTGGTTGAGTTGCCGTTCAAGCTCACGTTGCCGACAAAGACCACCTGCCCATTTCCGCTCGTGGCGTAGAGTTGCAGGGTGGTATCGGCGGAAAGACTGCCGCCGCCGACTTGCAAGACCCCGTTGCTCCCGAGGGCGGCAGCCTTGATCGCATCGGCGTGGATGTTGGCGTTCGTCAGGTTAATCTGGCCGCTGCTGCCGGAGTTGCGAATATCAACCGTGCCGCGATCCGCCTGTAGCGTGCCGCTGACGTTGACCTGGCTGTTGCCGGTCGGAGCAGTGGCTTGAATAATAATTTTCCCGCCCGGCCCTGGAGCTGCCGCGTCGAGAAGCGAGAGCAATTGCCCGGTGTTGCTGACATTGATCGCAACGCCGGAGGTTCTTCCGCTCTTGAGCGCGATCGTTCCGCCCGTCGCACTGCGCCGCTTGACGATATTATGCGAAACCTGAATTCGGTTGTTCACCGTCACCGTGCCGGTGTTGGCTGTGAGGGTAACCGAACCGCCTTTGCCCGCCGGGACATCGGCGCCGCTGGATCCGGTCGACGCTTCAATATCCGCTCCGACCACGATGTCGCCGGTGGTCGCAGTGATCGCGAGAGTACCGCCATCTCCGCCGATGAATGCGGAGCCGTCCGGGGCGTTGCCGCCGCTAAAGTAAGCGCCGGGAATTTCGCCGCTGCCCAGACCGAAGGTAATGGCGGGCGCCGTGAGGTTGAGCGTGCCGCCGTTGCCGCCGTTACCGGTCGTTGAGTTCGAGCCCGCGAGACTCAATGGCGCCAAACCGCCGGCAATGAAATTCGAAAGCACAACGTTGCTGCCGCTGTACGTGACGACAAAGGTGCCAAATCCGTCGCTCGTGAGAAGACGGGTGCCGGAAGCGACGTTGCTGAATGCACCGGTGAAGTTGGACGAGGCGCTGACGACGGTAAAGATGTCGCTGCCAGTGACTAAATTCTGGAAGCCGTTGACGAACGAAAGCACCAACTGACCGCCCAGCGCGACCGTGCCGTTGACGTTGAGGAAGCCGTATTCGCTTCCCTGGGTCAGCCCGCCGAGTTGGAAGGTCAATTGCGAAGCGGAGAGGAGGGAGACGGCGCCGGTGACGGCGAGGCCGCTGCCCCCGAGAGCGGGCTGGAGGTTTGCACTGTTGGTTAGGCCAGCGGTCATCGTGCCGCGGGCATCGATCAGGCCGCCCATGAAATTGAGCGCGCTGGAGGAAGTGACCGTGCCGCCGGCGAGGCGGAAGGTGCCGGCTGTCTGCATATAGCTGCCGCTAACTGAAAGTGAGTCGCTCCCCACATCGACCGTGCCGGAAGAAGTAACGGTGCCGCTAAACTGCAAGGTGCCGCCGCTGGCCACGATCGTTCCGCTGTTCGTGAAGCTGCCGCCGCCGTTGCCGTTGAGTAGAAGGATTCCGCCGTTGCTGGCTTCCATCGTTCCTTGATTTACCAAGCCGTCAGTCGAATCCGGATCCACATTCAAGGTCAGCCCGGAGACGTTGGCGTTAATAAGACCACCGGTCTGATTCACGATCCCGATCCCATTGTTTCCGAGACTGCCAGAGTGGGTTTCACCCTGGATCGTGTTGTTGGTGTTGGTCAGGATGCCGTTGCCGTAAATGCGATCGGCGTTGACTAGGTTGATGACACCGCCACCGCTCAGGGTGACATTGCTACCCAGGACAAGGTCGGTGAAATTGCCGGTGGAATTAAGCGAGATGCTTCCGGTATTAACGATTGCTCCGTTCAGGGTGGTGGTGGTGGTGTTAGGAGCGTTGAAAGCGCCTGCCAGCGTGAGGGCATTGAGCGTGGCGGCGTTTAAATTTACGATGCTGCCGGTGCCAACTGCGCTCAGCGTGCCGCCAGTGATGGAAGCGCCATTGACTAACTGGATGGTTGAGCCTGTTTGCGCGGTGATCGCCGCCCCGGTGTTGGTGAAACCGCCGCCACCGTTTCCGGTTAGAAGCAGGATGCCACCGTTGCTCGCTTCCATCAGGCCGTGATTGACAAGGCCGTTGGCGGAGTCGGGATCGACGGTGAGCACCAGGCCGTTGTTATTGGCGTTAATAACGCCGCTGGTTTGATTGATGATGCCGATCAGGTTGTAGCCGAGTCCGCCGGTATTATTGGTATCTCCCTGGATGAGATTATTCGTGTTGGTGAGTATGCCGCTTCCGAGAATGCGGTCGGCATTCGTCAGATTGATAGTGCCGCCGCCCGTCAAGGTGACATCTCCGCTCAACGCGAGGTCGGTAAAGTTACCGGTGGAGTTAATCGAAATAACTCCTGTATTGGTGATGGTGCCAATCAGAGTCGTCGTCGTGCTATTGTTGGCGTTGAAGGCGCCCGCCAAAGTCAGGGCATTAAGAGTGGTGGTGTCCAGATTGACAATGCTGCCGGTGCCGAGCGCCATGAGGGCTCCGTTGTTGATCGTGGCACCCGCAGTCAATTGAATCAGAGAGCCATCGAGAGCTTCGATCACCGCCCCCGCATTGTTGAAGGCGCCACCGCCATTGCCTGTCAGGCGTAGAATGCCGCCCCCACTGGCCTCGATCAGGCCTTGGTTGAGCAGGCCGTCGGTGGCGTCGGGATCAATGATCAGGGCCAATCCGTTGTTGTTGGCGTTAATCACCCCGCTCGCCTGGTTGACGATGCCGAGTTCGTTGTAGCCGAGTCCACCGGTGTTGTTGGTATCTCCCTGGATGAGATTGTTGATGTTGGTAAGAACGCCGCTGCCGAGAACACGGTCGGCATTGGTCAGGTTAATGGTGCCGCCGCCGGTCAAGGTGAGGTTCCCAGTCAAGACAAAGTCGGTGAAGTTACCGACGGAGTTGAGCGAAATGACGCCCATGTTGGTGAGGGTGCCGAGCACGGTCGTCGTGGAGCTATTCGTAGAGTTAAAGGTGCCAACCAGAGTCAGCGTATTGAGCGTGGCGGTGTTCAGATTGAGGATGCTCCCGGTGCCGACCGTCATCAACGTGCCGTTATTAATCGTGGCGCCAGCGGTTAGCTGCACTTGCGAGCCATTAAGGGCTTGGATCCGGCCGCCCGCATTGTTGAAGACCCCGCCGCCGTTGCCGGTAAGGAGAAGAATGCCACCGTCGCTGGCTTGCATCGTTCCGAGGTTGGTCACGTCGCCTCCCTGTCGGGGATCGACGACCAGCGCGAGACCATTGTTATTGCCATCGACGGCGTTCGCATTGATTAGGCCGCCCGAGCGGTTGACGATGGCGAGTTCGTTATAGCCCAAGCCGCCGGTGTTGCTGGTTTCACCCTGCACCGTAAAAGCTGAGCCATCGCTTCCTCCGATAAAGAGCGTCCCGCCGCCCAATACTCGAGCGGCGTTGGATAGAGTTAACACGTTTCCGCCCGTCAGAGTGACATCCCCACTGATGGCCAGATCGGTAAAATTGCCGGTGGAGTTAATCGTAATACTGCCAGTATCGGTAATTGTGCCGCTGAGGTTGGTCGTCGTACCATTGTCGGCGATAAAAGCGCCGGCGTTGGTCAGAGAATCGAGTGTGGCGCTACTAATATTGTGAATGGTGCCACTCCCAATCGTATTGAGGGTTCCTCCGGTGATAACAATACCGGCCGTCAGTTGGACAGTAGAACCGTCGAGCGCCAGGATCGCTCCGCCGGTGTTGTCAATGCCGCCGCCGCCGTTGCCGTTGAGTAGAAGGATTCCGCCGTTGCTGGCCTCCATGGTTCCCTGGTTAATCATCCCGGCGCTGGCGCTCGGGTCGACGTTCAGAGCCAGTCCCGCAACGTTCGCGTCAATCAGTCCGCCGGTTTCATTGATGAGCCCAATCGCATTGTAGCCAAGACCGCCGGTGTTGCTCGTTTCGCCCTGGATGATGTTATCGACGTTGGTCAACGTACCACTGCCGAAAACGCGATCGGCGTTCATCAGCGAGACGGTGCCACCCCCCTCAAGAGTGACGTCGCCGCTCAGCGCGAAGTCGGTGAAGTTGCCCATCGAGTTAAGGATGATGCTGCCGGTGTTGGCGAGCGTGCCGACGATGGTCGTCGTGCTGCCGTTATCGCCGATGAAGGTGCCGACGTTGGTCAGAGAAACGAAGGTCGCGGTGTTGACGTTGTGAATCGCACCGCTGCCGAAACTGCTCAGAATGCCGCCGGTGATGACCGCGCCATTCACGAACTGCACTTGTGAACCATCGAGCGCGGTAATGCTGCCGCCGACGTTATTGAAACCGCCGCCGCCGTTGCCGTTGAGCAGCAGGATGCCTCCATTGCTGGCCTGCATTATCCCTGTGTTCGTTAGGCCGAGGCCGCTGTTTGGATCGACATTCAGGGACAATCCCGGGACGTTGGCGTCGATCACCCCACCGGACTGGTTGACGATGCCGATTTCGTTGTTCCCAAAGGTGCCAGAACCATTCGTCCAACCGTTAATCGTGTTGCCGGCATTGATAAGGGTGCCGCTGCCGCGGATGCGATCCGCATTCTGGAGCGTGAGCACGCCGGAGCCGCTAAAGGTCACGTCGCCGTTCAGGACGAAGTCGGTGAAGCTGCCGGTCGAATTCAGGAGAACGTTGGCGTTATTCGTGATCGTTCCGGAGAGGGTTGTCGTGGTGTTGTTATCGAATTGAATGACGCCGTCGCCGGTGAATTGCGTCCCATCCGTGAAGGTGAAGTTGCTACCAAATTCCAGTACGGCGCCGGAAGCGGCGGCCAGCGTTCCCGAATTGGAACCGCCCCCAGTCAGCACGAAAGCACCAACCTCGGCGGAGACGCTGCCGGTATTACTGAGCGGAATGTTGAAGGTGACGGTCCCGTCGGTCGCGTGAGCGGTGAGCGTGCCGGAGTTATTGAAGACGGAACCGCCGCCACTGAAAGCATTGCCGTTCAGAACCAGGTCGTAGTCGCCGGAGTTATTAAGCGTGCTGGCGCTCACTGTCATAAGAGCGGACTGCGAGCTAAGGCCGGCAATGTTGAGGATTCCGGACGTAATCGCGCCGCCGCTGAATTGCAGACCGACCTCGAGGGTCAGCGGATTGGCCAAAACAAGAGTGCCGCCGCTCATGAAAAGCTGGTTGATTATCACGCCGGCAACGATGTCCTGGGTGAGCACACCGCTGGAGAAGTAGACGTCATAATTGGTGTCATTGTTGCCGTTGTTTGGCACAACAGCGGGAGTCCAGTTGTTCGGATCGCTCCAATTCCCGGTGCCGCCGTTGTAGGTGGCTCTGGTTGCAGGTGTTGAGCTGGGCGTGGGAGTGGCGGTTGGAGTGATTGTCGGCGTGGGAGTGATTGTCGGCGTGGGAGTGATTGTTGGCGTGGGAGTGATTGTTGGCGTGGGAGTGATCGTCGGCGTGGGAGTGATCGTCGGCGTGGGAGTGATTGTTGGCGTGGGAGTGATTGTTGGCGTGGGAGTGATTGTCGGCGTGGGAGTGATTGTCGGCGTGGGAGTGATCGTCGGCGTGGGAGTGATTGTCGGCGTGGGAGTGATTGTCGGCGTGGGGGTGGCAGTAGGCGTGATCGTGGGCGTCGGGGTTGGAGTCGGGTACGGAGTGGACTGGCCGGTTCCCCCGGTCGTCTGCAACACCGCCGCGCGCTGGTCGACTGCGGCAGTCGCTTCGGTCAGAGACACGGCCGTGCCGCCACCGAGGATGACCAGATTGGTTTCGATGAGCGCCTGCTGCGCCTTTTGCTCAGTCTGTACCTGGATTGCGCGCTCGATCAGGGCGAGGCTCGGAATGGGAGCAAACTCGCCCGATAAGAGGGCTGACGTCTTGAGCAGTCGATTGAGATCCACATCGACCGGGTCGGGCAGCGTGGCGCCCTTTGGATTTACGATCAACATCTGGCCGGCGTGCACGAGGACGGATTCGCCAACCCGGTCGTTGCGAAAGATTCGCCCGGTACCTTCGAGGACGATAAACTTGATGTAGGCGTTCGGATGAAACTCGAGCATGACTGTCGTGCCCGTGATTGCAGCCGTGATCGCGGCGGTGTTGATCTGCGCGCCGCCGGCGTTTTTCGGGACGCGGAGGAGCATGGCGCCGCCACCGAGCTCTAATTTTCGGGTGCCTTGGTTGAAACTAAAGATCGTGTTGGCGCCGAGGCGGGCCATTGTTTGATCGGTAAAAGTGAGCTCGGCGCGCGATTCCAAGCCGGTGCGCACGGCGGTTCCGTTGCGTACCTCGTCGCTGATGTGCGCGGGACGCGGCGCGGTCTGCGTGGGAAGGAGCTTCACATCTTTAATCACCTGGCTAACGTGCGCCTCCTGCAACTGGGTCGCACTCAGATGCGTGAGCGGCAGAGGGAGAAACAGAAGAAGAACGACAAGGGACGATCGGAAACTGACACTACCTAACGAGCGAGGTTCAAATGAGCGAAGACGAGAGAACCCCAACGATCGAAAGTGTTCCTTCTTCATGGCGTTGTCGCTTTTGATTGTAGTTGCATCGAAGTCGCGGTCGTGCTCCGAGCGGAAGCCCAGTCTGATGACAGGGAAACCCGCGTCAGCTCATGAGGGGATGACCTTTTGGCAAAACGTAGTGAGAACGTCAAGCACGAACTGGTACGAACCGACAGACGGAGAGCGCGGCAAGCCGTGCCGGTCGCGCTCGAAATCAGAATTTCAAACCAAGCGTAACGCCGCCGCCGCCATTGAAGACGTTGTAACGGAAGACGCTTTGATTCGATTGATTGGCTACGTAAGTGCTGATTGCGCTCACGGTCAGCCAGTCGCGAATGTGATAATTGGCGCTGAGGGAAAGAACTTCGCTCACATCCGTCCGGCCGCCGGAATCGTAAGGTCGCGCGACAAAGGTGCAGGCAGCGTTTAGGGAAAAATTGCGGCTTAGATTCACCGCATAGCCCGCATAGATACCGAAATCGTTACGGCGCGGTGGCTGCGTATCGGCATAAAGGCTGATATTGGCAAAGGTCCCAAATGATAACTGCTGCGCGCGTCCAATGGGGATTGGGACCTCGGCATTGAGCGTGAGCCCGAGATTGGAAAAGAAAGCGTCAAAGCTATCCGTGGGTGTGAGCCGATTGAAGTCAAGGCCGGCGCGCAACACCAGATTGTGGAACTTTGGTATGAAATAACTCAGGCCGGCGATGGCATCGAAGCTGGCGAAATTGAAACTGCTCAAGTTGTTGGTGTAATAAAAAAACTGCTGCCGAATGGTGAACTCGCCGTAGAGCGTGCGCTGGAATTTCGGCGCGTAGGTCAGGCCGATGACCGGAGCGGTGATGACGGCGCCGACCTCGCCGCTGTTCACCAGCGCGACATTTGAGGTGTAGTAAACAGGAACGCCCGCTTCGAGCGAGAACGGCTGGTATTGATCGGCCCGCTTCAGGATCGCCTGTTCTCCCAGGTCGCTGTCGTTAGGGGTGGAGGCGGCGTAGTTTTGATCGACACCGTTGGCGTTGGCGTTTGGGGATGGAGTGAACGCTGGCGATTGACTGCTAAGCAGTCGTGCCCGATCCGCAGCGCTGTTCTGTCCGCGTGCGATCGGAGCCGCCAGAGCGGTTGCGACCAGGAGGAGAAGTAAGAGACCGCGCCGGGCGAAAGAGGAAGCACATTTCATAAAGGGCTTCTCTTTTAGAGAGCGGATGGCCGGCGCGTCAAGCCTTTCCTAGAAACCCAGGGCGCACCTCAGGGGACAGCACGCTTCAGGCGAAAGGCAGGTTCGCCTTGATTCGCTGAACGTCGGTCTTGTCGACCAGAGCCGATTTCGCGAGCTGACGTTTGCTCTTGGCACTCTTGGCCGAGAGGAGGTGCCGGCGCTTGGCGTGGGAGCGCAATACCTTGCCCGTCCCGGTGATCTTGAACCGTTTGGCGACTGATTTCCTCGTCTTGCTGCGCGCGATGGGCTTCGGCATAAGGCGCGGAAGATAAGCACGTCACCCGAGGCTGACAACCGATTTTCTGTTTACCGACCGGCGAATCCGATCATCATTTCCCGATGGAAAACGAAGATCCGACCAACCCACGCGTCGTGATTATTGGAGCCGGTTTCGGCGGACTCGAGGCGGCAAAGCAGCTGGCCGACAAACCGGTTCAAGTGACGGTAATCGACCGGACAAATTATCATCTCTTTCAGCCGTTGCTTTACCAGGTGGCCACGGCTGCGCTTTCTCCGGCGGATATTGCCGCGCCGGTGCGCGGCATTCTGGGAAAGTACGAAAACATCGAAGTCATTCTGGCCGAGGTGCAGGCGGTCGACGTCGCGGGCCGAACCGTGCGGACCGCGGATCGCGAGATCCCGTACGATTACCTCATCGTCGCGACCGGCGCCCGCCACTCTTATTTCGGTCACGACGAATGGGAAAAACTCGCTCCTGGACTGAAGAGTCTCGAGGATGCGATTGAAATTCGGCGTCGCATTTTGATGGCCTTCGAGTTTGCCGAGAAGACAACCGACCCGGAGGCGAGGGCCGCGGCGATGAACTTTGTTATTGTCGGTGGCGGCCCGACCGGGGTGGAAATGGCGGGAGCGATCGCCGAGATCGCGCGCGAGACGCTGGCGAAAGACTTTCGCCATATCGATCCGTCGAACGCGCGCGTCATTCTGGTCGAAGGCGAGAAGCGGGTTCTGGCAAGTTATCCGGAAGACCTCTCGGCCAGTGCGCAGAAACAGCTACAAGAGCTGGGGGTTGAGGTGATCACCGGAACCCACGCCGGTGATCTGACCGAGAACGGGCTGGAGGTGGCCGGGAAGTTCATTCCATGCCGGGTCAAAATCTGGGCGGCAGGAAACGCCGCTTCCTTCGTGGGGAAGACCCTTGGCGTGGCGGTGGATCGGGCCGGCCGGGTCATCGTGCAGGATGACCTTACGATTCCCGGTCATCCCGAAGTGCAGGTAATCGGCGACCTGGCCAACTTCGCCTCTAAGGAGGGCAAACCTTTGCCAGGCGTTTCGCCGGTCGCGATCCAGGAGGGGCGCCACGCGGCGACTAACATCCTGCACATGGTCGCAGGCGCGAAGCCGCAGCGTTTTTATTACTGGGACAAAGGGAGCATGGCCACGATCGGCCGCAACCGCGCCGTAGCCGACCTAAATTTCGTCCACTTCAGCGGCTTTCTCGCCTGGCTCGCGTGGCTCTTTGTTCACGTGATTTATCTGGTCGGCTTTCGCAACCGGATTCTGGTGCTGTTTCAGTGGGCCTGGGCATACGTCACCTTCAACAAAGGCGCGCGTCTCATCACGCGAAACTTCCAAGCCGAGCAACGGCCGCTGGGATGAGAGCATTGAGGGAGTGAGTGATTGAGGGATTGAGGGATTGAGGGATTGAGGGATTGAGCGAATGAGGGATGAGCCAAACAAACTGGATCGGGCGAAGGCGCTCCAGACTCGAACGAAGGCGTTCGCCGTGGCCATCGTGCGAGCTTTCACCGCTCTGCCTAAAACGGATGAAGCACGGGTCATCGGCCGGCAGTTCCTGCGGTCGGGAACGTCGGTCGCGGCGAACTATCGCGCGGCTTGTCGAGCGCGATCAAAAGCAGAGTTCATTTCGAAAATGGCGGTTGTGGTCGAGGAAGCGGACGAAACTGCCTTTTGGCTGGACTTGGTTGTCGATGCGAAAATCGTCACCGCGGCTTCGATGTCCGCGTTGCACGACGAATGTGAGGAACTGTTGAAGATCTTCTCTAGCTCCCGCGCAACCGCCGAAGCAAATCGCTAAATCCCTCAATCGCCCGCTCGCTCAATGAAATGAAGCACACGCTTCCAAACTTCCGCATTGCCATCGTCGGCTCGGGTGCGATCGGGCTTTATTATGGCGGGAAGCTGGCGCACTTCGGGCGCGACGTGCATTTCCTTCTCCGGAGCGACTATGATGCGGTACGCAAACGCGGGCTGCGCCTCCGGAACAAGAAGGAAAACATTCACGTGCCCAAGGTGCAGGCCTACCGTTCGACGCAAGAGATCGGAGTATGTGGCCTGGTCATCGTTGCGGTCAAAACCACTTCGAATGCGGAATTGCCGTCACTCATTCCGCCATTGTTAGGCCAGCAGACCATGATCCTGACACTGCAGAATGGACTTGGAAATGAAGACTTTCTCGCCGAGCATTTCGGGGCCGAGCGCATCCTGGGTGGCCTTTGCTATATTTCCCTCGAGCGCACGGCGCCGGGAGTAGTGGAGCGCCTCGACGCCGGTCGCCTGACGATTGGCGAATATCGCGGTCATCCGCAGCCGCGTACGCACGACGTCGCGTGGGAGTTCAAACGTTGTGGGGTCGTTTGCAACGTGGCGGACGACCTGACGCTGGAACGCTGGCGCAAACTCGTCTGGAACATTCCCTTCAATGGACTCTCCATCGTGGCCGGCGGCCTCGATACGGCCGCGATTCTGGCTGACGACCGATTGCAACAACTGACGGTCGAGCTAATGGACGAAACGATCGCAATCGCGAACGCCTGCGGACATCGGTTGCCTACGGCCGTCGCGCTCGATCTGATGAGGCGAACAAAAGCCATGGACGCCTACAGACCTTCGACCCTGCTCGATTATGAGGCGGGCCGGCCGTTGGAGATTGAGTCGATCTGGGGCGAGACGCTCCGGCACGCGCAGGCGGCGGGGGTCGCCGTGCCGCGCCTCGAGGTGCTTTGTCGGTTGCTCAGGTCGCTGGATCAGAGGCGTCGAAAATGAACTTGCCCACCATCGCTGTACAAAATCGGCAACGCACGATCGCGGTCGACCGGGCGTCGCTGGCGCGCTTTGCGGTCCGTGCGTTGCCTCTCTGCGCGGCGGAAAGCGGGCACGGCCTAACGGCTCTGAAAGAAGTCAACGTGGTGCTGGTTTCTGATCACAAGATCAGCGAGCTGCATCGCCGTTTTATGCAGATTGCCGGGCCGACCGACGTCATTACTTTCCAGCACGGCGAGATATTCATCAGCGTCGAGACTGCGCGGCGTCAGGCGGCTGCCTACGGGACTTCGCTCGAGCATGAGCTGCGCACATACCTTGTTCACGGCTTGCTCCATTTGCACGGATTCGACGATCGCGCGCCGGTGGTCCGGCGCCGGATGCAGCGTGTCCAGGAAAGAATTGTCGTGCGGGCTTCATCTTAAGAAATCGGCCAGCCTGTGGGAGGGATTGATTCAAATCCCCTGCGTGTTATGGTTTTTGTTATGCTTTGGCTCGTCCGCTTATCCATTTCGCACCGGTTACTGGCCGGGACGTGAAGCCCACCGGGTTCGTCGTTATGCCAGCTTTTCTGGAGATTTCCAGCGCCGTAGAAAGCCCGGCGATCACCGAGGAAACCAGGAGCAAGGAGGCGGTCGATTTACCCTGGAATGTGGTTGTGCATAACGATCCGGTGAATCTGATGAGCTACGTCACGATGGTCTTTCAAAAGGTTTTTGGTTATCCGAAGGAAAAGGCCGAGCTGCACATGCTCGAGGTGCATCAGAAGGGACGCTCGATTCTGTGGAGCGGGGTGCGGGAGCGCGCCGAGCTGTTTGTCCAGCAATTGCACGGCTACCTGCTGCTCGCGACGATCGAGCAGGTGAACTAAGATGGAGGTCTTTCGGAACAACGGCGCGCTTGAGATCAGCGAGATCGATCCTTTTCTCGCGGAGCTTTTGCGCCAGATCCCGGTCAGCACCAGGACCGATGTTGCTTCCGCGGCGGAACAACGGCTGTTCAGTCCACCGGTTAGCCCTAACGAGAAAGAGTTCTGCGCGGAGTGGAAACTCTATGTCGAACCGGAGCTACGACGTCATTTCCAGAATGCGACCGAGATCGTCGAAACCGATCTGCGCCAACTGGAGGCGAACGAGAAACCATTCGCCAACCGCGCCCTGCGCATTCCGCATGAACACTCCGAGGCCTGGCTCAACGCCCTCAATCAGGCACGGCTCGCGATCGCGGCGAAATATGATTTCAGCGAGGCCGAACTGTGCGATCACTATCGCTCGCCGATCGGATCCCGGCGCGACCTGAGCCTTTTTCAGGTGAACTTTTACGGGTTTCTCCAGGAATTCATTCTGCGCGAAATGGACTGCGACCCCGCTTCGCCTAACGAGTAATCAAATCGCTGCCGTTAGGGCGTTGGCCTCCGCGAAACCGGGCCGCCCTGCTTCTTTCGTTCGTGGACCATTTTCATCAGCCGTTCCTTCAATGCCTGAGATGACTTCGCGGGTCGCAGGCTGAGCGCGAATGCTTCGTGCAGCCGATAGCATTCGGTGATGAAAGCCTCTGCCTTCTGGCCAAATTTCGCTCGCGCCTTTTCGAATTCGCGGATCTCGTTGTCTTCCAGCGCACCGATCACGTAGAGCCGGGCGCTTTTCTGGAATTCTTCAAAGCTCATCTTTCAATTCTTTGAGACCGTCGTAGATCTTTTTCAGCCCCAGTTCGAGGCGGGTTTTTACCGTTCCCAAAGGTGTATTCGTATGGGCCGCGATTTCGCGCTGGCTCATGCCGCGAAAAAATGCCAGGTCAATCGCCCGCTGCTGCGCGGGAGGCAAACCATTGATCACCTTACGAATCAGCACCCGGGTATCAGAGAAGTTGATTTCTTCCTCTGTCGTATTATGCACCCATGCATCGGGCTGTTGTTCCTTCTCAATCTGAAACCGCTCACCGGCCCGCAGGTAGGCTTGCTTCTTGCGCAGGCCATCGATCGCCCGCCGCCGCGCCAGCGTCACCATCCAACCAAGTGGTTTGCCTTTTTGGGCCGAGAAGTTCTTCGCCTGGTTCCAGAGCTCCATGAAAATCTCTTGTAGCAAGTCGTCTGCCTCGGGTTCGTTATGTACCACGCGCAGGATTAGGGCCTTGATGATCCCGCTGTAGCGATCGTAAAGGTTGGAGAGGGCTTCGGGATCCTCCTGCTGAATTCCCTCCATCAATTCAAGATCAGTCGGCTCGCCCGGAGCGAGCGGTGGCCTCATCGCCGGGGCGGGACGACCGGACTCATCGTCATCGGCGTCGATTCGAAATTTTCGTCGGCGGGGCATCGAGTGTTAGGGGAGAGAAGATGTAGAGCGGCGGCCGAGCGCCGTCCATCCGGATTTACGTCTGGCTTGCCTGCGGCAGGCGATTGGAACAGGCACTGAATGGATCGCCTGGCGCGGCGCTTGCCCTTTTCTCCCGCACAATCGCGAAGGATTTCGCCGCGTGGTCGGTGGCAACGGTCGCCCCTCAGTTGGTGTTCCCGGCCAGCGGCTGGCCGGCGAGGTGCAGCGTCTCGAGGATGTCGCCCCGGATTCGGAGGAAATCCTCGCTGCTCCGACCGCGCGAGCGCTCAAGTTCCACGCGTCCCGGGAGTCAGACCGCCATCCATGGAAACAAACTCCGTTGAAACGTGCCGAATCCTTTACGCCGTCGCTTCGCGCACATCTTTCTTCGGCGCTACCGTCTCGACCATGAAATAATAAGTGGTATTTATAGAAGACAAATTTCATGAATTTTGCAGCGTCGCCAGCCGTGCCATCACTGGGCAATCTCAAGGGATGATTCACGATCCCCTTGAAATTCGGCATTTGCGTTACTTCCTCGCCGTGGCCGAAGCGGGCAGCTTCAGCCGTGCGGCCGACCGCCTCGGCCTTTCCCAGCCCAACATTTCCCAGCAGATGCGCGACCTCGAGACAACGCTGCGGGTAGAGCTTTTTCAGCGCCGTGGCAAGCGCATCCTGCTCACCTCCGCCGGCCATATTTTTCAGGAGCATGCCCACGCCATTCTGCGGCAGATCGAAAATTTTCTACAGGAACTAAGCGTCGAGCCGGGACAAATGCGCGGCGCGCTCCATCTCGGTGTCGTCCCGATCCTCAACGTCGCTCTCATGCCGCAGCTGCTCGGAATGTTCGCGGCCACCCATTCCGGCGTCAGCCTCAAAGTCGAGGAAATTTCCTCCACGGAAATTGAAACCGCGCTGGAAGAAGGCCGGATGGATGTCGGCCTCGGTTTCCTCACCCGCCACTCACCTAACCTGCATTACGAGCGGCTGTGCACTGATCAATTCGCGCTCGTTGTGCATCACAGTCACCGGTGGGCGAAACGGCGGGTGATAGATCTCGCTGAACTCCACCAGGAACGCATCCTCCAGCTCCCTGATAGCTTCGTTATGAGGCGCATGAGTGACGCGATTTGCCGCGAGCATCAGGTGCGGCCGCGGATCATCGCCGAGATCAATGCCATCGAAACGCTTCTCCGCTCCCTCGCTCCGCTCAAGGCGGCCGCGCTCATGCCCAAGATCGCGTTGCGGGGCGCAAGCGATCTCACCGCCATCAGGCTGAAGGGAAAAAATCTGGCGCTCGAAATCGGAGTGCTCCGTCTGATTGATTCCGGCTCGAACAGCGCGGTGGAGGAGTTCACGAAGCTCGCCCGCGCCGCCGTGCCGCGGATGATCCGGAACCAGCCACGGAGCGCCGCCTAGCTTTTCGTTAGGCCGCAAATCACCGAGCCGATCACCGCCCCGGCTCCCACGTTCGCAACTTCACGCTTGATCCCAGACAGACCGGAGCGCGGCGCGAAGGAGGCGCTCGCCCGGCTGCTCAATGAAACGCGCGAGCGACACCGCCACGCATACGGTCAACGCAACGCTCCCCGTCGGACACCATCCTTGGACTATGCTGATCAACGAAGACGATACGAAAGTGTACGTGTGCAACGCCACCGACACGACTTTAACGGTTATCGATATTCCGTCGCTGACCGTCTCTGACACAATTGCTAATGTAGGAATGGCACCCTTTGACCTGGCATTTGGTCCATAGCCGTCGGCCCGAATGCGAATTGCGCTCTTAGATCGACGGTTCTATTGCGCGCGATACCGAGCGTGAGATGCCCGTCATCCGCGAAGCTAGTCTGAAGCAAGCCCAAACCGAATAGTCGAATTGGTTTGGCGACGTCGCCGAGGAGGACGCCATTTAGTTCAAGACTTGTTTTCTGTCACCGCGCTCCGCTGGAAGCGTTAGCGTGCTGGACGACTTTCTTTGGTTTGTCGACTGCTTTGCACAGGAATCCTGCGCGTTGCGTTGGTCCACAGCGTACACCTCGATAAAATGAGCGTCCAAGCCTTTGCCGCGATCGATCACGTCTTCTGATCGACTTCTTCAGCGGAACCAAGATCGGGTAGACTCATAATGGATTTGGCGTTTCGCTGTTTTGGCCGTGGTCCAAAGACTTCAGTTCGTTGTTGATATTAAGCTTGGTCTCCGTCACGAAGGCTTTGTCGCGTTATTCAGCCTCTCCTCTATTACCTTGACAATTCGCGACGGATTGCCTAAAAGAGGAGCCCAATCCATTTTCTTAGTTATGAAAACATCTCGCCTCTCTTTGCTGTTGATTATTTCTACCTTTGCCTTCGCCTCCGCGGCATTGGGCCAATCCCTTTTTTGCCCCGCGCGATATTCCGATGAGGTTGCTGTGATCGACACCTCGACCAACCAGGTACTCACCCAGATCCCCGTGGGCCGTTTCCCGATTCGGATTGCGATGACACCGGATCTCCTTAAGGCCTTTGTTACCGATGCGAAGTCCGGGACCGTCTCGGTTCTGGACACGGTGGCGCGCACGACCACTGCCACCATCCCGGTGAGCAAGGTACCCGGAGAGATCGCTGTCACGCCGGATGGTGGACGTGTTTTCGTCCTGCATGAAAGCGGCCTCCATGGCAACTGTCCCGTCGACGTCATTGATACGGCAACCAATCAGATCATCACGACTGTCCTTCTTCCCGGGTATCAGGCCAAAGACATCTTGTTCACGCCGGATGGACGGACCGCATATGTCTCGAATAATTCCAGTGGAGAAGTGGACGCGATTGATACCACTACCTACCAGGTAACGAGTATCCCCACCGGGGGTCGCCCCCGTCGTCTTTGCATCTCTCCCGCCGGTGACCGCGTCTACACTCCCAACAACGGAAGCGACACGCTATCCGCGATCGACACGGCAACGAACCAAGTGATCGCGACCATTCCTATTGGGCGACGGCCGATCGGAGTTGGCATTACTCCCAACGGCGAGGAGGTTTACGCGACCAATCAGCAGGATGGCACAGTCTCCGTCATCAATACCAGCACGTTGACTGTGGTCGCGACCATCCCTACCGGCAATCTTCCCCAGAGAGTGGTCATTACGCATGATGGAACGAAGGCCTTCGTAGAAAATGGATATTCCGACACTGTTTCGGCCATTGACACCGCCACGCATACGGTCAGCGCAACGCTCCCCGTCGGACACCATCCTTGGACCATGCTGATTAACGCAGACGATACGAAAGTGTACGTGTGCAACTCGACCGACACGACTTTAACGGTTATCGATATTCCGTCGCTGACCGTCTCTGACACAATTGCTAACGTAGGGTCGGCGCCCTTTGACCTGGCATTTGGTCCATAGCCGTCCGCGAAGGCCGAACAGTCGAATTAGTGTGGCGACGGCGCCGAGAAGACGCCATCCGGTTTAAGATTTTTTTTCTGATGTATCGTCCGCCTTTGCTGTTGATTATTTTCGCCTTTGCCTTCGCGTCCTCGGCTTTGGCCCAATCCCTTTTTTGCCCCGCGAGACACGCCAATGAGGTTGCTGTGATCAACACCTCGACCAACCAGGTAGTCACCCAGATCCCCGTGGGCTCTTTCCCGATTCGTATTGCGATGACACCAGATCGGCGCAAGGCCTTTATTTCCGACGGGCTTTCCGCAAGCATCTCGGTTCTAGACACAGTGACGCGCACGAACATTGCCACCATCTCGGTGAGCGGGCTGCCCGGAGAAAGCGCTGTCACGCCGGATGGTGGACGTCTTTTCGTCGTGCATCAAGGTGGCCTCCATGGCAACTGCCCGGTCGACGTGATTGATACGGCAACCAATCAGATCATCACCACTGTTTTTATCCCCGGAAATTGGGCCAAACACATCCTGTTCACGCCGGATGGGCGCTCCGCGTATGTCGCGAACTTTTCCAGGGGAGAAGTGGACGTGATTGATACCACCACCTACCAGGTAACAAATATCCCCACTGCGGCTGGCTCCCGTCGTCTTTGTATCTCTTCCGCGGGTGACCGCGTCTACGTTGCCAACGACAAGGGCAATTCCGTATCTGCTATCGACACGGCGACGAACCGAGTGATCGCGACCATTCCTGTTGGACGAGGACCGCTCGGAATTGGCATTACCCCCAACGACGAGGAGGTTTACGCGACCAACCAGGGGACTGGCACAGTCTCTGTCATCAATACCACCACATTGACTACTATCGCGACCATCCCTACCGGAAACCTTCCCCAAAGAGTGGTCATTACGCGTGATGGAACGAAGGCCTTCGTAGAAAATGGATATTCCGACACTGTTTCGGTCATTGACACCGCCACGCATACGGTCATCGCAGCGCTCCCTACCGGACGCGATCCTTTCACTATCATGGCCAACGCAGACGATACGAAGCTGTACGTGTGCAACGCCGGCGAGACGACTGTAACGGTTATCGATATTCCGTCGCTGACCGTCTCTGACACAATTGCTAACGTAGGGTTGGCGCCTTTTGATCTGGCATTTGGTCCATAGCCGTCGGCCCGAATGCGAATTGCGCTCTTCGATCGAGGCCGAACAGTCGAATTAGTGTGGCGACGGCACCGAGAGGACGCCATCCGGTTCAAGACTTGTTTTCTATCAGCGCGCCCCGCTGAAAGCGTTAGCATGCTGGACGACCTTCTTTAGTTTGTCGGTCGCTTGCGCAAGGACCTGCGCGATGCTTGGTTGGTTGCAGTCTACATCGTAGACCAATCCTCCTCCTCCGTCCCATTGCGTTGTGGTCGTGAGGTCGATCGTGCTTGTCATCCAGGAAAGCTCTCCGGAGACGGCGACGATTCGTTCCTCGGCCTCGAGCTGAATTTCGAGCACGGGCATCGTGCTCCCGACGATTTCGTGTTGCATCAGCGGACTTATCCCCCGAAGCACGCAAACTGCAACGCAATCTCCTGGCGCGCAAAAAACGCACAAGAAATGACAAGGATCGCCAGGCGGTTCGATTGGCAGCGCCGTTAGTTATTTTGTGCAAACAAGCACGTTCATGCTGAGGGACGAGTTGCGGCTCGGCCTGGCTGCTCCGGCGGTTGATCATGACCGGAGGATTAGTCGTCGATCGATTCCAGCGACTTGTGATTGCTGGGGCCACGTCTGCTCAACGGGGCCTCGCAGCCAGCGCGAACGGAAACAGAAATCTTCCGCGGCATCCTCTGCCTAACGAACAGAAAGAACGAACTATGGACTACCTGATTGTCTCGCTCGCCGCCAGCTTCATCGCTCTCATCGCGTGGCTCGTCGGCCGTAATGTTTTTCATAGCGACTAGCTTTTTGCGCGAGTTAATTGTTCGCCATCTGCGCCCGGTCGAGTCATTCTTCGATCCTGGTGGGGAACTCGCCGACTGCCTGCAACAAGAACGCTGACTTCGTCTTCCGCGCGGATGAATTCGTCGTCGGCGCCGGCGAAATCGTCAGCTTCCTAAAAGAAGTCGATCTCGATCCGGCCAAGATCGACCACTTCTGAATCACGATTCGCGCGGGGAGTTTTGGATTGCTGCGCATCTCAATCAGCACCTGGTCGTTCAGGCACGCGGCTGATGGATTCGATCCACGGATGCGAGTGGGCGTGCTGCCGTCCACATGGTCGGAATTGCCGGCGCCCGGTGTCTTTCCGGTTGCTAACCTCGATTACGCGCAGCTTGAGCGTACGACCCCGATCGTCTATCGCGAGATGGAGCGACCGGCCATGGAGGAGTTGCTCGCCGCGAAGGCCGGTCGCGCGATTTTCGCCGAGGCCTGGGGCGCGCTTTATCTGCGGGACCGGCTCGGGATTCATCAGGTGCACAGCCGCCGCGCGAGTTGCAGCGTGCGGAGCGATTACGTCGGCCGTGACGGCGCGATCCGGTTTTATCATCGAGAAAATTCGGCCGAGACGCTTCTCTTTAAGTATTGCGGCCAGGTCTGACCCGGAGCAGCCGCAAGCCGTTAAGCACAACCACGACGGTGCTGCCTTCATGACCGACCACCCCAAGCGCAAGTTTGATTTTTTGCGCGAGCGCAAAGGTCACAAGGATGGCAACCGTGCCTAACGACACGAACAGGTTTTGTCGGATAATGCGGCGCGCTTGCCGACTCAGGCGCAAAGCTGCCGGGACATTTTGGATCCGGTCGTGCATCAAGATCACGTCGGCCTGGGCGAGGGCCGCGTCCGAACCGCGCGCGCCCATTCCGAGCCCGACATCGGCCGCGATCAGACTCGGGGCGTCGTTGATTCCGTCGCCGACCATCGCGACCGTTTTGCCCTCCTGCCGCCAGCGATGGATCCATTTTAGTTTTTCGTTCGGCGTAAGGTCGGCATGCACTTCCTCGATCCCGGCGGCGTGCGCCACCATCTCCGCGGCGGACGCGCGATCGCCCGAGACGAGCGCGACGGAGTTGCCGTCATTCCGGAGCGCGGTGATGACCGCCGGGGTGGCCGGCCGGAGCCGGTCGCGCAGGTAGATCACACCGAGCAGCACTTCGCGCGCGACCCAAACCTCGGCCTCCGCACCGCTCGAGGGAAACGGCGCGACATTGAACCCGCGTTGCTCCATCAGGCGCCGGCTGCCGACGACCACGAGGTTGGGGCCGATTCTCGCTTCCATCCCGAAGCCCGGGATATTCGCCACCCCCTCGGTCGCGGCTAATTCAAGTTCGCGGCGCTCCGCTTCCATCAGGACTGCGCGGGAGAGGGGATGGGTCGAGTTTTGCGCCACGGCGGCCGCGACGGCGAGGGCTTCGTCCGGCGCCGTTAGGCCGGCAGTCTCGATCCGTGCCACCTCCAGTTCACCCGTCGTTAGGGTGCCGGTTTTGTCGAAGGCGAAATGATTGACACCGGCGAGCGTTTCCACGGCCATCCCGCCGCGGAAGAGGATTCCCTGGCGGGCCCCGGCGGCGATCGCGACCAGGATGGCGGAGGGAATCGAGAGGACGAGCGCGCAAGGCGAAGCGACGACGAGCAGCGTCATCATGCGATAGAGCGCCTGCGCAAATTGCTCGCGTTGCCAGAGCAGAAGCCAGCCGAGAAAGACGACGCTGCCGGCCAGGACCATAACCGTGTAGTAGCGGGTGAAAGTGTCGGTGAAACGCTGCGCCGGCGCCTTCTGTTCACGTGCGCTTTCGATCAAGTCAATAATCCGCTGCACCGCGCTCTCGCCCGGAAGACGCCGGACGCGAATCACTGCCCGGCCCTCCAGATTTACCGTTCCACCGCTCACCAGATCGCCGGGACGTTTTGAAACCGGGAGCGCTTCACCGGTGAGCGCCGATTCGTCGGCCGAGGTCGTACCTTCACACACTTCGCCGTCGGTCGGGAAGAGGTCACCCGGCTTGACCAGCAAGTCGTCACCCACGCCTAACGAGTCGGCGGGAACCTCGACCCACGCGCCATTCTCGCGTCGGCAAACCGTCTCCGGCGCGGATTTGAGGAGCGAGCTGATCGTTTGCTCGGTGCGATGATTGGCGAACTGCTCAAGCGCATTGCTGAGCGAAAAAAGGAAAAGCAGCGTGCCACCTTCCGCCCATGCGCCGACCGTAGCCGCGCCAATCGCGACCACGATCATGAGCAGGTTTATATCGAAAACTCCACGCCGCAGTTCGCCGGCGAGCTGGATCGAGGCAAACCAGCCACCGCTGAGATAGGCGGCGACAAAAAACGGTAGCGCCGCGAGCGCCGGCGTGCCGAGCTTCGGGAGTAGGAACCCGGCCAGCGTGCAAAGGCCGCAAAAGGCGGCGAACACCAGCATCACGCGATGCCGTGGTTGCGCTCGCATTTTGGGCCAGCTCGAAGTCACGCTCGGAAATGACCGCTACTCGGGCAAAAGGTCACGCGAAACTTGTATGCGCTCGGCGGAGTTAGGCGGGATCAGGGACTCGTCAGGGTATAGATAATCGAGAGTGTGTAGGTCCCGGGCGGATTGGTAGCGAGATTCGAGTTGAGCCGATAGTCGAGCGGTTCGGTTTGGTTCCCCGCTTTCTTGGGCCCGGTCGCCAGAACCTGATTGCTTGTGGCCAGGCTGAGCCAGGTGCTGGAGAATGCAGGAGCACGGACCGATAGGTCGGACGCGGGCTTGTTTGGATTGGGGTCGCCGAGGCTGGGGACAAACGAAAAGGCGGAGGTCAACGCCCGCACATTGAGCGTCCATGTATTCGAGGTCGATTTGATCGTAAGGGTTTCGGCCGTGGTCTTGATGATTTGAGCAGCGCCGGTGGATGAATTGTAATCCGTCGCGAGAAAGGGGATGGAGACGGAATTGGTGTCAATCTTGAGGGTGAGTGCTCCGAGCAGATTCAGGACCGGGAGCAGGATGATGCAAACGGTCACGATGACTGTGCATTTCGAGCAGCGTTTCATGGATTTTCTGTGCTGAAGGTTTTGCGAATGCGTTTCGCGCGTTCGGTGACGGTGAAGCTGAGATTCTGAATCCGGCTGTGATCCACTTTCAGGAATATCTTCTCCGGGTTGACGACCTGTTGTGCTTTAAGCGTAGCAGGATCGATCTTCACTTCGTAGGTGCCGGGTTCGAGGTAAACGGCGAAGAAGCCGTCGGCCCGCGTCCCACCGCGCACGACGTGACCGGCCGGATCGGTGCAGACAACTTCCAGTCCAGAGAGGTCCTCCGTCTTATCGTCAGGGTGATCGTCCGCCGCTTCGGAGATTTCGTGCACGAAGTGGACCTTGCCCTCGCAAGTCGTCGGCTCGACCATGCCGATGGCGAGGTCCGTGACGGCGCCTTTGTGCAACGCCGTCTGCGTGACCGGCGACTCGCCGCTCGGCGAAAGATGAACATCGCCCGGCGGCGTGACCGTGACTGGATAGCTGCCGTCAGTCATGGGCGAAAAGCTAAACACGCCGTCCGGACCGCTCAGCGCCTGGTCCTTGCCGACGGCGACTTTCACCCCTTCCAAACCCGGTTCACCTGGATCCTGCCGGCCATTGTTGTTGAGGTCGCGGAAGACGTGTCCCTCCACCTCGCCGCGACGCGGCAACCACGGGACTGCTAGCTCGAAGTCGTGGCGGAAAGTCAAGAGCACTGCGCTTTGGTCCGGTTCGCCAGTGCCCGAGCTCCCGCTTCCGCGATGCGTGTAAGCGCCCTCAATCCCGGCCCACCAGCCCTTGCCGATCCTACGGGTCATGCTTGCCCAGACGCGGGCGGAGAATCCCTGGTCGATGTAGCTGTAGAAAGTGGTTCCGGTCTTAACTGACCAGATTTCTGATTGCCATGCGACTGCGGCGGTCATGGAAACCCCGGTACGATTTACCGCCTGGGTGTCGTCGGCGAAGTTAAAGGTGTAGCGGCCCGACAATTGCGCGCTCAATTGCCCCGGCCCACCGATTCGTTCGAGAAACTCCGGCGCGTGAGAATTGAAACTCAGGTCGGTCCCGAGGGTAGCGAATCCTGAATCGCGCTCGGGTTCTCCATTGTTCTGGTCGGTTTCGTTGCCTCCGCGGGTGAGCACTGTGAGTTGCCAGTTGCTCCCATTGGGACGCGGTTGCAGTTGATTGAGGACTTGCAGGCTGATGGCGCCCGCGTTCTCGCTCGTTTTGTCCAAGAAATTGCTCTGGTTGAAGAAACTCGTCTCCTCGTATTCGGCAAAGCCAGTCGGCAGGTGCCAGGAGGTGTGGGCGGCATCGACCGTGTTCCAGCGGAAGCCGGCGTTGATCAACTGCGTCTGGCTGGTGAGCAGGAAATCGGGGATGAGGCTTTGCTCCTGCTCGAGCGTTTTTTGGATGACAGGCACGACCTGGTAGTTCGAGTCGTTGTAGTTGGCATAAGCCTCCAGCAAAGTGGGGCTGGAACTGAAGCGGTAACTCAGATAAGCGCGGCGATCATCGCGGCCATTCTGCTCGCCCGGGTAATCCCTGTCGCCGTAGGCATACTCGAACCCGGCCTGGAGAGGAGAGTCATTCGTTTCACCCGGCAGAGTGCGGTTGTAGTAGATCCCGGCCAAACAAGCCAGGCCACCATGGCCCTCGCCGTTATCTCCCCCGGCCAGGGAGAGTTCCGCCCGCAGAGGAGTCGTTAGGGGAATTTTCCACCCGGTATCAATCGCCACCGCGTTCCAATTGCTCCCCTGGGGCCCGATATCGCCGCGTTTGCTCAATTCCCCGACCCGCCACCACTCCAGCGGACTGTTCAGGACGACGCCGTTGACGGCCGCGCCAAACACCTGCTCGTTGTTGAGGGTGAGCGTGTTCTGCTCCCAGAAGGCCTCCACTTGCAGTTTGTCGTTGCCCAGCGGCCGGACGGCAGCGCGGACCCCATCACCCGTTTCACGCGACGACAGCAATCGCGCCGGTGCTGTGGTGATTTCACCGCCCTCGAGGTCGAAGGAGGGATTGTAAAGGCCGAGGTGAAAAAAGTTGCGGGTGCTGCCATTCGGCAGCGCGCTGTAGGCGCTGGATGAGTTCCCGTCATCGTTCGACGGATGAGCGTAGGCTTCAATGAACTGCAGCCGGGTCTTGTCCGTGATCATCCCTTCCAGCGTGAGGGCTTCGATCACCAGGCCGTTGGCGCCCGCCTGGGCATTATTGTTGCCGTTGCCGGAGCCGAAGCCGAGAAACGCGCTGCCTTTGAGCGTCTCATAAAGCTGGGTACGATCCGGGGGGACCGCTTCCGGAAATGCTTCGGTGTGAAAATAGAGAAACTGTCTGGCGTTGTCGCCGCTTAGCTCCGCGGTCTTGACCTCTGCGGATGTGACAAAGGAAGTGAAGGTCTTCATCGGACCGGCCACGACTTGAACGGTTGCTTCAGCGTTCTCTCCGGCCGGGACGACGAGATTCTGCGGAGTGACTATCATGCTGGGAACGGGTGGCGAAGTGTTGAGCTCGATTGCGCAATGGAGTGGAACGTTGCCGGTATTGGCGATCTTCATCGTGTAGGAGACCTTGTCCCCGGGTCGAGCGAAGCGGGTATCCATTGAGTCGGCCGTGACTTTACACGCCGGGGTATTCTTAATCCGGATGGAGGTCCGCCGCAGCGTCCCGTCGTCGGCCCGGGCCGTGACCACGAGGTCGCTCCCGCCGGGCGTTTCGGGTGGAACGTAAAGTGTGTAAAGAACCGTGTTCTCCCCGTGCGGGTCGAGCGCGACCTCCAAATCGTCGCCGCCAAGCGAGCGCAGCTTCCCGAGATCGAAGTGGAGGTGAAGTTTGGCGGGAATTTCGGCACGGTTCTGCACGTGCACCGCCACGGCGGGGAAGCTGCGCGGCGCTGCTTCCACCGGCGGCGTGCTCAGTGACCACTCCAGGCTATTCGATGTCACCTCGGTGCCGCCAGCTGTTAAGTTCGTTAGGCAAAAAAGAAATGTGGCCAGCACGAGCCGCTGGATGAGCGGTGGACACGGAATCCGCATGCATCGCCCCCGCTCAATACGTAAATCCGATCTCTCCCGCCACCAGGTCGCTCCCGCCGTAATCGATTACGGCCAGCGCGTTGTAATGCTTTCCTTTTTCGAGCTTCGATTTGCCTGCTTCCGGAAGGCCAACGAAAACCGTCCGCTCGTGTCCCGGCAGGATAGAGAAGGGCGAGATGGGCAGCGTCTCGACCGTCGCCCCGCGCACATCGCGGAACGCGATTTTGGATCCATCGCTCTGGATGTGCTCGTTGCCGTGATTGGCTGCTTGAATCTGAAGACCGCGCTCTCCGTCGCGGTTTGTCTCCTTCACATTGGTCACTTCGCAATCGAGCTTGGCCAGCCCCTGCGGATTGCGCACAAAGATCTTGGTCCCGATCCGACCGATCAGCCGGATGTGGACTTCGCGCCCTGGCGCAGCCGTTTGCTCACGGATGTCTGTCGTCTCGGTGAAGATCATCGAGCGGTATTCCTTGAGCGACATCTGACTGGCCTCCTTTGGGGTGGCAAAGCTGATCGTCACCACCTTCTTTTCGCCTTTGTTCAGGACGAAGCGTTGTGGGCTGACGGCGATCCAGCCGGTCGCTGAGTCCGGAGATTTCGCAACACTGGGATCGACGGCGTCGACCGCGCCGTTTTCATCCTGTGTCCAATCGGCGGCAAAGACTCTGATATCCGCCGGCTTGTCGTTGGTGTTCGCGACCTCGATCTGGCGGGTAGTGCGGCCATCCGGGCCGAGCTCGAGAACGATTTTCTCGACGTTAACAACGAGACCGGCTTGGGCCGCTGGCAGCATGCTCGCGAGGAGACATGCTGCCAGGGCAAGACTCGGCACTCGGAATCGGGAGAAGACTTTCATAGGATGGTGCTCGCTCGTCAGCCGCTCATGATAAGAGCCGCGAAGTTGCTTCGCGGATGCGTTTACGGGGTGGTCAGGGTGTAGACGACGTCCAGCGCGTAGGAGCCCGGGGGATCGACCGTGATGTCCGTCGCGATCTCATAGTCGACCGCGAAGGTGTTTCCGGCGTGGCCGACACCGCCGGCCGTTCCGCTGGTGAGGGTGAAGTCGGTCGTAGTCAGGCTCTGGAATGTGCCGGCAGCCTTCCGGACCGACAGGTCAGTTGACGGCTTGTTTCGCGTGTCTCCCGGAAAGGTAGGAGTAAAGGCGAAGTTCGCTGTGTTACTTCTGGCGCTGACGATCCAGGCACGATTGGCGCGGACCGCCAGTTGATGGGCGGCCAGCGCGTCGGTTGTGATGGCATCGGAGCTGGCGTAATCAGCCGCTGTCAGGTTGACTGTGACCGCGTTACTGGTCGTGGTCAGCGCCAGCACGGCTGGGACGGTGACCGTGAAGGTCACTGTCTGTGTCGTTGCGGCAGAGGCAAAGCCCGTGCCGAGGATAAAAGCTGCACAAAGCAGCATGTATTTCAGTTTCATGGTTTTTCTTTGGTTTGATTGGGAGATTCTTAAGGAGCGGTCAGGGTGTAAACGGTCGCCAGGGTATAGGTGCCCGGCGGGTCCTGGGAAAGATTGCTCGTGAGCTGGTAATCCATGACGAAGGTGTTACCTGCCGTCCCGCTCCCGCCCTTGTTACCCGTCTTGACTGCGACGTTGCTGGTCGTAATAGCGACATAGGTGCCGCTGGTCGATACCTTGTATGAGAGGTTGCCGCACGGTTTGGCCGGATCGGGATCGCCGGCCGAAGGGACAAAGGAGAATGCGGCCGTGTTCGCCTTCAGGCTCACGGTCCAGTTTTTGTTGCTCGTGACCGAGAGCGTGTTGCCCCCGGGGATCGTCTTGGTCGCGGCGCCGGTGGACGTGTTGTAGTCACTGGCGAGGAACGGAATCGAGACCGCGTTGGTGTCGATCCCCAGCGACAGCACTTGGGGCACGGTGCTCGTGATGGTAACGGTTTGGGTTGTCTGACCAAAGGCAGATGAAAGAACGGCCGCGGACATGACGGTCAGGAGCGAAAGGCGTCCCCGGGAGATCAGTCGCTGTTGAGAGAGGTGGCAAGTCATCTGTGCTCCAGCAAAGCGAATGGCGTGCCACGAACCCGCAATTGGTAGCAGAGCGTTTTGTTCCCTCAGTAACGGGTTCTCCCCCGTCGGGACGAGGATCCTTTTCAATTGCATGGTCACCCAAGTTGGGCTGCTTTGGGTGGTCGCTTCCAAATGCGTAATATTAGGTCCGGTTGCGTCCAGCCTCTGCGAAGCGGTTGCGAATTGCCGTGTATTGTTTGTCCAGCCAATGAAACGAATCGCTTTGGTCACCAGTGGCGGGGACGCGCCGGGGATGAATGCCGCAATCCGCGCCGTGACACGCCGCGCCCTCTATCACGGGGCGGAAGTGTTCGGAGTGCATCGGGGCTACGCCGGGCTGATCGCAAATGACCTCGTGCCGCTCGGTCCACGCGATGTTGGCCGCATTCTGCAACTGGGCGGCACCATGTTGGGCAGCGCGCGCTGCGCCGAATTTCGCAGCGACGAAGGAATGACCTGTGCGCTTGAGTCGCTGGTCAAACGCGGGATTGAGGGGCTGGTAGTGATCGGTGGCAACGGCTCGCAGGCCGGGGCCTACGACATCGCGCAGCGCGGCTTGGCCGTCGTCGGAGTCGCGTCCACGATCGATAACGATCTTTTCGGAACCGATGTCACAATCGGCGTGGACACGGCCCTGAACATTGCGCTCGAAGCGATCGACCGCCTGAAAGTGACTGCCTTGTCTCATCGTCGTGGTTTTCTGGTCGAGACGATGGGACGCAACTGCGGCTATCTCGGTTTGATGGCCGGGCTGGCCGGCGGCGCCGACGTGATCGTCATTCCCGAAGTGCCGACCGATCCCGAAGCGGTCGCGGCCGAGCTGTGCGACGCGCATGCCCGGGGCAAGTCGCACGCCCTCGTGGTGGTAGCGGAGGGCGCGGCCTACAACGCCGAGAGGCTGGCCGACTACTTCGCCGAGCACCGGGCGCGTCTGCAATTCGAGCTGCGCGTGACCAAGCTCGGGCACGTCCAGCGCGGCGGCGCACCGACCGCCTTCGATCGTGTTCTGGCCACGCGGCTCGGCGCGGCGGCGACTGACCATCTCCTCTCCGGCAGCCGCGGGGTCCTCGTCGGGATGCAGCGTTCCGAGATCACCGCGACGCCGTTAGGCGAAATCGTCGGGAAACAAAAACCGCTCAATCCGGAGTTGTTTCCGCTGGCGAAGAGTCTCGCCCGATAAGAGGCGACTTCCGCGCAAGAAACGCTTTCCTTTTGCCAACAAACGCCAAGAAACGCGAAGTTCTCGGCCTATCGTCCTCTAACGAAAGGGCGGACATGGAGGGGAAAATCATACTCTTGGTGGATGCGGATGCTGATTCCGCCGGGGTCGTGTTGGAAGCGGGTGCCCGGACCGGGCATGGGGTGCGCTTGAGCCGCGGCGAACAGGATGCTTTCGCCATTTTGAGCCGGGAATTTGATCGCATCGACAGCATTGTGGTCGACGTTGACCCCGGCTCGGAGGGGCTCCCGTTGCTCGAAGCGATCAGCGCCTTGTACCAGCGGCCGCCGATCATCGCGCTCACCTCGATGGAGGAAAGTCACATGGAGCCGTTCGTGACGCGGCGGGGTGCGGCAGCCTGCCTCGGGAAGCCGGTCTCGATCGAGCACTTGCACGCGGCTTTCGAACAAGTCACCCGGCCGGATGCGGGCGCAGAGGTCTCATGCGATCCGTGGGGGCATCCGGGCGCGCGGTGCTCGCCGGCAAAACATGCCAACGGCTCGAATCCGGGAGCGGAAACGTGAAGGGTTCCGGCCCCGTAAATCAGCGCGCCCGCCAATTTCAGATTCGTCGCGTCCTGGTCGCAGTTGATTTTTCTCCACCCTCGCGTGCGGCCCTTGCCTTTGCCGTGCCGCTGCTCAGAATGTTCGGCGCTGAGCTGCACCTGGTGCACGTTGTTGCTGGCGACGTTCCGCTTGCCAGCCTGGTGGCGCTGCCGCTGATCGTGCCGGAGATCGAAGTAGAACGCCGAGTTCGATCGCACCTGAAGGATTTCGCGGCGAAAGAGGTGCTGCCGGTCCCGCGGGAAAACATTTATGCCGTCAAGGGCAGACCCTTCGAGGAAATCTGCCGGCTCGCCCGCGAACTCGAGATTGACCTGATCATCACCGGCACGCGCGGGCAGACAGGCCTCAAGCATCTCGTTCTCGGGAGTACGGCCGAGCGCGTTGTGCGTCACGCGCCCTGTCCCGTCCTTGTCCTCCACTCGTTTGGCAACTTCCGGCGCGGTCGCGCGCTTTTCCGGAAGATTCTCGTCCCGGTTGATTTCTCGCGCTGTTCCGCGCAAGGAGTGGCCATCGCCAGGGCGCTCGCGAAGGAGTTCGACTCGCAGCTCTTCCTCCTGCATTCGATCGATCTTCATTATTACAGCGCCAATTCGAAATATCTGCTCTACGACTACCCACCGCTCGTGGCGGCAGCGGAAAGGGTTGCACGCCAGCAGATGAAGGAGCTGGTTGCCGCTGTCGCGCAGGAGGGTATTGCGGTCGACAGCACGCTCGAGAACGGTCACGTCGGCGAGCAGATTTGCGTGCGGGCCAGGGAGCTGCGGGTGGAATTGATTGTCACTTCCACCCATGGGAGAACGGGAGTGAAACATGCCCTGCTCGGAAGCACGGCGGAATATGTCGTGCGCCATGCGCCCTGCCCGGTGCTGGTGGTGCCAAGTCGGGTGCGAGCCCGGCGTGCTCGTGCCGAGACCGTAAAGAAATGAAACGCCTGATTTTTGTTTGCCTAACGACGCTCGCGTTTGCGCCCGCGATGAACGCCGCCTCATCTCCGTCGCCGCAGCCGCTCACCTTTGCCAATGTGCGCTCGTTCTTTTCCGACACTCTGCATATTCGTCCGACCGAAGTGCAGAAGCGTTGCGTCATCTTTTATGAGGGCGAATGGCTCAACTCCCGCACCTACAATTACTCGGTCATCATTGTCGAAAACTCGGACGAAGATCTCCAGGTCACCTATTACCTGACCGACGACCGCGAGATGAATTGGGTGAACGAATTCATCGACAGCGCGTTTTTCACCCGGCCGGAAAAGGAAAGCCTTTTCCGGCTCCTCTACCAAAAGCAGAATACGCGGGGCAAACATCTCGGTCGCTTCCGGGTCGACGTCAGCCATTGGGAACCGCGCCACGCGGAGATCATCGTCCTCAGCTTTACGCCGCTGCGGGGGCCGGCAGGCTGAACGAAAAAAACTCGCGCGAACCTCTTCCCGCGATTGTGCAACGTCGCGCCCGTTGCTAATCCAATGGCGTGAAACAACCGTCTCCGCCCGCGACAGCTCGCATTTCGACCGCCACGGCCTCGACCGCGCCGGCCGAGCGCGCCGATGAGATCATGCTTCTTGGGCCCCGCTCGCGGCTCGCTGAACTCTTTACGCTCTTCCATGTCATGGCGGATTTCCTGCGCGGTTTTCGCGTCCTCCATTTTGTTGGACCCTGCGTAACCGTCTTTGGTTCGGCGCGGATCAAACCCGGCAGCCCGGCTTACGAACTGGCGCGCGAAATGGGCGCGGGCATCGCGCGAATGGGTTTCACCGTCATGACGGGCGCCGGCCCCGGCATCATGGAAGCGGCTAATCGCGGCGCGCGCGAAGTCGGTGGCCGTTCCGTCGGTTGCAACATCAAGCTGCCCTACGAGCAGCGGCCTAACGAATACCTCGATCTCTGCGTCACGCTCTACTATTTCTTCGTCCGCAAAACGCTCCTCGTGAAATACTCCTATGCCTTTGTCGTCATGCCCGGGGGCGTCGGCACGCTCGACGAATTGTTTGAGGCGCTCACCCTCGTCCAGACCGGCAAGATCCAGAACTTTCCCGTCGTCGTGATGGGCACGGAGTACTGGCGGGAACTGACCGCCCTGCTGGAAAAAATGGCGCAGCTTGGGACGATTAATCGAGCGGACCTGGACTTGGTTTACGTGACTGATTCAGTGGCCGACGCGCTTGAGCACATCCGGCGGAAAGCGATCGAACCCTTTGGCCTCAAGCGAATCGCCCGGCGGCATTATCCGTGGCTGGGCGAGCGGGGATTGCGGGCCGCGACTCCATGAAACAGCGCCCATCGCGGGAATGGGGGAGCGAATGCCTGGCGGCTTTGCCTAACGATCACCGGTATCTTATTGGCGTTTCGGGCGGACGCGATTCGGTCGCACTCCTGCATTGGCTGGTGTCGTTAGGCTACGGGCGGTTGATTGTCTGCCATTTTGAGCATGGCCTGCGCGGTCGAGCAGGAAAAGCGGACGCACGCTTTGTCGAACGTCTCGCCGGAAAACATGGGCTGAAATTCGAGATCGGCTCCGCGGGTATTCCCGCGCTCGCGAAACGGAGGAAACAATCAATCGAAACCACGGCACGTCAGGAGCGATTGGCGTTTTTCGAGAAGGTTGGCCGGCGCCGTCGTTGCCCAAAGGTCTTTCTCGCGCACCAGGCGGATGATCAGGTGGAAACGTTTTTGCTCAACCTCTTTCGCGGCGCCGGAGGGCGCGGGCTCGGTGCAATGCGTCCGAGATCAAATTACGGTTCGTTCGAAATCTTGCGGCCGCTCCTCGGGATCTGGCGTTTGGAGATCGATCAATACCTCAAGGAGCATCGGCTGAAGTTCCGCGATGACGCGACCAACGAGGAATTGTACGCCCGCCGCAATCGCCTGCGGCGCCAGATCATTCCGTGGTTGGAAAAGCAGTTTGGCCGAAATATTCGCGCCACCATCTGGCGGGCCGCCACCGTTTTGGCGGAGGAAGAAGATTTTCTTGAATCACAAATCCCAGTCGGCCTAACGAAAAGTGAGGAGCTGCCGGTGGCGTCCGTTCGCGCGCTCGCACCCGCGCTCCAGCGCCGTGTCATTCGGAATTGGCTGGCGCAACGCGGCGTATCGGAACTGGGCTTTGCTGTTATCGAGCACGTCAGGCAACTCCTGGCCGGCGGCGCTCCGGCCCGAATCAATCTCGCTCGTGGGCGGTATGCGCGGCGACGCGCGGGCAAGATTTTTGTCGAATAGGCAGTCGGGCGGTCGCTCGCGCGACCATGTCCGCGTTTGCGAGGTTCTTCGCTTTCGCTCAGGATGTGAGTTGCATGGCTTCATCTGTCCGAGTTCGCTTCGCTCCTTCGCCGACTGGTTACCTCCACATCGGGGGTGCGCGCACCGCGCTTTTCAACTGGCTTTTCGCTCATCACACCGGCGGCACATTCGTCCTGCGCGTCGAGGACACCGACGAGGCGCGCAACACCGCCGAAGCCGCGCAGGCCATCTATGGCGGACTTCGCTGGCTCGGCCTTGACTGGGACGAAGGCCCGCAGGTGGGCGGAAATTTCGGGCCGTATTTTCAAAGTGAGCGCAGAGAAATCTACGAGCGTCACCTCGCGAAACTGGAGGCTGACGGCCACCTCTTTGAAGACAATGGCGCGATCCGTTTCCGCTCGCCCCGCGAGCACGTCGTGGTCGACGACATCGTCTGCGGCAGGATTGATTTCGACCTCTCGAACGAAGAAACCCATCCCGACATGACGATTCGCCGGCCGGACGGCTCGTGGATTTTTCATTTCGTCAACGTGGTCGACGACATCGAGATGGAGATCAGCCACGTCATCCGGGGCGAGGATCATCTCTCGAACACGCCGAAGCACATCGAGCTTTACCGCGCGCTCGGAGCCGAGCCGCCGCGCTTCGCTCACATCCCGCTCATTCTCAACCAGGACGGGTCCAAAATGAGCAAGCGCGACGCCGGGGCGAGTCTCAACACCTACATCGAGGAAGGTTTTCTCCCCGAGGCGGTGCGCAATTATCTTTGCCTTCTCGGCTGGTCGCCAAAGGACAACCGGGAAAAGATCGAGATCGAGGAAGTCGTCAGGCTGTTTGAGCTGGAGAAAATTCATCGCAAGAACGCCTCATTCGATCTCGCCAAATGCACTTGGCTGAATGGCGAATACGCGCGCGAATTGCCCGACAATCGCTTCCGCGCCCTCGCCCTGATCGCCCTCGCCAAAGCCGGGATCGACACGGCGGATTATCCGCCCGACTACGTGGAGGCTGCGCTCGATACCTGCAAAGGAAAGTTCCGCATCTTCAGCGAGCTGCCGACTTATTGCGGTTTCTATTTTGCCGACGAAATCCATTACCAGCCGGAGGGCGTGGCGAAACATTTCATCGCGGAAAACAAACCGCGCCTCCAAGCCTTGCGCGACGCCTTCGCTACCTTGGAAAATTTCGATGCCCTCTCCATTGAGACTGTGCTCAAGTCGACCGCGGCATCGCTCGGCCTGAAAGTCGGCGCGCTCGTGCACCCAACGCGCCTTGCCGTCACCGGCAGCAACGCTGGCCCCAGCCTTTATCATCTCCTTGAGATTCTCGGTCGGGCCAAGGTCCTGGAGCGCATGGATGCAGCTTTGAAAAGCATTCCAGCCTGAGCGTCCTTGCTCGTTAGTGGCTTTGTCTGAAGGGTGTTTTCCGCTTCAAATCCCATGAAGAAGCCGACCAATGGGTGATCAAGATGCTGATGAAAAGCGCTCACGGTTCTGAGACTTGGAATCGCGGTTGCCGACCGAGAGCGATCTCGTTCTCCTCTGCCGTCGCCTGAATGAAATTGGTGCGCAGTATGTGTAATCGGCGTCTTTGCGATCGTTCAGTCGGGATACCCGAGGCCAACCGGCGACATCGATCTCATCGTCGCGACGGATCTGGAGAATGAAGCGCTCGTTTACCGCGCACTCGAGGTTCTCCCCGCCAAGGCAGCCCGGGAGCTGAAACGGGGCGACGTGGCGGAGTATGCTGTCGTGCGGGTGGCGGATGAAGTGGTGGTCGATCTAATGCGTTCCGCCTCGCCGATCGACTATGCGGAAGTGGCCAAAGGCGTGGTCATTCGCGAGGTGCAGGGAGTGCCGATACCGTTCGCCTCGCCCCGCCTTCTCTGGCGAATGAAGGCCCATACGCATCGCGAAAAAGACGCGGGCGATCTCGTTTTCCTGAGAGAATATTTTGCTGCGCACGGCGAGACGCCACCGGAGTAGGTTCCTTCCAGCGAAAATCCCGTCACCAGCCGCCGGTCCGTTGGATTGGAATTTCATGAAGGTGCGGCACGCGAATTGCGATCTAGCCTCCCACCCAACCGATTTGGGCGACGCCAGAACTCTGAACCAACCATGCAACCCCTCCGAGATCGATCGATGCGGCAAAAGATCACCCTTGTGGTCGAGCTTACGTCCTCTGTGGTTTTGCTCCTCGCCTGCACGGTGCTCTTTGCCGTTCAAGCCTGGTCGATCAGAAAAGACCTCATCAACCAGCTCACGGTGACGGGCAAGATTGCAGCGAATAACGTCGCCGTCGCCGCGCTCTCCCACGACCGTGGGCGCGCCAGCAAGATGCTCGCGGGACTCGATGCGATGCCACAGATCGTCTCTGCGAGCTTCGTCTTGGATGACGGCACACGCTTCGCACACTTTGGGGCGGAAGACGACGCGACCGAGCTCAAGCTCGCCTCGTCGGGCGGGGGCCTGGGCGTTCATGGCACGCGGGTATCGCTCGGCCAGCCGGTGGTCAGCAACAGTCAGCACGAGGGGACACTCTATCTCCAGGCTGATTTTCAGGCGGCCTATTTCGACCTGCTCAGGCTCTACGGTGGCATCCTTGCGCTCGTTCTGGCGGTCTCACTTCTCATCGCCTTTTTCCTCTCCAGCCAATTCCAGCATTTGGTGACGGCACCGATCCTGCGCCTTGCATCTACCGCGCATCGGATCGCGCAGGAGAAGGACTACACCGTGCGTGCGCAAAAATCGGGCAGCGACGAGGTGGGTATGCTGGCCGACGCCTTCAACCAGATGCTCGCCCAGATTCAATCGCAGGATGCGGCTCTGCGCGAAAGCGAGGAGCGTTTTCGTTCCGTCGCGGAATCGGCTCGAGACGCAATTATCATCGCCGATCGCGCAGGGCGTGCGGTCTCATGGAATAAGGGTGCGCGTCTGATGTTCGGTTACGAAGCCGATGAGATTCGCGGCCAGCCCCTGTCGATCCTCATCCCAGAGCGTTTTCGCCCGATGTATGAGACCGGTTTGGCCAGCTTCCGCGAGACTGGTAGCGTCGAAGGCTTCGACAAGACGGTGGAGCTTTTCGGTCTGCGCAAGAACGGAACGGAGTTTCCATTTCAACTGGGGTTGTCTACCTGGCAGACCGCTTCCGGCACATTCTGTAGCGGCGTGATCCGCGATATCAGCGAGCGCACGACGGCGGAGGTCATGCTGCGCGATTCGCAACAGAGACTGCTCGAAACTTCGCGCCTCGCCGGAATGGCAGAGGTCGCCACCGGTGTTCTTCATAATGTCGGCAATGTCCTCAACAGCGTGAACGTTTCGGCCGGACTCGTCGTGGAAAAGTTGCGCGCCTCGAAAGTGTCCAAGCTGGGCAGGGCGGCGACCTTGCTCACGGAGCGCAACGGCGATCTGGGCGACTTCCTCGCGCACGATCCCAACGGGCGGAAGCTTCCCGGCTATTTGGCGAAGCTCAGTCAATACCTTCTCGAAGAAAACGCTCAAATCCTGGACGAAGTCGCTCTCCTCGCGCGCAACATCGAGCACATCAAGGAAGTCGTGGCCATGCAACAGAGCTACGCGAAGGTCAGCGGCGCCTTCGAGAACCTGCAGGCCGACCAGCTAGTCGAGGACGCAATCGCGATGAACATGGGCGCCTTCGAACGCCATGGTGTGGTGGTTGAGCGGCGCTTTTCCCCTTCGCCGCCGGTTCACGTTGACCGGCATCGGGTGCTGCAAATTCTCATTAATCTGCTCCGCAATGCCAAATATGCGCTTGAGGATGTGCAACGCCTCGACAAACGGATCACCGTTACCATCGCCCCGTCGAACGAGAACACGGTCCGCATCGTCGTAGCGGATAACGGAATCGGCATTTCGCAGGAGAATCTGGCGCTCATCTTTAGCCACGGGTTTACGACCCGCAAAGACGGGCATGGCTTCGGGCTGCACAGCGGTGCGCTCGCCGCCAGGGAGATGGGTGGCTCACTGAGTGCGGGCAGTCTCGGTCTCCGCCGCGGTGCCACCTTTACTTTGGAACTCCCCGTAGCTCCCACGCCCGTTCATGAATATGTCACAACCGACCGCTAAACGGATCACCAATAGAATTCTTGTTATCGACGATAACCGGGCGATTCATGAGGACTTTCGAAAAGTCCTTAGCCCAGTGAACTCGGTCCTGGCGGGCGAACTCGAAGATGAGGAGGCAGCCATCTTTGGTGAGGCGCCCGCTTCGCGCGAGTCGATCTTTCAGATCGATTCAGCCTTCCAGGGAGAAGAGGGTCTCGAGAAAGTACGCGCCGCCGTCGCGGACGGCGATCCCTATGCCGTTGCATTCGTGGATGTACGGATGCCTCCCGGCTGGGATGGCATCGAGACAATTACGCGCATCTGGGCCGAGTTTGGCGATCTCCAGATTGTTATTTGCACGGCCTACTCGGATTACTCGTGGGACGAGATTTCCAAAGCGATCGGCAACACCGATCAGTTACTCATCCTAAAGAAACCCTTCGACAATGTCGAGGTGCTTCAGATGGCACATGCTCTCTCGAAAAAGTGGCAGCTCACGCAGATGGCCTCCCGGCAGATGGAGGAACTCGACGCGCTCGTAAGCCTGCGGACCGCAGAGTTGCGCGAGGCCAATGCCCGGCTCATCGGCGAAGTCGCCGAACGAGTCGCAGCGGAGGAGGCCTTGCGTCGCTCCGAGGAGCGATTTTCCAAGGCTTTCCACGGCAGCCCGGTGCCCATGGTCATCCAGCGACCGGACGGCTCCGACTGCCTCGACGCGAATGCCAGCTTCCTCGCGCTGGTCGACGCGTCGCGTGACGCTGTGCTCGCCGGCAAAGTGCAGTGGTGGAGTGACCCAACCATGGCCAGCATCCTGCGCGACGCACTCGCTGGGCGGCGCCTCGTCCGCGGGCTCGCGGCAAGCGTCCGAACGGCCTCGGACGATGTGCGCGAAGTCCTCGTCTCGGCGGAAAATCTCGCTCTCGCCGAGGCTCCCTACCATCTTTTCATTCTTCAAGATATCACCGAGCGCGTCCGGCTCGAAAATGAACTTCGCCATGCGCAAAAAATGGAAGCCGTGGGCCGCCTTGCGGCCGGGGTCGCTCACGACTTCAATAACATGCTGACGGTCATTCTCGGATACTCCTCGATGATGCAGAGCGGAATTCCGCAGCTCGATGGGAAACTTGCCTCCTATCTCCGACAAGTACAGCAGGCGGCCGAGCGGGCGACAGCCCTCACCCGCCAGCTTCTTGCTTACAGTCGCAAACAAATGATCCAGCGCGGACCGCTTGATCTGAATGAAATCATCAGGCAAACGGTCACGATGCTCCGCCGCATCATCGGCGAGCATATCGCCATCGATACTCACTTCGCTTCCGGGTTGCCGCTCGTCTACGCCGACGCGAGCAGCGTCGATCAGGTCATCATGAACCTTGCGCTCAACGCCCGCGACGCCATGCCCAATGGCGGCCGGCTCAGCCTCTCCACCGCCGAGATCGTAATTGACGAAGCCTACCGGGCCCGCAGCTCCGAGGCGCAGCTTGGTTCCCACGTTTGCCTGACGGTGAAAGATGACGGACACGGGATGGACGCGGCCACCATGAGTCGCATCTTCGAGCCGTTTTTTACCACCAAGGAGCCTGGTAAAGGTACCGGCATGGGCATGGCCACGGTCTACGGCGTGCTTAAGCAGCACAACGGCTGGATCGAAGTCGAGAGCGCCCTTGGGCGCGGTGCCACGATACGCGCCTTCCTCCCCCTGAGCGATGCCGTTATCGAGGAAGTTCCCGTTGAAACAGTCACCGAATCGGCCAGTAGCCCGGGCGCCGAGTCGGGAGAGTCCGCCCCCCATCGCGATGCCACAATCCTCCTCGCGGAGGATGAAGAGATGCTCCGTGATTTCGTCAGCACTGCCCTCAGCTCACGCGGCTACCAGGTGCTTTCAGCCGCCAATGGGCAGGAGGCCCTCGATCTTTGGGCCGAGCGCCGCGAGGAGATCGACCTGCTGCTCACCGACGTGGTCATGCCCGAGTCAATTTCAGGCCGCGAGCTTGCGCAAAAACTCATGATCGATAAGCCCGACTTGAAGGTGATCTTCACCAGCGGCTACAGCGCCGAACTGATCGGTCCAGAGTTTGAGCGGGACAAAGAACACGGCTTCCTCGCGAAACCGTATCTCACCGACGACCTCGTCAAATTTGTCAACGCCGAGCTCGCCGGAACCCGATAACCGACTGGGAACATTCCAAAGATATCTGGCTGGCCATCAGGGAAGATTTGCCGCGTCAATCTCTCCTGCGATAATGTGGCCCGCGTTTCGCCAGCCGACACCAGGGAGGGCGAAGCATCTTTGGAGGGGTGGTCGAGTGGTTGATGGCTCCGGTCTTGAAAACCGGCAGGGCGCAAGCCCTCGTGGGTTCGAATCCCACCCCCTCCGCCAGCTAATCGTTATTTGCTGATTGGTGGCGGGCGCCAGCGCGCGCAGAGCCAGGCGCAGAAGAGGCCGAGGATGGCGGCGCAAACGACGTCCGACAGATAATGCGCTGCGACGTACATGCGCGAAGCAGCAATGAGGAGCGGGATGGGCAGGAGGGCGAGTGCGACGCGGCGGTTGGCAAAGAAAAGGACGCCGAAGAAGGCGGTGGTCGCGGCGGTGTGACCGCTCGGGAAGGAGTTGTATTTGGAACTGAGACGCGGTCCGTTCCATCCGAGCTCCTGTTTGACCGAGGGACGAGCGCGGCCAGTCGCGATCTTGACAGCGCGCGCCGCGATGCCGGCCAGCGCGCAGGCCACGATCATCGTCAGGCCGAGATGGATCCAGCGCTTGTTGCCGCGCCACGCCGCGATGGCGATGAGGAGCAAGCCGGCGAGAACGTGCTCCGGCCAGTCGCCGAAGCGACTGACGTTGCGCATCACCTGTTTAACGGTGCGATTGGAATGCTCGACGACCCATTGACGCGCGGCGGCGTCGAAATGAAAGGAGGCCGCGATGGCGACGATCGCGAGCAGGAGAAGGAGCAACCATTTCCAGGCCGGCGCGATTTTATTCATCGAAAATTTGCCGGTTGAGTTTCGGCCTGCGCCATCATTCAATCGCTCTCTTGCAACCTGCAACTCGCAATTTCCTCGCCCTCTTCTGCGGGTGCCTGCTTTTTCATCTGGCCGGCACCTGGTCGCTGCCGCTGGTGGATCGCGATGAGCCGCGTTTTGCCGAGGCTTCGCGCGAGATGATCGAGCGTGGCGATTATGTCGTGCCGTATTTCAACAATCGTTATCGTTTCGACAAACCACCGCTCACCTACTGGTGTCAGGTCGCCAGTTATCATCTCTTTGGCGAGAACCCGTTCGCGGCGCGTCTGCCCAGCGCGCTGGCGGCGGCGCTGACCGCGGTCGTGATTTTCGGTTGGGGCACGCGTCTTGGGATGGCTCGCGCCGGGTTTTGGGCCGCGATCATTTTCACCCTCTGCCTCCAGACTTTCATCCACGCCAAGGCTGCGGTGGCCGACATGTGGCTGGTCCTTTTCATGACCCTGGCGCATTGGGCCGGCTACGAATTGTTACGCGACCGATTTGGCGGGACCTGGCGCAGCGTGGTCGTTAGGCCGGCCGGTTTGCGCGAATGGTGGTGGCTTTTTTATCTTGCGCTCGCGCTCGCTTTTCTCGCCAAGGGCCCGATCGGTTGGATGCCACTCGGCACGGTTATCGTCGCGCAGTCTCTCCGGTCGGTCCCGCACGTTGCCGGTCGTTTTCTTTTCGTTAGGGGAATTTTGCTCATGCTGGGGCTCGTCGCGCTCTGGGGCGTGCCTGCGCTCCTCCGCACGCATGGTGAATTCCTCGCGATCGGACTCGGGTACCATGTCGTCGGGCGTTCCTTCGGCACCATGCAGGGGCATGGCGGCAGCTCGATCGTGGCCGCGCTCGTTTCTCTGCCATTTTATTTTCTCACCATCTTCATCAGCTTCGCGCCCTGGTCGGTCAAGATTCCCTGGCTCGCCCGCCAGCTTTGGAAGAAGCGCGACCCACTCGATCTTTATCTCATCGCTGGGATCGCCGTCATCGTGGTGATTTTCACCATCGTGAAGACGAAGCTGCCGCATTACATTCTGCCGGCCTTTCCGCTGCTCGCGCTGCTGCTTGCGCGGCATTGGCTCGAGGCGGGGGCGGGCGGGCGAACGAATGCTTCGCTGGTGGTCGGGCCTGACCACGGCAATCATGCTCGCGGTGGCCCTGATCGGTTTCCCGCTGATCGCGCCTTATTTTCCGTCGGCGGTCCTCTTCAGGAAGGCGGAACCCTATCTCCAACCCGGGATGGACTTCGCCGCTTACGACTTCGATGCGCCGAGCCTGGTCTGGAATTTTCGCAGCCGGGTGCGCGGCTTCCTGCATTACAATCGGGAGAACAATCGTGACGTCGCGACCTTGCAGCCAGATCAGATTCCGCCGTTCCTCGCCAGCGCCGGCCCGCACTTTGTCGTCGTGCCGAGTAAAGTGGCGGATCGACTTTACCCGACGTTGCCGAGCGGGTATCGAAAGTTTACCACGCACGGCTTCGACATAGCGAGGGGCCGCTGGGTCGATCTCACACTCATTTTAAAAAGCACATGATCACTTTTCTGCACGGCCGCCTAACGAGTGCGCTGCCCACCCAGGCCATCATCGATGTCGGTGGCGTCGGTTACGAAGTCTTCATCCCGCTCTCGAGTTTCGACAAACTGCCCGCCCCGGGGGAAACCGTTCACATCCTCACCCATCTGCACGTGCGAGAGGATGCGCAGATTCTCTACGGCTTCATGACTGCGGCGGAGCGTGATCTGTTTCGGTTGCTCGTCAATCACGTCAGCGGGATCGGGCCGAAGCTCGCCCTCGCCGTGCTCAGCGGGATGAGCGTGAGCTATTTCAAAAGCGCGGTCGTGAACTCCGACGTCGCATCGCTTTCGAAAATCAGTGGGCTCGGCAAAAAAACGGCTGAGCGAATCGTCCTCGAACTAAAAGACAAGCTCGGCGTGGCGGCGGCCTGGGAAGTAGCGAGCGGCGCCCAGGCGCCAACCCCCGAGCAGGAGCAGGCGAACGAGGCAGTCCTCGCCCTGATTGCGCTCGGTTACAAACAGGTCGAGGCGCACAAGGCGGTGCGCGACATTCAGCAAAGCGGCAGGGAAATCGCGGCCGCCGAGGATCTCGTTAGGCTAGCCTTGCAAAGGCTCGCCTCAGGGAGAGCCTCGGGGTGAGGGCTGGCAAAGGGACTGAGGGGACGGAAGAGTCGAAAGGGACTGATGCCGCCCCAATGTCGCTTTTGTCCTTTTCGTCCCTTATGTCCATTTGAGAAAATCACCCCATGCCCCACCACTTCATCCCCAGCCACGGCGGTTACGAAAACCTCCTTTCCTTTCAAAAAGCGCGCATCGTCTACGATGGAACGGGTTCATTTTTGCCGGCGCTTTTTCGCCAGGCACGACCGCACCGTCGGCCAGATGGTGCAGGCCGCGCGTTCCGGGAAACAGAACATTCTCGAGGGCGGCCGGGCCTCGGGCACTTCCAAGCAAACCGGAATCAAACTCACCAATGTGGCTCGAGCCAGCCTGGAGGAACTACTCGAAGATTACCGCGATTTCATGCGCGGGCGCGGCATCATCGAGTGGAGCAAGAACCACCCTCACGCTTGCCGTCTCAGCCAGTTGAGTCGCACACCCAACGCGAGCTACACCTTCCGAAAAGGCATCGAACACCCCGACCCGGCCATCGCAGCCAACGTAATGTCGGCCTGATCAGGCTAACAAACTTTCTGCTCGACCGGCAATTGCGCCACCTGGAGAAAGCCTTCGTCAAAGAGGGCGGTCTGCGCGAGCGCACGACGCGCGCCCGTCTCGCCGAACGAGCCAAAGGCCGCCGTCCTTAAGTCCTTTCCGTCCCTTCTGTCGTTAGGCTTGCGGCCGTTTGCCGACCACCCGTTCATAAGCAGCAGGATCAGTCGCTCCTTCAGTAACGAGGACCAGGGCACGGCTGCGCTCGGTGATCTCCAGGTCCGCGCGGTGGTGAGCGCTTTCAGAGCCGGTTAGCAACTCAATCAGTCCGGCCAAACCAGCCGCGCCGGTTTCACCGGCAACGATGCCGACCCGGGCCAGCGCGCGCATCGCTTCGCGCGCGCGTTCGTCGGAGATCGCGATGAAGGCGTCGATACCGGTCGAGACGATTGGCCAGGCGGTGATCGATACCCGGCCGCAGTTCAGGCCGGCCATGATCGAATCATGCGGTCCAGGAACGGTAACGATTTCGCCCGCCTCCATTGCCGCGAGCATGCAGGCGGCATGGAGCGGCTCGACGCTCAAGATCTTCGGAGACTCGTTAGGCTTCCGGTCGCAGTAATGCCTAACGACGGCGGCGGCAAGCGCGCCAACGCCGAATGGTACCGGAAAGAGGTCGGCATCTTTTTTGGCGCGACGCGCCAGCTCGTCGTCGATCTCCCAGAGGATGGTGGAATAACCTTCCATCACCCAGCGCGGAATCTCTTCGTAGCCCGGCCACGAAGTGTCGGAGATGACGAGACACCGATCGTTGGCCTCGCGCGCGGCGCGCGCGACAGCGTCGTCGTAAGTGCCATCGACTACTTGCACAATCGCGCCTTCGCTTGTGATGCCGTCGATGCGCGCCTGAGCGGTCCCGGCTGGAACGAAAATCCGGGCCGCGAAGCCAAAGATTGCCGCGACGTGCGCAACGCCCCGGCCGTGATTGCCGTCGGTCGCCGTCACCAACGTCAGCGGCTTAAGAGACGCGAGACGCTCCGCAAGTTCCTCGACCGTCGGCCACGGTTCGAAGGTTCCGGAGGGACTCGCCGCGGCGAGTCCCGGACGTGCAGCCGTAACAGATGCGAAGCAACGGCCGGGCTTTCCAGCACGTCCCTCCGTTGCTGCCCGTTTTTCGAGCGCGCGATAAACCGCCCACGACGCGCCGAGAATCTTGAAAGCGGGCAACCCAAGACGCTTCGACTCGTCTTTGACCAGCACCTGTCCGATGCCGAGCATGTCCGCCAACTCAGGCGCGTCGATCAGCGGTGTCGGTTGATAGCCGGGAAGGCGGCGATGAAAGGCGAGCGGCGCACGCGTCGGTGGGGGAAGCGCGCTCTCGCTCCGCCGGGCTGGTTGGTTTAGGAAAAATTGCGACTTCATTTCTCACCCGCTGACGTGAACCAAGCCGTGCTGCGAAGCAGCGGAAGAAAGTAACATGCGCTGGTCATTTTCGCGTCGCGCGAATCGCCGGAATCGAAATCAGGATTCATGTCACTTCTTCAGTGCCCTCATCGGAGGGAGATGCTGGGAGGTTGGGCGGTTGCTTCCCATCCGCTGTGGCCGCATGTTGGACGCGCCGAAGCGCGTCCCTCCGCTCAGGCCACGTTGCCAGCGAAGGTGAGGGAATTGTCCCAGCGGTTGACCAGGTCCTTCCAGAAATTCTCCCGACGCTGTGCTATCTGGTCGAAGCTGATTTTCTCACCGATCGAGCGGCGGTTGGGGCGCGGCATTCTCATCGCTTGCGCTTTTTCCTTGGGATGACCGGCAGGGCCCGTCTGTAGCCAAAGATGGTGTAGTCGAAAAACATGTTGCCCGTCATGTCGTGCACATCGTGGCTTTCCCGCACGCCTTGCGGGTAATGCTCCGGTCGGATGAAGCTGACGGTGACCGCGCCCAATTGACGGTCGCCCTGTTTCATCAGCCGGCGCGCGCCCACTTGCGCGACGAATTTGGCCACCTCGATGGCGGCGGCATAGGCTGGGTTGGCCACGGCCGAGCCGGCCTGGATGAGGCCGAGCAGGCTGGTGGAGAACGAAGCGAAATCGGATTCGCTTAGTATTTCGTTGACGTCTCCGGCCGCCTCGCGCACATCGAGCGACGAGCGTACCGCGAGAAAGGTCCAGGTAAACGCCTCCGGAATTTCTTCGGCTTCATAAAGGATAAGCCCGGTGTCGCCGAAGCTCACCGGCACATTGTCCTGGACGCGATCGACCTCGGTCAGCGCGCGGGTGCTGAGCACATCGCTCACCAGGGATTGCAAGGCGGCCTTCTTTGCTGCGGGGTCGTTGTTCCGGATCCAGTCATCCAGGTCCGGCACGCTCTGATCGGAGCGGGTAACAAAGCTAAGAAATTTCACCTGGGCAAAGTCATGCCCGAAAATTCCCAGGACGGATTTCACTCCGCCATTATCCAGGAAACGCACTCGATCGATTCGGAAATAAAACATGGTTTCTCCTGTTGCCGTCGGTTCTCCCGATTTCATAACGAGCCTGACCTGGAAAGAGAAGCTCAAAGTCGCACACAGCAGCGCCTTCTTTCATACTGGGAAGATCGGGGCCTGCCCCGGTCGAGAATTCCTGGCAAGCTGACGTTTTTTGGGATCGTAGTTCGCCTTTGGTAAAGTCGGCAAACTCCACCAGAGCCGCGTCGGGCTACGTCCCGCCGGTAACAGTATAGCCCTCGGCGCGCAGATCTTCCGCCAGCTCCTTTTCCATCTGCACCGCGGCCTCGAACGGCATCGGGTTGAGATGCGCGTAAAGCTCGGGCAAAACGCGCACGCCGTATTTCTCCACTACCCACGAGGACTTGTAACCGTGCTTGTGATTCTCGAAACGATGCTCCACGGGCAGCCCCGTCATCCCGACATAAACGCACGGCTTGTCCGGATCGCGTTTCGGATTGAGGCGCAGGATCGAGGGGTGCTTTAGCACCGCCGGGTCCAACAGAATCACGTAGACGTTGTGATGAAAATTCTCCGTGTCCGCCACGGCCGCATCATAAACCGGCGCGCCCCGGCGGCGGAGGGGTTTGAAGAAAAAAGAATTATTTTCATCTGTCGGACAGCCGATGTCCGATAGGGGCGTTTAGATTGCTCGCATGACAAAAAATATCGGCATCAATCGTCGCATGGCTGCTCCCTTCAACATCCGGCGTCAACCACGGCGCATCCCGCGCGGGCTCGCCATGCTCCGGGCCTTGCGTCTCCGCCTCGCCGCCGAGAGCCAACCCCATCTTTGCCAGATGGAATTCCGTTTCAGCAAATGACCCAGCCGAGTTGATCTCTCGGCGAGAGTCGGGCGACCGGCGCCGGCGGCAGAGGTGACAGGGCGATCGAAAACCGTATCGTTCGAAGCAATGAAGGACGAGCAGGAAGAGGCGGCCTGGCGCGATCAGTGCCGGCTTCAGCTAGAGCGCGATGTCATGACGCGGATCAAATATGGCTTCTGCCACGTGCACAAGCCGGTGCTCGATGATGCTTCAGTGCGCGCCTTTGCGACTATGGCGGAATACCGACGCTGGTGCGATCGCGTGCTGCCGGCCTACCTGGGATATCGTCTCGCGCCGACGGGGCGATAACGTCCATGCCCGAAAGCAAATTCACCCCCGCCCAGGCAGAGGAGTTGGCGGCTGGAGTTCTTCTCAACAATTCAAGCGTGTTAAGATACGTTCGTGAGCACGGTTGAGGACATTGAGCAGGCAATCGAGCGGCTGCCGAAGACCGAACGCGAAATTCTGGAGGCGCATCTCTTGGCGCGCCGGTTCGGCCTCGGTTCCCTTAGTGAGGAAGAGCGCGCTGAATTGCTCAAATCGTTGGAGGAAGCAGACCGCGAGATCGACCAGGGCCGCAGCCACACCGCGGATGAACTTCGGCAGGCCGTCCGCTCATGGACTGGCGCGTAGTCTTCTCCGCCCGAAGCAAGAGCGACCTGACTTTTTTAGTGGTTAGACGCCGCGACCGCGCTGCCCTTGACCATAGTCGCCTTGCGCGATTCCGCGGATGGACAAATCTTCATCAAGCTCCGGCCAATGAAGGCCAAAGGGAGAAATCTCGATGTGACTCAACTGCTCGGGCGTACCCCGGACAAGACGAGGGTTCTCCGCCGCCGGAAACCGGAGCGTCGCCCCGGTCTGGAGAACGATGACAATCTGGCCGTCCTGAAAAACTGCTGACCGAGGTTGATCAATCAAGGTGCTCATGCCACTTCTCGACGATAAGTTGCTGCTCCTCCTCGGCAAGCGCCTGCGCGCGCGAAAGTTCGTTGACCTTTAGTCCGAACGATTCCCGCAGCTCCACGCGCGGTTCGATGTCAAAGACCGCTTCGCCGGCACCGTATCGAACGTGCACATGGATGGGGCGGTGTTCGTTGCTGTAGAAGAAAAAGCGATATCCATCCTTCTCGAAGACTTTCGGCATCAGCGGATGCTCTGTGAGCAGGCCTTGAAAAGCGATCACTTTATCTTCGCCAACCATTGGCACGGCTTGCCGAGCGGGCTCGTGCAGCTGACACGCGATCGTGGCGCTCGCTTCCGCAGGAAATTGACGTCGGACCAATTCAGCGGTGTTTGAATTTGCCGAAGCGCGCTCTGTCCCGCAGATTGCACCTCCCAATATTCAGATGGCAAAAAACACGAAAATCGATTTTGCAGTCGGCATCGGGGGCGAGAACGGCCAGGGCATCGCTTCCACCGGAGACATTCTCGCCCGCATCTTTGCCCGGCGCGGGCTTCACCTCAACGCCTACAACGCCTACCAGTCGATCATCCGCGGCGGACACACTTTCCTCACCATTCGCGCGAGCGACGCGCCCGTGACCAACATGGGGGACAAGATCGACGTCTTCATCCCGCTCAACCAGGACACGATGGATCGCCACCTGCGTCTTTTGAAATCCGGCGCCTGCGCCATTTACGACAGCGAGAAAGTCACGCCCGGTCAGGCCGCCGACGGCGTCCAGCTTTGCCCGATGCCGATGAAGGAGCTGACGAAGGGCAACAAGCTCGCGATCAATACCGCCGCGCTCGGCGCCGCGCTTCAGTTGCTCGGGATCGAATCGGAACCGCTCGAATCGGTCGTCGCCCGGCAATTCAAGAAGAAGGGCGAAGAGGTCGTGGCCGGGAACATCGCCGTCGCCCGCGCCGGCTACGAATATGCGGCGCAAAATTTCAAACCGTTCTCGTGGAAGGCGCCGGTGGGCGCGAAGCCATTAGGCATCGTCACCGGCAACCAGGCCACCGCCATGGGCGGAGCGGCGGCTGGAGTAAAGTTTTATGCGGCTTACCCGATGAGCCCGTCGACTGGCGTGCTCATGTGGATGGCGCAGCACGCGCGCCAGCTCGGCATCATGGTCCGGCAGGTTGAGGACGAGATCGGCGTCATGAACATGATCATCGGCGCGGCCCACACCGGTTGCCGGGCCATGTGCGCGACGAGCGGCGGCGGATTTGCCCTCATGACCGAAGCCGTGGGCATGGCGGGAATGATCGAGACGCCGATCGTTTGTGTCGATGTACAACGGGCCGGACCGGCCACCGGCGTGCCGACCAAGACCGAACAGGGCGACCTCTGGCAGATTCTCGGGGCGGGGCAGGGTGATTATCCCAAGCTGGTGGTGGCCCCGACCAGCCAGCTCGATTTGTTCCAGACGATTCCGGAGCTGTTCAACCTTTGCGACAAATACCAGTGCCCCGGCCTCGTCCTGGCCGACCTCCTCATCTCCGAAGGCACCTCGAGCATTGATCCCGACGACCTCGACTTCAACGTCAGGATCGATCGTGGCGAATTGATTTTGCCTAACGGAAACGGAGAGGCCGCAACTCCCGGCAGCGGTTACGGCGACAAATCCTACCTGCGTTTCAAAAACACCGAGAGCGGCATCTCCCCGCGCGCCGTGCCCGGCGTTCCCGGTCACATCTTCACCGCCGCGACCGACGAGCACGACGAAGACGGCACACTGGTGAGCGACGAGTTCACCAACCCGAACATCCGCCGCATGATGGTCGAGAAACGCGGCCGCAAAATGAAGGCGGCGATCAACGACATCGCCCCGCCCAAACTCTTCGGACCCGAAACCGCCGCCGTCACTTTGGTCGGCTGGGGCTCAACCGACGGCGTAATTCGCGAGGCGGTCGAGAAACTCGCCGGCGAAGAGGGGATCGTGGCCAATCATCTTCACATCAAATGGATCGTCCCATTCCACGCCGCCGAGATCAGCCGCCTCCTCGCGCAGAGCAAGCAGGTCATCATCGTCGAGAACAGCTACAGCGGCCAGTTCGCCCGCTACCTCCGGAGCGAGACCGGCTTCGACGCCCACGGCCACATCCGCAAATACGACGGCGAACCCTTCATGCCCCATCACATCGTCGAAGCCGTAGAAGAACAGTTAGCCGGCAAAACAAAACTCTCCGTCCCCATCCACGAAGTGCTCGCATGACCTGTGAAAGCTGAAAGCTGAAAACTGAAAAGCTGAAATCTGACCTCCGACTTCTGATCTCTGACCTCTAACTAAAATGAGCACACCTGTTGAACCCTTGTCACGCCGTAGCCTTGGCGAAGGCGGAACAAAAGACCCCGGCCAACTCACCAAGGACACGTACAAAGGCCGCATCCACCCCGACTGGTGCCCCGGCTGCGGCGATTTCTCCGTCCTCGCCGCGCTCCAGACCGCCGTCTTCGAGCTCGGACTCCAGCCGGCTCAGGTCTGCGTCATCAGCGGCATCGGCTGCTCCTCGAACCTGCCGGGTTACATGAACACCTACGGCATGCACACCCTGCATGGCCGCTCCCTCGCCGTGGCCACCGGCGTCAAGCTGGGGAACCACGAACTCAAAGTCATCTGCACCGGCGGCGACGGCGACGGCTACGGGATTGGCGGCAACCATTTCGTCCACACCATGCGGCGCAACGTCGACCTCACCTACATCGTGATGGACAACCAGATTTATGGCCTCACCACCGGCCAGGTCTCGCCCACCAGCGTCAAGGGGATGAAGACCAAGAGCACGCCTTACGGCAGCGTCGAGAACCCGATCAACCCGATCCCGATGGCGATTGTCGGAGGCGCGACCTACGTGGCGCGCGCCTTCAGCGGCAAACAGAAACACATGGTCGAGATGATCAAGGGCGCGATCCAGCACAAAGGCTTCGCGCTCGTCGACGTCTTCAGTCCCTGCGTCACCTACAACAAGGACAACACCTACCAGTGGTTTAACCCGCGGGTAAAGATGCTGGAAGAACTGGGCCACGACCCGACCGACCTGCACGCGGCGATCGACCGCGGCTACCAATGGGGCGACGAGCTCCCGATCGGCCTCTTCTGGCGCCGCACCGACCTGCCGTCATTGGAAGACCTGGAGCCCGTCCTCCACACCGGCGAAGGCCCGCTCGGCTTCCGCAAACTCGGCATCCCCGCGGACCAGGCGAAAGCGCTGGTCAACGAGTTGCTGTAATTTAGGGGGCACAACTCCCACCACCGAGGAAGATCTGTCTTCTATCGGAAAAGTTGCCGTGGCCGTGCCGACGGGACCTTCAATATTTTCACAATTACACAAGGCCAGCTGGGGGGATTGCGCACGGGTTCAAAAATTTTGATGGAGTTCAGCCGATTTACAAAAATCTTGTAAGTCGTACTAAATCTAATTCTGAATAAGATTTGTTCGCGCCACTCCGCCATAGTCAATGCCTAGTCCCGGCGTCACTCCGTTTCAGGAACAGAATCTGTCGCGGATGATCGACATTATCGAGCGCAGCTCAAAGGCTCAAATGCTTGCACACAGTCTTTGGCAGTTTTTCGAACAACGCTTGGAGTGCCGTTGCCCGAACGTCGATCTCGACCAGCCCAATCGCTGTCGGATCGAGATTGAAGAGTTCTTAAACTCGCGACGACCGGGCGATCTTCGTCCTCAGGTTCTCGCTCGGAGAAATGCTCGACAGGAGGTAGGACTTGTGCACGAGTTGCTTCATCTAAATCTAATCCCGCTCGGTTTTCCTCGATTTCGGATATGGGCTGAAGACGACGAAGCATGGAAGTTGGCCGGAGGAATCATCAACAATGCAGACCACGCCGCCATGCTGCCGATTTTCAAATCGTTGGGTTACCGCGAAAGCGAGTTCGTTGGTCCGTCGATTCCCGAAACGGCCCGTGAGCTGCGCGTGCACGACGATCTCGAGAGGCTGAAGCAGTTCCTGCTTATTCCAAGAGACTACGCGCGTGTATTGAGCAGCTACCTTTCAAGTTGGTCAATCGGGCACGAGGTGGTGTGGATCGCCGATCTCATTGTGTGGTAAGCGCCGTACGAATGGATAAAGTCGCACCTATTTCACCGCGGGATCGAGCAATGGAGGTCAGGCGTGATCCGCCACCGTTAAGCTGTTCGCCTAAATCCTCACGTTTAAGCTTTAGTTACCTTCCCTACATCGGTCTCGGATTCGCCTTTGAGAATCGTGCGATCACGGTGGTGAGTAAGAGGCAGGCATCAATGATGCTTAACCCCAATGCTCCCCTATGTCGGCGTGAGTGGAATTCCGCGCCAACGATAATCTCGCCTAAATCCCGGTTGTTCAGCTTCGGCTACTGTCGTCACATAGGTTTCGGATTCGCGATCGAGGATCGTGCGATCATACTGCTGGTCGAATGGTAGATGATAAATTTTGTCTCCAGTTTTTTTCGAGATGTGGCATTTGATTACCGGGTAATTGCCGAGTGGAAATCGTTCAATGATGGTGACCCCCAAAACTTTGGCGAATTCTTTGGCGACGTCGGAAGATGAACAGGACGTGTAAAGCCAGCTCGACACGCGTTGTTTGGGCAACACTTCAGGCTCATCGTCGCACGCTCTAAGTTCAAACATCGCAGCGGAGCCGAAGATTTGGCATACGTGCTTTTCGTGAAGTGTTTTTTGGTGCGACCAGTATTTACACTGGATAATCCGAACCTCGTCTCCTTTGCGGCAGATCAGGTCACGTCCTGAGTCTTCGAGGCCGGCAGTGGCTCCGAAGTAGTCAACACGGAAACCCTCCTTCTCGTGCAGGTAGCCGACGTAGCGTTCGTAGTCCCGTCCAATTTGCCACGGAGTTTTGCGACTTTTCCAATAACGGTCGAGAGCTCGCTGGTATTTCTCCACCTTGGAGAGACTCGGGGACTAAGAATACGGGTCGGTTCTTGATAATGGCTACTTGCGGGCGGATTTTCTCTGGCGATAGAGCAAGTGATTGAGGTAGCCCCGGCTGCCCATCCCCAGGCGTTCTGCGATCCAACCCACCGTCATCGTTGTCTCCGCCCGCAGCCGTGCCGCTAACGTCACCTTGGCCGGATCCCCCTTGGGCCGAGTCCTGAGAGCAGCCTCGTTCCATCGCCGCCGCTTCAATTCCGCCGCGATGATTTGTTCCGCTGCCGCTTCCGCCATCTGCGCCCGCTCCTCCCCGTAATGCTCCGCCCCAAGTGTCAAGGATCGACCCTGAAAATTGACTTCAATGAACTAAGAACGTTAACACTGCGAGCACTGGTCGATCGCGCGCGCCGACGAAAAGCTGACGGCGTCTTTTGAGCTGGAATCGGCGGTTAGCACGTTGCAGCAAATTTGCGCGTGCGCGGAAAAGAGGGCTGCGCAAGAAGTGCACGGCTTTTCGCAAAGTGTGCCGAGCCCGTGCCAACGGCATCTGCTTGGATGCTTTCTAAACAACTGAACATTTCAACCCACGGAAGATATGAAAACGAAACAAAATAACTTCGCAAGCGCTTCGGCGCTCCAAATCACTTTCTCGATCACTTTGATCTTTGCCTCTGCGATCTTGCTGGTCCTGGCGGCCGTGGAAACCCCGAGGCTTGGCAACTATCCAGACACGTCCCTTGCGCTCAGCACCAACACGATGGTTACCCCTGATGCTCCGCCGAGCAACACCGCGAGCATCAATGTTTCCACCTCCACCGACTTCAAGGGCACGCTGGCAGGCGATCTGACAACGGGCGTGGTGCGAGTGACGGATGCGCATCCGGCGGGCACTTACACGGTGACAATCACAGCTTTCGACAGCGGCGGCGCGACCGCAACCAAGACCTTCGCGCTGACAGTAACGACGCCAGCGACATGCAACCCGGTGAATTTCAGCGCTCCCACAAACTTCGCCGTTGGCGATTATCCTTACTCAGTAGCGGTTGGCGATTTCAATGGGGACGGCAAGCAAGACCTCGCCGTTGCCAACGACAGCGGATTCAACGTGTCCATCTTGTTGGGAGATGGCGCGGGCAATTTCAGTGGCCCCACAAATTTCTACGCTGGCAGTATTCCTGGCTCAGTAGCGGTTGGCGATTTCAATGGGGACGGCAAGCAAGACCTCGCCGTCACCAACGATACCTATTTCGGCACCGTGTCGATCTTGTTAGGCGATGGCGCGGGCAATTTCACTGCTCCCACAAGCTTCGCTGTTGGCGATAATAGTGATCCTGTCTCAGTAGCGGTTGGCGATTTCAATGGGGACGGCAAGCAAGACCTCGCCGTTGCCGACTACTCCTCAGACAACGTGTCGATCTTGTTAGGCGATGGCACGGGCCATTTCAGCGGCGCCACAAACTTCGCCGTTGGCGATTATCCTTACTCAGTAGCGGTTGGCGATTTCAATGGCGACGGCAAGCAAGACCTTGCCATCGCCAACACTTTTTCAGCCAACGTATCGATCTTGTTGGGCGATGGCGCGGGCAATTTCAGCGGCCCTACCAACTTCGGCGCTGGCATTAGTCCTTTCTCCGTAGCGGTGGGCGATTTCAATGGCGATGGGAATCAAGACCTCGCCGTTGCCAACTCGGGGTCGGACAACGTGTCGATCTTGTTAGGCGATGGCGCTGGCAATTTCAGTGCTCCCACAAACTTCGCTGTTGGCGACGTTCCTAGATCAGTGACAGTTGGCGATTTCAATGGCGATGGCAAGCAAGACCTTGCCGTTGCCAACTTGTTCTCGGGCAACGTGTCGATCTTGTTAGGAGATGGCGCGGGCAATTTCAGTGCCTCCACCAACTTTGGCACTGGCAATCAACCTTTCTCCGTAGCGGTGGGCGATTTCAATGGCGATGGCAAGCAAGATCTCGCCGTTGCCAACGCCGTCTCGATGGGCACCGTGTCGATCTTGTTACGTGAGTGCCTCGTGAGTCAAATCACTCCCGCGGGGACGACCTGTAGCCAGTTCTCGTCCGGCACCGCTGAGACCCTTGGCAGCGTGCAGTACGACGTCAACAACAACTTGATCGACCGGGTCGGCCCCCATCGATTCTTATACTGGGTGGCGGTCACGGCGCCAGCCGGCGACAACAGCTTCAGGATCACTCAGACGATCACGACCGGCAACTTCAACACCTTCTTCGCGGGCAAGGGGAATGGGAGCAACGTGTTTGACTCCAACTGTGTCAGCCTGCAACTGGCGATCAGGCAAAGCGGCAACACGGTGACGGTGAGGTTCAACGCGCCGGCTGCGGGCACTTACTTCATCGCGATCAATTTTAACGCGCAGAGCCTCAGCGGCCAACCTGCTCCCAGCCCGACAACCGTTCACTACGACTTCATGACGACCGGTGTGCCGGGTTCGACCAGCGGACTCGATCTCGTCGAACACTAGAAGCCGTCTCATAAATGTTGTAGCCACGCCCCTGCTTGCGTCGCCGGAGCGCTGCGAAGGCGGGCGGCCATCTTCGGATGCAGAAGTTTGGGACGGCGCACAGCGCCGTAGCTACAGCGCATGCGGATTTATGAGATGGGTTCTAAGCAAGAAGGGCACTGCCAAATTCGGGGTCAGAGCATACTATCGACACAGATTCGGGCTCCGGGCAGGAGATCTCGGCGACTCGGGCCACGAACGCAGAGTCGGGCAGCCTGCAGATTGCCATCTTAGCGCAAAAAGGCTTGTCGGGCGGCGCCGCTGAAATATAAACGAGAAGGACCTAAACAATGAAATTCGCATCGATGATCTCAGTATTTCTGCTCACACTGTTGTTTCTCGGTGGGTTTGCCTCACCCAGCGTTGGGCAAGAATCTCGATGGGGATCGCCGGGAGAGGAGACGGTAAAGTTCATCATTGCGGCGGAGACGAAGTGGGCCAACTCGGCCTGCAGCCCGCAACCGGATCTTAAGCACGTGATTGCGGATGACTTCCAGGGGACATCGCCAAGCGGACGGCGCTACGGCAAGAAGGACGCGATCTCCACCGATCTGAAGTCGCTCGAGCGCGACTGCCAACTGGGCGAGGTAAAGGTGAGATTTTTTGGCGACTCCATCGCGATCGCGTATGGAGCGGAAAGCGCGGTCTCCAAGGGGAAAGATGGCAAGGAGGCAAAGCATTGCCTGATCTGGACTGACACGTGGCTCAAACGCGCCGGGAAATGGCAGATCGTGGCGGCACAGGATACGAACATCCCGTGTAAGCCTTAGGAGACTGTTGAAATACTGGAGCGGGTCGCGCGTAGACGGTTAGTCTTATCCGCGTTTGCGTCGTCTGGCCGCGGAGCTGGACGGAGGGATTGGGGTCAGTGTGAAGCTCCGACCTCTATTCTCTCCTCCCCTTTTCCACCACCCACAAACATGAAACCTTCAACCGTGAAATAGCCGGGCTAATGCTTTGTGAGATCCGGCTGCCAGTCCGGCTCGCCGGCGCGCCATTTAACGAAGGCAATCCAGTCGGCCGATAGTGCATCGCTCTGACTGCGCGTCGAGCCGATCCCGTGGCCGGCCTGGGAATCGATTCGCAAAAGCACTGGATTGGGCCCCTTCAGCGCCATCATGGCGGCGGCGAATTTCGCCGGCACCCAAGGGGCGACGCGCGGATCGTTGAGCCCAGTTGAGATCACGATCGCCGGATAGTCCACCCCCTTTTTCAGGTGGGCGATCGAATCCATGTCATAAAGATTTTTAAAGCCCTGCTCCTTCGTGACTGTGCCGAACTCGGGAATGTTATCCGGCCCGTTGGGCGTGAACTCCATGCGCAGCGTGTTGGCGGCGGGCACGATATCCATCACGCCGGCGAAGAGATCCGGCGCGGTTTCCATTGTCCGGCCCATCGTGATGCCTCCGGCCGAGCCGCCGATGATGAATAGCTTCTTCGGCGTGGTGATGCCCCGGGCGACCAAATCCCTGCCGCAGGCGACCAGATCCTGCCAGGTGTTGTGCTTGTTGGCGTCCTTGCCGTCGAGATACCAGGAATGGCCCTTGATGGAGCTGCCCCGCACATGGCAGATGGCGTAGGTAATACCTTCCTTCATCATCGCCGCGCGGCGGATGGAGAAATCGGCCAGATTGGTGATGCCGTAAGAACCATAGGCCTCCATCACGGTGATCTGCGGTGTGGCCTTGCCTTTCGGCTGGATGAGCGACACCGGCACCATCACGCCGTCATACGATTTGGCCTCCAGATCGCTGACGGTGTAATCGGCGGGATTGATGTCGCCGTGCTTGCCGAGCTTGAGATCGGCGAATTTCCCGCTCGTCGGATCGTAAGCATATCCCGTGGGCGGCAGTACCCAGCTCGACAGATTGATGTCGATCCCGGGCTTGCGCGGATCGGTGAACGCTTCGGAGATATGGCCCTTAATGGGTAGATCGATTGTCTCGATCTTGTCGCTGTCGGTGGGCACACGCAGAAGCTCGGAATACGCCCCCTTCCGGGCCAGAACGTAAAGGCCGTCGGAGGCGGCATGAACTCCTTCGATCACACGATCGGGGGCGGCCGGCACGATGACACGCGCTTTCGACATCGGCTCGCCTGCCTTTAGTCCCAGAACCTTGTAGGTTGGCGCATCCTTGTGACTGAGAAGGAAGAAGTCCTGTCCGCGCCCGTCCATTTTTGTGACGTCGTCGTCGCGGTCGAAAAGAAGCTTCCAAGGCGCGTCCGCACTCGTCGCATCGGCTGCGGGCGCGGTCCACGCCTTCCATTCCGGCTGCACGCCGTTGATCGAAAGCAAAGCGGCGTCTGACGAACCCGGCGAGGTGACGACGAGCGGAAAGGCTTCCGGCGCGATTTCCGCGTCCTTGGCGATGCCGGGCCCGGCCACTGCGACCGGTGCCGCCGTGAGGTCCCAAGCGAAGGCCTTGGAGCCTTTATATTTTTCAGTCGGTGGATCGGACGGCTTCAATTTCTTCAGTTGATTGAAGAACAGCGTTTTGGAATCGTCGCTCCATCCGGTCGCGCCGAATTGCACATGCGGAATCGGTCCGGCGACCTGTTTGCCGGTGGCGGCGTCGTAAACAAAGAGCGAGGCGTCTTCCGAGCCGCCTTCCGAAATGCCCACGGCGATCTTCGCGCCATCCGTCGAGGGCAGAATGTAGTTCACCGCGTATGGCTTGCCGCCATGGGCCTTCATCACGGCTTCGATATCGACGAGCTTGCGCGTGCCTTTGGCATCGCGAACCATCACGTCGAAATTGTCGGCCCCGGGCTGACGCTCTTCATAAAACTCGCGCCCGCCGTAGCTGGCGTAGTCCTGGATCGCATCGAAGCTGCCGCTGAAGTCTGCCATCCTTTTGCCGAGCGCCGCGCGCGGAGCGATGGAATCGAAAAGGCGCCGTGTATAGGCGCCCTCTTTCTTCATCCAGTCCGTGGTTTCAGGCCCGAGCTTTTCCATGTAGCGGTAATCGTCGGTCACCTTCTGGCCCCACAGCGTCTCGGTCACCGCCTTCACCGGCGGCGGCGGCGGTTGGGCGGGCGTTCCCTTTGCTGGATCTGTCGGCGCAGCAAAGGCAATCGACGCCGCACCCAGAACGCCAGCCAGCACGCCAAAAACGAAACCAGATTTCATCAGCTGTTCCCCTGAGACTCTTTTCCAATTCATCGTGGGATACCAAAGCCCACGCGGACGCCGGAGTCCAGAACGAACCCGAGGCGCGGCACACTTCAGAAGCCTCGGAGCTGGTCATCCGGCAGGTAAAATAGGAGTCACTTTGGGGTTGCCCTGAATTGATGGAGAGTGGGCTTAGGGTCAAAAACCTGAGGAGCCCACATGAAGACACGGATCAGCAAACCGGCGCGCGAGCGAGCGAGGCATACCGAGCAGCATAAACAGGAGGCCCTTGAGTTCTGGCGAGTGAGCGGTCAGGGCGCGGCCAAGGTGGCGGTGGAGTTGGGCATTCGCCCGCCGCTGCTCTACAGCTGGGCGTGCACGGAGCGAGCGCCTGAGGCGGACGTAGATTGAGTAGATTGGGGTCAGGGTGGGGTTGCCCCGAATTTCCGCTGACCCCGAATTTCCGACCCCCTTGTAAGCCTTAGAGGTCTGACGGGCGAAGGGCCAGGCGCGAGGAAGGAGCATAGCCGAAGCGTCCTGCGGATCATTTGGCGTTCGCCGTTGACCCTCCAAGCGGCGTGCGAATTGTGCGCAGATATCCGGGTGCGCTTTCATCTGCCTGCCCCTGCCCCGGAGTTCCAGATAGGTAACACGCGAACCGCTCGCCGAGGCGAGCGAAACGGACGGCGATGGTACGACGAAGGTCCTAGTCGCCGAGCGTGAGCGTCGCTCTATGCTGAGCCTGGCAGTGTTGCCCACTGCCATTGTCATCACAGACCAACAATCAATTAGAAATCCAAAATTATGCGCTTGAGAATACGAACTGTAGTTTGCTGCACAGCGATCTTTTCCGCTATCAGCTTTTTCACGATAGCGTTTGCCGAGACAAATCCATTTTCAAAGGTTCAGGTGGCCGACCGCATCCGCAAGGTGGAAAACGGCGTGGATGATTTCGAGAAGTATCTGACGAGCCGCGGCGAAAACGCCAAGAATCAGGCCGGATCGGCCAAGAGCAGCGGATCAACAAAGCGCGGACAGGCTGGAAACTCCGCGAACAAAGATGCGCGGAAGGATCAAGCCGGGAAAACAAAAGACGACCTCGAGAACGCGATGGACGATCTGAATCGCACCACAAACCGTCTGCGGCGCAAGTTCGATGCGACGGCGAATTATCTGGAAACCAAGGTACAAATGGAACAGGTCCTGGACAGCGCGCGCCGCGTTAATCAGGTGGTGGGGAAGGGAAGTAATGACGGCCAGGCGCAACGTCTCTGGACTGCTTTGCGCGCGAGTATCAACGACCTGGCGCGCTGCTATAACCTCACGCCAGTGGGCGCATAGGCGAGGGCACACGGTGCCGGGTTACAGTCCGTTTGGCAGACTGTTGAAGAGGAAATAGCGAAATAGGGGTCGGTCCTATTTTCTTGCGCTTTCTTTTTGAAAGCCGCAAAGAACAGCGCGATGGCGAGCAAAGTGCGGGTGGAGTTCGAGGGGGCGATTTACCACGTAATGTGTCGGGGCGATCGCCGGGAGATTACTTGCTCAGGCGATCGGTCGAGTGGATGAATGCTGCCGCGTCGTCGTGGAGTGCTTTAAGCGAGTCCTGGTGCGCGTAGACCATGTGGCCCGACTGATAGTAGTGATATTCAATGTGGTCCTGGAACCGGGGTGGAATAGGCAGGTGATGCATTTCATACCAGCCTTCATAAAAGGGCGTAGCCAGGTCGAAATAACCGCCAGCCAAAAGAATTCGCAGATCCGGATTGTATTTCATGGCGCTGGCCAAGTCCGGCATGGTGTTGGTCGCCTGTTGCAGCGGCCGATGTGCGCCCGGCGGCTGGTGCTGGAAGTTCCAAGTCTTCCACAACTCAATTTCGGGCAGAAATTTTTTGTCCGCCCCATAGTGCAACGTCTTTCTCACGTAGTCGTTGAAAGCGGACACATAGGCGGAACTAATGGCGGCGGACTGCGGATCGTATTCGGCCTCCTTGCTCAGCGGATCCATGGTCGGACCCGAGAAACGCGTGTCGAGCCGGCCGGTGGTGGTGTCGGTATCATCCTGGAGGTTCTTCTCGAACTCGCCGCCGTCGATGCGTAAATTGGCCTTGAGAATATAGCTGACGGGAAGGCCGGTGTAAGCGTGTAGTTTTTCGGCGATGGCCTGGCGTTCGGCTTTCGGCAGAGTCGCTCCCTGCGCCAAGGCGTTGGCATAGTCCTTCATGGCGAACTCCTCCACTTCCTTGAGGAAGGATTCGAGCGTGGCGGGAGAATTCGGGCCGGGCAACTTGTGATGATACCAGGCTGTGGCCGCGTAAGTCGGCAGTGCCACGACGTAGGGCGCCTCGATTCCGGGATTGTTTTCCGGTTCATCCACGCTCAGGTCGAAGTTCAGGATCTGCGAGAGCATGATGACGCCGTTCAAGTCGAGGCTGTATTCGCTTTCGAGCAGGTTCACCAGCACAGCGGCGCGAGGAGTGCCGTAGCTTTCACCGAAGACGTACTTGGGCGAGTTCCAGCGTCCATACTTGCTGAGATACGCCACGATGAATTCCGCGAAGGCGTGCGCGTCCGGGTCCACGCCGTAAAAAGATTTTTCCTTGTCTTTGCCGGCGATGCGACTGAAGCCGGTGCCGGGAGCGTCCACAAACACCAGATCAGTGGCGTCCAGCAGGCTGTAGTCGTTGTTAACGATTTGATAGGGCGCGGCCGGGGTATGCGCGTCGTCCGCCGTGATCACCCGCCGCGGTCCAAATGCGCCCATGTGCAGCCAGACCGTCGAAGAGCCGGGTCCGCCATTGAACAAAAACGTAATGGGCCGTTTGTCCGCTTCGACCTTCTGCCTGGTATAGGCCACGTAAAACATGGAGGCTTCAGCCGTCGGATTCTTTTCGTGGTCGTTTTCGCTCTCCCCGCTTTCCTGGCCTCCAGGCAAGGCCGCGTCATCCCAGCCTTTTGGATGTACGACCAATGTGCCGGCGACAGCTTGATAATCGACCCGGCTGCCTTCGACGGTTACGTTGCCCGTGCTGCCGGTGGATTCGGGCTTAAAGTCGGGGGTCGGGCTGGGCGTAGCCTTTGACTCACCCTCCGCGCTCTTTTCGGACGCCGCTTTGACCTGAATGGCGAACGTCGCAGTCGCCAGAAGAAGGCTGAAGGTGAGACCGAGTAAGTGTCGCCTCTTGGAGGCTGCGCGATTGATCGAGGAAGGTCTTTTTATCATGATTACGTTGCGCAATTCTGGTCCGGAACGGGGTTTCGAGCAAACACCGTTTTCGGCCGAAGCCTTGGCGAAGGCTGGAGCCGACGAATAGGAAGAGTTGATAATTGAGAGAATGGCCTGCAAGCGAGCCTTTGATGGAGTCATTTCAGAGGCCGCATCTTGGCTGGTGAGGCGTCGGCACGCCGCCGCCCGAGCCTGCCGGTCGGGACGACCCGGTCGCGACCGTGTTCCAGCAAAAAATGTAATCGATACGACCGGCAATGGTGCAGGGCGCGAAGTCCTTGCATGACAAAACTGAGCGAACGAATCAGAGAGTCTGGCGCCGCTGGGTACATCCTGCTTTGGCTTCTGGGCATCCCGCTTCCGATTCTTTTCATCATCTTCTTACTTCGTGGCTGCAGCTAGAAAGGAAATATGTATACCATTCTGTTGGTCATTCTAATCCTTCTCCTGATCGGCGCTTTTCCCGCCTGGCCTTATAGCTCAGGGTGGGGCTATTATCCTTCGGGCGGGATAGGCCTCGTTCTGTTGATCGTGCTCATCCTGGTCATAACTGGGCGGGCGTAGCGAGCCCCACCCAACCGTGAGAGTCAACAGTCAAATGACAAACGATCGTGTGGCCACCTACCTATGTGATCATCTGGCGGGGTCGGTCGGCGCCATCGAGTTGCTTGAACGGATCATCGAGGTCTATGAAGACCAGGTTATCGCGCAGTTTTGCCAAGAGGTCCGAGCGAGAATCGTGGCAGACCAGGAGACGTTGCGCGCCGTGATGAAAGCGATCGAGGTGGAGGAAAGCAGCCTGCGCAAGGCGAGCGCGTGGGTGGCGGAGAAACTTAGCCGTCCCAAGCTGAGCCGGCCAAGCGATGAGGGGGACGACATAGGGCTCGTGCAGGCGTTGGAAGGTTTGGTGCTCGGCATCAAAGGCAAAGAGGCCCTTTGGCGTGCGCTCGGTGAGGTGCAGGCGAGTTGGCCGCAGTGGGAGCATTTCGATTTCGAGAGTCTGGAAAGGAGCGCCATCGAGCAAGGCGCGCGTGTTGACGAGAAACGCGTCCAGGCAGCGCGCGAAGTGTTTCGGGGTCAAGCGGAATTCCCGCGTAGCTGAAACTTAAACCGGGCGCCTGAACGATGCCAAGGCAGTCGAGATCAGCTGAGCTTGCCCCGCTTTTCTTGTTTCCCATTCGATCGGGCCAGCTCAGTCTTGCGTCCGTGCGCAGCACCAAAATTGTTTTCGGGCTGATGGGCGGAATTGTCGCTGCTTCGCCTCTGATAGTCGCGTCCGGATTGGTCGCCTCCGGTCCGAGCAAGAGACGATGCGGCGATTAGAAACACTGGGCATCAGGAAGGCCACGCAAACGCGCACGGCGGTCTTTGTCGCGACAGTGTTGGCGAACCTTGCCCTCTTGGGGCGTCCGATGAGCAGGCTCGGTCCACCACGGCCACTTCAATTGCTGCGCCAGGGGTTTGACGGAGTTTAATCGATTTACAAGGACCTTATAATTTGCCCAATTTTTGGTCCGGAACGGAGTTTGGAGCAACGCTGTTTTCGGCCGGAGCCTTGGCGAGGGCCGGAGCCGACGAATTTCCGGTCCCGAGCGAAATAGATGCGGCGCCGCGAAACAAGGAAAGCCAACGTTTTGGCTAGACCGGTTTCGGCATTTGCCTCTAAATCCATCCAGAAGCGCAACGACCAGTTTTCGGCGAAGAGAAAGAAGAACTTGAGCGACCAAACTTTCCGCGAAGAGGAGCAACGTGTCGAGGCGCAGAGCGCCGGCTTTAAGAAAGAGCTCGGGCTACGTGATCTCGTCCTTACGCAGATTGTCTTCGTCGTCGGCAGCTCCTGGGTAGGCACGGCGGCAAAGCTCGGTCCATCGCAGACCGTCTATTGGCTTCTCGCGATTCTTCTATTCTATCTGCCGATCGCCGGCGTGATCATCTACCTGAATCGGATCATGCCGCTGGAGGGCGGTCTCTACCAATGGGCGAAGCTTGGCTTCAACGAATTCACCGGATTCATGGTTGCCTGGAATCTTTGGCTGCTCGGGATCAGCGTCATGGCCGGGACCGGCCTCGTGATTGCCACCAACGTCGCCTACGCAATCGGGCCAACTGCGGCCTGGCTGCCAGCCAGTCGCGTCTTTGTCTCCGTTTTGAACGGAGTCCTGTTCGCTGCCCTGATTCTTGTCACCATTCGAGGACTTAGCCTTGGTAAATGGGTCCATAATACCGGTGCGCTTCTCCTCCTCGTCACCTATGGCGCACTGATAACGTTGCCTTTCCTCGCCCGGGCGACGGGCAAACTGCCGGAATATCATCCGATTCAATGGGCCCTGCCCAACGCCTCATTGTTCAGCCTAAACATCTTCAGCAAGATGGCGCTCGGTGCCCTGAGCGGGTTTGAGTATGTCGCCATCCTGGCTGGCGAAACGCGCGCGCCGGCGAAGAACATTGGCCGCTCCGTCCTGATCGCCGCACCGATCATCGCACTCATGTTCATTCTCGGCACCAGCTCAGTCATGGCCTACACGAGGTTCGCCGACCTCGACCTTATCGGACCCGTGCCGCAAGCTTTGAGCGCGGGGGCGCGGGCGTTTGGGGCGGGGACGATCGTTGCCTCGGTCGCCATTTTGATGTTGGCTGGACGCTCCATTGCCCTTGTCAGCATCTACTTCACCGGCAACACCAGGCTGCCGATGGTTGCTGGCTGGGACTCGCTCCTGCCGGCATGGTTTACTCGGTTGCAACCGCGCTACAAGACACCGGTCAACTCAATCGTTTTCGTCGGGATCGTGACCCTGATCTTCGCCATTGCGAGCCAGGTCGGCGTCGGTGCGCAGGAAGCCTTTCAAGTCATCGACAATGCCGCTGGGATCTTCTACGGGATCGCGTACCTGGTCCTCTTCGCCATCCCGATCTGCGGGTTACGCGCGTTACCCACGCGCGCCCCGCTCTGGCTCCGGGTCGCATCGGCAACAGGCTTCTCCGTCACCGCTCTTTATATCGTGCTGACGATTTTCCCGATCGTGCCTGTCGAGAGCCGCGAAGGTTTTGCCGCCAAAATTATCGTCGTCACGATCGCCGCGAACCTGCTCGGTGGACTTATCTTCATCGCTGGTCAACATCGTCGCTCGACGCACGGTTAGGCTCGTTGTGTTCTTAAAATAGGGATCAGTCCTCAGGCCGCGGGAACCTGTGATATGGTCGTTCCCGGAGCTAGGGAACAAAATGACGAATCTACTTAATTGGAAGGCGACCATTTGTATGAATAAGACCTTCTTTTTTCTCCTGGCTCTAACCACTTGGTCGCTGCAGGCGGAGACGATCCAAGGCTTGGGCACGGCCACGTTTCCGACCTCGACGCGCTCGGCGGCTGCACAGAAAGATTTTATGCGCGGCCAGCTGTTGCTGCACCTCTTTGAGTACCAGGACGCAGCCAAATCGTTTGTTGCGGCGGAGAAGATCGACCCCGGATTTGCCATGGCTTACTGGGGAGAAGCAATGACCTTCAATCATCCGATCTGGAACGAGCTGGATGTCGGTGCGGGTCAGGCTGTGCTCGCCAAGTTCGGAGCCACGCCTGAAGCGCGAGCGCGGCGCATTGCCGATCCGCGCGAACGAACCTTTATTTGCGCGGTTGAAATCCTGTATAGCGGCCTCGGGACAAAGCGCGAGCGCGATGCGAAGTACGCGACGGCGATGCAGCAACTGAGCCAGACTTATCCAAAGGACGACGAGGCACAGCTCTTTTACGCCCTGGCGTTGCTGGGGAAGAGCGAAGGCGTGCGCGATGTGTCCGCGTACTTGAAAGCGGCGGCAATCGCAAAGGCCGTTTTTATGAAGAACCCTGAACATCCCGGCGCAGCCCATTACTGGATTCATGGAATGGACGATCCGCCGCATGCCGTCGGAGCGCTGGTGGCGGCGCGTGCCTTGTCCAAGATTGCGCCGGACGCAGCCCATGCGCAGCACATGTGCTCGCACATCTTTCTGGCGCTTGGCATGTGGGACGACGTGGTGCGGGCCAATGTCGCCGCGACCAGCGTGAAAAACCGCCAGGCAGCCGCGGCGGGAAAGTCGCCCGTGCGATTCGGCCATTACAACTACTGGCTCGAATACGGTTATCTGGAACAGGGTCGTATTGACGACGCGAAAAAAGTGGTCGCTGGCTGCCGCGAAGAGGCGGCGGAATCTGGGATGGCAGCACAGGCGCGCGGTGTGTCAGACCCTGACGATGCGGCTGTCTTCTCCTTTGTCGTGATGCGTACCCGCTACATCGTCGATACTCGCCGTTGGCATGGCGAGGTTGCCGGGTGGAATGTCGACATGGACGGCGCGCTCATGCCGCAATTCGACCATGCATTCGGGACGGGTTTCGCCGCCGCCGAGCTTGGCGATCTGCCCGCGGCGCGACAATCTCTCACCACGCTCGACCGGCTTCTTCCGCAGCTCCCAGCTGTTTTTGACCATGCCGGGCGCTCCGCTGACGATCCCGCGCGGCGTGGGCCGGAGATTCAAAAGCTACAGATCCAGGCGGAAATTCTCTCCGCCGAAGGCAAGAACGATCAAGCTGTCGCCATGATGCAAAAAGCGGCGTCGGTTGAGGAGGACTTGCCTGCTGCGTTCGGCCCCCCATATCCTGAAAAACCTTCCGACGAGCTGCTGGGAGAGCTTCTGCTCAAGAAGAATAACGCTTCGCAGGCACGGGAGGCTTTCGAAGCGTCCCTGAAACGCGCTCCGAGGAGAGCCGAATCTTTGTTAGGTCTGGCGCGTGCGGAGAGCCGGATGGGTGACAAAGCGGCAGCCGAAGCCGGCTACCGTGAACTTCTGCAGATTTGGACGAATGCAGACCCAGGTTATGCGCCAAAAGAAGAAGCCCGGCGCTACGTTTCCATCTCATCGAACCCGGCGAACTAGCTGGATGCCGAGAGTTTTGCCGATTCCCCGATTCCCCGATTCCCGATTCGATTGATCTTGCGCCGCCCGTCGGTGCCGTCTTAGTTTCGGCCGCAACTTTCGAGAAAGGATCGACCACCGCAACGAGGCATACCTATGGCAATCAGATTAGGCGATATCGCACCCAACTTCACCGCGCAAACGACAGAAGGAACCGTCGATTTCCACCAATGGCTGGGAGATGGCTGGGGCGTGCTTTTCTCGCACCCGGCCGATTTTACTCCGGTCTGCACGACCGAGTTGGGCACGGTCGCCAGGATCAAGGACGAGTTCGCCAGGCGCAAAGCGAAGGTCATGGCGATCAGCGTCGATCCTCTCGCTTCGCACCAGGAGTGGATCAAAGACATCAACGAAACCCAAGCCTGCACAATGAATTTCCCGATCATCGCCGATCCGGAGCGAAAGGTGGCGGTAACTTACGACATGATCCATCCCAACGCGGACGACCAGGCGACCGTTCGTTCGGTCTTCATCATCGGGCCGGACAAGAAGGTCAAGCTTACCATCACCTATCCGGCCAGCACGGGTCGCAACTTCCTTGAGATCCTGCGTGTGATTGACTCGCTCCAGCTCACCGCCAAACACAGGGTGGCGACGCCGGCTGACTGGAAAGACGGCCAGGATTGCATCGTGGTGCCGGCGGTCTCCGATGAGGATGCGGCCAAGCTGTTCCCCAAAGGTGTGCGCAAGATAAAGCCCTACCTCCGTTACACGCCTCAGCCCAACCGGTAGGCAGGAATCGAAGTTACCGAGGATCGCGGTTAGGCATCAAGATAATCACAGGACCAACGATCGCGCTGGCGGCGGCTTGCGGGTTGCCGTCTCGTAACCCGCGAGCACGAGGAGCGAGCCGTCTCTCGACGTCGGCCTGGTACCGGGCGGTCAGAAGACGATTTTGGCATTTTGTGTCTTGACGGTTGCCGCTTTGCTTGTGAAACATCCGGCTCGCTTAATTAAATACTCAATCATGAAAGACAAATTGCTCGCGGAATTCTTTGGAACCTTCTGGCTGGTATTTGGTGGCTGCGGCAGTGCCGTGCTGGCATCGAAGTTCATTGCCATGGAAGGCGCCACTCCGATCAATCTCGGCATTGGTTTGGTGGGTGTGGCCTTTGCCTTCGGCTTGACCGTTCTAACGATGGCTTTTGCCATCGGGCACATCTCCGGTTGTCACCTCAACCCGGCCGTCTCGGTCGGCTTGTGGGTGGGCGGCCGCTTCCGCGGTGCTGAGCTGCTGCCTTACATCCTGGTCCAATTGCTCGCTGGCGCGGCAGGAGCTGCGGTGCTCTATGTCATCGCGAGTGGCCAGGCCGGGTTTTCCACGGCCGGCGGTTTTGCGGCCAATGGTTTTGGCGAACATTCGCCCGGCCACTATTCAGCGCTTGCCGCCTTCGTCTCGGAGACCGTGCTCACCTTCTTTTTCCTCTTCATCATTCTCGGCGCGACCGACGAGCGCGCCCCTCAGGGCTTTGCGCCGATTGCCATCGGTTTGGGACTGACGCTGATTCATCTCATCGGCATCCCCGTTACGAACCTCTCGGTCAACCCCGCACGCAGCACCGGGCCGGCCCTTTTTGTTGGCGGTTGGGCGCTGCAACAACTCTGGATGTTTTGGGTGGCGCCCATGGCAGGTGCGATTCTGGCCGGTTTGATTTATCCGCTTATGGCCCCCAAGCCATCGAGCTAGCAGGCGTCGGAAGGGCGAAAAGAGGTCCGTTCCAAGCATTGCCAATACTGGTCTGCGCCATTCACCAATTGCGCGGCGACGATTTGGTCGGGGCGGGGTGCGAGTTCTCTCTCGACGAAAAAGGCGGAGCAACCCGGGGGTCGATCCTTGAAAGGGCTGACCTAAATGACCCGTCCGCTACTTCCTTGCCAAGCCGCGCCGCAGTAGTTACAAACTCAAGCAATCGTGTCGGAACTCGATTTGCTCAATCTGGCGCGCTCGACCACCGAGCACGAAGTGAGCTGGTTTGCCCAGATGATCACGATCAATTTCGGCATGGTCGTGGCAATCTACTACTTCCTGCACCGCGCGAATCTTGCCCTAAGACTTTTCAGCTTTTTCGTCTACAGCGTCGGGATGTTGGTGCTGCTGGGCGAGATGCTGGTGGAAGCAAACGTGAAAGAAGGCGTCATGGAAGCGATGCGCGCGCTGCCCTCGGAACATCTCTCGCGGCCCACCGCGCATTATCTCGCGGTTTACGATTCCTGGATCTCGTTCGTGACGCGGATCACCTTTAACCTTTCCATCTGGCTGTTATTTCTTGGTGTCTTCTACCTCCTCTTTCTCTGGAAGCGACATTCGAACGAACTCGATGCCTGATTCGACCTGGATCCGGAGCGTCCCCGCGGCGATTATGGACGGTCAAGAGAGTTCTATCGATGGCAGGCACCGCGATCGGATTCGGCAGAAGTTAATCGGCCAACAGATCAATGACGGTGGTTACTTTTCTCGGTTCGAAGAGACGGATCAATTGGATCACGAGGCGGAGCGAGAGGGTGCAGGGACGGGCGATCGTCTGGCCGAGTGCGGCGATAAGAGCGTCACGGCGCTGGACGCAGGTGGCAGATTCGCGGTCGTCTTTTTGATTTAGTTCCAAAGCAAACTGCCACGCACCTTCGCGAGCGGTCTGGATGCTGAACCGGACGAGCATGTCGTCCGACCGGATCCACCGCAAATGCAGGAGGCGGAGAAGCGGGTTGACCCGGGTGAGCCGGTCTTCCACCAGCGCGATCATGCTGCCGAGGATGCGATTTATTTCGTTGAAGTCCGGGTGCAGGTCCTCGAGGTCGTAGCCTTTCATCGTCTCCACGCTGGCGAGGCCGAGATCGAAATTGATATGGGCGTTCATGCCCAGGAGGAGGTGCTGCAGGACAAGCGGAAGGCGGTTGGCAGCGGCCTCGAAGGCGAGCTGCCAGGAAGCCACCGGGGCGCGGCCAGCCCGCCAATCCTCGTAGGCGCGGATGTAGTGATTGGCGAAGTTCACGTCCAGCCGCTCCATGCGCGCGCTGTCTTCGAATTCGCCCCGAGCGATGCTGGTCGCGACCTCTTTCGTCACCCGGTAGTAGAGGACCGCGAAGTAGCCGGCGCGGTCGTTGGTCGCGGCGCATTCGGCGATGATGGCCTCCAGTCGGGTGATGATTTCGGCGATCGTTTGCAGAGGTTCGAGCGTAGCGCGGCGGCCCATGCCTGTCATCCCGCGACGCGAAGAGAGCGAGGGATCTCGCACGCGCGCTGGAAACCTGAAAATCGGAGGGCGGGCCTCAAATCTTGACAAGTTGGGTCGTCGGGAATTGAAAGGGTAGGCATGCGCGAGGTATTCCTTGGATTGAAGGCAGGGAATCGAAAGCTCTCAGGGAATCGCCTGATCGACTTCACCGGGAGGCGCAACGACATGCCGGCGAACGCAACGGACGCATAGCGTTTATGGAATCGAATCGCCCGGAGACGCCAAATCATGACCGCCGGACCAAGCAGTCGTTTCAGGTAGTGTTCGCGATCGTTGCGCTGCTGGTGATTCCAGCCACGCTCACACTGCGTCGGGTAGCACAGCCGGGAGCGCTCCGGATCGATTCGGAGAATCCCACGCCGCTGGGTTACACGGTGAGTCTGCTCCTGTTCCTCGTCCCAATCGCGGCGCTGGCCTGGTGGTTCGCCTGCCGGCCTGATCTCCAGTTCCCGCGGAAATCATTCTGGCGCACAATCGCGGTCCTGGCGCCGGTGGGCTTCGCGCTCGATCTCCTCTTTGGCAATGCCTTCTTCACCTTTCCGAATACGGGCGCGACGCTCGGGATCGACGTGCCAGGGATTGGCGGGCCGATCCCGATCGAAGAGTTTTTGTTCTACCTGACGGGATTCATGATCGTGTTGCTAAGCTATATCTGGGCCGATGAGTACTGGGTGCGCGCCTATAACGTGCCCGATTACGCCGCCGCGGCGAAAGGGATCCCGCGGCTGGTGCGATTTCATCTGCCGTCAGTGCTGCTGGGGGTGGCGCTCATTGCCGGGGCGGCCATCTACAAGAAGATGTTCTCGGGCTTGCCGGCAGGGTTCCCGTGGTACTTTACCTACCTCGTGGCGGCGTCACTGGTTCCCTCCGCCGGCTTCTTTTACACGACGCGACCTTTCATCAACTGGCAGGCGTTTAGTTTCACGTTTTTCATGATCCTGCTCATCAGTTTGCTTTGGGAGGTCACACTCGGCGTGCCATACGGGTGGTGGGGATATCGCCCGGAGACGATGATGGGACTCCAGATTGGCGCGTGGTCGAATCTGCCTGTCGAAGCGGTCTGTGTCTGGCTGGCGGTGAGTTTCACGACCGTGATCGTGTATGAAGTGATTAAGATCTGGCAGGTGCTCGGAACGCGGGCGCCGGAGGCGTTTTTCGGGATTCGATAGCGGTGTGTCGCTGCGAAAGATCCCACTTGTTGAGGGGTAGGAGCAGGAACCAATGCTGGCCGGGCCGCATGACTCAGCGGGTTTGCCCGCGGACAAACCCGCCGAGTCCGTTGAGACAATGGTTGTGCGTGTCGCAGCGGCAAGGGCCCGCCAACGCGGCTGTCAGAAGCGACCGATGGGCAGGTCAGTCCAACGAGTTCATCGGCACAAAGCCGTCGTAAATTTTAACCGACCTGCCTCCGGGTCCGCTAAAGGCCGTGACGAGGTCTTTGTCGGAGTCCAGATTGGACTTCGACATGCGCAAGTTACGAAAGGTTTTGTATTGGTGGCTGTTGCCGGCATAGACTTGGTGGTTGGCGGCATCGGGATAAACCCACATGTAAGTCCCTTGCCGGTTCACCTTCGTGAGTTTGTCTGCTGGCAGGCTTTGAATGTGCGCTATTTGGTCCGCCGTCTTCGCGGAATAAGTCTTAAAACCTGCCTCGACCAGCATCGGCACGATTTGCGACGCTGACCCTGTGGTGCCCGCGGCGGTGCTACCCCCTGCGGTCGTTCCCGTGGTATTGCATCCGGGGAGAAGAGCGGCCAGCGCAGCTGCGCAGACCAACTGCATTGCGATTTTAGCTTGTTTCATACGTTCCTTTTGTAAGTTAGATTTCCTTGATAATCGTTGGATGGATTGTCGGCAACTACCAATTTTCGGGCGGACATCACAGGTCGGAGAGCGGAAGGAATGGCTTCGTGATTACACCGTGAACTGCGCATATTTTCGGGAAGATTGCCGCTTGTTTTCCTGAAGGCTTGAGCCCGGCACTTCTCCCCGCTAAAGCTGCCGAGGAGAAAAGATGCCCGAGAAAAATTTCCCACGAGGATCGGAGCTGTTGCACAATCCGGTTCTGAATAAAGGGAGCGCCTTTACCATGGCCGAACGCGATGCCCTTGGCTTGCGCGGGCTGCTGCCGCCGCGCGCCCAAACGCAGCCCGAGCAGGTCGAGCGCGTGCTCGGCAATCTGGCGCGCAAATCGACCGACCTCGAACGCTACATCGCGCTCATCGCGCTGGCCGGACGAAACCAGACTCTCTTTTACCGCGTGCTGATCGATCAAATCGAGCAACTGATGCCGATCGTCTACACGCCGACAGTGGGAGAGGCGTGCCAGCAGTACGACAGAATCTTCCGGCGCCCGGGCGGGCTCTACATTTCTGTGGAAGATCGGGGTCGCGTGGCGGAGGTCTTGCGTAACTGGCCGGAGCGCGATGTGCGCGTCATCGTGGTGACCGATGGCGAGCGCATTCTCGGCCTCGGCGACCTGGGGAGCGACGGCATGGGGATACCGGTCGGCAAACTGATGCTCTACACGGCCTGCGCCGGGGTGCATCCGTCGCAGTGCCTGCCGGTGACGATCGATGCGGGCACAAACAACGCCGAGCTGCTGGTCGATCCGCTTTACTTCGGCCTCCATCAGCGGCGCCTGCGCGGTCCGGAATACGATGCGCTGATCGACGAGTTTGTTGTCGCCGCGAACGAACTCTTTCCGCGGCTGTTGATTCAATTCGAAGACTTCGGAAACGAGAATGCCTTTCGCCTGCTGGAACGATATCAGGAGCGCGTCTGCACGTTTAACGACGACATCCAGGGCACGGCGGCGGTCGCGCTCGCGGGTCTCTACGGCGCGCTGCGCATCACAGGTGAAGGTCTGCGCGAGCAACGCGTCCTGTTTTTTGGCGCGGGCGAAGCCGGCATCGGCATCGCAAGCCTTTTCGTTAGGGCGCTGATCGAAGCTGGGCTGCCGGAGAACGAAGCCCGCGCGCGCTGCTGGTTTGTGGATTCGAAGGGGCTGGTGGTGCGGAGCCGGAATGATCTTTCCAGTCACAAGGCCGTCTTCGCGCAGGATCACGCTCCGCTGACCGACACGGTGGCAATCGTCGAAAGCGTGCGGCCAAGCGCGTTGATCGGCGTTTCCGGAAAACCGGGAGTGTTCTCGCGCGCCGTGCTCGAAGCCGCCGGCCGCCAGACGGCGCGCCCAATCGTCTTTGCTTTGTCGAATCCTACCTCCCTCGTCGAATGCACGGCTGAGGAAGCGTATCGCTGGACCAAAGGCCGCGCCATTTTTGCCAGCGGAAGCCCGTTCGATGCGGTGTCGTTATTCGGCCACCTTTTTGTGCCAGGGCAGGGGAACAATGCCTACATCTTTCCGGGCGTCGGCCTGGGTGTGATCGCCTGCGCAAGCCGGCTCGTGACCGATGAGATGTTTCTCGCAGCGGCGCGCGCCCTCGCGCACCGGGTTTCGCCGGCGGAATTGGAGCAGGGCAGGGTGTATCCGCGTCTCACGCATATTCGTGAAGTTTCCCGCGCCGTCGCCGTGGCAGTGATCCGCGTTGCGTTTGAAAAAGGATTGGCCGGCGTGCCCGTGCCGGCCGATCTCGACGCCTACGTCCGGTCGTTGATGTATGAACCGGAATACCGCAGCTACGTCTAACGTTTCTACGCGCACCGAAACAGGCCGACTGCACGAGGTGATCGATCTTGACCGCCGGGGCGTGGCCCGCAGGTGTCGGTAAGCTCATGACGCAAATGGCGATTGCTTCCGGGACTAAACAGGAGTAGCCTCGACCAAGTGAAAACCATCGCTACGCGATATCTAATTGCCGTCGTTTTTTGTGCCTCCGCAGTCTTGGCTTTTGCCGGATCCTTCCAAAGCGCGACGATCACGCCGGGAGGCTCTCTGACGATCGCGGTTGGGGATAGTCGTTTCCTGGTGATCCGCAACTTTACGCAGGAAGGCGGAACAAGCCGCGGGGTCGTGACGGTGGCCACTGACACCGGAACGGCGAATGTCCTCACGGCAGCCATCCTCGACTCAGGCACCTCGTCCACCGCGGTCCCGTTGGAAGTGATTAGCAATGTGGTTATAGCTGGCCCTGCAACGGTTACCGTAACGTGTCCTGCGGACGCGACGGACTGTTTCATCACTTACCGAAAAGAGAGCAACTAAAAGCAGCGCCCGTGGACCCATGGGAGCGAGCCGAAGGATGAGATCAGGATGAAGAGGCAGACGGTAAAACTCGTCATTGTCTTGCTTTGCGCGGTTGCGTCTTCCGTTATCGCTGGTGATTTCAAGAGTGTAATGATCACGCCGACGAGTGAATCTCTGACACTCGATGTGGCCGACGGGCAATTCCTGACCATCCGGAATTTTACGCAGGAAGGCAGCGGTCAGCGCGGTGTGGTGACGGTGACGGCTGATGGTGAAACGAGCAATGTACTGGTGGCTTCTCTCGTCGACGAGGAGACATCTGTTCCACCGGAGTTTATGAAGAAGGTAGTGATTCCCGGCCCAGCTCAAATAACAGTGGCGCCTGTGTCCGGAGCGACGCTTTTCGTAACCTACAGAAGGGGACTCCAACCGGGAAGCCCAACGCCTACGCCCACACCCGTTCCCACTGCGACAGCCACGTCGACACCTACGCCGACGCCTACCCCCTAATACGGAATATGGTGCGCGATGCAGGGTTCGAACCTGCGACTTCTTGCGTGTGAAGCAAGCGCTCTACCACTGAGCTAATCGCGCGCGAGCGGAAATGATAAGTGACCAGTAGCAAGTGACGAGTCAAGAGGAACGCGCGGCGAGGGTCTTTCGACGACGGACATTTTTTTGATCTGCGCGCCCTGCTCGGGAGTCTTTACGCTTCCTCCGCCGCGACGGCCAGGGCGAGCGGCGCTGCTTCTTCGCTCGGCTGGACCTTGGGCCGCGGACGGAAGTGAGGCGCGCGAGTGGAAAGCACTTCGCGGAAATAGACCGCGACGCAGACCAACAGAACGCAGGAGGCGATTGGCCGCATGCGCTCGAGAAAATCGATCGTCGAGAGCGTTGGGCCGAGCTTTTTATCGACCAAGAGCACGTGCGTGATCATGGTGGCGCTCATGGCGGAGAAGATAAAATGCAGCAAGGTCAGGCGCACGCTGACTCCAAGCGCGACGGCACTGAGGACGGCGCCCCAGAGCAAATAGCGTTCATGCATTTGCGCGAGGATCGCGAACATAAGCAGCCAGGGCGTGGCAATGGCGATGAGCACACGCGGGTCGCGCCGGCGGGCGTGGCTGGCAGCGCCGCGCGCACAGAGCACGAGGGCGGCGAGATAGATCAGGCGCAGGGTCCATTGCAGGGTAAAGACAAGGTAAAGCGACCCGAGATGAACGGACCAAAACGGCGTCTTGAGCGAGAGGTTCCAGTTGGAGAGGAGAGAGGGGAGGTTGTAGCAGGAGCTGATGAAGAGGTAAGGATACCGTTCGCTGCCGTAGAGGTAACCGATCCTTAACCAGGCAAAACTCCCGTTGCCAATGGTGCCGACGGCAAAAGCCGCGACCCCGGTAAGTCCAGCCGTCCAGGCCCAGGTGTTGGGCGAAGCGCGGCGGCGGAGAATGGCGGCAACGACCAATGCAACCACCCCCACGATGGCCCAAGCTGAGGCGCGACGCAGCAGCCATGGCGAAACGACGACCGCAAACGTTGCGACAAACCCGGCCAGGACGCGTCCGGCGCGGGCCCAGCGCTTTTGCCAGAGCGGCCAGAAAATAAAAAACGGCGCGACGAACAGGAGCTGACCCTTGAGCATTCCGCCGATGGCAAGCAGGCAGCCGCACCAAAACCATCGTCGCGTGAGGGCGGCAAGCGCTGCAAACAAATAGAAAGGCAAGATCCAGACGTCCCATTGTGGCCAGGCATGGGCATCGAGGATGAGCGAAGGCTCGAGCCATGCCACGCTCGCGGCGAGCAAACCGCAAACCCATCCGCGTTCGGCTGCGGGCAGACGATCCAACCAACCCGAGTCGGTCGCACCGGACGCCCGGCGCACTCCCAGTCCGACGAGCAGGAAAATCCCAACGGCCGTGATCAGCTCGCAGATCGTGTTAACGACAAGGAGCGGCTCGACGTAGTCGGGCGTCCCATCTTCCGCGCCCGGATATTTTGCTCGCACCTCTCTGGCCCAGAAAGACATGACGAGGAGCCGGAGCGGCGGATAATCGAGGTAGTAATTCTTTTCGTAGGCATCGGACTCGACGTGGTCGTAGAGGCCGAAGTAGCCGCGCACGAAAACGGACCATGAATCCGATCTGGCCCGCGGCGAAAGGCGGTGGCCTTCCGCCAGCGTTTGCGTGCCCCAATAGAAGCCATTCACGATGTCGCGCTGAAAGCGCAGGTGGGTGGTTTCTCTCCAAGTGTACTGGCGCAGGGCGATCCCTCCCAGGAAAATGACGAGGACGGTGAGGCCCAAAAGAATTTGCCGGGTCCGCAGCGGCCCAAAAAATTTGGCGGGAAAACGGTGCCGCTCCATCAGGGGCAGAGCATCGGCGCACAGAGTCGCGGCGGCAAATAAAGATCGCGGCTGCGAAGTTCGTCAGGCGCTGGCCAGCACCTCGTCAAAAATGCAGAGGAAACGGCGAATGTCGAAAGGTTTGGTCAGATAGTTATGCGCCCCTGCGGCAAGCATGCGTTCGATCTGGCTCGGGGTGGCGTCGGCGCTGATTACGATCACCGGTGTATCCGCCGTGGCCGGCTGTGCCTGCAAACGCTCGAGCACCTGGCTGCCGTGGATGTCGGGCAGGTCAAGGTCGAGCAAAACGAGGTGCGGAGGTTTCCCCTGGGCCATCTCGAGCGCTTCCTCACCGGTTTGAGCCCACGCCAGGTCGGTTCCCGGACGATCGCGCAGGACGTTTTCGATCAGGCGGAAATTTGGTTCGCTGTCCTCGATGTAAAGGACGCGCGGCGGACCGCCGTTCTTCGATGATTTCTTGTGTGCGGAACGCTTTTTCTGGGGGAGGGGGACGATCTTGTTCTCCGACTCTCGAACCGCCGGCTTGTGGGAAAGTTCCTCCATCTCGTCCCGGGTCCGCTGCGCCTCCTGAACGGACTTGAGCAGTTGCTCGCGCAGCACCTTGATCTCGAGTTGGGCGAGGCGGAGTTCCTGCCGGAGACGGTCGTCATTTCCAGTATTCATGGTTCGTTTCAGATCGACGCCATTTTTAGTCCCGATGGCTCGTCGTCAGCCGGGTAACGCAACTTTCTCGCCATCTCGAGGTCGCGTCGCATCTTGTTTTTATGGGTGCAGAAGAGGAGGGCGGTTTCTTCGGAAATCAGCTCCTCTTCGAATGCGCGCATGAGCGACTGGTCGAAGCTGTGCCAGCCCAGGGTGCTGCCGGCTTCGATGATCTCCTGAAAGGTGCGATTTTCGCTCTCGCCGTAGAGCAGGGTCTCGCGGGTGCGCAGGCTGCTGCCCATGATCTCGGTCACGAGGAGACGGTCGCCGCCTAGTTTGTTCACGAGGCGCTGGCTCACGATATAACGCAGGGTGTCGGCGAGCCGCTCGCGAACCTGCTTGGCCTCGTCGGTAGTGAAGAAACCAAGGATGCGGTTAATGCTTTGGCCGGCGTTGATCGTGTGGAGCGTGCTCATCACGAGGTGCCCGGTCTCGGAGGCAGAGAGCGCGATTTCCATCGTGTCGCGGTCGCGAATTTCGCCGAGCAAAATGACTTTCGGCGCCTGGCGCAGGGCCGCGCGCAGGCCGGTCGCAAAGTCTGGAAAATCCTTCCCCATTTCCCGCTGGCTGAAGGCCGCCTTGGCAGGCAGGTGAACAAACTCGATCGGATCCTCCAGCGTCACGACGTGGACCTCCAAGCTCTGATTGATCTCGTTTAGCATCGCCGCCAGAGTCGTTGTCTTGCCGCTGCCGGTACTGCCGGTGACGAAAATGATGCCGTGTTTCTCCTTCACCATCTCGTTGAAAATGGGCGGCAAGCCTAGCGACTCGATCGACGGCACCTGGGACTGAAGCTTGCGCATGACGATCCCGGTGTGACCGTTCTGCCGATAGATGTTGACCCGGAAGCGCGCGACGCCGGGAAGCGCGTAACTGGTGTCGCAGGAACCGGTCTCGGTCAGATCGGAGCGAAGCCGGGGGCTGTCGTCAACAAGCAGGTTAGCCATGGCATCGAGGTGTGCCGACTGCAGGGTCGCGTCGGGTCCTTCCATGGGCAGCTCCTGCAGCGTGCCGTAGCGTTCGACCAACGGCGGTTTGCCGTGGAGGAAGAGGCAGTCGGAGACGCCCTCGCCGCTTTGCAGCATGGCGCTGAGGATTGCTTGCAGTTCTTCGTGGGTCATTTTCTGGAATGTGGCTGCCGAAGCGCGGTTTTCTGTCGACCGCCGCGCCGCAGCGCCCTTTTAAGTGCAAGATTTGTTCCACCGAACGACCCAATTCAGCGCCGCTTGCGAATTGCGGCTCGGCACCTATTTAAAGGCATGTCCGAACACAAAATGACGCTCGCCTGGAAGCGCGCCACGCCTGACTTCGAATACAAAACCTACAACCGCGACCACACCTGGAGCTTCGACGGCGGCCACGAAATGCAGGCCACGGCCGCCCCGGCTTATCTCGGCAATCCGAAGCTGGTCGATCCCGAAGAAGCCTTTGTCGCTTCGCTCTCCAGCTGCCACATGCTGACCTTCCTCGCGGTTGCCTGTAAGAAGAAATTCCTGCTCGACGAATACGTCGACGACGCTGTCGGGCACATGGAGAAAAACGCGGAGGGCAAACTCGCCATCACGCGCGTCGAGCTGCATCCGAAGCTAAAATTCTCGGGCGACAATCAGCCGACCGGAAAAGACATCGAGGAGATGCACCACTTCGCGCACGAAAACTGTTTCATCGCCAACTCGGTGAAGACCGAAGTCACCGTCGCGCAATAAATCCTCGAGCTTTTTCGACCGCGGATTACGCGGATTTCACGGATGGAAGAACTTTGTTCTCCTTCTCTCTTCTCCATGCGTGTTATCCGTGAGATCCGTGGTCTAATCCTTCTTCAATGAGCAGCAACGACCCGCAACGAATGGAAAAAATTGTCAGTCTGTGCAAGCGGCGTGGCTTTATTTTCCAGGCGAGCGAAATCTACGGGGGCCTGAATGGCGTTTGGGATTACGGCCCGCTCGGCGTCGAACTGAAGCGCAACCTGAAGGACTACTGGTGGCGCGTGATGGTGCGCGAGCGCGACGACGTCGTCGGGATGGATGGCGCGATTCTGACGCATCGCGCGGTTCTGAAAGCGAGCGGGCACGAGGACACGTTCGCAGACGTTCTTCGCGAATGCCCATTTACAAAGAAACGGGTACGCGCAGATCAGGTCGAACTCGCAGAGTGGCACGATAATGGAGTACGCTGGGGCGCTCTCTCCTGCCGGTTGGTCGTTGGAGGGCAAGTTCAGGCTATTGGTGAAACCAAACGAGCACATCGAGAGCTTTCGGAAACGTGTCCGTTTGCTCTTAGCGGAGAATAGGTCGCCGAGCGTTCCCGATCGCAAATTTAGCGTTAAAAAGAGAGCCGACGAGTCTGATGGACATTGGGCAGCGCGAAAAGAATTGATCAACAGACAGTTGTTCTTCACCCACTCTCAAAACGTTCACCCTCAAGAAGGGCGACGTGACGTACGAGGCAAGGGCAGACGAAATCTGGGGCAACCGGAGGAGATTGAGTTACTCGGAGAGGAAAGAATCGATGTTGTCAAAGATTCCATCGATTTTCACCCAGAATCAGGCTGTCAACTTACTGAGCCGCGATCCTTTAACTCTGATGTTCACGGACAAATCTGGGTGCGACGCTGATGAGAATTCGATCGCCTATCTGCGCCCCGAGACGGCGCAATCGATCTTCGTCCAGTTCAAGAACGTGCTCGATACCTCGCGCAAGAAGCTTGCCATTCGGTATCGCGCAAATTGGGAAGGCGTTCCGGAACGAGATCAACCCGCGCAATTACATTTTTCGCTCGCGCGAGTTTGAGCAGATGGAGCTGGAATATTTTTGCCGGCCGGAGCAGGGGATGGAGCTGCTCGATTACTGGCTCGAGGAGCGGCTCAAGTTTTATGAGAACATCGGGCTCCCGCGCGAAAAACTGCACGTCCTCACCGTGCCAGACGCTGATCGCGCCTTTTATTCGAAGGGCACCTACGACATCGAATACGAATTTCCCTTTGGCCGGCAGGAGCTCGAAGGCGTCGCCTACCGCACCGACTACGATCTCACCCAACACCAGACAGCGAGTGGCAAGCCGCTTGATTATTTCGACGAGGAAACCAAGCAGCGCTTCACGCCTCACGTCGTTGAACCGAGCGCGGGCGTCGATCGCACCGTCCTCGCGCTCCTCTGCGAGGCTTACGCCGAGGAAACCGTCACCGATGAGAAAGGCAAAAGCGAAACGCGCGTCGTGCTCCGCTTTCATCCGCGCGTGGCGCCGATCAAGGCGGGCGTCTTTCCACTTTTGAAAAACCAGCCCGCGCTGGTCGCGAAAGCACGCGAGGTGCAGGCGCTGCTCCGGCCGCACATGAATGTTTTCTACGATGAAACTGGCGCGATCGGGCGGCGTTATCGACGTCAGGATGAAGCGGGCACGCCTTTCGGCATCACGATCGATTTTGAGACGCTAGGCGAACGCGATCCGGCCTTGCGCGACACCGTCACCCTGCGCCATCGCGACAGCATGGAGCAGGAACGGGTGGCCATCGCTGACCTGCCAAGGCGGCTTGCTGATGCGATCGTCTAACGCGATCCTGGACATGCAGAAGCATGTCTCTCCGGAGGGACGCGCTTCTGCGCGTCCGGGGGTCGATCGGCGAAACTCCGCGTCCTAGTTAGATTGGCCCTCACATGAACCTTGAAGATTTCCGCGAATACTGCCTGACGAAACCGAAGGTGACCGAAAGCACGCCCTTTGGTCCGGACACGCTCGTTTTTAAAGTTGGTGGAAAAATCTTCGCCCTGGCCTCACTCGACGATGTTCCGCCGCATGTGAACCTGAAATGCGATCCCGAGCGTGCGCTCGATCTGCGCGATCGCTATGAGGAGGTGCAGCCCGGTTACCACATGAACAAGAAGCATTGGAACACGATCGACCTGGGCGGCCGGATTCCGGCGGCCGAGCTGCGCCGACTGATCGACCACTCTTACGACCTGGTCGTCGCCAGTCTGCCGAAGCGAGGGTAGCGCAAACTTCCGACTTGTTGGGTCATGAGCTGGAAGCTCGCGCTACCTTGCTGGATGAATCACCGGGCGCAGTTCAACTTCACCGATATCGAGGTGCAGAGCTGTCTGGGCCACCTCAAGAAAAACGTCCGGCGGATCGGTTAGCGCGACCGAAAGTTCCCCCTTAGCCTCCGGAGCAGCGCGCAAGTTCTCCGCGGCCAGCAATTGCGCGACAGCGCGAGCGCAGTTTTCCGCCGAGTCGACCAACTGTACGGTTTCTCCAAGAAACTCCGCGATCGTCCCGCGCAGGAGCGGATAATGCGTGCAGCCGAGGACGAGCGTATCAATTCCCGCCTCGACCAAAGGCTGCAGGTATTGTTTGACGACACCATCCGTAATCGCGCCTTCCAGCCAGCCTTCTTCGATCAGCGGAACAAAGAGCGGACAGGCGCGGACCGAGACGCGCAGCGCGGGATCGAGCGCCTGGATGGCGCGTTCGTAGGCGCCGCTCTTGATCGTGGCGCGCGTCCCGATCACGCCGATATGCCCGTTGTGGGTCGCGGCGACGGCGGCTTCCGCCCCGGGCCGGATCACGCCAACGACCGGGACCGGCGTGCTCGATTCCAGCGTCGCGAGGGCGAGGGCCGAAGCGGTGTTGCAGGCAACGACGATGGCCTTGCAATTCTCCTCGAGCAACATGGCGGTGATCTCGAGGCTGTAACGCTCGACCGTCGCAGCGCTCCGGCCGCCGTAGGGGACGCGGGCCGTGTCGCCCAAATAACGAATCGTCTCGTTAGGCAAAAGCGCCCGCAACGCGCTCACCACCGTGAGGCCGCCGATGCCGGAGTCGAAGACGCCGATTGGTCGTTCCCGGGCGGCGACCCCGGCTTGGCTGGTATTCATTTAATTCGGAGCCTGCGCGGCGGGGCTTCGGCCGGTGCCGGTTTGGCCGACACGGCCGGCCTTGTGCCCGACGACTCCGTGATCGTGTGCGTGTGCGGCGGATGGTTGGTCGTGGCGGAGGCGATCATCGGCCCGGCATTCTGGAAATTGATCGCGCGATTGTAGGTCGCGACCGCCTGCGCGATCGCCTCCCCGAGCTGCTCCTGATACTGCGGCGTGGCGATGCGGGCGCCTTCGACCGAGTCGTTCAGGAACCCGGCCTCAACCAGCACAGCCGGTATTCTGATGTCGCGCAGCACGTGGAACCGCGCGTGTCGCACGCCGCGATCAAAGACGGAAACGCGCGACAGAATTGCGCCCTGCACCGCAGCGGCGAGCGCGATGTTCGCGGGGTCTTGCGCGTTCCCCTGATTCCAATGCGTTTCGACGGAGCTGGGATGATTTTCAGTCGAAGCATTCGAAGGCACACCCGCTGGCGCGAGCGCATAAGTTTCCACGCCGGAACCACCCGGAGCAGAATTGAAGTGGATGCTGATGAAGACGGCGTTGGAAAACCGGTTCGCGAAAGCGACCCGATCTTCGAGTGCAACGGTCTGGTCGCTCGAACGGGTCATCTCCACCTTGAACCCGGTCCGCAACAATTGGTCGCGTGCGCCCAGCGCCACGTCGAGCGCGTAGGTCTTCTCGCTGCCAAACGGTCCGATCGCCCCGCTGTCTGCGCCGCCGTGGCCCGGATCGAGCACCACCGTCTTAATCGGCCTGGCGCTGCCGATCTTGTTCGGTCGCAAGACCGGCTCGATGATTTTGGAAACGTCCGTCGCCGAGATCAGGTCGGCGTTGCCCTGGACGAGGAGCGGGTAATCACTGAAGAACCGGACGCCGTTGATGTGATACTCGCTCGTCCCCGCCTGCGCCCGGATTCCACGCCGATCCCCGCCTAACGACGCCGTGCGGCTTACCTGGGTGAATCGGGGAAAGTGATAGAACTGCGCCACGTCGGCGAAGCTGACGTATTCGCGGCCATCGGTGCGGATGATTTTCGAATCCTCGGCCGGAGCGACCCTGGCCAACGCAACCAGAAGCCCGCTAATCAGGATGACTTTAAAGCGTCGCACGACTCAAACCTGCCGAGCGCTTCACCCGCTCGCAAGCCGCGTTAAATCCGAACCCCGTCCGGGGCAGTGAAGGCCGATTCCAATGCACTGCCGGTATTGCGCGTCGCGGCCGGCTCGAAAAGCATGACCTCTGCCTCCTCATCAGCCGCAGTGCGGTGTTCCACTCCATGCGGGACGACGAGAAATTCTCCGGCTCTCAACTCGACAATCCGGTCGCGAAATTCGATCCGAATCCGACCGCGCCAGACGAGGAAAAGTTCGTCCTCCTTCTCGTGATGATGCCACGGAAACACGCCTTGGAATTTCACCAGCTTCACTTCCTGGCCATTCAAATCGCCGACTATCTTGGGCCGCCAATGTTCCGCGAAGGCACCGAACTTTTCCGCGAGGTTCACCTTTTCCATCGCTCGCAACCTAGCACATCCACGGCGTGCCTTTTCGTTTTGCAATCGGCGTGTGCTCTTCGATGATTGCTCCCCATGGCGGAACTTTCCAAGGCTTACGAGCCGCAGGCGGTTGAGGCGAAATGGTACGCACGCTGGCTGGCGGACGGGTGTTTTACGGCCGATCCCGCGTCGGCCAAGCCGGCCTACTCAATCGTCATCCCGCCACCGAACGTCACGGGCGTTCTGACCCTTGGCCATGTCCTGAACAATACGATCCAGGACATCCTCGCCCGGCGCGCCCGCATGTCCGGCAAAGAAGTCCTTTGGTTGCCGGGCGTCGATCACGCCGGCATCGCCACCCAGACAGTGGTCGAACGGAAAATCCGCAAGGAAGAAGGCAAGACGCGGCGCGATCTCGGGCGCGAGGAATTTCTCCGCCGCGTCTGGGAATGGAAGGAGAAACACGGCGGCATCATCATCGAGCAACTGAAGCGGCTTGGCTGTTCCTGCGACTGGTCGCGGGAGCGTTTCACGATGGACGCCGATTACTCGCGCGCGGTCCAGCGCACCTTCGTCGATCTTTATCGCAAGGGACTCATCTACCGCGGGCGCCGAATGGTAAACTGGGATCCGGTCGCGCTCACCGCGCTCTCCGACGAAGAGGTCATCCCGACGCCGCAGAAATCGGCGCTTTATTACGTGCGCTACGAATTGGTCGAGGAGCCGGGGCGCTTCCTCGAGGTCGCAACGACCCGGCCCGAGACGATCATGGCCGACGTCGCGCTGGCCGTCCATCCTGATGATGCACGCTACCGCTCATCGTTAGGCAAAAAAGTCTGGCGCCCGCTTGATCGCGCGGAGTTGCCGGTAATCGCCGATCCGGGGATCGATCCGGAATTCGGCACCGGTGTTTTGAAAGTGACCCCGGCGCATGACAAACTCGATTTCGAGATCGGTCAGCGGCACGGCCTGCCGGTGATCGATGTCCTGCATCCCAACGGCAGGATCAATTGTCCCGGTGTTCCTGAGCTCGATGGTCTGGATCGCTTCGTGGCGCGCAAGAAAGCCGCCGAACTGCTCGCGGAGCGCGGGCTCCTGGCGAAGGAAGAACCGCATGAGAGCACAGTTGGATTCAGCGAGCGGGCCGGCGTTCCAATCGAGCCGCGCCTGAGCGAGCAATGGTTCCTGAAATATCCCCGGGTGGAAGAAGCGCGCGCCGCGGTCGGTCCGAAGAGCGCGATTCATTTTCGCCCCGAGCGTTGGGAAACGGTTTACCAGCATTGGCTGGCGAACATTCAGGATTGGTGCATCAGCCGCCAGCTCTGGTGGGGGCATCGCATCCCGGTCTGGTATAGGGTAGCGCAAGCTTCCAGCTTGCCGCCTGACGAATCGCGCAAGCTGGAAGCTCGCGCTATCCTGGAGCGCTTCTTCTTCGATGAGTTCGCCGAGGTCGATGTCTCGCGCCGCAATTTGCCGCACTGGGAACAAGCCAACGCCACCTATTTCGTCACTTTCCGCCTCGCCGATTCTCTGCCCGCGAGCCGGTTATCAGAGCTGGAGGAGGAACGAACGCAGTGGTTGACGTTTCATCCCGAGCCCTGGTCGGAAGAGGACAAGCGCGAATACTGCCGGCGTTTCAGCGATCAACTCGAGCGCTGGCTGGATGTGGGGGAGGGATCATGCCTTCTCGCGCGCCCGGAGGCGGCTGAAATTGTGGCCAACGCTTTGCAACATTTCGACGGCGAACGCTACGACCTCGGTGCGTGGGTGGTCATGCCTAACCATGTCCATGTTTTGGTGACGCCGCGCGAAGGTCACAATCTCGGACAGATTCTGCATTCCTTGAAATCGTTCACCTCGAATCGCCTCAATGCCGCCCTAGGGCGTTCCGGGCCACTCTGGCAACGTGAGTCCTACGATCACATCGTGCGCAACCAGCGGGCGCTTGGGCTCATCAGCGATTACATTCAGCGAAATCCCGAGAACGCAGGGATCACCGCTCCTGCGGTCTCCAGGGTAGCGCAAGCTTCCAGCTCGCAGCCTGAGGAATCGCGCAAGCTGGAAGCTCGCGCTACCCTGGGCGGCACGGGCCGGCCCACGCAAATTCACGTCGACGTCGAGCCGCCCTCGGATCCCGAAAACTGGACCCAGGATCCCGATGTGCTCGACACCTGGTTCTCGAGCTGGCTCTGGCCATTCGAGACGATGGACGCGGTGACGCGCAAGAAATTCTATCCGACGAACGATCTCGTGACCGCGCCCGACATCATCTTCTTCTGGGTCGCGCGCATGATCATGGCGGGACTGGAGTACACCGGGCAGGCGCCGTTTCGCGACGTCTTTTTCACCGGGCTGATCCGCGACGGACAGGGGCGGAAGATGAGCAAGTCGTTAGGCAACTCGCCCGACCCGCTCGATTTGATCGCGAAATATGGCGCGGACGGTTTGCGTTTTGGCCTGATGCGGATCGCGCCCAGCGGTCTGGATATTCGCTTCGATGAGAAGCAGATCGAGGAAGGACGCAATTTCGCCAACAAGCTCTGGAACGCCGCGCGGTTCCGGCAGATGCAGGGCGGCGAGACAGAAGGCGAGATCGATTCGAAGCGCCTAACGAGTGACGACAAGTGGATCCTTCTGCGCCTCGACACTGGGATCCGCGCCGTGACCGAGGCGCTTGAGGGCTACCATTTCAACGAGGCTGCGCAGGCGCTCTATCGCTTTTTCTGGAGCGAATTTTGCGATTGGTATCTGGAAGCGAGCAAGGCGAGCCTGGGGAGCGCGAGCGACTCGCGTGCCTCACTTGGCGATTCGCCGAGCGAACCGGGAGCGGAGCTTGCCGAAGAGGTTGATGGCGAGTCGCCATCAAGGGCACGCGAGTCGCGTGCGCTCCCCGGAGAGGGCAGCACGGCGCGGAAGGCGAACACACTGGCGGTGATCGACTTTGTTCTCGGCCACGCAATGCGCTTGTTTCATCCCTTCATGCCATTCATCACCGAGGAGCTTTGGCACGGACTCGGTTTCAATCGTGATCTGCCGGAGGGTCAGGGTGAGCAGACGATCCAGTTCGCCCACTGGCCGCAGCCGCTGGATGACGACTTCAAGAGACACTACGGCCTCACGCCTAACGACGAGCAATTTGCCAACGCCAAATACGAAACCGTGATCGCGGGGCGTCGGTTGCGGAGAGATTTCAACATCGCTTCGAACAAGCGGGTTGCGTTCGTCTTGGTCCCGCCGAATCCTCTGCCCGACGAGGAGGCGGCCGTCTTGCGCATCCTGCTCAACGCCGAACAGCTCGACCTCCCGCAAAAGTATGAAGCGACCAAGGGAACGCCGACCGCTCTCACGCCGCTCGGCGCACTTTATCTGCCGCTGGTGGGTTTGATCGATGTCGAGGCGGAACGGAATCGGCTCGGAAAAGAGATCGCGAAGATTGAAGCCGAGCTGGTGACGGTGCGAAAGAAATTGGCGAACCAAAATTTCGTCGCTAACGCGCCAGCCGCAGTCGTGGCCGAGCACCGGCAGCGGGAAAGCGATTTTGCCGAGCGACTCGCGCAGCTCGAGCGGATGCGCGACTCGTTAGGCTGAATCGGAGGGACGTGCTTCCGCACGTCCATGGACGAGCAGAAGCTCGTCCCTCCGTGATTGCCGATCGAACGCGTGAAGCATTATACTCGGCCCGCCTGCCATGATCCGGATTCTCAAACTTCTTCTCTGGCTTGGAATCGGCCTTCTCGGCGCCGCCGCGGTCGCGGTCCTCGCCTTTGCCCGCGGCGAACCGGTCAACGCCCTTTGGATCGTGACCGCCGGCCTATGCGCAGTGGCAATCAGTTACCGCTTCTACAGCAAGTGGCTCGCGGCGAAGGTGCTCATTCTGAACGACGAGCGCGCCACGCCGGCGCTGGTCGTGGATGACGGCAGAGATTTCGTCCCGACCAATCGCTGGATGGCGTTCGGTCATCACTTCGCTGCGATAGCGGGACCCGGACCGCTCGTCGGGCCGGTGCTGGCCGCGCAGTTCGGCTACCTGCCCGGCACCCTCTGGATCCTGATCGGGGCGACCTTGGGCGGTGGCGTCCACGACATGATTGTTCTTTTCGCTTCGGTCCGGCGGCGGGGCAAAACCTTGGGCCAAATGGTGAAGGAGGAGATTGGAAGCACGATCGGCGCGCTCGCGCTCATCAGCGTGCTTTCGATTATGATCATCCTGCTCGCCGTGCTGGCGCTCGTCGTCGTGCAGGCGCTGGCCAAGAGTCCGTGGGGCGTTTTTACGATGGCAATGACGATCCCGGTCGCGCTCATCATGGGAATTGGACTTCGTTCTGGTCGCGTCGGCATTGGTTGGGTGACGGTTTTTGGTTTGGCAGGCCTGCTCTTCGCAGTCTGGGGCGGACAATTTCTCCCGCAGTTTCCCATGATTGAAGGCTGGTTTCGCCACGGCCAGAAATGGCTCGCCTGGGCGGTGATCATTTATGGTTTCGCCGCTTCGGCGTTGCCGGTCTGGCTGCTTCTCACACCGCGCGATTATCTGAGCACATTCTTGAAACTGGGCGCGGTTGCGGCGTTAGCGGTCGCGGTCATCATCATCCATCCGACACTGCAAATGCCGGCTCTCTCGCGCTTCATCGATGGAACAGGGCTTGTCTTTGCCGGTCCGGTTTTTCCCTTCGTTTGCATCACGATCGCATGCGGTGCGGTCTCCGGTTTTCATTCTCTGATTGCTTCCGGCACGACGCCGAAAATGCTGGAGCGCGAATCGCGCATTCGCGACATCGGCTACGGCGCGATGGTGACCGAGATGATGGTGGCCTTGATGGCGATCATTGCGGCCTGCGTCCTTTCGCCCGGGCAATATTTTGCGATCAACGCGAAGGGCACGCCGCATGAAGTGGTGGCAAAGGTTTCTGCCGCCGGGTTTCCTGTGACCGAAACCGAGATGCAGCACCTCGCGAGTGATCTCGGGGAAAGCACGATGTTTGGGCGCGCGGGCGGGGCGCCGACGTTTGCGGTCGGGATGGCGCACATGTTTGCCCGGATTGCGCCGAGCCCGACGGCGCTCGCCCTTTGGTATCATTTTGCGATCATGTTTGAGGCGCTCTTTATCCTGACGACGATCGACGCCGGGACGCGGGTGGGGCGTTTTCTTCTTCAGGATTTGTTAGGTCAGGTCTGGCGTCCGCTCGGCAAGACGCGCGCATGGGGCGCGAACATCCTGGCCAGCGTGCTTCTGGTCAGCGCGTGGGGGTGGTTTCTTTATCAAGGCGTGCTCGATCCGTTAGGCGGCATTAACAGCCTCTGGCCGCTCTTCGGACTGGCCAACCAGCTTCTCTCCGTCATCGCGCTCTGTCTTGGAACCACCATCCTGATCAAAATGGGCCAGGCGCGCTACGTTTGGACGACGCTGGTCCCGTTGGTCTTCATGGTGGTGGTGACCTTTTCGGCCGGCTATCTGAAAATCTTTTCGCCTGATCCAAGAATCGGATTTCTGAGCGGCGCGCGGATGTTGGATGCGAAAGTTGCGGCTGGACCGACGAGCATGGATTTCGCGCGGCAGGCCCTGATATGGCGAGTCGACGCGCTGGTAGCGCTCGCCTTCCTTGTGCTCGTTTTTCTCATCGTGACTGGCTGCGCCTGGCAATGGTGGCGCTTCCTGCGCGGGACGAGACCGGTGGTGTTGCACGAAAGCGAGTTCGTGCCGCTGGCCCGGCTACAGGCCGCGGATCGTTAGGCAAAGATGCTCGAGAAAGAAATGCTCGCGGTCGTCGAAGCGCTGGCGAACCAACCGACGGCGCCATTTCATGAGGACGCGGTGCGGGCGGACATCGAAAGGCAGCTCAGTCGTTGTCCGCACGTGAAATTCGAACGTGATCGTTTCGGAAATGTAATTGCGCATTACCGCCGAGGACGGAGCGCGAAGGCGGGATGGGCGCTGGCCGCGCACATGGATCACCCGGGCTGGGTGCGGAGCAAGAACGGCGAGATGAAATTTCTCGGCTCCGTGCCGGAACGCTACCGGCAGGATCCGAAGACGAAATCGTTCGGTGATTTCGAGACGTGGGATCTGCCAGCCTTTCAGATTCGCGATCGGCAGATTCATTCCCGCGCCTGCGACGATTTGCTCGGCTGCGCAGAGATTCTCTGTGTCTTTCGGGAGTTGGAGGAAATGGACGCGGCAGCGCATTGCGTTGGCCTTTTCACGCGGGCGGAGGAGGTGGGTTTCGTCGGTGCCATCAAGCTCGCGCGGGCCAACATCCTCGCGCGCAACCTGACGATTCTGTCGCTCGAAACGAGCACGCCACGCGGGACGGCGGAGATCGGCAAGGGGCCGATCATCCGGGTGGGGGACAAGGTTTCGAGCTTTGATGGTCCGGCGACGGCCCGACTGCTCAGCGTCGCAACCGAGGAAAAAATTCCGGTGCAACGTTGCCTGCTCGACGGCGGAACCTGCGAAGCGACTGCCTACCAGCTTTATGACTACACCTGCGCCGCGGCCAGCCTCGCGCTCGGCAACTATCACAACATCACGCCGAAAGGCAGCATTGCGGCCGAGTTTGTTGCGATCGATGATTTTGTCGGAATGGTCCGCCTGTGTGTCGCGGTGGTCTTGCACAGCGGGAAGGCGGATGATCCGCAAAAGGCGCTCCGGAAGAGACTGGAGACGAATGCGCGGAGCTATCGTGAGTTCTATTAAGCGCCGCGCATTGCCGGGCTTCGCGGGATGCCGTGTCCCGCATGCGATTTCGGCCTTACTTCCGGCGCAGCGGGACCACGATTTCGGAATCCTCGTAGGTGACGATGACTCTGCCGTCTTCGATCGCTCGCAGGGTGACCTGGTAAATCTGGTTGCCGATTTGCAGGCCAAATTGCTGACCTTCCTGCATGATCTTTCCGTTCAAGATCGCGAAATGAGTGCCGCTGCCCACCGTCACCGAAGTGAGCGAAAAAGCTTCGGGCGCGAGGGCCGGTCCCCCGCCAATCTTCGGGCCCGGCTTCTTCCAGCCGATCGGCCAGAAAGGATCGCGCGCGTCGACCGCATCGAAGCTTGATTTGCGCTTTAATTCGACCGTCGTCACGGCGTCCTTGGCGCGGGCGGCGTTGAGCGACAGACTCGCTAGGCAGAAGGCGAGAAGGAGCTTTTTCATTTCTTAAAGAGGGCAGTCTGAGCGTAGACGCGGACCTGCTGATACTGTGGCTGCTCGGGCACGCTATGAATGACGATGCGCTGGATGGCGAGGAGCGGCTCGGTGTTCTCCAGGTCGGCGATCGCTCTGCCGAGCGCGTCGTAATCGCTCTCGGGCAGCTCGATCGCCCAGGTATCCTTGATCCAGTCCGACATCTCAGGTTGTTTGAAATCGCCGCTCGATTCGAGCCGGGCTGTGACTTTGTCGATGTCGTACTTGGCAAAGAAGGTACGGATCTTAGGCGGGAACCACGCGATCGGCGCACCATCAGCGGTGGTACGCTCGAGCGCTTCGTAGCGGCCGGTCGCCTCCTTTGCCTGCAGCTCGAGACTCGCGGTCTTTTTCAACTCGGTTTTTGAATCGGCGGTCTTCGCCTGCACATCGGCCATGGTTTGCATCATCGCCGCGCGGCTTCGGTTCAGGGGCCCGAGGAAGAAGGTGAAATAGCAGTAGATCAACCCGATCAGGCCGAGGATGCTTAGGATGATCTTTTGAATCTGATCCTTGTTTAGTGTTTTGAGCGTCATTTCGTTTTCGGGGCTTCCTTGGCCGCTGGCTCCGGTTTTTTCGTCGGATCGCGCGACGCCGGATCAAAGGTTATGTTGAGAACGAAACGCGCGCTGGCGGTGGGGTTGCCCGAGAGGTTGACGAGAGTGTCGAGGTCCTCCAGGTTTTTGAAGGTCACTTTTACGTTGTAATAGCTTTTCTCGAGCTGCTCGCTCAGAAGTTGCCGAAGTTCTTCCGCGGCGGCACGCGGCTCGCGAGCTGCGGCGAGGCCTTCAATGGTGACAGTGACCGACCGGTTGGTTTCAACGAGGCCGCCGTCAAGACTGGTGATCTGAATGTAGGGCGCGACGCAATGGGAAATGATCGCAAGAAACGGCGCCCAATAGAAGCGTTCCTCGATCGAGGCGTCGAGCACCTTGGTGCTGTCAATGATCCGGTGCAGTTCGGTCGCACGCTTCTGCGCGGCGGTCACTTGCGGTTCGACCTTTTTCCACTCGCGCTCGGCAACGTTGAGCTGGCTTCGAATGTAAATCGTCCGGTAGGCGTTCCAGCCATAGTAGAGCAGGAAGATCGCGCCAAATACAATCAGCGCCATGATGCCAAGCTTAAGCGGGTCACGCTTGCGCTGGCGTTCCTCGGTGAATTCCTCGTGGAGAAGATTGAGTTGCAGGGCCATCGTCAGGCGGTTTTCAGGTAGGAGATGGCTGCGCCGCAGGCGACGTTGAGGGAAACGAACTCGCTCGCGAGCGCCTGTCGCTTGGCCGGTGGCAGCGCCACCTCGCAGGTCTCAAGCGGATCCCAAATCTCACAAGGCAGACCGAGCTCGTCGCTCAGAGTTTGCAAAATCATTTCCGTCTTCGCCATGCCGCCGGAGACAAAAATCCGGTGGATGCTTTCTTCGCACTGGCCCTCGAAGAATCCAATCGAGTTATTCACTTCTGTGGCCAGGCCGAGAAGCGACTCACGACAGGTTTCGGCCATGCCGGCGTCGCCCTGTTGCATAAGGATTCGCGCCGTTTCAGCGTTGACTGCGCCTTCCGCGGTCAGCGCTTCAACAAACAGCTTGCCCCCGTAATCCACGCTGCGCACCAGCTTCAGCTCCGTCTTTTGACCGATCAGCACTGTGCTTTGCAGGTGTCCCATGTCGAGGAGGAGAAAGGCTTCGTTGTGAAAGGTTTCGGGATAGGCGAATTCAAACGCGTTAAAGGAGCAGATCGGGGCGAGCTGGAGGAGGCTGGGAGCGGTTTTCATTTTGCTCATCGCCTCGGAAATTTGTTTCACCGCCGGGCGCAGCATCCCGCCGACGAGATAGCGCGTCTTGCCTGTATTCTCAATTGCCGTTCCGTTGGAGGCCACCCCCGCCATCGCCACCGCTGAGACCGGCGCGCAATCGAGCACAAAATCCCTGCATTCCTGGTTTAGGACGGCGAGGCCGTTAAGCCGTAACGCGCTGCGGAGCAGCTGTACTGGTGTGCTCGGCTGCTCGATGATGCGCACGAGCGCGCCCGGATCAGAGACGGCCAAAGCGCAACCTTTGGCGCTGCCTCCGAGATCCTTGAGCAGAAGCCTGATCTGCTGCGCCAGTTCGTCGGCGCTGCCGATCGATTCGGGCACGGGACGCGAGGCGAAGTTGGTCAGGACAAAACGGTTCTCGCCTTTTCGCTGCAACAACACACTCTTGAAGTGGTGCTTGCCGAGATCGATGCCGATGACTGAATTCGCAGGCTTGCCCATGAGCTTGCGCTTCGTTAAAGCGAAAACCATGCCGGGCGCGTCACGCTTTTTAAAAAACGTAGAGAGGCCTTTGGTCCCCGATTTTTGCCAGCCGGCCTACGCGGCGGCCGCCGCACGGTATCCAAAAAATCCGCGTGCCTTGATCATGCGTGAAACTTCCGGAGGCACCATCGTTTCCCAAGTCGGATCGCCTGCGCGCATTTTCGCGAGCACATCGGACGGAAAAATCTTCAGGTATTCACGATGGAAACTTTGGATCTCCTGGATGAAACCGTTGTCGATCAGGTACTGATAAAGGTGCCGCAGGTTGGGCGCGACCTCGAGCTGCTTCGCGGTGATGAGGGTGCCGGTTTGTTCATCCTCAACCGGGTAAACAAGGAGCTTGAGGCCGCCTTTGAACATTCGGCCGAGCGCTTCGAGGATGCCGCCTTCGAGGTTGAGATAATATTTTTCGTCGAAGATTTCGTCCAGGCTCGGCACGCCCATGACAAGGGCAATCGGCTTGTTCGTGTAACGCGAGAGGTAACCCGCCAAGCGATAGTATTCGCCAAATTTCGAAATCAGAACGGTCCGGCCTAACGAACCCAGGATATCGACCCGGGCCAGAAAATCGGCGTGATTGAGCTGCCCGTCCGAGAGCAGATTTTGCAGCGTCATTTCCATCAACACGACCAACTCCTCCTCCTTTTCGCCCGGCCGGCTGAGGAAGATGCTCCGTGCGCCCTCCAGCATGTCGTTGGTTGCGTGGGTGACAGGGCGAAAGCTGCCGCGCTCGACGATAATCGATTTTTTATAGAAGACCTCCGCCGGCTGTACCGTCTCGCCATCGGCGGTGAACATGACCGCATTCGTCAGGCCCTGGCTCACCAGTTGCAGGCTCATGAGCCGGTTGTCGACTGCCTGGTAGGCGGGGCCGGAAAACTTGATCATGTCCACCTGCATCCGATGCGGGCCGAGGTTTTCCTGCAGGGACGCGATCAATTTTTCCGGCTGTTGAAGGTTAAACGCGCCGTAGATTAGATTCACGCCGATCACGCCGAGCGCTTCCTGCTGGTCAATATTCGCTTCATCCAGCATCCGGACGTGGATGATGATCTGGCTCGGTTCGCTGCGCGGTTCGGATTGGAAGCGCATCCCGAGCCAGCCATGCGATTCGTTATGTTGTTTGAAGCTGCGCGCCGCGACCGTATCGGCAAAAACGAAGAACGTCCGCTCGTCCCCGAACTTTTCGTCGAGGCGCTCGATCAACAATCGGTACTCGCGATCGAGCATCGTCCCGAGCCGCGCGCGACCTACGTAGCGATCGGTCGGACCATAAATCGCGTCGCTGAACTGCATGTCGTAGGCGGACATGGTCTTCGCGATCGTGCCGGCCGCGCCGCCGACCTGGAAAAAGCGCCGCGCCACTTCCTGCCCGGCGCCGATCTCGGCGAAAGTCCCATAGCGTTTGATGTCGAGATTGATCTGGAACGCTTTCTTGTTCGTTCCGATTTCCATCTCTGCGTTCATCGCTTCAAGATGATGGTAAAACGACGCATCTCAAATGTGGGAGGGGCCTTTGTGCCCCGAGGGGTCGCGCGACGCTAAGAGATCGGGGCACAAAAGCCCCCAAGGCGCTTTAGAGCCGCACCCGTTCGGCACTGCCGGATGGAATCCAGCCTCGCAGGTCGTTAGGCAAAGCCGCGTAATCCCAACTCCCGCGCGTGCTGAGAATCTTGATTTCGCTTCCCGCCGGCAGGACGAGGACCGTCCCTGCACTCTCCGTCGTGGCAAGCCGGGCCTGGATATCCTTCCCCGTCACAATCGCGAGATCGTATCCCGCACTCCCGGTCTCGAGGAGATAAACCGCGGCCGCCGCGCCGGCCGCGATCACGCCGGAGAGAAGAAGCGCGAAAATCCAAACCACCGGCCGGCGTTTGTATAAATAGAGCCCAGCCACAATCGCGACCGCAATCCAGAAGGCCGCCATCGCGAGCCACGTGTATTGATCGCGAGTGAGGAAATCGAGATGCTGTTCCGCCCAACCCGCTTGGAGTTCGAGCGCCCGCGCCCGGTCGCGCGCGAGGGCAAGGTTGGCCTGCGTTTCGGGCTGCGACGGGTTGAGTGCGAGCGCGCGTTCGTAATTCAGGATCGCACGGCCAAGATCATCGGTGCGGAAATAGGCGTTGCCGAGATTATAGAACAGGCTCGGATCCCATTGGCCGCTCTTGACCAGCGATTCATAGCCCGCAATTGCGCCCGGGAATTTGCCCGCGGCATAGTCCGCATTTGCGCGAGTGAATTTCGCATCGGCATTGGCCTGCGCTGGCGCTGCGCCGAAAGCTTCCGAGATCAGGCAAACAGGAAGGAGAAGAGCGAAAAGCAACGTGCGCATCTCAGGCCAGACTGTCGATGAGTTCGAGCACTTCACGTCGCGTTTCTTCCGCGACCTTGGCGTGGCCGTTTTCCCGGCCGCTATACCGCAGTTCGTCGCTTCGCCGGAAGAGTTCGCGCACCCGATCGCGCTTCTCGTCCGGCAGATCGAAGGCCGCGACGGCGGTTTCCGCGTCGACGATATTGGGTTCGACGCGCCGACTGCCGGAGGCGAGAGCGGTTTTCAACTGCACCACGCGCAAAGCCTCGGCAAAATATTGGTCGGGCGGGTCGTCGGCCCGGCGCAGCTTGCGTTGGAGTTCGGCGGTTTCATGTTCCCAGGCGGCGCGGCGTTGGCCTTCGCGATTTTCGAGGCGGCGTTTCCGCATTTCCCAACCAAAGAATCCGATCAAGCCGAGGAACGGCACAGCCTGTGCCGCCCAGAAGTCGGGTTGCATGAAGACCGGCGTAAAGCTTTGGCCCCAGCGACCGTGATCGGTCAGCTGATAAAGAATATCCTGAGCCTGAGGCGCGACGGTCGGGCCGGCGGCGGCCGGTGGCCGTGTCGTCGAAGCGCTCGCGATTGCCGGGGTCGCCGTGGCGAGCGGATTTCCCTCCACCACGACCTGCAGCTTGTCGCCCTTGAGCGTGACGTAGCTTTCCTTCAAGGGATCAAAATAGGAGAAGACGAGCGGCGGCACGGCTTTCTTCGCTTCGTTGGGCGTGAGCACCATCTCAAAGGTTTTGGTGCCGCTGATCCCGATGTCGTCGTCCGGCTTGAAATTCGCGCTGGGCGGATAGGTGTGCCAGCCGCGATCGCTCTCCAGTGCGGGCGCGGTCACCGCATCGAAGTTGCCCCGGCCGGAAATGTTTGCCGTCACGGTGAGTGGATCGCCAACCTGCGCCGTTTTCGGTTTTACCTCCGTCGTTAGGGAGAAATGTCCGACCGCGCCCGAAAAATCGGGCGGCGGATTTGGCGGCAGGGGCTTGACGTCGATCGTTGTTGTCTTGCTCGAGAATTTCACTTCGCGCTGTTCACCCATGCTGGCCAGGGGATCATTGAAAAACGGATCGTTAAAGGGGTCATCCATCCCGAAAAGATCGAACGGCGAACGCTGCCGGTTGCCTCGTCTTTGCGGAATTTGCACGATGGCCTTGGCGTCCTTGGCTGCGATCTCGAGCTTGCCGCTCTTTATCGGGGTGATCGCCGTCTTGAAGGTCACGATTTCATAGGAGCGGCCATTGATCGACTCGAGGGTCTGCTCCGGGTTCGGCATGCGCTGGATGGTGAATCCCTGGCCGCTTAGAGTCGCGCCCTCAATCAGGCGGTGCGGGACCCGGGTATTGAGCCCGAGGCGGATTTCGGCTGGAATTGGCTCGCCGACATAGGCGGTTGTTTTTGGCATCACCAGCTCGGCGAAAAGGATGCTCTTCTCGTCGATCGAAGCTGTGCCGCCGCCGCTGCCGCTGCCGCCGCGGCGCGAGGTGGTCGTGCCGTCATCGTTGGGCGCAACGTTCAGGGTCAGCGCCGGCGTGCGAATCTTGCCGCTGCTCGTTTGGACGACCTGGGGCGGGATGGTGAAGGTGCCGGCCTTGAGCGGGAGGATCGTGTAATTGTAAACAAAACTATAGGTGAAATGAAAGTTACGTCCCTCGACCAGTTGCGACTGGCCGCTGTAGCGGATGTCGAGGCCGTCCACCGCGATGTCGTTAGGCGGAGTCGCATTCGAATCGCCGCTCACCTTGATCTGCAACTGCACCGGCCGGTCGATTTCTGTCTCCGAGCTGGTGAGAACGGCCGTCACACTCGGGGAATCGGCCCGTGCGGTCTTGATCGCCGCGCAGACAAGGAGAGCCGCGAGCAGGAGCCTGACTATGCGTGATGAGTAAAACGCCATTCTTAAATCAAACATCGCACATCAAACTTCAAACACGCCATTACCAGTCGTTATAGACAGGACGCACCCGCTTGTGTTCATCAAGCTGGACTTTCTGCTCTTCATCTTTCATCGATTCGAGAAGGGCCGCTGCTTGCTTCGGACTCATCTCGCCTTCCTTTTCCGGCTCGGCTTCAGCGACCTGCGCGGGCGGAGTCTCTTTCGGTTTTTGTTCCCCCGCGCCTTTGACTTCGCCGGTCGGCGCCTTCCCCGGCGTGCCGAGCGGACTCGGGCTGGGTTGCTCGCCGTTTTCGCCATTCTGGCCCGCGGAACCCGGAGTGGGAGACGGAGTTCCTTGTTCTCCGGGCGTGGGCGACGCGCCCGATTGCTCGCCGGCTGAAGGCGAAGGAGTCGGCGATTCTCCGGCGCCATTTTCACCAGGAGTTGGGCTCGGGCTCTCGCCGGGTGTAGGACTGGGGCTTGGGCTTTGGCCGGGAGTTGGACTTGGACTCTCGCCGCGTTTCGGGGTCGGCGAAGGCGTTGGTGTCGGAGATTGCTGTTTGTTCTCCGATTTCTGCCCGTTGCCTGAGCCTTGCCCGTTCTGCTGTTGTTGCTGCTGCTGCTGTTGTTGCTGCTGATCGTTCTTCTGCTGTTTTTGCTGCTGCTGCTTTTGATCCTTATTCTGGTCCTTTTGTGGTGAGGGGGAAGGTGACGGAGAGGGCGGAGGAGGCGTGGGAGTCGGCGATGGTTTCTGTTCCTGCTTCTTTTTCAGTTCCGCGATCTTCTTTTTGACGTACTCGTAGTTGTCCTTCGCGTTCTTGTTCTGCGGCTCGGCCTTGAGCGTTTCCTCGTAATGCTGGAGCGCGCTTTCCCAGTTGGTTAGTTTCTTCGCGTCGCTCTGCTCCGCTTCACCACGCTCATAGAGTGTATTGCCGAGGTTGTAATTGCTCTCGCTTTGCAGGTGGGGATTTTTTGAAAGCAACGCCTGACTGAAGGCCTCGAGCGCCTTGTTGTAATCCTTCATTTTGTAGGCGGCGGCGCCCGCATCGAACTGAATCCGGTCGCTTTGTCGCGCGCCGGGATTTTCCTGCAAGGTCTTTTCGAAATGGTCGTAGGCCTCGGGGAATTTTTGTTGCTCGTATAGGTCCAAGCCGGCAGAAGCGGCGCGCGCCGAACTGCCGACAACGAGAAACAAGAGAATCGCGAGGTTCGCGCTCGTTTGCAGGGGCGTTTTGTGACCGTTGGCGCTCGGCCGTTTTGCGGGACGACGATCATAGATCGGCGCTACGGGTGGAGTACGCGATCCTTTGCGTTCGTTGATCAGGAGCGCGAGCGAGAAGAGCAGGATCGCCGCCCCAAGCGGCCACTCGTAGCGCTCGATCGGCCGGCGCGACAAACGCGCGTTGATGTCGGCCACCTGCATTTTGGCCAGCCCATCGGAGATAATCTGCTTCATCGTGCGCGGACCGTTTTCGAGATGGATATAAAAACCGTCCGTCGCCTGCGCGACCTCGCGCAGCCGTGTCCCGTCGAGCTTCGATTTCACAACCTCGCCCTTCGCGTCCTTCACAAAGGCGGTCCCGCCGTTCCCGTCCTGGATCGGAATGAGCGAGCCGCCCGGCGTGCCGACGCCGACGGTGAAAATGCGCACGCCCGCGTCCGCTGCCGCCTTGGCCGCACTGACCGCATCGCCGCTCAAATCTTCGCCATCGGTGAAAATGATCATGGCACGATTTCCGGTAGCGGATTTGCCGAACGTTCGGATGGCGAGCCCGATGGCATCGGAAATATTCGTGCCGCCCTCGGGGATGGTCTTGGTGTCGAGATCGTTGATCGAATCCACCACCGCGTCGTAGTCGATCGTGAGGGGAGCCTGGAGGAAGGCGCGTCCGGCGAACGCGATCAGCCCGACGCGATCGCCCTGCAGTTCATTGATCAAATCCTGGGTCGCGAGCTTGACTCGCTCGAGCCGATTCGGCTGCACGTCGTTCGAGAGCATGCTGCGCGAAACGTCGACCGCGAGGAGCAGATCGAGCCCCTTGCGTTTCACCTCGTTGTAGGCGTAGCCCCAGCGCGGTCGCGCCAGACTAACGACGACGAGGCCGAGGACGAGAAGGAGAAGGAGGAAGCGAAAGATGCGCCGGCCGCGATTCACCGTCCCGGCCAATCGCGGCAGCAAACGCGCGGCGACAAACTTCGTCAGCTTCTCCGCGCCGAGCTGCTCCGCGCGGGCGAAGAAAAAAGCCAGCGCTGGCAGCGCCAGTAACGCCCAAAGCCAGTTGGGAGATCCGAAAGTCATGAGCGAACACACTCCTGAAACGTGGCAGGAGCCATTGTGCCCCAATCCTCTGTGCTGGCGTCTTCTCTGATCGGGGCGCAAAGGCCCCTCCCACATTTCCAAAGCTTCATCACGGCAGCTTCTTCCAGATGGTTTGCGAGAGGAGCAACTCGGCCAGCAGAATTCCTGCACCCGCCATCAGGCAGACCGGGAACAAATCGCGATACTGCTGATATTTTTTTACCGAGACGGTCGATTTCTCCATCTTGTCGATCGCCTTGTAGATGTTCTCCAGCGAATCGGTGTCGGTCGCGCGGAAGAACTGGCCACCGGCGATTTTTGCCACTTCCTTCAGGCCCGCTTCGTTGAATTGCACGCGCTGATTCTGGTAAATGACATTGCCCGCCGCATCCGTCACCGGTTGCCCGTTCGAGGGATCAAAAACCGGTACTGGGGCGATACCGTTGCTTCCCGCGCCTATCGCAAAGAGGTGGAGACCGAGCGCCTTGATCGCTTCCGCCGCGGTGTTCGGCGGAATTTTCCCGGCGTTATTTTCGCCGTCGGTCAGGAGAACGATCGCGCGGCTCTTCGATTTCTTGTCGTTCAAGCGGTTGGCCGCCGAAGCCATCGCCGATCCGATCGCGGTCCCATCTTCGACCAGGCCGATCCGCACCCGCTCGAGATTTTGCAGAAGCCAATCGTGATCGAGGGTGAGCGGACTAACGACATAAGGTCGTCCGGCGAAGGCGATGATCCCGATTCGATCGTTAGGCCGGCTTTCGATGAACTTTCGCGTCACCTCGCGAATGGCATCGATCCGCGTGGCGGAATCTCCGCCGACCGTGAAATCCTTGGTCAGCATCGAGCCGGAAACGTCGAGCACGACCATGATGTCAATCCCGCTCGCATCGACCTCGGTCAGGCTCTTGCCGAGTTGCGGCCGGGCGAGGGCGAAGATGAGAATGGCGAGGGCAAGATAGAGCAGGGCATGCATGATGCGTCCTGCGCGCGAAGTGCTGCGCTTGCCGAGCGCGCGCAGCCTCGTGGTCGAGGAGTAGACGAGGGCAGCCGCCGCGCCGCGCCGGCCGCGCAGCCAGGCCAGCAGTGGTACTAATAGCAGCAACAGGAGCAGCCACGGATGCATGAAGGAAAATCCCCATGGCGAATTGGGCGACCAGAAATCAGGCAGGCTCAAGCACGCCTCCTTTCACAAAACGCTCCGCTTCGCTGAGCAAAAGACGGCTGTCTTCCCGGGTCGCATCGTAGCGCGCGAACTTGATCAAGTCGCAGCGGTTGAGGAAATCGCTCAGGAGCGATTGCTCATCGCTCGAGAAGGGTGAGGCCGCGGCGAGCGCATTGAGAAACTCAACCGAGGTCTGGCGCGTCACCGGCAACTGATATTGCTCGGTGACGTAGCGCCGGAGGATATCCGAGACGCGAATGCTGAATTGATAGGGAGTCAGCTGGTCGATCTGGGTTTCGATTCGCGCCAGGAGATCGAGCGCGCGTTGCCGTGGCGTCTTGACCGCGACCGGCCGGTTCCGCCACCGCTTGATCAGCCAGGTCGTCAGGCCAACGAGGAGAAGGGTGCCCGCGACCGCGCAAAAGATCATCCACGGCTTCAGGAGAAAATAATCAATCGGCCCGGTGATGTCGTGAAATTCCTGTGCGAGAAAGATGTGCATGGATTTTTGGCCTAACGACGACCCATGCGCACCTCGCGTTGTTTGAAAAACGCCCGCAGCGCCGGGAGGTAATCGTCGCCGGTCCGCAACGAGATGGCATCGATGTTGTTCCGCCGGAGCGTCTGGGTGAGCTCGGCGCGCTCCGACCGCGCCGCCTCGTTGAAACGCACCCGGGTGCGGCGATCGCCCGTGTTGATTTCGATTTGTTCACCCGTCTCGGCGTCCTCCAGCGTGATGAGGCCGATATCGGGCAGCACTTCCTCGCGCTCATCGTCGATCCGGATGGCGATGAAATCGTGCCGCCGGCTCGTGATCGTGAGGGCGCGGGAAAAATCCTCCGCCTGAAAATCGGAGATGAAGAAAACGACCGAGCGACGGGTGACGACGTGGTTCAAATAATCAAGCGCGAGGCTCGGGAGCGTGCCGCGTCCTTGTGGCTCGAAAAAGAGGATTTCGCGGATCAAACGCAGGGTATGGGAACGCCCTTTCTTTGGTGGAATAAAAAGCTCCACCTGATCGGAAAACAGAACGAGCCCGACTTTGTCGTTGTTGCGGATGGCGCTGAAAGCGAGCAGACAGGCGACTTCCGCGGCCAGCTCCCGTTTCGATTGTTCGACGCTGCCGAAATTTCCCGAAGCGCTCACGTCGACCACTAACATGACGGTTAGCTCGCGTTCCTCGGTGAACTTCTTGATGAACGCGTTCCCGAGTCGCGCGGTCACGTTCCAATCGATCGCGCGAATTTCGTCACCCGGCTGGTATTCGCGCACGTCTTCGAAATTCATCCCGCGCCCTTTGAAGACACTGTGGTAATCGCCCGCGAAGGCAGATTGCACGAGACCCTTGGTCTTGATTTCGAGCGCCCGAATCTTTTTTAGAATTTCGGCCGGCGTCTGCCTTTGCTCGCTTTCGCGAACAGTTCGAGGCCTGATTTTCTTCACGCCGATCACGGTACCGGCAGCCCTGCGAAGATGCGTTCGATTACTGTCTCGCTCGTCACGCTTTCGGCCTCGGCTTCGTAGCTCACGATGATGCGATGTCGCAGCACATCCGGCCCAATGCTCTTGATGTCCTGCGGTGTGACGTAACCGCGGCCGTTCAGAAAGGCGTAGGCGCGTGCCGCGAGCGCGAGATAAATCGTGGCGCGGGGCGAAGCACCATAGCGGACTAGCCCTTCCAGTTCGAGCCGATACGACGCCGGTTCGCGGGTCGCCCAGACGACGTCGACGATGTAGTCCTTCACCCGATCGTCGATATAAATTTGATTCACTAGTTCGCGCGCGGCGATTATCTGCTCCGGCGCGACCACCGGGTCGACATGCAGGTCCGGGGCGGAAGTCGCCATCAGATCGAGAATGCGCCGCTCTTCCGTTTTCGCAGGATAACCGACATTGAGCTTGAGCATGAAGCGGTCGAGTTGCGCTTCGGGCAGTTGGTAGGTGCCTTCCTGCTCGAGCGGATTTTCCGTGGCGAGAACAAGAAAAGGATCGGCCAGCGGATAGCTCTTGTCGCCGATCGTGACCTGGCGTTCCTGCATCGCTTCCAGCAGTGCGCTCTGCACCTTCGCCGGGGCACGATTGATTTCATCCGCCAGGATCAGGTTCGAAAAAATCGGGCCGAGCTTGGTCGTGAACTCGCCGCTGCGCGGGTTATAAATCAAGGTGCCAATCAAATCTGCCGGCAAAAGGTCGGGCGTGAATTGCAACCGCTGGAAGCCGGTCTGGATGCAGGCTGCCATCGTCTTGACGGTGAGCGTCTTGGCAAGGCCGGGAACGCCCTCGAGCAGGATGTGGCCATTGGCGAGCAATCCGAGCAAAAGCCGGTCGACCAGATATTTCTGTCCGACGACGACATGACCGACCTGCTCTCGCAAGGGCGAAATCCATTGTCCCAACTCCTGAACCTGTTGGGTAATTTCCTGCGTTGATCTCATAGGCATGGTGAGACAAATCCGCACGGAATGCGTTCGAAGAAAAGCCCATTCTAGAGGCAGGCCGCTCCCGGGACGCGAAGATTCAAAGATTTTCGAGAACTTCGGCCGGTAACTTCCGTAGAAGATGGGTAGCGATGGATTGTTTTTGTTCGGGAGCCTCGTTACGATCCTTGGCGAGGGATTGTTCTCCGGCACGGGCTGACAGCGCGAGGCGGAAGGCGGCTTTTCCCTCTGGAACAAGAGCGGCTTTTTCCCCGCGATCGCTTCGGCCGTCGGCCGAAGCGATCGAGTATTTCCTGCCGCACATCACACTGCCACCGTTGCGTGACGAAAACGCTGCCCGCTCGCCTCCCAGCACAATTAGCTTGAGCATCGGCGCGATTTCCGAAAGCATCGGCCTCCATGTCCCCGGACGAGGCGGCCCATGGCAAGGAAAACCACGGCCGTTTCGCGACAACCCGTTGGAGCCTGATCCTTTCTTCCATCGATGGCGAAAGCGAGGAAGGACAGGCGCGCGAAGCGCTCGCGCAACTCTGCCGCATCTATTGGCGTCCCATTCTTGCCTTCATCTGCCAGCAAGGCAACGCGCTGGAAGATGCGCAGGACCTCACCCAGGAGTTTTTCCTTATGATCTTGAAGGGTGATCTGCTCCGACGAGCGAACGCTGATCGCGGCCGGTTCCGTTCACTGCTGCTCACATCGCTCAGAAATTTCCTCATCGACACACACGCTAAGGCGCACGCGCGAAAGCGGGGCGGCGATGTGCAGTTCGTTTCCTGGGATGAATGGATGGCCGAGGCCCCTTCTCGTCTCGCGATTCCCGCTGCCGCTTTGGAGACCTGGCCGGCCGACCGGATTTTTGATGTGCGCTGGGCGGCGACCATAGCCGAACGGGCCCTGCGCCGTTTGCAGGAAGAATGCGAAAGCCGTCACCGGCGCCGCGTCTTTGATATCCTGAGCACAGTCCTCACTGCCGATCGAGACGATGTCTCCTACGACAAGCTGGCGCGCGAACTCGGAGTGAGCGCAGCGGAGATCAAGCGGCTTTTGCATCAACTGCGGCGGCGCTATCGCCAGCTGCTCCGGGCGGAGGTGGCCGAAACCATCGCGCGACCGGACGAGGTCGATGATGAATTGCATTACCTCGTCGCTGCGCTCGCGGCCGGAAGAGAGGAAAATCCGTGAATCGTATGTTCCAGAACGCTTCGACCTTCCCTGGCCTGACCGATTCAGTGGTGACGCTGGCTGCCACACCTGACGCGTGCCCGCGTTGTCACACTATCTCGCGCATTGCGCGCGGCCTCTGTCTCTCCTGTCTCCTCCGCTCCGGCACGGAAGAGGCGGAGAACATGGGGCAGGAGGAATTCGCAGCGGTACTCGAGGCCGTTGCCGTGGCCGACACACATTGGCGGCTTGGCAATTACGAAATCCTCGAGGAAATCGGGCGCGGTGGGATGGGCGTCATCTATCGCGCCCGGCAACGGCATTCCCGCCGTATCGTCGCACTCAAGCGCGTCCTAAGTTACCACGCCGACTCTCGCGACACGCTGACGCGTTTCCGGCGGGAAGCGGAAGCGGCCGCGAGCCTTGATCATCCCAATATCCTCCCGATCTACGAAGTGGGGGAGACTGAGGACGGCGCACCCTTCTTCACCATGAAATACGCCGCGGGCGGGAGCCTGCAGGAGGTCGGCCCCGCGCTCCGCAATGATCCGCGCCAGGTCGTTAGGCTGTTGGCCAAGGTGGCCCGTGCGGTGCAGTACGCCCATCGCCAGGGCATTCTTCATCGCGATCTGAAACCGGGTAATATCCTGCTCGACAGCCGGGCAGAGCCTCTGGTCAGCGACTTCGGCCTCGCCAGATGGCTCGATACCTCGAGCGACCTGACAAGAACCCTGACGATTTTTGGGACGCCCGGTTACATTGCGCCAGAACAGGCCGAGGGTCCTGCCGCCGAGCTCAATCCCGCCGCCGACGTCTACAGCCTGGGCGCGATCCTGTTTGATCTCTTATCGGGCCGCCCGCCGTTTCTAGGCGAGCACGCGCTCGCTGTCATTCATCAGGCCGCGGACAAACCCGCACCCAAGCTACGTTGGTTAATTCCAAACGCCGATCGGGACTTGGAGACGATCTGCGTCCGATGCCTGGAGCGCGACAGAACTGCGCGCTATCTCTCCGCCGGCGACTTGGCCGAGGATCTCGAGCGGTGGCTGGAAGGTCGACCCATTATCGCCCGGCCCGTGTTACCCCCCGCGCAATTATGGCGTTGGTCACGGCGCAATCCCATGCTTGCGGGAGCGTCAGCTGCGTTGGTCGCAATGCTCCTGCTTATCGGCGGCTTGTTTACCTGGCACCGGCGGGGCGAGGCCTTTGCGAAAGCGGAGATGGCAAGACTCCGGCAAGGCGTCATCGAGTTCGCGCAAATTGAGGCGCAAGTCTGCCAGCCGGGTGAGAAACAAATGGAGGAAGACGTTTACCTGCGGCTTTCCAGAGAGCTCGGGATTGACGCCAAACAATTGCGCGGAAAGCTGCCGCCCTTCGCTGCCTACCTCAAACGGGCGCCGAACGCCTCAGTCTATGAGCGGGCAAATGCCGCCTATGTGGCGAAGGACTACGGCGAAGCGGAGCGTTGGGCCGTGCAGGCGGCCAGCGAGGCCAGGAAAGTTAGACCGGTCAACGTAAAGGCCGTCATCGATGCGTTGGAATTAGCGGGCCTCTCCGCTCAAGCCCGGATTCAATACCCGCGAGCAATGCAGTACTTTCGAGAAGCGGAAAAATTTGCCGACGCCAACCGCAATTCGGAGGAATGGGCCAACCTGCACGACTCGATTGCTGATCTCTTATTCGCGCAGGGAAAGTACGGCGACGCAGAGAAACTATATCGGAGCGTGATCGAGATTCGTTCTCGCGTCCTGGGACCGGAACATCCCGAGACGCTGGCCAGTCGCAACCGGCTTATTTATGCGCTGAATGAAGAGGAGAAGCATGCAGAGGCCGAAGCTGAAGCGCGCCAGGTGGTCAAGCTCCGGGAAAAAATCCTCGGATTCGAACATCCGGACACACTGCTTAGTCGTTACAATCTTGCCAGCGCGCTCTATCACGAAGGTAGATTTGCGGAAGCGGAACGGCTCTACCGCGAAGTCTTCAAGTTAGATAACACTGTGATCGGTCCGGAGCACCCGCGGACACTGGCGGCGCGCATTGGCCTGGCCAATACACTGAACGACCAGGGTAAGTTTGCCGAGGCGATCTCCTCTTACCGCGATGTCATCAGGCTCGATGAAAAAGTTTATGGGCGCGAGCATCCCGTGACTCTGAATGATCGCATGGACTTGGCGACTGCCCTCCAGGCTAATCGTCAATACCCGGCGGCAGAAGCCGAGTACGGGGTGGTAATCAAGCTTCAGGAGAAAGTGATCGGTCCCAACCACGCCTACACGCTTAATACTCGCAACAATCTTGCCGAGCTGCTGGATGACGAAGGAAAGTTTGCCAAGGCAGAAGCTGAGTGTCGTCAAATCATCGGACTCGAAGACAAGGTGCTTGGTCCGAACCACCGTTTGACACTGAATAGTCGCGCTAACCTGGCCGTCGCGGTTCTCGGCCAGGGAAGGATCGAGGAAGCGGAGGCAGAGATTGGGGGCGTGATGAAGTCGATGGAGGAGAAACTAGGTCTGGGCTATCCCGATACGGTGAGTTTTACGGTCAAATTTGCGACCGGCCTGGCGCATCAAAACCGGAGGGAGGAAGCCATCAAGATTGCGGCGCGAGCCGAGGAAGGGGCTCGCACGATCATGGGCCAGAACCACCCGGTCACACAGAAGTATGCCAGGCTTTTGCAGTCCCTGGAAAACCCCAAATGACAGTCCGTTTACCCGCGTCTAAGTCTCGATTGCCTGCCAACCATGGCCGCCGTTTGCTTGTTACCAGAAGCTGCTCTGCCCCAAGATGATCTGTCAGAAAAAATCTCGGAATAACCTTGACTGCTCTGCGACAATTTCATTACACAGAGCGGAAGTTCACATGAACCCCCGAATTTATCCTAGTGTACGGGCGCTACGGTCCTTGCTCGGAATCGCGCTTTCGAGTTGCGCTTTCGTGTCGACCGCATCGCTTTACGCACAAGCTCCGGTGATTACAAATTCGGGCGATTTGCGTAATCTGAGCGTCAACACGGCCTTTCGGCCCGGTGATCCCGATCCTGCGTGGACAGCCAAGGCGCCGATGCCCACGGCCCGATCCGCTTTCGCGACTGCCGCCGCCAATGGGAGAGTTTACGCCATCGGAGGCGAGGTTCTAAGCAACTGCGGCACAGTGCCGACCGTCGAGGCCTACGATCCGGTTGGGGACGTCTGGATAACCGGATTAAGTGACATGCCCCCACCGCTTCGTTTCCGACCGTCGGGTGCCACGCTCGACAACACAATTTATGTGGTCGGCGGGTCGACGATGAATCTTTGGTGCAACGACACGGCCCTCGGTACGGTTCAGGCATACGACCCCGCAACCGACAGCTGGTCCACGAAGCCAGATCTTCTGACTCCTCGGCTTTCCGTCGGCCTCGGTGTCGATAGCGTGAATCATCTCCTCTATGCGGTTGGAGGCGCTACTGTCGGGCCCGATTTCATCGCTCTCCCATCGGTGGAGGTATACGATCCCGCTACAGGCGTCTGGACACCCAAGCAACGTCTGAACATACCGCGAAGCGCTCCTGCTGTAGCCGCAGTCAACGGCAAGATCTATGCAATCGGTGGAGAAAAGGAGGATAACGGGGTGGTTGATACGGTCGAGGAGTTCGATCCGGATGCCAATGGCGGTTTTGGAGCCTGGAAAACGAAAGCCTCAAGGATGCCTCATCCGAGACTCCAGTCGGCTGCTGCCGTTGTGGACGATAAAGTCTATGTCATGGGCGGATTCACGGCCGACGGGATAATTTCGACGGTTGACGTCTACGATCCGGCTCTCGATATGTGGACGACCGATGTTCCCATGCCAACGGCCCGGCGCCTTCTTGGTGCCGCGGCAGTTGATAATACAATTTACGCGGTGGGCGGCGCAGCGGTGGTGGCAAGGGGACGTGAGCCGTTCACCTACCAAATCACGGCGACAAATAATCCTACCAGCTATGACGCTTCTCCCTTACCTCGTGGCCTCAGCATTGATCGCGACCGGGGCATCATTTCCGGTACTCCGACAGCCCCTGCTAATGCCTTTGTGGTGACATTACAGGCGACCAATGCGAGCGGCTCCGGTTTCAAGGACGTTAGTTTTTTTATAGCACATGCGCTTCCCCCTTCGTCCCAACTCCCAAGTATTGTTAGCGGTACCTGCGTGACCGGCCGGGCCGGTCAGCCTTTCACATTCCAAGTGTTGACAAATAATGCCACTTCGGAGACGCAACTCGGGGCCACTGGGTTGCCTTATGCGGCGGGTGCGGGACCTGAGATGAAAATCGACCCGGGAACTGGTCTCATCTCTGGAGCAGTGTCTCCGACGCCGGACGGCTCTTCTCAAAGCTATGGAGTCCAATTAAATCTCACGAATGTGGATTCCACACAATCATATTTGGAACTCACGTTCGTCTCCAATCCCTTATTCCCTGTCATCACCAGCAGCTCGAGCGCTGTGCTGATTCCGAATAAGTTTTTTTCGTATACGATCACGGCGGATGCACCAACCACCTCCTTGGACTACCTCGGGCTCGATGGAACGTTGGACGGGTTGCTTCCTGCTGGCCTGAGTTTTGATCACACCACCGGGACGATTTCCGGCATATACACTGGCGATCCCTGGCCGGCTCCGGCCCGAAGCGCGCCCCCCAGACAACACGCGAACGGGATGAAGGGGATTGAGACCATCAAGAAGGAACCTCCGCCTCGAATTCAACGAATCCAACTCTTCGCGCTGGGAGAGGAGGCTGGAACCGGAACCGCACCGCTCAACTTTATGATCGGCCTGCACGACTTCGAGGCCGAGGCGTTGAGCACGAAGACATCCGAAGGGACGGACTATGTGATCTTCACAGATGATCCGCTGACGAGCGGAGGGGCAGCCGGGCTGCTTAAAGCGACGAAGGCGGGCGACTATGTGGCCTATGGGGTCCCTGTAAGCGGGAGCGGGACCTACGATGTGAAAGTCGGGATCAGGACAAGCGCTAACCAGGGCACAGTCCAACTCGCGATCGACGGCGCAAATCACGGATCTCCGCAGGATGAATACTCCCCTTCGGTGGGATACGAGGTCCGGGATCTTGGACCGGTTACATTTTCGGAGGCCGGGCTCAAGACCTTCCGGTTTGCAGTAACAGGTCACAATCCAAGTAGCAGCGGATATGAACTTGCCTGCGACTACCTTGACCTCGTCCCTTACTTCGAAGCCGAAACACTCCCGGTAGAGGCTCGCTCCGCACCATGCGCAATCATGCGCGATCGACGCGCGAGCGGAGGCTTTGTCAGACGCTTGAAGGCAACCCGCCCCGGTGACTACGTTACCTACGCAGTGCCGATCGCTGTGCCCGGAAATTACAACGTCAGGGTGAAAACGAAAACGGGGAGCAACATGGGTGCTTTTCAACTGTTCGTTGACGGCGTAAAACAGGGATATGCTCAGAAGGAAGGTGTTCTTAGTTCCTGCAATGGCTATGGCGTTCGCGACTTCGGGACCCTTAAAGTAGCAAAGCCCGGGACCAAAGCCTTCCAGTTTATGGTCCTGGGAGACGGTCCAGGGATCACGGACTACGATCTTTTCGTCGATTACCTTGAATTGGAGCTGGCGAGCCATCTTGAGGTCGAGAAATTATCGGCAGATTCAACATCGCAGCTCAAGCGGGTTACCGATGCCAATCTAAGCGGACAAGCTGGCATTCTCCTCAAAGCGGAAGGGCCCGGCAACTCTGTCACATACAACGTAGCGATTCCCAGTGCGGGAACCTACGATATCAAGCTGGGGATTCGCAAAGATAATCGAAACGGAATTATCCAACTCGCGATTGACGGTGTGAATCAGGGATCGGCTTGGGACGGTTACTCGGCAGACGTTGATTATGAGGTCGTGGACCTTGGAAAGATTACGTTCACCGAGGCCTGCGAGAAATCATTTCGGTTTTTGGTCACAGGGCGTAATCCAAACAGCAGCGGCTATCAGTTTGTCCTGGATTACGTGGATCTGGTGCGTTAATCGCGGGTAGCGTTGGGGTTGGCTGAATCCGCCAAAAGACGGAGGGCGTGAGTAGCTACGAAACTCGCGGCGCGTGGTTGTTTCTTGTCTGCCAGACGGCGGCGGCGACCGCGGCGCGCGTCTCGACTCCCAGCTTTCGCAGGCAAACGCGCACATGTTGCTCGACTGTCCGCACGCTCACCCCAAGAATTGAGCGATCTCGCTATTCCGTTTTCCTTCCGCTACCCAATGCAGAACTTCCCGCTCGCGCGGAGTGAGCGGCTGCTCGGTCGCGAGGTTCAGGTATTGGGTGGAACGATGCAGGACGCGTTCGAGATGCGGTTGCAGGAGTTCCAGAACGAGCAGCTCCTCATCGGAACGCACCCGGTCGCGGTTGAGCGCGAAGCCGAGCGACTTCCCCGGCAGGCGAATCGCGATCGCCGCCTGATCACGCCATTCGGCACGTAGACGGCGAGTTCCTGAGAGAAGTTCGTCCGCTTGATTTCCCGGAAGGAGACAAAGTCCGATACTCGCAGGGCCGGTGCGAAATTTCCCTGCTGTGCGTAGGCGATGAGCGGCTTCTGGTGCCCGTAAAGTTTCATCTTCTCCTCCACCTGCCGGATCCCCTCGAGATGTCGTCCAGCGCGGTGCGTGATCCGTCCCGAGCGCAGGTCCGCCGGATCCACTGAGATCTGTGAAACAGGCAGCAGGGATTCGCACAGGTCGATGATCGGCTCGAACGGCTCGGGATGGGTGACATCTTCGTAGAGAGAAAGCAGCACGCGGTTCAGCGCGCGCAATTGCCCTGAGTTCGAGGCGGGTCATCGGGGCCTCGGAAGCGAAGTTTAACCCAGCCGGTTCCGCAGCTGCCAAGTCCAAAATGCGTACTTGTACGGATAGCGGATCCCGACCGGGCGTGCTGAGATTCTTGAACGAAGCCATGAAATCCCCGTCCCGGCAAAACTGCGGACTCCCTCAAGAAAGCACGACTTCGTTCCTTCACGGGGCAGTTGAGTTCATTAATCCGCAGCAAACGTCCTAGGCCCCCAATGCAAAGACCTGCCTCCGGATTTCGCGAAGAATGTTCAGAAACTTCGAAACTTCGATCTCTCGTTCCCGTAGAAACTTGGTGGAGATGAGTTTTCCATTGAGATCAAGAGAGGCGTTGCCGCGGGCGGACGGGGAGAAGCCCTGGTGGCAGTCCGAGGAAATGAGCGCCCTGAATCTCCTCCGTGCGTTGGCCGCGATCCTCTTCTGGTCACTCGTGCTCGGCCCCGTTTCCGTCTGTTACGAACTGTTGCGCCTCGAGCGTAACTGGAGGCTGGGCATCGCATGAGGATATCGGCGCAGCCCACACCGGAAGCGCAGCGCGGAGCGCGAGGCCGGGCTTTTCACGTTTTTCATTCGGTCGGCGACACCGCCGCCGCTACCCGGCCGCGCGGGGAAATCTCGCAAGCTCTTCAGGTGACGAGTCTGGCCGACTGGCGGGCTGGAAGGTTTCGCGACCTGCATCCGAGCAGCTTTTGATTAGAAGTCTCTTCCGCCTTGGCGGAATCCCACGGTGCCTTCCAAGGGACAGAACATTTTACCGCGGATTACGCAGATGACGCGGACGGGAAGCACCTCGGCAGGTTGGTCAACGCCCAAGAGGTCATCGCATCAGCGCACTTGTAAAGGCGGATTTGTTTGGCGCGCAATATGATTCCTGGAATTGAGATTACACCGTCTCTCACCATTCCCGGAGTGTGGCGATGTCAAAGCAATCCGGAGAGGACATTGATGCTCAGGGCGAGGACGGCGGTGTTGAAGGCGAAGGAAACGATGCCGTGCAAGAGCGCCCAGCGGCGGATTTCCGGCGAGCTGATCTGCACGTCGGAGACCTGCGAAGTCATGCCGATGACGAAGGAGAAGTAAGCGAAATCAAGGAAGTCCGGTTCGGCTTGCGCGCCGGGAAAAATCAGGCCGCCGGCGGCCTGAATCGATTTACCGTCCTTCACTTCGCGATAGAAAAGCTGCGCATAATGCAGGGTGTAGACCGTATGGAGCACGAGCCACGACAGTACGACCGTGGCGAGCGCGAGGGCGATGTGAGTAGCAAACTGGAGGCCGGTCATTCCCTTCGCCATGCGGAGCAGGAAGGCGACGGATGCGAGGCTCGCACAGGCGGCCGCGACGACGAAAACGAAGATGAGTTTGCGGCTTGTCGGTTGCAGCCTGGTCAGTCGCACCGCCACGCGCGGCACGGCCGTGAGGATTCGTGTCCACGCCAGGGTGAGAAAGCAAAATGCATAGGCGTCCCACGTCGCAATGAGTTGTGTGCGCCAGTGGCAAACCCGCCGCGCAAAAAGGAAGACGACAAAAGCAAACGCGAGCGAGATGAGCAACCGATGATGCGCGTCCAGATTGCTCAGCCAATGTCTGATCTTTCGCGTGAACACTTTTGGTCGAGGCGCTTCCGAAGCACAATGATACATCCAATGCGCCGGCGGCCTCACAAGAAACGCAACGAAAAATGCCTCTGAGTCCGGCGAGGATGCCGAATCGTGACGGGTTGGGATCACCCGCCGGCGTTTCTGGCATCTCCGCAGGATCAGCTTCAGTTTTGCTCGCGCGGGCGGCGGCAATCATGTAGGGCTCCTCCCTTATGCGTTGTCGCTTCGTCGCCTTCCTGCTTGCGCTCTCGGTTCCCTGCACTTTCGCGACTGAACAAAAGCGCCTGCTTAAACCGGAGGATTTCGCTTCCTTTCGTGATGTCGATGAGCCTGCTCTTTCGCCCGACGGCAAAAGCGTGGCCTACGTGGTCGGGACAGTTGACCTGACGAAAGACAAACAGCCGCGCAATCTCTGGCTCGCGCAATGGGACAGCTCGGAGAATAGGGCCCTTACTTTTGGTGATAACCAGCAGACGCACCCGCGCTGGAGCCCGGACGGTAAATGGATCGCCTTCCTTTCCGACCGCGGGGACGAAAACGAGAACGACCAGCTCTGGATTCTCTCGAGCGCCGGCGGCGAAGCAGAGCAACTGACGAAGGAAAAGGGGAGCATCGATGACTTCGCCTGGTCGCCGGATTCCAGTTGGATCGCGCTCGTAGTGCATGATCCCGATCCGCGCAATCCGGAAGCGAAGAAGAAGGAAAAGAAAACCGTGCCTCCAATTGTGATCGACCGGTATCAGTTCAAGCAGGACATCGATGGGTACCTCACAAATCGCTGGTCGCACGTCAAGTTGCTTGATCTCGCGAGCCACAAGCTGGAGGGCCTGACGAGCGGCTCGCACGACGATCTGTTGCCGGCCTGGTCGCCCGACGGAAAGGAAATCGCGTTCGTCACCAAGCGGGGAGCCAATCCTGACCGGACGGAAAACTGGGACGTCTACCTGATTGAAGCGAAGGCCGGCGCGAAAGAGCGCCAGTTGACGACAACGCCGGAGGCGGACTCGCATCCCGAATGGGAAAGCCCGCCCGCGTGGAGCCCCGATGGCAAAATGATTGCCTATCTTCACGGCAGCGATCCGAAGAAGATCGAATACGCGACGCATTCCCTCGCCATCATTCCGGCCGTCGGTGGCACGGCGAAAATCCTAACGCCCCATCTCGATCGCAATCTCGCTCAGCCGCGCTGGTCCGCCGATGGGAAATCGATTTTCGTCCTCGAGGAAAACGATCGCACCAAACTGCTGATGCGTCTGCCCATTGTCGCCACCGGAAATGCCGGCGCGCCGGTTCCGGTCGTGACCGGCCGTCGCACGGTGACCGCCTACGATGTTGGCAAAGAGGGCCAGATTATTGTCCGGGCGAGCACGCCGGAGCGGCCCTACGAAGCCTTCGCGGTGGAGAACGGCGAATTGCGTTGCCTGACGAAACAGAACGACGCCTTCCTCGCGCAGATTCAGCTCGGCCGGGTCGAGGAAACAGAGTTCAAGAGCTTAGACGGAACTGAGGTGCACGGCTTTGTCGTTCACCCCCCTAACGAAAAGGCCGGCCGCAAGCTGCCGACCCTGCTGCGGCCGCACGGTGGTCCGCAATCGCAATACACGAACGAATTCGACTTCGAGAAACAGCTCTTTGCCGCCAATGGTTATGCCGTGGTTTTGCCAAACCCGCGTGGTTCGACCGGACGCGGGACCGATTACGGGATGGGGATTTACGCCGCATGGGGCAGCGTCGATGTGCAGGACGATCTTGCCGCGGTGGACGATGCGGCGAAGCGCGGGATCGCTGATCCGGATCGGTTGGTCGTCGGCGGATGGAGCTACGGCGGGATGTCGACAAATTATCTCATTGCGAGCACGACCCGTTTCAAGGCGGCGGTGAGCGGCGCTTCGATTTCGAACATTCTGGCCGGATACGGGACCGACCAGTACATCCGCGACTATGAATACGAGCTGGGCTCGCCCTGGGAGCATCCCGATGTGTGGATGAAAGTTTCCTATCCTTTCCTGCATGCCGACAAGATCAAAACACCGACGCTTTTTCTCTGCGGCGAAAGCGACTTCAACGTCCCGCTCCTGAACAGCGAGCAAATGTATCAAGCGTTACGAACGCTAGGCGTGCCGACCGAATTGGTCATTTACCCGGGACAATTTCACGGCCTCAAGAAGCCGAGCTACATCCTCGATCGCTACCAGCGTTACCTTGGCTGGTTTGCGAAGTATCTTCATGCGCAGAAATGAATCGTCGGTAGGGCGAGACTCCGTCGAGCCTGAGAGAGTGCGTGTTTCGCGCCGAGGGTGCCGCCCCCGGCTCGACCGAGTCTCGCCCCACCGATCGCCCGGTTTATGAACGCCGAACAACAACGCGTCGAGCAGAACGACCATCGCGAAGAACGCTGGCACCTTTGGGGCCCGTACCTGAGCGAGCGACAGTGGGGCACGGTGCGGGAGGATTACAGCGCGAATGGCGACGCCTGGAATTATTTCCCGCACGAACACGCCCGCTCCCGTGCCTATCGCTGGGGCGAGGATGGCATCGGCGGCATTTGTGACTACAAGCAGCGGCTCTGTTTTGCTTTCGCCTTTTGGAATGAGCGCGATCCGATTCTGAAAGAGCGTCTCTTTGGCCTGACCGGTCCGCAGGGCAATCACGGCGAGGACGTGAAGGAGATTTTCTTTTTCGAGGACAACACGCCGAGCCATGCCTACATGCGGATGACCTATCGTTATCCGCAGGCGGCATTTCCCTACGAAGAACTGATCAGGCGCAATGCCGAGCGCTCGAGGATGGAGCCGGAGTTCGAACTCTGGGACACCGGTGTCTTGCGCGAGGACCGCTACTTTGACATCACGATCGAATACGCCAAGGCGACCGAGGATGACATCCTGATTCGCGCCACGGTGACCAACCGCGGACCGGAAGCGGCCGTGCTCCACCTTCTACCGACGCTCTGGTTTCGCAATACCTGGAGCTGGGGCGAGGACAAGACGCGGCCGAATCTACGGGTCGGGCGCGATCATTCCGACGCGCTGGGGGTGATCGAGGCGAGCCACGACGCCCTCGGTGAATACCGTCTGGTGTGCGAAGGAGCGGGGCCGCTCCTTTTCACCGAAAACGAGACCAACGTGCAGTTGCTTTACGGCATGCCGAACCCGTCACCGCACGTGAAGGACGCCTTCCACGAGGCGGTGGTGAAGGGAAACACTGCGGCCGTCAATTCGGAACGCATGGGAACGAAAGCCGCGGCGCATTACCGGCTCGCGGTCGGTCCGTCGGAATCGCGTCCGATTCGGTTGCGGCTGCAGCGGATCAAGGAACCGGCGGTTTCTGCCTTCGACGATTTCGACCGTCTCTTCGCGCAGCGACGCGCGGAAGCAGACGAGTTTTACCGGGCGCTCACGCCGAGTTGTTTGAGCGAAGAACTCTGTTCCATCCAGCGACAGGCGCTCGCCGGGATGCTTTGGACAAAGCAATTCTATTACTACGTGGTCGAGGAATGGTTGGAGGGCGACTCTGCCCAGCCGCCCCCGCCAGCCGAGCGCAAGACCGGCCGCAACGCCGCGTGGCACCATCTCTACAATGAGCGTGTGATGTCGATGCCCGACACTTGGGAATTTCCCTGGTATGCGGCTTGGGACCTTGCCTTCCATTGCATCCCGCTCGCGCTTGTCGACCCGCACTTTGCCAAGGCGCAACTCGATATCATCGTCCGCGAATGGTACCAGCATCCTAACGGCCAGATCCCGGCTTACGAATGGAATTTCGGCGACGTCAATCCGCCGGTCATCGGTTGGGCTGCCTGGCGCGTCTATAAGATCGAACAGCATGCCACCGGCAAAGGCGACCGCGCCTTTCTCGAAACGGTCTTCCACAAGCTGCTAATCAACTTCACCTGGTGGGTTAATCGCAAGGACTCCGGCGGGCGCAATATTTTTGAGGGTGGCTTTCTTGGCCTCGACAACATCGGGGTCTTCGACCGCAGCACGTCGTTTCCCGATGGCACCCGGCTCGAGCAGAGCGACGGCACGAGCTGGATGGGAATGTTCTGCCTGACGATGATGCGGACTGCCCTCGAGCTGGCACGGGAGAATTCAGTATACGAAAACATCGCGACCAAGTTCTTCGAGCACTTTCTCGGGATCGCCGCGGCCATGAACAACGTCGGCGGCCGAGGGATCGGACTCTGGGACGAAACGGACGAATTTTTCTACGACGTTCTGCATACGCCGGGGAACCGCTATCTCCCGTTAAGGGTCCATTCGCTAGTCGGTCTCATGCCGCTCCTGGCCGTGGAAGTATTGGAGCCGGCTTTGCTCGACGCGATGCCCGGTTTTCGCGAACGGCTCGAGTGGTATCTCACCAATCGGCCCGATCTGGCAAGTCTGATCTCGCGTTGGTACGAACCTGGGAGCGGCGATCGCCACCTGATCGCCCTCACCCGCGGGCACCGAATGAAGTGTCTGTTGCGCCGAATGCTCGATCCGAATGAATTTCTGAGTGACTACGGTGTCCGCTCGCTGAGCAAGTTTCACGAGAATAATCCCTACGTTCTTGAAGTACGCGGCGAGCGTAAGATGATTAACTACGAGCCGGCGGAATCGCAGACCGGCCTCTTCGGCGGCAACTCGAATTGGCGCGGCCCGGTCTGGTTCCCGATCAATTTTCTCCTCATTGAGTCACTGCAAAGATTTCATCACTACTACGGGGACGATTTCAAAGTCGAATGCCCGACTGGCTCGGGACGGTTCATGACTCTCGATCAGATCGGGAACGAGCTCTCGAATCGTCTGATCAAGCTCTGGCTGCGCGATGAAAAGGGCGAGCGACCCTTCACTCGCGCCTCCGGCGATTCGTTAGGCGGCGCAGTCGATCGCGAGCGGTATCTTTTTCATGAGTATTTCCATGGCGACACGGGCGGCGGCCTGGGCGCAAGTCATCAGACGGGGTGGACCGGCCTGGTGGCGAAATTGATTCAGCAACAGGGAACGCGCGGCACAATCCTGAAGCGCGACGTCTTCACGGATCTGTAGGGAGAAGGAAGTCAGTCAACCCGCTGAGCCGGTGGGAGCAGCCTTCCAGCCTGCGGAACTGACCACGGCTTGTGCCTTTGCCAGTCAATTCTACGGTAGATATGTGAGCCAACTGAATCCTCGTCGCACGGTCGATGAACTGAAGGAACTGCGCGCCTTGACGAGCGATGAGAACGGCGCTCAACGAATCGCTTTTACTCCGACGTGGGCAATAGCGCGGAGCTGGCTGGAAAGCAAAGCGAGAGAAGTAGGGGCGGAGGTCGAGCGCGACGAAGCCGGCAATCTTTGGATGACGTTGCGCGGCGATTCGGAGAGAGCGCTACTCATCGGCGGTCATATCGACTCGGTGCCGAATGGCGGCTGGCTCGATGGTTCGCTCGACACTCTCGCCGGCTTGGAAATTCTGCGGCGCATTCGTGCGGAATTCGGGCAGCCACCGGTGACTGTGCGCCTGGTCGATTGGGCCGATGAAGAAGGCGCGCGCTTCGGGAAAAGTCTGTTCGGTTCCTCCGCCTGCTCGGGCAATCTCGGCATGGAGGAAGCGCGTGGCCTGACAGACAAACAGGGGATCACTTTGTCGGACGCGCTGCGAGAACAGGGAATTGACTTCGAGCAGGTAAAAAAAAGCGGACGCCAACTCAAGAATGCGGCGGCTTATATCGAGCTGCACATTGAGCAGGGTCCGGTGCTCCTGGATCTCGATCTGCCGTTAGGCGCAGTTCTCGGGACCTTTGGGGTGGAGCGGCACCTAATCACTTTCCGCGGACAGGCAGCGCATTCCGGGAGCACGCCGATGAACCGGCGGAAAGACGCTTTTCTCGCAGCGGCAAAGATGAGTCCGGAGATTTATCTCATTACTGAACGCCACGGCGGCGTTTGCACGATCGGCTCCTGCCTGACGAAACCGGGCATTGTGACCAGCGTGGTGGAGGAATGCCAGATCACACTCGATCAGCGCCATCTCGATACGGCGGCGCTCGCGGCGATGTTGCGCGAGGCGCGGGAAGCGAGCGAACGATTTGCCCAGGTAGGAAACGTGACCGTCTCGTGGGAGCGACTCTGGCAAATCGAGCCGATGCTGTTCCACGACCAGTTGATCAAATTTTGCGATGACGCGATTCGCGAGATTTGTGGAAAGTCGCATCGCCTGCCTTCTGGCCCGCTGCACGATGCCGCGGAAGTGGCGCGCGCCGGTGTGCCGACGGTAATGATGTTTGTGCAGAGTCTGCATGGGATCAGTCACAACAAAATCGAGGACACAAAGGAGGAGCATCTCGAGCGGGCGGTGGAGGCATTCGACCGGCTGGCCGCGAAGGCAATGGACTGGATCGGCTCTCGTTAGGCCACCTTGCAGAAAATCTTCGCTCAGCTCACCCCCGCCGGCTCGGGTGCCAACTCCGCGCCGTGCCTTTCGGCGTCGGCCTCGTGGTGAGTGTGAGCGCTGCGCAGGAACGGGACGCGGTCAAGCACTCGTTCCTGGAACCATTCGAGCGCGAGATAAATCACCGGCGTGATATAGAGCGTGATCAATTGCGACACGATCAGCCCGCCAACGATTACCAGCCCGAGCGGACGGCGCGAGGAGCCTTCCGCTCCAACCCCGAGGGCGATCGGCAGTGCACCCATCAGGGCCGCCAGCGTGGTCATGATGATAGGGCGAAAACGTTCGACGCTCGCTTCGTGGATCGCGCCGCGGCGGTCGTAACCTTCGTCGAGCCGATGAAGCGCGAAATCGACAATCATGATGCCGTTCTTTTTCACGATGCCCATAAGGAGGAAGAGCCCGATGACCGAGTAGAGAGACAGGGTGGAATTGAAAAGCCATAGCGTCATCAGCCCGCCCACGACCGCCGGAAACAGCGTGGAGAGCACCGTTACCGGATGGACGTAGCTCTCGTAGAGAATCCCAAGGATCACATACATGACGAACACCGCCGCGATGATGAGGTAAGGCAACGCGGTGAAGAGCTGCTCGAGGACGAGGCCTTCGCCCTGCAACTCACCCTTTACGGTAGGAGGCAGCGCCTGGGCGGCCGCTTTGCTGATGTAATTGAGAACATCGCCGAGGGCATAGCCGGGTTTCACGTCGAACCCGAAGGTGACGCTGGTGAACTGGTTGGTGTGGTTCACCGATTGCAGGCCGAGTGATTCCTTCGTGGTGGTAATCGATTGCAACGGGATCAGCTTGTTTGTGCCATTGTTTGGCTTGACGTAGATCGTGCGCAGATCAGTCGGGTTCGAGCGGTCTTTGTTGGCGGCTTCAATGATCACCTGATACTGGTCATCGGCTTCCTTGATGAGGTAGACGTAGTTCTGCGAATAGGCGGAGCGGAGGAGGCTTTCGATCGAGGTGGTGGAGACGCCGTAAAGCCCGGCGCGTCCGCGCTCGATGTTAATGTCGAGATTGGGGGTGTTGCGGAAAAGATCGGAACGCGGTGGATTGGCGAAACCGGGATAATCTTTGAGCTTCGTCTCCAGCTTGTCGGCGGCGGCGTAAACCTCGTCGGGATTGATCCCGCTCAGCACATAGGTGTAGCGACCGAAGGAGCTACCCGCCGCTCCGACGTTAATCTGCAGAACCGGTTGCGGCTGCAAGGTAGGGAAAATGCCCGGAACCTGGCTCGTTGCCTTGCGCAGTTCGGCCGTGACCGTCTCGATATCTTCGCGCTGCGAGCGGTCCTTGAGAAAGAGAACGGTGAAAACACCCGGCGATAATCCAGCCCGGCCGGCGACGGTGAAGTATTTATCGACCGCGGGGTTCGCTTGTAGAATGGGGTCGAGCGTGTCCTGGAGCCGCCGCTGTTTGTCGGGCGAAGCGCCTTCCTGGACAAGGAAGAAGCCGCGGATGACGCCGCTGTCGCCGGTGGGCAAAAGAGTAAAGGGTAGTTGCTTGAAGAAGAACCAGACGCCGAAAACGCAGGCGATCACGATCGGGAGCGCGAGCCAGCCGTGATCGAGAAAAGCGTCGAGGGTGCGCCCATAGAAGTTGCGGATTGGGATGAAAAAGCTGTTCACGAAACGCTGCGTCCAGGTTTCGCGATGGCCGGCGCCGCGCTCGGCGAGAATGCGCGAACACATCAGCGGGGTGAGCGTCAGAGAGACGAGACCGGAGGCGAGAATCGTAATGATGATGGTGATGGCGAACTCGCGAAAGATCCGGCCCAACAATCCCGGCATGAAGGCGAGCGGAATGAAAACGGCCGCGAGCGAGAGGGTCATGGAGAGAATGGTGAACGAGATTTCCCCCGCGCTGTTGAGCGTGGCGCGGTAAATTGATTCCCCCGCTTCTGCCCGCCGGACGACGTTTTCGAGAAAGACGATCGCGTCATCGACGAGGAACCCGATGGCGAGAGTCAGCGCCATGAGAGTGAGATTGTTGATCGAGTAACCAAGCGCCCACATCGCGACAAAGGTGATGAGGAATGACATCGGGAGCGCGACCATCGGGATGAGGGTGTCGGAAGCGCGGCCGAGGAAGACGTAGATCACGCCAATGACGAGGACGAACGCGATCAGGAGAGTTTCCTTCACGTCGTTGAGCGAATTCACGATCGACTGCGAACGATCGAACGTCGGCAAAAGACGAATCGAACCAGGGAGTTCCTTTTGCAGTTGCGGGACCAGCGCTTGAACCGAGCGGGCGACGGCGACGGCGTTGGCCCCGGCCTGCCGGGAGACGGCGAATACCACCACGGACGCGGGCGGCCTGAAGCCGCGGGCGTAGAAATGGCGCGACGTGCGCTCGTCCTGCACGCCGTCGATTACCTTGGCGACGTCGCGCAAGTAAACTTTTCCGCCCTGCGCGTCCTGTTTCACGATCAGGTTGCGGTAACCCTCGGCGTCGGTGAGCTGGCCGTTCGGCCGCAGAATGATCGAGTTGCTGCGCCCATCGAACTGGCCAGCGCCGGAGTAGGAGGTGCCGGACCGGATGGCGTTGGCGAGATCATCGAAGGTCATTCCTCGCGTGACGAGCGCACCGGGATCGACCTTGATGCGAATGGCCCCCTGAACGCCGTAGATGTTCACCTGCGAGACGCCGGGAAGGATATTGATCCGCTGCGATACCTCGGTCGTGGCATAACGATACAGTTCGCCATCACTCAGGGTATCGCTCGTCAGGGCGATGTACATCACCGGCTGGTCGTTCGGGTTTGTCTTGGTAAAGCTGGGCGGGCTCGGCAGGTCGCTGGGCAATTTCCCACTGGCGGCCTGGATCGCCGATTGCACGTCGGTCGCGGCCGCGTCGACGCTCTTGGAAAGGTCGAATTGCAGGGTGATGCTGGTGTTGCCCTGAGTGTTTGTGCTCGTGCTCAGGTTCAGGCCGGGAATTTGTGTGAACTGCTTCTCGAGTGGGGTCGCGATCGTGTTCGCCATCGTCTCCGGATTGGCGCCTGGGTAGGAGACCTTAACCTGAATCACAGGGTAATCGACCGCGGGCAGGTCGTTTACGGCCAATTCGTTGTAGGTAAGGATGCCGAAGACAACGATCGACGCGGTCAACAGCATGGTCATGACCGGCCGTGCGATGAACGGACGAGAGAGTCCACTGGAAAATTGCACCAGCGCCTTCTTCGGAGTTGCCTCGCCCGGCTCGGGGACCCGCGTGGCTGGTTGCTCTTCGCCCGCGCCGTTGGGCTGCTTGCCGTCGTGCCCGTCGTCCCAGCCGCTGTCGTTCGATTTCGCCATCAGGGGACCTGCTCTGGTTGGTTGGCGATAGGTTGCTGCGCCGGCTTGTTGCCGCTTGACTTGATGACGACCTTGGTTCCCGGCGCCAGCTGCAATTGACCGGCCGTGACGACTGTTTCACCTGGTTTGAGACCTTTGCTGATAACGGTGAGATCGCCATCCTGCCGCTGGCCCGGCGTGACCTGCCGCAGGTCGAGTGTCAGGTCGGGTTTGACCACGAAAACATATGGGCCGTTCTGACCAGTCTGCACGGCGTCACTCGGCACCAGCATCGCGTTTTTCAGAATATCGAGAACGAGGCGCGCGTGAACGAATTCGGAAGGCCAGAACAGGTGGTCAGGATTCGCCGTGACGCCACGCGCCTGGACGGTGCCGGTTCCTGGCGTAACCGTGTTGGCGATGAAATAGAGAGTGCCCGAGCGCGGCGGAACATTGGTGTTCGGCGGTTCCGTCAGCACTTTCAGGTTCGGACCGCCGAGATATCGCCTAACGAGCGGAATATCCGGCTCGGAGACGGTGAAATCGGTGTAGATGGGGTCGAGGTTATCGATCTGCACCAGGACCGCGCTGTTGCTTCCGGCGCTCACCGTGTTGCCGACATCGACCTGGCGCTGCCCGGCGCGGCCGTCGATCGGCGATCGAATCGAGCAGTAATCCAGATTCACCTGTGCCGCTTCCACCGCCGCCTGCGTCTTCATCGCGTTCGCACTCGCGGTATCGAGGTCCTGGGTTGCGGTGACATCCTTGGCGGCCAGCACCACCTGCCGTTTCAGGTTCGCCTCGGCCAGCATGTTGTCGGCTTTCGCCGAGTCGAGAGCGGCCTGATACGGACGCTTATCGATCGTGAAAAGGAGATCGCCTTTCTTGACGTAGGCGCCGTCCTTGAAATTGCGTGACACGATCTGGCCGCTGACCTGCGATTGCACTTGCACGCTCTCGTTCGCCGCGCAGGTGCCGATTTCGTCGAGATAAAGCGGGACATCTTTCGTGATCACTTGCGCAACCGCGACCGGGCGCGGCGGCGGTGGTGGTGTGGCTTTGTGTCCACTCGTTAGGGCGCGGACGAGAAACAACAATACAACGAGCGCGGCCAGGCCGCCCCAGATGTAGAGATGCTTGCGCCCGAAGCGATGCTCGAGGTCGCCGACGGCTTCGCGGGTGACAGTTCCAACCTTGCGTGCAGCGATCATCTCTTGCGCTTTCCGTTTTTGCTCTTGCCGCGGATGCCGTTCAGCTGCGTCGCGGCAGTGACGGCGGCTGCGCGATTCCGGATCTCGGTCAGGACCCGCAGGCAAATCTGAAGGTCGCGTGGCGGGATCTTTTCCAGAAGTTCGTGGCGGAGGTCGCGCGCGGTCTTTTGAATCTCCTCCAAAAGCGCGCTCGACTTTGGTTGCAGATGGACGGTTTTGCAGCGGCGATCGTGCGACGCGCTCTGCCGTTTGATCCAGCGATCCTCCTCGAGTTTGCCTAACAATCGCGCCAGCGTCGGCTCCTCAATGCTGAGGCGTTGCGCGAGATCGCACTGGGTGAGATGGCCCCGGGAAAGATGGGCGAGTGTGCGCCATTTCGCCTGGCTTAACCCGAGCGGCCGGAGACGCTGATCCAGCTTGTGACGCCAGACGCGGGCCGTTTCCTGAACCAGTTGCCCGATGGTTTCGGGATCGATCTCACTCATCGTTAGCTTGCTAACGAATCCGTGAGCGCGTCTTTGTCAATCGCCGGCTGGTAGCCCCTCCGCGATCCGCAGGAGAATGACGCGGCGTCCGCGATAATCTTTGATCCGCAGGATCGGCTGCGGGTGTTGCGGCTGCCAGAGCGGCGATCGCTCGGCCGCCTTTTCGTTCTCCGGCTGGACGAGGATGAAGCGCGCAGCGCGCGGGAGATCGCTCACCTGGCTAACGTAGTCGATCGGCCGCCGCAGATAGAAAAGATACGGCTGGTATTCCGGATCGACGGCATAAAGAGTCTCGTTAGGCGGGATCGCCGCCTCGAGGCGGCGTGCAATCGGGCGGACCTTCTCGCGGCGTTGAAGAAGCGGGATGATCGCGAGCGAGTAGACCAGCATCGCCACAGTCACCGCTCCAACCGTCCAGGTGATGACGCGACGCAGTTGCTGCGGCCAGACGAGGGCGTGCGCCCGGATGAAAAGCGCGAGCAGCCAAATGGCGGGCGCGAGCAGCGGCATGGTGTAGCGTGGGAGCGCGCCCGGCGCCAGACTAACGATGAGAAACGGAACGGCGATGCCTAACGACAAACCGCGGCCAAGGCTTCGTTCCGGTTCATCATCGAGAGCGGCGAAGCGGGCGAAGGGAAAGAGAATCATCCATGGCAGCAAATAGGCGATGCCGCGCGGGATGTTGAGCAGCCAGTCGCCCAGCTTGAAATCTTCCCCCGAGAGTCGCCCGGAAAACTGCCGCGACCAAACCACCGCCACGTGCTGAGCTTGCGTCATTTGAAAATAGGGAACAGCCCAGGCCCCGAAGATCGCGAGCATCAACAGAACCCCGACGAGATGCGGCCAGCCCCATAGTTGGCGCAACGCCTTCGCCCGCCAGAGAACGGCGAAGATCACCGCGTAGAAGAAAAACAGAGCGAGCGGACCTTTCGCGAGCAGCGCGAGCCCGAGAAAAATCCACGGCACCGTCCAGGCAAGCCAGCGGCGGCGCGGTTCCTGCCACCAGTTCAACCAGCAGATGAAAGCGAACGCCGTGAGGGAAACGTAAAGCGCCTCGATCTCGATCAGCCGTCCTTTTTCGAGCAGGCCAAAATTCGTCAGCCACATCATGGCGGCGGCGAGTGATCCGTTGGGGCCGAGCGCGCCGCGGGCGAGCGCGAGAAAGGCGAGCGCGACGGCAAACACACAGAGCACGGAGGGAAGTCGCGCCGCCCATTCGTTGCGCACCTTGAAGATTTTGAAAGACCCGGCGACGAGCCAGTTCACCAGCGGCGGTTTACGCAGGTACGGTTCGCTTCCGACTTGCGGCACAATGTAGTTGCCGGTTTGCAGCATCGTGACTGCGGGGAGAACACGCCGGCCTTCTTCGCTTTTCAACTCGAGCGATCCGAGCCGCGGCAAATAGATCGCCGCCCAGACCAGGGTGACGAGAAGAAAACTGCGCCGCATCCGCAGAAGTGTAGCCGGGTCATTCAAAGCAGCCAATGCCGTCCTCATCTTTGCTCGTGGCTCGCGTGCGCCATCCAGAGGATCTCTCGTCCCGCGTTTTCGTTAGGCGGACCTCAACTTGACGAACCCCGCCGGCAAAAGTAACTTCCCAGCCTAGTCCGTTGTGGATTGGAGTGGGAGCCAGTGTCCCACTCTTTTTTGTCTGCGGGCTCCAATTTTATGAATGCCGAATTCATTGCCATGCTCGATTACCTGGAGCGGGAACGCGGAATCAAACGCGAGATCCTGATCGAGGCGGTCTCGAACGCCCTTCTCTCGGCGTCGAAGAAAAGTGTTGGTGCCTCGCGCGATCTGCACATCGATATCGACCCGAAAACCGGCGAAATCCGCGCCCTCGCCAACCTCCTCGTAGCTGAGAAGGTGACCAATCCGCAGGACGAAATCTCCCTCGAAAAAGCGCGCAAGATCAAACCTGACGCGCAAGTTGGTGAAGCCGTCGAAGTGGAAGTGACGCCGAAAAACTTCGGGCGTATCGCGGCCCAGACCGCGAAGCAGGCGATGATGCAGCGCATCCGCCAGGTCGAGAAGGAAATGATTTACGAGGAGTTCAAGGATCGTGCGGGCGAGATCGTGAGCGGCACGGTGCGACGCTTCGATCGCTCCGACGTCATTCTTGATCTCGGAAAATTTGAAGCCATCATGCCGCAGCGCGAGCGCGTTGTGGTCGAAGACTACAACGTCGGCGACCGACTGCGCGCCTATGTCGTCGCGGTCGAGAATGGTGCGCGCGGCCCCGAGATCATCATCTCGCGCAGTCATCCCAATTTCGTCCGGCGACTTTTCGAGCTCGAAGTGAGCGAGATCGCCGACGGCACGGTCGAGATTCGTGGCATTGCGCGCGAAGCCGGTTACCGGACCAAGATCGCGGTCTTCAGCGACAACCCGAAAGTCGATCCTGTCGGCGCGTGCGTCGGGATGCGCGGCTCACGGGTAAAAAACATTGTGCGCGAGTTGAACAACGAGAAGGTCGATATCATTCGTTGGAGCTCCGATCCGAAGGAATTCGTGCTGGAGGCGCTCAAGCCGGCGAAGGTCAAGAACCTTGTCTTCGACGTGGAGAAAAAGAGCGCGACCATTTCCGTGGACGAAGACCAGCTCTCGCTCGCGATCGGGAAAAAGGGCCAGAATGCGCGGCTCACTTCGCGGCTTACGGGCTGGGAGATAAACATCGAGAAAGAAGCGCCGAGCACTACTGCGGTCGAACAAAAGGTTGCGCAGGCGGCGCAAACGCTCTCGACTTCGTTGCCGATCACCGAGGAGCAGGCGATGACTCTGGTGAAAACCGGCTTTACCAATCTCGAAGGTTTGCGCGACGCTGAGATGCAGGACCTCGTTGATATCCTCGAGGTGGACGAAGCGAAGGCGCGCGAAATTTTTGAGGCGGTGCATCGTGAACCTGTTTCGCCCTAGTCATGGCCTCGCCTAACCGCTCACGGCCATGAGCAGATTTTTAAGGAACTTAAATGCCAACGAAAACGACGACCAAATCTACGGCGGCCAAAGCGCCAGCCCGCAAAGCGGCGAAGTCCACCGCCGCCAAGTCGTCGACTCGTAGCCGCGCCACCGCCAAGACCGCCAAACCTTCCAAGGCGACCAAAGCGGAAGAGGCGGCAGCCGCGCCAACCAAGGACGGAGCCGCCGTCGCAAGTGCCGAAGCGAAAGCTCCGGTGAAACCGTCGGCGCGCCCGGGCAAGACGACGGCGCCCACCCCTCCGGTGACAAAATCCGCCTTTGCACCGATCACAGCGAAGAGGCCGGCGCCCGCACCGGTTACGCCGGTCACGCTCGAGTCGCCGCCTGTGAAGCCGGCGATGGAGAGCGTCTCACTTATCGACCCGCAGGCGCCCAAACCGAAGCGCGCGCCGACCGACGAGGCGACCAAGCGCACGATCCTTCCTCCGATCTCGCGCATTCGCACACCTGCAATGGCGCCCGAGCCGCCGCGTGTCGAGCCACCAGCTCCCGCCGCCCCCACGGAGGAAGTTGGGGAAGCCGAAAGCGAAACTGAAGACGGCCGCAAGATCATTCACATCAAGCCACCGATCATTGTGAAGGATCTCGCCACACAGCTTGGCTTGAAAAATTTCCAGCTCATCAAGGAGCTAATGGACGATTATAACATTTTCGCCAATCCGAACCTGACGGTGGAGCCGGAAGTGGCGGGCAAGATTTGCGAGAAACACGGCTTCGTGTTCGAGATGGAGCGCCGTGAAAAAGGCGGCGGTGTCCATAAGGCGCCGGAAGTGGTGATCGCCCCCCCGCCGCCGGTGATCGAGAAGGAAGAAGAGCTCAAGCTGCGGGCGCCGATCATCACCTTCATGGGTCACGTCGACCACGGAAAGACCTCGCTCATGGACGCGATCCGCAAGACGCGGGTGGCAGCGGGCGAAGCCGGCGGCATCACGCAACACATCGGGGCTTACTCGGTCGATCACAAAGGGACGCGAATCACTTTTCTTGATACGCCCGGTCACGCCGCCTTTACCGCCATGCGCGCCCGCGGGGCCAACGTGACCGACATCGTTGTCCTCGTAGTCGCGGCCGATGACGGCCTCATGCCGCAAACGATCGAGGCGATCCATCACGCCAAGGCCGCGCCGCACGTGAAAATCATGGTGGCGATCAACAAGATCGATCTGCCTTCAGCCAACGTCGATCGTGTGAAACAGCAGCTGCAGGAACACGGGCTGACGCCGGAGGACTGGGGCGGCGAAACGATCGCAGTGCCGGTCTCGGCCACAAAGGGGATTGGCGTCGAAGACCTGCTCGAGAACATGGTCGTGCAGGCCGAAGTGATGGAATTGAAAGCTTCGCCAACCGCGGTCCCGCGCGGGACCGTGATCGAAGCTCAGGTCGAGCCCGGCCGCGGCCCGACCGCGACCGTCATCGTGCAGATGGGCACCCTCAAAGTCGGCGAGCCATTCATCTGCGGCGATTATGGCGGCAAAGTGAAATCGCTGGTCGACGACCGCGGCAATCCGCTCAAGGCCGCCGGTCCCTCAACGCCGGTGAAGGTTCTCGGCTTTACCGGCTTGCCGAATGCCGGCGACGAATTCCTAGTCATGGAATCGGAGAAATCCGCCAAGGTGTTGAGCGAGGAACGACTCGCCGCCAAGCGCGCGGAAAAACTGAGCATGCCGCAGCGCGCGACGCTGGAGAGCCTGCTGGAATCAGCCGACGGCAAGAAGGTTTTGCGCCTCGTCTTGAAGTGCGACGCGCAGGGTTCGCTCGAAGCGCTCACCGCGTCGTTAGGCCAAATTGAGAGCAAGAAAATCGAGCTGGAAATGATTCACTCCGGCGTCGGTCCGATCTCGGAATCCGATATCCTTCTGGCCAGCGCCTCGAACGCCGTCGTCGTCGGATTCAACGTCAAGGTCGAGAGCAACGCAGTCGGCGCGGCGAAACGCGAAGGCGTGCAGGTGAAGCTTTACAGCATCATTTACGAGTTGATCGACCAGATCAAGGAAGCGATGGCCGGTTTGCTCGATCCCGAACATCGCGAGACCGTCATTGGTCACGCCGAGGTGAAACAGGTCTTCCAGTTGAGCCGCGGGATCGTTGCCGGCTGCCTCGTGACCGACGGGCGCATCAGCCGCACCGGGCGCGCTCGCGTCCTGCGCCGTCGCCAGCCGGTTTACGATGGCGGACTCTCGACGCTGCGCCGTTTTCAGGACGATGTGAAGGAAGTCCGGGTCGGCCTCGAGTGCGGCATCAAGCTCGGTGATTTCAGCGAATACCAGGTCGGCGATGTCATCGAGTGTTATCAACTCGAGCAGGTTCCGCAGAAATTGTGAGGGCGTTGAACCGTTAGAGCGATGAAGCGATGAACCGGCTGTCTAATTCCCGCTTCAACATCTTGCCTTTGCAACGCTTTACCAGCGACCACCATGAAACACCGACTTCTCCGCGTGAATGAACTCCTCAAAAGGGAGTTGAGCATCTTATTCGTGCGCGAGATGACCTTTGAAGGTGCACTCGTGACCGTGAACCAGGTTGATGTCACGCCCGATCTAAAGTCGGCACACGTCTACGTTAGCGTGCTCGGCACGGATGGCCGCAAGGAAGTCCTTCCAAAGCTGGAGGAGAATCGCGCTGCGTTGCAGGCCGGTTTGTCGCGGCACATCGTTTTGAAATACACTCCGCACCTGGTTTTCCATCTCGACGATTCAATCGAGCGCGGCGCGCGCGTGCTCGAGATCCTGCAGGAACTCGAACCTCCGCCTAGCGACGAAACCAAATGAATACCACTACGGTCGAGCCTGCCGGCGACACAGCCGGCTCTCCACCTGGCGGCCCAACGAACTCGACTTTCGCGGAGATCGCGGAGGTTTTGCGCCGCCACAAGAGCTTCGCGGTGCTCAGTCACGTCCGTCCGGATGGCGACGCCCTCGGCAGTCAGATCGCGATGGGTCTCGCGCTGCAGAAGCTGGACAAAAAAGTGAAAGTTTGGAATGAAGAAGGATTGCTCGAGAAGTTCTCTTTTCTCCCGGGAGGCAAGCTGGTCTCCTTTCCGCCTAACGAACCAGAGGATTTCGACGTCGTGCTCGCGCTCGACACCGCCACCCGCCAGCGCCTCGGCGACAATTGCCTCGCGGCGATCGGCAACGCCCAGGTCTGGATCAATATCGACCATCACCCGAGCAACCCGCGTTACGGCGACTTGGTGCACATCAATCCGATTGCGCCGGCCACGGGCCAGATTCTTTTCGAGTTGCTCCAGAGCCAGGATCTGCCGCTCGACGAACCGATCGCGGAAAACCTTTTCGCTGCCATCTCGACCGATACCGGCTCATTCCAGTACCCAAACACGACCGCCCGCACGTTTGAGATCGCGGCCGATATTCTGCGCTGCGGAATCAACGTTGGGGAGTTGAGTCAAAAGCTTTACGAGAACTATCCGCGGCGGCGGATCGAACTTCTGCGCGTCCTGCTCGACCGGATGCAATTCGACGCCGAGGGCAAAGTGGCGAGCTTCAGTCTCCCGCTCGCGACGGCCAACGAACTTGGTGTCATTCCCGAGGATAACGAAGGTTTGATTGACCATCTCCGCGCCATCCAGGGCGTGATCATCGCGATCTTCTTCGAGGAACTGGAGGACGGGAAAGTCCGGGTCAGCATGCGCTCGAAGGATGAGCGGGCGGACGTGTGTGCAATCTGCCTCAGTTTCAAAGGCGGCGGCCACAAGCTGGCGGCGGGCGCGCGTGTGCCGGGAACGCTGAATGATGTGGCGAAACGTGTGATCGAGGCGGCGGTGAAGTCCGTTGAAACGATGCAGGGCTGAAGCGGCCATGATTTCCCACGCCTTCTCGCTTCACCGCTTCAACGCTTTAACGAACCCACCATGTCCCTGAGCGCCACACCGGACGGCGTCCTGCTCGTCGACAAAGCCGCCGGCATGACTTCGCACGATGTCGTCGCACTCGTCAGGCGGCAGCTCCAGATCAAAAAGGTCGGCCATTGCGGCACGCTCGATCCGATCGCGACTGGCCTGCTCATCCTTACCCTGGGCCGCGGGACCAAGATTCAGGATCTGCTCATGAGCGAGGACAAGGAATATGTCGGCACGCTCTCGTTAGGCAAGACGACCGATACCCAGGACCGGGCCGGGCAGGTGATCGAGGAACGGCCGGTGCCGGGGTTGACCGAAGACGATGTTCGAACAGCCTTCGAAAAATTTCGCGGCGATTTTTACCAGATGCCGCCGATGGTCTCGGCGATTAAACAGGGCGGGGTGCCGCTCTATAAGCTGGCGCGACAGGGAAAGACGGTCGAGCGCGAGCCGCGTCTTGTGCACGTTTATCGCTCCAGCATCGACCGTATCGCGCCGCCGGAGATCGACTTCACCGTCCTCTGCAGCAAAGGGTTTTACGTGCGCACCTACGCGCACGACATCGGCCAGGCGCTCGGTTGTGGCGCGCATCTCAAGGAGTTGCGTCGCACCCGTTCCGGGCGTTTCGATCTCGCCCGCGCTGTGACGGTCGATGAAATCAAGACGGGCGATCCGGTCGATCTGCTGGGGAAAATCCTCACGCTGCCCGAGGTTTCGCGGATGCGCGGAGCCTAACGAACGACGACAGATGCAAGTCTTGCGGTCGATCCCGGAGCTGGCGCAGATCCCTGGTCCGGTTTTTCTCGCCATCGGCGTCTTTGACGGCGTCCACCTTGGACATCAGGCGGTCATCTCCACTGCCGCGCGGCACGCTGCCGAAGCGGGTGGCACGGCTGTCGTGGTTACGTTTGATCCGCACCCGGCAAAGATTCTCCGGCCGGAGAAAAGCCCGCGGCTCCTGACCGCGACGCAGCACAAGATTTCGCTCATTCGCGGTCTGGGAGTGTCGCATTTGCTCGTGCTTAGGTTTGATCGTGAGTTGGCCTCGACCTTGCCGGAAAATTTCGTCAGGCAACTGGTCGAGTCGGCCCGCCCATTGCGCGAAATTTGCGTTGGCCAGGAATGGTCGTTCGGTAAGAATCGTGCCGGTAACCTCGCGCTCTTGAAGAAGCTTGGAGCCGAGCTCGGCTTCAATGTGGTCGGGGTAGAACCGGTCACCTCGCAGGAAAAGATCATCAGCAGCACCGCGATCCGGCAGGCGGTGGAGACAGGAGACTTCGCCGCTGCGCGGCGGATGCTGGGTCGTGATTACACCATTCTCGGGACGGTGGAGGAGGGGAAACACCTCGGGCGCAGCCTCGGCTTTCCGACCGCGAACCTGAGCGCGCATAGCGAGCAGTTTCCGCCTAACGGAGTCTATGCCGCGGAGGGGATACTCAATGGGAAAACCGTGCGCGGGGTAGTGAATCTCGGCGTGCGCCCTACGGTCGACGACGGCTCGCTGCAGCGGGTGTTGGAGTTTCACCTTTTTGATTTCGATCGCGATCTTTACGGAGAAGACGTCGAGCTGCGCTTTCTGCAATACCTGCGCCCGGAGCAGAAGTTCGAAAACCTTGCGGGATTGCGAGAGCAAATCGCGCGTGATGTTGGGGCGGCGCGCTCGATCTTTGCAAATCGTTAGGGCGTGCGCCTAACGTTGCGTGCGAACGTTGGAAAGAGCGGCCCCGGCGGCGATCGCGGTCATGACGAGCGTGCAGCAGATCGCGACCAGGCTAACGAAAAGCAACGGCATGGAGAGGAAGCGATAGGCCTCGACAACGAGAAACCGGCCGCCATCGGACAGGACGTAGGTGAGGGCGCTGGCCAGCAGCGTGATGCTCAGCAGGATGACGGCGCGGAAGGAGAGGCGATGATGGGCCGCCGGCAATTTCCGCACGACGCCCGCGGTGAAGCCATCGTCATCGATGTAGGCCATCTCTTCGCGCAAGCGCCGCTCGAGCCAATCTTCTGGAAGTTGTTCGTCCATTGTCAGGCCGGTCCCCACTCCGCAAGCATTTTCTTCAATTTCTCCCGCCCGCGCAAGACATTAGTCTTGACCGTGCCGAGAGGGATTTCCAAAACGCGCGCGGCTTCATCATGCGATAAACCATTCTGGCAGCAAAGCAAAATGGCCGATCGCTCGTGCAGAGGAAGAAGTTGGAGCGCGTGCATGAGATCGTGTTTCAGGGCGGGGTCGACGGTTTGCGGGTCGTGCTCAGCCTCGAGCTGACTCTCGTCGATCCCGACCAGTTCCTTTCGCTTGCGGGCCTCTTCGCGGAAACAGTTGTAGGCAATGCGATAGAGCCAGGTGGAAAATTTCGCTTCGCCGCGAAAGCTGCGAATGTTTTTGTAAGCGCGCAGGAAAGTCTCCTGGGCCAGATCATCAGCCAGCGCCAGATCACTCCGCGTGAGCTGCCGGAGAAGACCACGGACGGCGGACTGATGATTGCGGACGAGCTCGGCGAAGGCGTGGTGATCATCCTCCAGAAGAACCCGCGCAACGAGATCGGCATCATTAAGCGGCACCTCAGGAGTTTACACCTTGGGGGAAGCGTCATCCTTGCGAACATCCAGTCTCCAGACCAGCAGGTATCCGGCCCCGATGAGGAACGGGATGATTCCAAGGCTCCAGACGCCGCCTTCCCAGTCGTTGACCGCGCCGAAGAAGACCATCAGGCCGGCGCCGACCATGAGGAGCACAACGCCACGGCGCAGATCGGAGCGCTGCCGGATGACGGGTGGCGGATTCAGCAATGCTTCGGGAACGGGCTGGCCTTTCTCGACCATCATCCGGACGGTCTTATGCATAGCCCGGCTCTTCGAAAAGCTGAAGTAGAGGATGATTCCAACCACCGCGACCGGAAGCCCGAAGATGGTCAGAAACACAATCAGCACAATCGGCACTGCAATCCAGGGAACATCATCGGAATTGTGTCTGGAATGATCGGTGTCGAAATCGAATTTAAAATGTTTCCGAATCTTCTGTTCGATCGCTTTATCGAAATCGTCCTCCGTGCCGGGGCTGGAGGATGGCGCGACCGCAGGCGAGGCGGCGACCGAGGCTGCAGCAGTTGGAGCTGCGACCGGACTTGTGGCGACCGGTGCAACTGCCGGCGCTGTTACGGCGTTCATCGATGGGGTTGTCGTCGGTGCCGCGGTATCAGGAGGCGGGGTGGGCGTCTGGCCGAGCGCCGTGCAGGCAAGGGCGATGGAGCAAATGCTGGTGGTAAGTGTGATTTTCATAATTGTCGTTTGCATTGAGATGCAGAAAGCCAGGCGTTTGGATTCAGTTTTTTCAAACTGAGCGCCAAATGTTTGCGTCCGGGCTGGCCATACCCGGGATGGGGGATTTCCCAGGCGCCAGGTCCCCGATCACCGCGCCGCGATCAAGGTGACCGATTGCGGATGAAACTCGATGCCAGAGAGCTTGGCAACGGAGCCTTTTTCCCGAGCCATCGTCTCCCAGGCTTTTTGCATCAGCGGCCCGGCCATTTGCATCAGCGAGGAAGGGATTGCGAGGCGGCCGATATAGCCGCCGGTGGCAGCGGCGATAATTTTCCCCTGCTCAATCGAGACGCGGTAAGAACCTCCGCTGTAGATTGGCAATCCATAGAGCTGACGCTCCATGCTGACGCTGCAGCGTCCTTCGTCGAACTGCACCTGGATGCGGCGCAACGGAAAGAGACCTTTGCCGGCTGGGCTGTCCTTGCGACGGACATTAACGGCGAGATAGCTGTTCACCTGCGCTTCGTCATAAACCAGTGGGGTGGTGCGGTGGCTCGATACCGCGGAGACCAAATCCATGTTGATCATGGGGGCAAAGGTGTAGGTTTTTGATTCCGGCGGAAGATCGGGCGGCAGCAACATCAGGATCAACCCCGCGCAGACGAGGGCTCCGACGATTGTTTTAGTCAGCTTCGCGGCCAGGCGTTTTGCGCGACCGCGTCGCGGGTCAAACATCCTTTTGAGATGCTCTTGTGCTCTGGCGTCGGAGTCTCGTTGCTCGATTTTTTCCTTGATGATTTTGGTGCGATCCAGGCGTGCCCCACAACTGTGGCAGTAGATTCGCTCCAACTCGTTCTCGTGTTGGCAATCTGTACAAACGAGCGTTGTCATGCTCCGGAATCCTTTTTCCCTTTCGGCTCAGGTTTTTTCGACGGTGGGATCGCGGGCTTGTTCTCGGGTTTGCCACCCGCGGTCTCTCCGCCGCTCTTTCCGGCACCGGTCGGCGATTCCTTCTTGGCCGCGTCTTTGTAGGAATCGCTGCGGTAATCGGTGATGTAAAAGCCGGAGCCTTTGAAAATCAGGCCCGCGCCAGTCCCGAGCAATCGTTTGACCTTGCCCTTGCCCCATTTTGCCTGGCGGCAGAGTTCCTTCGGGCAAGTCCGATAGGGCTCGTCGCGCATCGACTGGAAGGCATCAAAATTCTGCCCACATTTTTCGCATGCATATTCGTAAGTGGGCATGGAGTTCTATAAGCGTTTTTTGGGCGGCGTGCGCCAGTCTCAGCAAATTTAAGCAGAATTCAAGCCGTACCGTCCACCGCGCCGTCAGACCCGGCGTCTTGACTTTCTGAAGCGTGCTACGTTAGTTGCGCGTTTCGGTCGTGAGAACGCTTCAGATGACCTCTTTTTCCCGTTTCTTGTTCGCGCTTGGCGCGGCCGCGCTCGCGATTTTGGCCGGCTGCGGTGAGGACGATCCACGGCTTGCCTACGGGCAAACTCAATATCTCGGCGGCGCCTACGGCGATCAACCGGTCGCCTCGACTGCGCCAGTAGACAACGTATCCTATTGGGACGGCGAAGGAGTGCCCGGGAAGCCGTCGATCAAGATCAGTCTCGGCGAGCAGCGAGCCTATTTTTTCAAAGGCGGACAATTGGTCGGAGTCTCGCAGCTTTCGACCGGTCGGGAAGGTCTCGATACGCCGACGGGCAACTTCAGGATCATCGACAAGGACATCGATCACGCCTCGAGTATTTTTGGCGATTACGTCGACAAAAACGACAACGTGGTCGTGCCTAACATCGACAAACGAAAAGATCCAAAGCCGCCTGGCACTCACTACAAAGGCGCGCCGATGCCGTATTACATGCAGATCGCCCCTGGCTTTGGACTGCACGCAGGCTATTTGCCTGGCTATGCCGCCTCTCACGGTTGCATTCGAATGCCGGAATTCATGGCGGAAGATTTCTATAATTCCGTCAACGTCGGAACCCCGGTTACAATCACACCGTAGCGGGTTCTCTCTGCCCTCGCAGGGTTGCCCGCCGTCACGCAGAGGTTAGACTCCTCCTCCTCGCGCAATGATCATCATCACCCAGCCGACCGTGACCGAGGCGCAGATCGACTACATCGTCGCGCGGATCGCGGAGTTTGGTTTTCAATCCCAGGTCATGCGCGGCGAATCGCGCGTCGTAATTGGTGTGTTCGGCCCCGACGAGCTGATCCGGGAAAAACCGCTCGGTGCCATCGCGGGCGTCGAGTCGGTCGTCCCAGTGATGAAACCCTACAAGCTCGTTGCGCAGGAAAACGGCACACGGCCGCCGCCCGTCTCGATCGGCGACGTGCAAATCGGCAGCGGACAGCGGGTCGTGCTCATCTCCGGCCCCTGCTCGGTGGAGAGCAGAGATCAGGTCCTTTCCATCGCGACCCTGGTCAAAAATGCCGGTGCGCGCGTGCTGCGGGGCGGCGCTTTCAAACCCCGTACTTCGCCCTACAGCTTTCAAGGTTTGGGCGAAGACGGCCTGCGTTATCTGGCGGAAGCGCGGGCCGCGACCGGTTTGCCAATCATCACCGAGATCATGGACACACGCGATCTGATGGTGATGGAAAAATATGCCGACTGCCTCCAAATCGGCTCACGCAACATGCAGAATTTTGCTCTCTTGAGGGAGGTGGGACGGAGCCGACTGCCGGTCATGCTCAAGCGCGGCTTCAGCGCCACGATTAACGATCTGCTCTTGAGCGCGGAATACGTCCTGAGTGAAGGCAACCCGCACGTCCTCCTCTGTGAGCGCGGCATTCGCACCTTCGAAACCATGACCCGCAACACGCTCGACCTGAATGCGGTGCCAATCCTCAAAGCCAAGACGAAGTTACCGGTGGTGGTCGATCCGACGCATGGTATCGGCTTGCGCGATTACATTCCGCAAATGGCGCTTGCGGCTGTCGCGGCGGGCGCCGATGCCCTGATGATCGAGGTGCACGACGAACCGGAGAGCGCGCGGAGCGACGGCGAGCAGGCGTTACGGCCAGAAGTCTTTGCCGATCTCGTTAGGCGAATCCGCGCAGTCGCCGCCGCGGTCGGGCGCGAAGTCTAGGACGGCAGCGAAGTTGAAGGCGGGCCACCGCGACAAATTGAACTTCCTTCGCCCTTCGGCGAAAGGACGACGTGGAAAAATCGAACGGCGCTGAGTTCCTGAAAATCGTCGCGTCGGCCGAACCGATCGCGCGCCAGCTGGAAGCGCTCCAGCGGGGAGAACGCCTCGTCGCTTTCTCACATGTCATCGAGTCGGCGCGCTCATTTCTCGTCGCGGTCGTCGCCAGCAAAGTTTCCAAAACGCTCTGGGTCATCTGCCCAAGCGTCCGGACGCAGGAACTGCTCCACGAGAGCCTGACAAACTGGTTGCCGGATGCGCTCTTTCTCCCGGAGGCCGAATTTCTTGCGATGGAAAACATTCTCCCCGACCAGGAGATCGCGGCCGAGCGGCTCGCGCTCCTCAGTCAGGTTGAGCACCAAAAAAAGCGGCAGGTGATCGTCGCGACGCGTACCAGCCTCGACCAACCAGCACCGCGGCGTGGCGCGTTGCGGGCCGCCGCCTTGCGCTTGCGGCGGGGAACGGCCGAGTCGCTCGAACGGATGACCGAATCGCTAGGCGAAGCGGGTTACGAGCGGGCGGCGCAGGTCACGACGCGTGGCCAGTTCGCGGTCCGTGGCGGGATTGTGGATATTTTTTCCTGGCAGGCGGCTGGTCCAATCCGGGCCGAGTTCTTCGACGACGCGATCGAGTCGCTGCGCGAATTCGATCTCGATACTCAGACCTCCCTGCGCAACTTGAATGAGGTCGAGCTGTTGCTGGGCGCGGCGGATGATCAGAGCGGCAAAGTGCGCGATTACATCGGAAAGGAGCATCTCCGAGTGGTGATCGAGGACGAGCAGGAGGAGGCGGACGTCCGGATCAGTGAAGGCTGGACGGGGAGCGGTGATGCGATTGAAGACTTCAGCGGTGCCTTTGTGGATTGCGAGATCGGCGAGTTCGACACGGGGGAATTCATCATTGCGGAGGCGAAGCGGCAGCAGTTTTTCTCCCGCCTGACGACCTGGCGAGAAAGCGGATCGCGGATCGCAATCTATTTCCAGACCGAAGGAGAGATCGAGCGCTTTCGTGAAATCATGGCGGAAGCTGCGATCTCGTTAGGCGGAATCGAATTGATCGAAGGAACACTTTCCCGCGGATTTTGTTTTCCGGCGGCCAGCCTCGTCGTACTCGCGGCGGCCGAGCTTTTCGGTCGCGCGCCGACCCATGGCCGGCGTCGTCTCCAGCGCGGCGCAAAATTCGCAGCGCAGAGGGCGCAGATCGATTTCAGTGAGCTCAACGAAGGCGAGTTGGTCGTCCATCTCGAGCACGGCATCGGCCGCTTTCTCGGATTGCAGAAAATTGGTGGAACCGAGGCGAACGAAGTCCTCACGATCGAGTTCGCGGACGAGGCGAAGCTCTACGTCCCGTTGGAACAGGCCTGCATGGTCTCGCGTTACGTCGGCGTGGGAAAGAAATCGCCGCCTCTCAGTTCGTTGGCTGACCCAAAATGGTCGCGTGCGAAGAAGAATGCGGCTGCCTCCATTTTCGATTACGCAGGCAAAATGCTCGCGCTCCAGGCCGAGCGGGAGACGCAGCCTGGTTACGCCTTTGGCGCCGATACGAAATGGCAGCTCGAGTTCGAACATTCCTTCCCGTTTCGCGAAACGCCCGATCAATTGAAAGCAATCGTCGAGACCAAGCGCGACATGGAGGAATCGCGCTCGATGGATCGCCTGATCTGCGGCGACGTCGGCTTCGGCAAAACGGAGGTCGCGATCCGCGCCGCCTTCAAAGCGGTGATGGAAGGCAAGCAAGTTGCCGTGCTCACGCCGACCACCGTGCTTGCGCAACAGCACTTTGAGACCTTTCGCCAGCGGATGCTGGATTACCCGGTGAGGATCGAGATGCTGAGCCGGTTCCGCTCGCAGGCGGAACAGCGCAAGGTGCTCGAGCAATTGCGCGCCGGCGGCGTCGACGTTGTGGTCGGGACGCATCGCCTCATCTCCGGCGACGTTGTTTTCAAGGATCTCGGCCTCGTTGTGATCGATGAGGAACAACGCTTCGGCGTCCTGCACAAGGAAAAATTCAAGGGGCTCTTCAAGCTCGTTGATGTGCTCACGCTTTCGGCCACGCCGATACCGCGCACGCTATACCTGTCGTTAGTCGGGGTGAAGGACATGTCGACGATCGAAACGCCGCCGCTCAACCGGCTGCCGGTTGAGACCGTGATTTGCGGCTACGATGAACGGATTATTCGCGACGCGATCAATCGCGAGCTGGAGCGCCAGGGCCAGGTCTACTTTCTGCACAACCGAGTCATGTCGATTCAGAGAGTGCGCGATCGAATCGCGGAACTTTGTCCCGAGGCGCGGATCGAGTTCGGACACGGTCAGATGGAGGCGGACGAACTCGAAGCCGTCATGCATCGCTTTGTTGCGGGAAAAATCGACGTGCTCGTTTGCACGACAATCATCGAGAGCGGGCTCGATATTCCGAATGCGAACACGATCATCATCGATCGGGCGGATCGCTTCGGCCTGGCCGATCTCTATCAGCTGCGCGGGCGGGTCGGGCGCGCCGAGCACAAGGCCTATGCCTATCTACTCCTCCCGCGAGAGATGATGACGGTGGGCGCGGCCCGTAGGCGAATCAACGCCATCCAGCAATACAGCTCGTTAGGCGCGGGTTTTCGCATCGCGATGCGCGACTTGGAAATTCGCGGTGCAGGCAGCATTCTCGGCACCGCGCAGAGCGGCCACATCGTCGCGGTCGGTTTCGACCTTTATTGCCAGCTTTTGAAACAGGCGGTCGCGCAATTGAAAGGCGAGAAACTCCGGCCGCGACTCGAGGTCGAAGTCCGGCTCGATTTCGTCGCGACCAACGAAGGCGAATATCTCGCCGCCGGACCCGGAAAGCTGCGGCCGGCGTTTATTCCCACTTCCTACATCAGCGACGCCGCGCTTCGTATTCAAGCCTACCGGCATCTCGCCGAGATCACGACCGCCGAGCACCTCCAGCGCCTCCGGCGCGACTGGCGCGATCGCTTTGGGAAGTGGCCTCCCGCGGTTGACAATTTACTTCTCCTAAGCGAAATCAAGCTTTCCGCCGCCCGGGCTCGAGTCTCTCGGGTCGAGGTGCGCGAGAGCAAATTAATGCTCAGCCGGCGGGGTGATTTTATCCTTGTCGGCGGGAAATTTCCTCGTTTAACTTCCGATAGAATCGAGATCAATCTCCCTGAGGTATTGCAATGGCTAAGGCAACTTTAAATTTCGTTTGGCGTTACCCGATGGCGACGCTCATGGCCTTCTCCTGCCTCGGCGTAGCGGCGATCGCTTCGCCGACCCGAGGGGCGGAATCGGTCAATGGCATCGCTGCGATTGTGAACGACAAGGTGATCACCTATTCCGAAGTGCGCGATGTCGTCGAGCCCCGGGAACGTTTGCTCCGCGCGCAGTATTCCGGTGAGGAGCTGGTGAAAAAGATTACCGAGCTGCGCAAGGCTGCGCTCCAGGATCTGATCGATCGTCAGCTCATCATTCAGGCTTTCGATAAAGAGAAGCTCGTGATTCCGCCGCATTTCATCGACGAAAAAGTGGATGAGGTGATTCGGGACCAATTTGGCGGCGACCGCGCCGCCTTCATTAAGACGATGGAGGCGCAGAAGTACACCATGTCGAAATTCCGCGACCTCGAGCGAGAAAAGATCATCGTGCAGGCGATGCGGGCGAAGAACGTGAAATCGGATCTCATCATCCCGCCGGCCAAAATCGACGAGTTTTACCGCCAGCATAAGGAACTCTTCTCCAGCAAGGCGCAGGTGAAGCTGCGCATGATCATGATCCCGGGCCACGCGGATAGCGGCGGCGCCAGCGCGCAGAAAGCAATGGCGGAAGAGATTCGCGGCAAGCTCATCACGGGCGCCGATTTCGACAAGATGGCGCAGATGTACTCGGAGGACAGCACGCGCGATCTGGGCGGCGATTGGGGCTGGATTGATGACAAGACGCTTTCAAAACCGCTCACTGATGTCGCATTCAATCTGCATCCGGGCGCAATCAGCGATGTCATCGAAGTCGGCGGCAATTATTACATCTTGAAAGTGGAAGCGCGGCAGGGTGGGGAAGTGAAGCCGCTCAAGGACGTCCGCGACGACATTGAAGGGCGTTTGCGCCAGGAGCAGGCGAAGCAGTTGCAGGATCACTGGCTCGCCAGCCTCCGCTCCAAGGCCTACATCAAGACCTTCTAAGTTCCCGCTCCTCCTGCATCCAGGGAGGCGAGTTGCCTCTCTTGCCTCCGCTGCTGAGATTGCGCGCAGCATGGGCAAACGCATCGGCATCACGCTCGGCGATCCCGCCGGTATCGGCCCCGAGATTATTCGGGCCGCGCTCACCTCCGGCAAACTGCCGGAGGCGGACTATCGGGTGCTCGGCAAGACAGAAGGCCATTCGTTAGGCAAACCCACTCGCGCCAGTGCAAGCGCCGCCCGCGCCGCGCTCGAGGAAGCAGCCCGGCTCGCTCTCGCCCGCGAGATCGATGCCATCGTCACCGGCCCGATTCACAAGGCCAACATCTACGAGGTCGGATTCCAATTTCCCGGACAAACCGAGTTCTTCGCCGCGCGCAGCGGAGTGGACAACTTTGCCATGCTCCTCACCGGTGGCCGCCTCACCGTCGCGCTCGTCACCACCCACATCCCCCTCGCCGCCGTCGCGAAAAACTTGCGCGCCTCCGAGATCGTGCGCGTCGGTTTGCTCCTGGCCGACTTTCTGGCGCGGCGCGCTCCGGCGCGCATTGCGGTTGCGGGGTTAAATCCTCACGCCGGCGAAAGTGGCGCGCTTGGCCGCGAAGAGATCGAGATCATCCTACCGGCGATCGAAGAGTTGAATCAAATCTCGACCCTCGAGCGTCAAGCCCCGGCCGTCTTCTCCGGTCCGTTCTCGCCCGACACGATCTTTCATCGTGCGGTCGAGGGAGAATTCGATGCCGTCCTTTGCATGTATCACGATCAGGGTTTGATCCCGCTCAAGCTTCACGCTTTTGATCAAGGGGTGAATGTAACGCTTGGTTTGCCCTTCCCGCGCACCAGTCCCGATCACGGCACGGCCTTTGCCATTGCCGGCCGCGGCAACGCGCGGGCCGAGAGCATGATCGCTGCGATTCGACTTGCGGTGGAACTTGCGGAAGCATCCCCGAAATGAATACCCGCATCTCGCCGCTCCATCTTGCGCTCTTGGCGGCGGCCGCGATCGTTTTCGTCTGGTCCGGCTGGCGCCCCTACGATCGGCTGACCTGGTGGTTGGAGGTGATGCCCGCCATTATCGGCGGATTGATCCTTGTTTTCACCTACTCGAGTTTTCGATTCACGACGCTCGTCTACACCCTGATCGCGCTCCACATGATGCTGCTCTGCGTCGGCGGGCATTATACCTATGCGCGGGTGCCGCTCTTTAACTGGATCCAGCCGATTTTCGGCTGGCACCGGAATCACTTCGACCGACTCGGCCATTTCGCCCAGGGCTTTGTCCCGGCCCTGATCGCGCGTGAGCTGTTTGTCAGGCTGCGCATTGTGACCTCGAGCGGCTGGCGTTTCGCCATCATCATTTTAATCTGCATGGGAATCAGCGCGCTCTACGAGCTCTTCGAATGGGCTGCGGCTCTGGTGGGTGGCGCGGCCTCGGCCGCTTTTCTCGGCACGCAGGGCGACGTCTGGGACACACAGGAAGACATGTTCATGGCCCTGATCGGCGCGATTTGCGCTTTGCTGCTCCTGAGCCGTTGGCAGAATCGCCAGATGCGCCACCTGCCGAGCCGCTGGTAATTCTCGCCCGACAAATGCAGACGCGAAAATATCTTACCGTTTTCAATCTCGGGATTCAAAACACCTTCGTCTATCGCTGGAATTATCTCCTGCGCGCGGTCTTTGGCCTTATCCCACTCGTTGGTACCATCTTTCTCTGGCGCGCGATTTTCCACGAGAGCGGCGGCGGCATGCGCGGCTACGACTACGGTGCGATGATCTACTACTACCTGCTTACCATCCTGGTAAGCAACCTCGTCACGCCGACCGAGGATGAATGGCAGATCGCGGCCGATATTCGCGAGGGCCAGATCAATTCCTTCCTCACCAAGCCGGTCAATTATCTTGGCTATCGCTTCAGCATTTTCCTCAGTGGTCGGCTCGTTTACACCGCGGTCACGATTCTGCCCATCGCGGCCATTTTCCTTTATTTCCGGCGCTTCATTATTCTGCCTAACGACGCCCTGATCTGGGGGGCCGCGTTTTTCTCGATGGTCATGTCGGCCCTCATCCAGTTTTTTCTTACCTACGCGCTCTCCATGATGGCCTTCTGGATTCTTGAGATCTCGACCATCGTTTTCATCGTCTACAGCTTCGAATATTTCCTCGGTGGCCAAATGTTCCCGCTCGATATCATGCCGCCCGCAATTCAGGCGGTGATGAAATGGCTGCCGTTTTATTACGAGCTCTTTTGCCCAATTGCGATTTTCCAGGGGCGGCTGCGCGGTCCGGAAATGTTTGGCGCACTCGCCATCCAGTGTGGCTGGGTGCTGGCGATGTGGGCCGCGGCCAATCTAATGTGGAAGCGCGGACTTGGGCATTACCAGGCCGTCGGCGGCTGAGCGCCCGGAAGTTGGTCGGAAGCCTAAGTTCCGGTTGCGTAACGTCCTCGTATTTCCCACATTCGCGGGTCGTGGATCTGAAACGCTATCTCACTGCGCGCCAAAAAGAGGTTGATCGCGCGCTCGATCGTTTTCTGCCGAAGGCTTCGACCAAGCCGGCGACGATCCACAAGGCCATGCGCTACTCGCTTTTCGCCGGCGGCAAACGCTTGCGCCCGATCCTCTGTCTAGCTGCAGCCGAAGCCTGCGGAGGCCTGACGAAAAGTGCGTTGCCGCTGGCCTGCGCGGTCGAGTGCATCCACACCTACTCACTCATTCACGACGATCTTCCGAGCATGGATAACGACGATTTCCGGCGCGGGCGGGCCACCTGTCACAAGGTCTTTGGCGACGGCATCGCGGTGCTGGCCGGCGACGCGCTCCTTACGATTGCCTTTGAGATCGCCGCTCAGGCGGAAGGGTGGCCGCGCTACGATTTGCGCGAGATTGTTCATGAGATTTCCGTTGCCGCCGGGAGCCGCAAACTGATTGCCGGCCAGGTTGCAGATTTGGAAGGCGAAGGCCAACCAATCAGCCGCGCGCAGCTGCGTTACATTCACGAGAACAAAACCGCCGCGTTGCTCACGACCTCCGTCCGGCTGGGTGCGATAAGCGCCAACGCGACCCCGGCGCAATTGCGCGCAATCAGCGATTTCGGCCGCGCCCTTGGGCTCGCCTTTCAAGTGATCGACGACATCCTCGACGTGACCCAGACGAGCGAGAAACTGGGAAAGAGCGCGGGGAAAGATGCCGCCGCGCAAAAGGCAACTTATCCATCGGTGCTCGGGCTGGAGAAATCGCGCGCCGAAGCTGCCCGCCTCACGCAGCAGGCGCGCGATGCATTGAGTTCGTTAGGCGAACGCGGCCAGACACTGCACGCGCTTGCGAATTATCTCCTCGACCGCGAGTACTGATTTTTTTGCCCGCCGGAGGTCAAACCAGTGTGAGATTGGGATCGATCTCGGTTGCCAGGGGAGTGGATTCGCCGCGCGCGAGGCGCAACTGCGCGGCATAGGCGATCATGGCGGCATTGTCGGTGCAGAGCCGGGGCGAGGCAAAGCGTAGCTCCAGCCCGGCGCGCTTGCAGCCTAACGACATCTGGGTGCGCAAATCTTCGTTGCAACTGACCCCGCCGCTCACTGTAACCATGGCACGCCCTGCCTCACGCGCCGCGCCGATGGTCTTCGCGACAAGCACATCGACGACCGCGCGCTGAAACGAAGCGCATAGATCACGCTCGTATTCAGGCGTACGCGTCAGTTTCGGAAGCAAATAGCGCACGGCAGTTTTCAATCCGCTGAAGCTGAAATTCGAATTACCGGAGTGAAGCATGCTGCGCGGCAAATCGAACCGGGCTGGATCGCCGCCTTGTGCGCAGCGTTCGATTTCGGGGCCGCCCGGATAGGCGAGGCCGAGCATCTTGGCCACCTTGTCGAAGGCTTCGCCGGCCGCGTCGTCAACCGTGCGGCCCATGATCCGGTAGTCGGCGAAGGCTTTGACGTCGACGAGCAGAGTATGGCCGCCGCTCACGATCAGAGAAACGTTAGGCTCAATCCAGTTAGCGCTCCCGAAAAAGGGCGAGAGCAGGTGGCCTTCGAGGTGGTTGATGGCGAGATAAGGTTTCCCGAAACCAAGGGCGAGTCCCTTCGCCAGCGAAGCACCGATCATGAGCGAGCTGGCCAGGCCAGGTCCGCTCGTGGCGGCAAAAGCATTGACCTCGCCTAACGAGACGCCAGCATGCTCAACCGCTGCCTCGAACAGCCTGGGCGCATACCGGAGATGATGCCGCGAGGCAACTTCCGGCACTACGCCCCCGTAAGGCTGATGCGCCGCGACCTGCGACGCGACTTCACTCGCCAGCAGTTCGCGCCCGCGCAGGACGGCGATCGCCGTTTCGTCGCAGGAGGTCTCGATCGCGAGGAGCAATGAATTCATTCACCACGAAGGACACGGAAGAACACGAAGCTAAAACGACAAAATAACTCCCTCGTGTCCTCCGTGGTGAAATTCACTTCTTCACTGCACCGCCTTTCGGCGCGGTCTCCTGCGCGTAAATCATCACGCCCTTGAGCGCGTCAATCCCGCGCATCATTTGCAGGTCCTTGGACTTGATGATGCTGGTCGCTTCCGCCGGCGGCATCTTGTCGTTGTTGCGCAGGGATGCGACCGCACGGTCCTGCTCCGGGGTCAGCGGCACGAGAATGTTTGGCACGACGCCGTTGCCCTGGATGACCGTCTTGCTCGGCGTGTAATATTTTGCGGTCGTAAAACGCAGGGCCGATCCATCAGGCAACTGCATCACATTTTGCACCGACCCTTTGCCGAAAGTCGTTTCGCCGACCACGATTGCGCGATGCAAATCCTTCAGTGCGCCGGCCACGATTTCCGATCCGCTCGCGCTGCCTTCGTTGACCAAAACAACGAGCGGAAAACGCGGCCGTTCCTTTAACCCGGCCGGGGTCGAGTAATCATGCTTCTGTGAAGTGGTGCGGCCCTGAGTCGACACGACTTTGGTATTGGGTGGCAGAAATTGCCCGAGGACATCGACTGCGCTGTTGAGCAATCCACCCGGGTTGTTGCGCAGGTCGAGCACCAGCGCCTGCATCCCCTGCTTTTGCAAATCGTCCAGCACCTTGCCGAACTCTTCCGCAGTCGGCTCGTTGAATTGCACGATGCGCACGTAGCCGACCTTGAACGGCCCGGTCAGTTCCGGGTCGAGCAGGCGACCGCCTTTCACGCTCGCGACTTTGATTTCCTTCCGTTCCAGCGCGTAGTCTTTGATGTCCTGCGTCGAGGGACGCAAAATCGTCAGGGTAATTTTCTGTCCGGGCTCGCCGCGCAAGACATCGATGGCGTCCTGCAAGCCCAGCTTTTCGGTCGAGGCCCCGTTGATTTTCAAAATCTGGTCACCCGCCTGGATACCGGCTTTGGCCGCCGGCGTGTCTTCCATCGGCGCCACAACCGTAAGCACTCCGTCGCGGATCGCGACCTCGACGCCGAGACCGTTGAAGCGGCTGCGGGTGTCGTCCTGCATGTCCTTGAAATCGTCCGAGTCCATGAACTGACTGTGCGGGTCGAGCGAGGAGAGCATGCCCTTCATCGCGGCGTAGATGAGGTCGTGATAGCTCACCTTGTTGCCATCGACGTAATCCTGCCGGATGAGCTCGACCGCCTTGGCGAAGGTCCCGATCTCGGAATACCCGTTGTCGTCGGTCGGGCTGGCGGTGGCCGGCTCGGGGGTAGTCGGCCCTGGATCGGCTGCCACCGCCGCCGCGATACCCACGCAGATAGAAACAGTGACGGCAGCCACGCGAAGAAACCTGCTTAACAGCCCGGAACGCTTCATAATTGTCATGATTGGACGCAGACGATGCGATTGTCGTTCATTCCTTCGGTTTTGCCAACCGGCCAGGCATGACAAGCCGGAAATCCACTTTTACACTGGGCGGATGAATTCGCCGTGCCGTCTGCTTTTCCTGGCCTTCCTTGTTTCCCTGGGCATGGCCGGCTCGAGCTTTGCAGCGGACACGGAAACCAAGAAAGGGGATGCGGATTTCGAAAAGATCGCACTCGATTTCATTGGCGGTTATCTGGCGGCTCGGCCGCTCCAGGGTGTCGCGCTCGGCTTGCATCAATACGACGGCAAGATCGGGGACTACACCCGGCTGGCGATCGATGCCGAAATCGAACGTTTGCATCGCTTTCAAACCCAGCTTTCCAAGATCGATCCTGGCACCTTAAGCGCACGGATCGATATCGATCGCCGCATCCTCCTGACGGCGATCGCGCGTGAGCTTTTCCAGATCGAGGACATGGGAATCTTCGACCGGAACCCGATGACGTACGCCCGTGCGATCGACATCAACATTTACATCAAACGCGACTTTAAACCGCTCGATGATCGGGTGCGGGACATCGTCACGATCGAGGACCAAACGGCCAACATTATGACCGCGGCAAAGACGAATCTCGCCGCGGTGCTGCCCAAACCCTACGTCGAGCTGGCAATCCAGATCGCAAACGGATCAGCCGATTTTCTGGAGAAGGATCTTGCTGCGGCGGTGAAAGACCTGGACGACGAGCCGCTCACGGCCGCTTTCCAGGACTCGAACAAAAAAGCCGCGGCGGCACTGCGAGATTACGCGTCCTGGCTGGCGAAAGAGAGGCTGCCGAAAGCGACGGACAACTTCGCGATCGGCACCGCCAAATATCAACGCATGCTCGCCGAGACCGAACTGGTCGATCTTCCGCCGGACAAAATCCTCGCGCTTGGCTTGCAGCGCCTAAGAGAGGAACAGGGCATCTTTGCCGCCGCCGCGAAAATCATCGATCCGAAGAAAACGCCGCTCGCCGTTTTCAAACAAATCCAAAGCGAACACCCGAAGCCGGGCGAGCTCGTGACGGACGTGGCGAAGGACCTCGACCAGATTCGGCAGTTTGTGCTCGATCATCATATCGTGGCGATCCCGTCCGATGTGCGCCCGAGCGTGACGCCTACGCCGCAATTCGATCGCGCGACCACCTTTGCCTCGATGGATACGCCCGGGCCGTTCGAGAAAAAGGCGACGCAGGCCTATTACTATGTCACGCCAGTCGAGGAGAACTGGACAGAAAAGCAAAAGGATGAATGGCTGACCTCGTTCAATTATTACACGTCTGATGTCGTCTCGATTCACGAGGCGTATCCGGGGCATTACGTGCAGTTTCTGCACTTGAACGCGTCGACGGCGACCCAGCTCGAGAAGGTCTTCGGCAGCTACGCCTTCATCGAGGGCTGGGCGCATTACACCGAGAAAATGATGCTCGATGAAGGATTCGGCAGCGCGGCGAATCCGACGCCGGAACAAAAGGTGCGGGCCGCGAAATATCGTATGGCGCAGGCCGGTGAGGCGCTCCTTCGGCTCTGCCGGCTTTGCGTCTCGGTCAAGATGCATACCCAGGGGATGTCGGTTGTCGATGCGGCCAAATTTTTTCAGGAAACCTGCTACTACGAGGTAAAGCCCTCGATGTCGGAAGCGCTGCGCGGGACGTTCGATCCCGGCTACCTCAACTACACGTTAGGCAAATGGCAGATCCTCAAACTCCGCGACGATTACAAGGCCCAGGAAGGCCCGAATTTTTCGCTCGAGAAATTTCACAACGAGGTCCTCGACCACGGCATGCCGCCGATCCGCTTGCTGCGCGAAATGATGCTTACGGACAAGAGCAAGTGGGACGCGGTATTATAGGCGCTCCGCTTTGCGAGGCTCGGGATGCCTTCCTGTTACTCGACTGAATCGCCATTCTCATCCTGCAAGGCGGTTGGACTCGAATCGCCATTGGAGGACGGAAGCAACTCCGGGGCCTGCACGTCGCGCGCGATCTGCTCCACCTGCGGCAGCTCTTCGATCTCCATTCCGAGTGGCGCGGCGCCCAGTTCCTTGAACTTCCGGGCCGTCACCAGGACACGGGTTTCAATGTTGCCCACTGCTCGATTGTAAGCTTCCACCGAGCTGTTCAGGCTCTTCCCGAGCCTTCCGAAATGGACCGAGAGATCGGCGAAACGCTTGTATAATTCGCTCCCGAGCTGGCTGATTTCCCGCGCGTTCTGCGCCAGCTTTTCCTGGCGCCAGCCGTAGCAAACGGCGCGCAACAACGCGATCAACGTCGTTGGCGTCGCGAGGATGATTTTCTTGTCGGCCCCAAACTCGATCAGGAGCGGATCGCGCTCCAGTGCGGCACTGAAAAACATTTCGCCCGGCAAAAACAGCACGACGAAATCCGGCGCACTCTCGAACTGCTCCCAATACCCCTTGCGCGAGAGTTTCTCAATGTGCGTCCGCACCTGGAGCGCGTGTTGCTCGAGGCGATTCAGGCGCGCATCATCATCAACTGCCTCGAGCGCCTCGAGGTAGGCGTTCAGCGAAGCCTTGGCGTCCACCACGATCGTTTTGCCCGCCGGCAAATGCACGATCATATCCGGCCGTAAACGCCCATCCTCCGTTTCGACGGAGGTCTGTTCCAGGAAATCGCAGTGATCGACCATTCCCGCCAGCTCGACGACGCGGCGCAACTGGATTTCGCCCCAGCGTCCGCGCACGATCGGAGAACGCAACGCCCGCACCAGGTTGCTTGTCTCGGAGCGCAAATAATTTTGCGTCTCAGCCAGGGATCGCACCTGCGTGGTCAGAGATTCGTAGGCGCCGGATCGCGCCTTCTCCAGTTCGTTGATCTTCGCATCGACCTTCTCGAGCGATTCGCGCACCGGCTTGACCAGCGCATCGATCGCTTCCTGCCGTTTCTCCAGATCGCCGCGCGCACCTTCCTGCGTTTTTTCCAAGGTCGATTTTGCCAACTCCAGAAACGACGTGTTGTTATGGCGGAGGGCCTCGGCCGAGAGGGCCTTGAAGGCATCGGAGAAACGTGTCTGGGCCTCGTTGAGCACCGCGAGCTTTTCTGCCGTTGCCTTGCGCTCTTCGGCCAGTTGCGTTTCCAACGTACTAATGCGCTTGGCCGACTGCGTCTGCTGATCGCGCAACTCTTGATTCTGGCGCGCTGCCGCCGCTGCTTCCGATTCCAGTTCGGGAATCCGGGTGTTCTTTTCCTGGGCGGTGGCCAGGCTGAGCGAGAGGGCCGCGATCTGTGTGTTCAGGGCCGATTCACAATCCCGCACCGCAAGGTCCTGGCGGTTTTGCAGCAGGACACGAGTCAGCCACATGCCAAAGACGAACGACACCACCCCCGCGAGAACGAGGTAAACAATCGGCAGCCACGGTGCGAGCCAACTCACAGCATTGATTCCTTCATAACCGGTTTTCCAAAAGGGGGATCATAACACAATCGGATAGATCGTGGCCATCACGCCTTTCTCATGATCCCCCGAACTGAGGGACGCATTTTCTGGCTGGCGGTTAAAACGAAACGCGAAATCCGCCATAAGCCGCTCGTCCCAATGCCGGAAAACCATAGACCTCCGCGTAGCTCTCATTCGTCACGTTATCGACCCGGCCGAAGATCGTGAGATGCGGGTTGCAGACATATTCGGCCGCGAGATTTACAAAAGAATAATCTTCGATGTCGAAATTGGGCCCGCCGAAATTCAGCTCTTCGCGGGCGTTGACGAACTTCGCCTCTGCCGTGGTTCGCAATCTGTGGAACCAAAGATAAGAGGCAGAAAGGTAAACTTCGTTGCGCGGACGACGCGGCAGACGAGCCCCCTGCGGCTGCGTGATGTCGGCCGCGGAGGTGTTCCTGGCATCGAGATAGGTGTAGCTGCCCGAGAAAATCAGATCCGCAATTGGCCGCAACTCCATTTCCATCTCCACTCCCTGGGTCAGAGCGGCGCCTAAATTGAGGGTGTCGAAGAGGCCGTTATAGCCGATCAAATTCGAGAGGTCGTTGTGAAAAAAGGTCGCGGTGATATTGAAGCGGTCTTCCCAGAGTTGTTGCTCGAGACCGATCTCCCACCCCAGGTCCTGCTCCGGTTTGAGTCCGAAATTGTTCCCAAAGATCTTGTCCTGGCTGCTCGGCGGACTGAATCCGGTCGCGACGCTCGCGTGCACGATCGTGCCGGTCGGCGCGATCTTGTAGCTGCCCGCGAATCGGTAGGTCCAGATCCCGCCAAACTGGTTGAAATGATCGTAGCGACCGCCGGCGACAAGATTCAATCCAGGTAGCGGGGTTGCACTCGCCTCGAAATAGATCGCGCTCTCGTCCGTGTAATCACTGATGAAGGTCGGTTGTGGCCCAAAATCCTGCGAGACGAAGGGCCGCTTCTGTCCGGCTTTGACCTCGTTGAAAAAGAAACCCGAGGTGAGAGTGAGCCAGCTTGTCGGCCGAAAGTTGTTTTGATAATCGATTGTCAGGCGCGTGAAGAGCGCGTCGGTTGGCCCGACGAAGCCATCCTGGTTGGGATCGTTCACCTGTCGTTCTTCGTCGTAGGCGAAAATCAGCTTGTGCTCCCATTCGTCGGACGGCCGCCAATCAAGATGCGGCGCGATTAACCAGCGCTGCGTCTGAAAATTATCGTACGGCTTCGGATCAAAAATCGTGTTCGGATTGCCCGTGTCGGCCAGCGAGTAGGTAAAAAGGCTGCTGATCCGCAACTGGTCACTCGGCGACCAGCCAACGTTGCCGACGAAATCCCAGAGCCGATATTGATTGTTAGGCCGGGCGTTGTCGGTATCGAGCCGGCTCCCGGCAAAGGAATAATCAACCTGCCCGACCTTGCCGGAACTGGCGAGGTATTCGCGAAAAGCGTCGTAGCTGCCGCCTTCGAAACTGGCCGTCGTTTCCGGTATGTCGCCTCCCTGTTTGGTGAAGAATTGAATCACGCCAGCCATCGCCCTCGGTCCGTAAATCGTGCTCTGCGGTCCGCGCACCACTTCGATCCGCTCGATATTGTCGGTCGTCAGGTCGGCGAAATTGAATAGGCCGGCCAGACCCTGGTTGATCGGCACGCCGTCGATCAACACCTGGGTGTGTTCGCTGCGCAAACCGCGGGTGAAAACGGACGTGAGCTGTCCTGGCGATCCGCTTTGCACGACCGAGAGTCCCGGTACCTCCCGCAGGGCGTCGGCCACGCGTTCGGTCTGGTGGATGTCAAAATCCTCCGAGGTAAGGACGCTCACGCTGGCTGGCGTTTCATCTTCGACGGTTGGAATTCGGGTCGCGCTGATGACCAGTTCGGCCGTCTCCGGCGCAGGGGGCTCGTCCTGAGCGCGGGCCATGCCTAACGAAAACGCGAATATCACCAGGACGAAGAGGCCCAATTCTGGGGGACGCGGGCGCTCCGTCACGAAGCGTATGCAAAATGCGCGTGTCAGCCAAAGCGACGCCGTCCACCTAAACAAGCGCGCGACAAAAGTTCGCAACGGCGGGGCGCCGTTGCCAGCGGGCGAGGCGCCCGCGCTCCCCGGAGTTTGTGGCGCCGCTGCATCTGATTTCTTTCCAATCTGCATGAGAGTCTACCTCCAATGGTGAGAGGCGGACTCGTCACTTGCGCGGCGCTTTCGTCTCTCATTCTTCTTTTTGCGAAGAAGTTTTGTCGCGGGGCGCGCGTAGAAGACCGGCGATCAAAGACCACCGCTACAGCGCACCACACGAATGAGGTGGAGCGGGCAAATATTCTGGCTCCTGGCGTTTGAAGAAGTTGAGAGTTTTTACTTGAGAGTTGAGGGACGAAGAGAGGCGCGCGTTTCCGCGTTTCTCTCAATTCTCAACTCTCGGCTCTCAACTGGCTTCGTCCTTCTTCCCGCCTTCACCGCCGTCCCGCAGTCGCGGGATGACGATTGGCTCCTGGGAAGTTGTATCCAGTTACAGCAGCGCAACTGCTCCCGGTTCAAACGGGATTTCTTGCGCCGATCCACGAATCAAACTCGCAAAGAACTGCGCCCAGAAGTAGTGGGTTGCGCTTCCGCGCTCAAGATTTATTTGTCAGACTCCCAAAAATTCGACGCCATGCCCTTGCAAAACCCCAACTTTCTCGTCACCGGCGGTGCCGGCTTCATCGGCTCCAATCTCGCGCTGGCCCTGCAGGAGAAGTACCCCGACGCCCGCCTCACCGTGGTCGATGATTTCCGTTCCGGTGATTTCAAGAATTTACTCGGTTACCGTGGCGATCTTGTCGCCGCCGATCTCGCCTCGCTCGACTGGCGGACGCAATTTGGCGACGAAAAGTTCGACGGGATTTTTCATCTGGCCTCGATCACCGACACGACCTTGCACGATCAATTCCCGCAGGTGCACGACAACGTGGAAAGTTTTCGACGGCTCCTTCGTTTCGCACAGCCGAATCGCACCCGCATCGTCTACGCTTCCTCGGCCGCGACCTACGGCGCGGCGAGCCGGGTGAACAAGGAAGCGGACGAGGCGGCGCCGGCGAATGTCTACGCTTTCTCCAAGGTAATCATGGACAATCTCGCGCGGCGCGCGGCGGCGGACGATCCGGAATGGAAGATTGTCGGCCTGCGTTATTTCAACGTTTACGGTCCGCGCGAAGCGCACAAAGGCGTGCCGGCGAGCATGATTTTGCATCTCTCGCGGCAGATCACGGACGGGAAGCGCCCGCGCATTTTTAAATACGGCGAGCAGAAGCGCGATTTCGTTTACGTGAAGGACATCGTACAGGGAACGCTGCGCGCGTTCGAGGCAAAGGAGAGCGGTATTTACAATCTTGGCTCGGGCCAGGCGCGCTCCTTCAACGAGTTGATTGCGGTCCTCAACCAAACGTTAGGCACAAACTTCGAGCCGGAATATTTCGACAATCCGCACGCCCACTACCAAAACCATACCGAGGCGGACCTGACTAGCGTGCGCAAGTCGTTAGGCTACGAGCCGCAGTTCCCGCTGGAAAAAGGCGTGGCGGATTACATGCATTGGCTCTATCCCGCCCCACCAGGGTTGCCCAAGTCATGAAAGCCAAAGCCAAACGACGCTCAAAAAGCCCGGAAGAGATCAACGCCGCGCTCGCGGCAAAAAAAGGCCCGGTCTCGAAATTCATCGCGCGGAATTATCGCCACTTTAATGCCGCCGCGTTGCTCGATGCGGCCAAGGGGTATGAGGAACACCTCGCCGCCGGCGGCAAGATGCTGGTGACGCTGGCGGGCGCAATGTCCACGGCCGAGCTCGGCATCTCATTGGCCGAGATGATCCGTCGCGAAAAGGTGCACCTGATCGTCTCGACCGGCGCCAACCTCGAAGAGGATATTTTTAATCTCGTCGCGCACGATCATTACGAGCGGGTCCCGCACTATCGGGAGCTGACGCCGCAGAACGAGCAGCAACTACTCGCCCGGCACATGAATCGCGTGACCGACACCTGCATCCCGGAGATGGAGGCGATGAGGCGAATCGAGAAGGCGGTGCTCGAAGAGTGGATCGCGGCCGACCGCTCTGGAGAGCATTATTTTCCGCATGAGTTCATGTATAAGATTCTTCGCAGCGGTAAGCTGAAGAAGAGCTATCAGATCGACCCGAAGCATTCCTGGCTGCTCGCGGCCTGCGAAAAGAATCTGCCGATCATCGTGCCTGGCTGGGAGGATGCGACGCTCGGTAACATGTATGCGGCGGCGGTGATCCGCGGCGACGTGCGGAACGTGCACACGGTGCGGACGGGGATCGAATACATGACCCGGCTCGCGGACTACTACACGAAGACCGCGAAGAAGCTGCGCAACCGCGAGGGCTCAATCGGTTTTTTCCAAATCGGCGGTGGCATTGCGGGCGATTTCCCAATCTGCGTCGTCCCGATGCTACACCAGGATCTCGAGCGCACCGGGGTGCCGTTATGGGGTTATTTCTGCCAAATCAGCGATTCGACGACGAGCTACGGCAGCTATTCCGGCGCCGTGCCGAACGAGAAAATCACCTGGGGCAAGCTCGCAGCCTCGACTCCGAAGTTCGTGATCGAAAGCGATGCCACGATTTGTGTACCATTAATCTTCGCCTGGGTGCTCGGCCAGTAAGAAATGCGCCAGGCGGGTCGCTGTTCCGAACAAACCGCGAAACGAACAGCTAGTCGTCGTTAGGGAAGGCCCTCGCCTGCCAGCGCGCCGGTCCAGCAGCGGTTGGGTCAACCGCCATCTGTTGGCTACGAATTTTTTGAAACCGGGCTAGCCTTCCCAGAAAAAGTTGGTGGGTCGCTCCATCTCCGCCGCCAGGCTGCGATGGACCGGACACCCGAGCGCGGTCTTCTCCAGTAACTCACGATTAGGATGATCGGCCGGCAGCGGAATGTGCACCTCACTCGTTAGGCGCCCGATCCGGCGCGGGTCGTTCGCCATCTCCTTCGTGACCTGCACGGTCATTCCTTTTAATTCCACCCCGTGTCGTTCGGCGACGATTGCCATCGTGGTCGCGATGCAGGTGCCGAGCGCGGTGCCGACAAGATCAGTCGGAGAAAATGCTTCGCCTTTTCCCTGGTTGTCGAGCGGGGCGTCCGTCGAGAGAGTCGTGCCCGATGGGCCGTGCCTGGCGCTGCAATGCAGCTGTCCGGAATAATCGATCGAGATCTGAACCATCCTCGAGCATCGGACCCGGCGGGCGATTTGGCAAAACTCCGCCGCCTAACGTTTCTCCTCGAGGCGCGGCGTTTCCTGAATCTGGTCGCGATGTTTCTCCAGCTCTTCCCGGAAGACCGCGGTCAGGGCCGGGTCGTGCAGAATATTGAGGTCCGAGTTGTGGGCGGCGTTGTCATCGTTCTCCCAGCTTTCGTTCCACCAGGCGAAGCCAATGATCCCCGGCCAGCGTGCGGAGAAGAGATCCTGCAGGGCGGCGCGCGCCCACTGCGCCGCTCTCACTTTGCGATGATGAATGTCGCAACCAAACTCGGCTACGATGATCGGTTTGCCGGGCGCGAGTTTCGTCAGGCGCGGGTAGGCGTGGTCGATCTCTTCACGAAAACTCTCGACCTCGACCGTGCGCGGAGTCAGCGGTCCGTAGGCGCTGATCGCCATCCAATCGCAGTACGTGTCGCCTGGGAAATAGCGCTCCATCCGGTTCCAATGCGTTTCCGGCGCGTCGTCCCAGTTCGCGTGCCAGACCCATTGCAGGTTGCTGGCGCCGGCGGCTCGCATCACATCGACGATGTGGCGATACGCTTCCACGTAGCGGGTCGGTCCCGCGGCGTGGCCATTCCATTTTCCATTCCAGGCGAACCATTCACCATTTGGTTCCGTGCCCCATTCGATCAGGATCGGGCCGCCCGCGTCGCGCGCCGCGATTGCCCAGGCGCGCAAATCATCATCGAAACGGCCGGCACAGATATTCGCCAGACTGAACTGTTTCTCGGCATGCCGCTGGTCGAGGTCCGAGCGCAGCATGAGGCGGATGTAAGGGATCTTGCCTAACGATCGAATCCATTCGCAGGTCTTCCCGGGAAAGGCGCGCGATTCGAACCAATTGTCGGAAAAATAAACCCAGATGACTTTCGAGCCGACGGCTTTTTCGAACGCATCCACATCGCCCGGGGTGACGTTGTGTTCATTCTCATCGTCGCTGCCCGGGGTGGGCGCGCTAAAAAAGAGGCCTTGGTAAAGCTTGCCGGCGGGCGAGGGAATGAGCCGGGTTTCCGCCCTGGCGCCAGCCCCGAATGTCAGGGCGAGGAAGATTGCAGCGGAGGCCTTCAGCTTTGTCCAAGCCAGATGATGGCTGCGATCACGACCAGGAAATATGGCACGAGCGCGGCGGCTCCGGCATAATCCTTCGCCATGCGTTGACCGAAAAAAAGCGCGAGCAGCGCGAGTCCGGCGAGGATCGCGCCATAGAAAGCGATCGTGACATCGCGGCGCAACAAGACAATTACGCAACCGATCGCGCTCAGCGCGCCGGCTGACAGCTCCAGGACGGTAATGACACTGACCAAAAACGGAACCATTCCGGCGAGCGGGCTCTTGGCGAAGTGACCGGTTAGCCATTCCAGATTGCCGCGCCGATCGACGATCTTGTCGATGCCGGATTGGAGAAAAAGAATTCCGAAAAAAGCCGAGACGAAAAGTTGCAGCACAAAAAGGGCGCCGACGGAAGCATGGAGCATGGACATGAACGGGATTCTACACGGAGCGTCAATCCAACCTCCCTCCTCGTGCTCGCACTCGCAATCGAGTGAATTTTTGGCAAAAGGCGGACGGGGCGAGCTTCTGCTCATTCAGGACGTGCGGAAGCACGTCCCTCCGGGGAACGCCCGTCAGGAGCACGAGGATGGCAACAATGCTCTTGCGCGGTCCGGGGCGCTGGACATTATTGGTCTCCGCCGTTTCGGCTGCGGGTGTAGCTCAGTGGTAGAGCACCTCCTTGCCAAGGAGGACGTCGCGAGTTCGAGTCTCGTCACCCGCTCCCCTTCTTCCTTTCTTCAGGCCACTTCGTAGATCGTGATCTCGAGCGGCAGGTCGTTCAAGTCGCGGAAGTAAATCGAGTGCGCGATTTCGTGATCCTCGAAGCGAAAGGAAATTTTTCGCCTCTTCAATTCCTCCTGTGCCTTGACGAATTCCGCGCGATTCGCGCGAAACGCGAGGTGCAACATCGGGCCTCCGTGCGCCGATTGGTCGGTTGACGTTTGCTCTTGCGGGAAAAGGGCGATGGCCGTCGAGCCAAGGCCGATAAAAGCCGGCACACCGCTCCATTCCTCCGCGTATTGTCGCCGAAATCCGAGGACCTCGGTATACCAGGCGATCGCTCGATCCAGATCGGGAACCGCGATTGCAACGTGATCGATTCCCTCAAGTTTCATGGTGCGAAAAAGATTGTCCTCCGACTGGATGCCGTCAAAAATCGAAAGTCGTGAGAGTTCCGCCCCCAGATCGGCGGCAGTTTCTCCGTCTCCTCGGTCGTGCGGCGACGGCTCTGCTCGCCCCGCCCTGGCTGCGGGCGGCGCAGGAGTTGTCGCCGGATATCGTCAGACTTTCGATTCTTCACACGACCGATCTGCATGGTCACATCCTGCCGACAGCGGATTATGACGGTCGTCCCGATCTGGGCGGCCTCGCGCGGTGTGCGACGCAGATCGCGCTTTGGCGCCGGGAAAATCCCAACTCGCTCCTGATTGATATCGGCGACGTTTATCAGGGCACACAGTTCGCCCTCAGCGACGAGGGGCGAATGATGATCGACCTCTTTAACCTGCTACGCTACGACGCCTGGATTGTGGGCAATCATGAGTTCGACTGGGGAATGGAGCCGTTTCTCCACGCCGTCGCGCGTTCCACCATGCCGATTCTCGCTGCCAATACCGCGTTGAAAGGAAAGCCGGCGGGCGCATTCGACGAACGAGGCCATCCGTTTAGCCGTATTCAGCCGTTCATCCTCAGGGAGATTGCCGGAATCAAGCTGGCGATCGTCGGTCTGACGACTCCGGGCATGCCCTTCTGGTTTCTGCCAAGGTTTACGGAAGGAATCGACTTCCAGGATCCGGTTGATGCTGCGCGACGTGCCATTCGTCAGGCAAAGTCGTCAGGCGCGGATGCCATCATTCTCGCCGGCCACATGGGATTGAAGGAACGAACGGGCGGCGACGATTTCGCCAATCGCGCCATCTCTCTGACCCTCGAATTTCCGGAAGCCGCGGTTTTTATTGCGGGCCACACTCACCAGGCGATCGCGAGTCGCCTGACGAACGGCGTGATCCTGACCCAGGCCGATCACTTCGGGATTCACGTCGGCCGGGTCGATCTGCTTTTCGACCGGAATTCCAGGAAACTGCTGCACCAGGAAGCGCGGACCGAACTAATGGATGATCGCGTCGCGCTTGATCCGGTCATTTTGAGTCGAACCCAGACACAGCTTGACCGTGCGGGTGCGACGCTGGCCGAACCTGTGGGAGAGCTGGCCGATGCGCTGAGCGCAAATGCCCCGCCGGGCGAGCCATGTGCGGTCGCCAGTCTTATTGCCGCCGCGATCTCAGAAGCGCTAGAGGAAGGCGGCCTGACGATTAACGGCGTCTTCCACGGCTTGTTTGACGAGCATGCGGTCGAGAAAGGTCCAAAGACGGTGGGCGATCTCTGGACGATTTTGCCTTACGAAAATTTTCTCGTTACGGCCGAGCTGGATGCGGCTGCACTCGGGGTCATGATGGAAGAAGTCCTCGAAAATCACGAAACGCGCAGTCTGGTCGGCTTCCGGTTCAACGTCACCGGTGAAGGAATAAATCGTCGCGTAACGAATCTGCGCCTGGCCGACGGTCGTCCGCTCGATCCCGCCCGGCGCTATCGCATTGCCATGAATACCTTTGATGCCAGCAGCGGCGGCCATCGCTTCATGAAATTGCGCGAGATGCTGGAACGGCCGGAAGCGCGCATGACCTTTCATCCGGTGCAAACGCGCGACGCTCTCATCGCCTATTTCGTTCGTCATAAAACGATCGAAAGAGTTCGGCTACGCGCACCGCTCCCTTCGGCGGCGTGAGTGCGAATTCGCACTGGCTGGGCGCATTCCTAAAATTGGTCTTGTGTTAGGCGCGGAATTCACCTTACCCTAGGTGGCTGAATGCTCTTGGCTGACCTCCCGCAAGGATTTTCAGTACAGACGACCGCAGGCTTTGTGGCTCGCCGTTCTCCTCCTGTTCTTCTGAGGTTGTCGACTGAGACCGCCTTCCAAGAAGAAGAGGTAATGATCACAAATGCCTTCCGTCCCGAGTCCCTTGCGGGATCGACGCACTTCTTTCCGCTACGTTGCCGCCGTCGCACCTCAAGCGGTGACTCCTTTCCGACGCCCCTCACTGTCGGGGCGCCGGCCCGATGCGGCCCCCGCTGCGGGTCAGAATGTTACCCTACCCGTGAGACGCTGTAGCTGGACAACCACCGATCCCGGCAACCCGCATCAATTTACCTGAACGTCAACCAACTACATCGATGCATCATGAAGAAACAACAAGATAGCTCGACCCGCGCTGCGGCGCTGCAAATCACCTTTTCGGTCGCTTTGCTCTTTACCTCTGCGATCTGGCTGGCCGGCGCGCCGCCCAGCAGTCCGAAAGGGGCTTCCGGGCCACGCCGGCTCGGCGTTCATTCACAAAGTCGAATCGCAGCCCCGACGCTGGGCAACTATCCGGACACCTCGCTTCCGCTCAGTACCGACACGACGGTAATCCCTGATGCAGCGCCGAGCGACACCACGAGCATCAATGTTTCCACCTCGACCGATTTTAACGGCACGCTGGCCGGTGATCCGACGACAGGTGTGGTGCGGGTCACCGACGCGCATCCCGCGGGGACCTACACGGTGACGGTCACCGCTTTCGATAGCGGTGGCGCGACTGCAACCAAGACGTTCACACTCACAGTAACGACACCAGAGACATGTGCTCAGCTTAGCTTCGCAACCGCCACAAACTTCTCTGCTGGGGAAACTCCTATCTCCGTAGCGGTGGGCGATTTCAATGGCGACGGCAACCAAGACCTCGCCACTGCTAACGACGCCTCAGACAACGTGTCGATCTTGCTGGGCGATGGCAGAGGCAATTTCGGCGCTCCCACAAACTTCCCTGCTGGCACTGAACCTACGTCAGTAGCGGTGGGGGATTTCGATGGCGACGGCAACCAAGACCTCGCCACGGCCAACCTGTATTTAGACAACGTGTCGATCCTGTTGGGCGATGGCACTGGTAATTTTAGCGCTCCTACAAACTTCCCTGCTGGCACTGAACCTCGGTCAGTAGCGGTGGGGGATTTCGATGGCGACGGCAACCAAGACCTCGCCACGGCCAACCTGTATTCAAACAACGTGTCGATCCTGTTGGGCGATGGCACTGGTAATTTTAGCGCTCCTACAAACTTCCCTGTTGGCAGGAACCCTATCTCAGTAGTAGTGGGGGATTTCAATGGCGACGGCCAGCAAGACCTCGTCACGGCCAACTACGGTTCAAACAGCGTGTCGATCTTGCTGGGTGATGGCGCGGGCCATTTCAGCGCCGCCACAAACTTTCGGGCCTCTACCCCTTTCGCAGTCGCCGTGGGCGATTTCAATGGCGATGGCAACCAAGACCTCGGCACAGCCAACGCAGTAGGAACAGTGTCGATCTTGTTGGGCGATGGCACAGGCAATTTCACCGGCCCTAGAAATTTCACTGTCATTGGTACCGCTAATCTTGTCGCAGTCGCCGTGGGCGATTTCAATGGCGACGGCAACCAAGACCTCGCGGTGACCATCTTAAACAATGCAGACAACGTGTCGATCTTGTTGGGCGATGGCACAGGCAATTTCAGTGCCCCCACAAACTACACTGTTGGCACTGAACCTGAGTCAGTGGCGGTGGGCGACTTCAATGGCGATGGCCAGCAAGACCTCGCCACGGCCAACTACCTTTCAAGCGACGTGTCGATCTTGTTACGTGATTGCCCGGCCATGGCCACCCTGCTCAGCGCGGCTTCGCGCCTGACTCATGGTTCAGCCGGCGCCTTCGACATCAACATGCCGCTCACCGGCACTTCGGGCGTGGAAGATCGCAGCGCCAGCACCTACAACGCCGTCTTCACCTTCGATACGCCGGTGACTTCGGGTGAAGTGACTGTGTTGAGTGGGATGGCCACGGTCGGCGCAATTACCTTCAACGGTAACGAAATGACAGCAGCGCTCACAGGTGTGACTGACGGCCAGACGGTCGTTCTGCATACGCAGAACATCAACGGGGACGGACAGCCGCACGGTGACGTGCCATTCAGCTTCCTGATCGGCGACGTGGACGGCAATCGCATGGTCGCAAAACCGGATGGCAACCAGGTCAAGACGGACAAGAATGAGGCCGTCAATGCTTCCAACTTCCGCGACGATATCAATCTAAGCGGAGTGGTGGACAAGCCCGACTACAATTTGGTCAAGGCCAACCAGGGTCACCGTCTCCCGTAACCGGGCAGCGCAACATCGCCTTCCGGAGGTCGTCCGATCCGATTCCCGGAAAGCTAGTTGGGAAATTCAGGAACGAAGGCATCCCGCAGTTTGGGCTGCCTCAGATCACTTCGCAGGGTCAGTTGGAACCTCCTCGAGATTATTTGGCGGGGTCGCGCGCTTTGATTTCCCTCCGCGCCTGAGCTGCTAGTTTGCCGGCGTGCTGCCCGAGTCCTTTTTCCAGGTTGATCCTTTGCAGTGCGCCGAGAACCTGATCGGCACCGAGGCTGGTCTGGGGAAAGTGTGCCGGGATCGTGGTCGAAACCGAAGCCTATCTCGTGGAAGGCGACGAAGCTTCTCACACCTTCAGGCGGCCGAGCACGCGCGCCTTCGTCGAACGCAACCAACCGGGCGCGGCCTACATCTATTTCAACTACGGCGTGCACTGGATGCTGAATGTGCTCGTGAAAGGCGGCCCGCGCGATGGGCTCATCCTCATTCGCGCAATCGAGCCGCGACGCGGGATCGCGTTGATGCGGCGCCGGCGCGGGGTGGAGGCGCTGCGCCGGCTTTGCTCCGGGCCCGGCAAGTTGACCCAGGCGCTCGCGATCACAAAGCGTTATCACGAGATCGATCTCTCCTCCGACCCGGCGCATTCTTTCCAGCCTCGGCCTAACGACCAGGTCGAGGTCGTGGCCGATCCGCGGATCGGAATCAGTCGCGCCCAGGATTTTCCGTGGCGCTTCACGCTGCGCGGGAGCGAGTTTGTCAGTGTGCCGGTACGTCCGTCCTCTGTAAAGCGACGCGGGCGTTAGGCTCTGAAGGGCAACGCTCCGTCGTTGCCCAGGATGAGGCACGGCAATGACGGAGCATTGCCCTCCAGGTTGTCATCCCGAGCCGGCGCAGCGCGGCGAGCCGTAACGCAGGCCGCGTAGCGGGCGAGGCCGGGCTTTCAAACCTCTCCGATGGAATCAGCGCGTTCCCCCTGATGGGAGCGCATGGGTTGCAATCGTGAGGTTCCTCGTCGTCTACGCGGCTCGGGCAGTAGGCGCGCGCTTTTTTCGAGAACGTTGACCATCCCGCCGATCGCGCCGACTTTGGGCGTTCGAATGAACGGAAAGAAAAAGCGCGTCCTCCTCGGCATGAGCGGCGGGGTCGATTCCAGCGTCGCCGGCTATTTGCTGCGCGAGCTGGGCTACGACGTTGTCGGTGTGACGATGAAGGTCTGGCCGCAGGACTGCATCTCGCGGGCGGAGGACAAATGCTGCGGACCGCAGGCGATCGCGGACGCGCGCGGCGTCGCTCATTCGCTGGGCATCCCGCATTACGTGGTCGATGAGGCGCACCAGTTCGAGCGCGTCGTGATCGACTATTTTTCGAGCGAATACCAGGCCGGGCGGACCCCGAATCCCTGCGTGATGTGCAACGAGAAGCTCAAGTTCGGCAGCCTTTGGGAAAAGGCGCGCGCCCTGGACTGCGACTACATCGCGACCGGTCACTACGCGATCATCGAGCATCGAGCCGATCGCGCCGTCCTGCGCAAAGGCCGCGACCCGCGCAAAGACCAGTCCTATTTCCTCTTCAGTCTCCGCCAGGCGCAATTGCGTCGTGCGCTCACGCCGCTGGGGACAATGTCCAAGCCGGAGATCCGCTCGATCGCGCGCTCGTTGGGCCTGAAGGTCGCCGACAAGGTTGACAGCCAGGAGATCTGTTTCGTTCCGGGAAACGATTACAAGGCTTTCCTGCGTAGCCATCTCGGCGAAACTGAATTTCATCGCGGCGGGATTTTCGATCTCTCCGGCAATTTTCTCGCCGAGCACGAAGGGATCGAGATGTTCACCATCGGCCAGCGCAAAGGTCTGCCCGGCGGTTCGCCCCGGCCGCGCTATGTCGTCGATATCGATCCGCGGACCAACCGCGTGTTCGTCGGCGAGGCGGAGGATCTGCTGGTGGAGGAGTTTGAAGTCGAGCGCCTCAATTGGAGCGGTCGCGCGATGTCGGAGGAACCGCTCGCCGTAACGGTGAAGATTCGCTACAGCCATCCCGGGACGAGGGCCACGCTCACTCCGCTCGAGGGCGAGCGCGCTCTGGTGCGTTTGGATGAGCCGCAGAAGGCGGTCACACCGGGGCAGGCAGCGGTTTGTTACGACGGCGACATGGTAGTGGCCGGCGGTTGGATATGCCGCCACGCGGCGGGCGCGGCTGCCTGACGACATCATGGCGGACGAAGTCCTGCTCGTGCTCAGCACTTTCCCGGATGTTGCCACGGCGCGGCGCATCGGGCGCCGGCTGGTCGAGGAAAAGTACGCGGCGTGTGCCAATATCGTCCCGCTGGTCGAGTCGATCTACTGGTGGGAGAAGAAGATGGAAACCGCGAATGAGGCCCTGGTGCTCTTCAAGACCTCCGCGGTGCGCTACGCGGTGCTGGAGAACGCGTTGCGGCAGCTTCATCCCTACGAGGTGCCCGAGATCATCGCGCTCCCGGTCGAGCGCGGCCTGCCAGACTATTTGCGCTGGGTTTCGGAGAACTGCCTGGCGTAACCTCAAGGCAACATGATCATTCGCGAAAATGAACCGGCCAACCTCGAAATGCCGTTCGGTACGCTCGACGGGGCGATTACGCCTAACGAGAAGTTTTATGTCCGCTCCCATTTCCCAGTTCCACGGATCGACCTGCCAAACTGGCGTCTGCAGATCGAAGGTGCAGTCGAGCAGCCAATCGAGTTGTCCTACGACGACCTGCTGGCCCGGTCGCAGACGACGGTGGCAGCGACGATGGAGTGCGCCGGCAACAGCCGCATCTTTCTACAACCCAAGGTCAAGGGCGTGCAGTGGGAGATGGGTGCGGTCGGCAACGCAAACTGGACCGGAGTGTCGTTGGGCGAACTGCTCCGCGAGGCGCGTTGCACATCGCGGGCTTGCGAAGTCATCCTGGAAGGAGCGGACAGCGGAGCGATTGCCGAGCCCCCGCGACCGGCCGGAAAAATCTTTTACACGCGCAGCTTGTCGTTAGGCAAAGCCCGGCAAGACGTCCTCCTTGCCCTGCGGATGAACAACGAGCCCCTTTCTCCGGCGCACGGATTTCCGCTCCGTGCCATCGTGCCGGGCTGGTATGGGATGGCGGCGGTGAAATGGCTCCAGCGCATCACTGTAACCGAGCAGCCGTTTCACGGGTATTATCAGACGGTCGACTACACTTTCTGGGAACGTGGGGCAGGCGGCGCGCAAATCGTCCCGATCACAGAGATGCTGGTCAAGGCCGCCATCGCCCGGCCCGGCAGCCACGAGATCATCGCGGCCGGGTCAACCTACCGCGTGAGTGGTGCGGCCTGGACGGCGGAGGCGGAGGTTGTGCAGGTGGAAATCAGCGCCGATGGGGGGCAAACGTGGGCGGAAGCATCGTTAGGGGAGAATCTGGCGCCGAACAGCTGGCGACTCTGGCATTACGACTGGCGCGTGCCGAGCGTGCCCGGGCCCTGCAGTCTTCTGGCGCGGGCGACCGATTCACGCGGCCGCACCCAGTCGATGGAACACGATCCCGATCGCGGCAGTTACATGATCAGTCACTGCCTGCCGGTCGACGTCGAGATCGTAACGCAGGCGTCTGGCCTGCCGGGTCGTGCGGGCGTCCCGCCTGCCGTTTAAGGCGACGTGCGGGCGGGACGCCCGCATTACGGGACAGGCCAGAGGCCTGTGTTACAGCTCCCAATCGACCGCCACGCGTTGCCTGCGGGCAAAGCGGTCTTGAAAGAAAAGTTCCTTGTGACGACAGCCGTGCTCGTGCACGAGGCGCGTCACCTTCACGTCGAAGCAGCAATATTCCGCGATCTCGACGATGCGTCCTTCGCGCCACCAGCGGATGGCGTCGAGGCTGGCGGCGGTTTTTTGTACGCCTAATGTGGCCTGCGCGATGGCGTCGAGACCGAGGCGATGGCCGAGTCTTCTCTCCATATCGAGCATGAGATCCGCCGTGGGCAGCTCGTGCACCAGGTCGAGCACGGTGTAGCCCATCAGGACGTGATAATCGAAATTGAGGACGTTGAATCCGATGACAAGATCCGCCCGTCGCAGGCGCTCGATCAAATCGTGGACGCGCGATTCGTCGAAGATTTCGTAGCGGCCACTGCGCGTACTGTAGGTGACGCCGATCGACATTTGCATGTTGCCCTTGCGATCCCATCCGCCGGCGTCATTGGCGGTCCGTTGGGTTTCGAGATCGAAGTAAACGATGTCGCGTGGCATCGCTCTACTTCAACTCGAAATCGCCGCAGTCGAAAGCAATCATTTGCGCGAGGTTCGAAACGCGGAACTGCTCGACGACCGCACCGTCGTCCTGAAAGACATCGAGTGCGCTGTCGTTAGGCTTGGAGATGAGCGTGCGAATGAGATGAGGCGTGTCGCTGATCGTGCGCAACGGGAGGCCATCGGCGGTTTTCAAAAAACTGCCGTCCGTGTCGATCCCGATCGCCAGCGCGACGCTGCCCGGTTCGTCGTGTTGCAAAGGATTGGGGCGCAATTGCTGGTTTATCTTTTGCGCTTCGCTCCGGGGAGCGGCGGAGGCGGCCACGGGCCGGTTGTTTTCGATCGCGAAGTTTTGGTGCGCGACGATCTTCTTGTCGAAAAGGCTCCTCCAATTGGAAACGGCTTTCTCCGCGGAATTCGTTGGCAGGTGCACCAGAGTCAAACCTCGAAATCGTTCGACAACTTTGTTGCGCTCGACGAGGAAGATGGCTTCCCGGGTCGGGGCAGCCTCAATCCGCTCCGGTTGCGGATCGTCGGCCACGTAATCGAGTTGGCGCAGAATCTCGTGACCTCTGGAATATTGTTTGACCGCGCGCGGTCCGCCGGACTCAGCTGAATCAATGACCCAGGTCGTTCCGTCCATTCCCACTGCGCAATCGACAACGCGCGGAAGCATCCCGATCTGATTGCAATGAACGCCCGTCATCGGAGCGGCTTCGCTTTGGATGGCGCCATTCGATTGGTCGCAGACAAAGGTTGTCCTTTTCCCGCCGGCCAGCTCCGCATCGATTCGCAGCTCGCCGCGCTCCATCCAGAGCTGAGAGAGGCGGAGAATGTGGGGTGAGTTTTCGTCGGTCACCCAATCGTTAAAGAAATAATCGACGCCTTCGACCTTGAGATCGCCGACGACGTAGCCGCGCGCGCTGTACTTTCCGTCAGGCAGGGGTTTGCCGTCGTCGTCGGTTCCATCCCAGCTTGTCTCCAGCGCGTCGTTGCCGGCCGTGAACTCTGAGATGGCGTCTTCGCGATGAAGAACGCGGACGAGCTTCCCGCTCCGATCATAAATTCCGAGACTGATCGTGCCTTCGAGCGGCGGCAGGGCGAAGCGCAACAGAACGGTGCGCCGAGGTGTGACGGAAGGAGTGGGCGACGGCGGGGTCGAGAGAGACGGCGTGGGCGTTTCCTGCGCGACTGCGACCGCCAGGCCGAGGACGAAGAACAGAATGGCGTGTCGCATGTCGAGGTGAGCTAGAGGTAATATCGCCAGTTCAGATGCGGGAAAAGGTTAGCCCGCGATTCGCATTCGCCAAGAAATTCGAAATCGATCTGCGCCGCGCAGAGCTGCTCGTAAAGGCGGTTGAAGCGCAGCAGATGATCCTTCGTCCGCTGCGACGCGTATTCCGGTGCGCTGTTGGTCTTGATCAGAAAAGCCCAATCGCTCCCCTGCGCCAGAAGCAGCTCGCGCGCGGCCTGTTTGAGCGCGCGCTCGATCACAGGATCGTTCGTGTCGCGATGCCGCCGCGCTACCTCCGTCATGCGGCGGGTGGCGGCGTGCAGATGCGGATAAATCCAGGCGTTTTTTTCGTCCAGCCAGACGCTGTTGAAGCCGCGTTCTCCCCAGCTCGAGGGGTTTGGCTGGACGACCTGGTGTTCCCCATGCGTTTTGAGAAATTCAGTCGGCGTGCCGAGCTGAAAGCCGTCAGGTGCGCTCGCCAGGCGGAGGAAAGTTTCGAGGAAGCGCGGGCCTTCAAACCACCAATGGCCAAAGAGCTCGGCGTCGAACGGACTCACGATCACCGGCTCGAAGTTCATCTCCTGCAGGTCGCGGAAGCGAGCGGCGCATTTGGCGAAAAGATCGCGCGCATGTTCATCGGCGCGGGCCAGGGCGGCGGCGGGATCATAGAATTCCTTCTCCCTCCCACTGCTGACACGATGATATTTGATCCCGCTGAATTTCCGCACACCAGGCGGACGAAGAAATGGCGCCAGTTCCTCCTCTGAACGGTCGAAGCCGAGGTCGCGATAAAAATCGCGGTAAAGCGGATCGCCCGGATATCCAGCTTCAGCGCTCCAGACTTCACGATTCGATTCGCGATCGCGCGCGAAAGCAGCCGGGCCCGCCGGCGTGTAGCAGGGAGCGAAGATGGCGTGGTAGGGCCGCGGTTGCGCAAACATCAGGCCATGAGAATCGAGGACGAACCAGCGAATGTTTGCGGTCTGCAAAACGGAATCGAGCCCGTCGCTGTAACCGCATTCCGGCAGCCAAAAACCCCGCGGTTCGCAGCCGAACATTTCCCGGTAACTGTCGCAGCCGAGGTGGATCTGAGCGCGCTGCGCCTCGGGAAAATCCTGCAGCAAAGGGAGGAAGGCGTGGGTCGCGGCGCTGGCGATGATTTCGAGACCGCCCGCCTCCTGCAGTTCGCGAAATGCCCTGACGACATCGCGCCCGAGAGTCTGGTCGTAAAATTCGCGCGTCCCGGTAAAGAGATCGGCGTAGAATCGCGCCAGGTCCGCGAGCGTCGGATGATTCCGATTTCGCTCGATCTCCTGTTGCGCGAGCCCAATCAGCCGTTCGAGATGGCGGAGGTATCGTCTCTGGAGCAGTTCGTCGCGGAGCATCGCGCCGAGGGTTGGCGTGAGCGACATCGTTAGGCGGAATGTGACCCCTTCGTCCGTCAGCCGCCGCAACATGCTCAGCAGCGGGAGGTAGGTCTCGGTCAGGGCTTCGAAGAGCCAGTCTTCCTCGAGGAAATCCTCGTGCTCGGGATGCCGGACGAAAGGGAGGTGAGCGTGGAGGATGAGAGCGAACGAACCGGACATGCGTGGCAGCGTTGAAGCGATAAAGAGTTAAAGCGTTGCAGCGGAAAAGACCGCTTCAACGCGTCATCGTTTCAACCCTTCAACGTCCGCTAGAGCGTGCGGCAGAAATCCTGAAAACGATCGAGCCCTTTTTTGATCACGTCGATGCTCGTCGCGTAACTCAACCGGATGGTGCGATCATCGCCAAAGGCCACGCCTGGAATGACCGCGACGTTGGCTTTGCTCAAGAGCCGATCGGAGAAATTCTGCGAACTCAAACCGAGCTGACTGATGTTGACCAGGACGTAGAACGCGCCCTGCGGTCTGACGGCGGTGATGTTCGGGATCTTCGAGATGCGTTCGTACATGTAGTTGCGGCGCATATCGAACTCGTCGTGCATGTCGGAAAGCGGCTGCTGGTCGCCCTTGAGCGCGGCGATCGCGCCTTTCTGCGCAAAGGAGCACGGGTTTGAAGTGCTGTGGCTTTGAATCGAATCAACCGCTTTCGCGATCTCTTCCGGCGCGCCCATGTAGCCGAGTCGCCAGCCGGTCATCGCGTATGATTTGCTGAAACCGTTGACCGTGATGGTGAGGTCGTAAGCCTGCTTCGAGAGAGACGCGATGCTGACATGCTGCGCGTCGTCGTAGATCAGTTTCTCGTAGATCTCGTCCGACAAAATGTAGATGTCTTCTTCGGCCGCGACCGCGACGATCGCTTCCAATTCCTCCCGGGTGTAGACGGAACCGCTCGGATTGCCCGGGCTGTTCATGATCACCATCTTGGTTCGCGGCGTCATGGCATTCTCGAATTCCTCGGCCGTCATCTTCCAGTTGTTGCGCTCGCTCGTTTGCACAATCACGGGTTCCGCGCCGGCGAGACGCACCATGTCGGGGTAGCTCACCCAGTAAGGCGAGGGAATAATGACTTCGTCGCCGCGTTCGCAGGTAGCGAGAATGGCGTTGTAACAGGAATGCTTTGCGCCGTTGCTCACGATCACCTGGCTGGGGCGATACTCGAGCCCGTTATCGGCCGCGAGTTTGTCTGCGATCGCCTGGCGCAATTCCGGAAGGCCGGAGCTGGGCGTGTATTTCGTAAAGCCGGCTTCGAGCGCAGCAATGGCCGCCGCCTTGATGTGGTCCGGCGTGTCGAAATCAGGTTCACCCGCGCCGAAACCACAGATGTCGATCCCTTCGCTCTTCATCGCCTTCGCTTTGCTGTCGATCGAAAGAGTGAGTGAGGGCGTGAGTTGCGCGGCGCGCGTTGAGATTTCCATGGTTGAAGTGATCAAGTGGTTGGTAAAAAGGGGAGCGCAAGCTATCGGCGCGCGAAGAAGTTTTCAATCAAAGGTTTGAGGTTGTTCTCGCGCACCTGCACGATCTCCATCTCGCGTTTCGCATTCTCGGCGGAATCGGAGGCGTGGGCCGCATTGATCATGATCGTCTGGCCGAATTCCCGGCGGATCGAACCGGGCGGCGCCTTGCTTGGATCGGTCGGACCGAGCACATCGCGGATTTTGCGCACCGCGTCTTCGCCCTGGTAAACGATCGCGATGCATTTCTCCGTGCCGGGCGCGAGGCGCTCCTGGTCGTTCGTCGCGCTCGGTCGTCCGCCGGACATGAACTCGACGATGTCTTCCCACGCTTCGCGGCCTTTTTCGGCGCCGAGCTTGTCCTTCAACACCGCGAGAACAGGTCCGTAAAATTCCTCCGCCTGGGCCACGCTCATCTGGTGCACTTTGAATCCGATGATGGAGAGCCCGGTGCGCGAAAACACTTCGATCACGCCGCCCGGCCGGATGTTTGGAAACTTGAAATTATCGGGTTTGATCAGGACGAGCGACTTCTCAACCTTCGCATCCGCCGGATACGAAATGACATCATCAAGAATGCCGCCATCGCTGTCGGAAAATTCCGCCCAGAGCTTGAGATTTGCTTCGACCGACTCCGCATCGAGCGAAGCGAACACGCCTGGCTCGAAGTAGGTAACCTTGCCCGATTCGTCCGTGATGTAATCGCCGTAGGTATCGCGGATCGTCTCGCCACTGGTGCGCTCGTGCACAATGTGGCCGACGACGTGACGGATCTTTTCGATCGCTTCCGGGCCGCGGAAAACGAGCAGGAGCACGCGCGGGTGCTGGCCGTTGCGTTCGCCGGTAAAATTCTTGCGGACATAATCGCGGATCAATTCCTGGGTGGCGCGATGCCGGGGATCCTTTGCCGTCACGATGTCCTCGGTGAGACGCCGGACGAGTTCTTCGCCCGGAGCGAACATGCGTCCGCCAACCAGGTCGAGACCGGTGCGGGAAATAAGTCGGGAAACGATTCCGCCCGTGCGCGATTTGCGCATCGAGTGGGGAGTGACGACGACGTAGGAGAGTTCTTCGGCCTGCATAACGATCCCGAGCGGCTTGACGGATTCAGCCGCGGGTTGCAGGCAATCGAAGTCGCTCGGACGCCCGGAAGGTAGCTGCGGCTAACGAGCCTTCAACTAGCTTTTCCGGGATGCGAGCAGCGCAACCCATTTTCCGCGGCTGCGTTGTTGCGCAAGATGGAATCGAGCTTTGCCAAGCGCGTGCACGACGGATCCAGTTTGCTCGCGCAGAATGCCGGAAGCGATCAGGCAGCCGTGAGGCCGAAGCGAGCGCCGGAGAATCGGCAGGGCAGCGATCAAGAGTTCGCTGAAGAGGTTCGCAGTCACGACCTCGTAACGCGTGTGCGGTTTCCACCGGAGAATATCAGCAGTGGTGAACTTTGCCCGGCCGATGTGATTGAGCCGCGCGTTTTGCCGTGCCTGCGCGACGGCCCGGGGATCGTTGTCGAGTCCGAGAACCTCTACGGCGTTAAGACGTCGTGCGGCGAGAGCGAGAATCCCGGTGCCGGTTCCTGCGTCGAGCAGGCGCCAGCCCGCGGGCAGTTTTCGCGTCGCCTCCTCGAGCAGGCGGAGCGACATTGCCGTGGTCGAATGTTCGCCGGTGCCAAAAGCGCCGGCGGCCGGAATAATGAGCCGGAGTCTGTCGTCCGAGGCAGAAGAGGAGGACCGCTGGCTTACGATTTCCAGACGGCGGCCGATCGGGATTGGCGGATGCGCTTGTGAAGAATGGGCGAGCTGCCACCAATTCCGCGGCACAGGCTCCGCCGTGCCGCCGAAAACGCGCAGCAATTGCGCGGACCTTCTCCGGCCTCGGCAGACTACCTGCACAAGGGTGCGAGCGCGCCCCGGGCGGGCAATGATCGCCAGATCGCACCCGGCGATTTCCATTAGCTGCGGTTCGTTGACTGCCAGCCACTCAGCGGTCGCCTGTTTTTGCCAGAGAATCGTCGTCATCCGCCAGCGAGCACTGCTACAGGAACCCAAGGCGCGCCCGCAAGCTTTCAGGGAGCGCAGGCGACTCGCCTGCCCGTCGCGGCGACCCGCCGCGACGAGAGGAGCGAGCGATGCGCAGAGGCGCCGGTTTCGTTGCCATGGAGCGTCTTGTAATAGTTCGCGCCCCGAAAGCGTTCGGGATCGCCAGCCGGCGAGTCGCCGGCGCTCCCCGGAACCGGAATCGCCTAACGCCTAACTAGCTGGAGTTTGAAACGTCCATCGTAGCGCCCGTGATTGAAGGCGCGGCAGCAGTCGAGACAGGCCGAGGTGCGACGGAGAGGTCGGGTGCGCGGATAATCGCGCCGGCAATGCGGGCAGGCGTAGAGGAAGCGGCGCTCCTGGCGATGAATCGGGAAAGGGAGATTGTGGCAGCGCGCTTCGCCTTCGATTCCAAGGTCGGCGCAGGCGCGACGCCATTCGGTGCCATGTGGCGCGATTCGCCGGCGGCCGGCGCGAGATTGCGCGATGAGATGCGCCAGCTCATGGCGCAGGGTGCGATCGATCTCCGCCTCGCCAAAGGCGCAAAGACGGCAGTTGAGCAGAACACGCGCGCGGCCGTATTCCGCGCGCCCGGCGGCGGAGCGAAGCCGCTTCGACCATTCGACGCGGATCAGCCCCGCGATCGCGGACGCGCCGTGCTGGAGCAACAAGGCGCTCGCGCTCGCTTCCATGGCCGGATCTCGCCCCGGCATCTTTTCGGGAACGCAGGGCGCGAGAGAAAGCTCGAGCTGGCTAAACGACAGCATGCTGCCCCGGGCTGGCCGCCGCGGCGGATTTGCGCCGCTGCGAAACGCGATCGATGGCCGCAATCGTCGCCTCGATTTCGGCCGCGGTCGTTTCCTTGCCTAACGAAAAGCGAATGGCGGAGGCGGCGCGTTCCGGCGGCAAACCCATCGCGAGGAGGACGTGCGAAGCGACGACCGAACCCACCATGCAGGCTGACCCGCTCGAGGCGCAGACGCCTTCGAGATCGAGCGCCATCAGCATGGTTTCGGATGGGAAACCGGGAAAGCTGACGTTCAGGGTGTTGGCCAAACGCGGGGCCGTGGCAGCGTTTTGCTGCGCCTCGGGCCAGGCGCGTTCAATCCCGCGCCACAACTCGTCGCGCAGCTCGCACTCGCGCGCCTGTTCGTCAGCCAGATTCCGCAAGACTTCTTCCGCGGCCGCCGCCATCCCGACGATTGCCGGGACATTCTCGGTCCCCGGGCGGCGCTCGCCTTCATGGGCGCCGCCGAATTGAATTCGATCGATCGGCAGCCCCGAGCGCAGGTAGAGAAAGCCCGCGCCTTTCGGCCCGTAGAACTTGTGAGCGCCGAAGCTGGCCGCGTCGCAGATTTCTGAAACCGGACCTGCGGAAGCAGGTCCCTCCGGAGAGACGAGCTTCTGCTCGTCCATTTTTCCAAACGACTGCACCATGTCGCTGTGCAGGAGCACACCGTGCTTCCGGCAGCGCGCCGAGATTTCCTCCATCGGTTGGATGACGCCCGTCTCGTTGTTTGCGGTGATGATCGAGACCAATGTCGTGTCCGACCGAATCGCCTGGTCGAGCGCATCGGGATCAATCAAGCCCTCGGGCGAAACCTCGAGCCAGGTCACTTCAAAGCCTTCCTGCTTTTCCAAATGCTCAAGCGTGTGCAGGACGGCGTGATGTTCCGCCCGGTTGCTGATCAAATGCTTTCCATTAGGCGCGGCGGCCCGGGCGAGCCCGAGGATCGCGAGGTTATTCGACTCCGTCCCGCCGCTCGTGAAGACGACTTCGTGCGGTTTGACGCGCAGGAGAGCGGCGAGCCGGTCGCGCGCATCGTCGATAGCCGCCCGCGTTTCGCGTCCCGCGCGGTGCACGCTTGAGGGATTGCCAAAATACTCCTCAAAATACGGCTGCATCGCGCGCCAGGCCGCGCCGGAAAGCGGCGTGGTGGCGTTGTAATCGAGGTAGATCATCGCGGAGCCGATTCGTTAGGCTCGGTCAAAACGCGTTCGCGCTTGAGCATGATCTGAAATTGTTTCGCATCGTAGGATACGAGCGAATCGGGCGGCACGCTGTGGGTCAGAAAAACGTTACCGCCAATTGTGCTCCGCGCACCTATGACGGTTTCGCCGCCGAGCACGGTCGAGTTGGGATAAATTGTGACGTTGTCTTCGACATTGGGATGACGCTTGCCGCCCTTCTTAATGTGGCCCTCTTCGTCCTTTTGAAAGCTGCGCGCGCCTAACGTCACCCCGTGATAGAGTTTGACCCGCGATCCGATCACGCACGTCTCGCCGATCACCACCCCGGTGCCGTGATCGATAAAAAAATAGCTGCCGATCTCGGCGCCCGGATGAATGTCGATCCCGGTGCGACCGTGAGCCCATTCCGTCATCATCCGCGGGATAAGGGGCAGGTCCGCCTGGTAAAGAATGTGCGCCATGCGCTGGATCGCGATCGCTTCGAGCGACGGATAGGCGAGAATGATCTCCTCGAAACTGGTCGAGGCCGGATCGCCTTCGTAGGCGGCGTCGATATCGGTCCAGAGTATCTCGCGCACGCCCGCCAGCTTGGAAAAGAAATCCTTCAGGATGCGATCGGCGTCGGGCTCGACCGAGCGGTTGCCGCCGCGCCGGGCGAGGCTTTTGCACATCTCGGGATGCAATCGGACGTAGAGCGAGCGAATCCGGCTGCGGGTCAGATCGGGCAGATCGCCCGGATGAATGACCGGCTCGCCATGGAAGCCGGGAAAGAGAAGGCTGAGCAATTCGACGCAGGCCGCATCGATCGCCGGCCGCGAAGGGAGAGTAGCCGCGGCGTCGAGGTAATTAATGCCGCCGCCCGCGCTGTAGGAGCGCAGCAACGCCTCAGTCGGATCGCTCGGCGTTTCAGCCATCGCCCGAAATATCGGTGAGGTGCGAGGTTATGAAAATTAAAAACGGTCCGTCCAGCGATGACCGCCTCGATTTCGCTCCGATAATTGCAATGCCGACCTCCGCCATTAGTCTCTTTGGCGACTCATGAGTTCATTTTCCATTTACCCGATCGATCCGAACGAGATCGCTTCGCTCCTGCACGGTTCCCATGATGATCCCTTCCACATTCTCGGTCCGCATCGCGTGGGCGAGGATCTGGTAATCCGCATTTTCCGGCCAGAAGCGAAGGAGATCCAGGTCGTGGCGGCAAACGATCGCGCGAAAGTTTTCCCGGCCGACCGGCTCCACATCGAGGGGCTTTATCAGGCGACCGTGCCTAACGAATCGCCGGACTTTCCCTACCTCGTCAAGGTGCTCGCGTTCGACGGCTCGGAGCATCTCCTGCGCGATCCCTACAGCTATGGACCGATCATGGGCGAGGTGGACCTGCACCTCTTCGGCGAAGGAAATCACAAACGGCTTTACGACAAGTTTGGCGCGCATCTGCGCGAGATCGGCGGGGAACAGGGCGTTTATTTCGCGGTCTGGGCCCCGAACGCAGCCCGGGTGAGCGTGGTGGGCGATTTCAATTTCTGGGATGGCCGCGTCAACCCGATGCGCAAGCTGGTCGGGAACGGCGTCTGGGAAATCTTCGTCCCCGGAGTGCAGGAAGGGGCGCACTACAAATACGAGATCAAGTCGCAGTCGGGCGGACTTCTGCTGAAGAGCGATCCGTTCGGCTTTTTCAGCCAGCATGGTGCGCAGACCTCGTCGCTGGTTTACGATCTCGAGCGTTACCAATGGAGCGACCAGCAATGGATGGCGGAGCGGCCGCAGAAGCAATGGCATCGCAGCGCGGTCAGCATTTACGAGGTGCACCTCGGCTCATGGCGGCGCGTGGTCGAGGACGGGAATCGCTCTCTCAGCTATTTGGAGTTTGCCGAAACGCTGCTGCCTTACGTGCTCGAGATGGGCTTCACTCATCTCGAATTGCTCCCGATCGCGGAGCATCCGTTCGAGGGTTCGTGGGGTTACCAGGTGACGAATTACTATGCGCCGACGAGCCGGTTCGGTACTCCGGACGAGCTGCGGCATTTCATCGATGCCTGCCATCGCGCCGGCATTGGCGTGATCATGGACTGGGTGCCGGCGCATTTCCCGAAAGACGCGCATGCCCTGGCGGAGTTTGACGGCACCGATCTCTACGAGCACGCCGATCCGCGGCAGGGCGAGCACCGCGATTGGGGCACGCTGATTTTCAATTTCGGACGCAACGAGGTGCGGAATTTTCTCACCGCCAACGCGCTCTTCTGGCTCGACAAATATCACATCGACGGCCTGCGGGTGGATGCGGTCGCGTCGATGCTTTATCTCGATTATTCGCGCGAGCCGGGGCAGTGGATCCCGAACCAATTTGGCGGCCGCGAAAATCTCGAGGCGGTCTTTTTCCTGAAACAGACTAACGAACGCTGCTACGAGAATTTCCCCGGGGTCATGACCATCGCGGAGGAATCAACTGCCTGGCCCGGCGTTTCGCGGCCGATCTACCTCGGCGGGCTCGGCTTCGGTTTCAAATGGAACATGGGTTGGATGCACGATTTCCTGCACTATATGGCGCTCGATCCGATCTACCGGCGTTTTCATCAGGGGAACGTCACCTTCTCCATCATGTATGCGTGGCAGGAGCACTTCGTCCTAGTCCTCAGCCACGACGAAGTGGTGCATGGCAAAGGTTCGATGATCAACAAGATGCCGGGCGACGAATGGCAGAAGTTTGCCAACCTCAGGATGTTCTACGCCTGGATGTATGGGCATCCGGGGAAAAAGCTGCTTTTCATGGGCGGCGAATTTGGGCAGTGGCGAGAGTGGGATCACGATCGCAGCCTCGATTGGGATCTGACCAGCCTGCCGCGCCACGATGGACTGCGCCGGCTGGTGCAGCATCTCAATCACGTCTACCGCAATGAGCCCGCGCTCTGGGATATGGACGACACGCACGAAGGCTTCGAGTGGATTGATTTTCACGACGCCGATCAGTGCATCGTCGCCTTCCTGCGCCGCTCGCGTGAAGGCGAAATCCTTGTCTTTGCGGTCAACGCCACGCCGGTCGTGCGCTACAACTACCGACTGGGCGTGCCTAACGACGGCTTCTATAGGGAGATCATCAACACCGATGGCGAGACCTACGGCGGGAGCAACGTGGGCAACCTCGGTGGGCTGGAAGCGGAGGCAGTCGAATGGCAGGGGCGGATGCATTCCATCGTAGTGAATCTGCCGCCGCTCGCCGTCATTGCCTTCAAGGGCGAGGCCTCTCGGAGCGGAGCGCCTCACGGAGGTGCATAGCGGTCATTCTTCTTGGTCGCGGCCCTCGTCGAAAAAAACGTTTTTTTTGCTTGACCCCCCTCGGCCCCGTTTCCCATTCTCGGGCCGTTCCGATACCAATACCCCATTCCGCAAGACCCCCAGCCTCCCAGCCCCCAATTCTCAACCCCCCAACACTAACCCCAACCCAAACACCCAACCCCAATACCCATATGAACAAAACCCCATCCGCATTCACGCTCATCGAGCTCCTCGTTGTCATCACCATCATCGCCATTTTGGCGAGCATCGCTTTTCCCGTTTTTAACACGGTGACGGAGCGGGCGAACCAGACGAAAGATCTGTCAAATATTCGACAGCTTGGTGTCACCTTAAAACTCTTTGCGGCCGATCACGGCGGCAATTTTCCCAACACCGTCGATCCTGATGATCCCAACAGTGCTGCGATCACCAACGCGAACCAGGCTTTTCGTGAGCTCTTTCCTGCTTACCTGACCAATGAGGAAATTTTTGCGGTCAAGGGGTCGGCTTACACCAGGACGACGCCGGACAACCGGATCGATCAGAACCCAGTTGGCGGCAATTATACCTATACCCTGGCAGCAGGTGAGAACAGCTACTCCTACATTCTAAACCTGAGCGAAACCTCCAACTCCGCCTTCCCGCTGGTGGCTGACGGATTTGTCGATCCGGCTGCGAACCCGCCCCAGTACACCACCGACAAGACACAAAAAGGCGGCGTTTGGGCTGGGAAACGCGCGATTATTTTGAACTGCGACGGCAGCGTGAACAATCTTGCGTGTGACGGTACAATCCTGACCCCGACGCGGACTTCTGCTGCGGGAACCAAGACGAGTATCTTCGACACGAGCGACCCAACAAACTGGCTCGGCACCACGAACACGGCGGTTAATCCGGAATAGAGCGGGAACCGCGCGCCATTCGCCGTCGCTACGTCGCCGGCGAACAAACATCAGATTCAAACTCGCCGTCACTCAGGTGGGTGCGAATGCGCATCCTCGGCCTGACGAGTGCGACGGAACGGAGGAGATTTCCTTTCTCGTCCCGGGTGATGCTGTAGCCGCGTTGCAGTGTTCCTTCCGGGCCGAGAAGGCGGAGCAAGCCGGCGGTCCGTTCCCAGCGCCGGCGAGCGGTCGTGAGGCGTTGCCGGGAACATTCGCCCAGCCGGCGTTGAATTTCCCGCAACCGTTGCCGGCAGGCTGCGAGTTCCCGCGCCGGATTGTGCGCCTTCAGCGCCAGGGCCGACTTGGTGAGGCGGTTTCTCTCCGCGAGGCGGCGTTGTTCAACCGTGCGAGCAAGCGATTCCTTCGCGACATCGAGCTGTTGCTGCGCTTCGCGCAGTCGTCGGCCCAGTTCCCGGAACAACGCTTTTTCGGAAACCGCGCTGAGCCGGCCGCGGGCCTGCGCGACGAAACTGCGCCAGCATTTTCCAAGGCTGTTTTGCAATTCGCGCGTCCGTCGCTCGAGGTCGCGCACGTCGGGAACAATCAACTCCGCGGCCGCGCTTGGGGTCGGCGCGCGCAGGTCGGCGACGAAATCCGCAATCGTGAAATCAACTTCATGGCCCACGGCCGAGACGACCGGAACGGGCGAGTGGATGATCGCCCGCGCGACGATTTCTTCGTTGAACTCCCACAAGTCCTCGATGCTGCCGCCGCCGCGCGCGACGACGAGCACGTCGAGCGGTTTCCATAATTTGTTAGGCACGCTCAGCTCACGGATGGCGGTCGCGATCTCGAGCGAAGCCCCGCTGCCCTGCACCCGCACCGGATTGATCAGAACCTGCGCCCCCGGCGCACGCCGGCGAAGAATGTTGAGCATGTCCTGGATGGCCGCGCCGCTCGGTGAGGTGACAATCCCGATGCGGCGCGGAAATTTCGGCAACGGGCGTTTGCGCGCTGCGTCAAAAACCCCTTCCGCTTCCAGTTTGCGCTTGAGCGCTTCGAACTTCGCCTGCAAAAGCCCGAGGCCGCGCGACTGGATGATCTGCACGCTGAGCTGATACTGCCCGCGCGCTTCGAAGACAGTGACGTTGCCATAAACCTGCACCTGCATCCCATCGGCCAGAGGCGTGGGAAAGGGCGGCAGCGTGTTACGAAAAATCACGCAAGCGATCGCGGCCCGCTGGTCCTTAAGAGTGAAATACTGGTGACCGGACGGGTGCTTTTTGTAATTCGAAATTTCCCCCTGCACCCAAACCGTGCCGAATTGCGCCTCGAGCAAATTGCGGATCGAGCGCGTCAACTCGGCGACGGTCAGGACTCTCGCGACGCTTGGAAAGAGATCGGTTTCTCCGTTCATGCGAATCGCGGCTGGCGAGTCTGGGGAGCGCACGCGAGTCGCGTCCTCTTTGCGGCGAGTCGCCGCAATGATTCGTGCGACGCCCGGGCAGGGGGAAAAGTTCGCGATGGTGAGTTGCCATCACCAGCACGCGAGTCGCGCGCGCTCCCCCGAGGATTGGCGCTCGCCGTCGCTTTCACGAGCCAAACAACTCGCTCTGCGGTCCGACCGGTGGCTTGATTCCCAGTTTTCGGTAGGCGTTAGGCAAGGCGACCCGACCTTGCGCCGTGCGCTTGATGTAGCCTTCCATGATAAGGTAGGGCTCGTTCACCTCTTCGAGGGTGCCGGCTTCTTCGCCGACCGCCACCGCGAGCGAGTTCAGTCCGACCGGTCCGCCACTAAACTTGTGAATCAGCGTTTCCAGAATCCGCTTGTCCCACTCGTCGAATCCGTCGCGATCGATTTCGAGCATCGTTAGGGCGCGATCCGCCAGTTCGGCGGTGATGCGGCCTTCCGCTTTCACCTGCACGTAATCGCGCACCCAGCGCAGGAGATTATTCGCCGTCCGCGGCGTCCCGCGGGTGCGGGTCGCGATCTCGGCCGCGCCGGCGTGATCGATCTCCACGTTCAACAATCCCGCGCTCCGCAGGATGATTTTCTGCATCTCCTCCGCGCTGTAGTAATCGAGCCGTGCCGTCATCCCAAAACGCGAACGCAGTGGCGCACTCAACATCCCCGAGCGCGTGGTCGCGCCGATCAGGGTGAACTTCGGCAACCGCAATTGCAGACTGCGCGCCTGCGGTCCCTGGTCGATGATGATGTCGAGTTTGTAGTCCTCCATCGCGGGATAGAGATACTCCTCGATCGTCGGCTGGAGCCGGTGAATTTCGTCGATGAAAAGGACATCGCCTTTTTCCAGGCTCGTCAGCAGTCCCGCCAGCTCGCCGGCCTTTTCGATTACCGGCCCGCTCGTGTTCTTGATGTTGACGCCCATCGCGTTCGCGATGATGTGCGCCAGCGTCGTCTTACCGAGACCGGGCGGTCCGCTGAGCAAGACATGCTCAAGCACATCGCCGCGCTTCTTCGCCGCTTCGACCAACACCTCGATCCGTTCACAAACCTTCACCTGGCCGGTGAACTCGCTGAACATCGGCGGCCGCAAGGAAATCTCGAAGGCCGGATCAGGTGGTGGCTGAGTCATCATGCGATCCGGAGAATGAACCACGAATTACGCGGATGACACGGATGGGTTGGAAGCGAAAGAGGAGGCGGCCTCCGGCCGCCCCGCTCCCCTAGTGTCAAATCCGTGTAATCCGCGGTCAAATCCTGTCTGTTTCTATTCCAGATTTTTCGTCAGCACCAACTCCGTCCCACGGCTGCGCAGAACGTAGTCGACCTGGTCAAAGGCATTGCGGATAAGGTGCAGACCGAGTCCGCCCGGCTTGATCAAATCCGGCGGCCGATCCTTGATCGAATTGGGTTTCGCCTGCTTGCCGTAATCCCGCAGGCGCAGGCAAACGCAATCGCTTTTCTCCTCGAGCGAGAGCGAGATGAGTCGGTCGTCCCGCAGATGGTAGGCGTGCCGGATGATGTTGGTGCAGGCCTCGTCTACCCCGAGCACCATAAGCGTTCGCTGGCGTTCGCTAAACGGAAACGCTTCGAGAAAACGGCGCACGCAGGTGCGCATCAGGGCGAGATTGCCGGTGTGACTGGAGAATTCGATTTTCTTCTTCGCTTTCTTCATCACCACGAGCGCGCCTAACAAACCGGCTCCTCGGTCCGATGGCAAGCTGGCGAAATTCCGACGGTCTTTCAATGAGTTTTCGCCTGCGCCTCCCGGACTTCAGTCGATGCCATCGATCACCGCTGGCAATCGGCGATGAGGCATGCACTATTTTCGCATGTCGAAATTGCTCCTCGCACTCCTCTTGGTAGGCACGCCGGTCCTGGCCCAGCAACGGCCGACGGCCTACGAAGCGATGCGTACGGTCGGCAAGCAGTTGAAACGCGATTTCGTTAATCACGTCATCGAGGTTAGCGGGACCAATGGAGACCCGCAGCCGGCGACGTGGAAGATCCTGCTCGAAGATTCGCAGGCCCGCGGCGGGGTGCGCGAGGTCGAAGTGGGCAACGATCAGATCGTCTCCGAGCGCACGCCTTTGCGCTCCTCGGTCGAGAGTTCGTCAGGCCCGGTCATTGATACGGCAAAACTGAATCTCGATTCGAGCGGCGCCTACACGCTTGCCCGGCAAACCGCGCAGAAGTCGCACGTCAATTTCGCGACCGTGGACTACACGCTGCGGGTCGATCAACGTGGCAACCCAATCTGGATGATGGCCTTGCTTCGGCAGAATGGCGAGCAGGCCGGAAAAATTTTCATCGGCGCGAATCACGGCACCGTCACCCGCACGGAAGGACTCTTCTCCGGTGGCGACCAGACCGCGATGACCGCTGAGCAAAGCGACGAGGCCAGTCGCGAAGGAGCCAATGGCGACGAAAATCCGGTGACGCACGCTTTTCGCCAGGCGGGGGACGACGTGAAGCGCACGTTCTTCAAGGTGCAACGCTCGTTCGTCGATTTCTTTAAGGACAAGTGAGCGCGGCCGGCGAGTCAATCATGGTAGCGGCGCTTTATAGGCGTCGTGTCTTCGTCGAGGTAACGCGCCGTTCGATGGTCACAGACGGCCGCTACAGACGAGTCTTGCATTCCACGATGTCCACCCGAAAATAGCAGCAATGAAAGGCGAACTCCCAACTCAGGCGGCGTGGACAAACGTAAGCCACGGCTGGCAGCGGCTCTACGGCAGCTTCGAGGAGATGGGGATTTGCATCGAGTGGCACGACTTCACCACCAGCCAGCCGCTTGACTGGGCGGAGAGTTTCCGTCCGCGCAGCATCGAGTTTTGCCTCAATCTCGACGGACGCGGTGCGATCGGGCGCGGCAACGCGACTCACGATTACGGCCCGAGTAGCTCCGGGTATTATGCGATCGGCGACGAACCGCTCCGCGCCACGCGACAGGCGCACGACCATCATCGCTTCGTCACGCTCGAATATTCGAGAGAGCATCTGCAAAAGCAGCTCGCGCCCTCCGAAGGCGATCTCGCGCCGGCCATGCGCGAAGTGATTTTCCCGAGAAAAGAACAGAGCGTTGTCTCGGCACCACAACCGATGTCGGCCGAGCAGCGCGCAATCGTCGCCAGCCTGGCCGAGCCGCCGGTGCCGAAGGCGGCGCGCATCCTCTGGTATCAGAGCAAGGCCCTCGAGCTGATGTCGCATTTCCTTTTCGAGCCGAAGGATCCGGAATTCTTTTGCATGCGGCAGAAGCGGGTCGCGCGCGATCGCGTGATGCGGACGAAGGAACTGTTGGTGCGCGACCTGACCAATCCGCCGACTCTCGAGATGCTCGGACAGGAAGTCGGGTGCAGCCCGTTTTACCTGAGCCGGATTTTTTCGCGGGAAGTCGGCCTGACGATTCCGCAGTTCCTGCGCAACGCGCGGATGGAACGCGCTGCCGAGTTGCTGCGCAGCGGCCGCTACAATGTGACCGAGGCCGCGACCGAGGTCGGCTACTCGAGCCTGAGCCATTTCAGCAAAGCCTTCTGCGAAACGATCGGCTGCTGCCCGGTCCTCTATCCGGCGGCGAAACACATCGTGCTCGATCGTTAGGCCGGCATGAGCGGAGCGGCCGTCAGCGCCGGAGGGAAACGCTCCGGCTTTTTTCTTTTACCCACCGCGACCCTCTGGCAACGCGAAATCGTGCGCTTCTATCGGCAGCGCAACCGCATCGTCGGCGCGCTCCTCACGCCGCTCGTTTTTTGGTTTCTCATCGGCTCGGGGATCGGGCCATCGTTCCGCGCCGGCTCGTCGCCTAACGGCGTCAGCTACCTTGAATATTTCTATCCCGGCACGCTCATTCTCATCATGCTTTTCACCGCCATCTTCTCGACCATCTCGATCATCGAAGATCGGCGGGAAGGTTTTCTCCAGTCGGTCCTGGTCGCGCCCATCTCGCCCGGGAGCATCGTCTGCGGGAAGATTCTCGGCGGCACCACCCTCGCGCTATTGCAGGGCTTGATCTTTCTTTTGCTCGCGCCCTTCGTCGGCATTCACATCACGCCCGAGCGACTCCTGGTGTGTCTCGGGACACTCTTCATCGTTGGCTTTGGCCTCACCGGTCTTGGTTTTCTTGTCGCCTGGCCGATGGAATCGACCCAGGGTTTTCACGCCATCATGAACGTCTTTCTCATTCCGCTCTGGCTCATGTCCGGCGCGCTCTTTCCCGCGACCAACCCGCACTCCTGGATCTTTTGGTTGGTGCACATCAATCCCGTTACCTACGGCGTCGCTGCCGTGCGGCGCGCGCTTTACGCGGGCGATCCGGGCGTCGCCAACCTGCCGGGCTTCGCGCTTTCCATCGGCGTCTCGCTCGCCTTTGGGCTCATCATGTATGCGGTCGCCTACTTTCTCGTGCAGCGAAAATCTTCATGAAAATCAAACGCGCTCTCATTTCCGTTTCCGACAAAACCGGCGTGGCCGATTTCGCGGGCGCGCTCGAGAAGATGGGAGTCGAGATTCTTTCCACTGGCGGCACCGCCAGCCTCCTGCGTCAGGAAGGAGTCAAGGCGCGCGACGTTTCCAGTTTTACCGGCTCGCCCGAAATCCTCGATGGCCGGGTGAAAACGCTCCACCCGAAAGTGCACGGCGCGCTTCTATTTCTCCGTGGGAACAAGGAACACGAGGCGGCTGCACGCGAGAACGGGATCGAGCCGATCGATCTCCTGGTGGCGAATCTCTATCCGTTCGAGGCCACGATCGCAAAGCCCGGCGTGAAACTGGGCGAGGCGATCGAGCAGATCGACATCGGCGGGCCCGCCATGTTGCGCAGTGCATCGAAGAATTATCAGTCGGTCACAGTCGTGGTCGACCCGGCGGATTACGCGGCGGTGCTGGAGGAAATGCGCGACCGCGAGGGCGAGACGACGCTCAAGTTACGCGAGCGGCTCGCGATCAAGGCCTTCATCACTACTTCCGACTACGACCGGGCGATCGCGACTTTCCTGAACGCGAAACAGAAGACCGAGACCTCGTTCTCCATCTCGCTGCCGCTCGTCAGCCGGTTGCGTTACGGCGAAAATCCCCACCAGAAAGCCGCGCTCTACGGAAATTTCGGGGAACATTTCGAGAAGCTGCACGGGAAGGAGCTTTCCTTTAACAACCTGCTCGACATCGGCGCCGCGGCCGACCTGATCGATGAATTCTCCGAACCGACGGTTGCGATCCTGAAGCACACCAATCCCTGTGGAGTGGGGAGCGATCCCGACCTGCGCGAAGCCTGGCTCAAAGCCTTCGCGACCGACAAGCAGGCGCCGTTTGGCGGCATCATCGTCTGCAATCGGCCGCTCAGCCTCGCGGTCGCGAAAGCAATCAGCGAAATTTTCAGCGAAGTCATCATCGCTCCTGAGTTTGAGTCCGACGCGCGCGCCCTTCTCCAGAAAAAGAAAAACCTGCGCCTGATGCGCGCGCTTCGGCCGCCTGCGCCTGACGAAAAGAAAGAACTCGATCTTCGCTCGGTTCGCGGCGGATTGCTCGTGCAACAAAAAGACTCCGAAGCCCTGACCGATCTCGAGACAAAAGTTGTCACGAAACGTCCGCCTACCCGGCAGGAGACAGCCGCGATGCAATTCGGCTGGCGCGTCGTCAAGCACGTCAAATCAAACGCCATCGTCTATGCGAGCGCCGATCGCACCCTCGGGATCGGTGCCGGCCAGATGTCGCGCGTCGACGCCTCGCGCATTGCGGTCTGGAAAGCGCAGGAAGCGGGTCTCTCGCTCAAAGGAAGTGCCGTCGCGAGCGACGCCTTCTTCCCATTCCCCGACGGCCTGACCGCGGCCGCCGACGCCGGCGCCACCGCGGCGATTCAACCGGGCGGCTCCGTTCGCGACGCCGAAGTGATCGCCGCCGCCGACGAGCGCGACCTCGCGATGATCTTTACCGGCGTCCGCCATTTCCGGCATTAGGAGCGGCGCACCAACGCCCCTCTTACCTTGCACGATTTCGAGCGCTGCGAGCAAAGTGCGCCTCAAATTGGACGGACGACAGCCGATATTGAAGAATCTCGCGATGGGGGACCTTTTTTGCCATTGACCCGTGCCCTAATGGGTGACCCCGAGTTCCGAGTTGCCCCGTCAAACTCCTTTGCATAACGAAACGTGCCACCGCGACCGCATGTCCGGTAACTAAAATGCCGAGCTGCAACGCCAAAAATTGTTAACGCGCTTCGTGCTGGAAGAAAGCTGTGCAAGCCTGGGATCGCGACCACGCAAAGCGGCCCGGGATCAACTCGGTGGCTGCCGCCAAAGTAAATCTGCACAAGCGCGCACCATGGACGCCGGGGTGCGGATTGTGGAAGGCGGACTTGGGAGGGCTAAGGCTGGAGCATGTCCGAATAGGCTTGACACGAATAATCAGAGCGGGTGGAATGCTCGCAACACCACCCGTTCCGCGAGCGGCTCGGATTATTCCCCCGGACTCCGAGCCCTGCTTCAAGTGACACGATAACGGGTGCCTGACTTGACCGCGAAAACCTATGAAAGACCCGGTCGAAAAGAAAACCGCGTCCCGCTTCTCGCTCTGTAAAGGCAAGTGGCTTGCCTTCTCGTTCTCTCTTATCGCACTGGGACTGATTCTGGCCCGCCCCTGCGCGGCCTCACCTTTCCGGTTTGAGATGACCGGCTACCTCATCACCCCGCGCCTCCAGCACACGGCAACGTTGCTGCCTAACGGCAAGGTGCTCGTTTCAGGGGGAACGGACTTCTTTCACACTTTCGCGACGGCGGAGCTGTATGATCCGGCGAGCGGGACCTCGACCGCGACCGGCAGCCTCCTGACCGGGCGCGAATCTCACACCGCCACGTTGCTGCCCAGCGGCAAGGTGCTGGTGGCGGGCGGCTACAACGGCGGAACTCTGGGGAGCGCGGAACTCTACAATCCGGCGAGCGGCACGTGGAGCGTGACCGGGAGCCTGACAACCGCCCGCCAAAATTGCACGGCAACCTTGCTGACCAACGGCAAGGTGCTCGTGGTAGGAGGAGAAAACGTCAGCATACTCGCGAGCGCCGAACTCTATGATCCGGCGAGCGGAACCTGGGCGCCAACCGGCAGCCTGACCACCGCACGCCGGCGACATACGGCCACTTTGCTGCCCGACGGCAGGGTGCTCGTCGCGGGAGGCAGTAACGCGACCATGAATCTGACGAGTGCCGAGCTTTATGACCCGGAAAGCGGCACTTGGACAACGACCGGCGAGCTCGCAACCCGGCGCGAGGATCATACCGCGACCCTCCTGCCTAACGGGAAGGTGCTTGTCGCAGCAGGAGACTCCGGCGGCGCGACCCCGAGCGCCGAGCTCTACGATCCGGCGACCGGAACCTGGGCGGCGACCGGCTACCTGGCCGACGGCCGCATGGAGCACACCGCCACGTTGCTGCCCGATGGCAAGGTCCTCGTGGCGGGCGGTTACAACGGACTCGGCGTACTCGCAAGCGCGGAACTCTATGACCCGACGAACGGGACCTGGACCGCCACGGGCAGCCTGGTGACCGGACGACAAACTCACACGGCGACCCTCCTGCCTAACGGGAACGTGCTCGTGGCCGGCGGTGTTATCACTGACGGCCCCCCTGTCGGCAGTACGGAAGTCTTCGACCCGGCGAATGGGAGCTTTACAGTAACGGGCAGTCTCGCTACTGCGCGCTATAATCACACCTCGACGCTGCTGCCTAACGGCAAGGTCCTGGTCGCAGGAGGCTACAACAACAGCTATCTCACGGAAGCGGAACTCTATGACCCCGCGCCCGGCACCTGGACTGTCACCGGCAGCTTGAACTTCGCCCGTTTTGAGCACACCGCTACCTTGCTGGCCAACGGTGAGGTGCTGATCGCAGGGGGTGCGACCGACACGGCCTACATCGCGAGCTCCGAACTCTACGACCCGGCGACTGGGACCTGGACAGAGACCGGCAGTCTCGCCACCGGTCGAGAATTTCACACCGCCACGCTTCTGTCCAACGGCATGCTACTTGTCACCGGAGGAATCGGTAGCAGCGGCAACCTCGCGAGCTGTGAACTCTACGATCCAGCAACCGGAAGCTGGATGCCCACGGGCAACATGGTTACCGATCGTTTTGCGCACACGGCGACGTTGCTGCCGAGCGGCAAGGTTCTGGTGGCAGGCGGTCATAACGAGCACGGCATTGTCGCGAGTTGCGAACTCTATGATCTCGTGCGCGGAAGGTGGACCACAACTGGTAGCCTCATTACGGCAAGAGAGTCTCCTACCGCCACGTTGCTGCCCAGCGGCAAGGTGCTGGTGGCGGGCGGCTTCAACGGCGGAACTCTGAGGAGCGCGGAACTCTACAATCCTGCAACTGGCAATTGGGCGGCGACCGGCAACCTGGCCGACGGCCGCAAGGAACACACCGCCACATTGCTGCCCGATGGCAAGGTCCTCGTGGCGGGCGGTTACAACGACCTCGGCGCACTCGCAACCGCGGAACTCTATGATCCGGCGATTGGAACTTGGACGTTGACCGCGGCTCTTTCTTTCGCACGATACGATCACACGGCCACGTTCTTACCCAGCGGCGACATCCTTTTCGCCTCCGGTTCTGCGGGTGCTTTTACTCCGACCGCGGAGCTCTATCACGTTGGCCTCGACTTCGATGAGTCATGGCGACCTCAGATTGCGCGGGCGCGTTTCAGCAATAGCCTGCGGCTTAGCGGTTCGCTTTTCCGGGGCATCTCTCAGGCCTCCGGCGGAAACACTTCGGATTCATCGAGTAACTACCCCGTCGTCCAACTGCGCAACATCGACAGCGGTCAGGTCGCATTCCTTTTGGTCGATCCGCGCCGCGGCTGGTCTGATACGAGCTTCACTTCTCAGCGGGCGAAACTTCTCCCGCCTGGTCCGACACTCGTCACCGTCTTTACGAACGGAATCCCAAGCGCCGCAAAATATCTCCTCATCGCGCCACGCCCATCGCGATAAGGAGGAGCAAAAGGGGTCGCCCAGGGCACCCTCACGATACTGCGAGGAGGCCCGCTCGCTCTTGGCCCTTAATGCTTATCAGTCCTAAATAAGCAATTACGTCTTGCCGAGCAGTATTCGGTTCAGGTGAGTCCAGGCTCCCGTGTGCAGGTCAGTGGCGATCCACTTAAATGGCATCGTCGTCTCCTTCCGCAACCGACGTGCGATAGTCACTGACCCGACCCCCGTCCCAGGCACGCACCAGCTTACTTCGTGATGAAGGTGACGAGGCGAAAAGGCCGGAGCGACCAGGCCGCCACCGCTTCGCGCAGCGGTGGTTTGTTTCCCGGGAAATGAAGTCGGTAATAGACCGAGAGGACGTGCTGTCTGTCGCCACGCAACCGGCTGAAGGCTGCCGTCACCGGAGCGTATTTCTTGAAGGCGAGGTTGGCCCGCTCGGTCGTATCGTGATGGGCGAGGGCGATCATGCCGCCGAACGCGAGCGCGATCAGGATGAGAAGAGTAAGTATAAACTTCATAAACGAGCGGCAAAGCTAACCCGGAAAGCTCAGCCTGCCAGCAGCGACTTCGCCGGCTTGTTGCCTAACGAAGAGTTGGCGCGTTCGCCCCGGCGAGTCCTCCGCGCAGCTGGAAGCTCGCGCTACCCTGTCCTGCGCCGGAACATCGAGGCCTGCACCATGATGCCAACGAGGGCGAGCACGACGAGGAGAATGGTCGTGCCGGTGCTGGGCAGGTGGATGCCGCCCGTGATTAAGCGCGCGCCTTCGATGGCCGAGAAAATAATCAGCGCCCAGTCAAAGAGCGCGACCAGCAGCAGCGCGCCGATGATTCCGCCGATGACAAAAGTGATGGCGGAGTAATGCGCGGAATTCGCCAGGAAGGCCGCGACGAGGGCGACGGCAAGGCTTCCGCCAGCGAGAAATCCGGCGATGGCGATGGCAAGCTTTTGCAAGAGCAGGGCGAGGAGAGCGCCGGCCAGGCCGAGGCCAAGGGAGAGAAGCAGAGAGAGCCAGAGGGGCGGGTTATGGCTGAGATAAGGGGCGAGCTCCAAGCCAATCGCAAAGCCGAGCGCCGCGACGAAAAGCCAGAAGAGACGACGGCCGAAAAGAAGAAGCGCGATTCCAACCAGCAGGCTGATGATCGTTAACGAAGAATGCATGGTGGGAATCTATCGAATCGAACCCGGGGTTGTGAATCCAAGATGTTGCGCGCGGCTTGCGCGATTGACCCGCAACCCGGCTCGACGGAGTTTCGCTCCACCGAATTCGGGTGGCTCGCCCGACCAGATTCGCGACTGATTACTGCTTATGCGCCATCATTGCGTCGCGCTTTGCCTTGAACTCGGAATCGGGCATCCAGGTGGGATATTGATCGCCATTCGCGACCTGGTAGCCGACTTCGAAGAGCAACTGATCGTCCTGCACCGCGCCGGATAAATCCCAGGCCGGATTCACCTCGTCGGAGACCTGGTGGTAATGATGCAGGGTGTAGTCGTCGCTCATTTTTTGTCCGTAATCGGCCGGCTTGCCGATGAAGTCTTTCGGCTTGCTCCCGGGATAAAGGGCCGGCACGCCCAGCTTCGAAAGCTCGAAGTGATCGGCGCGAAAGAAGCTCCCTTTTTCCGGCTCGCTGTTGGGCTTCGCCACGCGCCCCTGGAGTTCGGCGTCCCGGGCAAACATTTCATCCAGGGTCGAGTTGCCGTAGCTGATATCTTCGATATCGCGGGTTTTGCCCCAGGGATTGACGATGTCGATGTTGATGTCGGCCAGGGTGTGATCGAGCGGGTAGAGCGGATGCTCGGCGTAATATTTCGCGCCTAACAAATTCGCTTCCTCGCCGGTGGTGGCGAGGAAAAGGATGCTGCGCGGCGGCGGTTGCGGGAGCTTTTTGAAGGCCTGCGCGATCTCGAGGATGCTCGCCACGCCGGAGGCGTTGTCGAGCGCGCCGTTGTAGATCTGGTCGCCCTTTAAGTGCGGATCACGTCCGAGATGGTCCCAATGCGCGCTGTAGATGACGTATTCATTTTTCTTCTGCGGATCGCTCCCTTCGAGTTTGCCGATCACATTGTGCGATTTGAATTTGCGAATCTTGTTTTGCAGGGAGAAATCCGCTTTTCCGCCTAACGACACCGGTTTGAAATCCTTGCTCAATGCGTCCTTTTTCATCTGCGCGAAATCTTTCCCAGCCGCCGCGAAGAGCTTCTTCGCTTCGTCGAGCGTGATCCAGGAACGGACAGCGAGCGTCTTCATGTTCTTGTCCGGCGCATCAATGACGAAATTTTCCTTCGCGTTGCTGTTCTCCACCACCGACCAGGGATAAGCGGCCGGGATGGTCTCGTGCACGATGACTGCGGCGGCCGCGCCTTTCTCAGCCGCGATCTCGTATTTGTAGGTCCAGCGGCCGTAGTAGGTCATGGCCTTTCCCTTAAACATCCTGTCGTCGAGTTTCGTCGGATCGTTCGGATCTGGAATCGGCGGATCATTGATCAGGAAGACGAGCGTTTTGCCCTTCAGGTCGGCGCCTTTGAAATCGTCCCAGCCATATTCCGGGGCGACGACCCCGTAGCCGACGAAGACGAGGTCGGAATTCTTCACCTCGATGCTGGGCGCGACGCGCTGGCTGAAGGCGACGAACTCGTCAGGCGAATGCAGCACCATTTTCTCGTCGCCGACGGTGAAAGTGGCGCTCGGGGTGGTGAGGATGCCGGCCATCGGGACTTCCTGGGTGTAGGTGCCGTTGGGATTGCCCGGCTTGAGACCGAGCTTCTTGAACTGCCCGGTGATGTACTGCACCGAAAGATCTTCGCCGTGAGTGCCGGGCGCGCGGCCTTCAAACCTGTCCGAGCCGAGAACCTTGATGTGTTCGAGGAGGCCGGCCGCATCGATTGCGTTCTCGGCTTCCTTTGGCGGCTCGATCGGGGCGGCGACGACCACGAGTGAAGTGGCGAAAAGGGCGAGTGAGATGTGGACGAGTCGTTTCATGAAGCTGCCAACTTAGCGCGAAAGAGGGTGCCCTTCACGTCATCCCGGGCCTGCGAGCGCAGAGTGCCGGGGAGCGCGGGCCCCCGGCTCGCGGGCCGGTGCGCCTCGCGCCGGCGAATTTGGAGAAGCCACGCCGACCGAACGGGTTAACGATCACAAAGCAAAGCCCGGCTGCCAGAAAAGGTCGCGAAGGCGAGGCGCCTTCGCCAGCGGGCGGGGCGCCCGCGCTCCCCGGAAGACGGAACCAGAACTTGTCGCGTTAGGGCTTGGACGGCGACGCTTCGGCGTCGTTGCCATTTTTCGAGGGACTGCCCTTGGGCTTCGCCGGCGTCTCGATGCCCAACGTTTTCAGGTAAGGCTGAATCGAGCGATCGCGGCCGAGGAAGTTGTGGATCGAGATGTCGATGTCGCGCGAACCGCCGGGCGCGTAGATTTCCTTGCGCAATTTCATCCCGGCCGCCTTGTCGAGGAATCCGTTAGGCGCTTTTTCGAAGACGGTCGCCATGTCGGCGGCGATCGCATCCGCCCAGGCATAGCCGTAGTAGCCGGCGTCGTATCCGGCGAGGTGACCGAAGTAGGCGACGAAGGCGGTATCGGGATTAATTGGCAGGAAGACCTCTTGGAGAATTGGGTTCGACATCGCCACGCAGTCGTAGGGCTGAGCCTCCGGATGAACGTCGTGCAAGGTGAGATCGATGTCGGCAAAGGCGAACTGTCGCCGATAAAAGACACCGACGGTCGCGAGCTTCGCTTCCTTCATTTTCGCGATTGTCGCGGCGGGAATTTTCTTCGACGGATTTCGATAATCAGCCGCGAAGGTGTCGAGCACCTTCTTGTTCCAGACCCAGTTTTGCAGCATTTGCGAGGGCGCCTCGACAAAGTCGGCCGGCACGCTGGTCCCGGAAAAGCGGACATACTTCGCAGTCGTCACGATGGAGTGGAGGGCGTGGCCGAATTCGTGGAAAAGGGTCTCGACATCGCCGTGACTGAGGAGCGACGGCTTGTCTTTCTGGGGCGGCGGGAAGTTGCAAAGGAGTGCAACCGTCGGGCGCTGATACTTTCCGTCGGGCAGCAATTTGCCGGGAACAATTCCGAACTCGGCGAAGTGATTGAACTTTCCCTCGCGCGGGAACATGTCGAGATAGAACATGCCGAGCGGCTGCCCGCTGGCGGCGTCGGTCACCATGTAGAGCTGCAAATCGTTGACCCATTTTTCCGGGGCGATGATCTTGGTAAACTTCAGGCCGAAGATGCTCTGGTAGATGTTGAACATCCCTTCGAGCGTGCGCTGGAAGGGGAAGTAAACGCGCAGCGCTTCGGTATCGACGGTGTATTTTTCCTTCTTCAGCTCGTTCTGAAAGTAGCGCCAGTCCCAGATGTTGATCTGCGCGTTGGGATCCTTGGTCTCCGCCACCTTGAGCTTGCGCAGCTCCGCAACTTCGGCGTCGAACTTCGGCTGAATCCCGGCGATGAGATCGTTGATGAACGTCTTGGCCGCGGCCCCGGTCTTGGCCATTTTGATTTCCGTCTGGAAATCGTCCCACGATTTATAGCCGAGCTTGAGCGCGATCTGGTTGCGATGGGCGAGCATGTCGTTCAGCACCGGCACGTTCTTCTCGCGCGCGAGATTGAAGCGCACTTCGTTGAGATGCTTGCGCGTCTCCTCCTTTTTCGCCGTTTCCTCGACCGTGTTGTACTGGAAAGTGACATTGGCCATGATGGTGTAGGTGTCGTCCCCGGTCTTCACCCCGGGCGATTCGAGAACGCTATCCGGCACGCCTTCCAACTCTTCCTTGGTGAAGGTGACCGGCGCTTTCACGGCGACGATGTTGGCCTCGAAATCGGTCTCGAGTTTCGCCAGCTCCTTGCGCAGCTTTTCCACTTCGGCGCGTTTTTCCGGCGGCAGCGCAAGGCCGGCCCGGCGGTAATCGCGCATCGTGTGCTCGAGGAGGAGCGCGTCCTCGCCTTCCAGCTTCGGGTTCGTGTCGGCGTAAGCCTTCACCGCCTTGTAAACGTCCTCGCGATAATCGATCCCGACCGCCCAATCCTGGAAAACCTTGATCGCTTTCTCGGCCGCATCGCGCATCGCCGCATCCTGGTTGGTCTGTTGAATGACGACCGTCTTGTTGATTGCGATGGTCGCATCGTTCTGGACGTCGTCGAGCGCGCCGACCGTGCTCGCGAAGGTCACTTTGCTCAGGTCCTGTTTTCCGATCACGCCGAGCGCAGCGTCAGCTTTGGCGATCGTGGTGTTGATATTGCCCTGGACTTCGTCCGGCGTTTTCGGCCAATCGGGGATGACCAGGATTTCGTTCGCCTTCTCGGCCGCGGCCTGAAAATCGGAAAGGCTTTTGACAGCCTCGGCGTGGAGCGAAACGGCGAAGATGCCGAGCAGACTAACGAGCAGGATGTGTTTCATGGAATTTGGTCGGTGAAGCGATGAAGAGTTAAAGCGTTAAAGCGGGCTCATTTGCCGCAATGCAGCAACACTTCAAACTGCAACGCGCCATTTGGCAATTGGAAATTAGCGATGGGCGATGGAGAATCCACGCGATGCGAGACCTCGTGACCAAATTCCTCATTGCCTTCATCCCGATCTTCGTCGCAATCGATGCCATTGGGATGGTGGCGATTTTTATCGGGCTCGGGGCGAACGTCGATGTGAAGCGTCGCCATCAGGAGGCGTATCTCGGCATTGCGACCGCGCTCGCGATCTCGGTCGGATTCATGTTTCTCGGTAAGCTGGTTTTCAAGGCGCTCGGGATCACGGTGGCGGATTTCCAGGTGGCAGGCGGATTGATCCTGCTCGTCTTCGCCGTGCGCGATCTGCTCGACGTCGGCGGAGAGAAGCGGGTTACGACCGAATCGTTTGGGATCGTTCCGCTCGGCATGCCCCTGATCGCCGGTCCGGCCCTGCTCACCGCGCTCCTGGTTCTGACCGACTCCGTCGGGGTGATCTACACGCTGCTGTCGTTGATCGTGAACCTGGTGATCGTGGCGGTGGTTTTTTGCTATGCCGATCGTCTCACCAAATGGATGGGCAAACAGGGGATCAACGGCGTCTCGAAACTGGTCTCGCTCCTCCTCGCGGCGATCGCGGTGAGCTTGATCCGACGCGGTTGGCTGGGGAGGTGACGGGAAGCGCGGCCAATTGGTTCGGCGGGCCTAAAAGAGCCCGGACTTTAGCATCACGAGGGTGCAGGCCTCGACGACCTCGATCCCGGCGCTGCTGGCTGCGGCGGCCAGCTCTTCGTTCTCGGCTCCGGGATTCATGATGACCCGTTGCGGATTTGACGGCCAGGATCTCTTCGATCAGCGGCGTCGAACGCGCTGGCCCGAGGTAAATTGTAATCGTGTGCACCGGTTCGGCGATCGCGGCCAGGTTTGGAAAACAGGTCAAATCCTCGATCTCCTCGTAAGCCGGGTTGACCGGGATCGGCCGGTAATCGAAGCGCCCGAGGAGACGAATCGCCTGGTTCGAGTAGCGATCCGGCTTCGGCGACGCGCCGAGCACCGCCACGTTTCTTTTTTCCTCTGGAATCAGGGCCATCCGGGAATAGACTCGGCTATGGCGCCGGCAGCAACCGGGTTGGCCCGCCTGCGGATGGCTCCATTGACAGTCAGGAAGCGCTTGTTAGTATCCGGGCACTTATGAGATTTCCTCTCGCGCTTACGAGCAAGATTGCCGCCTATATTGTCGGCCACAAGCTTCGTGGGACGCAAAAATTTGCCACCGTGCTACAGCTCGAGCCGCTGCATACCTGTAATCTTACGTGCACCGGTTGCGGTCGGATTCGTGAATATTCCACTTCGCTGAAAGACATCCTGCCACTGGAGGATTGCCTCGCCGCGGCACAGGAATGCAACGCGCCGATGGTCTCGATCTGCGGTGGCGAACCGCTCATCTATCCCCAGATCGAAGCCCTGGTGCAGGGCCTGCACGAACAACACCGCATCATTTACATCTGCACCAACGCGATGTTCATGCGCAAAAAGATGCGCGAATGGATGGCGGCGGAGTATCCGAAACGGGCCATCTTTATCGAGCAAAAGATCACGGCGTTGATGGCGGCCGGATTGCTGAGCGAGAAAGACGCGGCCGTCATTCAACAAGGACCGAAGGATCCGGCCAAGCCGACGATCGGCCCGAGCAAATGGATGTATTGGAACGTTCACCTCGACGGTCTCGAGCGGACGCACGATCTGATCGTGGAACGCGAGGGCGTCTTCAAGGAGTGCATCCTCGCGATCAAGATGGCGAAGGAGCTCGGCTACCAGGTCGCGACCAACACCACGATCTACAAGGAGACTGACATGGACGAAGTCGAGCAGATGTTCGATTTTCTGAGCGATCTCGGCGTGGACGGGCACACGATTTCGCCGGGCTACGAATACGACGCGGCGAAGAAAGACATGATCAAGCGGCTGAACCTCCAGCCGGAAAATTTCTTTCTCACTCGCAAGATGACGATCGAGAAATTCAGAAAGATCGAGGAGTGGATGAAGAACTACACTCTTTTTGGGACGCCGATCTATTTCGAGTTTCTCGCTGGCAAACGCGATCTGACCTGCTCCGCCTGGGCGATCCCGACGCGCAACATCGCGGGCTGGAAAGGCCCGTGCTACCTGATGACGGACGCGCATTATTCCAGCTACCAGGAGCTTCTGGACAAAGTGCAGTGGGACAAGTACGGCGTCGAAAACGGCGTGGTGAAGGACAGCCGTTGCGAGAATTGCATGGTGCATTGCGGCTACGAGCCGACTGCCAGCCTCGGTCTCAACGCGCAGCCGGGCGATACGTGGAAGACGGTGCGATTCAATTTCGGTTCGAAACCCAAACCGACCGGCAAAGGCAACGAGATCACCGTCTACAACGGTGTGACCTCCGGCAACGGTCACCTGACCGGGAAGAAAGCGGAGCACGAGCAAAAGGCGAGTTGAAGAGTTGGGCGGTGGCGCGGTTGAGAAGTTGAGAGGATGAGCCAGCGATACGTTTATCCGTTTGAGAAGTTGTGGCCGGAGGGACGACCGTCGTCTCCTACCCTTCTCAAACTCCGACGTAAGATCACCGGTTTCTCCAGCGCTCCACTTGCTGTCGCTGATTTCAGCAGAATCACCACACGAAGAAGCGCGCAGTTTTCCTGAGTCCCTCTCAACTCCTTAACCTCTCCACCTTCCTTGTTACCAGGCAAAGTCATCAACCTACCCAATGTTCGGCGCGAGGATTCACCTCGCCTAACGACGAACGAAGAGCTTGCGGAAGCGATCGAGCTCGCACAACAGAACCTCCTTCGCCAGCAAAAGCCGGACGGCCACTGGGTCGGCGAACTGATGGTCGATAGCACGCTCTGCTCCGATTACGTGCTCTTCATGCATTGGGTGGACGAGGTGGACGAGACCCTGCAGCGCCGCTGCGTGAAACACATCCTGAGACGCCAACTCCCGGACGGCGGCTGGAATATTTACTACGGGGGCCCGAGCGAGATCAACGCCTGCGTTAAAGCCTATTTCGCGCTCAAGCTCGCCGGCCACAGTCCCGACGCGCCGTTCATGCAGGAAGCGCGCGCCAACATCCTGCGTCTCGGCGGCATCCCCCGCATGAACACCTACAGTAAGCTTTACCTGGCATTGTTAGGCCAGTTCCCCTGGAAATATCTGCCCGCCATCCCGGTCGAGATGGTCCTCCTCCCCAGTTGGTGCTTTTTCCACATCTACAAAATGTCGTCGTGGAGCCGGGCCATGCTCATGCCGCTCGCGATCATCAACCACTTCAAGCCGACCCGTGGGCTGCCGGAAAACAGACAGCTGCACGAGCTTTATCCGGTCGGGACGGAGGGGAATGATTTTACCCTCGCGCGCGATGATCGTCTTCTTACCTGGCGCAACTTTTTCCTGCGCGCCGATCGCGCGCTCAAGCTGCTTGAGCCGATGCACAGCAAGGCGCTGCGTCAGCGCGCGCTCGAGGAAGCAGAACGCTGGATGGTGGAACGCATCGGGGAGGGGAGCGACGGGCTGGCCGCGGTTTTCCCGGCGATGCTCAATTCCATCATCGCCCTGCGCACTCTTGGTTATCCGAAAGACCACTCGCTTTACCAAAAAGCGCTGAACGATTTCGCCGGTCTCTTCGTGGACGATCCGGATGACTTCCGCATCCAGCCCTGTCTTTCGCCGGTTTGGGACACTGCGATCAATATCATAGCGCTCGGAGAATCCGGATTCCCGGCGCAACACCCGGCGCTGCAACGCGCCGCGCAGTGGCTCGTGAACAAGGAGGTCCGCGTGCGCTGCGATTGGACGGTGAACAATCCGCATCCCGAAGCGAGCGGTTGGGCCTTCGAATACAACAACATTTTTTATCCGGACACGGACGACACCGCCATGGTCCTGATGGCACTGCGGCTCGTCCGGCCTAACGAGCAGTCGGAGTTGGCGAAAATTTTCGAGCGCGCCCTTGCCTGGCAACTGAGTTTCCAATGCCAGGACGGCGGCTGGGCGGCTTTCGACAAGGACGTGACCCAACCCTGGCTGGAGGACATGCCCTTTGCCGATCACAACGCGATCCTCGATCCGACCTGCAGTGATCTCACGGCGCGAACGCTCGAATTGTTGGGCTACATTGGTTTTAATCCCGGCCGGGCGTTGGTGCGGCGGGCGATTCGTTACCTGCGCCAGACGCAGGAGGACGATGGATCGTGGTATGGACGCTGGGGCGTGAACTACATCTATGGCACGTGGCAAGTCCTGCGCGGCCTGCGCGCGATCGGCGAGGATATGGATCAGAATTGGATCTTGCGCGGCCGCGACTGGCTCGAGAGCTGCCAGAACGACGACGGTGGCTGGGGTGAAAGCTGCGCCTCCTATGAAAACCCGGATCTCAAAGGCAAAGGCCCGAGCACCGCTTCGCAGACCGCGTGGGCGCTGATGGGGTTATGCGCCTGTGGCGATCTCGATCGCCCGAGCGTGCAGAGCGGTCTGCGTTATCTGCTCGATACACAGCGCGCCGATGGCGCCTGGGATGAACTGGAAATCACCGGCACCGGATTCCCGCGCGTCTTCTATCTGAAATACGACATGTATCGCCAGAATTTCCCGCTTCTCGCCCTTGCGACCTACGTCAATTATCGCAGTGGCATAGGGCACTACCAGAGCTTCTACCGCTGGATCGGGAAGTAGCGGAGGGATGTGCTTCGGCACGTCCTTTCTCTTGGGGCGCCCAAGGCAGAATCTGGACGTGGGGAAGCACGTCCCTCCCGAACGCGCTCTATTCCTTCGCGATCTTGCCGCCCCAGGAAAGAATCTTTGCCTTCGTTCCCGCGGCTTCGGCTTCCTGGATGTCGCCGTTGCGATTGTAGAATAACGAGAGACTGGTCCAGCCGATCTGATCGTTAGGCTTGAGTTCGACGGTTTTCTTGCCGGACCTCGATCGCTTCCGGAAACCGCCCGAGCTTCATCAACGCCATCCCGAGCGCATGCCAGCCGTCGAAGAACTGCGGGTCCAGTTCCACGCAACGTTGATACTTTTCGACCGCGCTCTCCAGTTCGCCGATCGCGAGGTCGCCGTTGGCGTCGTCGAAGATTTCGTCGACCTCTTCCATCTTGAGGCTGGCTCGGTCGCCGTCGACTAACCCGGCGCCTTTTGCGCGGTCGCTTTCTCCACGCCAGCAGCGCGGCGGCGGTCGCGCAGCCATTCGTAGAAGACAGCCTGGCCGGCGTTCGTCAACGCTCGTTCCTCGATGATACTGCGCGACTTTTCAAACTGCGCCGGCCCGGGTTCCTCCCGTTTTTCGAGCACCACGATCAATCCGCCCGCCGGCGTGCTCACATAATCGCTCACGCCGCCTGGCGCTCAGGGTGCTCGCGGATTGCTTGATCGTTTGCATGTCGGAACTCTCGTCTTTTTTCTCGGGAGTCGGCGGCGTCGCGCCCGGCGGAGTATCGACGAGGGCAAACGCGGGAAGCTTCTCCGCCTTCACACCTGCCTCGGTGGCGGCTTCCTGAACCGCTTTGCCGCTCTTCAAATCCTCCCGCAGCTTGCCCCCGACCTCGGCCGCCTTTGCCGCGATCATCTGTTCCACCAGTTGTTTTCTAATCGTTTCGGCAATCTGCGGACGCGCTTCTTCCTTGGTCAGCGGACGCGATGGCTCCACCGTCACCAGGTGTAACAGATCAAAGCCGTCCGGCGTTTGAATCGCATCGCTGTTCGGCGACTCATTCGTCAGGGTAAAAGCTGCCTGCACGAGCTGCGGCTTCGAAGCCAGCATCGGATCGGCCGCATCCTTGCTGAACGCTCCGGTTGCCGTCGGCGCGATCTGGAATTTCGCCGCCACCTGATCGAAGTCTGCGCCTTTGACCTGGAGCGCTTCCGTAAAATCATTCGCTTTGTCCGCCAGTTTCTGCAGGATCTCGATGCGCTCCTTTCCCTTCAGTTTCTTCTCTTCGTCGCTCAGGCCAAACCGGACGAATTTCACTTTCCGCTTTTCCTTCGTCTTCAGTTCCCCTTTGTGCGCCTCGAAATATTTCGCGATCTGGTCGTCGCTCACCTGAACGTCCTTCGCGAAATCCTCCGGGTGAAAGCGCACCACGCTCACCTCCATCCTGGCGTAGGCCTGGTCGAAGTCGTGACGCATTTCGGATTCCGGCACGCTCACACCCGCGCTGAGAATTTTTTTCACCCGATCGAGCGCGATCTGGTCGGCGGCCAGTTCCTCGATTTGCGCCTGAGAAAAGCCCATCGGTGCAAGGGCGTGATCGACCAGATCGTTGTAGCGCTCCAGATCGAAGCCTTTCTCAGTCCGGAAGGCAGGCAGCGCTTTCACGGCGTCGGCGATCTCCGCGGTCGTCGGCTGGATGCCGAGCTGTTCCGCCTCGTGGCGCAGCACAATCAGGTTCCAGGCAAAGTTGTCGTAGGCTTCGCTTTCGCTCTGTGCGCCGATGGTTAACCCCTGCACGAGATCGCGCATCCCGAGCTGGCTGGCGAGGCGGAGGAGTCGGACATTGCGCTGAAACTCGACCTGCGAAACCGGGTGATCGTAGATCCTGCCCACGGCCGCGTTGCCCATTTGCGCGAAGTCGGTCCGGTTCCAGTACCAGGAAAAGGAAATACAGACGAGAGCCGTGATGACGATCATCAGGATCTTGTGGTGCTTGCGCATTACGTTGATCATGGCTTGTGAGCGGGTTGAGTGGCGGAATCTAGAGTTTCACTCCGCAGCGGCAACTGATTTCTACGTCCCGGCCAGCCCGGACGGATCGCTCCACCGGCGCGACCGGATGAATTGCTCGATCTCGTTTACATAAGTCTGGAAAGGATCGCCCATGACGAGAAAATCGTGACTCTCGCAGGCGATTGAATCCCAGTTGATCACATAGGGTCGCTTCTCTTTTCGGAAAGCGGCCACGGCACGGGCGCGGCCGCGCGCCCGGGTATCGGACGGCGGCGTGTGCACGGCATTCTTCTGCCGCGCGAGATTGTTCCATTCGCCGATGCGCTTCGCCGGCTTGAGGCCAAAGAAGAGACCGCGTGCCGGATCAATGTTGTGGTACTCGAGGTCGAGACTTTGCAGCCAGGGATCGTTCCAGGAGAGATTTTCCGCCGCCATGAAGGTTTCGAGCAGCCATTTCTTACTGATCCAATCGACTCCGCCGAGCAGCGCCTCGGGCTTATGAGGCAGGGCATCGAGAGTGTAACTCCAGCTCTCCAGCAGCCAGTCGGTTTCTTCATCGCGGCCCTCGAGATACTGCGTGGCGAGGGCGTGCAACTGCCATTGCACATCGAGCGCGCCGATCGTGCGGCCGTCTTCCAGTTCCACGATCCAGCGTCGCGCGGGATCGCGCGAGATCTCGCGCGTCGCCTGCACCGCGTCGAGCAAAGTCAGGTCGTTAGGCAAAACGCCCGCCTCGAGAAGCGAGAGAATGCAGGCCGTCGTCCCGATCTTCAGCGCATTGGCAAACGGGCTCATGTTGGAATCGCCGATCAGCAGGTGCAGCCGCCGATATTTCCGATAATCGGCCAGCGGCTCATCGCGCGCGTTGATGATCGCGCGGTTGAACTGCACCCATTGGTAAATGTCGTTCACGATATGGTCGGCCCGCTGGCTCAGCTGGAAATCGATCGTTTCTTCCGTCGCCGGCACTTCGAAGTCGAAGGCGAGGGGATTGGCCTGCCCGACCCGGCCGGCGCCGGTGAAAATCTGGCGGGTGGCGAGGAAAGCGAGCAGCGCCCCGAGCGCCGGCGGCGTGAACTGCGCCTCGCGCCGCATCAGGTAATTCTCGTGGCAACCAAAGGTCGCGCCCGTGTGATGATCGACGTTATTCTTGATGAACGACACCAGTCCGGTCGCGCCTAACGAATCGAGGGCGGACTGAAGCAGGTGGTCGCCCGCCAGGTCGTAGGCCACGACATCGCGCAGCTGGCGGCATTCCGGCGAAGCATATTCGAGGTGCCCCATGTCGAGATAAATCCGGCCGCCGTTGAGCAGGAATCCGCCATTGCCCGGCGGCTCCTCATAATCGCGATAATGCAGGTCGATCACGCCCGCCCGCATTTTGCGAAAGAGATGATTCTTCACCCGCACCGGCCAGGCGTCGCCGTTGGGGTGCGCCGCCTCACCGCTGACCAGGCAGCCGTATTCGGTCTCGAGCCCTGCGATCCGATCCATCCCCATGATTGTCCGACACTGGCGCGTCATGGACAAGCGACAATCCGGAGCGCACCTTTCCAACATGACGACAAAAGCATTTCCCGCCCGCAGTCCCGCCGAGAAAATTGGCGGGTTGGTTTACTTCGGTCGGATGCTCGACAAGATCCACGCCCATGCCCGGGGCGAACTGCCGCCGGAGTATGTCGATAAACTGGGGAGCGGGTTCGACGGCCGCTGTGTGCGCTTCCTCGGGGTGAAATACGAGGACCTTGTGACGCGCGTCCTGAAACAGGGCGGAACCGACGAGGAAATCTGGCGCTGGGCGATCGAGCGCGGACGCAAACCTCCCGAGGAAGACATGGAAAACTGGAACACTTTCATGCGGAAATGCGGCTGGAACGACGAAATCACGCCTACCCTCGAACGTCGCAAGAAGGAGAGCGGCCTTGCCGATCGCGACGATATCCAGACGATGTTCCAATTCATCGACGCCGACGAAGGTCGCGCGCCAAGGTAGCACGAGCTTCCAGCTGGCGTTTCTTACCTGACCCGTTCGCCAATTTTGTTCGGCGGCGGCGGCGGCTTTTGCCGGTAATCGATCACCCACCAGACCAGCGCCACCACCAGCACCACGATGAGTGCCGCGACGATCAGCCGGGCCCGGCTCGGGGCAGCGGGATCGCCGTTTGGCTGTGCCATGAACGCTATTCCGAAAGCGTGTCGATTCGCTCTGCCAGCTGAAAATCGAGATCGGTCAGGCCACCCTTGCTGTGGGTGGAAAGAATCAACCGCACCTTGTTGAAGCGAATGTCGATGTCGGGATGATGTTCTTCCTCCTCAGCCACCTCCGCGACGCTGTTCACAAAATCAATCGCCTCAGAAAACTCGTCGAACTCGAAAGTGCGTTCGAGATGCTTCTTCTCGAGCTCCCACTCCGGGATTTTTTTCAGGCGATTCTTCAGCTCGCCCGCTTTGATGAGATCGGCCATAACGGCAACACGAGTAACACCCCGTTTTGCTTTTGCAACGGGGAATCCAAGCGGTTTTTTCGGCCCGATTTCGACCGGTCAAAGACCGAGAATCTTGCGGAGGTTTTTCGCCGAATCGAAAACCTCCATCGCGCATTCGCGTCCCTCACGAGAGAGCCGCTCCCAGTCACCCAGGACTTCACTCGCCGCCGCTGCCGCCTCCGCCGCGTCGCGCACGAAGAAGATGCCGCTTTTCTTCGGCAGATATCTCGCGGCGCCGGTATCTTCTGTGATCACCGGTCGGCCGAGGGCGAGAAACGCCGCCGCGCGGTCGCTCAACCAACCGCTCTGCCACATCACATCGACCCCTTTGATGGCGGTAAACTCTGCGGCCGCCGAAGCGAGGTAGCGCCGATATTTCGCCGGCGTGCTGGCCACTTGATGCGGAGAAATCAGTTGCCATCCGAGCGCCTGCAGCCGCTCCGCCTCCGGATCATCGGCATTGATATTCATCGCCAGTTCCCATCGCGCTTCCGGCACACGCGCGGGCAGTTCAAGATATGGCGCAAACGCGTGCTGTTTCGAGAGATCCGGAAATTCTCCATCCACCTCCACGCTGCCGTCCCAGTACCATTGCCCGATGGTGGTAAACTTCGGCCGTCCGGCACGTGGGCGGCGTCGCGGCTGGAGCAGTTGCGTATCGACCAGCGGGAAAAAAGTGCGCCAGGCCAGCGGCGACTTCGGCAAATGGCAATCCGCACCGTTCACATTGAGCCCAATCGTCCAGAACTCGTGGTGATGGCTCTGGCCCAACTCGAGATTCGTCATCCAATAGAAAATCTCGCCCGGATCGAGATCGCAGAAAATCCGCCGCTCGAATTCGAGCAGGAGAGGGGGATGCAACGAATAGGAAAGGTTGAGAAGAACATTCGGTGCGGCCAGCCGGGCGCGCAGTTCGCGCCGGGAAAGACCGATGCAACGCAACGCATCGAGATCATGCGCGTCGCCCGCTGTCTCCTGGTAGAGAAGGCAATAACGTCCCGCGAGCCCGTGGGCGCGGAGCTGCCGCTGGAAATTTGCGATGCAAGCCTCGTCGTACGCGTGGTCCTTCGTCGCCGGCAGCAGTTCGAGCCAGATCGCAGCCTGCTTCAGTCGGCGCAAACCGAGCATCCACTGTAGCGGCACGGAAAAATTGCCGCCGCCTTCGCGATATTTCGCCGCGAACCCGCACCCAAGAAAAACCGTCACCCGGTGAAGAAAGAGGGGAAACCCTTCACCGTCCAACGCGCACCCGCGCTTGCGTCTTTATCCCATCCGAGGAGTGCACTGCCTGCCCGCCGGGTGCGGGCGACTCGCGTCCTGCGATCGGCGACCCGCCGAACGCTCTCAGTCACTTCGCTTCCCGCTCTCGCCCTCCGTCCGCGTCCTCAGTTCGTTAGGCGATTTGCACCGTCTAAGTCTGCGAGACGCATCCTACCCCCGCGCTCGCGTGCTTGTCTGAAGGCGCGCCTTCATACATGAGTTGGAGAATGGCCTCATCAAGATGAGCGATTCACGAAGAGTAATTGTTTGCGGCGCCGGCGTCGTCGGCCTTTGCACCGCGCACTATCTCGCGCGCGAGGGCTTTGCCGTCACGGTGATCGAACGCAACGCCGAGGGCGCCGATTCATGTGCGCACGGGAGCGCCGGCTACGTCTCACCGAGTCATCTCGCGCCGATCTCCGCGCCGGGGATGGTCTGGCAGGGCCTGAAATGGATGGCCAGTTCGCGGAGCCCGTTTTACATCAAACCGCGACTCGATCCGGAGCTTGTCCGCTGGGGTTGGCTGTTTGCGCGGAATTGCACCCCCGAGCACACGCGCCGTGCCGCGCCCGTGCTGCGCGATCTCTGCCTGGCCGCGCGAGAATTGTTCGTTGAACTGGCCGAGACGACCGGCAACGCCTTCGAATTGCAGACCGAAGGTCTGCTCAATCTCTGCAAAACACCCGAGGCCCTCGAGCACGAGATGGAGGGGCTGGGGCGTCTCGCGAACGAATTGGGCGTGGAAGCGCGCGCGCTCGACGCCCGGCAAACCGCCGAGATGGAGCCGGGCGCGCGCCTCGAAGTCGCCGGCGCCATCTATTTCCCTATCGATGCCCACCTCACGCCCGGGAAGCTCATCCCAACACTCGTCGCGCTGCTCAAACAAGAAGGAGTCAGCTTCCATTGGAACACCAGGGTCGATGGCTGGAGCACCGAGGCGGGGCGCATTACGGCCGTGTCGACGAGCAAAGGCAATCTCGTCGCGGACGAATACGTCATGGCGACCGGCTCGTGGGCGCCGGCGACTGTGCGCAGTCTCGGTCTGCGCCTCCCGATGCAGCCGGGGAAAGGCTATAGCCTCACGATCGAGCAGCCCCGGTTCAAATTCAGTAAATCGCTTATCCTGACCGAGCGCCGGGTGGCCGTCACTCCGATGGGCGACAAGTTGCGCTTCGGCGGCACGATGGAGATCAGTGGTCACACCGATAACGTGCGGCCCGAGCGCGTCGAGCAAATCATGGCGGCAGCACAGGACTACTTTCCGGATTTCCGCGCGGACGACTTTGCCGGCATCAAGCCGTGGTTCGGCTACCGCCCGGTCTCACCCGACGGCCTGCCATACATCGGGCGCTTCGCGCGACCGTCAAACCTGACAGCGGCGTGCGGCCACGCCATGCTGGGTGTGACGTTGGCACCCATCACCGGCCTGCTCGTGGCCGAGACGCTGGTCGGTCGTAAACCGAGTATCGATCTGACGCTGCTCAATCCGGATCGCTTTGCCTAAGGTTGGAGGTCAACGATCAGAATCGTTTACGCCGGATCTTTCGAATCGGCTGAAGGAGATGTATGGCGCGAACAGTTTTCGCGTAGACTGAGACAGCGATTGATGAAGGCCGCCTTACCCGTCACCGAAGAAAAGCGCCTCACGGAGCTTCGCGGCTATCAGATTCTCGATACGTTGCCGGAACCTTCCTACGACGACATTTCGCTGCTGGCGGCCGAGATCTGCGGCACGCCCATAGCGGCGGTAAGCCTGATCGACGCTGATCGCCAGTGGTTTAAATCCAAGGTGGGGTTGGAAGCCTCGGAGCTGCCGAGAGACATGGCCTTCTGCGCTCACACCATCCTCACCCGCGATGTTCTGGTCGTGAATGATACCCGGAGCGATGAACGCTTTGCCGACAGCCCGCTCGTCACGGCCGAGCCGTGGATCCGCTTCTACGCGGGTGCGCCCCTCGTCACTCCCAGTGGCGAGGCACTGGGCAGTCTCTGCGTGGTTGACCGGGTGGAGCGAACCTTGAGCGAAGCGCAGACGTCCGCGCTGCGCGCGCTCTCCCGGCAGGTCATGGTCCAGTTGGAGCTTCGGCGGCACGTTGTCTTGCAGGAGGAAACCCGGCGGTCGCTCGAGTTATCCCAGGCGCAGTTGCAGGAAGCCAATGCGCGCCTGAACACGCAGAGTCTCACGGACGATGTCACGGGGTTTCGCAACACTCGATTCCTCCATCAATTCCTCGACCGCTTCCTGGAGACACCCACTGCGCCGCAACAGCTGCTTTCGCTTGTCTTTTTCGACATGGACAGCTTCAAAAGCATCGTCGATACGCACGGCCATTTGTTAGGCGCGAAGGTCTTGCGCGAGGTAGCCGAAATCGTTCATCGACAGCTCGGCGACGAGGATCGCATCGTGCGTTATGGAGGGGACGAATTTGTCATTCTTCTGCCCGGGCAGACCCGAGAGCAGGCCGTGGCCGCGACTGAGCGGGTGAGGGAGGCGATTAGCGTGAGCCCATTTCTTCGGAGCGAGGGGATCGCATTGCGCGCGACGGCTTCCTTCGGCCTCGCCACATATCCCCACGACGCCGTGGACAAGAAGCAATTGTTGCTGGCGGCGGACCAGCACTTGTTCCGGAGCAAGCGCGAAGGGAAGAACCGAGTGACGGCCTGACGCTGCGACCTGCGTCGCCCAAGAGAACACTGGGCGTCGGCAGGGAGGCAAACAGGCTCTCGCATGACTGGTGAAAACGCTTGGCGGCTTCCGCTCTGGGCGGCGTATTTGATCGCGCTCGGCCTGCTGCGGCGGCGAACTAGCGTCGCGAGCTAATTCGAGAACGACGTATTTTCATTCGACGGACGCGCCGGGTAAAACCCGGCGCGTTCTTCATTTCTGACCCGAACGCCTGACCCGCAAGACGGGAACATTGCTGGGTGAACTTTGGTTGACTTCTAGGGAGATGACCTGAATTGACACAAATTCTTGCCGGCCGCCGCTGGACCACTCTGATCTGCGACAATTTGCGAAATCTGTGGATTGTTCCTCGCGTACTGCTTTGTCCTTTCCGCACCCGGTCCCTGAAGAGCGCACGCATTTAGACAAATCCGGCTTCCTGCGGCGTTGTCATTCAAACCATGTCGCTGCCTCGATCCTGTTCCCATCTCCACCTCCTCCTCGTCATCTCGGTAGTTGCGGCCGGTGCCGGTTGCAGCCGCAATCCCATTTCCGTCGACGAAATCATCAACCGAAACACCGAAGCGAGAGGCGGACGGCAGGCTATCGAGTCGGTGCACTCGGTCGCGATCGATCTGCACATTGTCGATCCGGGGTTTGCGGTCGACGGGACCTATCGCGCCGCGCGCCCCGGCAAGATGCGAATCGATGTGAACGCCGACGGAAAACATGTCTATACAGAGGCATTCGACGGACGGCGCGGCTGGCAGTGGAAAGGAAAGGGCACTGAGACGGTCGAAGAATCTCCCAAGGCAACGGCAGCACTGCGCCATGGCGTCGAGCTACCGGGAAATCTTTACGGGCTCCACGAGCTACGGTCGCACGGCCACGGTGTTGCCTTGACCGGTCGAGAAGAAATCGACGGCGTCAATTACTACCTTCTCCAGCTCACTTTGGCCGATGGCTATGTCACGACGCTCTATGTCGATCCAAATTCATGGCTGATCACGCGTCGGCGCGACGTTCGTGCTCTTCATGTTGACGTTGATCCGACGCCGACCACGATCGAACAACAGATGTCGGACTTTCGAGAAGTCGCCGGCGTGATGTTTTCCTTCGCCAACACCGAGACCGATCTGAAAACGGGCAAGGTTCTTGAGACCACAACGATCCGCGATCTCACGATCAACCCGGCCATCGATAACAAGATTTTCGAGCAGCTTTAGTGGTGCGGCGAGGCCCGGTCCTCCAGATTGAAGCAACCGCCAAATAATGGCGTGACATCGGAAAGGTCTCTAATAAACTCGACTTCGTTTTGTCCGTTGGCTCACTCGCGGGATGAAACTTTGGCGCGCTTATGAAAACGAAAACTTTCAAAAAAAGGATCCGTCGACTCGAAACCCGGCTGCGGGAAGGTTCAAGAAAACTTGCCAAATTGAAACGGAAACTTGAAGCGCAGCTGAAAGCAGACGCGGCCAGGGCAAAGAAGAAATCGGCCGCTCGCGCTGCGGCCAAGACGGCGGCGAGCGCATCAACTGCCCCCGCGAAAGTAAAAAGGAAATTGAATCTCTCACCTGAGCGTCGCGCGCAGCTTTCGGCTGCCATGAAAGCCCGCTGGGCGGCGATCCGAGCAGCATCCGCGCCGAATCCGCCGAAGGCTTCGACCACCGAATATCAGACGCTGTAGGACACGGCTCCTCGCACTCAAGGTCGCGGAGCAAGCCGGTGGCCAGGCAGCTTTGCGCTGCGAGAGGGCGATCCAGCACTGTTCCCGCCAGTTCCGATTTCGCCACTCGAGGGAGGTTGACCACCACTCCTGAATTACGGCGAGGACGCCATTCCCACTTGCGATAAAAAACGCCCCGGCTTCTTCCGAAGCCGAGGCTGCTTTTTTCCGGTGGGACGCTCGCGCTATGGGTTCGGCGATCCGGAGGTCGAATCCGCTGGAGCGGCCGGCGTCATCGCTGGTTTTGCCGCATCCATTGCGTTGCTCGCAGCATCCTGGACCTTGTCCACAGCCTTTTCAGCAGCATCCTTCGTCGTGTCGGCTGCGTTCTGCGTCGCGCTCTTGGCCTGTTCCGCCATACTGTCTACTGCGGCGGCAGCCGCGGGCGCTTTTTCCTTCGCCGCTTCCTTTGCGGCATCGATCTGCTTGTCAGCGGCGTCTTTGGCCTCGTCGGCCTTGGCCGCCACGGCCTGCTTGGCTTCGTCGGATTTTTCCTTAACGGCGTCTGAGGTTTTGTTGTTGCAACCCGTCCAGGCGAGGGCGGCGGTGGCCAAAATGGCCAATGGGATGATGTGTTTCATAATGTCGTTGATAATAGGTTTAGAGGTTTATGGTTGCTTCGCGTCAGGTAAATTACCTAGGTTGAACCGATAGTCTCATCGTTCGGGAGACGGAATGTCAACGCTTTGTTTGGCCTTTTGCGACGGGCAGAGAAAGGCGGTCAGGGGCAAATCGTGAAAAGAGTGATTCGCAGCTCATCCGTGCGGATTGATCACCATCTGCCTCCGGCGCAAGTGGTACAGATACCAAAGCGAAGCCAGGACGCTTGCCAGTGCACTCATCGAATCGCGGGCATCGCAGAAGCTACGTCCCAGCTTCGCAACGCTCCGCGTTAGACAATTTGATCTCGATGAAAACCGCCATGCATTCAAGTTAGCCCGCCGATCTCCTCTGAGATCAACAGATGATCAAACTTAGAGATCCTCCAGGCTCTTGTCCTCGACATCTTCACTTCTTTCAGGCGGTCCGGGGACGGTCGTACAAGATAAGAGGCCACCAGCAGCGCAGAGCGCGCGCGGGTGGCCCCTTCTTAAGTGTCTCAGCTATTGTTTGGGCAGCGGATCAGCCGCGAAGTTTGCGTGGACCAACATCCATTTGTCGCCCTTTTTCACATAAACGCGGGTGGATTTTGCCCGGTTCGGTTCCGTCGTTCCGTCCTTGTTCTGGGTTAGGCCGACGTAGTTGTAACTCAGAATGGCCACATCCCCGTTGTAGACCTGGACCTTGGGATTCGCCATTTCCGCCGCGAGCTGCTTGGTCGAGTCTTTCGTTGACGCCTCCGCAAGCTGCGAATTCATCGCCTTCCCATCAAGACGCGTGGCGTACTGGGCGTTGAACTCCGTGTAGTCGTCCGACATGTCCTTCGTTTGTGTAGCAACGTTCGTTGGATCTTTTATTCCAGCCGCCCATTGCGCCTTCGTAATTGCAATCACCGCATCGGCGATCGCCTGGTCGGCTTGCTGAGCCGACGCGTTGATCGTGAACGCCGAGCAACAGGCCGACGCGATTAATACCAATATTAGTTTCTTCAATTTCTCTTCTCCTGCGGGGAAAACCCCCGTATGTCTGAGTTGACCACACTCAATGCGTTTGGTCGAGGCGGACGACGATTGTTAGCTGCTGCCGCCAAACCGGTTGAAAAACCGGGTTCTCGCTTTTCTGCGTTACAGTTCGATAGTGCGCCGATCCTGGTAAGTCAATTCGTTTCGCCGACCAGCGAGCGAGACAGAGACCAGAATCGCGCCAGAAAATGATTCGTTCGCGTTTCGCGTTGTGATCAAACCGCGGTTGTTAGACAAGCAATCGCGGGAATCAATTGCGCTCGACGGGAAGGGGCCAACGCCCCCTGAAAAAAGTCGCGACTGGCTTTCGGCCCTGTAAGAAGACGATGTGGCCCGTGAATCCGAGAACAATCTGCGCCTCGAGATCGGGCACGTCCTGTTCATCGATCTGGTCGGTTATTCCAAGCTCCTGATCGAAGAGCAGCGGGAGCGGCTCGGTCAATTGACCGAGATCGTGCTGGCGACGGGGCAGGTCGCGAAGGCGTCAAATGAGCAACTCGTTAGGCTCCCGACCGGGGATGGGATGGCGCTGGTCTTTCGCAACAGCGCGGAGGAACCGGCGCAATGCGCTCTCGAGATTGCGCAAGCGCTCAAGGAGCACCCGGAGATTCGGGTGCGGATGGGAATGCACAGCGGGCCGGTGAGCGAAGTGACCGATGTGAACGGGCGCAGCAATATCGCCGGCGCCGGGATTAACCTGGCGCAGCGGGTGATGGACTGCGGCGATGCCCGTCACATTCTTCTTTCGCAAAGGGTAGCGGACGACCTCGGGCAATACCGGCAATGGTCGCCGCGCCTGCACGACCTGGGTGAGTGCGAAGTCTTCCGGCGGGAATGGTTTGGCGCGCTTCGGTCTTAGAGATCATTATACAGCTCCGCGCTGCTCAAAGCGCCTCCATCGTATCCTCCCGCCGCGAGCACTTGGCCTGATTGCAGCAGCGTCGCCGTGTGATTTTCGCGTCCGATGTTAAGGTGGCCTACGGTCCAAGTTCCGGCCGCCGGATCATAGAGCTCTGAACTGTTCAAGTAATGGCGTCGGCCAAAACCGCCTACCACCAGCACTTCGCCGGAAGGCAGCAGTGTCGCCGTATGATAGGCGCGTCTGGCGTGGAGGCTTCCAGTGGCTGTCCACAGTCCAGTCGCCGGATCATAAAGTTGCGCAGCGAGAAAATAATGACCGAAGCCTATGTTGTATCCTCCGGCCAACAGAACCTCGCCGGAGGGTAGCAGCGTCGTCGTATGACGGTCGCGCGGGAAACCGATGTCGCCGGTCTCCGTCCACTGGCCGCTCACCGGATCATACAGTTCCGCGCTGCTCAGGTAGCGCCCCCCGCGCGGTTCGGCCCCGTTGAATCCTGCCGCCACCAGCACTTCGCCCGATTGCAGCAAAGTCGCAGTATGAAACCTCCGCGCGTCGTTCATCCCGCCGGTCGCCGTCCACTGTCCAGTCGCGGGATCATACAACTCCGCGCTGCTCAAGCTACCACCATTGTTGGATCCTCCCGCCACCAGCACCTCGCCCGATTGCAGGAGCGTCGCGGTGTGGATGCCGCGTGGGGTTTCCATGCTGCTGGTTCTCGTCCACAGCCCTGTCGCCGGGTCATACAGTTCCGCGCTGCTCAAGGCCGTAATGGCATTGTCTCCTCCCGCCACCAGCACTTCGCCTGAGGGCAACAGTGTCGCCGTATGAACAGCGCGTGCAGCGCCAAGGTTGCCGGTTGCCGTCCACAATCCAGTCGCCGGATCATACAGCTCCGCGCTGTTCAAGGGAGCACCGTTGTCATCATATCCTCCTGCCACCAGTACTTTGCCTGAGGGCAACAGCGTCGCTGTATGATAGTAGCGTGGCGTGATCATGCTGCCTGTGGGAACCCACCTGGGACTAATCCGCTCTGGCTGGATTTGAGCCGCCGCGGTGAGCGTGAGCAACGCCGCAGAGAGCGAGATCAGAGCAACCCGGAATGTGATTTGAAGCGCCGAAGCGCGTACGAAGGTAATAGGGGAACTTTTCATATTCTTATTTTTTTCGTTTCGTTGTGCGAGCCGATATTGCGAAGGCCCTCTGGACACGGTCAAGACAATTTCTTATGGAGCAAAACGGTTCTTTCGTTCTCCACGCTGGAACAACAAGATGATGGCGGGCCGAGAATTCCATCATGAAGCGCGCGAAAGGGCATGGTGGCCGGGGACTATCGTCGGTTTGCGTCCATTCCGCATCGTTTCTTCCGTCAGGCACGAGAGGCGGATTTTTCCATGCACTCCATCTACAAAAAAATGAATGCAATCGCGCCGCGTTGACATTCGGCCCGCGCGCCTGACCGTCACACTCGTGCACAAACGCCTCTTCATCGCGCTACTACTTACTTCCACATTCGCGATCTCGGTGGATGCCCAAGACGGACCGAAGAACGCCGTCGTGCTGATTATTCGCCACGGGGAAAAGCCTGCTAGTGGCGTCGATCTGTCGCCTCTCGGTAAAGAGCGGGCCAAAGCGTATAAGCACTACTTCCAAGACTTCACCGTCGATTCGAAACGATTGTGCCCGAACGTCGTTTTTGCCGCCAAAGACTCAAAGGGGAGCGATCGCCCGCGTCTGACGGTCGAGCCGTTCGCCAAGGCCGAAAAATTGCACGTCGATACGCATTTCAGCAGCGATCACACGGCCGAACTGGCAGCGGCCCTGCGCGCAAATGGTCAGGGAAAGCGGATTCTCATTTCCTGGCACCACACGGACATCCCGTCTCTTCTTCGGGCGCTCGGAGCAACGCCCGACAGTCTCCTGCCGCGTGGCAAATGGCCTGATTCCGTCTTCGGCTGGGTTCTCATGCTGAGCTACGACCAGAATGGCCGTTTGATTCCTGCCAGCACAAGACGGATCGAGGAACACCTGATGCCGGACGACTCTCCGTAAATCCGGAGAGAACGCCACCGCCGAATGCTCCATCTCTGCTGTCCAAAAACCTGTGAATTGCGCGGTTGCCTTTGCTCGCGGATATGGAACCAAAGTCCAATATCATCTGAACAAAACCGCTCCATTCTCTTGAAATGAAAACTGAACACAGCAAAAGATCGTTCGGGACAGGCGCAATCATGGCGGTCCTTCTTTTCTCGGTTTCGACGCTACCCGCCGCCGAGTCTCCTGCGGTCAACGCGAACGGGACGGCGATCGCCGAAAACGCCGGAACAGATGCTGACGAAGCCGACCAGCTCGCCAAGCAGCTTTCGAACCCGGTCTCCTCGCTCATCAGTGTGCCCTTCCAGGCTAACGAGGATTTCAATATCGGGCCAGCCAACGGCACCAGGTTTACCCTCAACATTCAGCCGGTCATCCCGATCTCTATTAGCAAGGATTGGAACCTGATCGTGCGCACGATCCTGCCCGTGATCTCGCAGAGCGATGTCTTTGGCCACTCCGGTACCCAATCGGGCCTCGGCAATACCACCCAGAGTTTCTTCCTCTCGCCCAAGGCGCCCGGCCCCGGCGGCCTCATCTGGGGTCTGGGCCCAGTCGGTTACTACCCGACGAATACGAATGACCTTCTCGGGCCGGATAAGTGGGGCCTCGGGCCGACGTTTGTCGGGCTGGTGCAAAAGGGGGGCTGGACCGTCGGCATCCTGGCCAACCAGATTTGGAGCGTCGGCGGCGATCATGCTGATCAGAACATCAACGCCACGTATCTTCAGCCGTTCCTCAATTACACCACTAAGACCCATACGACTTTCGGCCTGGATATGGAATCCACCTACGACTGGGAAAACAGTCAGTGGACCGTACCATTTAACTTAACAGTGAGTCAGATTCTCAAGATCGGAAAGCAGCCGATCAGCATCCAGTTCGGTGGCCGTTATTATGCCGAAGCTCCGAGCGGAGGGCCCGATTGGGGCTTGCGATTGAACTTTACCCTGCTCTTTCCGACAGCCAAACCAAAGCCAGGACCAGGACACGTTGCCGGGACAGCTGCCAAATAGAGTCACACGCCACTCCAGACAAAAGAAGTTACCAGCAATAGAACCACTAGTATGACTTCACTATCGAAATTGAAACATGCCGTCGCACTCTCGATCGCGGCCGCGACACTGCTCACGACGCAGGACGCATCAGCCAGCCTGACGAGCGAGGCGCGCGCCGCTCTCCGCCAACTGATCGCGCAGAACCCTGCCGCCCGCGGGGTCTCGGAGAAGGCCCTGGGTGTGCTTGTTTTTCCCAATGTCGTGAAAGCAGGATTTATTTTTGGCGGACAAAGCGGCCAGGGAATCCTCTTCTACGGTGACAAACCAGCCGGCCGCTACCGGACAACGGCGGCATCCTATGGATTGCAGGCGGGCGCGCAGAAATTCGGTTACGCTCTCTTCTTCATGAATCAGAAAGCGCTCGACTGGGTGAATGCGGCGCACGGGTGGTCGATCGGTTCCGCCCCGAGCCTGGTCGTAGTGGACCAGGGCATGGCTCGCACGATGAACACCGAGACACTCCACAGCGGCATCTACGCCTTCACCTTCGATCAGCGGGGCCTCATGGGAGGAATCGGAATCCAGGGATCCAAAATTCAGAGGCTCGACTAGCAACGGAAAGTCAGCGCGAACAGAGAGCCACCGGCGCCAAGACAGTCGTTCAGTTAAAGTTCAGCAGTGATTGCTGGCGGTCACCGAGTGCGGAGCATCGATGTGCTTGGAGCCCGCAAGCTGGAAGCCTGCGCTACCTTGCCTGAATCCCGTCGCCTCGGACGCCAAACAGGCAGCAAACGCAGCGCGGGACGAGAAGGCTTCGACCAGACGGAGCCTTGCGTTCTCGAACCCACTTGCCGACGAAAGAGCAAGGAGTTTGGTCGCGACCATCTGCTCCTTTGGCACCGATATTGAAGCCGACGGGGGCCGACGCGCTTGCATCGGCCTCGATCGAGGCGAAGGCAGTAGGAAGTGATGAATCTCTGGAGTTTTTTCGCCGAGCTGAAGCGACGCAACGTATACAAGGTTGCGATCGCTTATGCGGTCGTGGCCTGGCTGCTCATCCAGATCGCGACCCAGGTCTTTCCGTTTTTCGAGATTCCAAACGGGGTCGTGAGGCTGGTTATCCTGCTCATCGTCGTCGGCTTTCCAATCGCCGTAGTTTGCGCGTGGGCCTTCGAATTGACGCCGGAGGGAATCAAGCGCACCGAGGCAGTTGATCGGGACCGGTCTATTACCCGTCAGACCGGTCGCAAGCTGACTGCCTTGATCGTGGTCGTTGCGTTTGTCGCGATCGGGGTGATGATCTTTCGCTTCCTCCAGTCGCAGCAGGGGATCGAAGAGGCCCGCCAGGCCTCGGCCGAAATTAGTCCCAAAGCGATCGCCGTCCTACCTTTCGAGAATCTCAGCGATGACAAGTCGAACGCTTACTTCGTGAGCGGAATGCAGGATGAAATCCTGACCAATCTCGGCCAGGTGCGTGAACTGGCTGTCCGGTCGCGTACTTCGACTCAGAAATATCAAAGTCATCCCGAAGACCTGCGCGGGCTCGGCCGGGAGCTGAAGGTCGCGACCGTGCTCGAGGGAAGCGTGCAGAAAACCGACGCCGATGTTTTGATCAACGTCCGGCTTATCGAGACTCAGACCCGCAGGCAGCTTTGGGCAGAGAGCTATCGGCGCAATATCCAGGATGTCCTTACTGTGCAGGGCGAAGTCGCGGAAAAGGTTGCCGATGCCTTGAAGGTAAAACTCGCGCCCGACCAGGAACAGCGGCTGCGCGCTCCGCCGACGACGAGCGCGCGTGCTCACGATCTCTTCCTGCGCGCCCATGCCCTCGGAGCACACTCCGATGAGAAGAGTCTGGAAGGGAAGATCGACCTTTTGCGGCAAGCGGTGATTGAGGACTCGCATTACGCGATGGCCTGGGGCGACCTGGCCGGAGCTTACCTCACGATCGCCGACGCCTATCGCGCGCCGCGCAACGTTTTGGGTCCGATGCGGCGGGCCGCGCTCATGGCGGTGGAGACGGATGAAGGGCGCGGTGTGGGTCATATTTGGCTGAGCGCGGTTTCCATGCTTTACGATCGCAATTTTCCCCTGGCCCGGCGTGAGCTGGAACGCGCGGTCGTGCTCGATCCGAATTCCTCCGATGCACATCGCTGGCTGGGATGGTATCTGGCGCGGGTGGAGCGCGATTTTGATGGCGGTCGCACCGAACTGGAGAAAGCTCGCTCCCTCGACCCCTTCTATACCTGGCCGCTAATGTTTGAGTGTTTCATCGATATCGCATCCGGCGACTACAACTCCGCGATGCAATTCGCGCAGCGCGTGATGGAAATCGATCCGCGCTTTTTCTACGACGTGGACCCAACTGCGAGCGTTTATGCTGCAGAAGGTCGCTGGCAGGAAGCGATCACGCGCTATGAATTATTGCCTGCCGGGTTAATAAAGCAGCCAAATTTCCAGCTCGCGATTTGCTATGCCCACATGGGGCAGACGGATCGCGCCCGGCGCATCCTTACTGATCTGGAAACTCTCGCCCAGCATCGCTACGTGGACCAAGCCCATCTCGCTGCGATCTACGCCGCGCTTGGGGAGAAGGAAGAAGCGTTCGCCGCCCTCGACCAGGCTTGCGACGATCGCTCCGCGCGAGTGAGCACGCCGCGCTTTTACTCGTGGCTGGCGCCCTTGTTTGACGACCCGCGCTTTGCCAGGTTGGAAGAAAAGGTCAGGCACTCGGCGATTACCTCCACGCCCTAGGCGGGTAATCCGAAGCGCAATTGCCTTGTCGGCCCGGCCGCGCCGTGAAAGACTGGCCGCTCCCAATTGCTCGAGTGAAAAAGAAGGGAATAAAATGAAACGAATCTCTGTTGCGGTTGTCCTGCTGTTGACTACGTGCACCGTCTTTGCCGGGCAGTCCGCAGAAGAACAGACGGTTTGGAAGCTGGAACATTCCTATTGGGAATACGTCAAGGCGCTCGACCTCGAGAGCTATCGGAATTTGTGGCATCCGAATTTTGTTGGCTGGCCATCCTCAAGCGCCAAGCCGGCAAGAAAAGATCACATCACCGATTGGATCACTGATGCTCAAAAGAAGGGATTGCGCCTCGAATCTTACACCCTGGAACCGGCTGCCAGCCAGGCAACGGAGAACGTGGTTGTTACTCACTATTGGCTCACGGAACATTGGGTCGACAAGGAGGGCCACGACAAATCCGATACCATCAAACTCACTCACACCTGGATTCGAACTCCTGACGGCTGGCAGATCATTGGCGGCATGGCCGCACCGGTACCGAAGCCTCCCGTTAATTGATAACAGCCATGGCTATCCGAATTCTCGTCACCGGCGGCACCTTCGATAAGGAATACAACGAGCGCACCGGCCAACTCTATTTCAAGGACACACACCTCGGTGAGATGCTTCGCCTGGGCCGCTCGCGGGTGGAGGTCACGATTCGCACCGTCATGATGATCGACAGCCTTGAAATGACCGATGCCGACCGAGCGCTCATCGTGCAGAACTGTCAGCAGGCGCAGGAGGACCGCATTGTCATCACCCACGGCACCGACACGATGACGGAAACCGCCGCTGCCGTGGCGCGCGTCGTCTCGGGCAAAACCGTGGTGCTCACCGGCGCGATGATACCGTGGGCCTTTGGCAGCTCCGACGGACTCTTCAATCTCGGCAGTGCGCTCTCGTTCGTGCAAATCCTGCCGCCCGGAGTTTACGTGGCCATGAACGGCAAATGCCTTCCCTGGGATCGTGTCCGTAAGAATCGCGAGCGCGGCGAGTTTGAAGAGATTCCGCAGAGCTAACAGGCGCATCGCGCCCTGAAGAAGCGCAAGCTGCCAAATAGAGTTTGCACAGTTTTCGCCCTTCGGTGAATCCGTTTCGGCGCGCGCGAAGGACCAACCACCTTCCTTCGCTCGGTTGACGTTGTCGCCGCTGACGCCATCGACGCTCTTTGTCGTATCGGAAGGAAAGGGCTCTTCTCGATCGTCACGGGCATCTATCTCACAGGTCGAATAGTTCGACCAAACCCACTCCTGTTGAACCGTTGCTTCCAGTGACGATCGCCGTGTAGGCTCCCGCTGGCAGGTGGAGAATGGTAGCGGATTCGGCGGTCTTGCTGGGCGCAAGACCATTCTCTTCGATCTGCAGCGCGCTGCTATCATCCTGCCAGTTGTCGTTGCCGGCAATCACGTCACCGTTGCTGTCGTAAACCGTCAATATCGGGTCGCTGAGCGGGCTGCTGATTCCGGCCGAGGCGAGAGACGGCCCGAGCGCGCGAATAACAAGGGTATTGCTGCCAACCTCGCCGACAATAAAACCACTGATAAGAACGTTATCCCCCGTCTCCACAAGACCCCGCGTGCTAAGATTGGCCAGCTTCGACGCCGCAAGGGGCGAGAGATCGTAAGCCTCCACCAAACCGATCCCGGGTGTCGTGTCCTTTTCCGTCACAACGAAGGTGTAAGCCCCGGGGACCAGACTTTGAACGGTCGCAGCCTCCGCGGCGTCTGTCGGCGCAAGGCCATCGGCAGCAATCTCCGCTGCGCCGGGATCAGTCTGCCAATCATCGTTGCTTGCGATCACATGGCCAGTTGAATCAAAGACCGAGAGTGCGGGATCCGAAGCAGCGTTGGGAAGCTGTAAGGAGGGCCCGAGCGCACGCAGCACCACCCGTTTCGCGTCCGTGCCGGTAACGATAAAACCGCCGATAAGCGAGTCTTCGCCTGTCCCGATCAATCCGCGGGTAGACAGATTGAGTGCCTGGGACTCCACCGCCGGAAAAGAGGTCGACTCAAGGTGCAGCGGAACAGCGTTGAAAGCCACGAAACAAAAGAGCGTAGGATACTGGAAATAAAATATCTTCTCGCCCGCCGCATCCAGGCCAATGAGTTGAGCATATTGATGGGCACCGTTGAGGCCGTTGACATCTGCGTAGTCAATCAGGTAATCAAGGGGTGCATCTTCGTAGACGCTTCCACAGACGGGGCTGACAATGCTTTGTCCCATTTCGTAATTCCAGACTTCGGTGGCTGTTTTCGCAGTTAAGTCCAAACGATATTTTCGGGGGCTGGCATAGGTTCGTAAGTCCCCCGGGGGTTGTTGGAAAAAACTGTTCAATCCGTTGTCGAAGACCATGATGTTTTGATCATATGTGACTGAGACAGCATGCTGGCCAATGGGAGGAAGGCTGCCGGCAGGCAGCGCAAGGGCGTACTGACTCAGCGAAGAAAATTGATGCCAGCGCTTGGTCGGGTCGCCCAAGATCCACTTGATGGCGCCCGTTTCGTAATCGATACAGATCAAAAAATTCTCGCGGCTGGAGACGATCAGTGAATCATCCGCCCGGTCGTAGGTGACGGCGTTGTTATGAAACCAATCGTTTGGCGACGGGTAAACGAACAACCCCGGATCATCTCCGCCGGCCAACATCGCGGCGCTGATGATCTGATCCATGTGCCATGTCTTGATAACGTTGCCGGAATAATCGACTTCCATGATCGTTGACTCAACCTGGTCTGCGTTAGTGACCTCAAGAAGCATGCCGGTCTTGCCGCGGTCCATATTGTGGTGGAATTCAACCACGCCGAGGCTGTTGTAATCCGCGACGAGAGTGACGACCCCATCGAGGTCTATGCGGTAGAGCTGCGCGCCATAGGCGTAGAATACTGCATTATCAAAGAAACCCGCGGTCGACCCGAAGCTCGGCGGAACCGGCACCATCCAGCGGAGGGCGCCATCGGTGTCGATAATCGCGGGGGAATAATTTTGACAAGTCCCCTTTATCAGGATGTAATCGTAACTCAAGGTCGTGCTGTCAGTGCGGTGTTGCAGGTAGGTTGGGTTATTGTAACCACAAGGGTCGGCAAAGGAGGTTGTCGTGATCGTCGTCGCATCCTGTTTCGAAGAACCGTCAAGGAAGCGATAGGTGAGCGTAACGGTATTTGCATAGCCGTCGTAGAGTCCGTAAACCGGCAGAAAAATCTTTCCCTCGGACGGCACGAGGTAGCCTTGCTCGACCAAATAATCGTTTGAAAAGGTTCCCGATAACGGGCGAGTCACCGACCCCGGCTTTGGGGAAATTGTGAACTGCACGTCCTTAATGACGCTGGTATCGCTCGCGATCAGCGTGAGCTGGCTCAGGTAAGGGGATGCTCCAGGTTCTTGCCCCGTAATCGTAATCGTCGTGTCATCCGCCTGGGTGGCCTTTGCTGCCTGCGGTGCAACGGTAAAAATAGCAAGCAGGACAATGAGAAACGCTCCCTTGTAGAGGCTGTCGGGATGAAGGTTGGCCGCCCGGATTTCGCGACCCACTTCGCAGGCAATTTCTGCGGCATCGACACTGCGGCACTCCTTCTTCATGGCAACCCGCCCATGGTACGTGCTCTCCTGTAGAAGGCAAATCTCGGACGAGATCGAAGCGCTACCTGATATTGGGAATCTTAACGACGCTGCCTCTTGCCTGCGGATCCTTTGGATCCTTTACCACCGTCACGAACAATTCTTTCTCGCCTTCGTCGAAAGCGACGTTGGTTGTGCCGTCGCCGGCCGCGATCTCAAAGCACATGCAGCAGCTTGCCTTCGGGAGAAATCTTAAGAATCTTGCCGCCGAACCATTGGGCAACATACATGTTGCCCTTGCGATCGATTTTCATGCTGTCGGGGCCGAGCCACCAGGACTTGTTCTTGTCTTTTACGAGAAGATTGAGCAGGGCAAAATTGGATCGATGGCTCAACGTGCCGTCGTCATTGATCGTGAATTTCAGGATGCAGTTGCCGACGGTTTCACTGACGTAGAGAGTTTTCTGGTCGGGTGAAACGCCGATTCCGTTTGCGTAATTGAGATCGTTCGCAACTTCGACCCATTGCTGGCCGCCCGGCGCAAGATAGAGAATTTTTCCCACCACCGCCGTGGGCACATCATGATAAGGACCGAAGACCGTGGCGTAAGCAGCGCCGGTAGGCGCGACGACAATGTCATTGATGCCGCCCTCGAATGGCTGGCCGTTTTTATCGGCATCCCAACGGCGCAACTGTTTGCCGCTCATGTCGAGTTCCATGATCGCGCCATGCTCGTCGGTACAGGCGAGGAGGAACGTCTTCTCTTTCGTCAGGGCCAGGCCGTTGTGGCCGCAGCCGTCGGTGTGATTTAGGACGGTCGTCGTTTTGCCGTCCCACTTCGAGAGCGTGTTCGAGACCCAGCCGACGTAGTAAAGGTTGCCGTCAATGTATAACGGCCCTTCCGGCCCAAGCACGTTGTTCACGATCGTGGTTTCCCCGGCCCACGCCCGAGCGACCAGCATTACGCCAATCACCAAGCAGATAATCTTGTTTGCCTTCATGTTTGAATCCTTTGCCTGGCAAAATGTTTAGCTGAACCTTCAAGGTCTGACGAGCCTTTTGGCATTTGCGGTAGTGGATCGACAGACCAAACGGGCTTTGAAGGTCCGGCCGTCCGCTGCGCGAGCCGTTACGGCAGCTCTTCAGCGTTTTCTTCCTACCTTCCCGCCCTCCCGATAGGTAACGCCTGGAGTGAAGCTACCTGCACCAAACAATCTTCGATGGATGCGCGGGCAGCCAGAAGAGCGAGAATAGCATCATGACCAATCCAGGAAAGATCATTCAGGAAAAGGGAGTCGTTAGAGCCCGCGCCGTCGCGATCGGGGCGCAATCGATCGGAGCACTGGCGGCCGGCGCGATCGCGCTCGGCGCATTTGCCCTGGGGGCGTTCGCCATCGGGTGCCTCGTTGTCGGCCGCGCCAGAATTGGGCGACTCGAAATCGGCGAGCTGGTCGTCGGCCGCCTCACCGTGACCGATTCGCTCAACACACCTTGAACAAGAAAGGAAGAAAGCATTTCAAATGAAGCAATCATCATCCCCTTCTTAACGGAGAGCGCGGACAGCTTGCTCGCGAAAACTTTCGGAGTTGCTTCGCATCCGTTACGGCACGCATCATCTGCTGGACGCGGGTGATGCGCTCGCGGGTGACGAATTGCAGCGGAACTCAGGCCGGTCTCTGGGAAACGCTGCCGTAACGGCTCGCGAAGCGAACGGCCGGGCTTTCAAAATCTGAGAAGCTGAAATGGGGGTCGGTCGATTAGAAGCGGAAGCGGTTGTATTCCTTGTGCGTGCCGACCGAGAACCACGCGATCACGTCGCCCTCCCCTCACTCCGCGGCGCGGTCATGCTCGCCGATGCGGACGATGCAAATTCCGTTGCGCCGTTCTTCTGACTGCTATTCTGTTTTTGAACGTTTGCGATCACGGCTGATTTTCACGATAGCGAACCAAACACCTCCTGCCACGCCTGCAACAACCGACCAGAACTGGACAGCGTCGCCGATCTTGCGTTCGGCGAATACCTCGTCGAACTCGTACAACGTTGAGTCGGCAGTATGGTAAAACATCTTGTTGGTATACCTCCAATCCGCGTGCATGTGAATCCCGACGCCCACGAGGAGCATCACGGTTGCGACGACGAGTAGAGTGATGGGATATTTCATTCAGCTATAGTGTCATTAGTTGGCCCTTACCGAGTTTCTGGATAGCTGGAGGGAGCGAATCGAAATGCGTCCGGAACCGACGGTGCCTTCGCCCGATCACGGCAGGTCCTGCCGGCGCCCCGCGCGAATGTCAGCGCAAACTTCTTCCGCAACACGGTGAAGGCGGCGGTCGTCAGCAAAGTCCCTGTCGATCTGTCGGTCCCACGCGATGCGGTCAGCCTGGCGCTCCTTCCTTCGGGGGAATCTCCAGCCCGGCCTTGCGCAGCCCGTCAAGCAGATGTTCGACGAATTCAGGGTCATTCCACTTGCCGTATTCCTCTCGTGCGATCGCGCCGAAGTTCGGCAGGAGCGCGTGCAATTCCCGCAAGGCCGCGGCCGCGCGCTCCTGTTCGCCGAGCTGCCCATAGACAGCAGCGAGCGACGCGTGCGGCCAATAGTAGCCCGGCATGTTGACCTTCAATGCGCCGGCCAGTGCGCCGCGATAGTTGCGCCTGCGGTAGGCATCGTAAACGGCGAGATAATGATACCAGCCCGGATGATGGGGATTGAGCTGCTTCGCTCGTTCCACCAGACCTACGCCGTATTCCCAGTCACCGGTATAGGCGATCATTGTCCCGAGTAGTGCCGCGGTGGAGGAATCCGTGGGATTGAGGGCAAGGGCGCGCTCGGCTGCGGGACGGAAAGCGAGGAAATCTTTCTGGAAGAACAAGACGCAAGCCAAGGCAGAGTGGGCGAAGGGATTGGTCGGCGCGGATGCGACTGCTCGTTGCGCGGTCGCATAGGCGCGGCCCAACGGATCCGGCCTGGGGTTGTAACCGAATACATACTCATGCCAGTAAATGCAGGACAACTCGGCGAGGCAGTCGCTGTGGTCGGGGGCGCGAGCAATCGCCGCTTCGAGAATCTCGCGGACTTCCGCGTGTTCCTCGAGGGTGAAGCGTTCCTGGTAACCGAAGGCGCGCAGCACCGCTTCATGCGCGGAATATTGACCCGCGCTTCGGCCGCGCAGCGACTCGCTCATGCTATGCACGAGCGCGCCGTACTGATCCGCGACCGTCGAAACAATCCGTGGAACCAAGTCGTCCTGAAGTTCAAAGACCGTCTCCGGGCTAAAGGTGCGTTCATAGTTCTCCGCCCATAAGTGGGCGCCTGAGACAGCGTCAACGAGTTGCACCGCGAGACGTAACCTGGTTCCCGCCTGGCGAAGGCTTCCTTCCATGACATAGCGCGCGCCCAGTTCTTTGCCGGCGGAACGCACATCAACCGACTCGTTGGCATAACGCGCAGTAGAACCGCGCGCGATGACCTTGAGGTAGGAGAAGCGCGACAGGCCGGTTACGATCTCCTCGGTTAGCGCTTCTGCTAAGCCCACGAGGTCGGAGTTGCTGCCGCTATGCTTAAATGGCAGCACCGCCACCCAGAATCCTTCTTCGGCGCGAATCTCGCCTGAGTCGAGCGGGGAAGAACCGGTCGGGGCTGGCGCTGAGGCTTGCGCTCCCTCCTTTGGAGCAATCTCCAGCCCTGCCTTACGCAACCCAGCCATCAGCTGCTCCACCAGATCCGGGTCGATCCATCTCCCATGTAGATCGCGCGCGACCTCGGCGTAGTTTGGTTTCAGCGCGAGCATATCGCGGAGCGCCTTGTGCGCTTCCTCCATCCGGCCGAGTTGCGCGTAGCACATGGCCAGGACCGCATGGGTGTAGTAGTTCTGGGGAGCGTTGAGCCGGAGCGCCAGGTCCAACGCCTTGCGATAATCTTTTTTTCGGTAGGCATCGTGCCACGCGGGATAGCAGTACCATCCCGGATGATTGGGATTCAGTTGGCAACCTGTATCCGATAAAGCGCACCCGCGCTCCCAATCGCCCGAGTAGGCGATGAGCATACCCATGAACGCGGCCGTGGCGCCATCCATTGGGTTAAGCGAAATCGCCCGTTCCGCCGCAACCCGGAACGCCGGAAATTCTCGCTTGAAGAAGAGAGCCTGAGCGAGCGCGTAGTAAGGCATGGAATGCAAAGGCGCGGCCTCGACCGCCTTCCGCGCGGATCGCAGTGACCGGTCCAAAGAATCCGGCGCGGCATTGTCCCAGTGTCCGTACTGGTTTGCATGCGCCAGCGACAGCATCGCCCAACACTCGGCATTGCCAGGGGCTTGTTCCACCGCCCGTTCCAGGCAAGTCCGCACTTCGGCAAGGTCCTCGGGAGTGAAGCGCTCGTTGTAGCCGAAGCTGCGCAGCAGCGCTTCGTATGGACTCATTTCATCCGCGGCCTTCAGCCGGACCACTTCGCTCATGCTGCGCGGCAGGACGCCATGCATGTCGGCGACCGTGGAGACGATGCGGGGAACGAGATCATCTTGCAGCGAAAAGATTTCGTCCGGCGCAAAGGCGCGATCGTAGGTCTCCGCCCAAAGGTGCGCACCGGAAGTGGTGTCGACCAGCTGAACAGTAACCCGCAGCCTCGGTCCAGCCTGCCGCAGGCTTCCTTCCATGACGTAGCGGGCGCCAAGTTCTTTCCCAGCGGAGCGGACGTCAGCGGCCTGGTTGGCATAGCGAGAGGTGGAACCGAGAGCTATGACGCGTAGATACGAGAAGTGAGAAAGGCCGGTGACGATTTCCTCCGTCATTCCTTCGGCCAGCGCAGCGAGATCGGAGTTACTAGCGCCATGCTTAAATGGCAGCACCGCGACCCAGAAGCCCTCGTCGGCTCGAGCCGCTCGCGCGTTCGTGCCAGACTTTGCCCGATCTAGTTTTGCCGCGATCGTCTCATTCGGCTTCGGCAAGGCGGGCGGCTCATTCTCAGGAATCGATAGCCCCGCTTTGCGCAGCCCTTCGAGGATGGGCTCCACGAGGCCGCTCGCGAAATGCCAGGTCGCGACATTCGAGCGCGCGTGCGCGGCAAACTCCGGATCAAGCGCCAACAAATCCCGGACCGCGGCCGCGGCTTCGGTGCGCCGGCCGAGGTGTCCACAGGCCGATGCCATGACAAGGAATGGCCAGAAGAGTCCGGGCACGTCCACCCGGTTCGCGCACTCGAGGGCCTGCTCGTATTCGCCCTTGTGGAAGTGATCCCAGAGTGGAGCGAAATGCATCCAACCCGCGTGATTGGCGTTGAGTTCCATCGCCCGCCTGACGATGGCGGTGCCGCGCTCGAACTCACCGGTGTGCACGATCTGCAGTCCCAGAATCCCGAGCGCGTCGGTGTTGAGCGGATTGAGGGCCATCGCCCGCCCGGCCGCCGGGCCAAACGCTGCGAGGTCCTGGCGAAAGAAGTGGGTCTGCGCAAGCGCAACGAGCGCGAACTGGTTTGCCCGATCCAACTCGACCGCGCGGCGGGCTGCGACCAGGGCCCGATCGAGAGAGGTCGGGTCGTCCTGAAAACCAAACGCGTATTCGTCGACGTAGATTTGCGCGAGACAAGCCCATAAGTCCGAAGATCGATTCTCCGACTTAGACACGCGTTCGAGCCGGCTCCGAAGCAGGCCATGGGCGGCGGGAGTGATCTGTTCCCGGTAGGCAAAATACTGGAACTGCCACTCCGTCGGCGTGAGATCGGCATCGTCTTTCTGCCGGGTCGCGTCCCTCATCGAATGTACCAGCACTCCGTAGCTGTCGGCGACGGTTGCCACGATGCGGGCGGCGATATCGTCCTGCGCCGCAAAAATACTCGATGCCTGCAGGTCACGATTGTAGGTCTCGGCCCAGAGCTGCTCTCCCGTCCGGGTGTCGACGAGTTGGGCGCTGACGCGAATGCCCGAACCTCCCTTGCGGATGCTTCCTTCCAAGACGTAGCGCGCGCCGAGTTTGGCGCCCAGGGCACGCTCGTCTCCAGTTTCTCCCTTCAGGCGCGCGGCCGAGGCGCTTGCGACGACCGACAGATACCGAAAGCGCGAAAGCCCGGTTGTGATGTCCTCGCCAAGACCGTCGGCGAACGACTCCATTTCTACATCACCAGCGCCCCGGAAAGGAAGCACGGCGACCCACAGCTCTTCGCCGCGCCCGGAAACTGCCGGCCCCGTTTGCCCTTTTGTCCGGCGCAATTTCTCCGGCACCTCCGGATTGCCGAGTTCGCTAGTGTAAAGATTGAAAACGTGGACATTCAGGCCGTGCTTGACCTCGAACTCGCCCAGATCGTGCAGCTGCGGCTGCCAATTCCCGTACTCCTCCAGGTCCTCGGCGACCCGCTTGGAGACGAGGATGTGCCCGGCGTCGCCGCAATCCATCACTCGCTGTGCCACGTTTATCCCGATCCCGGCGGCATTCGTGCGGTCATTCAGATCAGTCACCGCGCTGATCGGTCCGCTGTGCACGCCCATGCGCACCCGCAGTTCAGGAAATGATTTCAGGGCGCGACTAATCTCCAGCGCACATTCCACCGGTTGCTCCGGGCTCTTGTAAAAGACCAGCGCCATCCCGTCGCCGGTTGGAATCTTGATCAGTCGATCCGCGCCTTCCGCCCGCTGGAATTCATCCGAGCTGCGCACCAGTTGATTGAGCTGATCAATCAAGGCGTGCTGTTCGCTCGTCGCCCGCTTCGAGTAACCGACGATGTCGAGGAAGAGAACGTAGACGACTTCCAGTTCGATTTTCTTTTTTATGTCGGACGACATCCTCTTGGTCTCATGGTCGCAACGACGCGGGTTTTCGTCGAGGTCAAATGTCCGACGCTGCGCAACGCGCCTGGCAGGTTGGAAGAGTGTAGTAATGTCAGAAGAAAGTGCCCATGGCTTCGTTGCAGCCCTTTGCCGAAAATGTTTGGACCGCGGACGGCGTCACTGTTCGCGCCGCAGGCTTTCCGTTTCCGACACGCATGATCGTCGTCCGGCTCAACAGCCGGTCGTGGTGGGTGAATTCTCCGGTGTTGGTGCCGCGCGAGCTGCTCGATCGGATGGTGGCACAGGGGCCGGTGAGATACCTTGTTGCTCCGACCAAGCTGCACGTCTGGCGGCTGGAATCGTGGCACGAGTTGTTTCCCGAGGCGGAGCTGTGGGCGCCTCCTCAGGTTCCGCGCGAGTTCAAAGGTTTGCCTTTCGCGGGCATTCTCGGCGATGTGCCGCCGATGGGCTGGGCGGATGATTTCGATCAACTCGTTTTCCGAGGAAACCTGTTCGTGGAGGAGGTCTATTTTCTCCACCGGAAGTCTGGCACGGTGATCTTCGGCGATTTCATCCAAAATCATCCGCCAGCGAAGGGCCGGCCGCTGCGCAATGCACTCGTCAAGCTCGCCGGGGTCGCCTTCCCACAGGGCGGCGTGCCGATCGATATTCGGCTTTCCTTCACCAACCGCCGGCTGGCGCGGCGATCGCTCGAGAAGCTGCTCTCATGGGACTTCGACAAACTGATTCTTGCTCACGGTGTCTGCGTCGAGCAGGACGCCAGGGCATTCGTCAGGCGCGCGTTCCGCTGGCTGACAAAATAATATGGGCTCATTCTGGAGGGAGAAAGCGATTACCTTGCAGAAGAAAAGTGATCCGGATCCTTTCAGGTTTCCCGGAAGAGATGCTGGCCATTTCGGGAGAGGGCGATGTCACGGCGGATGATTTCCGCGCCGTAGTCTGGCCGGCGATTGAAGCGAGGCTCAAGACGCACGAGCAGCTGAGCCTCTATTATCAGCTCGGCCCGCAATTCACCGGGATGAGCCTAGGCGGGATGTGGGAGGATACGAAACTCGATCTTGCTCATTGGAACGTCTGGCGTCGCATCGCCTTGATCTCGGATGTCCCCTGGATCGCAAAGGGAATGGGACTGATCGTGCCGCTCCTGCATCACCGCGTGCGCTTCTTCGCCAATGCGGAGGCAGATGCCGCGCGCGCATGGATGGAGTCGCCCTAACGACTCCGGTTTCCCAAAAACTACGCGTCGAGGCCCTCGACCAGGAATAGATCCGTCAGCTGGCGCATGAGGGTGAAGGCATAGCGTTTGCCATCTGGCGTCATGATCGGTGCGGTTGTACCGACGACGCCGGTTGGATTCACAGGGCGGATTTCGCGCAGGTGATGGCGCTCGCCGGTTTCGAGATCGAGCCGATCAACGCGCGGATTCACGCCCGCCATGTTCGCCAGGAAAAGCATCCGGCCAGTGGGATCGAACCGAATCGGTTCGTCCTCACGGGCCAGACCACTCAACGGAGTAACCGCTCCGGTCGTGAGGTCGAGGATCACCACGCTGTGATCGGATCGGCGCAGCGCAAGGCGATTGCCATCGGGCGCGATGGGCGGACCGTCGGTCCAATGGAGGATGACTTCCTCGTCCCAGATCTTGGACCATGAAGGCTCGGACCGGCGTCCGCGGAAGAGGCAACCGGTCGAACTTTCGTCTGAGGCGATAACGAAAATCTGTTCGCCGTCCGGATGCCAGCCGGCCCAGAGATAACGCACAATCTCGGGCGAGCAGAGCGACGATGCTTCACCGAATCCCGTGGGGTAGATAAGCAGATCGGGCCCGGGACGGAATCGTGTCGCGAGAACCCATTGGTCATCTGGCGAGAATCGCGTGCAGATACCCGAGCCGAGGCGAACGCCTGGAGAGCCGTCCAGGTTCCGCATGTAAACGGCGTATTGCGGATTCTCTGCTTCGTGGCCCTCGAAGAAAAGAATCTGTTCCCCGTCGCGGCTGATATCCGTGACGAAGGCTCCATCAAACCACGAAACATTGATGTCGGGCGTTTCCGGGCCGGCGTCAGCATGCGCCTCTGCGCGCAGCGTTCCGATTGACATCAGAGCGCGTCCGTCCGCCGTCAGATCGTGGAGAAAAACCCGGTGCGAGTGTAAAAGAAGAGTTCGGCGATTCCCCTCAAGATCGACCGCCCAAACGCCGTGATGTTGATACTCATCGATGCCCGAAAACCAGAGCTCCGTCCTGGAAGGCGACCATAAGAGGCCCGACCCGTTAGTGAGCGAGGACGCGAGGACCTTCACCTGTCCCTCCTCGTCGACGACGCACACATCGCCGTCCGTATGCCCTCTCGCTCGATGTTCGATGAACCCCACTCGTTTGCCATCTTTCGAAACACAAGGACGGCTGATCCACTCCGGCGCCTCGTGAATGACGCGCCCGACCGGATATTCAAGGCGACAGCGGCGATCGACATAGTGGACCACAGCCATCGAGTTCCCATCGGGCGACCAATCGGCGTGTCCGGTGTTCTCCATCAAGCGACGAACGCCGCCGCCTGCGAGCGATGTCCTCGCCAGCGTGCCCGCGACCTGATACCAAAAGGTGCTGCGATAGCCCAACGAGATGGCCATTTCACCCGAGCGGGAAATCGCGAGCAGATTTGCCGGCGGCAGCCCGAGGCTGCGTGACTCCGGGCTCTCCATGCGCGAGATGAACATCTCGATCGGCTTGCCTTCCCAGGCCGCGCCGTAAACGACTTCATTTCCCTCGGGAGTGAAGCGCGCGTTCGCGATGTAGCCATTGCGAAACGTGAGCCGCCGAAACATTGGCCCGTGCGAACGCGCAACTTCCGCTTCCGCGCTGCGCCTCGCCGGCGCCGTCGACATCACCGCGACGTCCCTTAGCTTCTCCGGCACCTCCGGATTGCCGAATTCATCGGTGTAGAGATTGAAGAGGTGGAGACGAACACCATGTTTTACCTCGCACTCCCCCAGATCATGCAGACGCAACGACCATTGCCGATACGGTGACAGATCGTCAGCCACGCGTTTCGAGAGCAGGATGTGCCCGGCGTCGCCGCAATCCATCACGCGCTGTGCGACGTTGATACCGGTGCCGGCAATGTTCGTCCGCCCGGCCACGTCCGTGACTTCGCTCACCGGCCCGCTATGGATTCCCATCCGCACCGCGATCTCTGGATGTGCTTTGAGTGCCTGACCGATCTCGAGCGCGCATTGAGCTGGTTCCTCCGTACTGTTGCGAAAGACCAGCGCCATCCCATCGCCGGTTGGCAGCCTGGCGAGTTGTTCGTCAGGCGCCTCGCGCACTTGCGCGGTCGCCAGAACGATCTCGGTTAATTGGTGCAGTCGCTCCTTCTGCTCCTCGATCAGGAGCTTGGAATAGCCGACCAGATCGATGAACAGGACATGCCCGATCTCGAGTCGAAGATTGTTCTCGGATTCAGTCGCCATTTATCCTCCCGCCTTTATGGCTGCTTCTTCTCATCGCAGAGTCTTGGAAAGCGCGGATCATTGCGGAGTGGATCGAACATCGGATCGAGCCGGAGCAGCGCTGGAGGGGCTTGGCGCTGTCCTTCGCCAAGCGCAGGACAGATTCGGCGCGGCCTCTCGTGAACTAAAGCGCCACCGGTGGTTAAAACTTCTTTATCACTCGAACATAGACGAACCGTCCCAAGTTATCATATAGGAACCCCGGGTATTTATTTAAAAAATCGTTAGATTCGAATCCAAACGCCGAGGGCGGATCCTCGCCGAATATGTTATTCACCCCAACGGTGAAGGTGGTGTTATTCAAGACCGTTTTCCAGCCGGGCATCGAATAAGCCGCTGTGCTTTCCATGGCCTTACCCTCTTTGTTGGTCATGACCTCCCTAACACTCTTGGAGTAGCCTGCCACGGGCTGGGACTCTACAGGGGGGGTGAAGTTGAAACTATAGGAGAGCAAAGCGTCTGTGAACCAGGTTGCTTTAACATAATGTAGTCTCTCAATTCCATCGAACTGTTTGGCAAAGACTTCTTCCCGGAATCCACCAATATAATGCACGGTCCAGTTCAGGTCCCAGTTCTTCCACGTCCAATCAAGATTTTCTATCCCTCTCCATCGCGTCCAGCCGTCGCCGCCGGCCGGTGATCCGAAGAAGATTCCTTCGATAAAATCGGTGTTGCTGCGCCCGGCCACGTGGAACGCTTGTTTGCTTCCGGGGAATGCGAACACGAAGTCTTCCAGATAAGTTGTGCGGGTCAGAGAAGTAAATGTCCCAACGGGCGTTTGAATTTGGTACTGAAGTTCAAGATCAACACCGCGCGCGTCCTCCTTTCCACCGTTTAGAAGTGGGCTCACGACCCCCCCGGCAAAATTGCCTTCAGGATCGAATAAAACCGCGCTCTGCCCAGGCTTGGGCGGTAGCGTACCGGTTATTATCTTGACCGAACCCAGGCCCATACCCCCCTGCGCGAAAAACTCATCAATTATCACCTGAGGAGCAATCCCCCCAACAAGGCCGGTGCGCTCGATGTCCCAGAAATCAACCGTAAATGTCAGACTTCCCCATTGCGGCGGGATCCATTTCGGCGTGTAAACAAAACCGCCCGTCCACGTACGGTCATGTTCGGGGGCAAGGTTCTTGTTCGGGAGCTCTTCGATAAGTGTTCCCGCAATATTTTGGCCCAAAAAATGCGACGGCCCGGAACCAAAAACTGTAGGCCCATACAACTCGGTCATTGAGGGCTCAAGGAAGCCTTCGCCCCAGGTGCTGCGAATGGTAAGCTGTTCGTCAAACGGCTGCCAGCGTAACGCCACTTTGGGTACCAGGACGTTTGTGTCATTATTTCTAAATTCCTCAAAACGAGCCCCGGCGTTCAACTCGAGCGAATGAAGCCCGGGAATACCCATCTCTGGGCCGAAAATTGGAATGCGTAATTCACCATAAAAGGCCACTTCTTCGCGGCCGGCTTTAACAGACTGGACCCCGCCGACACCTAGTTCTTGCGGATCGAGGATGTTGGCCTGGTCATCTGGATTGATCTCGTAGGTTTCCCGACTGAAAAAACCGCCCAAGGCAAGTCCGACGGGACCGCCAGGCAAATCAAACAGGCTGGTAGTGTAAATGTTCAAGTCCAATGTCGCGAGCTTGGATGTACGAAGGTCGCGCCGATGCAGCGTCGCGAAGTTGATCAACGGTATGTTGGTTGCGATGGGAACCCTGAAATCGTTGAACGGATTGAACGGAATCGTCTGTCCAATAAAATCAGTCGAGGTCGGATTAAAGAGCGAATCGTTTGCGTTTAGAATGCGCTCAAATCGCGGGCCATCGGCGTCCCGGGTCTGACTAATATTCAGGATTTGGCTGTAGCGGAACCCAGAGTCGAAGCCCCAGCTTCCGTCAAAGAGCTTGTCTCCTTTTATCCCGATGGTGCTCAGCCAGGCTTCGTTTTCGTTATCAAACAATCGGTTACCGAAATCGGTAATCCGTGCACTAGAGCCGCCCGAGATGAACTGCCCAAACGGGTTGAAGGGGTTAAAGGCACCCGGAGGTGCGCCAACTTGCGCAGCAGTCGGAGTGTTCGGAGGTTCCTCTCCAGCCGCGATGGGAGCATGGGGCGGGATGAAGATCACAAAATAGCCAGGGAGCTCGAAGGGGCCGGTGGCGGTTGGCGCCAGCTCATCATGCGACTTTACGTCGGCATAATAAAAGTCACCGTAAAGCTGGAGCTGATCGTTGCAGATCTTATCGTTGAAAGAGACATAGCCGCCCCAGCGTTCCTGTTCCGGAAAGGAACCCATGAACTGGTCGACGTTGAAGCCGGGTAGAATACCGAGTCCGCTTCTGACCCGGTGCGTATCGTAGATATACTGGCTTACCGGTGCAAGACCGTTAGTACCGAGCGGCGCAGTGGTGAATATCTTTATGTCAGCGTCCGACGGTATTTGACCAGGTACACCAGCGGTTCCAAAAACTGCGCCGGCAGCTAGCGCCACTGCCGTGCTTACCTCAAAGTTGGCCGGGCTCGCGCTCTCGCTCAGGAACTTCCCCTTCTGGGTGTTGCCGCGATCCCTGTTGAAAAGCGAATTGTGGTGGTAAAAGAAGATGTCACCAACCACGCTCACTTTATCGTCGCCTGTTCCAAAGAGAATGTCGCCGCTGTAAAGACCGGCATCTTTGTCCAGCGTGTCGCCGTAATACAGGGTCAGTTGGGCGCCACGATAACCTTTGTAGAACTTGAGGTTAATGACGCCGGCAACCGCGTCAGCTCCATAGGTCGTAGAAGCGCCATCTTTCAGAATCTCGATGCTCTGGACCGCCGTAATGGGAAGGGTAAGCAAATCGATGAATCCGGCACCCGAGTTGGCGTTCCCGGGAAACGGCGCGACGCGCCGCCCATCGACAAGAACCAGGGTAGCGCCTGGGTCGAACCCGCGCAGCGAAACCGCAGCTGTGCCCGTCGGACCGCCCGAGGCGTCGGCGTTGTTACTAACCGGGATGCCGCTCGCATTCATCACTGGCTGGATTTTGAGAAGCTGCTCCACGGTGGTGCCCTGACCGGATCTATTAATCAAGTCCCGGTTGAGATTAATGACCGGGTTCGGACCGACTTCTTCTGAAGTCGGGATGTTTGAGCCGGTCACGATCACCTCCTCGACTGTAACGCCAGGCGGGCCGGTTGTCTGCGGCGCGGGCGATGGATCCTGCGCAAACGTCAAGGGGACGGGACAAAAGAAGCCCGCCGCGATTGCAAGACAGAGGCCGGTATCAGGAGTCTTCTTCATTCATTCCGGGGCATTCCTATAACGCGCCTTGCGAGTTCGCCGCGTACGGTCTAATATTTTCCCTACATTAACAAGCTTCGTTTTGAAAAACCTTGGGGCGAATTTTTCTCGGTTCGCAACTTGCCGCCTATTGGCTTGAACTGGTGTCGTGGGCTGGCGGCCGCATTCGGCGGAGCGGCGACTTAATCCGGGGCCGGAAACATCGTCAGCAATTCTTGTGGAACTGCTCGCGCATCCTGCAGTTGGCCGTCGAAATACACCCTGACTACAAATCCGCCGAATCGTCGTTCTTCAGGTGAAGGTAGTTTGCTCCTGGGACGCACGTAAGTCGCGGCCAGAAACTTTGGAGTCGGGTCCGTCCAGTCCCGGCCAGAGCTAAGCCAGTTATAGCTGACCCTGGCATTTGTTGGCTTAAGCCTGTTGTCTTTCGTTAGGTCATAGAAATCGACTTTAATCCTCACGACGTGGCCATTCTTCGTTCCGGGTCGTGGCTTTACTCCAATTTTGAGCTTCAAGTGACTCTGCGCGTTCGGGTCGACTGTGTCTGACAGCGTTGTCTCGGTGATCGCCAAAATTGCGTCCTGCGAAGCGCCGATTTTCCGTAACAAAAGGGGGAAACGTGCGTCGGAACGAAGCGCACGAAATTCGGGGAGAAACGCGACCCATTGCAATACCCCCGAGTGCTCTGCATAGGCGCGTTCGAGTTCCCGAAAAGCTCCTTCCTTGTCGCCAAGCGCGACTGCGACCGCGGCGATCAAAGGCGCCGAGACGTAGCGTTTCTCTCTTGCCTGGACAAGTTGAGCAAGAATATTTCGCGCCTCGATCTCGCGGCCCATACGAGTGTAGGTGATGGCCAGGCCACTACTCGGCAAATGCGTGGCCTCCTCGGCTTTTGTGTAAAGCGCGATCGCTTCCGGGAAATTCCCCTTCTCGCGATATCCCGCGGCAAGAAGCGAATCCAGATAAAAGTAATTCGGATCGAGCTGGAGCGTCCGCTGGCCTTCGACAATGGCGTCATCAACTCGGTCATTAGCCAGATAGGCGGCGGTGGCAACATAGCTTGTGATAGGCGACACCGGATCTAATTTCTGAGCCTCGAGGATAAGTCGAAGACCGTCTTTTAGCTCACCGCGGAGGAGCGGGTGCAGGCCCGAGAAAAGGTGAGCCGGTGCAGAGTTAGGATCGAGCTGGAGCGCGCGCGTCAGTTCCGCATCCGCGCCAGCGAGGTCCCAGTCGAGAACACGTTTCGCTTCACCAAGGTAGCAATGTGCTTCCGCATCTCTCTCGTCGAGCTCAATCGCCTTCATCGCTGCCTCCCTTGAGAGCGGATAAGCTTCGAGCGGCTTTACATAGACATCGGCCAAAAAATACCAGACTTTTGCGATCCCGGTCCAGGCCCGTGAAAAGGTCGGATCTTTCTCGAGACAGCGTTGAAAGAAACTGAGCGCCCTTCGCAAATCCTCCTCCGTGCCTTTGTTCGAGAAATAGAGACCTTGTAGATAAAGATCGTATGCCTCTGTGTTCGGTTGTTCGCGGGCAGGAAGCGAAACCGCGAGCTTGATCTTGAGCGCTTCAACAATTGCGCGAGCGATTTCATCCTGGAGCGCAAACATCCCCTGCAACTCGCGTTCGTATGTTTCCGACCAAATCCGGAAACCGTTGCGTGCATCAATCAACTCTGTGGTTATCCGAACGCGGTTACCCTCGCGTCGCAAACTTCCCTCTAGCACATTCGCGACGTTTAGTTTCTTCCCAATTTCCCTCGCGTTCGCGTTCTTCCCTTTGAATGAAAATGACGAGATGCGGCCAACGACGCGCAACCCATCGACTTTTGCCAGAGCATCGAGAATTTCTTCGCTTATGCCGTCGCAGAAGTATTCCTGATCTTTTGCCTGGCTAAGATCGAAGAATGGCAGCACCGCGATGCTTTTCTCCGACGGTAAACTCGTCACGACGTCGCGATGTCGATAGAACGGAACCGCCAGCGCAGCGGCAAACATTAGCAACGCGACCAGCAACGCAATCGGCGATCGCGCCCAGCGCAGCCATAAAGGCGCAGCCTTCAATTCCAGTTTGTGGCGTAGATTCTTGAGCGCGTGAAGTAGCTCGTGTGCGCTGTGATACCGTTCCTTGCGATCTTTGCGCAGCGTTTTGCTGATAATCTGCTGAAGCTCAGCGGGAGGATGCGCGATGTATTTCGTAAGCGGCGGCGGCTCCCTCTCAAGAATCGCAGACATCACCTCTTTTGGTGTGCCTGCCGCGCCATAGCTCTGCGATGGCGGGTCGCCGATAAATGGCTCATGCCCGGTTACCATTTCGTAAAGGACCACGCCGAGACTCCAGATATCAGTGGTTTTATCAACTTGCCCGCCGCGGGCCTGCTCGGGTGACATGTAACGAACGGTTCCCAGTATGGACCCGAGATTGGTCTCAACCAGCAAGAGCGCTTCGTCTCGCGGCATCGTTGCCGGCAGTTCCTCTTCGGCAAGCTTTGCAATCCCGAAGTCGAGCACTTTCACATATCCGTCCGGCCGGAGCATGATGTTCTCCGGTTTGATGTCGCGATGGACAATTCCCGCCTGGTGCGCGGCGCCGAGGGCACTCGCCACCTGGATCACGACGTCAACCGCTTCATCCAGCGGCATCGCACCACGCGCCAGACGTTCACGGAGCGTCTCGCCTTCAATCAGTTCACTGGCGATATAGTGGATTGAGTGATCCTCGCCGATCTCATAAACCGTCAGGATATTTGGGTGATTCAGCCCAACTACTGCGTGCGCTTCTTGTTCAAACCGCTTCAGGCGCTCGACGTCACCGGTAAAACGTAAGGGCAGGAGCTTCAGTGCAGCATTGCGGCCCGCTGTCACATCAGTGGCCAGATAGACTTCGCCCATCCCACCGGTGCCGATCCGTTCAGAAATTTTGTAGTGGCCGATCGTCTGACCGACGAGCAAATCAGCCTGCCGATTTTCAATAATCCGCGTTGCGAAGGCCGCACCCGGGGTTTCAATGAAGCTGCCTGCTCGCTGACGCGAAACGAGGAGCGCGTCAACTTTACGGCGCAAAAGCTCATCGCCCTCACAGGCCGCGGCCAGGAATGCGCCAATCTGGTCCGGCTCTTGATTGAGCGCTGCACGAAAGATTTCCTCAATCGTTTGAAATCGCGCCGGCGTCATATTCGACCCCACTATCCGAGGGTAACGAGGAGTTTAATTCAGTTAGTCCGCGTTGTGCAATTCGTTATACAGCCATACTTTGGCAAATTCCCAGTCGCGCCTCACCGTTACACGTGAAATCTTGAGCACCTCTGCGATCTCGTCATAGTTGAGCCCGCCGAAATATTTTAGTTCGACCACTTGAGCTTTTCTTGGGTCGAGCGTAACCAGTCTTTCCAGTGCCTCGTGTAGATCAACAAATTCCTTCGATTGCTCCGGTGAGACAATTGCTGCTTCGTCCAACTCTACCTTGAATGCGCCGCCGCCGCGTTTTTGCGCTCGGTTGCTCCTGCCGTAACTGACCAGAATTTGGCGCATCGCTCGGGCGGCGATGGCGAAGAAGTGGGCGCGGTTCTGCCAGCGTGGATTGGTTTGGTCGGCCAGGCGCAGATAAGCCTCGTTGACCAGCGCCGTCGTTTGCAGCGTGTGGCCGGGGCGTTCTCCGCCCATATGACGGTGAGCGAGGCGTTGGAGTTCCTCATAGACCAGCGGGGTCAATTCCGCGAGGGCAGCATCGTCCCCGTGACTCCAGTGCGTCAGGAGCTCGGTCACTCTTTGCGGAGAGGTCGAAGGCGTATCCATAAGCTCTTTTTCATACCCTAACACCGTAAAAAGCTTCTGCACGCGGAAGCGGCTCCGAAAAAACCTCGATTCAGATGATCACTTTGATCGCTCTTTTTCGCTTTATGGCAATGAAAGGCAAAACACCAAACCAAAAGAAAACAAAAAATCACGATGTCACAGTTAAGAAACTCGGCTGATCGCCGAAAAGAAAGAAAGGAACAACCATGAATTCGCTGCTTCCATTCCAAAAAATACTAATCTTGCCAGTTCGCACATTCCTCAGCCTTGGCGCGATCTTCGCCTTGGTCACCGCCGCTCACGTACAGAACCTCCTCGCTCAGCAAGCACCGGAGTCAGTCTCTATCAGAGTGATCACTACTTTTGATTATCCTGGAACCGGAAACTCGACGCTGCCGTCACACATTAACGATCGAGGCGACATCGTTGGCATTTACTCCAATCCGCACGGCGTGAGTCGTGGATTCATTCGGTTCGCTAATGGTAACTTTAGCGCGCCGATCGTTGAACCTAACGATACCTGCAACGCTACTGAAGGGAGAGGCATCAATAACTCGCGCTTAGTCTGCGGCGCTTACTATAACGGAGCAGATTGCACCGCTCACGGTTTCTTTTTGATGCGTAACAACTTCAGCGGGTTCGACGTACCTGGCGCCCTGGATACCACGCTGTCGGGATTAAATAATGCCGGCGACTTTGCCGGCTGGTTTACGGACAGCAGCGGGATTACCCAGGCGTTCGTGAGCCTTGGCGGAGATATAACGCCGTTTAGCGTCCCGGGAGCCAGCTTGACTCGTGCTTACCAGCTCAATAGTTCAAACCAGTTGGTAGGATTCTACGACGACAGCTCAGGAATCGAACACGGCTACTTCCGAGACACCAATGGGGCGCTGCACTTCCCGATCGATCCTCCGGGTTCCACCGACACAGTCCTGTTTGGAAATAATGAGAGTAATTGGATTGTGGGCAGATATGACGACGGCGAATCGACTCATGGACTCATCTTTGTCCCGCCAAACCATTTCTTTAGCTTCGATTATCCCGGGTCAACCTTTACATCTTTTAACGGAATCAATCGGCAGGGACTTATCTGTGGTCGTTACGACGATAGTTCCGGCATTGAGCACGGAATCATAGCTCAAGTTACGGTCGTGCGGGGAGCAAATGAGACGGGCAATGAGTGAACGTGAATGCTTTCCCCTGCGAGCGCCACGCTTTTCAAACCACAGGTAGCGGCTGCCTGGAATTTTCGCGCCGAAGACAGGAAAGACGCCGAAGAACCTTGATAGCGCTGACAAGCGGACCGCGCGAACGCTCTCGCGCCAGCAAACCTCTGCACGCGCAAGCGTCTCGAAGAATCTCAATTCAGATGATCACTTTGATCGCCCGTTTTCGCTTATGCCAGTGAAGGAAAACTACGAAAACAAGAAGAAAGGAAAAAACAATGAATCCGCTAGCTCAGTTCAAAAAAATATCGATTCTGCCACTTTTCATCGCAATCACGCTCATCGCGCTCGCTTCAGCCAGAGTCACCCGCGCCGACGCCGTGACCGACTGGAACGCGATTGCGTCGGACGCGATCGTAGTGACTGCCCTGCAGTCGCCGCCGGCGTCGGCGCTGAGTTTCGCGATGGTGCAGGGGGCGGTGTATGACGCGGTCAACGCGATCGACCGGGGCTACCGGCCGTACCTCGTCCGGCCTCCTTCAAATCCGACGGACTCGAAGGAAGCCGCCGCCGCAACGGCCGCCTTCCGCGTGCTCGTGGGCTTTGATGATCTCCCCGGCCTGTTCCCGACACAGCAGCCAACTCTACAGCCGCAGTACGATACGTACATAGCGGGTCTGCCTGATAACCCACCGGGATCGAGAGCTGCTGGAGTCACCATCGGCGAGACGACAGCCAGGGCGATGCTCGTTGCGCGGATGAACGACGGACGCTTCGGCCCGCCCCCGGATCTGTACCCGCCAGCGCCCGGCATCTGGCGGCCGACGCCACCATTTTTCGCGAACGACCCAGCGCCGTGGGTGGGGAACGTGCTGCCGTTCATCGTCCCGAGCGCAGAGATGCTCCGCACCGACGGGCCGAACGCGCTCACGAGTACCGCCTACACAGAGGATTTCAACGAGGTCAAGGAGATCGGCTCACTCACGAGCACGACCCGAACGGCAGACGAAACCGATGCCGCGATCTTCTGGCAGGACCATGCTCACGCCCTTTTTAACCGGATCTTTCGCACTCTAGCCGCCAGCCAGAATTTGGGCATCGCGGACAGCGCCCGCTTGTTCGCGATGGAGAACCTGGCTGCGGCTGACGCCGCGATCGGCTGCTGGAACGACAAGTACTACTGGCAGTTTTGGCGCCCGATCACGGCGATCCGCGAGGCCGATACCGACGGCAACCCGGACACTGAGGCCGACCCGACGTGGCTGCCGCTATTCGACCCAGCGACACCGGTCTGCAGCGGGGCGCCGCTCGCCACGCCGCCCTTCCCCGACCACCCCTCGGGGCACGCCTGCGCGACCAGTGCGTTCGTGTACACGCTCAAGAACTTCTTCGGCACCGACAAGATTGGCTTCAGCGCCTTCAGCAACAAATCCTGTACGACGCGGAACTTTGACCGCTTCTCAGATGCGCTCAAGGAGGTCATCAACGCCCGGGTGTGGGCGGGCATCCACTTCCGCACCGCCGACACGCAAGGAGCCGTGCTCGGCAAGAAGGTCGCCCGATACCTCAAGAAGCACTACTTCCAGCCGGTCCGCGGTAAGAAGGATCGACGCACCGGCCCCGGGTAATTGCCCATTCTGAGAGCGGTTCCCAAACTTCAAGAGCAGGTCGCCTCTTACGAGGCGGCCCGCTGTTGCTGCGCCCCCTGTCTATTGTTAGGCGTTTGGCCGATGGGTCGCGGCGCCGTTATGTTGGATTAGGAGCAAGAGCAGGAGCGCTGGCGGATGGGCGGGGATTCGAACCCCGGATGCCTTGCGGCATACACGCTTTCCAGGCGTGCGCAATCGACCACTCTGCCACCCATCCCTTTTGGACCTTTTCGTCCTCGTGCTCCTGCACGTCCTCGTCCTCGAAAAAAGAAGCAATCGAGGACGAGGACGAGAACGACGGACGAGGACGAGTTTGAGGACGCTACAATTGCAGGCGGCGAAACAGTTCGTCGAGCGGGAGTTGAATGCCAATGTAAAATTCGCCGAAATCGGCATAGGCCGCGCTCACTTCGTCGAAGCGCATCTGGTAGACGATGGCTTTGATCTGGAACGTGTCGTGCGCGAAAAGAGTCACGCCCCATTCGGCATCGTCGAGACCGGTCGAACCGGTGATGAGATACGCCGCGTAACTGTCCTTTGAAACCCCTCGGCCGTATAAGGGCCAATTTGGCAAACGGGCTTCAGGTGCGCCGTTTTGACTGTTCTTTCATCTTCACTTATCCAGTGCAGGCCTTGGTGGGAGGAGGGAAGATGGGGGTCAAATCTCAAGGGCGTGTTGCCCAAAGGCTTCGTTAGGCGGCATTAGGCTGTAAACCGTGTTTAGATTATTGAGCCAGCAGAGTGTTCTAGTGCAGTGTATCATTGACTAGTATAGTATAATTGGGTAGGGTTCGGCATGACGAGCACTAAGATTCGATTGACTCCGACGGAGACTAAAGAACTGCAGCGGCGCCTCAGGAGCCGGAGCATCGCGGTCGCCGAAGCGCGTCGTGCCCAGATCATTCTCCTCCTCGCTCAAGGCCACTCCTTTGCTTCGATCCGGCGCCAGGTGTCTTGCACCGACCGTTCGATCAACACTTGGAAGCAGCGCTTCCTCGGCCAGAGACTCCCGGGACTGGCTTCGCGATATCGCGGTCGCGCACCCCACCCCAAAAGCGCCCAGACCCAGGCCCGCATTCTCGCAGCCATGCGCCATCCGCCCCGCGACGGCACCACCCACTGGAGCACCCGCCGGCTCGCTCGCCACCTCGGCACCAGCCACTGGGAACACTCTGTTAGGACATCTCCCCCAGCTTGGATACTTTTTTCTTTCTAGTCAGGCCGATTTGGGCAACACGCCCTAGACCGCGGCCAGGCCACATCGGCGTGATGCGCGAGGGCCGCTGTCAACTCCATCGCTCACGGACCGCTAAATGGAGTCGCCACGCTTCCCCCAGCGTGGCGACTTTCGCTTTGCAAAGAGTGTGAGAATAATTGGCGCCGGGTTTAGATGTCAGTAACGGTTACTGAATCGTCTCAGAAAGCTGAGAAGCGAAAATCCGTAACTGCTAGCTGTAAATTCCCATCCGCACCGGAATCTCCGGGCGCACCTTGAGCGCTTCGGCAATCTCGAGCGCACAGCGCGCCGGTTCTTCGGAACTGTTGCGAAAGACCAGCGCCATGCCATCGCCGGTCGGCAATCTGACGAGCTGCTCGTTAGGCGCTTCGCGAACCTGCGCGGTCGCGAGCACGATATCGGTCAGCTGGCCCAAACGCTCCTTCTGCTCCTCGATCAGGAGCTTGGAATAGCCGACCAGGTCGATGAACAAGACGTGCCCGATCTCGAGCCGAAGATTGTTCTCGGATTCAGTCGCCATTCATCCTCTCGCCTTTATGGCTGCTTCTTCTCTTCGCAGAGTTTTTGGAAGCGCGGGTCGTTTCGGAGCGGATCGAACATTGGATCGAGCCGAAGGAGCGCGGGAGTAAGCGGCGCGTTGCCTACAGGTAGCGCGCCCTCATACGGTATCGAGAGCAGTTTTTCGAGGGCGGCAATCGCTCGGTCGGCCTCTCCCATCCGCGCCGTGACCCGGGCGAGAATCTCGATCGGAGCGGGGCCATCGATGACGTCTTTCTCAATTGGATTCGCGGCCATGGCTCGTTCGGCCATGGAGATGGCTGCGGCTTTGTTGCCCAGCCCCATCTCAACCAGGGCGAGATCTTGCATGAGGTTATAGTTGTCAGGCTGTTCCTTGAGGAAAGGTTCCAGTTCGGTACGCGCCTGTTGCCAGCTTTCCTCGGCCGCAGAATGGTCGCCTGCCACTTCCTGCGCCCAGCCTAACCAAAATCGCAGCTCGCCGCCAAAATAACCCAACCCCGCGTCAGGCGTGGCCAGTATCTCCTTTAAGCGAGGGATGATGGGTGCGGGCCGGCGCTCGAGGATCGCCTGGTAGACTTGTGTCTCCAGCGCGACGGTATTCTCGGCGGCAGGGTGAAGAGGACCGAGAAGAGCTGAAGCACGCGGCAAGTCACCTTCGGCTTGGGCAATTGATGCTTTCAGCGCCACGGTATCCACGTCGTCCGGCGTAATGTTGAGAACCTGATCCAGCTTCCGCAGCGCTTCGGGGAAACGACGAAGAAGCATGTAGGAAAGCCCGTGCTGGCTAAGCAGGTTCACATCGCGTGGGTCGAGCCGCTCGGCCTGGTTGAAAAAGGCCTCGCTTTGCTCCCATTGGCCTGCTCTGCGCGCCACGTAGGCCAGCGATTCAGGAATCCGGCTGCTATTGGGCAGGAAGGGGCGTGCCTGCTCGAAGTAACGGACCGCGGTGGGGTAATCTTTGAGATAGGCGTAGTAGTAATAACCTTTGGCGATCAATCCCTCGCCGAGATTGGGTTGGAGAGTGAGCGCGGTCTCGGCCGCTTGCCGCGCTTCTTCTCGGAGCGCTTCCGTCGGTTGAAGAGTAATTCCGATGTAGCCGACTGAATCGACATATGATAGGAGCGCCCAGGCAAGGGCAAACTTCGGGTCGAGGCGCACCGCTTCTCTCAAATGCTCTTGCGCGCCGAGAGAATTAGCCGGTGTATTTTGTGCCTTCAGAGTATAAGCCAGCCCGCGCAGGTAAGCATCGTAGGCCTCTGGATTGTCGGTTGGTTTGGCCGCGATGACTTTCTCTTCCCGCCCGGTTAGTTTCACTCGCAACTGATCGGCAATAGCTTTCGCTACTTCGCTTTCCACAGAAAAGATATCAGTAAGCTTGCGGTCAAAAGTCTCGGCCCAAAGATGCGAATCGTTGGCTGCTTTGATGAGCTGCACGTTCACCCGCACCGCGTTGACATTCTTCTGCACGCTGCCTTCCAGAATGTGCGCCGCGCCCAGTTGGCGGGCAATCTCAGGGAGGTTTTCCGGCGCACTCTTGTAATGCTCGGTGGATGTGCGCGAGATCACCTTCAAATCGGCGATCTTCGAGAGGCGCGTGAGGATTTCGTCCTGAATGCCGTCGGCAAAGTAGGCGTTTTCCCTGTCGCTGCTCAGGTTTTCGAACGGGAGCACGGCGATCGATTTTTCCGGCACCGCGAAGAGCGAACGCGCTGGTTTACGCAGGATGAACAGGAACGCGGCGAGGACCGCAGCCAGAAGAAGGAGTATTGCGGCGATGCCGGCCCAGCGCACTCGGCTTCGTTGCTGTCTGAGGGACTGAAACTTTTTGGGGAGCTGCGGATTGCCAACGTCATCCCTGTAGAGATTGACCACGCCAAAACGCACACCGTGCTTCACTTCGCATTCGCCCAAGTCGTGGAGCTGCGCCTTCCAATGCCCATACTGCTCCAAATCTTCCGCTACATGTTTGGAGACCAGGATGTGACCGGCATCGCCGCAATCCATCACGCGCTGCGCCATGTTGATCCCAGCACCGGCGATGTTGGCGCGCCCGCTCACGTCGGTCACTTCACTCACCGGGCCGCTATGAATTCCCATCCGCACCGGAATCTCCGGATGCTTCTTAAGCGCTTCGCGCGATCTCGAGCGCACAACGCGCCGGTTCCTCGGAACTGTTGCGAAAGACCAGGGCCATGCCGTCGCCGGTTGGCAGCCTGACGAGTCGCTCGTCAGGCGCTTCGCGCACCTGCGCTGTCCCCAGCACGATCTCAGTGAGCTGCCTCAGGCGTCCACTCTGTTCCTCGATCAACAATTTTGAATAACCGACAATGTCGATGAAGAGGACGTGGCCGATTTCCAACGAAAAATTCGTTCCCGAGTCAGGGACCATTCGACCTCACTATGCTGAAGAACCGATGGCGATGCACGTTTGAACTGGCCTCTCCGAGGGCTCCGGGAGAAATCCGCCTCGCGCCGCTCATGGAAGAAAAGATGCGGAATGAGCGCAACAGACGATAGTCCCGGCCACCATGTCCTTTCGCGCACTCCATCTTTCGCCCCAGATTCTGCAAGCCGTGGACGACGCGGGTTACACCGAGCCGACTCCGATTCAGGTCGCAGCCATCCCGCACATTCTCGCTGGGCACGATGTCATCGGCATCGCGCAAACCGGTACCGGGAAGACGGCGGCGTTCGTCCTGCCGATCCTGACCAAGCTGGCCGCTTCGATCCAGAGCGGGCAACGGCGCGGACCGCGAGCGCTGGTCGTGGCGCCGACCCGTGAACTCGTGGTCCAGATCGAGGAGAACGTGCGCGCTTACGCGAAACATCTGCCACTGCGCATGGCGACGGTATTCGGTGGAGTGAGCGAGCGTCCACAGATCGCGGCTCTGCGTTCCGGCGTTGACCTTGTCGTCGCTACCCCGGGACGCCTGATCGATCTGATGGAACAACGCGCCGCCAATCTTTCCCACGTCGAGTTCCTCGTGCTCGATGAAGCCGATCGGATGCTCGACATGGGTTTTCTCCCGCCGATTCGGCGGATCGTGAAAGCGCTGCCGCAAAAGCGTCAGACGCTGATGTTTTCCGCGTCACTCTCGCGTGAGATCGAGGAGTTGACTCACCAGTTTCAACATTCACCCAAAATCGTGGAGATCGGCCGGCGCGCCAATCCCGCCGAGACGGTAACGCAGTTTGCCTACGAAGTGCGTTCGCACCTGAAACCGGCTTTGCTGCTTCATCTCCTGGGCGATCCGCAATTCGATACCGTGCTTGTCTTCGCCCGCACCAAGCACGGCGCCGATCGCATCGCGCGCCGCCTCGAGAGCAGCGGGATCAAGACCGGCACGATTCATTCCAATCGTTCGCAAAACCAACGGCTGCGCGCGCTGAAGGATTTCAAGTCGGGCGCGGTGCGGGTGCTCGTGGCGACGGACATCGCGGCGCGCGGCATCGACGTGGACGGGATTTCGCACGTGGTGAACTACGACTTTCCGATGCACTCGGAGGATTACGTTCATCGCATTGGGCGCACGGGTCGGGCGCATGCCATCGGCGATGCCATCAGCTTCATCACTCCGGAAGATCAGGGACCGTTGCGATCACTCGAGCGGTTCATTGGTCGCGGCGTACTGCGAAAACGCGCGGACGGCTTCGATTACGACGCGGCGCCTTTACCACGCGAAGAGCAGGGGAGGGGCGAACGGCGGTTTTCTCCGCCCAGGATGGAATCGAAACGCCCGGGAAACTCCGGCCATCGCGGCGGCGGCAATGGCACGGCGCGGAATAACGGGCGGCCTTCGCATCGGTTCTCCTCGCGCCGAGGTGCACGCTGACCGCGCGGGGAATTTGACTAGTGCAGTAACGCCTTGAGTTCCGAGCGGGATAAGCGACGCCGTGCGCTGCGTTCTGGACATGCGGAAGCATGTCCCTCCGGAGGGACGAGCTTCCGCTCGTCCGATAGCGCACTCTTCGACTGGCTCATGTCAATGTTCATTTTGATCTGACTCAATTCACTGGCGCCGCATCAATTTGAAGGCGAAATCGCGACCGAGACCGCCGGATTCACCGCCTCAACTCCGAGGCGCGGCGACGCGTCGTTTGGTCGGCCAAAGAAAGCGCGCCGCCAACAGGCCGATGACCAGCGCGACACAAACCCGCGCGAACCAATCACCCGATCGCGTGTAGAAGGTTCTCTCCTCTTCGACATTCAGCTGTCCGGTGATTGAAACGAATCGTCCCGACTCCGTCGCTGCTTCAGCCAGGACTCGGCCGCGATTGTCACTCAGAGTCAGGAGCCCGTAGCGAGCGGACCGCGCCAGCGCAAAACCATTCTCAACCGCGCGCAACATGGCCATGCGAGAATGCAGCCAGCGATCGAGCCCGAAGTCCCAAGCCGGGACGAGTAGCAGGTCCGCACCCTCCGCGCCGTATTGGCGACTCAGTTGGGGGAAATCCATGTCCTTGCAGATCTGCAATCCCCAGCGTCCTGAAGGCTCGTCGAGAACGACGCGTTTATCTCCGGGCTTTTCCGGTTCGACCCCAGGCAGGAGATGATGCTTGTCGTAATTCGCCTCCACCTTTCCCTCCGATGAATAAAAGCGCGATGAGTTAAATGCGCCGTCGGACGTCTTGCGCACCACTCCCAGATCGATCGCAATGCGCCTGGCCGCCGCCGCCGATGCAAAGAGCGCGTCCACTTTCGCCAGGTCACTCTGACTTACGCGCGCGATTTTCTCCGGCAGAACGACCACCTGTGTCCCGGCCGGTGTCGCGCGCCGGACTTCGTCAGCATACTCTCCCAATAGTTTCAGCGCCTGTTCTTCCGAGCCGAGATAGACGCTAATCGGCACGTCCTTGGCCATCAGCGTCACTCTGACGGATGAAGCGGCAGGATGGCTCGACAACCGCCACTCGCCGAAAAAAAACATAGCGCAAAGAAAGATGCCGACGGCGAGTGCAAGCGTGCGCCGTTGTCGAGGCTTCCCGGCGCCGCTCAAAAGCGCTGCGACTGTGCCGGCAAACAGAAACACGATGAAACTGATCCCCCAGATGCCGGTGATCGAAGCGATCTGGATGATGGGGAGAAAATCCATCTGGGTGTAACCGAGATTGCCAAAGGTGCTGTTAGGAGAGCCGGCCTCCGTGAGATATTCGTAGGCCACCCAGGAAACGGGAAAAGCAAACGTACCCAGGAAGAGTGACCCGCGGAGCAGAAAGCTGCGCGCGAAGAGAACACACAAGCCGAAAACAAGAGCGGGGATCAAAATCACGATAGCTATGAGCGGGAGTGGCACCTCAATCCCGTGGGTGAAGTAGTTCCATTCGTTGAGCGCGCCGAGCAGCCACGCGCTGAAGGCGAGCAGAAAAGCCGCGCCGCGGCCGAGGCGCGTCGCGAGCGCGAGCACGGGAACAGGCGCCAGCCAAAGGCACCACCAGATCGGGTGCAGGCCGGTGCCGAGATAGGCCAGGCCAGCCGACGCGGCCCCGGCTGCGATGACGAGAAGAATCCTGCGATCTTTCATATCGGAAATGCTCGAAGGACAATTGTCCTCATCCACTCTCGGCGGGAAATGCTTGAACGCCACCGAGCGTTCGATGCTAGATAATCTTCGGGCGAAGCCGCGTGTTCACACAAACGTAACAAAGCGTTCGCGACGAAAACTGATAAAACTTGGGTTGTGGAAACGTCTGATCTTCCCGCGAGTGAAACGACGGCGCCGGCCCCGGCGTCGCCTCCGGACATCGGTCAGGGCATTCTTAAGGCGGAAAAAATCGATCTCCGGCAACTCGTTAGTCACAACAGGAGGGCGGAAGCGGGCACTAAGACGGAAGAGGTTGCGCGCGCCTTTTCCGAGACGAATGTCGAATTTCTCGCTGTTCTCGAAGGCGGCAAACTCGTTGGGATGTGTTCCCGGCATGAACTCAGCGCCTTGCTCGGTGGGCGCTATGGCTTTTCGCTTTTTGCGCGCGATCCGATCAGCAAACATCTGCGTAAAAACGAAATCCGGATCAGGGTCGGCGACGCCATCGGCGAGGTGCTGGCCACTGTTTTTGCCCGCAGCACCGAGGAATTTTACGACGATGTCCTGCTGGTCGATCACGCCGGGGATTTCGTCGGACTCATTGCCACCGAGACGCTTTTCAAAGTCCAAAACGCGCTTCTGCGCGGGAACATTCTCGAACTCGAAACCAAGGAGCGCGAGATTCGGGCCAAGAACGAGCAGATGGAAACCGATCTGCGCATGGCGATGGAATTGCAGCAGGCGCTTTTGCCCAAGGATTACCCACTCTTTCCCTCTACCGCGACTGCCCAGACCGCGCGCCTTCGTTTCGCCCATCTCTATCAGCCGGCCAGTCTGGTGAGCGGCGATTTTTTTCATGTCGTGCGCATCTCCGACCAGGAGGCGGGCGTTTTCATTTGCGACGTGATGGGGCACGGCGTTCGCTCCGCGCTCATCACCGCGATGCTGCGCGCGCTCATCGCCGCCGAAGGCGTAAGCCTCGCCGATCCGGGATTGCTCATGATCGACCTGAACCGCGAGCTGACCGCCATCCTCAAACAAACCGGGACCGTGCTCTTCGTCACGGCGCTCTATTGCGTCTTCCAGTGCGAGCAGATGACGATGCGGCACGCTCGGGCCGGTCATCATGCGCCTCTCCATGTGCGACGCAACGCGGACGAAGTGCACTTTGCCAGTGGCGCCGATGACGCCGCGGGACCGGCACTCGGGCTCTTTCCCGGCGCGCAATTCGGGACGACGACCACGCAACTGAGTCCGGGCGATCTCGTGCTTCTTTTTACTGACGGAATTATCGAGGCGGAAAATACGGCCGGGAGCGAGTGGGGCCTGGCCGGGCTGAAACAGACGGTGCGGGCCAACCTTCCAGCGCCCGGATCGACCCTGCTCAGTTTCCTGCTCGCCCAAGCGCAGGCCTTCACCGGCACGAACGAGTTTGTCGATGACATTTGCCTGGCCGCGGTCGAGCTGCTCGGGGACAGTCCGGCGCGCGCCTAACGAATCAAGGTCCAGCTATCTCACCTGCGCTTTTTTTGTAGCGGCGGTCTATGACCGTCGTGCCTTGATAGTAATTCGTGCGACGGTCACAATTTACCCAAAGTGCTGATGAAGCCAAGCGAGGCAACGATCCAGGCATAGATTCGCCGGCGGAAAATATTCTTGACACGAATAACCGCGAAAGATTGCAATCGACCCATCGAATAGATCTGGATCTGGCGCGGACGTTTATGCCTGGGGCCGCCCTCCCCACTTTCAGACCTGGCAGTCACAGGTAAATCCCCGGGTGAAAGGAAACCTCTATATGTATGCTTCGATTCAGTTCGCCAAGACAAATTCATCCCGCAATAAGGAGTCAAACGTGAGGTCCAGAACCTTGCAGTTGTTTACCGCAATAACCGCTTTCGTCGCGCTGGCGATCCCAGTTCCATTGTCCGCGCAGACTCCATTGTCCGCGCCGACCATCACCACGTTTGATGTCCCGGGCGCGGCAAGCACCTTCCCTTTGAGCATCAACCCAACGGAGGCGATCACGGGATACTACTCTGACGTCTCCGGGGATCACGGCTTCGTCCGCGATAGCAACGGGAACATCACCACGTTTGATATCCCGGGCGCGGCAGGCACCTACGCTTTTAGCATTAACCCAATTGGTGCGATCACGGGAAACGACCAAGACTCCGGGGATCTGAGTCACGGCTTCGTCCGCGATAGCAACGGAAACATCACCACGTTTGATATCCCGAGCGCGGCAAGCACCTACGCTCTCAGCATTAACCCAACGGGCGTGATCACGGGGCAATACTTTGACGCGAGCGGCGTGTATCACGGCTTCGTCCGCGATAGCAACGGAAACATCACCCCGTTTGATGTCCCCGGCTCGGTAAACACGTACGCTCAAAGCATTAACCCAATGGGAGTGATCACGGGATTCTGCGCTGACGCGAGATCCGTGTATCATGGCTTCGTCCGCGATAACAACGGAAACATCACCACGTTTAGGGTCCCGGGCTCGGCAGGCACCCTCCCTGAAAGCATCAACCCAACGGGAGTGATCACGGGATCCTACTTTAACCCGAGCGGCCGGAACACTCACGGCTTCGTCCGCGATAACAACGGAAACATCACCACGTTTGATGTCCCGGGCTCGGCAAACACCTTCCCTGCTAGCATCAACCCAGCGGGGGCGATCACGGGATCCTACGCTGACGCGAGCGGCGTGTATCACGGCTTCGTCCGCGATAGCAACGGAAACATCACCACGTTTGATATCCCGCGCTCGGTAGGCACCTTCGCTCAAAGCATTAGCCAGGGGGTGATAACCGGGTCCTGCTCTGGTCGGCGCTCCAAGATTCACGGCTTCCTGCTCAGCAGATAACCACGAGAAGCTAGCCGCTTGTCCTGACGCTTGTTTTAGCGGCTCTCAGTCTCTGGTTTCCATTTGCCGCGCAACGTTTCATCGCGCACCGCTCGCTTTTGGCTCGGGGTCCAGCTCATTCGTCCTGACCGGAATGACGCGCGTCCTTCGGTGCCGACTTTTTCGAACTTGAGGGAACCTGAAAGCTGCGCACGGCTACATCGAGCCTGAGATGTTCGGGACAGCAAACGCCGAACTGGACGAGATCGATCCATCTGCCGGCATTTGCCCGAGGTGCTGGCAGCCCGTCTTGCGATTTATCACGGCCCAGCTATCCCCGCATGCGTCTGTTTCAGCTTCAGTATTTCTTCGCCGTCCAATGCAACGCGATCGCGGGGACGAGAAAGAGGAAAAGAACCACAATCCGCACATTGGTGAAGAAGGTCAGGAGGATGCTTCCGAGCGTTTTCTCGTCCACGCTGAAGAGATGCATTACCCAGCCGGCGGCGACATGCCAGAAAGCCAGCGTCACGCCGAGCAGAAGGAGAGCAACCACAATTCCGACCACAAACATGCGCAGAAAAAGGTTGCGAAAGAAGATGATTTTATCGCGTTCCATCGAGCAGCTCCCGATTGCTTACAATGCCCCGGAATCGTAGGCGCGCTCGCCGTGCAGCGAAGCGTCGAGCCCGAGGTCCTCGTCCACTTCCGAAACCTTGACCGTTGTAAACAGGTTGATCACCGCCAGCATCAGGTAGGTGAAGAGGAAAGCATAGAGCGCCGCGCCGAGAACGGCGAGGCATTGCACGACGAAGAAGTGAGTTCCGCCCGCCAGCAATCCGTCGGCGCCGCCGGCGTTCACCGCTTTCGAGGCGAAGACACCGAGCAGGATCACACCAAGGCCACCGCCAATTCCATGCACACCCCAAACATCGAGGGCGTCATCCCAGCCGAGCTTGTTTTTCAAATGGACCGCCAGATAACACACCACGCCCGCTGCCATCCCGATGATGGCTCCGGAGGGTAACGAAACATAGCCGGCCGCCGGGGTGATTGTAGCCAGACCTGCAACTGCGCCGGTCATGAGCCCGACGAATTTCGGGCGGCGTTGCACCGTCCATTCAATCACCAGCCAGACGATGGCCGCGAACGAAGCGGCGATGTCCGTGTTCAAAAACGCCAGACCGGTAATGGCGTTGACCGCCAGCTCGCTGCCAGCGTTAAAGCCATACCATCCAAACCAGAGCAACCCGGTGCCGATGGCGATCAGCGGAATGCTGTTCGGCGGCGATTGCTTGTCGCGGCGTTGACCGACGTAGAAAACCGAGGCAAGCGCGGCAAAACCGGCGATGGCATGCACCACGATGCCTCCGGCAAAATCAAGCACCCCCCAGTGCGCGAGCAAGCCGCCTCCCCAGACCATGTGCGCGAAAGGGTAATAAACGAACAGTTGCCAAAGGACGAGAAAAGCAAGGTAAGCCTTGAAGGTGATTCGATTGACGAAGGCGCCTGTAATGAGCGCCGGCGTGATGATGGCGAACATCATCTGGTAAGCCATGAAGACGAATTCCGGCAGACTGTGATTGCCCGGGAAGGGTGAGTTCAAATTCACCCCGTGCATGAATGCCTTGTCGAGGTTCCCGATGAGCCCGCCCAAGGCGTCGCCGCTGAAGCAGAGCGAATAGCCGCAGATGAACCACATGATGGTGGTGATGCCCATCGAAACGAAACTCTGGATCATGATCCCGAGAATGTTTCGTTTGCCGGCGAGCCCGCCGTAGAAAAACGCGAGCCCTGGCGTCATGAGCATGACGAGGCTGGTGGCGAGAAGCATGAAGCCGGTAGTTCCTGTGTCGAACATATGATTGGAGTTTTGGTTGCCGACGTTTATAACGGCTCGGAATTTTATTCCAAGCACCATTTTTCGTTAGTCGATCTGCCTTTTTTTCCAGTGAGGACCGCGCGATCCATTTTCGTCAGGCCGCTGCCGCAAAAGACCGGCCGTTTTCTGTTTTTCGCCCTGTCCTTCAGTCGGTGGGCGGGCGCAATTCTGGCGCAGGACGCGACGGCACTGGTACCAAGACTTAAATTCTGCGGTTGGATCGAGACAGGGATAACCGGCAATCCCGATCCAGCGGCCACCGGACTAAACTTCGGCCATCTTTTTACCGATCGGTCCAACAAACTGCTTCTGAACCAGATCGTCGTCACAGCCGAGCGCGTGCTCGGTGATTCGAGCGACAAATTCGACTGGGGCTTCAAGACGCAATTCACCTACGGCAGCGACGCCCGCTACATTCATTCGGTGGGTTTTCTCGACACCCGGCCAGCGGTTGGCTGGTTAGGCCCGATTCGAATCCGCCCCCAAGCATAAGTCTTTTCTATCGCGCAAATCGCGCGCCAGCGCCCACGAGCCTCCCCAAAGCGCTGCGACAATGAACACATCCGACCACTTGTCCGGGTCTTGAGGCGCGCCGGGCGTGCGCAAGGAGTTGAGAACAGGCGGTAGGTGAATTGTTACGGTCCAGAGCGCAAACATCAGTCCCACACCTAAAGCCGCCCACCGCTGCAGGAGTCCAGTGGCGAAGCTTACGCCCGCAGCGATAAAGGCTACGCCGAAGAAGACAGTCCAGAATCGGTGCCAGGGAATCCAGCCGGGCACGAGGCCGGCAATAAAGGTGACAACCTGAAAGTGAGCGATGCCAAAGACGATGAGCGCAAATGCAAGAAGATAGCGACTCGTCCTGTGAAGCCATCTCGGAATGCCGCCCAATCCAGGTGCGAGCAGTGCCAGGCTGCCAATGGCGATTGGTTCGAGCACATTGGTACGCCACCCGGCGCTCATGAGATTGGGACGTCGCGGCACGTCAAACGCGAGTCCGCAAAGTAACATCAAAACACCGAGTGTAATGGAAGACACGACCACGTCGCGTCGAAAAAGAAGGCTTGCCCCGCAGAGGATCAAGATTGCTCCGACGGGGTAGGTCAAACTCGGAATGACCGGCAGCCACGGAATCACTGGCACAACCTTATAGTGTGGGGCAAGCGACTGAATGGAAACGTACGAGCAAATCAATGTCTCTACGCCTATTCCAATTATTGCCAACGAAAAAAGTAGACGGCCAAATCGCCCCAGCATAATCAACCACGTTGCCGTGCTCTCCACCTGATGTCGCGTCTTGTCAGGCGGAATGTTCATGGCCTAACGAGGACAAGATAAGCTACGGCCACTGGGACTGAGCCAATCTGTGGACAGAGGAATCTAGGCAGGAGAAAGGCACCAGCAAAACGTAAAGCAGTGGCCGTTAGTTTCATCGTCGGGTTAGGCTGCGGTGGGTCACTGCTTCTTTACGGCTGGGCCGCTTCGAGTGCTGGGGCTGATTAGTCTTGCGCCGCGCCAGGGGCTTTGACGCGGGTGAGCGCGACTTGCGCGCGGCTGCTCTCCTTGCTTCCGCTCTGGAACAAAAACGTGAGGGTGATGTGATCGGCGTCGCCAAACCGCATCTCGAGCCCGTGCACATGCGGCGCGTCGATTGAGGACAAATTTGTGACGTCGACGAACGAGAAATCCACGATCCCATGGGCGAGGTCGATCCGCGTTGCTTTCAGGCGCGGCTGATTTTGCTCGGCGCAGTAATGCGTCATCCGCAGATCGGCGCCATCGAGGTGGTAGACGCTGGTCATGGTTCGCATTCCACCCATCGCGAGGTTCTCGACGACAGCTGAGCTATTCCCAGTCAGATAGTACGTGGCATTCATTGTGCCGGCGTCCGTGCGGCTACCGGTCCATTGAACTGTTCCTTGCCATTGGCCCGCCAGCGTGCGCAGCCGCGCGAGCGCGGCAGAGCCGACATCCTCCTGCGTCTTCGCGAAACCCACGCCGCTCCAACAAAGCGCAGCGATGACGAGAAACCTGAGGGGAATGAAAGTCCGTGAGATCTCAAGCACGAATCAGAGCTACGGCCGACGCCTCACGACGTCAAACGCCGAGAGAGAGGATGCCGCGTAGAGAAAGTCGAAACTTCAACCAAACGTCATGGAGTCCAGCGCCGTGGCGGCTCACCGAGTCCCCACTCTTTCGCCTGGGTTTCATTCGGGTTCAACTGGTCACACAAATTACACAAGACTAAGGCGCTGGGTGTCGCCTAACGAGACATAAGATCAGCGATCGCTCCCGAGAGCGCACGTGGCTGCAAGGTGGATAAACTACCTGCACGAAATCTACGCATCGGAGCGGGGCGCGGTTCGCGGCATCGGCTGGTTAGGCGTTTGCGAGCGTTCCACGAGACTTGGGCCCGTCAGTCTTATCCTGCGTTCGCCTGCTCCTTCCATCGTTCTACATTCACACCCATCACAAGCAGCCACAGCATCAGCGATATTTCTCCAAGGCCGGCTAAGATTTGGTTGTAAGGGGAGACATAATGAGCAAGCGGCGGCCAGATAAATGTAAGCCAACACAAACCCGCAAGCCCTTCCAATAGCGCGAGGATGCGAGGCATGAAAGTCGACCTGAAAATCAGGTAACCAATCAGCACACACCAGAATCCGAAGAATACCAGGTAGCCGTCGAAGACTCGAGCATTCAAGCTGAGAATGACGAAAGCCAACGTCTTTAGCTGCTCGGCATTGAACGCGGCAAGTGCCGGGCCAGCTTGTAAGGCGACCAGCGGCCCGGCTTGTAAGGTGCCGCTGAAACCCTGCAAAGCAATCGCCACGAGGCTGAAGAACACCGCAACTAAAGCGAGGTTCCTGCTCACGGGTTTAAACAACTCGTAAACGAGATAGGTCCACACGATGTGGCACGCGACTCCGAGAAAAGCGGCGAGAATCGACAAACGAAATAATGGCCCGTGCGCCAGAACATTGGTGGCTGTGGCCGCCACGTTACCAGGCACAACGAGCATCCGTGGGATGATTACCTGACCGAATCCGGATGTCAGCGCCTCAAGCAGCGCAAACAGGCCAGTGAGCCGAGCCAGCACACGGGGCGACTTTTCTTCGACGGTATCGATTATTTTCATCGTTCCGAGTATTGATCAGCCGCCTAACGAGACACAAGATCAGCGACCGCGCGAGTTACAAGTAATGTTCGCACGCTCTCAAGTCCAGGCATAACGAGGGTCCGCGGTTCGTTGCATCGCCCGGTTAGACCTCTTTGCTGTCACGGCGGCTATTTGAACACGAGGTGAGCGACCGCGGCTTCGAGGTCCAAATAAATTATCGCGATCGCCGCAAGATCGAACGCAGCATGCGCACACATCACCATCCAGATCCGACCCGTGATGGCGAAGATCGTCCCGAAGACAAGACCCGTGATCATCGCCTGTTCGACACCAGGAAGCCCGAGATTGGCGTAATGACCCAGGGCAAACAACGCGGAGGTGAGCAGGACGATGGATACCTTTGCCTCGGCCCCCGTTCCAAAAAGTTTGCCGAGACGCTCGAACAGGAACCCTCGGAAAATGGTCTCTTCTCCGAAGCCCGCGCCGACGATCATCGTGAACATCAGTCCCGGGAGTACAGCCCGGTTTCCTATCACGTAATGGTAGGCGGAATTGATTTCGGGGGTGCCCAGCAGCGGCATCACGATCGCCTTCATTAGGAGTTTAAACGCGCAGCCGAAAATGATGCCGACGGCCAGACTTCCCAGCCAACTCCTCGGCCGCACGTAGCCGATGTCGCGCCATGGCGTATGCGATCGCCAAGCCCACAGAAGCACCAGAAGGCCGCCGAGAGGTTTAACAGCAGACGCCAAGACGATGACGAGAATCGCGAGAAGCCCCAGCGGTCCAAATCCGCGCAGTTGCGCAGCGACGAGATCGTCGGCCGGCGGTGCGGCCCGCGCTTCAAGTGGGAGTGAAGACCCGTGCTCCGGCAGATTCGAGGCGTCGTTGGTCATGCCTTGTTTCGCAAATACGCGAGGTCCAGACCTTATGGGTGCGGGCGCGGGGTGAGCGCGCGAGCACGGGGTTGAAAAGGAGGGTGTGGTTGCCGTTCATATTTACTCGCGGGCTACTTTTCCTTTTTGAGGGGGAGCAGAGCCGCACCAACGGCCGGGACCCGAGGGTTCCGGAGCGTTGCAGTTTTAACAACAGAGAACCAGCAAACACAACCGAATGAAAAAAGAACTCTATCTTGGGCTCGATGTCCACAAGGACTGCATCGCCACGGCGGTGGCGGAGGAACGGCGCGCCTGGATAAGTGCAGAGAACGGAGCGCTGAACAATGATCTGCAGGCGCTGGAGAAATGGGTCGGGCGGCTGCGCAAAGCGCATGGGAAGGAGGTCATCTTGCGGGCCTGCTACGAGAACAAGATCAGCCACCGCTGGTGACTGCGCGCGTGGCTCGCACCGGACGTGTTTTCATAAAGTAAAGCGAGACAGTGCGCCGGCCAACGGTTGGCTGCATCGCTTCGTTAGGTCTTGGCGAGCACGGCGTCGACGTCCAAGACGAACCCAGGAGGGAAGCCAATATGTTTGGCTTTGCGCCACCAGCTCTCGCCACCCGGCGTTCTGAGCAAGGTGCCCAAGAGTGCTCCACCAGTCGCTTCGAAAGTCCCCTTGGGAAAGATACCGCGCTGCGTTCTGTCCCAAATGTGAAAAGCCGCCCAGGCGTTTTCCTGCAACATCTGCTCCAATCGAAGCTGATCGGCTGCGTCCAGCGGGCTCTCCCCATGAAGACCGGCGGTCATTAACTCCGCGATGTCGCGATGCTTGGCGATGGCCATGCGGATCACGGTCCATTGCGCCATGGTGGAGTTGTGTTCGTTCCGCTGGAGGGCGGCCGTATTTTGTTTGATCTGTAAGGCAACAAAGATCAACGAAGCCACCACCGCCACCGAGGCAACAACTTGTGCGAGAGAGGATATTTGTTCGAACGACATCGGTTTTAAACGTTCCGTGGACCTAACGAGACCCAAGATCAGCGACCGCGCGAGCGAAAAGTGACGCGCGCATGCTCTCAAGGTTAGGCATAAGGACGGTCCGCGGTTGCTGCATCGCCTAGTTAGGCCTCGAGTTCGTGGCAAACCGCTTCGATGTTGTGCCCGTCCGGACCAATGACGAAAGCTGCATAGTAGTTCGCGTGGTAGTCCGGGCACAGACCAGGCGTACCATTGTCTTTGCCACCCGCTTCCATAGCCGCGCGATAAAAAGCTTCGACTTGCTGGCGATTCTCGGCCGTGAACGCCAAGTGAAGATGCGCCGGCTTCTCCTCGGTTTGGTACAGGCACAATGAAGCCTTACCCTTTGAGCAAAGCTCGACACCGTACGTCGGCGGCCCCTCCGAGAGAACAGCGACGCCGAGCGGTTCGAGCGCCTTGAGGAAGAACGCTTTACTCGCGGCGTAGTCGCTCACTCCGAATTTGACGTGGTCAAACATAAGTTCTCCTGGAGTGTGTGAGCCTGCGCGAGGCCTGACGAGAAAGAAGTGAGCTACCGCCGCTGAGGGCGAGCGTGGCTCGAAGTGGAAATATTGCAGTCATCTGAAATGTAAACACGCGACGTGTGGCGGTTAGCTCCACTGGTTGGTCAGGCGTTGCACGAGACTGCTGGTGTTGATTTAGCTTTTGCTCGATCTTCGGAATCTCCTCGGTTTTTTTCTGCAGGGCATTCTCCTCGAGGCGAAGGAGCAAGGTCAAATAGGCGACTTTTGCCTGGACCTCCGAGGTAACAGTAATCAGTTCCTCAATGTCCCGTGGCGTGAGATTTCCGTCCGGTGATCGCCGCGCAATGGCACGGGCCACTTCGATGCGGGCCCCCATTTCGGATGATTGATCCATGATGATGGCAATGTCCTCGTAGATGTAGACGTAGTAATGCAATTCATCGTGCGCCATAAGACCGAGCGACCCGTTCTGCTTTACGGCCTGCCATGCCGCGTCTTTCGGCCAGTAAAAATTACCTAATCCGTAAACCAATTTCGAGCCGATCGGCGCGGGAGATGTTCGCGCGGCGTGCAGCAACGCCATGTCGGCATCTAACTCAGCCGTCATCTTTCGGACCGCGTCCAGGTTCTTGGCCAGGACGCGGCGGTTATCTTCGAGTTCCGCTGCCAACTCACGCCGGGCTTCCTGCAGTTGGTGACGATGATGAAAATATACGACCGTCTGTTCGAGACCGATCGCGATCAGCAATCCGATCGTAATGGCCGCGATGTGGATCAAAAATTGCCTCCACGTATGAACGTTCTCGTGTGGTGGATGAACTTCTATCATGGATTGAAACGCCTAACGATACCGAGCTGAGCGACCGCTGACGAGAGCGGGCGTTGGTGCAAGTTTCCGTGTTGAAGTCATCGAAAGTAAAGTTTCGCGCCGGTCAGTGGTTCGCTCCCGTTGGTTAGGCGCTGGCGGCCTTGCGGATCACGGTCAGCACCGAGCCTGGCTGGGAAAGCATCGGCACGTGGCTGCTGTCGAGCTCAGAGGTGGTTGCGCCCATCCGCTTAGCCATGGCCCGCTCTAGATCGGGATGCACAGTATGATCGTTTTTGGCGACGATGTACCAGCTCGGCTTCGCCTTCCAGGCAGTTCCCCCGACTTTCGCCTCGAACAGATCAGGTTTCGGCACGCCTTGCGTCGCCCAGACGAGCTTCTGCTCCTGCTCCGAGAGGTCGCCGCAGAAATACTTGGTGCCCTCCGGACGCAGCCAGATGCGTCCATCCACGACTTCTATTTGGGAGAAGACGTCAGTCCTCGGGAAATTGGACTGCTGCGTCTGAGACGTTTCATCGACGTCGGGTGCGAGCGCGGCGATATAGACCAGTCCAACAACGCGATCGTCGGTTCCGGCGCCGGTAATGACACTTCCGCCATAGGAGTGGCCGACGAGGATAACGGGGCTGCTGACCCGACCTATCGTCGCTTTGGCCAAGGCAACGTCCTCTACCGTTGTGTTGAGGCCGTATTGCGCCGCAATACATTCATATCCCTCTGCCTGGAGGGGAACGATCAGCTTACTGAAGCACGAGCCATCGGCCCAGAGTCCATGGCAGAATACGATACTCCTTTTTATCTTTGGCATACTTGTCTCCTTTGATGTTTTGGTTCGACATACTTGTTTACTTTGAAATTGTTCGCGCCTGTTTATTAACGCCTAACGGGATAAAGCGGAGCTACGGCCGCCGATGGCGAGGACCAAATGAGGTGGAAAGAAATTAGCCATCGAAAATGCGGATACGGTCCGGGCGGTCGTTGGCTTCGGCGCATGGTCAGGCGACTCGCTTAATAAACACATGATGCAACGAGAAGAATCAGAGCAATAACCAAAAAGACGACCCGGATGGCATGAAGCAAATCCCAGCGCCGACGCAAATCTCGCCAATTGGCCGGCACAGAATCTGGCTGCCAGCGGGCAACCTGATTGTTGATGGGAACGGGCAAGAGCACGGAGTAAAGACTTATGAGAGCCAAAAGTACCGTCGAGGCGAGTGCCAGCCACCACGACGTGCTCCGCGTAGTGTGCAAAACAAAAGTCACTGCGAGGGCAAGCAGAAATGTAAGCGGATACCAGAAAGACATCGCCGTGCCGAGAACCTTCGCCAAGGCCTGGGCGGCCTGGATATGCACCGCGTCTTCAAGGCGGCTGATGCGAGGGTGAAAGAACACCGCCACGGCAAGTTCGCTACCGGTCATCGTCCCCGCGACCACAATAGCGGCGATCTCAAGAGTATGAATGATGTCGGGATTCATAGATTCGCATCAAGCATCACCGCAACTGCACGTACCCGCAAATCGCCTAACGAGATCAAGATCGGCCATGCCGCCGAAGGTGAGGCGGGCTGTACGTGGCGGGTTGAACTGCAAACAAGCTCATAATCAAGTGGGCGGTGTTGACTCCATCGCGTCGTCAGGCACTCAGAGTGATTCCAGTGGACGCCTCATTCCTTCTTCCGGCCAAGGATGGTCTCGTCGGAGAGTGCCTCAAGATCGACTTTGCAGGCCAAACGCTTGTCCGGCGGTGTAGAGTCTTCGATGAATTTGCGAACCGAGGTCCCGACGTGAACTCGCAGGTCGGGCCAGAGGCACGCGAAGGCGGGATTGCTCAAGATCGGCCCCCAATTATATCCGAGTCGAGTCGTGGCGTCGGGTGGCAGGAGTCCCTGCTCCACCTGCAGCAGGATCGTCTCCAACATCCGAAGGTCCGCGGTCTCTATGCGCTCTACGGTTTCCCAGTCCTCAAGGCTCCACCTCTCAACCGCCTCCGGATAACTGGATTCCGTCATTAAGCGATTCATACGGGGACTGAAGCTCCGGTGGAATTCCGACGTCGCGATTCCGATCGCCTGATAGGCCGCGGCTCGTGCCTGGATGTTACTTTCTCTGATCTGCATGCCGACAAATGCGAGCGAAGCGATCACTCCGGCGGCCGCAACGCCCTGCTGAATCGCCCTGCTCGCAATGGGAAACCTTCGAGACGACTTCATATGCCTAGACCTTATGGCTGCGGGCGCGGGGTGAAGGCGCGAGCACCGGGTTGAAAAGGAGGGTGTGTTTGCCGTTCATATTTACTCGCGGGCTACTCGTCCTTTTTGAGGGGGAGCAGAGCCGCACCAACGGCCGGGACCTGAGGATTCCGGAGCGTTGCAGTTTAACAACAAAGAACCAGCAAACACACCAATGAAAAAAGAACTCTATCTGGGACTGGATGTCCACAAGGATCGGATCGCCACCGCGGTGGCCGAGAGCGGGCGCACTGGAGAGGTGCGCGACCACGGAGTCATCAGCAATGATCTGCAGGCGCTGGAGAAGTGGATGGCACGGCTGCGCAAGGCGTACGGGAAGGAAGTGCGCCTGCACGCCTGCTACGAAGCGGGGCCGTGCGGTTTTGGGCTGGCCCGGCGCTTGCGCCAACTGGGGATCGACTGCGCGGTGGTGGCCCCTTCGCTGATCCCGCGGCGGCCGGGCGAGCGGATCAAGACCGACCGGCGCGATGCGCGCAAACTGGCCCGGCTCCTGCGGGCCGGGGAACTGACTTGCGTTTACATTCCTGAAGCGACCGACGAAGCGATCCGGGACTTGTGCCGGGCGCGGACCGATGCGGTGGACGATCGGCGCCGCGGGCGCCATCGTTTAAAAGGCTTCCTCCTGCGCCACGGTTATCGTTACCAGGGCAAGAGCAACTGGAGCGCAGCCCATGAGCGTTACTTACGCGAACTGGTCCTGCCCCATCCGGCCATGAAGGTCATCCTGGAAGAATATCTCCAGGGGATCGGGGCGGCGGGGGAACGGATCGAGCGCTGTGAGGGGGCGATGCGCGCTCTGCTGGAACAATGGCGGCTGGCGCCGGCGGTGCGCTCCCTCATGGCCCTGAAAGGTTTTCAGGCCGTGGCGGCCATGATCCTGGCGAGCGAGCTGGGAGAAGTGCATCGCTTTGCTCATCCGCGCCAGGTCATGGCCTATCTGGGGTTAGTGCCCACAGAGGACACTTCGAGTGACCACCGGCGCCAGGGGCACATTACCAAATGCGGTAACTCGCACGTGCGCTGGTTACTGGTCGAGTGTGCCCAGCATTACGCGGCTCCGCCCAAAGTGAGCAAGGAGTTGAGCCGGCGCCAGGAAGGGCAAAGCCAGCAAGTGCGGGCCATTAGTTGGAAAGCGCAGAACCGCCTGCACCAGCGCTACACCCGTCTGCTCGGGCGGCGCTTGCATCGCAACAAGGCGATCGTCGCGATCGCGCGCGAGCTCTGTGGCTTTATCTGGGAACTCTTGCGCACCCAACCTTGTTACGAGGCGTCAGTCACATCTGTCTAAAGAGATGGTTCGAGGGGAACAGACGAACCAGCGAACAAACAAGGAGGAAAGACCGAAGCAAAAGAAGAGCGACACACACCAGACAAAGCAGAAGCGGATCTGAGGCGGCCGGGTCACGGTAGCCAACCCACGATGTCTCGTTGCGTTAAGGGCGCTGGGCAGCAATCCCAGACCCGAGCACGCGTCACCTAGACTGTTGGACAAAGGCTGCGGTGAATAAAAAGAATGCGGATAGGTCCTGGCCCAGTCAACCGGATAGCCCGCGAATATCAGCATAACCAACCGCCGGGAACCTCACTCACCCCGACTGATCGGCCGCCTCACGACCCGCTTCTCCTACCCTTTTAAAATGAAAGCGATGCCAACACTCGCACCAGACTCCTTTTGCCCCTTGACAGATCGACAGCCATATCAACGAGAAGAAGATGAGCTACCGCGAGCGAGAGCGCGCGTGGCAGCAGATTGACGGGTTGAACTCATGGTAAAGCTGGATAGTACGGCGGCTCGCGGTCAGCTCCATTGCATCGTTAGGTCTTTGAGTGAAGAGGCATCTTCGTCGCTTGCTCGGACAGCCGTATCCGAACATCCTTGCTGTCGCCAGGCTCTCCGAATTCGTGCGAATAGTCGTCGCACCTTCAGCGTGACAACGTCGGGCGGCGTAAACTCTGGGTTCGGATCGGTGACCGGACCGACTAAAGCGTCAACATCGCGAAATGTTTTGTCGGCGGCTACAAAGACAAACGTCTCGAAGTGCCAAGGCGAGTGCCCCCCGGAACTTGCGGTCGTGAACAGGAGAAATTTGGAATCTGGGCTCCACTGAATGTTGGTGATCAGACGGCCGCGAAGTCGTGCTGCGCGTAAACTGCGCTGATCACGCCGGAGCGATCGAGAGAAGAGATCACGACGCGCGTGCCGTCGAGATCGGTCCGCTGCACCAAGTCGGTCTCCGGAACACGGCGCTCCGCGGCGAGGAACGTCTTGTCGGGAGAAGGACTGCTCCAAACGTCAAGCTCATCCCCGAGAGCGGTAAGTGTCCACGCGCCAATCATCACGACCAGAACAACGGGTCTCATACACCTAACGAGACAGAAGTGAGCTGCCGCCACCGAGGGCGAGCGGGGCTCGACCTGAAGAGGTTTTAGTCATCTGAAAAAGTGGTCGTACGCCGGGTGGCGGTCAGCTCGACTGATTGGTTAGGCCTTTCGGATACAAATTAGCTCTATTCTTTTGAAACCTCGTCGGCTATCGGCCTAGCCCATCCTGGGAGCTCAGCGAACGGCCGGTATGTGCCGACTTCGTCAATGAGCCTGCCCGTCTGGACGTCGTATTTCAAGTAAAACGCCGGCCCATGATAGCCCCGCGAGCGAATAATTACGGTCGTGCCGCGATCGGCAAAACGCCACTCCGCAATAAACCGGGCGTCGCCGACGTCAGCCAGGGGTGAGAGCTCCAGCAAGTTCCCGTCGAGTAGTCGAAGGTCCAAGAACTCCCTGCCGATGACGCGCATATTCGGGCGATCGATGCCGGTCCTTTCCGCGCGCACCCAACCAACGTCGCCTTTTGGCGACACATGGGCGTCAAGGCAGTCGCCACCGTGGGTCAATACTTCCGTGTGGTGATCGCGAAAAACGACCCTAACGTTCCCGGTCGGGGTTACAAACTGATCGAATTGCGAGGGGACGATATCGATCGAGGCTCGCACTGGAACTGGATGATCAGAGGCTTGAGCAAGTGCGGCCGCCAGTCCGATACAAACCAAAGCGGCACAAAACGAAGCGCGTAGTATCATTGCGCCTAACGAGACGGAGCTGAGCTGCTGCGAGCGAGGGCGCGCGCTGCAGCGGGTGAAACGATAGAAGTAATGGGAAACTAGGCCGTACGCCGGCTCGCAGTCAGCTCCAGCGTTTGGTTAGGGCTCATAGGTGTGATATTGGCTAAAGTATGCCTGTGCTCTCTTGTCCGCGGCAACCACATTTCGCTCACAGAAGCGGCAATAGTTACCTTGACCAGGGACGGAGAACTCCTTCGATTTGTGAAGTGACCCATCCGGATAAAGCGCGTTCGGATTACAGTCGCTAATGCGCTGCATTCTGCCCATGAACTCGATAATCGGCCTCGGTTTTGGGCGCCAAAACGCGTGAACCTTTTGGATACGTACGTGGTGAATCGAGCAAATCCACTCGCCCGATGCATCTTTGATCTGAGCAGGCGCGGTCGGGGAACAGTCCGTCGCAGGACCCGCACAAGCACAAACGACGCTTACCCACAACAAAATGCAAAACATGCAGTGTCGCATGATTAGCCCTAACGAGACAGAAGTGAGCTGTCGCCACCGAGAGCGAGCGATGCTCGAAGTGAAGAGGTTCTAGTCATCTTAAAAAATTGGCGTACGCCGGGTGGCGGTCAGCTCCACTGATTGGTTAGGTCTTTTGCGTTGATTGCTCACTGTCGTCCTTTAGAGGTGAATACTCTGACAGAAAGAGCGTGATGCCACAATCAACCATTCGACGCATCATTCTGGCGAAACGGCCGATCCGCCAGCGATGGCAACAGCGCGGACCGAAAATCTGATGTCCGCAATGTATGGCCCGGTGCCGGCGGCAGGTGCTGACTCCGCAAGCCATGCTCGGAGAGCTGCGACCTGCGACGGAAGCTCCCAGTCATCGTCGCAGAGCCAAGCGATCTCCGCACGAGAGTCATCATCGCGGTAGATGGAAATAGGCATACGCGCTCGTAGACCTAACGAAAATGAGATGAGCTGCGGCGAGCGAGAGAGCGTGTGACCCGCAGAACAAGGGTTTTAGTCATGTCGAATTTTAAACGCAAGGCTGCTCGCTGTCAGCTCCATCGATTTGGTTAGACCACTAGGGTGGAGCAACGATGTAACCGGGAACCTTCGCGTGCGGATCAAGATGTATGGCCTTTCCGGGCGGCAGCTTATCAGGGTCTTTTGGATCGTGTAGCTTCCAAACGATGAATTGGAGACTCGGTAGCTTGCCGCGCTGGCCAGGCAATGGAGGGTTCGCTGGCTGCAACTCGCCATAAAGGCGGAGTTTAACGTGTCGCTCCCACGCGCGCATAAGCAGCGGCCCCAGGACAGTCTTAGCATCCCGAGTCGAGCCAACGAGAACAATATTCCCAGTATTGTTGCCTGGGATAGGTTTCTCGGCGCGAAACATCATCACGCCATCTTTGCTGATGATCTCGCCAGTCATCCAAAGCTCGCGCCCCTTAACTTCGGCCTCGAACGTCTGAGTGCTCGCAATCAGAATCAGCACTACAACGAGATGGCGCATGGGTCTAACGAGAAGTCGGCCGGAAAATCCCGCCTTTTATTGCGGGATAATTCGGCCTAATCCGGGCTTGCTTCGGGGAAGGAGGAACGGTAAAAACCGAATCCATGGATCCCCTTCTAGAACCCGCCCCGGCCTCCCGCAAGGAAAAAAAGCTTCTCGACCAGATGCGCGATGTGATGCGCGTGAAGCATTACAGCCTGCGCACCGAGCAATCCTATTGCGATTGGGTGGAGCGTTTCATTCGCTTCCATCGCATGCGGCACCCGCGCGAGATGGGCGAGGAGGAGATCGGCGCATTCCTGACCGATCTGGCGTGTCGTCAGAATGTTGCTCCCTCGACCCAGAACCAGGCTTTGAGCGCGCTACTGTTCCTCTATAAACAGGTCTTAAAAGAAGAGATCGGGTGGCTCGGGAACGTGGAACGGGCGAAGAAACCGGCGCGCGTGCCGGTGGTCCTGACGCGCGATGAAGTGCACAAGCTCTTTGGGCATCTGCACGGCACGCCGCGCCTGATGGCGGGGCTGCTTTATGGGAGCGGATTGCGTCTCATGGAATGCGTGCGGTTGCGGGTGAAAGATGTCGACTTTGGCTACGCGAAGATCACCGTGCGCGACGGCAAAGGCGCCAAGGATCGCGTTACCATGTTGCCGATCAACCTGGCGGCGTCCTTGCAGCGCCATCTGCAGAAGGTGCAGGCGCAGTTTGAGGAGGATCTCGAGAGTGGTCTGGCCGGTGTGCATTTGCCGCATGCACTGGCCAGGAAATATCCCAACGCGGAGCGGGAATGGGGTTGGCAATGGGTCTTCCCTTCGACGCGACTCTCGCGCGATCCGCGTGCGGAAGCGGAGGTCGCCGCACGCAGGCGGCGCCATCACATCGAAGAGAGCGCGTTGCAACTGGCGGTGAAGAAGGCGGTCCGCGCTTCGGGGATCGCGAAACCGGCGACTTGTCATACGCTGCGGCACTCGTTTGCGACCCATCTACTCGAGAATGGCTATGACATTCGGACGGTGCAGGAGCTGCTCGGGCACAAGGATGTTTCGACCACCATGATTTATACCCACGTGCTCAATAAGCCGGGCATCGGGGTCAAGAGTCCGCTGGATTCGGGAGGTGCAGCGGCGACTGGTTCTTGAATCCTGCCAAGAATGAAGCTGAGGTCGGCCTCGCGACATCGTTGAAAACAAGCGGCGGTTCCGGGCCGGGCGAATTGGCCCACGGAAAATGGCTGCCGCGACCCGCAAGAGGCGCCGCAAATGATTCACACAATCGCCACATGGAAGTCATCATAGTGTCACAGAAGCCGTGCAAGATGGGCGCATGCGTATCGAAACCATGCAGCCGGCAGCCAAATCACCAGCCACCTCAGCGTTCTGGCCCTCGAACGATTCCAATCAATGGGCGACGACCGATTGGCGACCGGGCGGCGCGCCGCGGCAGAAGCGGAAGGGGAAAGCGCGCAATGCTTTTCTGCGCGGTCAACAGGCAAAGCTGATCGAGTTGCGGGCTGCGCTGGTGAGTTCGATGAATGGCATCGCGCGGGAGACGCGTCTGGAGAAGGCAGACAGTTCCGCCCTCTCCACGCATAACGGCGACGCGGGAAGCGACGCGTGCGATCGGGATTTTGTTCTTTCTCTTCTCTCGCAGGAGACCGATGCGCTTTTCGAGATCGACGCGGCGTTACAACGAATCGAAGAGGGCAGTTACGGCACCTGCGAGATGTCGGGACGGCCGCTCCCGCTTGCCCGGCTGCGGGCGATTCCCTTTGCCCGCTTTACCGTGGAATGCCAGACGAGGATCGAAGAGGAGCGAAAACTCTTTCGCAATCCAGGATTATTTGTCTCGCCCCTCGCCGTCGCGGATGAAGAGGAAAGCGACGAGTTTCAGGAAAGAGCGAAATCAGTGATCGAGGCGGCAGACTAACGAGTAAAGGGGTCCCCTGGGATTAAGCAGCTCGGTCTTGTGCTGCGAGACGGCAAGGTAAACCTGCAGGCACCAAAGGAGAACGAAGCCGGCGGCGAGGGCGCCCCAGCGTGCCCGCGTGAGGTGCGGACGCGGCAGGCGGGCGAGAAGGTTGCGGGCGAGGAAGAGCTCGACGGCATTGCAAGACAGGAGGGCGAAGGCTCCGGCGAGGATCGGGTAGGAGAGCCAGTTGAAGTAGAGGGCGCGTCCGAATTCGCCGTGCAAGAGATGATGCAACGCGCGCGTCACGCCGCAAAAGATGCAGGGCAGGCCGGTGATGGCGCCGCAGGACGTGGCGAACGGAAACCACTTCGGCGGCGCGGTGGGATCGACCAGGCCCAGCGCGAGGAGCGCAGCCGGCAGGAGAGCAAGGTTGACGATGCGCCAGCGGATCTCGATCGGGGCGAGGTGCGATTTGGATGCAGGACGTGCGGAAGCACGTCCCTCCGGGAGCAAGACGCTCATGCGGGTGGCGGAGTTTCCTGGACCGGCGGGATGGCGGGGGTGGCGTCGTTGGCGGAGGCGGCAACGGTTCCGCTGGCCTAACGACGGCCCAGACATCATACGGGTCGCCAAATTGCCGGAGGAAACAGAGCGGGAACGCGTAGAGCACCATCACGACCGGGAGAAGGATGACCGTGCCGATGTAGGGCAGCGCTGCGATGCAGCAGGTGACACAGGCGGCGAGGCAGCCGATCATCCCGGCCGCGATAAAGAGCACGATGTAGAAAAGAGCAGAAAAGGACGAAAACCCCCGGGTTGGCCACGATGAGTTGCCAGAGGTCTCGAAACGCGTCCATCGCCGAGCAGCGCTGACGATACATCACCGGCACCATCATTTTCATGATGAGCGCGACGAGCAGGGCGATGAGGACGAAGGCAACGCCGAAAAGAATGATGAGCGCGAGCGGCACGATCGTGTGTCCCATGTAGGAACCGACGAAGTAGATCACGGCGAGGCCGCCGAAGATGAGCATGCTGCAGATCGAAATCACGATCTGGAAAATGAAGTAGCGATTTCCTTCGACGCGATATTCCCGCCAGGGCTCGGCAATCGCGCCGCGATTGCGCACGATGCAATCGGTAAACATGAAGCGGCCGCGCGCGTTCAACCAAAGGAGAAGCGCGAGGAAAACGAGGAAAACAAGGACACCGACAATGATTGCCGGCACGACCCAGGGCGGCGTGTTGTGCATGTTGAATTGCCGGCCGATATGCTCCGATTTCCAATGCCAGTTCCAATCCTGCTTGCCCCAGCCGCGATTGTAATTGAAGCCGCCGCCGCCGCTGAAGAAGGTGGCGAGCCAGGCGGCGAAACCGATCACGAACCACTTCGCCAGATCGAAGGGCTGGAAGAGAATTTTCTTCGTCAGTTCAAATGCCTCGCTGAAGGGAGCGAAGATTTCGATGCGCGGTTCGTTCGGGTCCATGCGGCAATTCCAAACAGTTTTTTGCGGTCGAGGCAAGTCTCGATAAGGGCGCTGCGTCGGGAAGGTGTAGTGTTGATCAATTGTCAGTTGGCCACAGTTGGCCAATCGTGCTCGTTCTCGTAATCGTCCTCGTCCTCGATTTTCCGCTTCTCTTCGGAGGGACGAGGACGACGGCGAGGACGATTTGGGAACTGATAATGTTCGAAATCTACCGTCGGGAAATGTGCAGGCGTGCTGCCCGCTCGTTATTGTTCCGCCGGCTTGACGGACGGGAACGCGCGTTGGAGCATCTCGCGATGGCAACGGCGACGACGACTTCCCCACTTTCCGCATTTCGCAAGACGACGGAAACTTTCACCGCCGGCGCCAGGACTTTGCCGCAACGCTACTTCGTCTCACCCGAGATCTTTGCAGGGGAGCAGAGAAAGATTTTCGCGCGGGAATGGATCTGCGTTGGACACCAGAGCCAGATTGCCAGGTCGGGGGATTATTTCGTGCGGGAGGTGGCTGGAGAGAGCCTGATTATCGTACGGGACAAGGGCGACGAGACGCGCGCATTCTACAATGTCTGTCGTCATCGCGGAACCCGTTTGTGCGAGGAGGCGAGCGGACATGGCGCGGCGATTCAATGTCCCTATCATGCCTGGACCTATGGGCTCGATGGCCGGCTGATCGGCGCGCCGCACATGGACGACGTGCCCGGCTTTGATAAGGGCAATTATCCCTTGCACGCCGTCAACGCGGCGGGATGGGAAGGTTTTATTTTCGTTAGTCTTGCGGACGAGCCGCCGCCGCTCGAAAAGGTCTTTGCGCCGCTGGCCGGGAAATTCACGCATTGGAATCTGCCACGATTGCGCGCCGCCCGGCGGATTGAATACGATGTACAAGCCAACTGGAAGCTGATCTTCCAGAATTACTCCGAGTGCTATCACTGTCCCGGAGTGCACCCGGCATTATCCAAGGTGTCGCCTTACGATTCGGCCGAGAACGACCTTTCGGAAGGGCCTTTTCTTGGCGGGTTCATGACCATCGCCAAAGGTCAGAGCCTGACGATGAGCGGGAAGGTGTGCGCGCGGCCGGTGGGCGAGGTCAAGGGCGAGGATCACACCCGCGTTTTTTATTACTCAATTTTCCCCAACATGCTGCTGAGTTTGCACCCCGATTATGTGATGGTTCATTTGATCTGGCCATTGTCATCGAATCGAACGCGCATCGTCTGTGATTGGTACTTTCACCTTGACGCGACCGGGATGAGCGATCCCGGCTACAATCCCGGGGATGCGGTGGAGTTTTGGGATATGACCAACAAGCAGGATTGGCACGTGTGTGAGCTGAGCCAGCAGGGGATTGCTTCGCGTGCCTACCAACCGGGGCCTTACTCGCCGCGTGAGAGTATTCCGGCGGCGTGGGATCGGGAATACCTTAGCCGCATGGGAAGCGAAGGTCGTGAATCGTGAATCATTGAATCGTTGAATCGCTACATCGGGAGGCATCCGCTCCTCGTGCTTCTGCTAGTGCACTGTATCACTTGAACCCAGACCGTCGGCTGCGGGCGCGAGCGTGGACGCGCGGAAGCGCGTCCCTCCGGAGGGACATGCTTCCGCATGTCCAGCTCTGCCATGGCGGTCTCAATTTGACTGATACACCTAGTAATCACACTCGACCGATCCAGGAGGCTATTAGTCCACAGATTGGAAAGCCTGGCCGTCGCTTCGCGTCTGTTGCGGCACCGATGAACGCAGATTTTGCGAAAGGCTTTCATCATCTTCTCTGTGGAAATCTGCGAAATCTGTGGGCGAATCACCGCTTTGGAGTTTTTCGACAGTCTACTATCCGCCGGCCATCGCGCCGACGATGAAGAAAGGTTCGGCGCCAGTCGCAACCAGGTCGGGAAGGGGAGCATCGGGTGATTCGTGGGAGAGATCCTCGGTGCAGGCAAAGAACCTGACGAGCGCACGGCGTTTGTGTGTTGTCTGATCGCGGACGGTCCCGCGCAAAGTCGGGTAACGCGCTTCGAGAGCGTCGAGAACGGTGCGTTGCGTGACCGCGCCCTCAACTTCCAACTGCACTTCATCGTTCACGCCAGCCAGAGTGCGGAGATGGGCCGGCAGCACCACCCGAATCATGGCAGGGTCTGGGCTTCGACGGAAAGGACCGCCGGCAGGTCGTGTACGACTGCCTTCCAGCTGTCGCCAGCATCCGCGGAGGCGTAAACCTGTCCACCGGTCGTGCCGAAGTAGACGCCGCATTTATCGAGCGAATCGACCGCCATCGCGTCGCGCAGCACATTGACGTAACAATCGCTTTGCGGAAGTCCTTTCGTTAGCGCTTCCCATTGGTTGCCGCCTGTCCGGCTGCGGTAAACGCGCAGCTTTCCATCCGGTGGAAAGTGTTCCGAGTCGCTCTTGATCGGCACGACATAGATGGTCTCCGGTTCATGCGCATGCACGTCGATCGGGAAACCGAAATCGGACGGCAGGTTGTCACTCACTTCGTTCCACATGTCGCCCGCGTTATCGCTCCGCATCACGTCCCAATGCTTTTGCATGAAAAGAACGCCGGGACGCGAAGGATGCATCGCGACGTGATGCACGCAGTGACCGACCTCGGCGGTCGAATCGGGCAATTCATATTGGGATTTGAGACCTTTGTTGATCGGCGTCCAATTCTTGCCGCCGTCGTCAGTGCGAAACGCGCCCGCGGCGGAGATGGCGACGAAAATGCGATCAGGATTGCCCGGGTCGAGGAGGATGGTGTGCAGACACATTCCGCCCGCACCCGGCTGCCAGAGGTTTCCTTTGGCGCCCCGCAACCCGGGCAGCTCCTGCCAGGTCGCGGCGCCGTCCGTGGTGCGGAAGAGCGCGGCGTCCTCCACGCCCGCATAAACCGTGTCGGGATCGGTCAGCGACGGCTCGAGATGCCAGACGCGTTTGAATTCCCACGGATGCTGGGTGCCGTCATACCATTGGTGGGTGCCGGGCGTGCCGTCGTAGTTGAAGTCTTTCCCGACCGCTTCCCAGGTTTCGCCGCCGTCGTTCGAGCGTTGGATCAGTTGGCCAAACCAGCCCGAGGATTGCGAGGCGTAAATCCGATTCGGATCCACCGGCGAGCCTTTGAGATGATATAGTTCCCAGCCCGCAAAGTGCGGACCGCTGACTTTCCAATCTGCGCGCTTGCCGTCGGAGGTAAGGACAAAGGCGCCTTTGCGTGTGCCAACGAGTAGTCGAACTGCGCTCATGCCATAGTCCTATAGGTAATGGGCTGGTATCGTCAACCACCTGGAATGCGGCGGCGCACGCGCCGAAACATGACCGATGAGGGCGGTGATTTCCGTAGCCAAACCGTGCGCGGGATGCAGCTTGACCGTCTTGTGGCCGACGGCGCGGATAATGCGCCGGTGCGGTCTCGCTTCTTCGGTCGGATTTTATTGGGGGACGGAAGGCTGGTGCCGGATGTCCTCCGCCGCGGCTACATAAACGGCATCCTCCCCGATGTTGGTGGCGTGGTCGCCAACCCGCTCGAGGTGCTTGGCGATGAAGAGCAGATTCAGGTAGCCGCGCAGTTGCTCGGGATCCTGCGTCACGCGCGCGAGCAATTGCCGCGCAGCGTCGGAGTTCATCGCGTCGAGCTGCTGGTCGCGTTGTTGTAGGGCGCGGCCTTGCTCCACATCTTCCCGGGCATAAGCGTCGACGCCGTCTTTAAACATCTGCATGGCGTAAACGCCCATCGATACGATGAGTTCGACTTCCGCCAGTTCGCGATGCTGATTTAGCTTGCGCGCCTTGCGCGCGATGCTGACTGATTCATCTGCAATCCGTTCGAGATTGGGTGAAAGCTTCATCGCCGCGACCACCCGCCGCAAATCCGAGGCGACGGGCTGGAACCGCAGCAGCACTTCGATTCCATCCTTGTCGATCTGCATTTCCATTTGATCGATCTCTTCGTCGTCGGCGATCGCCTGCAGGCAAAGGTCGTCGTTCCGTTCCCGCAGACCATTGAGGGCGTTCTCGAGGCTGCGCGCGGTTAGGTTTGACATGGTCAGCACACTTTCGCGCAGGGCGGCCAGTGCTTCGTCAAACGTCGTCAGGATGTGTTTCGGCTGAGTCATAAGAGGTCGCGTTTCAGTCCAAACCCAGGAAATTCTTTGCCGTTCCCGAAAGGAGTTGGCGTCTTTCTTTGGAAGTGAGGTCCATCGATTCGATGAGTCTGCCCGGATTGGTCTCACCCAACGGGAAGGGGTAATCGGAGCCGAGCGCGACGCGTTGCGCGCCAAAGAGCTTGAGGAGCAGGCGGAGGGCATCCGGATCGTGGACCAACGAATCGACATAGAAGCGAGCTGGCCGCTCCGGTTGGGCGAGGTAATGGCGCGGATTGATGTTCGTGTCCGTGGCGCAGAGATCGGGCCGGACATGAAAGCCGTGCTCGATGCGACCGATCGTGAAGGGAAATGCGCCGCCGCCGTGGGCAAAGGCCACGCGCAGGTTTGGGAAGCGTTCGAAGACACCGCCGAAGATCATCGAGCAAATCGCGAGCGACGTTTCCGCCGGCATGCCGACCAGCCACGGCAGCCAGTAGTTCGGCATTCGTTCTTTCCCCACCATGTCCCAGGGATGGACAAAGATTGCGGCGCCCAACTGTTCCGCCATGCTCCAAACCGGCTGGAGCGAAGCGTTGTCGAGGTTCAACGGATCGAGGCGTCCGAAATGTTCGTTGGCGTCGACGTGCGTGCCGATCTGCGCGCCGCGCAGACCGAGCTCGCTCACGCAGCGCTCCAGCTCCTGCGCGGCCAGGTCGGCATCCTGCAACGGAATCGTGCCCAGGCCCGCGAAACGAGTGGGATGAGCGCGCACCACCTCCGCAATGTGGTCATTCAGCCGGCGAGAAAGATCGAGCGCGTCGGCCGGCTTCGCCCAATAACTGAACATGACCGGCACGGTCGAAAGCACCTGCATGGAGATGCCCATGCGGTCGCAGTCTTCGATCCGACGCTCCGGGTCCCAGACGTTGTCGGTGATTTCGCGGAAAACGCGGTCGCCGATCATCATCCGCGCGCAACACGGCTGGTAATGATCCAGCCGAACGAATCCGGCGTAGCCGTATTTCGCGTCGAGGTCGGGCCATTCCCGCGGCAGGATGTGGGTGTGCAGGTCGATCTTCATCGGTGCATCGGTCGGCGTGTCGCCCGCCGCCAGGCGGGTGCGGCTGACAAAGCCGCCTCGACATTGGATGGCCGATTATCCATCAGAAGGGTTTTGTCGGTCCCGGCTGTTCGATCTTTGTGCCGCACTTCTTGCAGGTGCGTCGGGCGTCGTCGTTCCAGAAATCGAGCATCGCCTGGCTGAAGTGCTGCGACGATATCGCCGCAATCGAAGTCGATGTCTTCCACCAGCGCCCCGCAATTCGCACAGTAGAAAATGACGTGCTCGTGTTCGCCCGGCGGTCGGCGACGCTCGACCACCACGCCTAAGGTGCCGGGCGGGCGCACCGGAGCGTGCGGAACATTCGGCGGAATGAAGAAGGTCTCGCCCTCCCGCACGGGGTAATCGACGATCTTGTCGCCTTCGCGGATTCGAACTTTGATGTCGCCCTTGAGCTGGTAGAAATACTCTTCCGAATCGACCTGGTGAAAATCGTTCCGCGCGTTTGGACCCTTGATCACCATGACAAAAAAATCCCGCCCATCGTAGAGGTATTGGTTGCTCACCGGCGGCTTGAATTTATCGCCGTGCGTTTCGATCCAATCGCTCAGATTAATTGCGGGCTGAATTTTTGTTTCCATAGGGTTTGGATTCTTCCTTCCTCTAATCCTCTCCCGGAGCGTGCTCAACCTTTTCGTCAGCTCGCGTGGCGCTCGCGTTTGCCGTCATACCAGAGCGAGAGTCGTTCTCGATTCCGCAACGAGTTTTTTCCGCCCAGGACGATGAAGAAGCTCTGGGTGAGCACGAAACGCGGCGAATGCATCCGCACTTTGCGCGCGGAGGTGACGATCGGTTCGCGCAGAATCTTGAACGGCCCAAGCTTCTTGAGCGCGAGGGTGAGATAGACTTCTTCGCCGGCAAAGTATTGCTCGTCGAATCCGCCTACTGCTTCAAACGAGCTGCGTCGCGTGAAAATGAACGCGCCCGCCCCGAGCCCAACAAGGCCGAAGTAAACGGTGCAAAAGCCTCGGACAAAAACGCGCGCCCAAAACGGCAAATGGCTGTCCATCGCCAGGCGCGCGCTTCCCCCGGAACAACCTTCGGCGAGAGCTGTCAGCCCCGACGTGACATGACCCAAGCTGATCTGGGTGTCGGCGTCGACAAAAAAGAGAATATCGCCTTTTGCGACGCGCGCGCCCGCGTTTCGCACCGCCGCGATCTGCCGGCGATTTACCGCGACGACCCGGGCGCCGAATTGTTGCGCGATGGCGGCGGTCGCATCGGTTGAGGCATCGTCCACGACAATGATCTCGTAGGTCTCCTTCGAGGCCTCGGCGCCCGCCCGGATGGCGTGCAGAGTGTCCGGCAGTTCGTGTTCCTCGTTATGCGCCGGGACAACGAACGACAGTTTCGGCGCTCGCCTGTCGCTCGCTGCATGGTGGAGAAATTTCGTCAGCGTCTCGGCAGCGAAATCGTAGCCCTGCGGCCATTCGCTGGCGCGCGGGCCGGCGACGTTCAAGACCTCGACCTGGTTTGCCCTAACGAAATCGATAATCTGCTCCGGTCCTTCGGCGCTCGAGCTGAGACTGGCGTCGATGCGCAGGGCCGGCTGCTTCGCTTCCGCGCAAAAATCAGCGGTCGCCTTTGTGCCGCCCTGGAGCGGTAATCCAGGATGAATGATCAGCGTGGCGTCGGCTTCGCGGACGTTGCGTGCGGTTCGTTCGAGGTAACCGCCGTCCGGCAATTCCGTCATCGGATAACGCTCCGGAATGATTCCGTCTTCGTCCCGCCGACCGGTCGGGCACCAGCCGCCGCACGGTATGCCTAACGAGAGCGCAACATCGAGCGCGGCCCGATCGACGCCGGTTTGGCCGCCGGAAATGATTTTCATTCAACCAGCGCGCCGCGCCTTTTCATCCAGCGCGAGATAATCTTCGCGCGGCGGACTGAAGGTATCGATGACCGTCGTCTTTTCGATCGCCTCGCCGCTATGCGGCACGTTGCTCGCAATGTAAACCGCGTCGCCCGCCGCCAGCTCGTGGGGCACGCCCGCGACGGTGAGCTTGAGGCGGCCTTTGATGACATGCGCGATCTGTTCCTGCGGATGGGCGTGTTCCGGCAGGCGACTGCCCGCCTCCAGTTCCGCGCGCATCTGATACATCGAGGCGCCGGTAGTGATCGTGCGACGCTTGATGCCAGGCACAATCTCGATCCAAGGATTGTCTTGTTCACTCACGGCAAACATGATGGCGCAGAATTGCCCGCTTTCCACTGCACGAATGGCAGAGGGGCATTCTCCGGAAAAACGTCAGCCTATTCTCTGGCGCTGCTCGTCCCGCTGTCTTCGCGCGGGCTGTTGCCCGGGAAAACCGTATGTATACTGAGATCCAGCCGTGCAGAAGGAAACGATCCAAATCCAAAATTTCATCGACGGTGAGCTCGTTGGGCCGACGAGTGCGAGGTACCTCGACAACATCGAGCCGGCAACGGGCAAGCCGTATTCGCGGGTGCCCGACAGCGATGCGCGCGATGTCGAGCTGGCGGTGGCGGCGGCGGAGAGAGCTTTCCCATCCTGGTCGGGCACGCCGGCTGCGGAACGCTCGCGCATCCTTTTGCGTATCGCCGATTTGATCGAGCGCGATCTCGAAAAATTTGCCCGCGCGGAATCGATCGACACCGGCAAGCCGCTTGCGCTCGCACGCAGTCTCGACATTCCGCGTGCCTCAAGCAATTTTCGTTTTTTCGCGACCGCCATTCTGCACACCGCGAATGAGGCGCATGTCACGGACGGAGTGGCTTTCAACTACACGTTGCGCCAACCGCGCGGCGTCGTCGGGCTGATTTCTCCGTGGAACCTGCCGCTCTATTTATTGAGCTGGAAAATCGCGCCGGCCATTGCGGTGGGGAACACAGCGGTGGCAAAGCCAAGCGAGCTCACCCCGATGACGGCGTTTCTGCTTTGCGAAGTTTGCCGCGGAGCGGGCCTGCCGAACGGCGTGCTCAACATCGTGCATGGCACAGGCCCGAATGTTGGCGCTGCGATGACCGCGCATCCGAAGATCGGGACCATTTCCTTCACTGGTGGCACCGTGACCGGTCGGAAGGTGGCGGAAGCGGGCGCGCCGCTCTTCAAAAAAATCTCGCTCGAGCTGGGCGGCAAGAATCCGAACATCATTTTCGCTGACGCCGATCTGGACGCCGCGATCGCGGGCAGCGTGCGCTCTTCCTTCGCCAATCAGGGCCAGGTTTGCCTTTGCGGCTCGCGGGTTTTTGTCGAGCGCCCGAAGTACGACGAGTTTGTCAGGCGTTTCACTGAAAAGGTGTCGCAGTTGAAACAGGGCGATCCGCTGGATGAGAAGACTGAACAGGGCGCGATCGTTTCTCAAATGCAGCTCGAGAAGGTGAAGTTTTATGTCGATCTCGCGCAGCAGGAGGGCGGGAAGATTGTGCTCGGCGGTTCCGCGCTGTCCCCGCCTAACGAACGCTGCCGTGGCGGTTATTTTTTCCCGCCGACTGTGATCACCGGGTTGCCGGTTGCCTGCCGGGTCAACCGCGAGGAAATCTTCGGACCGGTGGTGACAATCACTCCTTTCGACAGCGAAGAGGAAGTTGTGCGCTACGCCAACGACACAGAATACGGCCTTGCGTCCAGCGTCTGGACGCAAAACCTGAACCGCGCCCACCGCGTCGCGGAACAGATTCACACCGGCACAGTCTGGGTGAACTGCTGGCTGGTGCGCGATCTGCGGGTCCCGTTTGGCGGGATGAAACAGAGCGGCGTCGGGCGCGAGGGCGGCGAGGAAGCGCTGCGCTTTTTCACCGAAACGAAAAACGTCTGCCTCGCACGCTAGAATTCGAATTTCAGATTCCGAGGCCGTGCTTCCAAGACATTGAAATAGAGAGATGACAAACGTTGATCACGCAGTCATGAAGGCCGCGCGAGTCCATCAGTTTGGCGGACCGGAAGTGATCGAATTTGAAGAGGTCGCGCGACCTCGACCGGGCAAAGGTCAGGTCCTCGTCCGAGTGCAAGCCGCTGGGGTTGGTCCATGGGACGCCTGGGTCCGAGCCGGGAAGAGCGTAATCGCTCACTCGTTGCCGTTGACACTGGGATCCGATCTCTCCGGCAGCGTCGCCGAGGTCGGCGAGGGCGTTGCAGATTTCCAAGCCGGCGAGGAAGTGTATGGCCTAACGAACGCGGAATTCACCGGCGCTTATGCCCAGTATGCGGTCGCGGAAGCCGGCATGATCGCAGCGAAACCACGTCGCCTCAGCCATATCGAAGCCGCGTCCGTCCCGGTCGTGGCAAGCACCGCATGGCAGATGGCCTTCGAGTATGGGCAGGTCGAGGCCGGGAAACGAGTGCTCGTGCACGGCGCGGCCGGGAATGTCGGTGCCTATGCCGTGCAATTCGCAAAACGCGCCGGGGCCGAAGTCATTGCCACGGCCTTCCCGCGCGATCTGGAATATGTGCGCAATCTTAGGGCCGATCAGGTGATTGACGCCGAGACGAAGCGTTTCGAGGCGGAGGTGGAAAACATCGACGTTGTCCTCGATACCGTTGGCGGCGAGAGCCAGGAGCGATCCTTCGAAATCCTCAAGCCCGGTGGGGTTCTCATCTCGTCGGTCTCGCTGCCCGACCAGCGCAAGTGCGAGCGACGCCAAATCAAAGGCGTATTTTTTCTCGTCGCCGTAACGACCCAGGGTCTGACCCGGATCGCGGGTCTGTTCGACTCGCGCCAACTCACCACTGACGTTGGCGAAGTCTTGCCACTCGCTGAAGCGCGCCGCGCGCACGAGATGCTGGCCGGCCAGCCGCACAAGCGTGGCAAGATTGTTTTGTCCGTCGCAGAGAACTCCACTGCTCCGTGAGCGCCCAGGAATGCGAATCAAGCTGGAAGCCGAAGTCGGAAAAATCGGCGCAAATTTGCGAAATCTGTGGGAGAAAACCTGAACAGATATGAGCCAATCCTTTGAAAGTCAGCGTGCCGCGGAACCCGTCGGCGCGTTTCCGCATGCGAAACGAGTCGGTAATCTCCTCTTCCTTTCCGGGATCGGACCGCGGGTGAGGGGAAGCAAGGAAATCCCCGGCGTCACGCTCGATGCCGAACGCAACATCATCAGATACGACATCGAAAAGCAGTGCCACGCTGTTTTCGAAAATGTGCGGCTGGTTCTGGAAGACGCGGGCGCGCGTTGGAACGACATCGTCGACGTGACTGTGTTCCTCACGAACATGAAAAAGGATTTCCCAATCTTTAACCGGATTTATCCCGAGTACTTCGCTGGTCCCGGAAAGCCGAACCCGACCCGAACAACGGTCGAGGTGGGCGCGCTCCCGACGCCAATCGCGATCGAACTCAAAGTAATCGCCGCGACGAGCAAATAATGTGGGAGGGGCCTTTGTGCCCCGATGAATGGACGGCGTCGTCGGTGTTTCCGATCGGGGCACAAAGGCCCCTCCCACATTGATCAGCCGCGTGATAGCGGGCGCAGACCGCGGAACCACGATCGAATGAACGCAGCAACCAGTCGAAAGAGCCTCGCCTTCCTGAGTGCAGCGAATCAGTAATTTCGCTAGAGCATCAAATCGGTCACGTCATCGCTGGCCCCTGATACTTTGCATCGCCAAAGCCCAGGATAGTCAGGAAGATGAACGAGAGGAAGGCGATGCCAATACCGAAACCGGCGCCTTTTCCGAAATTCTTCGCCACATCGAGAGAAACGATGATCCAGATAACGAAATTCACGATCGGGATCAGCATCAAAAGAACCCACCAGCCCGGGCGACCCGCAATCTTGCACAGGATGTAAAGATTGAAGATGGGAATGATCGCGGCCCAACCGGGCTGACCGGCCTTGGTGAACACCTTCCACAAACCAATAATGATCACCAGGCAGATGACTAAGGAAACGATCCCAGAGAAGCCGCCCATGAGGCCGGCCCCGGCACTGCGCATGGCATTTTCGCCGGAGTCTTGCGCGAGGAAGATGGTCGCGAAGGATTTCAGCGCGGGACTTTGAGACAATAGGATGAGTGAGTTCATAGTTTTTTTGTTGGCAACCGAAGGCCTAACGAAATTGTGAGTGACCCGGCAAGACAAATTTTCAGAAGTTTTCGCTGACCTCCGGAAGTCACCTCTCTGATTTCCTGGATTGAAAGCGCGGCCATTGCAGATTCCTTTTGAAACGGTCGAGAACTAAAAGCGTGAAGATTGATGCAGGTATACTAACCGGAGTGACGGGGGCGATTCTCGCGACAATCTCACTTGTCTACGCGCGTTCTCAGGCCCACGCGCAACGTCGCCAGGTGGAGGAAATGCAACGTCAGACCGATCACCTGCGACGAACGCAACACTTCGAGACGAGTCACGCCCTGATGAAGGACGCGATCGCGGCCCGCCAGGCCTGGGCGACGAATTTTCGTAAGGAATGGGCCCCGCCGACGATTGGAACCCCGCTCGAGCGGACCCTCACACTGCTCGACGGAAATTGGGACGTAGTTTTTCGGATCCGCGCCTACGTCGAGCAATTGCAGGAGATGTTCTTCGCCCGCAAAGCTGACCTCGTCGCGGACGATCATTGGCGGGCCATGCACTGGCTCATGCGCGGCTTTTTTTTGCCGGAGATCGATCGCATCGTCTTTGAGAGCTTCATTGAAATGGGCTGGGTCACGCCGGAATTCGCAAAGTTTGGACGCGACTACGTGGCCAGTGCGATCTGGAAAGATCCGCTCGGTCGGCTGGAGCCGATCCATGCCCGCCCGCTGACGACGGATGCATCAGATTAGCTCGACTCGTTTGCCAGTTCCAAAGACCTACCATGTCAGATTCCTACTCCGCCGACGAAGAGTTCGCCTTGCAACAGGATCGCGAGGATTCGCTTCGGGCCTTTCGCGATCGCTTTTACATCCCGGTCGGAGGCGATGGCCAACCGCTGATTTACTTTGTCGGTAATTCGTTAGGCCTGATGCCCAGGGCGACCCGGAAAATCGTCGACCAGGAGCTGGACGATTGGGCGCGCCTCGGGGTAGACGGGCATTTCGATGCCGCCACGCCCTGGTATTCCTATCACGAGACGCTGCGTGAGCCCGCAGCGCGGCTGGTCGGCGGACAGCCTGACGAGGTCGTCTGCATGAACAGCCTGACAGTGAACCTCCACCTTTTGATGGCGACGTTTTATCGACCGACGAAAGCGCGGAACAAGATTCTGATGGAAGATCCAGCCTTCCCTTCCGACACCTACGCAATCAAATCGCAGATCGCGCATCACGGTTTTGAGTCCGACAAATCCCTCGTGCTCGCCCGGCCAAGAGCAGGGGAGCAGGCGCTCCGAGAGGAGGACATCGAAGCCCTGATCGAGAAGGAGGGCGACCAGATCGCACTTGTTCTTTTTGCCGGAGTAAACTTTTTCACCGGGCAATTTTTTGACCTCGCGAAGATTACCGAGGCGGCGCAAAAGCGTGGCTGCCTCGTTGGCATCGATCTCGCCCATGCCGCCGGCAACGTTCCGCTGCGGCTGCATGATTGGAACGTTGATTTCGCCGTCTGGTGTTCCTACAAATACCTCAACTCCGGGCCGGGCGCGGTGGCGGGCGCGTTCGTGCACGAACGCCATGCGACCAAGCGTGACCTGCCGCGTCTCGCTGGCTGGTGGGGCAACGATCCGGCCACGCGCTTCCGCATGCAGCTTGAGCCGGATTTCATTCCGATACCCTCCGCCGATTCCTGGCAACTGAGCAATCCGCCCATTCTGGCGATGGCGCCGCTGCGCACTTCCTTTGCAATTTTTGATGATGCCGGAGGAATGGAGCCGCTGCGCGCAAAATCGGAGCGGTTGACGGGATATCTGCAATTTCTGCTCGATCGCGCGCCGTCGAAGCTCTTTACCATCATCACGCCGAGGCTGGCCGACGAACGAGGTTCCCAGTTATCAATCCTGGTGCACGAGCATCCAAAAGAATTGTTCAAGAAACTCGAGGCTGCCGGGGTGAAGACAGATTTTCGCGAACCGAACGTGATTCGGGTCGCGCCGACGCCGCTTTACAACACGTTTCACGAGGTCTGGCGCTTCGCGCAGATTCTCAGCCAACATCACTGACGTGGCCCGCGCTTCGAGAGGATCACGCAAGACTTCCGGCCCGACCCAACCGGAGATCGATGTCGCGCAGCACGTCCGGCAAAACTACGAACGGCGTCCCTATCCGCCGTTAGGCCGGTCCCGCCGCTTCCGGCCCGTCTGGTGCATCGCGCCGATCGAGTGGATCGACGCCATGTGTCCACCGGCGCATTCCGAACCGCGACGAATCCTGATTGCCGGATGTGGCACAGGCAACGAAGCCTTCGCGCTGCGCAAGCGTTTTCCGAAGGCGGAAATTGTTGCGGTCGATTTCTCCGCGCGCACGCTCACGCTCGCGCGTCAGACGCAGGCAAAGCTTTGGTCGGGACGCGAGATCAAATTCCGACGCGCCGATCTCACAGCGCGGGATTTCAGAAAAGCCGTGCACGGCCAGTTCGACTTCATTACCTGCCACGGCGTTCTGTCCTACATTCCGGAGCCCGGGCGCGCGCTGCGGAATCTGGCCGACGTATTGGCACCATCGGGTGTGCTTTACCTCGGGGTCAACGGCGCGCGCCACTTCAGCGCAGATTGGCGGCCGGTGTTGGAGGGATTCGGATTTGATCTCAATGCTTTCGAGGATAGCCGGCAGCTCCGCGACCTGCTCGCACTCTGCGAGACACTGGCCGACTACCCCGCGAACTTGCAAATGGCCAAGCAACCATCGGAGTATTTGGCGGGCGATCTCTTTGGCGCGATGATCGCAAATCATTCGCTCGATCGGTGGGTGGCACTCGCCGGGCGCGCTGGGTTGCATTTTTACGGCAGCTATGCTGCGCACCACATCCTGCGCCGGGCCTTGAACAGCGGACTCTACGATCGCCTGGCGTCGTTTTCGCGCCCGACCGCACATGCCATCGCCGAACGAATCGCGCCCTCCGGCTTTCACCGGCTTGTCTTCTCTTCCGCTCCTCCCGTGATTGTGCCATGGAATGATCACGCCCGACTGCTGCGCTGCCGGATGCGCCTAACGAAGCTTTACGAGATCGATTCGCCTGGCAGAAGGAAACCACGAGGTGCCGCGCACCTGTCGCTTCGAAGCAAGCCGACGAACACCCGGGCAGACCTTGCTGTGCCAGCCTGGATCGCGACTCTGCTTCGAGCCACGAACAATGGCCGGGAGGTACGCGAAATCCTCGGTGATGCGGCGCGGACGGTTTCGCCCCGTTCCCTCCGCAAATACCTCTGTCTACTCCATCTGCTCGGAGCGATTAATCCGAGCCCGCCTGACTCGAGTCAGCAGTAGCAGTGACGCAGCCGGCCGCAACCTGCGACTCGCGACAAGGCTCCTATTTCCACTGCTGTTTAAAGATATTTATTTTGGCATGGGACCGGCCGGCTTTCGGATCTTTTGCCGGTTTCAGGTCGCGCACATTCACGCTGGATTTGGTTGCTTTGCTTTTGCTGCCTTTCTTTGCTGAGGCCATATGATGTCCTTCATGTTGTCGCGACGCGTCATGCGTCGCAATCTACAGATCGACGCTTAGCAGGTTTTCGTCTGTTTTGTCAAGCGCGGAGCACCACTCTACCCGGTTGCCTATCGAGATCACCGGCCGCGCATATTCGTCGGCAGTGGCCCCTGACTTACTAGTCGAGCAATTCCCGTACACAGCTGATCAGCCCGGCGATCGGGAAGGGTTTCACGAGGAACTTTACTTCGTTCTCGACCAGGAAATGCCGGACCTGAGGATCAGTCGCATAACCGGTGATGAAAATAAAGCGATCGGCAAGCTCCGGCCGGAGCTCCCGGGATTGGAGGTAGAACTGGTCGCCCCGGAGTTGCGGCATCTTCAAGTCGCAGATGACCGCGTCGTAGTTGTGCGCCTTGACCTTGAGGAGCGCTTCCTCGCCGTCAAAGGCGACGTCGACGAGAAAATTTTCATCCGCCAGAATCCACTGCAAAGCCGAGGCCAGTTGCTTGTCGTCGTCGACCAAAAGCACGGCCTTTAGCTCAAAAGTTTTGCCTCTGCCCTGGTCGGGAGAGTCGGGTTCGGGCTCCGGTTTCATGGCGACGGATGCCTGTTTCCAGCAGTCGCGGTGCCAACCGCGAAGCGCGCCAAGCCGATCCCGATGATCCCGCCGATTCGCATAGGCGGCAGAATTGGGCGTTCCGCCAGCCGTAGTCACGCGCAAAATGTCATCGCCCGGTTTGGTTCGATGTCGCTGCGCGGACTTGGAAAATCTCTGGAATCGGCCACGGTGGAGCGCATATGAAATCGAAATTCACCCTCATCGGCAGTGGGCTGGCGGGCGGCTTGCTCGCCGGCTACCTCGGTCGGCGGGGCGATGAGGTCGATCTCTACGAGCGGCGCCCCGATCCACGCGCGGGTAACACGGTGGGCGGCCGCTCCATTAACCTCGCAGTTTCCACACGCGGTATTCACGCCCTCGAGCAGCTCGGGATCGCGGATGAAGTGATGCAGCACGCCATCCCGATGCGGGGCCGAATGATCCACGATAAATCAGGCGCCTTGCATTTTTCGCCCTACGACCGCGACCCGGCCAAGCATATCAACTCGATCGGTCGCGGCGCCCTCAATACCGTCGTGATCGAGGCGGCGCAACGCTATCCCAATGTGCGGGCACAATTTAGCCACCGTTGCCTCGACGTCGACCTCGACTCCGCTACCGCTCAACTCCTCAACACCGAGACTAACGAGACCGTCGAGGCGCGCGGGGACGCGATCGTCGGGGTCGACGGCGCCTTCTCCGCCGTGCGCGGCGCGATGCAACGGCTCAACCGTTTCGAATACAGCCAGAGTTATCTCGCCCACGGCTACAAGGAACTTACCATCCCGCCGGCAGCCGACGGCTCGTGGCGGATGGAAAAAAACGCGCTTCACATCTGGCCGCGCAAGAGTTTCATGATGATCGCCCTGCCAAATCCCGATGGCTCCTTTACCTGCACCCTTTTTTGGGAGTTCGACGGCCCGCGCAGCTTCGCTACCACCACCACCGACGATGACGTCCACCACTTCTTCGACGACGAATTTCCCGATGCCGTTCCACTCATGCCCGCGCTCCTCGACGACTTCCACGAGAACCCAACCGGCTCGCTCGTCACCATCCGTTGCGCCCCGTGGCATTACGAGGACAAGGTCGCGCTCGTTGGTGACGCGGCCCACGCTGTCGTGCCCTTCTACGGCCAGGGGATGAATGCTGCCTTCGAGGATTGCGTGGTCTTTGACGAATGTCTGGCTGAGTTCCCTGGCGACCGTAAGCGCGCCTTTGCCGAGTATTTCGTGAGACGGAAGGAAAACGCCGACGCTCTCGCCGACCTTGCGGTGCACAACTTCGTCGAGATGCGCGACAAAACCGCTTCGCGCACTTTCCGGGCAAAGAAGAAACTCGACCACACCCTCGAGGGTCTGCTCCCGGGTCTCTACCTCCCGCTCTACACCATGATAAGTTTCACCCGGATTCCCTACGCGCAGGCGGCGCGGAGGGCGCGAAGGCAAGATCGCATCATCTACACCGGCCTGGCGATAATCGTGCTGATAGTCACATTCGGCGCACTTCGCCTGATTTTTCGATAAGTAGGAATGCTCATGAGCCCCATTTTGGGCTCTCGGTGTTGGACGTTGGCCAACGAATCTTTCTTTCTCGCTGCTCTACCGGCTTATCTCCGCGCGCGCGGCCGCGCCACCTGTCATTACTTGGTCAGGAGCGTACCGGAACCTGTAATGCAATGCCACTGGCCGTTGCGTTCCATCCAAGTGTCGACCCAGGCGTATGAGCGACTGAAGTGCTTCCCATTCTTGTCCTTGCCTGCTTCCGACGAAATGCCGCAGACCGTGGCCACGTGGTCCCCGTAGAGATGCACTTCCATTTGGTCGTTTTTCGAAGAGGTATAGGTGTCGGTATCATTCCGGATACTCTCAATCCGCGCGGTTTTGTTTTGCATCTTACCCTTCGCGTTGACTCCGAAGTAGTCGTCGGCCAGCAACCCCTGCACGACGCTGGCACCGTGATCTTTTTGGAACTGGGATGCAGCCCAGGTGTCCTCCATTGATTTGAGTTTCGCTTCGACGGCACCAGCGGATCCAGCACGCGCGAGAGGTGTGGCGCAAAGGCTGAGCACGGTCAGAGCGATGATCTGCTCAGTGATTGATTTCATATTATTGATAGATCTCATCTCATGCTTCGAGCGCAACTGCGTCAAGCATGTTTTCAGACTGGCCTCGGATGGCATCGAATTGGTCCCGGACTGTCAATCTTAGGATCGGATCAAGGGGCCGCTCCTACAGTTTGTCGGCGGCCGTCTGGCTGGCCCGTCGGAGGACGATCAGTTGCAGCGCGTAATAGCAGAAGGCGACGCAAAGGATCGACACCGCAAAAAGCAGGAGGGTGTATAGCACATCGGAATGCCGGCCGATCCAGTCGCTCTCGCCGGCAGCGACTCTAAACGCCGCGTCGATATCTCGACCTGAATACTCGTCGCCATAAATCCATTTGGCGACCCGGAGATTGGTGTCCAGGAATACCAGGACGTTGGGGTGGGTATATTCCTTCCCGGCCTGTCCATATTGAAACCCGATCGATTCGAGCAGCACATCGACATCCTGGCGGGAACCGGTACCAAGCGACCAGGCAAGCGGGATTTTCTCCCGCGAACGGTAGGCGGCCAGCACTTCGGGAGTGTCAGTCGGATCAAACGAAAAAAGTAAGACACGAAATTGCGTGGGATCAGCCGAAGCCTCAGAGAGTGCCTCTTTCAACTGCCCGACGTTGTTCACACAGGCTGTCCGGCACCGTGTGTAGATCGGCAGGAGGATGACGGGATAACCCGCGAATTCTGTCAAGCGATGGACGCTTCCGTCCTCATCGGTCCAGCTAACCGGCGGAACGGCTTTTCCAGCTTGCGGGGCAACATCTTTGATCACACCTGCAGAGAGACCGTCCGTGAGGACGAACACCAAAGTGAGAGCCGGAAACAAGCGCCTCATGTCAACCTTACGAGCCTGGCGCAACACTCAAAGGAACTGGCCGGTGAGGAGAGTAGGGCGGCGCTCCAGGAAAGCGGCTCCGAATGGTCTGGGTAAGGGGTGGCGCGTAGGCGATAACGAGCAAGAGCGCAGCCCCGATAAGCCAGGGTGTGAAACTTTGCACTGCCGGAATGCGTTCATCGTGGTAAGGCTCAGAGACAAACAGTTCCAAGCCCCCTCGTTCGACCGGCCGGCCGAAAAGCGTGCCGAAGAATACAGCAAAGAACATGAGCGCAGCGATCGTCATGATGATTCCACCGACGCTGGTGAAGACGGCGGAAAAGTGCCAGTCGGCCTGATAGAGCGGCGACTGCGGGTTGGCGTAGCTGAGCCCAAGATTGGTGCGCCGCGGCTCGCCTCCCGCACCGGAAACAAATCCGCCCGAAGAAAAGATCATGATTCCGAGCGTCCAGATGTAAGGCACCCAGATGTTGCAGGTTGGTAACTTGATCCTCTTGCCGGTCAGTTTTGCGACCAGGAACAGACTCATTCCGATAAAGGAGAGAAAGACCGGGCCGGCCACGGTTTGATGGAAATGCGCCGGCAACCAGGTTGTGTTATGGACAACAGTGTCGAGGTTGTAAGAGGCGTTAACGATTCCGGTGATGCCCCCAAAGATGAAGATGACCAGGCCGGAGAAGAGATAGGAAAACAGCCAGCGATCCTTGTCGAGATAGGGAAGTTTGCCCCACCAGCCGATCAGACCGCGTCCCCCGTTCTGGCGCGCGCCGTATTCCATGGAAGCTGCCATGGTGAAAGCGGTAACAAAGCTGGGAACGGCGACCAGCATGGTAAAGAAGGCGTGCACAAATTTCCACGTGTCGCTGATCCCGGGCTCGGTGAACTGGTGATGAATCCCGACTGGCGCCGAATACAGCACCAGCCAGAGGAAAGTAAGTCGGCCGGCAAAGTCGGAATACAGCTTCCCGCCCGCGAGCTTCGGCAACATCGTGTAGTACATGACGTAGGCCGGCAGCAGCCAGAAGTAGACGAGCGGATGGCCGAAGAACCAGAAGAGCATCCGCGCGAGTGGTACATTCACCGTCGGCACCCAGCCCATCGACCAAGGGATGAGCATGAAAATGATCTCGATCGCCACCGGGATCGTGGCGATCACCCAGACGATAAAGGTGGCGAAGATGCCAACGACCGCGAGGGGCATCTTTTCGCCAGGATGCTCACGTTTCCAGGCAAAGTATGGCGGCAGCCAGTTGAGGAAGGCAATCCACGAACCAATCACGACCAAAACGAGGCCCACATAAAATGCCGGATGGGCGCGCAGCGGCGGGTAGAAAGTATAGAGAACAGTCGCCTGCCCGGACAAGATGGCGGCGGCGGTCAGGAGTGTCCCGACGATCATGAGGGCAAACGAAAGCCACGCCACTTTCATGTTCAGAGGCCGCCCCAGATAGTAGCGAATCACCGCATATCCGAACGCGACCGCAAAAAAGGTGGTGAAGACAATTGCGTTGATCACGCCGTGCAGGGTCAGTCCTTGGAAATATTCGAGGTCGAGAAATTCCCTTCTCCGAATAATTCCCGAGCGATAGAGCACCTGCATCAGGCCGTGATAGATACCGAGGATCAAAAGAACCATCGGGAAGATGAGTTCGATCAAGATCATTCGCCTGAGCCCGGGCTCGATATCGATTGCACGTTCGCTGGTCAGTTCCATCAGCCGTTATTTAATCGTTTTCAGATACTCAATGATTTCGTCGACTTCTTTATCGGTCAAAGCGGGCGCGGGCATGACGTCGTCAAACCCTTGGACAAGCTTAGCGTCGGGATGGAGAATCGACTCACGCAGATAAGCGTCATCCGCGATCACGGCCGAGCCGTCGGCTAGCTTTCGGGTGCTGCCATAGAGGCCCTTGAAGCTGGGGCCGATATCGGACACACCACTAAGCGAGTGGCAGGTAAGACAATCGTTTTTCTCGAGCAGACGATAACCCGGATCAATCGGCGTCGCGGCAGCGGTTGGAGCGGCAGGTTGCGCGCGAAAAGTCGCGGCGTCTACCACCCGAAGCGTCGCGGCCATGCGATCATGGCCCGTTCCGCAGTATTCATGACAAATCGCCTCGTAGACGCGCGGCCGATCGAATTTCACCCGCGCGTAATTCACCACACCGGGCACCGCCATCAGATTCAGATCGGTTCCTACGAGGAGAAGTCCGTGGGTGACATCCGCCGTGCTCAGGTAGATATCCACAATCGACCCCGCGGGCACCGTTACTTCTTCGGGTTCAAATTTCCACATTCGTGCGACGTAGTGCAGCTCATAGTGCGTCGGCGAGTGACTAATCAGTTCGCCCTTTTGGAACGGCTTCACGCTTGTGAGGCAGGTTGGCAGACCGATGTGAAAGACATTGACCGCCAAAGCAGCGAACCCGAAGAGCACCATGACAAACATCAGGGCGACTAGGAGAACGCGCTTTTCCAGCTGGGTGATTGTCATCGCCGTCAGCTCCGCGAGATCATGATCCAGTAAATCAAGAACCAGATCGCGGCATAAAACAGAAGCAGCATAACAAAGAAAAAAATCGCGCCGCTGGGGAAGAAATTCTTCGCGTTTTCTGGTTCCTTCGAGATCGCCATAGCAGAATTTATTGCTGTAAAATCCTGCGTATTTCGTGACTCGAAAAAAAGACAAAAATGCGACATCCGAAGATATGCGCATTATTTCCCGGACGCGGGCTTCTTGTCTGGGCGACTGAAATCTCTCCCCTCGGCGACTCTGCCGTCGGGTCGGGCGAAGGCGGGTCCACCTGGCGAAGGTAACTGAGACTACGGGATGGCGCGACGCGGTTTAACCGGTGTCGCCCCGCGGATCGGCGCCGGGGTGGCTTCCTCCTGCGGATATTTCTTGGTGGTCGGCCAGATAAGCCGCCAAGGCTGGCTGCGGATGGTGGCGGTGAAGTCTTTCGCGTTGCTGAGAGTGGCCTTTAGGTCGGGATCGAGGCTGTTGAGGGCGGCTTTCAACTTCTTGGAGGCGTCGCGGAAATTTGCCAGCGTGACTGTGATATTGTTGTCCTTCGTCAGTTGATTGCTCAGGTCTTCGATATTTTCGAGCGATTTTGAAAGGGGACTGTCCGATGCGGTGAGCTCGTTGAGGTGCTCGGTAAAGATCTTAAATTGGCCGAGCGCCAGGGTGAGGGGAGCATCGTCGTCCGTGATTTTGCTGATGTGCTTGACGGTGCTTTGCAGGTCTTTCAAGGTCGCGGTCGCCTCGGTCGCGACCGGTTGCACAATGCCGAGCAGATTGGCGATCGCCTCCGAGAAATCAGGCACACGATTGCCGATGAAGACCTGGCCGGCCTCGGCTCGGCTCGAGTGATCGGTTCCACCGGAGATGTCGATGGCGGTGTCGCCCAGCAATCCCAGGGTCAGGAGGCGGACGCTCGAATTCCTATAGACCAGCGCGGAGCGATCGACCTCGACATCAATGCGGACCTCGAGGCGCGGCAGGGCGCCGGGCGCAGGCGTTCCTGAAGGGCCGGCCAAGGTGCCGAGGTTGGCGGCTGCTTCGAGGGCGTGGGCGGCTTCTTCGCGCGAGACGGGCGAATTAAGAGATCTGACCTGGCCAACCTTGCGCCCGGCGAGAAGAACGGGTGCGCCCAGTTTGATGCCGGCGGCGTTATCGAAGTAGAGCTTGTAAATGACCAGCGGTCGGAACAATCCCGGCGCACCGAGCAGGATCAGAATAAAGGTCAGGACTGCGACCGTGCTCAACACGAGCAGGCCGGTCATGATCTCATTTCGTCGCAACTGCATCTTTGCTTCCTTCCAGGATGGGACCTTCGGTGCTGCCGCTCAGGAATTGTTGCACGACCGGGTCGTCCGATTTCTTGAAACGCTCCGGTTCGGCGTCGGCTATGACCTTGCCCTCATAAAGCATTGCCATGCGGGTGGCAATGCGAAAGGCGCTGTCCATTTCATGGGTCACAATAATCGAAGTCACGCGTGAGCGCTCGGTCAGGCTGATGATTAGTTCGTCGATTACGGAGCTGATCACAGGGTCGAGACCAGCGGAGGGTTCATCGAAAAGAATCATCTCGGGATCGAGCACGAGCGCGCGGGCCAGGCTAACGCGCTTGCGCATACCGCCGCTCAGCTCGGATGGCATCTGGTATTTGGAATCAAGCATTCCGACCAGATCGAGTTTTTCATCCACGATTTTGTCGATCTCAGCGGTCGTTTTGCGGGTCAATTCCTCGAGTGGAAGGGCGACGTTTTCCCGCACATTGCGCGAGCTGAGGAGGGCGGAATACTGGTAGACCATCCCGATCCGAGCGCGCACCTGCTGCAGCTTGCGGCGTTGCAGGCGCGAGATTTCAAATTGCTTGAAGAATATTTCACCCGCGGTCGGCTGCAGGATGCCAAGGATGAGCCGCAGAATAGTGCTCTTGCCGCTGCCGCTCTGGCCCATGATGACGAGCCGGTCGAGCGGCTCCACTTTCAACGAAACGCCATCGAGCACCCTTTTCCCGGGAAAATCGAGGCCTACATCGCGCAGTTCGATAACGTGATTCTGCGGATGGCTCACGGGAAGAATACGATGTAGACGATGTTAAAGAGCGTATCGAAACCAATCACGGTCGTGATTGCCGTGACCACGCTGGAGGTGGTGGCGGTGCCAACGCCAGCCGCGCCGCCTTTCACAGTGAGCCCCCGATAACAGGCGATCGCGCCGATCAAAATCCCAAAGAGAAAGCTCTTCAAGATTCCAGTGACGATGTCGCGGATGAGCAAAGCGTGAAGGACGAGATCCTGGAAGTAGATGAAGGCGATGTTGAAATAGGCGCGCGAAATAAGAGCGCTGGCGAAGATGGCGGCGACACTCGAAATCACGCTCAGGCACGGCATCAGGGCGAAGAGCGCGAGCATCCGCGGCGCGACCAGGAAGCGGAGGGGGCCGATGCCCATCGCCTCAATCGCTTCCACTTCTTCGGAGACTTGCATTGTGCCAAGCTCGGCGGTGAAGGAAGCACCGATTCGGGCCGCAAGCATAATGCCAGTGAGGAGAGGTCCCAGTTCGCGGGTAAAAGCGATCGCGACCAGTCCCGGCACGAGGCGCTCCGTGCCGAAGCGCTCCAGTTGGTAGCCGGTCAAAAGCGCCATCGTCAGGCCAAGGAAAAACGAAACCATCGCGACCAGCGGCACCGAACCGACGCCAGCCCGTTCGGTATAACGGAAGAAACTTGCGGCCCGAAACGGCACCCGTCCGCGGCGCATCCGATCGAGCGTCTCGCCGATCGTGTTGATGATGAACCAAAACATGCTCCCGACTTCCACGAGCAGGGAACGGCTTTTCTCGCCGACGCCGGCGACGAGATCAGCCGGGGCGTGCACGATCGTTTCGGCAGCGCCCGGCGCGTGTGGTTCGCTCACGGCCATTAGCGGTGAAGTTGCCTTACTTCACAAGAGCGGCAAGTTTTGGGATTGGCGCGGGGAAATCTGTGCTTCTCGGCGCGCCCGGCAAACCGGAATCCCAAGTATGCTTCGACTCCACCTTGCAATCTGCCTCGGCGCGGTGCTCATGACCGGACTTCTCGCAGCACAACAGAAAGACCAACCAATGAAATTCGGCATGGTGATCCATGGCGGCGCGGGCACGATCGAGCGCAGCCAAATGACGGCGGAAAACGAAAAGGCGCACCGGGAAGGACTCGAACAAGCGCTCAAAGCCGGCTATGCCGTGCTGGAGCGCGGCGGTTCCAGCCTCGATGCCGTCGAGGGCGCGATCCGCGTCCTGGAGGACAACCCGCTTTTCAACGCTGGCAAAGGCGCTGTCTTTACCCACGAGGGAACAAATGAACTTGACGCCTCGATCATGGATGGGAAAACCGTGAGCGCGGGCGCTGTCGCGGGCGTCAAACATATTCGCAACCCAATCAGCCTCGCGCGGTTGGTGATGGAAAAGTCGCCGCACGTCATGCTCTATGGGGAAGGCGCGGAGGCGTTCGCGAAAAAGATGGGAATGAAGTTCGTCGACCAGAAATATTTCTACACCGACGAACGCTGGCAATCGCTCCAAAAGGAAAAGACGAAGAAGTCGCCCGCCCCGCTGAGCGACAAGGACCGCCACGGCACCGTCGGTGCAGTCGCACTGGACAAGGCGGGCAATCTCGCGGCCGGTACCTCGACTGGCGGGACAACGAACAAGCTATTCGGCCGGATCGGCGATTCGCCGATTATCGGCGCGGGCACCTATGCGAACAACCGTAGCTGCGCGGTCTCCTGCACGGGCGACGGCGAATATTTCATTCGCTCCGTCGCTGCCTACAACGTCTCAGCGATGATGGAATACAAGGCGATGCCGTTGAAGAAGGCGGCGGCGGCGGCGATCGAGAAGGTAGGTCAACTGGGCGGAACCGGCGGCCTGATCGCGATCGACAGGGAAGGGGACTTCGCGATGCCCTTCAATACTTCGGGAATGTATCGCGGGACGGTGGACGCAGACGGGAAGATCAGCGTGGAGATTTATCGTTAGTCGTCCTTCCTCCTGCCCGTTCACTCAGAGCGGAGGATTAGGACCAGGTGGAAGGAACTGAGCGGGCCTCGGAAAAAGGAGGCTCGGATCCGCTCCGCAAACCCGAGATCTGCAATCGCAAATCTGCCATGGGAAACCGCCACTTCAGTTTACACCGGCTTCCTAATCACATACTTCACGTTGAAGGCCGGGCGACCCGTTGAATTAGGCCGTTCCACCATTCCACATCTGATTCCACCAATCTTTTCCGTGCCTTTTTGGGAGCGAATATTATTTTCTCCGACGTAAAAAATCACGCTCTCCACAAACTGAAAGGCGTGATTCAGCATGAGTTGTTTTAGCTCCCGGTTGTACCGCCCGCCCCAATAATTTCGCGCCAGAAACGTCCATCCAATTTCGATCTCCGATATTTCCGGGTCGTAGCCGTGATACCGAGTGCTCCCTACGATCTGTTGTGTCTTCGCATCGAGGATGACAAAGGCGCCACCAGATTCCAGCGCTCCGCGGAAGTAGCCGCGGAAGACATCCTCTCTGTAGCGATCGCTCTCCGGATGTTGTTCCCAGATGAGTGGGTCCGACGCGACCGAAAAAAGATCGGCCCAATCTTCCGGCGCGAGCGGACGAAGAGCGATCAGTTCGCCTCTTAAATGTGGTTGAAGATCAAAGGGCATTCCATGGATTGGGCTCCGGGTGAGATCTCGTTAGGCGGCAGATCCCTGCGAACCGCTGGTTTTATTCCACGATATCAATCGTCGCCTTCTGCCCGTGCCGGGCCGCTGCACTCGAGAGCAGCGCGCGAATGGCGCGAATCGTTTGCCCGTTGCGCCCGATGATCCTTCCGACGTCGCTCTGGCGCATTTGCAACCGGAAGACGGTCATGCGCCCCTGCGGGATTTCGGAGAGCATGACTTCGTCGGGGAATTCGACGAGCTGCCGGATGATGAACTCGAGGAACTGTCTCACGCGTTCGAGCCTATCGACGCCGGGCGATTGTGCAATTCCGACTTTGCGGAGGGATAGACTTCCGTGCGTGAGGACGGCAGAAGCACGTTCCTCCGAGGGGAGGCGCTATTCCGTCGCGGCTTCCGCGGCGGGTGCGCGGGCAACTTCCGCGGCCGCGATTTCAGCCGGCGCCGCCGCAGCGCGCGCCTTGTTCTTTTTCAACAAGCTGCGCACCGTGTCCGAGGGTTGTGCGCCACGCGCGATCCAGTGCTCGGCCCGATCGATTTTCAGCGTGCTGTTTTCGCCCTGCATCTTGGGATCGTAGGTACCGATGATCTCGATGAATTTCCCGTCACGCGGGCTGCGACTGTCGGCCACGACGACCTTGTAATAGGGGCGATTCTTCGCGCCTTCTCTGCGTAATCTGATTGAAACGGCCATTTGCGGAAGTTGAGAGCTGAGAGTTGTTAGTTGAGCGCCGGAGGGATGGAACGAATCGCCCAATTCGGGCAAATCGCAAGTCAGCTCTTCATCCGCGACATCTGCGTCATCATGCGCTTCATCTTGCCGGCGTTCTTCATCAGCTTGCGCATTTGATTGAAACGCTGCAGCAGATCGTTCACTTCCGTCACGCTGCTCCCGCTTCCACGAGCGATCCGCTGCCGCCGGCGCGCGTTAAGAATGTCGGGACGTTTGCGTTCCTTCTCCGTCATCGAAAGGACGATCGCTTCGGTCCGCTTGATTTGCTTTTCGTCGATGTTCACGCCCTTGAGGTTGTTCATTCCGGGGAGCATCCCGAGGAGGTTTTCGAGCGGCCCAAGTTTCCGCATCATTTTGAATTGGGCGAGGAAATCGTTGAAATCGAATGACGCCGTCCGCAGCCTGGTCTCCATCCGGGCGGCTTCCTCCTCGTCAATCGCCTCGGCGGCCTTCTCGACCAGCCCAACAATGTCACCCATCCCGAGGATGCGTCCTGCGAGGCGATCGGGCACGAACGGCTCGAATTGATCCAGTTTTTCGCCGACGCCGGCAAACTTGATTGGACGCTGCGTCACTTCGCGCATCGAGAGCGCTGCGCCACCGCGGGCGTCGCCGTCCAGTTTCGTCAGGACGATGCCAGTGATGCCAAGCGCTTCGTGGAAATGCGTCGCGACGCTGACCGCCTGCTGGCCGGTCGCCGCGTCGGCCACGAGCAACACTTCCTGGGGCTTGAGGAATTCCTTGAGCTGTTTGATTTCCTCGATCAGCGCGGTGTCTATCTCCTGCCGCCCGGCGGTATCGAAAATCTGCACGTTACCGTTTTGCTGCGCGGCCCATTCCAGGCTCGCCGCCGCGGCACGCTTCACATCCTTCTCGTTAGCCGAGGGGGTGTAGACCGGCACGCCGACCTGCTTGCCTAAGGTTGCCAGTTGCTCGATTGCCGCCGGCCGCTGTAAATCGCAGGCGACGAGGAGCGGAACGCGTCCCTGCTTTTTGAGGTAGGACGCGAGCTTGGCGGACGAAGTTGTTTTGCCCGCACCGTTCAAGCCAACCATCAGGATACGCGCGGGTTTCTCCAGATTGAGAGGCGCGGCATCGCCGCCGAGGAGCGCGGTCAGTTCGTCGTGGAAAATTTTAACGACCTGCTGGCCGGGCGTGATGCTGCGCAGCACCTCTTCGCCCAGCGCCTTGTCCTTGACCCGCGAGACAAAATTCTTTGCGACCTTGTAATCGACATCGGCTTCGAGCAAAGCGAGCCGCACCTGGCGCATCGCATCGCTGACGTTCGTCTCGCTGATCGAACCATGCCCGCGCAGGTCCTTAAAGATGTCCTGAAGTTTGTCGCCGAGTTGTGAAAACATGAGTCGTTCGGCCGGACGGGCACCGGGGCGATTCACTAGCACGGTCTGGCTGCTCTTTCCACCGGCCTCGCAGACGACGCTGGATTCGCAAATCGTGCGCGCTCGATTCATGTTGGCCGCGATGACTGCGCCGCGATGAACAATTCCGCTCTGCTCCACATCGTCGAACGCCTCGAGGGCTTCCTCGGCAAACTGCCGGATTCGATTCGAAAACCGGTCCTGAGCGAGCTGACCCCGTTGAAGGAACTTTTTCTTCAGCAACGTCCGCCGCGCTTCGTTCTCACTGGTCCGGATCCGATGCCGCTGCTGGAATTCGTGGCGCGAATCTTTACTCCCGACGCCGATGAGGCGCCGTCGCGCGAGACACTAACCGGCCTTTTTCGCTGGCAGAAGATTGCGCTCGGCCAGCATGGTTCCATCCAGGTGCTGGACGCGCGCGGGGCGGACGATGCGGCGCTTGCGCTGGTGCGCGATGCGTTGCAGCAACAACCGGCCGATCTCTTTTTCTTCCTGCCCGCCGAGCGCGAGGCGAAGGTGGCGACGCGAAAAGAAATCGAGCGTCTGGAAAAGCTGCTCGGGTCCAGGGGCAATAGCACGGCCGGCGCGAAGGTGATCGAGTTGCAGCCGACGGAAGCGCCTTCTCTCCTCAAGCAGGAGATGGAGTCTCCCGCCATCTGCGCGAGCCTGGTCGGCGTCTATTCGTTAGGCCCGAATCTGCGCCGTATCCTGGCGAGCGAATTGCCTAACGAAGCACGGGTCGAATTGGTGCGCAGCGGGGGGGACAAACATGCCCAGGGCGAGATCGCCGAAATGCTGGTCAAATCGACCAGCGCGATCTGCGCCGCGATCGGCGCCCAGCCGATCCCGCTGGCTGATCTGCCGATCCTCACCACCCTCCAATTGGTCATGGTCTCGGGCATTATGTATATCAGCGGCCGCGAAAGAAGTCTGCGCGCGGCGACGGAATTTGTCGGCGCTCTTGGTGCGAACGTCGGCCTCGGGATGATTTTTCGCGAAGGAACACGCGCGGCGCTGAAGTTTTTTCCGGGGTGGGGGAATGTGGTCTGCGGAATGGTTGCCGGCGCCGGTACCTTCGCGATCGGACGCGCCGCGATGGTCTACTTTATCGAGGGCGCAACTCTGCGTGATGCGCGCCGCGCTTTTGCGCAGCACAAGAAGAAGCGCATCGCGTTGCCGGGAAGCAAAACGAAAGCGCTCTCGGAGCGGAGCAAGAAACGGTAGATATTCTGCTCTTCGAAAACCGCGAGATGTGTTTTCTATCAACAACAGCACTCTCGCGCTTCCCAGAGCGAGGCGTCCGCACAGCAGTCGCTGCGCCCAAAGCGCCGATTGAATAACTTGTGAATAATATCCGGTTGTCGGTGCAATTTGTTCACAGAAATCTGTGAACAAACCGACTCGTATCCGCCCCGACGTTCGTCCATTTTTTCCGCGCCGATGAAGCTTTCAGAAATCAGAAACATCCTGCGAGAAATCCGCGTTGTGCCGGTGAAGACACTCGGGCAAAATTTCCTGCACGATCAAAATCTCGCACGCTGGATCGTGCAGAAGGCGCAACTCTCCCCGACGGATTTCGTGGTTGAAATCGGACCGGGCCTCGGCGCTCTGACTGAGCCGGCGCTGGCCACGGGCGCAAGAGTTTTGGCGATCGAAAAGGATGGGCGGTTGGTGGATTTCCTTCGCCGAGCGTTTCGCGGGGAAGCGTCTCGAGATCGTCCACGGCGACGCGCTCGAGTTCGACGTGCGACGACTTTTTCCTCGCGGACCAATCAAGTTGTTAGGCAATCTTCCTTACAACATTGCGACCGAGATCCTGCTTCGGTTCCTTGCCGCGCCGACGCCGATAACGCTGGCTCTGTTGATGTTACAGAAAGAGGTCGCGTTGCGATTTTCGGCTGCGCCCCGTTCCAAAGATTACGGAATTCTCAGCCTCGTCTTGCAATCACAATACCGCGTCGATTACCTGCGCACGGTTCCTGCGTCCGTTTTTCTTCCGCAACCCGAGGTCGATTCCGCCTTCATTCGCCTGACTCCACGCGCTCCCGGCGAGTTGCCCGATTATGATCGTGATTTGTTCCTTGCGCTGGTTCGGCGCGGTTTTTCGCAGCGTCGAAAACAGGTCGGCAAGTTGCTCCGGGAATACGTCGCGGACTGGCCGCAGGCTGCGGCTGAGATTGGCGCGACGGCGCAGGCCCGGGCCGAGGAATTGGCGCTCGAGCAATGGATCGCGCTGGCAAATCTAGTCCAGCCGCCCGGCGCTGAAAACGCGGGCACGGATCTCGATGAGAAGTTCGCGGTCGTGGATGAAAACGATCGCGTGATCGGGGCTGCGTCCCGGCGTGAAGTGCATGGGAATAACTTGCGACATCGCGCGGTCCACATCTTTCTTTTCAACCACGCTGGCGAACTGCTTTTGCAGAAGCGTTCGCGTTGGAAGGACCGGCATTCCGGGCTCTGGGATTCGAGCGCGGCCGGTCATGTGGGAGCCGGCGAAGAATATGATGTGACTGCCGCGCGTGAGCTGCGCGAGGAACTGGGAGCAACGACGGACCTGTCGCGGATGGCCAAGCTGCCGGCCTCGGAACAGACGGGGCAGGAATTTATCTGGCTTTATCGCGGGAAGCAGGAAGGACCATTCACGCTGGCCCGCACCGAGATCGACGAAGTGCAGTTTTTCCCGCTCGAATTGGTGGAGCGCTGGGTCGAAGAAAGGCCGGACGATTTCGCGCCTGGCTTCGTCGCATGCTGGCGAGAAGCGCGCGCCAGCCTAACGAACCAGCTCGCCTAACGGCGGACCAAGGCTGGACGGGCTTTTTTGGCCGCTGTCTTTTTGGCCGCAGCCTTTTTCGCTACGACTTTCTTTGCCACGGCCTTTTTTGCTACTGGCTTGCTCGCGCCCTTTTTGGTTAATGTGGTTCGCGCCGGGAGATCCCCCATCACTTCGCGGCGATATTTGCGGGCCGCCTTGCGGGCCTGTTCTTTGCCTCCATAAACGGCGTCGCTGAACATTCTCGTGCCGGTCGATGGGCCACGAACGAAGTGCACTTGAAATCCGTGCGTTTGTTTCTTGGCGCGCGGCTTGGTGTCGATGCGCTTGATGTTTTGTTCAGAGTCGGGATTGGATCGTTTCCTCATAGTCTTTTTGGCTCTCTTTTAGCCTAACGAGTGAAGCGTAAGGTCAACTTTTCCGTTATGCAAATGTACCGGGCGCGAATTTTAAAATTTTTGCGCGCGCGCCATCAGATTGAGTGCAGGCAAATTCCAAGTGTCTGCTTTTGCCTCGTAAACGCTGCGTGGGAGGAGAACGTAACAGGGATGGCGCTCGGCCCGCAGCCAGGTGATGAGCCGCACCAGTTCGCTCTCCGCCATCGTAGTGCAGCCCGAGGTCGGACGCGAGACACCGCGCCGGATGTGAAAGAAGATTGCGCTCCCTTCGTTAGGCACGGGCGGATCGGAGTTGTGCCGAATCTCGACCAGCCAGCGGTAGGCAAAATCGTGATGTCGCATTTTTTCCTTCGCGAACCAGGGGGGCGGATGTTCGGGGTCGTCGATCGTGACAAAGCGATTGTAATCCGGTCGCTTCGGGTCATCAATCCAGGCGTCGGCTTTGGTCACCTGATGGAACGGAAAGTCGGCGCCTGGCGGGAGCGCCGGATCATAGGTATAGATCCTTCCAATCCGGAAAACTCCGGCCGGCGCGCGACCGTCACGCTCCTTTTTGCGCAGGCCGCTTTCCTCCTGTCCGGCAAGGCCGCGACCCCAGGCCAGACCGTTTTTCCCAAAGAGAACGGGCACGGACTCACCCACACGGCGCCACGTGCCGTCACCGGCACGTTCGAAGCGTTGCAGCACGCCATTCATGGAATTCCAATTCGGAGCCAACCCAACGATCAATTGTTCGCAATCGGGCGGGACACCGGCGGCACGCGCACTGCTGGCGAGGAGAGGCAGCAATGCCGACAGAAGCACTCCTCGAACCGCGCGTGACATCGCCCAATTTACACATGCCGCCGTCCCGTCCAGCCGGATGGTGGGCGCGTCGGAAGCAAATCGTCGCGCCATTTCTATTGCTCGCCGCCGCGCTGGCAACCTATGCCCCGGCACTGCGCAACGGCTTTGTCTGGGACGATCAGGCGCTTGTCGTGCGCGATCCACTCATTCGCAGTTGGCGCCTGATTTGGGAAGGGTTTCAACACTTTCTGTTCACGGACGCGTCGGCGTCCGACTTCTACCGGCCGCTGCAACGGCTGAGCTACACGCTCGATTACGCGGCCTTCTTTGTTTCGCCGATGGGATATCATCTCGTCAGCATCCTGTGGCATGCGGCGGCGGCGATCGCGTTGTTCTATTTCGCCGAGGAATTTCTTGGCTGGTGCAAAATGGAATCCACGCGGCGCTTCGGGGTCGCCTTCCTAACGGCGCTCGTCTGGTCGCTGCATCCGGTACAGAGCGCGGCGGTGGTTTATGTGGCGGGTCGCGCTGATCCGCTCGCGGCGGTCTTCGGTTTCTGCGGACTCTTTCTCGGGCTCCGCATGCTGCGCGCCAGCGGGAATCGGAAATGGGCTTTTGGTGGCGGGGCCGCTCTTTGTTTTCTGGCCAGCGCGTTGAGCAAAGAAATGGGACTCATCTTTTTGCTTCTTTGGTCAATTGTAGTCGTCGCGCAGCGTCGGCGCGCGGCATTGTTGGGCGCGACCGCTCCCTTAGCCACGGTTCTGATCGTCTACCTGAGTTTGCGTCTGCCGGCGGAACACATCGCGCCACCCGCGCCAGCCTCGAGGCCGCTCCTCGTTCGTCCGATCATCGTGGCGCGTGCCGTGGCGGAGTATACGGGGCTGCTTCTATTCCCGTGGCAGCTCCACATGGAGCGCGACGTCGAGACGCATCCATCTGGGTTTGCGCCGGCGAGCATGAACGCCGCATCATGGCGGGAGTTGCAAACGCTGCTCGGTTTCGTTCTGATCGCGGCCGCAGCCTATGCGCTCTGGCGTGCGCGGCATCGTCCCGCGATCTTTTTTCCGCTCCTGCTGGCGAATATCTGCTATCTCCCGATCAGCGGAATTATCGCGCTGAACGCCACCGTAGCGGAGCACTGGCTCTATCTGCCGAGCGCATTTCTTTTTCTCGCCGCAGCGGTCGCGCTCGATTCGTCAGGCTCGAAAGCGATTCATCTTTGCCTAACGATCTGGCTTCTCTGCCTCCCGGTCCGCACACTTGTCCGCACTTTCGACTGGAAAGATCAACGCACCTTTTTGATCCGCACGATCGCCGACGGCGGCGACTCCGCCCGGATGCTGATCAACCTCGGTGGATTGGAATTGAGCGAAGGTCATCTCGAAGCCGCGCGGGCGGCACTGGAGAGTGCTCTGGGTAAGGATCCGGACAGTGCTCTCGCCCGCCTCAACCTCGCGGCGGTAAAAATAAAGGAGCGCGATTTTGCAGGCGCGCGTGAACTGCTGACAAAAATCACCGAACCGCCGGAGTTGCAGGCTCGGGCGCAGGAAAGCCTGGCCGTGTTGGAAAATCGCGAGACCGGGACGGTCGACCTGATGCGGCTGCGCCTGGCGTCGCGGCTCGGGCCTTCCAACTGGACAATCGAGCAGCGTTACATCAAAGCACTGGCCGACGTGGGTTATCCCGATCGCGCCATCACCGAGTTAAAGACCTGTCTGGTGGCTGCGCCTTATCGGGCGGAAAGCTGGCTGATGATGAGCCAGCTGTTGCACAAGATTGGCCGGCCTAACGAAGCGGCAATCGCTCTTGCCGAAGCGGAAGCCGACGATGTTCATCTGCACGACCGACCCGAGACGCGCTGACTCTGAGAGCGGGCGGCCTAGTGCAATCCGACCGCTGAGTCGTTAGGCAAATTGTCGTCGCCGGTTGTGGCTCGTTCCACGCGGAGCGTATCGGCGTCGAGAGATTTCACGCCGAGCAGCCAAATGACGCCGGAAAGGAGCATCATTCCCGAGACGAAGAGGAAGGCGATCGTCCAATTGGTATGCCCGGCCACGTAGCCAATGGTGGGAAAGGCGAGCACGTCCCCGAGGGCGTGAATCACGAGGATGTTGAGCGCGAAAGCTGTCGCGCGAACCTTGGGCAGAGCGACGTTTGCCAGGGCGGTGTTCGAAGGGCCGGTGTTCAGGAACATGAAAAAAACCGAGGCCGCCATCAGCCACCACGCGCGTGGAAACGGGGTGAAGAGCATCGCGACGAAAAACGGGCAGGCGAGCAACATCCCCAGGCCGGAGACGAAAAAGTATGAGCCCGACATCCTCGTGCGCAACCGATCGCCAAGCCACCCTCCCACCAGGGTCGAAACGAGTCCGGTACCCGCGATGATGACCCCAAACATTTGCGTGGCAGAGGCTGGTTCGCCGCGAAACTTCAGATACGCCGCGACCCAGAAGCCAATTCCGCCGAGGGCGAACGTCATGGCGGTTTGGGCCGCGCAATTCAGGACATACGATCGGGTATGGACGAGGACGCGGTAGTCCGAGCGGTGGGCCCGTTGTCGTTCCGAGCGAACTCCGGTGCGCGTGCGCGGGTCGCGCTGGAACAAGGCGTAGACGCCCAGGAGAAGACCTGGAACGGCCGCGAAGTAAAATCCGTAGCGCCACCTTTCCGCCTCCGGAACCAAACGAAAGTGGGTCAGGACTGCGCCACCCAGGACATAGCCGAGTGCGCTTCCCACCGGAATCGCGGCGCAAAAGAGCGCGAGAATTCGTCCCCGCGTCTCGAGAGGAAAAAGGTCGGCCAGGATAGTTGGCGCCGCCGGACCGTAGCCGCCTTCGCCAATGCCGACCAGTACACGCGTGGCAAAAAGCATGGCGAAACTAACGGCCAAGCCTGACGCCGCCGTTGCCAGACTCCACAAAATCACGGTGCATCCGACAATTAACCAGCGCGAAAAGCGATCGGAGAGCCAGCCAAGGATGGGTGCGCTCAGCATGTAAGTGATGAGAAATGCGCTGCCGAGCGTCCCGGTGATCGCCATTGCGTTTACATCCGTGGCGGAAAAGAAGGTGGCACGGATCCACGGTTCGACGGCGGCGAGGACCTGCCGGTCGATGTAATTAAACAGGTTGATCGCGAGGAGTAAGCCCATCGCCATCCACGCTCCCGATTTGACTTCCCTCTGTGCGACCATCATGGAATTGCCAATTGCAGTGGGCGAAGCGTCGATTGTAAATCATTATTCCATGCCGCCTATTTCCGCCACCGAGCGCGCGCTTCGTTTCTTTGGGATGCCACTGGTGCGAATGATTTATCGCGTTACGGCTGTGGGCGTGGAGCGGTTGCCGCGCGGTGGCTTTCTGCTTTTGCCCAACCACATCACGTGGGTTGACGCGATCGTCCTCCTCCTCGCTTGTCCGCGGCCGATCCGTTTCATGATCGCGCAGGAATACTACCGAAACCGTTTTCTTCACCCGGTCTTGCGCATCACGCGCTGTATTCCAATCACTCCGCGGCGCGCGAAGGAGGCGATGCGGATGGCGGTGGAGATGATTTGCGACGGCGAGATTGTCTGTGTCTTCCCCGAGGGGGAATTGACTCGTTCCGGAGTCCTGGGCGGATTACGGCGTGGCTATCAACTGATCGCGCGCCAGGCGGGGGCGCCGGTCGTCCCGGTCTGGCTGGATCAACTCTGGGGCTCGATCTTTTCCTTCCAAGGCGGGCGCTTTTTTCGCAAATGGCCCCGTCATGTCCCGTATCCCGCGGCGGTCGAATTCGGCGCGCCGCTTTCGCCTAACGAAGCCAATACGGCGACAGTGCGCGAACGGCTTTTGCAATTAGGCGAGAGTTGTTTCAGCCAGCGGCCGGCGCTGCGTCAATCGCTCGGCGCGGCCGCCGTGCGTGGGCTGGCGCGACATCCATTTCGGACCGCGGTGATAGACGGCATGGACGGGTCGGTGCTTACCCGGAGCAAATTGTTAGGCGCCGCCGCGGCGCTAAGCCGCTATCTTCGCCGCGCCTGTCCCGAGAGACGCATTGCAATCGTACTGCCGGCGAGCAAGGGCGGAGTGGTGGCGAATCTGGCCGTCGTGCTCGCGGGCAAGGTGCCGGTCGGACTGAATTTCACCAGCGGCCGGAATGCGCTCGCGCGGGCCGAGGAGATTGCCGGCCTCACGACGGCGATCTCGGCGAATGCCTTCGCGAAACGCCTGCCCGATTTTCCCTGGCCGCAGAAGACAATTCAGCTCGACGAGTTGCTGCCCGCGATGAAGCGGCAGATTTTTCTCTGGTGGATGGCGGCGATTCTGTTTCCGGCGCGCATCCTGATCCGCTGGCTCGAAGTGCCCAGAAAAGGCGGACACGAGGAAGCGGTCTTGCTCTTCACGAGTGGCAGCTCGGGCGATCCCAAGGGGGTGGTTCTGAGTCACTACAATGTTGTCGGCAATGTCGCGCAATTCCGGGTCGTGCTCGACGCGACCAGGGAGGATCTGATCCTGGCTTCGCTTCCATTTTTTCACAGCTTTGGCTGTACGGTGACGCTTTGGTTCCCGCTCATCGACGGGGTGCGCATCGTGACTTATCCGAATCCGCTTGAGGCGGCCAAGTGCGCGGAGCTGATCGACCGCTATCGCGTGACGGTCGTGCTGGCGGCACCGACCTTTCTTCGCGGCTATCTGCGCAAGGCGGAGGCGAAGCAATTCCAGAGTGTCCGCCTGACGATCACCGGCGCGGAGAAATTACCCCGTAATCTGGCGGAAGCGTTTGAAGAGCGCCTCGGAAAGCCGGTTTTCGAAGGTTACGGTCTGACAGAAACGTCACCGGTGGTGAGCGTGAATCTGCCCGATCCGAAGCCGTCGCAACCGGGCGAGACGGTGCAACCTTCCAACCGCCCCGGCTCGGTCGGCAAGTTGGTTCCGGGGTTGGCGGCCCAAATTCGCGAACCGGAAACAGGTCGCAAGCTTTCCCTGCATGACTCCGGCATGCTCTGGCTTCGCGGGTCGAATATTTTTGAAGGATACCTGAATGACCCTGCGCGTACAGCCGAAGTGCTGCAGGACGGCTGGCTCAAAACCGGCGACCTCGGGCGAATCGATCAGGACGGTTTTCTTTTCATCGAAGGCCGGCTCTCGCGCTTCTCCAAAATCGGCGGCGAAATGGTTCCGCACGAAACCGTGGAACACCAGATTCAGGCCGCGCTCGGGCTCGGAAACGAGGGAGATCGCACTATCGCAGTCGCTTCGGTCGTCAATTCCCAAAAAGGCGAAGCGCTTGTCGTTCTCAGCACGATCGACATCGATCAGGCGAACCTGCGCGCACGCCTGCAGGAAGCCGGTGTGCCAAACTTGTGGATTCCGAAGACGATCAAGCGGGTGGAAAAAATTCCGGTGCTGGCGACCGGCAAACTCGATCTGCGAGCGTGCAGCGAAATTGCGGCCGGTCGCGAAGAAACTGCGCCTGAAGAAGAACCGCCCGCCTGATCCGCCGAGAAGCGACTGGCGTGACTGGGCGTTTTTGTATGAAGATTCCCCTGGGGAGGGTTAAACATCAGAATGGCATGTCGCGGTCCTGCGACATTCGGCCGTCGCCTTTCCAACTTCCTTTTTCTTATTAGGCGTCAGCGAATTCCGGAACCAGTTCGCGTTCCGGTGGCAACTCTGTTTCGGTCTCGGCCTCCGCCGTTTCCTGCGCTCCTTCGCGGTGGGTGCGCGCGATAAGCACGTAGAGGGACGGCACGATGAAGAGCGTAAAGATCGTCCCGATGCTCATTCCGCCGACGAGGACCAGACCGATCGAGTTACGTGCTCTGGCGCCGGCGCCAGTCACAAGGACGAGCGGGAAATGGCCCGCGACGGTCGCGATCGTCGTCATCAGGATCGGTCGCAACCGGGTGCGGGCGGCTTGCGCCACGGCGGCCACTTTGTCGAAGCCTTGGAGCTGCAATTTGTTGGCGAATTCGACGATCAGGATCCCATTTTTCGAGATCAGTCCCACGAGAGTGACGAGACCGACCTGCGAATAGATGTTCATGGTCGTCGTCCAGCCGTTGGTAAAGAATGGAATGCCGGCCACAGGCATTTTCAGAAAAGTAAAAATGAGCGCGCCAAACATGGCCAGCGGGACTGAGCCAAAGAGAATGATGAGCGGATCGCGGAAACTGTTGAACTGGGCCGCCAGGACGAGAAAGATGAGGATGAAGGCTAGCCCAAATGCAGGGAGGAACTTGTCGCCTTCGACCCGCAGTTGGCGCGACTCGCCAGTGTAATCAACCGAGTAACCCTTCGGCAGAATCGCGGCCGCTTCATTTTCCAGAACCTTGAGCGCCTGATCGATTGGCACGATCGAAACGCCGCTGATCGTAACCGCGTTAAGCTGCTGCAACCGGTTCAGCGAGCGCGGCACCACCTTGTTGCGAATGGTCGCGATGGTACTGAGCTGGATCAATTTCCCATTCGGTCCAGTGACGTAGATGTTCTCCAGCTGGTGGGGGTTGAGCCGATCGACTCGCTTGATTTGCGGGATGACCTTGTAGGCGCGGCCGGCGATGTCGAAGCGGTTGACGAAGTTGCCGCCCATCATCGCGGAAAGATCTGCGCCGACCTGCTGAAGGTTGAGGCCAATCGCTGCGGCTTTGTCGTGATCGATCACGATCTCAGACTGCGGCTGATCGATCTTGGTATCGATGAGCGGCGGGAAAGCGAACTTGCCGCTCTTCATCGCGGCCCCTTGCAGTTGCTTGGCGAAACCGAGCATCTGCTCGGGCTCGGCGGTGGAGAGGATGACGAACTCAACCGGGAACTGTCCGCCGCCAGGCAAGGCCGGTGGCATCACCGGGAACATCTGGATCCCAGGAATCGCCGCGAGCTTTTTTTGGACCTCCGGCAGAAGTTGAAACGGCGTTTCCTTTCGCTTGCCCCAGGGTTTAAACACCATGCCGCCGAAACCGCTCGATGGGAAGGTGAGCTGGAAAGTGAAATTCGTCTCCGGGAAGCCGAGGAAATCCTTCTCCGCTGCGTCGGCAAAGGCAGAGGTTTGTTCGATGGTCGCGTTGGCGGGCGCATCGATGATGCCGAAGATAACGCCCTGATCTTCGGTCGGCGCCAGCTCGCTGTTCATCGAAATGGAAAACTTGAGCAGGAGAAACGCGAGAAGCGACAAGCCGATCCAGGCAACGTAAACCGCCGGACGCACCTGGAGAGTACGATCGAGCATTCGCCCATACGACTCGCGGATGCGATCGAAGGTATGATTCACCTTGCCGGCAAAGCCGTGTTCCTCGGCGCTGGCCCGCAAAAGCTGGGCCGACATCATGGGCGAGAGCGTAAGCGCGACGACGCCGGAAATGGTGACAGCGCCAGCCAGGGTAAAGGCAAATTCGCGGAATAGCGTCCCGGTCAGACCACCCTGGATGCCGATCGGCACGTAGACCGCAGCAAGGGTAATCGTCATGGCGATGATCGGGCCAATCAGCTCGCGCGCGCCCAAAAGAGCGGCGTTGGTTGGGCTGAGGCCTTCGCGCAGATGGCGCTCGACGTTTTCCACCACCACAATCGCATCGTCCACGACCAGACCGACCGAGAGAACGATCGCGAGCAGCGTGAGCAGGTTGATCGTGAAACCAAAAATCTGCATGAGGAAGACTCCGCCGATGAGGGATATCGGGATCGCAACCACCGGAATGATGACCGAGCGCCATGAGCCGAGGAAAAGGAAGATCACGATCACAACGATGAGGAGCGTCTCCATCAGAGTGTGAAAGACGTCGTGAATCGCGGTGTTGATGTATTCTGTGCCGTCGTAGGCGATGCGCCCTTGCAGACCCGTAGGCAGTTCCTTCTGGATGTCGCCCAGCTCGACCCGGACGCGCTTGACCACGTCGATTGAATTGGCGTTCGGCAAAACGAAGATGCCCATGAAAACGGCGCGCTCGCCCGAGAAGCGAACCTCGGAGTTGTAATCCTCAGCGCCGAGCACTACGTCCGCGATGTCGCCCAGCCTGACGAGGACGTTGTTTTCCTGCCTGACCACAAGATTTTTGAAATCCTGCACCGAATGGAGATCGGTGTTCGCGGTCAGGTCGACCTGGATGAGAGAGCCCTTGGTGCTGCCGACCGCGGAAAGGAAGTTGTTGGCGGCGAGCGCCTGGCGCACTTGCTCCGGGCTGACATTGAGCGCTGCCATCCGATCGGGTTTAAGCCAGATGCGCATGGCAAAGGTGCGACCGCCGAGAATTTCCGCCCGTTGCACGCCCGGAAGCGCGGTCAGGCGCGGTTGCACAATGCGGGTGAGGTAATCGGTGATCTCGTTCGCCTTTAGAATATTGGAAGTGAAGCTGAGATAGGCGGAAGCGTATTGAGAATCGGCCGGCTCGATGTTGATCACCGGCACCTCGGCTTCCGGGGGCAAATTGTTGCGCTCCTGATTGACCTTCGAGCTGATCTCGGAGAGCGCTTTGTTCGAGTCGTAATTGAGTTTCAGGTGCGCGGTAATTGTTGAAGAGCCCTGCGAACTTTGTGATTGCAGATAATCGATGCCATCGGCGGCCGCGATCGCGCGCTCGAGAGGGGTGGTGATGAAGCCGCGCACCAGCTCCGCGCTTGCGCCGACATAAACCGTCTTCACCGTCACCGAAGCAATATCGCTACGCGGATATTGCCTGACGTTAAGCGAAGAAATCGCCTGCAATCCGGCGATGATAATCACCAGGCTGACAACCAGCGCGAGGACCGGCCGGCGGATGAAGAGATCGGTAAAGGACTTCACGCTCGCAATTTTTCGTTAGGTGTCGCCCGGCGTGGGATTGAGCTCGGCTTTCGGAGCGAGAGTGTTGTCGATCACGACGTGCATACCGTTGCGCAATTTGAAGGCCCCCGTGCTGACCACCTGCTGTCCCGCCTTTAATCCGTCCGTGACCGCGACGAAATCGCCCCGCGTTTCGCCCAATCGGACGAACTGCTGACGCAAAACCAGTTCATCCTGTTTTGTTTTTTCGTCGCGCTTCTTTTCAATCACATAGATCGAGTCTCCAAAAGGCGCATAGACAACCGATGTCGCGGGGATGTAGAGAACCGAATTCTTCTCCGGCAGCAACACTTCGACTTTGGCAAACATGCCCGCCCGCAGGGCGTGGTCCTTGTTGTCCAGCGTCGCCTGCACCTTCACATTGCGTGTCGCCGGGTCCACCGACGGATTGATCGCGCTCAACGCACCGCTGAATTCCCGACCGGGAACGGCGTCGGTCGTGACCTGAACCGGCAGGTCGTTAGAAATTTTTCCAAGGTCTTTTTGCGGCAACGAGAAATCAACGAACACGTGATCGAGTGTTTGCAGCGAAACGAGCGGATCGCCGGCTGCGACTATCTGGCCGGGATTGACCGAACGGATGCCCGCGACGCCATCAAATGGCGCGTGGATTTCCTTCTTGTCGATGATCGCCTGCATGTTATCGACCATCGCTTTTTTCTGCGAATACTTGGATTCGGCCGCATCCAGCTCAGCTTTAGAAATGACTTTGCGGCTGGCGAGATCGTGCGCCCGATCGAGGTCGGACTTGGCCAGTTCGGCGTCGGCTTGTGCGGAATGCAACTGTGCGATCTCGGCGGAAGCGTCGAGTTTCAGGAGAAGATCGCCCTTCTTTACCGGCTGGCCGGATTCAAAATCGATCGCCGACACCATGCCGGGAATTTCAGCGCTGATCGTGGCCCCTTGCACGGGGGAGATGGAACCAATCGCACTCAGGGTCGGTTGCCAATCGGCTTGTTTGACGACCGCGCTCGTCACAGTTGTTGGCGGCGGGACCATTTTCTTGCCCGCCGAGATCATGGTGTAGAACTGCAACGCCTTGATTCCCGCAAGAACCAGAAAAACAAGGACAAGGCCGGCGATGACCACAATGATCGGTCGAGCGAGGCCGCGTTTCCGGGCGGGCGGCGCAGATGTGGTGGGAAGTCTAGGCGTGGCAGTTTGCATGAGAGTTGTTTCTAAAGAGCAGTCGCCAGAGAGTACGAGCGACGTCCAATTGATGCGCACGCTGCTTGGCGGCGGACTTTGACGCCGGCTGCAACACGCTGCGCATCATTGTTCCATCATTCATCGCGAAAATCATCTCCGCGATTTCTCGCGCTTCGAGTCCGTGCGCAACATGTTTTGAATCGGGCGAGCGCGCGATCAGATCAGTCACGCCTTTCGCCTTGGTCCGCACGACATCGCGCACCAACTTTGCCACACGCGGATTGCGCCCGGCTTCGGCAAAGAGATCCACCACGAAGGTCGAGATGACCTGCGGCGAATCTTCGCAGCAGTGGGAGGTGAACAAGATCTCGAGCGATTCAAGCAGGGTTGGCGCCTGGCCGGCTCGCTCCAGCAGCTGCGCGATCTCTTTTTTATGTTCCGTGGCGATCGCAGAAATGACCTCGTCCTTGTTCTTGAAATAGCGATAGATGAGGCCAACGCTGATCCCGGCCTCCGTGCTGATGTCGTGCATGCTCGTCTGGTGAAAACCGGACCTGGCAAAGCGGACGATGGCCGCATTCAGGATTTGCCGGCGGCGATCATCAGCGGTTTCGGTGCGTTTGGCTGGCATAAGGGCGGGGGACAATGAATGAACGTTCATTCATTGTCAAATCGGGTATCATTGCCAGAGCAGGGGAGGTGCCAGATCTCTTGGATTTCTCGGTTTGTCGGCGGGCGTGTTACCGACTCACTTGCAGGGCGGGGGTTCGCAAATGTCGTTTTCCTCTTCTGCGGTCGAGATGGCCGCCGCTACATCGAGACTGCCAGGGGGGAGAGTTGAACTCCCGACCAAGGGCTTATGAGTCCCCTGCTCTACCACTGAGCTACCCTGGCGTTGAGAGCCAATCTATCCCGTCGTCAGACGAGGGCGATAAATCCGCGAGCTTTCGGCGCTCTTCGACCACCGAGTTTGTCCCGCGCGCGAGCCGGTAAAATTGAATGGCAGGTCGAACGTGTCAACGCGCGCCTCGCATTGCGAAGAACGCTACAAGAAATAGCGCCCCGCTACTTTTGCCGATCGGCCAGATACGAGCGCAATTCGCTCTCACTCCCGTGCATCGCGATCATGAAGCAAACTCCATCGCGCTCCGTCACCGCTCCGGCCCAGCCTTCGGCTTCCACGTAGCGCCAGGACAGCCGCGATGGTGTCGGGCTGCCACGCGGGTCTTCCTTCTCTGCCTGGTAGATAAAAAATTGCATCCCGCTTTCGGCCAGCACGACCTGCGCAACGCGCTCGCCGTCCTCGTCGTCAAACACCCGCGTCTCCCGCGCCCGCAGATCCGCGAACTGCATCGGAATGTCGAAGTGCTCGAGCTGGAATTTCATGAAGAAGTAATCACCGAGATTGATCGCGTCGGTGTTGACCTGGTCGAATTGGAAGTGGCGGGCGTTGCTTGCAACAACGAGCATCTTTTTCGCGATCGCCGATCCGGGAAATTCCTGCAGGTGCTCGACGAGAAGGAAGATTGCGATCCCGGCCATCACCAGCACAGCGAGCACGGTGGCCAGGATCGCCGGATGACGCGCCGTCTTTTTCCAACTGCGCTTCGCGCCTTTGATCAGGGTCGCATTGACGAACCACTCTGCCGCGTCTTTCGGGATCTCGATCTGTCGCACGAGATCGGCCAGCGCGACATCTAACTGGTGTTGCGCGTTGAGGCTCGCCGCCGTCTCCGGAATCGTGCGCGCGGTCTCCAGCGCCGACCGCATCGCCCGATCGCTCGGCGGCGCATCGCTGATCGGCGCGCATTCGAGCAGATCGCGTTTGCGGCGCGAGAGCCAGCGTCTCATCGCGCCTCCGTCACGGTCTTGAGCCAGGCCTGAAATTGTGAGCGGCCACGCGAGATGAGGCTTGCCAGTTCATTCATTTTCACATCGAGCAGGTTCTGCATCTCACGGTGCGTGAATTCATTCAGATAGAAAAAAGCGAGCGCGCTCCGTTGCGGCTCCGGCGCGCCGGAAATCCATGTCGCCAGCTGGCTCGCCTCCAACTGCGCGACACGGGCCGCGCCGTCGGGCGCGATCGGTTCCTCTGGCAGCGTCATCGGCTCGGCTTGTGCGTCGTTCCTGGTGAGCGCGAGAGATTGATGGCGCGCCTCGTGAAATGGCCAAAGCCCATCGCTCGGTAACTGTCCGCGGGCCGCGAGCAACGCCGCTTCCCGCAGAGTTTTTTGAAAAGCTTCCAGCGCGCGGGCCGAATCGCCGGTCATGAGAAAACAGAACCGGTAAAGCTGCGGCAGCTTGCGCGAGAAACCGTGCGCTTCTTCTTTTTCCAAGCCGATAAGTTGTAGGCCGGATCCGCCCCGCGCAAGGCATTCGCTCTTCTTCCCCTTGCGCTCGATCTCAATTTGAAGGGAACACGATTAAGAGAATGATGCGGCTTCCAGCCGCCGCGCCACTTCCTCCGCGTTGGCCCGGCTGTTGAAGGCCGAGATGCGAAAATAACCTTCCCCTTCCGAGCCAAAACCGCTCCCCGGAGTGATGACCACGTTCAACTCCTGCAACATCCGATCAAACATTTGCCAGCTCGTTAGGCCAGCCGGCGTTCGCACCCAGATGTAGGGCGCATTCTTGCCGCCGTAGACGGCGAGCCCGGCGTGCGTCGCAGCCGCGCTCAGGAGGCGCGCATTACCCATGTAATGCTCGATCAAGCCGCGCACCTGGGCCTGGCCTTCGTCGCTGTAAAGCGCTTCCGCTCCGCGCTGCACCGGATAACTCACGCTGTTGGCTTTCGTGCTCCAGCGACGGTGCCAGAGACGATGCAGCGGCAATTCGCGGCCGTCGCTCGTCTGCGCGAGGAGCCGCTTTGTCATGACCGTAAATCCGCAGCGCACTCCGGTGAATCCGCCGGTTTTGGAAAAGCTGCGAAATTCCACCGCCCGCTCCGTCGCGCCCGGAATCTCAAAGATCGAGCGCGGGATTCCCGGCTCGCTGATGTATCCCTCGTAGGCCGCATCGTAGAGGAGGATTGCCTTGTGCTCCTGCGCGTAAGCAACCCACGTCTCGAGCTGCGCGCGCGTCGCCACGGCGCCGGTCGGATTGTTCGGGAAGCAAAGGTAAACGACGTCGGCATGCTCGTCCGGCGGGGAGGGCACGAAGCCGTTCTCCGCCCGACACGGCAAATAAATGATTCCTTCGTAGCGCCCGGTTTCGTCCACCGCTCCGGTGTGCCCTGCCATCACATTGGTGTCGACGTAGACCGGATAGACTGGATTGGTAATTGCGATCCGGTTTCGATCCCCCAGCACGTCGAGGATGAATCCGCAATCGCTCTTCGATCCGTCGGAGATAAAGATCTCGTCCTCCGCGATCTCGATCCCGCGCGCGCCATAATCAACCTTTGCAATCCTGCTCCGGAGAAAGTCGCCACCCTGCTCGTGGCCGTAGCCACGAAAGGTTTCGCGTACCGCAAGCTCGTCCACCGCTGCTTTCATCGCGTTCACCGCTGCCATGGGGAGCGGTTCAGTGACGTCGCCGATGCCGCAGCGGATCACTCGTTTGGCCGCGTCGGGATTGGCTTCGCAAAAGTCTTTCACCCGCCGGCCGATCTCGGGGAAAAGATAACCCGCCTGGAGCTTGAGATAATTTTCGTTCAGGTAAGCCATCTCGAGTTTGCGCCGCGCAGTCGCCGTTATGCAACAGGACGCTCTTTGGCTGTCAACGAAATCCTCGATCGGCCGTTGCCGGCTCTACCCTTCCAATGGCGCGGCGGCGGCGTTTTCGATCAGCCAGTTCGAAGCCTCGGCGCGTGTCCGCGAGATGTGGGTGCTCCAGCCCAGCTCTTCCACCAGAATTTCCCAGTGCCGCGCGATCGCACGAATGCGGTCGTTAGGCGCGACGACGACCACGGCCGCATGCGGCCGGAAGGTTGCGATCACCTGGTCTTCTTCCACGATCTCTCTGAGTTCCTTCTCGGTAATCCGTAGCTCGGTGACCGCCGAGAGATCGACCAGCTTGTAGTGAAAGTTCGCGGTAACCTGAACCAGCGCCCGGTCGGATTTGCAGCCCTCAAGAATTTCGCCGCCGGTCACCACGCCCGTCCCGACATGGATGATCCCCATGCAGTCCTCGGTTAGGTCAGTGAGGAAGGCCATCTCGCATGCTCCGATCCGGAACCAACGTTAGCGCACAATCTGTTTTCGAATCAATCACCACCGCAACTATTTTCGCTTCCTGCCTTCGCTGGAAGTCCACCAACGAACAAAACTTCGTCGCCTCATCCGGGGCAATTTCACCCGCGCTGCAGCGGCAACACCTGCCACAGTGCCAGCAGCAAACTTAGCAACATGCCGATCGCGCAAATCACGATCCCGATGATCTGGAACACCATTCTTCCAAGATAAGGACGCGAGAACATGATTCGACTCCGGGAGTAGTCCGCCTCGCTCTGCAATCCAGCGATCCGCACCAGATACGGCCCGGGCCGTTCAACCATGATTCGGCCGAGTGGAACCCGCATCGTGTTCACCCCGTAGACCGCACCTTGGGCGCGCACGAAGTCGTAGCTCAACTTCGTCGCCTGCCCGGTGGCCTTCTCGATCACGTCGAATTCAAACTGGCGAAAGTTCGATCCGAAACGCGGCACCTCAACCATAAGCAGGAGCGCACCCGGCTCGCGCAGCGCGAATTCCTGCTCTGCGGCCAAAGGCCCGCGGGCCGCGATCTGCTCGCGATTGCTGCGCAACAAGCGCGCCACCACCCAGACCAGCAGGCCGCCCAAAATAAGGAAAGCGGCGCTTGCCGCGAGCAGCAGGGGCAATGATTTGACCATCATGAGATTCGTTAGGCCAGCTCGATCGTCTGCTGGAAGAAGGAAGGAGAAGGAAGGTCGTTAGGCGAGCTCAGGTTTTCTCCCTTCTTCTACAGTCCGATCGGGCGCCACGCCGTTTTCATCTCCACCGTGTCGAGAATCCAGTGCGGATTTTCTGCCGCCTTCATCTTTCAGTCCCGGGCTTTCAGCGTTCGGGGCACGTTTCACCGCACCAAAAATCTGGCCGAACTTGTCCGTCCATCCCGCACAGTGGACGAGGCAATCGATCGTCAGGCCCGCTTCCTCCCACGCGCGAGAGTTTCGTTTTCCCACCACGCGGGCGAGTTCTGCTTCCAGCCCCGATCGGCGCATCTGCAAAATCTCGGCGCCGCGATAAATAATCTGGCCGCGCAAATAGGCGCTCACGTTTGACCAGCCAGCCAGCGCGCCGCGCGCTACCACCATCGCATCGCGGAAATCCTTGCGCGACGCACCGGGAAAATTCGCAATCACCTGGCCGTTGACCTGCGCGGACGTGACCCGACCGCTCTCGCTTCGGACGAACTTTCCGCCGATGAAAAGCTTGTAGATTTTTTGGACGGCAATCCGTTCCTCTTTCCTGGCCACGGCCCGGAGCATTATGCCGCAGCTTGAAAAAGAAAATGCAAAACGCATGCTGCGGGAATCTTGATGGAAAAGGACGACTCAATCTTCATCGCCGGGCATCGCGGTCTGGTCGGCAGCGCCATTCATCGCAAGCTGAGTGCGGAGGGATTTCGCCGCCTGCTCACGTGCACGCGGGCGGAGCTTGACCTGACGAATCGCGCGGCGGTCGATGAATTTTTCGTGCGCGAAAAGCCGGCTGTTGTCGTCATGGCGTCGGCGCGCGTCGGCGGAATCAAGGCGAACAACGACGAGCCGGTCGAGTTTCTGCTCGAAAACCTCCAGATCCAGAACAACATCATCCACGCCGCGCACGAAAACGGCGTGCGCAAGCTGCTCTTCCTTGGCAGCTCCTGTATTTATCCAAAGCTTGCCCCGCAACCGATCCCGGAAAGCGCATTGTTAGGCGGCCCGCTCGAGCCGACGAACGAAGCCTACGCGATTGCCAAGATCGCAGGGATCAAGCTCTGCCAGGCTTATGTGCGCGAGTACGGCGCGAATTTCATCTCGGCCATGCCGACCAATCTCTACGGACCGAACGACAACTTCGATCTCGAGAAGTCGCATGTCCTCGCTGCGCTCTTGCGCAAGGCGCACGAAGCGAAGGAATCGGGCGCGCCGGAGATTGTCGTTTGGGGTTCCGGCGCGCCGCGCCGCGAATTTCTCCATGTCGACGATCTCGCTTCGGCCTGCTTATTTCTTCTCCAGAATTACGATAGTTCCGAGATCATCAACATCGGCACCGGGACCGATCTGACGATCCGCGAGCTGGCCGAGTTAATCTGCGAAGTAGTCGGCTTTGACGGCGAGCTGACCTGGGATCGAAGCCGGCCCGACGGCACGCCGCGCAAACTGCTCGACGTCTCGAAAATCAGTTCGTTAGGCTGGCAGGCAAAAATCCCGCTCCGCGAAGGCATCGCCCGCACCTACGACTGGTATCAAAGCACATCCCCGCTAACTCCCGGAGGGACGTGCTTCCGCACGTCCAAAACCGATCGCCGTGCCGACCCCGAACCTTGGATGTGCGGAAGCACGCCCCTCGTAATGACCGAGTCGCCAACTCGAGGGCGAAATCCGAAGGAAATATCCGGAGTCAGCGTTGGATTTTCGTTGCAATCGCCGGCGCGTCCGTTGCAGGTGTCAGCGGCTCATAAAACCTCAGCGCCTCGATATCGCTCCCGAGTTCGCGCAGGGGATAGTAGCCTTTGGCGGCGCCGGGGCCGGGGTCGCGGATGAGGTAGTCGAAGCCGTCTTTGCCGGCGATGACGACGAAATGGGTGATCCCGCTGCCGAAACGCACGCGCACGATGACGGGGTTGCCGCGGGCGAGGTTGGAATCGATCAGGGCGTAGGATGGCAGGTCTTCGTAGATTTGCCGGACACGGTCGGGCGCCCACCAGGCGGCGCGGTCCCAGTAAAGCCAGCCCTCGTCGGTGTAACCGCCCACGGCGGTGAGAAACCAGTTGAGTTGCTGCGGGTCGGTCTTGATGCCGTAGGACTGGAAGACCATCGCGGCTGCGGCGACCGCGCAGCCGGCTTCGCCGAGGGTACCATTCTCGGGCACGCCGCCGAGCGCGTCGTCACGCCATCTTGCGTCGCCCTGACTGAATGAGGGCACAGGTAACTCGACTCGATGGAAGAAGTAACGTCCGCCGCGCGGTGATAGCGGGCGTTTCCAATGCCAGTCGATATAAATGCCGGTCGCGCCTCCGATCAGCGCGAGGGCAAGGATGAGAATAATGCGTTTCAGAACGTGCAAATCTACCGCAGACGCGGGATCTTCCAACGGAGGGACGTGCTTCCGCACGTCCAGGTTCCAGCGCCGCGTGCCCTCAAGATCTTGGACCTGCGGAAGCACGTCCCTCCGGATTCAGCGCATCCACAGGACGCGAAGCAATTCGCGACCCTCGCGGCCGGGATGGGTCCGTTGCGGGATCCATTCGCGTTCCAGCACGAAGTGAGGAGCGAAAAATTTTTCCAGCTCTTCCAGGCTCACGCCGTAGGGCGGCCCGGGTTCGTCGTGGTCCGGATTAGGAAAAAAGATCGCGAGCAATTTCCCCCGGGGCTTCAGGAGCCTGACGACCGTGTCGACGTAGTCCTGACGCATCCCCGGATCGATGGCACAAAAGCAGGTGTGCTCGAACACCCAATCGAACTGGTGATCGAATTTCGCCGGCAAATCGAAGAGATCAGCGAGAAGATATTCTTCGTTCGCCATTCGTGGCCGTGACTTCGCCTTCGCGATCGCGCCCGTCGCAAGATCGATTCCCAACACGCGATTCTGCGATGTGCTCAGGGCGCACACATCATGCCCGGAGCCGCAGCCCGGGACGCAAATCTCTCCGACGAGCGGCCCATTCTCCGCCAGGAAATCTAGCAGCGCGGGATGCGGTTTTCCTTTCTCCCACGGCGTCTCGTGCCGGCGATAGGCCTCGTCCCAATCAGTTTGCCTTTGCTTCATGGCTGCGGTTCACTGGCACTTTCCGCCATGTCCTTCGCATTTTCTAATCGCACGCGCTCATGAAAAATCTGCGGATCGGAGTCGTCGGCGTTGGGCATATTGGGAAAAATCACGCCCGTCTCTACGCCGAAACCGGCGCCGCCGAGTTTACTGCCATTTTCGACACCGACGCCGAGACGGCCGCGAAAATCGCGGAGCAATACAAGGTGCGGGCCGCCTCTTCGCTCGAAGAATTTGCCGGATTGATCGATGCCGCGTCGATCGCGACCCCGACCAATTCTCATTTCGCGGTCGCACTTCCGCTCCTGGAAAAAGGCAAACATCTGCTGATCGAAAAACCGATCGCGGAAGACATGGCTCAGGCCAGCGAACTGGCACAACTCGCCGCACAACGTCAGTTGGTCTTGCAGGTCGGGCACGTCGAGCGCTTTAACCCGGTCCTGAGCGCGCTTGAGGCCCGCCTGACCCATCCGCGCTTCATCGAGGCGCATCGCCTCTCGCCTTTTCCCAATCGCAGCACCGACATCGGGGTGGTGCTCGATCTCATGATCCATGATCTCGAAATCATTTTGCATCTCGTTAGGTCGCCGGTCCAATCGATCGACGCCGTCGGCGTGCCGGTCTTGAGCCGGCGCGAGGACATCGCCAATGCTCGGTTGCGCTTCGAGAACGGCTGCATCGCCAACATCACCTCGAGCCGCATCAGCCCGGAGCGAATGCGCAAGATCCGCGTCTTTCAGGAGGACGCGTATTTGTCGCTCGATTATCAGAATCAGACCGGAGAAATTTTTCGCCGCACCGCTACCGGGATCGAACGCGCCGCGGTTGAGATCGAGCCCGGGGAACCGCTCCAGCACCAGCTTCTCTCCTTCATCGAATGCGCGCGCACCGGTTTGCGACCGAAGGTTTCCGGTTTCGAAGCCACCGCCGCCCTCGAGCTGGCGATCGAGATCACAAAACAGATTGCATCCGGACCATGAGAGCGCCGACGGAATCCTCGGAGGGACGTGCTTCCGCACGTCCTCGCCTGGGTTCCAACGCCGCGCAACCGGAGACGTGCGGAAGCACGTCGCTTCGAGACGGCGTGCCCATCGATCGAAAACATCCGATTCATCTTGCTCCCGTCGAAGCCCACAATCGGTCGATCATCATCTTTGTAACCGCGTGCACCGTGGAACGACAGCCGATTCTCTCCACGCCGAAAACACATGCGGCGATCGTTAGGGCATGGAAACAAGCGTCTACCTGGCTGGTCGGTCGCTATGTCATCCTGCCTGATCACGTGCACTTGTTCTGCGCGCCGAACGCGATCGACGCGCCCTCGTTGGAGCGCTGGATGCGATATTGGAAGTCGCTAGTGACGAAAACTCTGAAGGCAGGGAGCGAAACCGTATGGCAGCGCCACCACTGGGACCGGCAACTTCGCTCTGGCGGAAAGCTACGACAACAAATGGGAATACGTGCGGAGTAACCCGGTTCGCCATGGTCTGGTTGTCCGTCCGGAAGAGTGGCATTACCAAGGCGAGCTGAACGAACTGCGATGGTGATTCTCGCTTCGGAGCGACGTGCTTCGGCACGTCACGAACTACTCAGGATCCTGCGAAAATGCGCGGACGTGCAGAAGCACGTCCCACCGAAGCGATGAAACTCTACTTTGTCGCGGGAGAAGCGAGCGGTGACAATCACGGGGCCGCTCTGATGGAGTCGCTCCAGAGTTTGCAGCCCGGTATCGCATTGCTGGGCCGGGGCGGTCCGAAGATGAAGGCACTGGCTGGCGATCAGTTTCGCGACTGGAGCGACGAAGCGGGCGTAGTCGGCCTCTGGGAGGTGCTGAAGCATTACGGCTATTTCCGCCGGGAATTCGCCCAGACCCTCGATGAAATCCGCGACGTAAAACCGGACGCTGTTGTCCTGATCGATTACCCGGGCTTCAACCTTCGCCTCGCGCGTGTGCTCCATCAGAGTTCGTTAGGCGGGAAAATCATCTACTACATCAGCCCCCAGGTCTGGGCGTGGAACCGGAGTCGCATTCCCAAGATGGCGCGCTGGCTCGACCTGATGCTCTGCATCTTTCCGTTCGAGGTCGATCTCTACGAAAAGTCGGGACTGCGTACCATCTTCGTCGGCCATCCCATGATCGAGAACCTGGAGGCAAAACGGATCGACACGCCACGCGATCCAAACCTGGTCGGCCTTTTTCCGGGGAGTCGGGCGCGCGAAGTGCGACAGCTCATGCCGATTCTGATCGAGGTCATGCGAGCGTTGCATGCGGAGCGGTCTGAATTGCGTTTCGAGATCGCGGCCGCTTCGCTCGCGCTCGCGGATCTAATCCGTAGCCATTTCCCAGCTGGACATGCGGAAGCGCGTCCCTCCGGAGGGACATGCTTCCGCATGTCCAGCGACTCGTTGGGTGAAATCAACATCACCATCGGTCATGCGGCGAGCACGATGCAGCGCAGCGCCGCCGGCGTGATTGCGTCCGGCACGGCCACGCTCGAAGCCGCCTTTTTCCGATTGCCGTTCGTCCTGATCTACAAAGTAGCGAACCTGACCTATCTTGCCGGCAGGATGCTGATCCAGGTCAAACACCTTGGCATGCCCAACGTGCTCGCAAACCGGGAAATTGTTCCTGAATTCATTCAGGACAAGGCGCAGCCCGCCGTCATCGCGCGCGAAGTTCTGAGCCTGTTGCAGGACGACGCTCGGCGGGGCCGGATGGCGGCTGATTTCGAGGAAGTGATCGCAAACCTCGGCCCAGGCGATGCGGACGAAACCGCGGCCCGCGCCATCCTCGACCTTCTCGCCGCGGCGCCGAAGAACTAATCGTTAGGCCACTTATGCTCTCATCCAACAACGTTGAAGAACGAATCGAGCGCCTGCAACGCGGCGGAGTGATCGACATGCACTTCGATCTTCCGCTCGGCCTTTTTTGGAACCGCGACCGGCGCGGCGTGGTAGCGCAGGATTTCCTGGCGCAGTTCCAAACCGGTAATGCTCGATTGTTAGGCGTAGCGGTTTACGCCGAGGACAAGTATCTGCCCGACCAGGCGTTGCGCGTCACGCTCGACCAGGTCGCGCTCCTCCGCGTGGAGATCGAGCGCACCCCGGAGTTGATGCTCTGCACGACTTTCGCCGAGATCGAACGCGCTGAGGTCGAAAAGCGTATCGCACTTCTCCTCACGATGGAGGGCGCGGAACCGCTCGGCGACGACCTGAATCTGCTGAGAATCTTTTGCGACCTCGGGCTGCGCGCCATTTCGCTCACACACGCGAGGGAAAATGCGGCCGCCGCCGGTGGAATCTTTGCCTCCAATGGATCGCCCGCGCACGGCCTGACGGAATTCGGCCGCGACCTCGTGCGCGAGTGCGAACGCCTCGGGATCATGCTCGACCTCGCACACATCAACTCGGCGGGCTTTGAGGAAATTGTCGGCCTAACGAAGCGTCCCCTGATTGTTTCCCACACCAATGCCCGCCGCTATTTCGACATCGAGCGCAACATTAGCGATGAACAGATCAAGATGATTGGCGCGCGCGGCGGAGTCATCGGGATCAACGCCATTCTCGTTAGTCCAACGAAAGAGGAGGCGACGCTCGACCGGTATGTCGATCACATTGAGCATGTGGCCGGCCTGATCGGGATCGACGGCGTCGGGATCGGTTTCGATTTTTGTCAGTTTCTCTGGCGCCAAATGCCGGCGGCGGAGCTGGAGGAGATGGAAGCGAAACTCACGCGCCCGCATTTTTTGCCGGAGCTCGATAACCACGCCGATGCGTGCAACGTCACTCGCAAGTTGATCGAGCGCGGCTTCAGCGACGAGCAGATCGAAAAGATTCTACGGGGCAACTGGCTGCGTGTTTTGCGGCAGTTGCTTTAGGAAGTTCGCGCATCGGGCACCGGATGTTCCCGTGGCGGACCGGCCAAAACGGATTGGCTTCGCGCGGGCTTGGCCAACAAAAGGCTCTTGCCACGGGCGAGATTCTCCGGCGAGTTTGCCGCTATGCCGGAATTGTCGTCGTCGCCGTTTCCCGCGGCGTCGGTCCGGGGGATCGTACTGGCGCTCTGCGCGGTGTTTTTCGTCGTCACCAACCTGCCCTGGACGCTGGATGATTACGATCAGGCCAAGCAGGCCTACACCTCATTCGAGATGGTGAGGCAGGGGCACTGGCTCTATCAGCACACGCCGAAGGAAAGCGTGGCGACGAAGCCGCCGCTGGTCGGTTGGATTTCCGCGGCGCTCTATGAAACGACCCGCTGGTGGGAAGGCGCGTGGCGAATCCCATCGTTAGGCGCGGCGCTCCTGCTCCTCTGGTTGATCGCACGGGAGGCCACCGCGGTTTATGGCGCGAGTGGCGGTTTCATCGCCCTGAGCGCCTTTGGTCTCAACTTGCTCTCGCCGCGGCTGGCCACGCTGGTCGCGCACGGACATGCCGCTTGCGCTCGTTTCCTTCCTCATTGGGGCACAGATCTGGCGGAAAATACGTTGCGCGGAGGGATGGACGCCGCGCGACCGAGTCATCGCGTTTTTGCTTCTGACGGCGGCGATGTTGATCAAGGGGCCGATCATTTATGCCTTCATTTTGCCGGGGTTGATCGTCTACCAAATTCTGCGGCGCAAAGGGCGTGCCCCGAGCGGATGGAGCGGATGGTGGCCCTGGATTTTTTCGTTCGCGATCTTTCTCATCTGGGTGACGGGTGGAATCGTCAGGCAACCGGGCTTTTACGAGAGCGTGGTGGTGCAGGAATTCGCTGGTCGGTTTAGCGAGACGATTCACAAACCGCAGCCGATTTATTTTTATCTCCCGCACCTCCTGCACAAGTTCGCTCCCTGGAGCCTCATGATCATCGGCCTTGGGATTTTTTTCTGGCGGCGCCGGGAACAGCTTTCCCTGCAAATGCGGCCTGACACCGTCTGGCTGGTCTGCTGGAGCGTCGGCGGCCTGGTCTTGATGTCGATCATTCCGTCGAAGCGGGTCGACAGGATTTTCCCGGTCGTGCCGCCGCTCTGTCTCTTGCTCGGCGCGCAGATCGGTGTGGTGTGGCAGAACCGGACGTGGCAGCGTCAGGTGCAACCATGGCTGGTGGCCGCGCTTGTCTTCGCCGGCGTCTTCACGGGCGGTTACGTCGCCGGGAAAATCGGCGAATCCTACCGTTCGCGGAGTGATGCGCTGGTACAGATTTTCGCATGAGGTGCGAGCGGAAGCGAAGGAGCACGGCTGGCGTTATGCCGTGGTAGGGGAAGAGGAAGAGGGGATGTTGCTCTACCTGAGATGCGATCATTTCCTCTCGCCCAAGGAGGCCCAAGCGCAGTGGCTGGAGGGAATGCTGGACGCACTGGTGGTGCGCGGTGGGCCGGCACGCCCATGGCTTTCGATGCTGCCGGGAGCGGAGTTGCGGCTCATCTCGGAAAAGGCGGCCGATCTTCCGCGTTACTCGCTCTTTGTGCGCGCCAGGGCGCGGTGATCGCCTCGCTGTGCGAGCACAAGGGCAGGGAGGAATGAGGTGGAGATGGGTCTGCATCCCTGCCCCGGCGACGCCCGCGTCCGCCCAGACGTCATCCGCGCGAAAACGCGCGCTCGACATCTCCAGCCCAGCCGATACGCTCCCTGAACCATTTTGCCTAACGAGTCAATGGAGTTTCCAAAAGCCGAGATCGAAGCCCTCTGGTGCCCGTGGCGGGTGGAGTATTTCGAGATCGAAAATCGCAATCCCAATTTCCTGAGCGAGGCCGCGCAGACGAGTGATGATGCGGCGCATCTCGTCCTCACGCGCCGGAAAAACACCTTCCTGATGATGAATCGTTATCCCTACGCGGTCGGTCATCTCATGGCCGTGCCCTACCGGAAGACGGCGGAAATTTCGGCGTTAGGCGAAGAAGAGGTGCTTGAACTCTGGGGCCTGGCCGTGCACGCTCAAACTCTTCTCCGCCATGTGATGAAAGCACAGGGTTTCAACCTCGGCCTTAACCTCGGCACGCCGGCCGGCGCCGGAGTGGTGGATCATTTGCATCTGCACATCGTCCCGCGCTGGGCCGGGGACACGAACTTCATGCCGGTCCTCGGCCGGACCCGTTTGCTCGCCGATGGATTGCAGGAGCTTTACGAAAAATTGATGACAGCGCAGAGTCAGCTGATGAACTGAACGGATGGCGATCGATTCCACGAACCCGACCTGGATTGAACCGCCTCCGAAGCCGAGCGGCATGGGCTGTTTCGGCAAAGGCTGTCTCGCGCTCATCATTGGCGGCGCCCTGATCTTTTTGCTCCTCGTCGTCGGCAGCTATCTTTTCTTTTCTCATGGCATGATTGCGCAAAGGCCGGCGGCTCTGCCGGTCAAAGAGTTGAGTCCGCAGGCGGTCGTCGACATTCGGGAACGAGTTGATGAATTCAAAGCGACTCCGCCCGTGCCCACTCCGGCTCCGATGGCCTCGGCTGAGCCCAACGAAACGCCCGCTCCCACTGCAGCTCCGACACCGGAGCGACAACTGGTCGTGACGGCCGCTGAAATCAACGGATTGATCGCCGCCAATCCGAAGTCACGCGGACACGCCTTTGTTAGTCTGAGCGGGAACACTGCGCATGTGCAGTTGAGCATTCCGTCCGACAAGGTCCCGGGATTTCCGCGCGGCTATCTGAACGGAAGTTTCGTTATCACGACCGATGGTCCGACGCCGATTTCGGCCTTGCAGGTGTCGAAAATCGAGGCCAACGGATACCCGGTGCCATCGGGCGTTCTCTCGATGAGTTACCGCGGCCAATCCATTCTCGGCATGGCGATGGATGCGGCGGCGCCTTACAATGTCAGCACCGCCGAGATCCGTGACGGCGCTGTTATCCTGCACTGATCACGGTTTGATAATCTCGCGCACGAAGACGTTGAGCTGGCCATCGGACTGACGCCGCACCTCGGTGACCTCGTAGGGGCGGCTGCTGTCGCGATCGACGGTCGTCCCGGGCGCGGGCAACGGCGCCCCGGCCGGATAATCGACAATCACGCGCACGTTGCGCCCCAGGTTGCCAGCGGGCGCGGATTGCGGACCCGTCGGCCGAAGCACGGCCCGATTGGCATCGGCGAAATTGACCACGAACTGTCCTTTTAAATACACGCGCTCGCCGCGCGTCCCGGAATCAGCTACCTCGCGCAGACCGGCGTTGTCGAGTATTCGTCCTGCCGGCGCCTCGCCCGGGGCAAAAGTTTTCCAGGTCGCGCCCGTGGTAGAGGTGAGCGCGCCGGCCGCTGGAGACGAAGTAACCGGCAAGGCCCGCATCACCATTGGCGTCGGCGACGTTGCTTCGCCGGGCGCGGAGCCGGTGTCCGCCGTGACTGGGAGGGCCCGGCGTACCATGACAGGAGAGGACGAGGCAACCGTGGTCGGGTTTTCATTCCACTTCGCCACAATCGTCTTTTTCCCGAGCCGGCGTGATGGTGGCGGTGTCGACGGTTCTACCTCCAGCGGTACCGCAGGTTCCACCCGGACGAGAGCGTCCTGCGCGGGCGGCGCAGTGTTTGCCGGAGAAAGCCCGACGATCGGCAGGGTGCTGGTTGCCGGGGCGAGGCGCGAGCGATAGCTGTTATAACGGCTCTCAGCGGTGGTGCGCATTTCAGTTTTGAAAAGCGGCCAGCCGGCCGCGAGGTTGAGATCGGCTGGTGGCTCGAGGCTGAAAGTTCCAGTTCCGCGCGTGACCGCGTAACTTCCATAAAGCAGCGGCACGGCCGTGATCAGGACGCGTCCGTCCGGGAGCCGTTCTGCATGCACGACTGCGGAAAGATCGTGGCTGCGTTCGAGATTTACATCCATTCCCATCACGAGCCGCTCCTCCAGCAGCTTGGCGTCATGCTCGTTCGCTGTTGTGAAGGCATGCTCCATGAGTAAAGCGGGTTGGTCGACCGCGCGCGTTAGCACCGCCGCGCCCGAGATAAAGAGATCGTTCGGTGTAAGCTGGCGCGCGCCGATGATGCTGAACCGACCGACGACATAGGTAACCAGCCCGTGCACCTGCTGAAAATTGCGGATGAAATTGCGCGTCAGCTCAGCATCCTTGCGCGCCAGCTCCGCCGGCCCCATTGACTGATAGCGCTCGTAAAGCTGTTTCGGATTGAGGAATTCGCCCGCCGGCGCCGCGGTCAGGGCGAAGCGTTTGGGCGGCTCGATCTTGTGCAGCTTTTGCAGAATGCGATAACTTTCCGGCCGTTCCGGTTGCCCGATGATGTAAAAACTGCCGAGCCAGGCGGCGAGGGTCACTCCGCAGAGGAGGAGGATGAGAATCGTCCAGCCAAAGAAATTGGTTCGCTTGCGCTCAAAGGCGGGATGATCGTCGAAGCGAAAAAGATCCGGTTCCATGCCAGGCCGTCGCCAGTCGCCCGCCCTCGCTCGTTTAGGCCGGATGGACCGGCTCGAAGGAAGTTCCGCAGCCGCAGGTCCGGGCGGCATTTGGATTCAAGATACGAAAACCGGCGCCGGTCAGCCCGTCCTCGAAGTCGAGGGTGGCGTCGCGGAGAAAATCTGCGCTCTCGGGATCGACGAAAAAAGCTACTTCCTCGCGCTGCACGATGGCGTCGCCTTCCTCACGTTCGCCGAGCGACATTTCGTATTGCAGGCCGGAGCAGCCGCCTTTCGCCACCTGCACGCGCAGGCCTTTGCCGGCCGGGGCCGGTTGTTCGGCGAGCAGCGTGCGGAGGTGAGCAACGGCGCGATCAGTCACATTTATCATCCTGCGAAAGGCTATCGTGAGGCGTGCGCAAGTCAACCGGAGGTCGAACTGGATTCGTTAGGCCAGAATGATTCGCCTAACGAACTGGAGGTTCACCAAGCGTGGCTCTTCCTGCCGCGGCACCGGTGAAGTTCGTTAGGGAGAGGCTTTCAGCCAGCAGCGCGAGAAGTCAGCCAGGCTCAGACCTGCGCGATGCAGCCAGGCAGCCTTCTACTTGCCGGGGCGGGAATAATTGCCTTTCGGCATTCTCTGTTCTCCAATAAGACTGCGCCGCCGCAGACCGTATGTTTAACCCGATCAAGCGATATACTCGCTGGCTGCACACCCGCTGGCCCGCCGGCGTGGTGGAGAAATTGCCGGAGTCAGGCGAGTTCGGTGTCACTAATATTCCCGGCGTGCGGATCGTCGGCGATCTCACCGGCATCCCGCTGCTGAAGTTTTCCTCCAAGACGGGGGCGGAAGCGGTCCATGCGATTTTGGCCGAGCCGGATTTTCGGAAAGTTGAAGGCGGAAGGACGAAGGATGGAGTGCTCGATCTGGCCATCGTCGGTGGTGGCGTATCGGGCGTCTCGGCGGCGATCGAAGCGCAGAAAGGCAGAGTTGAATTTCAAGATCTTCGAGGCGACGCAGCCGTTCTCGACCGTCGTGAATTTTCCCAAGGCGAAACCGATTTACACCTACCCCACGGATCTCAAACTCGAGGGCGGTCTCCATTTCACCAAGGACGTGAAGGAATCCTTGCTCGAGGAAATGGAGGCCCAGCGCAAGGCAGCGGGCATTGAGTTTACTGAAGCGCGGATCGAGCGGATCGAGACGCGGGGGAAAGAGATTCTTCTCCATCATGGCGACAAGGCGAAGACCATCACGCGGGCGCGCCGAGCGATCGTGGCGATCGGGCGCAGCGGCAATCATCGCAAGCTCGGATGTCCCGGCGAAGATATGGACAGGGTCTATAACCGGCTTTTTGACCCGAAGGATTTCAGCGAACAGGACGTGCTCGTTGTCGGTGGGGGCGACAGCGCGCTCGAGTCTGCGATCGCGCTGGCCGGCTCCGGCGCGAGGGTAACGGTCAGCTATCGCAAAGCGGAGTTCGCCCGCCCCAAGCCGGAGAATGTCGAGCAGCTGAAAATGCTGGAGCACGATCCGAAAGCGATCGTGCACGTGGAGCGACCGAGTTCTGAGCGGGTCACGACGGCCTTTTCGAGCGAGATGATGAAGGACGCACCGCCCGGGTCGGTGACCTTGGCCATGGCGACGACGGTAGCGCGCATCGAGCCCGACAAGGTGACACTGAAAAAGGCAGATGGCAGCGAGGTGACGCTGCCTAACGACGCGGTCTTTTCCATGATCGGTCGAGAAGCGCCGCTCGAGTTCTTCCGGCGCAGCGGCCTGCATGTGCGCGGCGATTGGCGTCCGATCACCTGGATCAGTTGTCTCGCCTTTGTCCTCTTCTGCGTCGTCCTTTACCACTGGAAGAGCAACCATCCGCAGGAGTTTCCGGTGCAGCGGTGGGTGAGCCAGCATCACGCGTTTCCCTACAACGTCCCGAAAGCGTTTGATGTAACCGGTGGCAAAATCGCCGAATGGTCGAGCCGCGAGACGAACCTCCTCTACACGATCAAGCGCGGCCTCGGGAACCCTTCCTTCTATTACACCCTGGCCTACTGCACCTGCGTTTTTGTCTTCGGCGTCCGGCGCATCCGACGGCGGCGCACCCCATATGTAAAGTGGCAGACGATTGTCCTCATCTGCTCGCAATGCATCCCGCTCTTCATCCTGCCGGAAATCATTCTGCCCTGGATGGGACACAACGGTTTCTTCGAGACGGGCCACCCGTTGCGCTGGCTGGCCGACCATCTTTTTGAAAGCTATGACGGTTCGTTAGGCCACGAGCGTGCCTACTGGCGGGCCTACGGTTTCATCCTCGCCTTCCCGCTCAACGTTTACAACGTCTTCACCGATCACCCGATGTGGCTCTGGCTCGCGATCTGTTTTGTCCAGACCTTCGTCATTATCCCGCTCATTATTTTCCGCTGGGGCAAGGGCGCCTACTGCGGCTGGATCTGCTCCTGCGGCGCGCTGGCCGAGACGATGGGCGATTCCTATCGCACGAAGATGCCGCACGGTCCGTTCTGGAATCGGCTCAACATGGTTGGCCAGGCCGTGCTCCTGTTCGCCTTTGCCATCCTCGGCCTGCGCATCGCCGGATGGGCGCTCGGCGAGGAGTCGTGGCCGACGCATTGGTATCACAAGCTTTTCGAGGGCATCCCGTTTCTCAACTACGCCTGGAGCGTTGACATCTTCATGGCCGGCATTCTTGGCGTCGGATTGTATTTTTGGTTCAGCGGCCGCGTCTGGTGCCGCTTTGCCTGCCCGCTCGCCGCCCTCATGCACATCTACACGCGCTTCTCGCGTTACCGGATTTTCGCTGACAAGCACAAATGCATTTCCTGCAATGTCTGCACGTCGGTCTGTCACCAGGGCATCGACATCATGAATTTTGCCAACAAAGGCATGCCCATGGAAGACCCGGAGTGCGTGCGCTGCTCGGCCTGCGTCCAGCAATGCCCGACCGGCGTCCTCGCTTTTGGTCGTTATGATGGCAGGAAGAACATTGTTCTCGACAAGCTGCCCGCGTCGCCCGTTCTGATGCGGGAAGGGAAATAGCTGCGGGAATTCATTGCCGGCGAGATCCGGGGCCGGGATGGATGCGTTCGCCCGGAGAAAAAAGGTAACCCGCGCCATCAATCGAACGGACGACGCGAGTTTGTCCCTCCTCAAAAAACTCTCGCCCAGGGGACGCATTCGAATTGTCCCCTAACGAACCCGTAAAAGGCAGACGCTATGCCAGCGCTGAATTTCAGGACACGAATTTCTTCGGCCGGTGGACAGTTAACGAAAAGCAGCAAAAGAAACTTGATCTTCGGCGTCCGAAGTGTCGGTTCCGGCGGCCAGTCCCGGGCCTTTCTCGCTATTCTGGACCGCACCTCGTTCAGCTACCCAGGGCGCGCACCTTGTGCTCGGCAATGAAATTCGCGGCGCGATTCCTTTACTGGTTGAGCGCGTAGACTTCGAAGAGCGCGACGCCGCTGGCACCATTCGCGCCCTGGATCACGGCCGAGTAGGCGCCTGGAGGCAGCGTTGCGACGATCGCCGCTTCGCGGTCGTCCGTTGGCGGCACTGTGCTGGCGATAATTTCCGCCTCTTGGTCTGTTCGCCAGTTGTCATTCGAGCTCAGGAGAGTGCCGTTGCTGTCATAGATTTCCAACGTGGGGTCGAGCAGGGCATCCATGACGCCGCTCGGGACCAACGAAGGCCCAATCGCACGCACAATCATCTCGGTGGGCGTCGTGCTGCCCAGGATGAAACCGCCGATCATCACCTTGTCCCCGGATTCGACTCGACCTCGCGTCGAAATATTTGCGATCCGGCTGGTGGCGGGAGCCAGATCATAAAGTTCAAACAGAGCCACGCCGGTAGTCGATCCGTTGCCGCTCACGATCGCGGTATAGGCCCCGGGTGAGAGCGTCGCGACGAGCGCTGCTTCGCGCGGATCGCTGGGAGCCAGGCCAAGCGCGCTGACCTCTTCCCCTGGGAAATTCCAGTCGTCATTCGAGGCCACGATGGATCCATTGGAATCCAATAGCTGGAGAAACGGATCGGCCAGCGCATCAGCTACTCCAGCCGCTCCCAGAGAAGGACCGATTGCCCGCAGCGCCACTTTTTTGGTCACGATTCCGTCGAGAATGAATCCCCCGATCATGACGTTCTCGCCCGTCTCGACGAACGTGCGGGTGGAGACATTGAAGAGAACCGCTGGCGGAATCACCCTGGCAGATCCGGGGGTGTAGGATACCGGCGTCGAAAAGGCGCTCTCCGCCCCGGCGGTATTGTAGGCGGTTACGGCGAACGTGTAGGTGACGCCGTCGACCAAATCCGAGGCGGTCGCCGTCGTCGTCCTCACATCGATCACTGTGTTGTACGGTGCTGCCGCAGTGCCGTAATAAAGGCGATATCCGGCGATGTCCGGCTCGGAGTTGGCGCTCCAGGAAAGCCTGGCACTCGCCGCGGTCGCCTCTGTCGCGAAAAGCGACAGGAGTGTAACGATCAGGGGTAACCGGAAGTGTTTCAAGAAAGCCGTTTTCATCTTCTCGTTGCAACTCGCATCCTGCTGTCGGGGCCGCGAAATCGCGCGGGTTGCAGACAGACCATTCCAACCACGACGATCAAAAATCAGGGAAGGCTTCGGTTCTTTCGCGTGCAAAAATTCGAGAGGGGAAAAGTGAACCGGGAAGTCAAATTTCAAACGTTGTTTCTCTTCGTCTCCTTATGATTCAGCGCCTTTCGCTGAATTCCCCAAACCAAATGGCGCGATGTCGCCCCCCTGCAAATTTTCAATGATTGTCGCTTTCAAGCGACCTTCTCCAATTGCGGAGTGAAATCAAATCCGCCGCGAATAGCGACGGACAGGCGCGAATCGGTCCGAATGAATGGATCGGAAGCGCCGAGTTTTGCGGGAGACGAAATCAGTTGACCGGAGCCAGAGCCTCAGGCCGCTTTGCAAACCGGACGACCGGATTGACGCTCGGTTTTCGTCCCGTGAGGATGTGTTGATCGGATGATTGTCAGTCCCGTCTTGTCCTCGAACGCTTCCGGCGCTCGAAATAGTTCGCGTGCCAGAAGAGACAGAGACGCCACCGCAAATCCAATGCCGATGAAGATCATCGGCTCTAATTGCAGCAATCTGCATACCGCGCTCGCCTTCGAAGAGCGAATCGTCGCGGAGCCGGCTTTTTGTGCTGCAACCGATCAACGATCATGACTGCCCCGGCGTTGGATTGCTGGGAACGACATTCAAACGGAGCGCGTATTGCTCTTTTGGATGCTCTTGCCGCTCCGAAAAGAAGCGAGACGAATTCGGATCAGCCAGCTATCCGCTTTGCAGGGGAATCGACGGCCCGGCGATGAAGCGAACGGCCACGCCGGAATCTTGTGGCTTGCTTCGCATACCGTTTGCTATACCAAATGCGTTTGGCGCTCCACAAAGCCCGTCGCTTGAGGTGACGCTCTTCAAGACGCCGGTGATCGACATGCCTATGTTCAAGAAGCCGAAATTCCGGGATGCCGGCTGTCCACTGGACCGGCATCTCCGGATTCGAGAGAACGCCGGCGCAAGCGCACAAGCGATCAAATCTCGGAGGTGTCGATTTTTCCCGTTAGTTCTTTCCCTGCTTCCGCTCGTCTGTTCTCAGCCCGTTGTGCGTGGAGGAGAATCGACGGTCGAAATCAGTCCTCAAGACGATCTGCCTGCCTCAACGGAGTCCGGAGCGAATTGGGTGCGCCCTTTTCCACGCGTCGAGATTTACACGCAGTTCCACACCGGCTACGACGATAACTTCCTCACCAGGTCGCCGGCGGTGGGCGCGTGGTTCACCAACGAACAGGTCACCCTTTCCTATCAAATGCCGAGTCAGACCACCCAGCTGAGCATCGTGACCGGGGGCGGTGCCGTCAATTACCTCGGGCAGCGCACGGATGCGAACGGCTTCTTCGATCTTTCGCTCAGCCACAGGATTCACGCCCCGTCTCACGTTGAACGCCAGCCTCGACGCCGCCTACCTGTCCGAGCCAAATCTCAATGCCAACGTTGGTACCAATCAATTCAGCGGCAATTATTTCAACACGAGCGACAAGATCTGGGCCAGCTACGAGTTGACCCGGCGCCTCTCGCTCGTCAGCAGCTATTCTCTGCTGCTTGTTCGTTATGAAAACCCGACGACGGCTGCTTTCACCGATCGACAGGAAAACACCTTTGGGGAGCAGCTTCGATTTGGGTTGACGAGAACCACCGTTTTGACCGGCGAGTATAGTATTCTCCTGACGAACTACGTCACCGCTCCGCTCGATTCGACCACCCAATTTTTCCTCGCGGGGATCGAGCACCGTTTCAGCCGACGCTTGAACGCGCAGTTTCAGGCGGGCGTTTCAATTCTCTCCTACAACGGCACGGGCGGGAGCCAGACCAACCCCGACTTCGAAGGTTCGCTGAACTACGCGTTGGGCCGCCATAGCGCCCTCAGCTGGACCGGGAGCTATTCGGTCGAACAACCCCAACAACAGGGAGTCGCTAGCCAGACAGCGCTCCGCACTGGTCTGCAGCTCAGTCACGCCTTTACCGGACGCATCAGCTCATCGCTATCGTTCAGCTATAGCCACCAGGATAACCAGCAGGGAACCTCGTTCGCAACCATCGGCCCTTCATTCACGCAAAGCGTCTTTGATCTCTCGCTCGGCGCTCGCTACCAGCTCAACTCCCGGGTCGCCTTCGATACAAGCTACGATCGCTCCGACGTGAGTTCACCCCAACCCGGCCAAAGTTACTCGCGCAACCGTTACTCGGTCGGGGCGACCCTCACGTTTTAGTCGGGCCTTGACTGCGCGGTCAAAAATGAATGCGGGACCTTCGATTCGATTGGTGGGACAGGCGTTCGGACTCGGAGAACAACGAAGAATCTTGCGCCTCATGTCGCTTCCGACGCGCCTTCGTTCTGACAACCGCTCCAGAATTTCATGACTCTCACTCCCGACCAACTGTTTCTGAAGACAGAGCCGCTTTGGTTCTGTCTTAAGACACAACCAAAGCGCGAGCACTTTGCGGCCCTTGGATTGAGAAAAGATCTGGAGGTGAATTGCTTCGCACCCCGGCTTCGCTTTCGTCGACCGACCCGACGCGGACCGATTTGGTTCGTTGAGGCAATGTTCCCGGGATACCTTTTCGCGGAGTTCGTCTATCGGGAAAGGCATCGAGATGTCCGGTATGCCGCCGGCGTGCATCAAATTGTTCAGTTCGGGGAACAGGTGGCGGTGATAGACCCGGAGATCATGGCTCTTCTGCGTCAGCGCACAGGGGAAAAGGAGTTGGTGACGATCGATCAGGAAATCAAGATCGGCGAACCAATCGAGATTGCTGGTGGGCCGTTCAAAGGGCTGGAAGCCATTGTGACGGGCATCCTGCCGGCGAAGGAAAGGGTCCGGGTTCTTTTCGACCTCCTAAACCGGAGCGTTGAGCTTGAGGCGCCAATCCTCAACGTCATCCCGACCAAACGACCGCAAATCTGATATGGGGCCCGCGAAAATCAAAATCGCGGTGGAGTGGCCCGCGTTGGCGATGGTGGATGAAATCCGTCCTTTTGGGAAAAAGGCTGCTTCTGGCCTCTCGCGTCCTCTCTCCTTCGATTTCCTTGCAATGTCCGTTCTTTCCTCCGTCAGATCCGGTCAGGAAGCGGCCCTGAAAATGACAAAAAGGCGTTATGCTGTTGTTCTTGACGCACAGCCGACGAAAAGCCTAGGCTAAATCCTTAACTCGGAAAAACTTGGGGTAACGGGGAACATTCATTCCTCGGGGCCGCTCGCCTAACGAGTGACATTGCTGGAACGGAACTGCCGTGATGCCTCCGCCTAAAACGGGCAAACGACCAATGGCGGAGGCTTGCCCTGATCGCTCGTCCGGTTCCAAAGCGCAGCGGAGCGTGGCTCGACAGCTGCAGTTGGCGGGTTCGTGGCGTTAAGCCAGGACGGACCGGGGCTCGTCTCCCAGAATATGTATTCTTCGTCTTCAAGGGCGCAACACGCACCCTCCGCTTCCCGCTCCGGCCACTCGGTCGGTGGTCGCCGGGTTTTTCTAAAGTACACTGCCGAGCAGAGCTGTCCCAAAATGTGGTTCTTCAAGCCCAGTTTGAATTTATTCTGCGCGGGCCTTTCCTCCCCAAGGAACATCGACCGGCCGGCCCCCGAAATCTCTTGCTGATTTTTCTTTGCCCGAAACCTCTCAACGATCCTTCTTCCGATGTCTCACGTCCAGTTTCCGACTTCTTCGCTCAATTCTTCGCCTGCACCTGGCGCAGGCTTGGCCACTGTTTCCGACCGCGTTCGCGCCGGCGCCTATGGCGCGTCGCATTGCACTTTCCCGCGCTGGAAACGGATCTCTGACCTTTTCCTGATCAGCGCTACTGCCATTATCTGGTTGCCTTTGATGGTCGTGATCATGTATGGCATCAAGATAGTCGCCCCCGGCCCGGTCTTTTACCGTCAGCGCCGGATCGGTTTCCGTGGGCGGCCCTTTTTGATCTACAAGTTCAGGAGCATGAAGGTGAATGCGGAAACCCAGAGTCATGAGCAATACCTCGAGCGCTTGATTCGGGAAGAAGCGCCCATGATCAAGCTGGATGCTTCCGACAAGCGTCTGATTCCTCTTGGCCGCCTTCTTCGCGCCAGCGGCTTGGATGAATTACCGCAGGTCTTTAATGTTCTGCGCGGAGAGATGAGCCTGGTCGGCCCGCGACCCTGTACTGATCTTGAGTTTTCCCGCCTTCAGCAATGGCAGAAAAACAGGGTCGATGCGCCGCCGGGGATCACCGGCTACTGGCAGGTTAACGGCAAAAACAAAACCACCTTCAACCAGATGATTGCGATGGACATCCATTACGCCCGCAAGATGTCGCTCTGGCTCGATCTTTGGATTATGACGAAGACGCTTCCTGTTATTGCCTTGCAATTCCTCCAGTCGTGGACTGCCCGTTTGGCAGTGCCGAAAACATCCAGAACCAGTTCTTAAAACAAACATATGAAAACAAACGGCCAGAACCCGCGGCAACTCACCCGGATTGGAGTGCTGGGTTGCGGTTATTGGGGGCCACTCCTCGTTCGCAATTTCCGCTCCCTCTCCAACTGCAGCTTGAAGACGATCTGCGACGTCAGTGAGGTCCGCCTCAAACATCTGCGTTCTCTCTATCCGGAGGTGCAGACTGTCCGAGATGACGAGGCTCTCTTTTTGGATGACGAGCTGGACGCCGTCGTCATCGCCACGCCCGTCAAGCACCATCACCGTTTGGCCAAAGCCAGCCTCCTGGCGGGCAAGCACACTTTCATCGAGAAGCCAATGGCCGCCTCCTCGGCCGAGTGCGAGGAACTGATCGAGATCGCCAGGCGCAACGGTCTGGTCCTGATGGTCGACCACACCTTTGTCTACTCGGCTGCGGTTGAAAAGATGATGCAGATTATTCAGGCCGGTGATCTCGGTGACATCCGCTACATCAATTCACGGCGGCTAAATCTCGGGCTCTTTCAGAAGGACATCAACGTGACGTGGGACCTCGCGCCGCACGATATCTCGATCATCCTGCACATCCTGGGCGAGTCTCCCTCCTCGGTAAACTGTCAGGGCAATGCTCACGTTACCCCGCAGATCGAAGATGTGACCAACATGTCGCTCTACTTTGGGCAAAAACGCTTTGCCACCATCCAAAGCAGCTGGCTCGAACCGCGCAAAGTCCGCGAGATGACCATTGTCGGTACGCAGCGGATGATCGTTTACGACGATTTGAAATTGCGGGAGAAGATTCAGGTTTACGATGTCCGGGTGGAGCGCCCGCCGCATTACGACACGTTTGCCGAGTTTGAATACTCCTACCATTACGGCGACAGCTACATCCCGTATGTCAGCCAGACGGAGCCGCTCAAGTCGGTCTGCGAGCACTTCCTCGAGTGCATCGAGCACGGCCTCGAACCGCTGAGCGGCGGTCGCGAAGGGCTGGAGTTGGTCCGAATTCTTGAGGCGGCGAGCCTTTCCCTCAAATCGAATGGCGCTCCGATCGACCTCGCCCAGCCAAACCGGCGGGTGCCACTCTCTCGGGCGCCGAAAGGCCGCGACCGAAAGCGATCCCTCATCGCCAACCCATGAGTAGCGCGACTGCCGCCCATCAGCTGATCGCGCCGGATGTCAAGCTGGGACGGGATGTTCGGATTTACGGGTTCGTCAATCTCTACGGGTGTGAGATCGGCGACGAGACCAGGATTGGATCTTTCGTCGAGGTCCAGAAAGGGGCGACGATCGGCGCCCGCTGCAAGATATCGAGTCACACCTTTATCTGTGAGGGGGTGGTGATCGAAACAGAGGTCTTCATCGGCCACGGAGTCATTTTCATCAATGATCGTCGGCCTCGAGCGACGAATGCAAACGGCGAACTCCAGGGTGAAGCGGATTGGTCGTGTCAAAGGACAGTGATCAAGCGTGGAGCCTCGATCGGGTCCGGTAGCACGTTGCTCGGCGGCATCACCGTGGGCGAAAATGCTTTGGTTGGAGCAGGCAGCGTCGTGACTCGAGACGTGCCCGCCAACGCCACGGTGGCCGGGAACCCGGCCCGACTGCTTTCAGGCGCAGTGAAAAAAGATTCTCGTGAACGTTCCATTTCTTGATCTCGCGGCGCAGCACGCTCCGCTCCGCTCCGAACTGGATCGGGTCATCGCGCAGGTGATTGATTCCGGTGCCTTTGCCGGCGGCCCTTTCGTCGAGTCATTTGAAGACGACTTTGCCGCCTTCTGCGGCTGCGAGCACGCGATCGGCGTCGGCAACGGGACCGACGCTCTCTGGCTGGCCTTGCTGGCCTGCGGGATTGGTCAGGGGGACGAAGTCATCACCGTGCCCAGCACATTTATCGCCACTACCGAGGCGATCAGTTTCTGCGGTGCCACGCCGGTCTTTGTCGACATCGATGAGCGCACCTACACCATGGATCCGGCCGCGCTCGAGAGCGCGCTGACGCCACGAACAAAGGCCATCATCCCGGTTCATCTCTTTGGCCAGCCGGCCGACTTGGAACCGATCTTGAAGTTCGCTCGCCTCCACGGGTTGCGGGTCATTGAAGATGCCGCCCAGGCGCACGGGGCGGAATACAAGGGGCGGAAAGCCGGATCAATGGGCGATGCCGGTTGCTTCAGCTTCTATCCCGGCAAGAATCTCGGTGCCTTCGGCGAAGCGGGAGCAGTCGTGACCAACGACGCCGAGCTGGCCCGGAAGATTCGGATTCTGCGCGATCACGGACAGGTCCGGAAATATCAGCATGCGGTGGTTGGTTGGAATTGCCGGATGGATGGCATCCAGGCCGCCGTCCTTCAGGTCAAGCTGCGTCATCTCGTGCGGGGCAACCAGAAACGCCGAGCCCACGCCGCCACCTACGACCTGGCCTTCGCCGGAATGGAAGGAGTAAGCGTTCCTCTGGAAGCTGACTACGCGCGTCATGTCTACCACATCTATGCCATTCGCGTGCAGGAACGCGATCGGGTGATAAGCGCGTTGCAGGACGAGGGAATCGGCTGTGGCATCCACTATCCCGTTCCCATTCATCTTCAGCCGGCCTACCAGCATCTCGGTTACCGGCCGAACGCGTTTCCCGTCTCGGAGCGCACTTCGGCCGAATTCATTTCCCTTCCTATGTACCCGGAATTGTCGGAGCATCAGATGGAGCGGGTGGCGGAGGCAGTGGAAAAATCACTCAGCGTCGTTGCCTTATCCTAAGGTGACATGGTCGCGCTCATGATCACAGAAACCACCACCCCGTCGAATGAAGGCGAAGGTCAGTTTTGCCTTGACTCGGACCAGTCGGGGGATTTGAGCGCTTTCGGTCAGTTGGACAGTGAAGGTCCTTCTCATCTCGGTGTCGAACTTGTAAACCCGCTGGCCGGCACGAACTGGGATCACCTCGTGGGTAGACATCCCGACGCCAGTTTCTTTCACAGCTCTGCCTGGGCAAAAGTGCTGGCCGGGACTTACCGCCATCAGCCGTTTTATCTCCGCTTTTCTGAAGAGGAAAAAACGGTCGCCTTGCTGCCGTTGTTCGAAGTCGCCAGCACTTTCACCGGACGCCGGGCGGTTTGCCTGCCATTCAGCGATTCCTGCCCGCCGCTCCTTTTCCCCGGCGTCGATCTTTCGTCCTTGCGACATGCGGTCGGCGCTCTGGCTCGGGAAAGAAAGTGGCGACACGTCGAATTTCGTGGGGAATCCGGGCTGGCCGCAGAGGATCGGTTACCGGCGACATTTTATGGTCATACCCTTGATTTGCAGGCCGGAGCCGAAACGCTCTTTTCCCGGTTCGACGGCTCCGTTCGTCGCGCGATTCGGAAGGGCGAGGCCAGCGATCTGAGGGTTCACGTTGAACGCACCCCGGAGGCGTTGGAGGAATTCGTCTCGCTCCACGCCCTAACGCGAAAACGGCACGGTGTTCCGCCGCAGCCGCGCAGATTTTTTTCCCAGATTTATGAGCAAATTATCCGGCCCGGGTCAGGCTTCGTTGTTCTGGCCCGGCGCGGCGCGACCGCCGTGGCGGCCGCGATCTTTTTCGTTTGGGCCGACAAGGCGATCTATAAGTTTGGCGCCTCTGACCAATCGGAACAGAGTCTGCGAGGGAAACAATCTCGTGATGTGGGAGGCGATTCGTTTTCTCGCCGGCAGCGGCGTGCGACGCCTCGACTTTGGCCGAACCGCGCTCGAACACGATGGCCTTCGCCGTTTCAAGCTGGGGTGGGGGACGACCGAGAAAACAATCACCTACTGTCGCTTCGAGACGAAGAGCCAGATATTCGGCGCGGTCAGTCCCCGTCGCCCCGGCGTTTCCGCGCGCTTTTTCAGTCACATGCCCCTGGCCGTCAACCAAGTGGCCGGTCACTTGCTTTACCCTCACCTCGACTAGAGGTTCATCCATGCCAGAAATCGCCCAGCCGCCGCCGTCGGCGCTCAGCCTCAGCAGTGTCCTGCGCGCGCTGTTCAAGCATAAGCGCAAGATCCTGCTCCTGACGCTGCTCGGCCTGCTCAGTGCGGTCGGTGTCTATTTCTTCTATCCGCCCGAATATGTCTCCCAGGCCAAGCTGCTCGTCCGCTACGTCGTCGAGAGGAGTGGCGTCGATCCGACAATCGATACGACCGCCCGGAATTCGCAGAATGGCGATAGCGTCATCGCTTCTGAAGTGGAAATCCTGAACAGTTGGGACCTGGCGGTCCAGACGGCCGAAGCGGTCGGGCCCAAAAAACTCCTCCCGCGCGCCAGCAACCCAACCGCCAGCGAGGCTGCGGTCCAAGATCAGCAAGGGTCTCACCGTCGATTTGGAAAACGGGAGCAACATCCTTTTTGTTTCCTACAAGAACCAGAATCCAGCTGCTTGCTCCCGTTGTTTTGAACGAACTCATCACGCGCTATTTCATCAAGCACCTGGAAGTGCACCGTTCCGCCGGGGCCTTTGATTTTGTTACCCAGCAGACCGATCAGGTCCGGGCCCAATTGAATCAGACCGAGGACGCCCTCAGGCCGCTCCGGGAAAAGGCGGGAATTATTTCCCTTGCCAGCGGGACCGCTGCACTGGATGCGGAACTGGCCAAGACCCAGGATGAGTTGCAGGATGCGGAAGCGCAGCTCGCCGAACAGAAGGCCCGGGTCCAGGAAATCGGGACGGATTCCGGAAAGGAATCAACGCCATCCAGTCCGGCGACGGCCTCGCCCGCCGCCGCACAAGGAGAGGGGAGCAAGGCAGCCGGAAAAACCACGCTCGCCTCCGAGAAGAAGGCCGCCTCCGCGCAACCGGCGTCCACGCCCTCGGCAAAAACCCAGGCGAGCAACAGCGACATCCTGCAATACCAGGCTCTCCTTGGGCAATTGCAACAGCTTCATCAAACCGAGGGAGTCCTCCGTTCCAAATACACGGACGCGAACGCGATCGTCCAAAGCAACCAGCGCCAGATCAAAGAACTGGAAAAGAAGCGGCGCGACATGGAGGCGGCTTATCCCTCCCTGCCCGACACGGTGCGCAGCCTGGGCGTCGGTGGCGGTGGTGGCGGAGGCAATGTGGGGTTGGATCCAGCGTTGGAAAAAACGCGTCTCGCCGGTTTCGCAGCCCGGGTCGCCGCGCTCAAGCAGCGGCTCCAAAATGTACAGGGGAAGATCAATCAACTTTCCGAACTTCGGCCGCAAATCGCGGAGCTGGAACGGAAAGAGGAATTGGAAGAAGCGAACTACAAATACTTTCAGGCCACCCTCGAGAAGGCGCGGATCGACGAGGCTCTCGACCCGTCAAAGATGCCGAACATCAGCGCCGTCCAGAAGGCTTCTCCGCCGATTCTTGATACGAAGAAGCGCAACAAGCTCGCCGAGGGCCTTGCTGCGGGCGGACTCGCGGCCGGAGTAGCGATCGCCCTCCTGCTCGAGCTAATCCTCAATCGCACCGTCAAAGTCGCCTCGGAATTGGAAAATCAACTTGGAATTCCACTCCTCCTTTCCATTCCATATCGGAACGGAACTGGCCCCGCCTTGCTTGCGCCTCAGGACTCCGGCGGTCCCCCGGCCCTGGCCGATGCCAATAGGCTCCAGATTGCGCCCTGGGAGAGCAACCATTTCATGCGTCCGTATGCCGAAGCGATTCGGGATCGTCTCAACCTCTATTTCGAGCGCCATCAGATGACGCACAAACCGAAGCTGATCGGGGTCGCCGGCCTGACCGAAGGTGCCGGCACTTCCACTCTGGCTGCCGGACTCGCGGCGGCATTCTCGGAGGTTCATGATGGGAAGGTTTTGCTCGTCGACGTCATCGTGGGTCCGGGCGATGTCCATCCCTTCTTTAAAGGGCGACCGGCGCCCACCCTGCCTGCCATGCTTGAGGCCAATGGCAAAGCCGAGTCGGCCGCGGAGAACCTCTATCTGGCTACGGTTGGGTCGAACACTGGGGGCCTGGCCCAGCTCGGTCTGAAGAAATTCTTCGAGATGATGCCCAATCTCAAGGCGAGTGATTTTGACTACATCATCTTTGACATGCCGCCCCTCACTCAGACGAGTCCGACCCTGGGCATGTCCGGCTTCATGGACAAGATGCTCCTGGTGGTGGAGGCGGACGAGACCGACCGCGACGTGGCCAAACGCAGCTACCAGCATCTGGTTGCCGAGCGGAAAAACGTCTCCGTCATCTTCAACAAAGCCCGCTCCTACACGCCGCGCTGGCTGAACGGAGCAGATGCCATCGAAGGATAAGACTGACGTTCCGACTGTCGGCACGCTTCGGCCGGCGCTTCCACGTCGAAGCGAAGAGCTGAAAACGTTGAAAGCTTGAAGCTGAAACACATTTCGCTTTCCGTTGTCAGTTCTCCGCTCTCGACAAGTGACCGGCCGGGCCTCAACCGATCTTCGCGATCGGACGAAGCGCTACGCCTCAGAGATCATCCGTCTTTTTATCGATTTGCCACGATCTCACGTGGCAGCGCAGACCTTGGGCAAGCAGCTACTGCGGTCGGGCACATCGGTGGCCGCGAACTTCCGAGAGGCTGCACGTGCTCGAACGGGCGCGGAGTTCGTCTCAAAGCTTGAAGTTTGCGTGCAGGAGGCTGACGAAAGCGACCTTTGGCTGGAGTTGCTCCGGGACGACTGCGGAATCGCTAATGTTCGCCTTCAAGACCTGCTTGCTGAGACCAACGAGCTAATCGCGATCTTCGTCACCATGTGCAAACGCACCAAGTCAAAACTCTGATTTCCGCTTTCCGTCGTTTCAGTCGCCGTTTTCAGCTTTCAGCTTTCAGCTGTCCCACCTTCGCACCTTCCCACCTTCGCACCTTCCCCCGTTCCACTTTCCCACCTTCCGCTTCCCACCTTTCAGCCTTTCAGCTTTCAGCGTTTCAGCTTTTTAGAACGTGCTCCGCAATAGAATCTACTACGGCGTAAAGCCATTCGTTCCGCAACGGCTCCGCATGGCCGTGCGCCGCCAACTCGCGGCGCGACGCAGGTCGCTGGTCTCGAGCGTCTGGCCCATCATGCCGGGATCTGAATGTCCGCCGCAAGGCTGGCCCGGCTGGCCGGCAGGGAAGAAATTCGCGGTCGTGCTAACCCACGACGTCGAAGATCAGCGCGGACTGGATCAGTGTCGCCCACTCATGGAACTCGAGATGGAGCTGGGCTTTCGTTCTTCGTTCAACTTCATCCCCGAGGGGAACTACCGTGTCCCTGCGGCCTTGCGCGACGATCTGACCAGAAACGGTTTCGAGGTCGGGGTACACGACTTAAGGCACGACGGCCGGCTTTTCCGTTCGGTCGCTGAGTTTCAATCGCGCGCCAAGCGGATCAACGAATACCTGCGTGATTGGAACGCGGTCGGATTCCGATCCGGTTTCATGCTCCACAACCTCGATTGGCTCCACGACCTGGAGATCGAATACGACATGTCCACCTTTGATACGGATCCATTCGAACCGCAGCCGGAAGGCCGGCACACTATCTTCCCCTTCTGGGTGCCGCGGCCTCCGGTTCAGAGGTCAGATGTCAGAGGTCAGAAGTCAGACGGGTTATCGGCATCCAAAGCTCTCAATTCTCAGCCTCTCATCGCGCCGGAGTCTGGCGACGGCGGATCAGCATCTCAGCCTTTCAGAGTTTCAGAAGGCTACGTCGAACTCCCCTACACCCTGCCCCAGGATTCCACCCTTTTCCTACTCCTGGGCGAAACAACTTCCAACATCTGGAAAAAGAAATTGGATTGGATTGCTGAGCATCACGGCATGGTCCTGCTTGATACCCATCCCGACTACATGAACTTTAGTGAAGCGACTCGGACGAACGGCCAGTACCCGGTCAGGCTTTACCGCGAATGGCTCGAATACCTTCGCTCGAAATATGCTGGCCAATACTGGCAGATTCTGCCGCGCGATCTTGCCACCCATGTGCCGCGATTAGCGTCGACGGAGCTTGTCCCAAATAGTAACGGCATCCCGCCGGTCTCGTCACCGGTGGAATTGGCGCCTCCGGTATTCAACCGGAGCGATTCCAGCCAACAATCGCGCCTTCGCGGCAAGCGCGCCGCTGTTCTCCTGTTTTCCTATTTTCCAGACGATGCTCGGCCTCGCCGGGCCGCCGAAGCTCTCGCGGCGGAAGGGATAACCGTCGATATCATTTGCCTGCAAAAAGACCGAACTGAGCCGCAGCGTGAGAGGATCGGCGACATTAATGTGTTTCGCGTTCGCCTGAACCGGTGTCGTGGCAGCAAATTAAGATACATCTCCCAATACTCCATCTTCATCCTGCGATCATTCGTCCAACTTGCCCTCCGTTCCCTTTCTCGGAGATACGATCTCGTGCATGTCCATAATATGCCGGACGTGCTGGTTTTTGGCGCACTGGTGCCCAAAGCCCTTGGAGCGAAGATCATTTTGGACCTTCATGACCCCATGCCGGAGCTGATGCAGACAATCTTTGGGCTTGAAGAATCGAGTCGTGGCGTCCGACTCCTGAAACAATTGGAAAAGTGGAGCATTGGCTTTGCCGATCTTGCAGTCACCGTCAACCTCGCCTGTAAGCGCATTTATACGTCCCGCAGTTGTTCGCCTGAGAAGATTGTCGTGGTCATGAACGCCCCCGATGATCATCTCTTTCAATTCCAGGCGCCGCGCCTGCATGGGTCGAACGGGAGCAATGCGCCCCGGCCATTTTCCATCCTTTACCATGGCTCCCTTGTGCCCCGCAACGGATTGGACCTCGCGGTCGACGCCCTGGCGATTGTGAAGGAACGCATCCCGGAAGCAAGGCTGCTGATTTGCGGAGAGAGAAGCTCGTTTTTCGAGGAAGTGATGGCCTCCGCCCAAAAGCGAGGACTCCAGGACAGAATCGATTACCTGGGCATGAAGGATCGCAAGGGAATCGTTCAGGCGATCCGGCATTGTGACCTCGGAGTAATTCCGAATCATCGGAATACATTTACGTCGATCAACACGCCCACCCGCATCTTTGAATATCTGTCGCTCGGCAAGCCCGTGGTGGCCCCCCGCACCCATGGAATTGAGGATTACTTTGGGGAGAACGATCTGCTCTTTTTTGAAGCGGGAGACGGCAGGGATCTCGCTCGAAAGATCGAATTTGCCTGCTTCAACCGGGAAGAAATGGTCCGCTTCGTAGAGCGCGGACAGGAGGTTTACCTGGCCAACGACTGGAGTCGGCAGAAAGCGAAGCTGATCCATTCGATCGAGGAGTTTTGGCAGCCACAATCAAAAGGTGGCTGAGAGATGTGATAAGTGAGACGCCAAACGCCCCCGGCACCGACAGTCAGGCAGTTAGCTGAGACCGGCGCGGTTGAGAGTATCGCGTGCCCGGTGTCCTCCATGACCCGGAGTATTCTATGATTGGTGTAGTCGCACCCGACGCGGAGCGCGCGGTCATTCGTGAGTTTTTCGAGCTGTTCAAGACTCCCTGGGAGTTTTGCCGGCCTGGGATCGCCTACGATGTCCTGATTTGTTCGGGTTCGAAGTTCGTCAGCAACTCCGCTGAGTTGGTTGTCGTGTATGGATCGGGAGAAAGCCCGGTTGACGCGGAGTGGGGGATCATAAGAACTGCGCGACGCCAAAACTCAGTCATTTCCTACAAGGGAGATCGCATCCCCATTTACGGAGGCTATGTCACATTTGCGGGTTCCGGGAAGGCCGTTCTCCAGACCGAAGATGGAGAAGCCACCGGACTCGAACTCCCATCGGCAAGCTCCTCTTTGGTCCGGATTGGGTTCGATCTGTTTGCAGAAATCGAACTCCTGCTTGGACGAGGTCAGCCGGCCCAGCACGCTCGCATTCCCGCCCTCGATCTTCACATATCATTACTCCGTGATTTGATCGTCGGGCATTCGATTCCGCTTTGCGAGATTCCTCCCGTCCCTGCGGGTTATAACTTTATCGTTTGTCTGACCCACGATGTCGACCATTGCAAGATCAGGAACCATCGCTGGGATCACACGATGTTTGGATTCCTCTATCGAGCGACTTTCGGGTCTCTCTTCGGCCTCTGCACGGGTCGAAAATCCGTTAGGCAACTGGCTGCGAACTGGAGAGCAGCGGTTTCCCTGCCGTTTGTCTATTTGGGAGTGGCAAAGGACTTCTGGAAGACATTCCGCCGCTACCGCGAGTTGGAGGATGGGTCTCCCTCGACCTTTTTTGTTATTCCCCGAAGAAACGATCCCGGGTTGAACGCGACTGGACTGGCTCCTTCGCGGCGGGCCGCGCATTACGATCTGGCGGAGATTGCAGACGAAATCAAGACGCTCCTATCCCAGGGTTGCGAAGTTGGAGTTCATGGCATCGATGCCTGGTGTGACTCGTCGAAGGGGCGCTTTGAGCGGGAAGCGATTCAGACCATGACGGGCGAACCGGAAGTCGGGGTCCGAATGCACTGGCTTTATTTGAATGAAGAGTCCTCGGTGTTACTTGAGCGAGCCGGATTTTCTTATGACTCGACTGTTGGCTACAACGAGACTGTCGGTTATCACGCCGGCACGACCCAGGTTTTTCGGCCGCTAAACGCAGCTCGGCTTCTTGAACTGCCGATGCACGTCATGGATTCGGCACTCTTCTACCCCGCCTACATGAATCTGAAACCCAGCCAGGCGGGGCGCATTCTGGCCGAAATGCTGGCAAATTGTGTTCGCTTCGGCGGCGTGCTCACTGTGAACTGGCATGACCGGAGCATAGCCCCGGAAAGACTTTGGGATCAGACCTACCGTGAGCTTCTGGACGAGTTAAGGGACAAAGGAGCATGGTTTGCGACGGCGGGGCAGGCTGTTTCCTGGTTCCGGAAACGACGATCGGCCAGGTTCGAAACGACCGGCGAAGGTCAGATCAATTGTGCCGTCGACACGGCTGATGATGAGCTGCCCGCGCTGGAATTGCGGCGGCACAATGGCGTTCGGGTCGAGACGGAACCGCTCTCATCGACTCTGCATCCTGATGCAACCGAGGTTCTGAACTCACCATCAACGCCGGTCTGCGCGGACCGGGTCTCGCAACTTCAAGCATAAGAAACGAACAAGAGATGAATTCCAGTTCCTTGGTTCTGGCGCAGTTCGGCTGCGGCTATTGGGGACCCAACCTGCTGCGTAACTTCTCCTCCCTGACCGGATGCGAGGTGCGCTACGCCGTCGACTCAAGCCCCGAGCGACGGGCCTTTGTCGAAACCAACTTCCCGCGCACCCGCGCCGTCGATTCTATCGACATCGCCCTGAACGATCCGGAGGTCACCGCCGTTGTCATCGCGACGCCCGCGGCCACTCATTTCGATCTTGCCCGGAAAGCCCTTGAATCCGGCAAGCACGTCTTCGTCGAAAAGCCTTTGGCCACCAGGACCGCCGAGGTGGATGAGCTGGCTCGAATTGCGCTTGAGAAGCGTCTCATTGTGATGGCAGGGCACACCTTTGTTTACAACGCAGCCGTTCGTCACGTGAAAAAGCTGATCGACGGCCGGGAGCTGGGCGACATCCGTTATATCTATAGCCAGCGCCTTAACCTTGGCCGCATCCGGGCCGATATCGATGCCTTGTGGAATTTCGCCCCGCACGACATCAGTATCATCCAGTATTGGCTCGGCGGTCTCGAACCGGTCGCTGTTACCCGGCAGGGGATGGATTTCATGCAGCAGGGGATCGACGATGTGGTCTTTCTCAACCTCGAGTACCCATCCAAGGTGATTGCCAACATCCATGTCAGTTGGCTTGATCCGCAAAAGGTTCGCAAGATGATTGTCGTGGGCTCGAAGAAGATGGTCGTTTACGACGACATCGCCGAGAACAAGATCGCCATTTACGACAAAGGAATCGATCGCAAGGCAATCCTCGGTGAAAACATGGACTTTGATAACCCTCGTCCCCTCCAGTTTAACTATCGGAGCGGAGACATCCTTCTTCCCCAGATTCAATTCCGGGAACCGCTCCGCGTTGAGGTCGAACATTTTCGAGATTGCGTCCTGGGCAATAAGCAACCTCTCACCGACATCTCGCACGCCCGCACCGTCGTTTCGATCCTCGAGCGCGCGCGGCCCTTCCAGTCCAATGGGAATCGTGAGTTATGAATGAGCCCGACCTGCGCGCCGCCGGTATCACCGGTGTCACATTCGGAAAAGACGTTACCGTCGTGCAACCGGTTAACCTTTACGGTTGCACGCATCGGCGACAATTCCTTTGTCGGACCATTTGTGGAGATCCAAAAAGGAGTGCGGATCGGGCAACGCTGCCGCATTCAATCGCACGCCTTCATCTGTGAACTGGTGGTGATTGGAGACGATTGCTTCGTTTCCCACGGAGCGATGTTCATCAACGATCTTTTCGACACTGGTGGTCCCGCGGGAGGCGACCGCAATCTCTGGAAAGAAACCAAAATCGGCAATCACGTCAGCATCGGGACCAATGCCACCATCCTGCCTGTCACGATCTGTGATCACGTAGTGATGGCGCAAACGGTGAACCGAAACCTGGTTGGATATCGCCGAGACTGGCATCTACCTGTCGGCAGCGCGGCGCTGCCTTGTCGGTCGCAAAGAGCTGTGAAGACTGGCGAAATGCTGGAAACTGACATGCTAAAACTTGCAATCTCCTGCTTCTTCCTAGCCCGCGTTTCAGCTTTCAGCCTTTCAGCGTTTCAGACCTTCTCAAATGAAAGTCCCCTTCGTTGACCTGCACGCTCAGTATCTGAGCATCAAGCCCGAAATTGACGCGGCCATTGCCGACGTGATCGCGCAGTCCGCCTTTATCCGGGGACCGCATGTTGACGCCTTTGAGAAGGCGTGGGCCGCGACCCTCGGGATGAAACACTGTATCTCATGCGCCAACGGCACGGACGCCATCTACATCGCGATGCGCGCCCTGAAAATCCAGCCGGGCGACGAAGTGATCACGACCGCGCACACCTGGATCGCCACCTCGGAAACGATCACGCAAGCCGGCGGACGGGTCGTTTTCTGCGACACCGACGACGAGACCTTCACGATCGATCCCGCGCAGATCGAGCAACACATCACGAGCCGGACCGTCGGCATCATTCCGGTGCATCTTTACGGCCAGCCCGCGGATATGGACCCGATCATGGCCATCGCCCGGAAGCATAAGCTTTGGGTGATTGAAGACTGCGCTCAGGCTCACCTTGCCCGCTACAAAGGGAAGCTCGTCGGCACCTTCGGCGACGTCGCCACCTATTCGTTCTACCCGGGCAAAAACCTTGGCGCCTACGGCGACGCCGGCTGCGCTCTCACCAATAACGATGCGTTGGCCGACTGGATGGCCACCTTCGCCCGACACGGTGGGAAAGGGGATCACGTCATGGAAGGCATCAACAGCCGGATGGATGGATTCCAGGGCGCAGTCCTGAACGTCAAGCTACCGCACCTCCCTGCCTGGACGAAGGCGCGGCAACGCGTCGCCGCGAAATACGACCAGCTTTTGCAAGGCGTCGGCGATATCCGCACGCCGCGGGTCGCCGCGGATCGCGAGCACGTTTATCACCTTTACGTCATTCGCACCGAAAATCGTGATGCCCTGCGGAAACATCTGACGGCGGCGGGCATCTCGACCGTTCTGAATTACCCGCGCGCGCTGCCGTTCTACCCGGCTTACGCCTACCTCGGCCACACCCCGGCACGATTTTCCCGTCGCCTACGCCAACCAGTCCCGAATTCTTGTCGATACCGATTTACCCCGAAATGACCGATGAGATGATCCGGTATGTCGCCGATCAGATAGGAAGCTTCTTTCAAGAATCCAAAAAACTCCAGGAGGCCGCAGCGCAATGAGCGCGTCCGCCGTCTGACCTCTGTCCTCTGACCTCTGTCCTCCGTGCAAGCCACGATTCACTCATCACGTGTTACGATTTTACCGCTCCTGCGCTCCATGAAATACGTGCTTATTACCTCAGCGCGCAATGAAGAGGCGTTTATTGGCCGGACGCTTGATTCCGTCGTCACACAGACTCGATTGCCGGAGCGCTGGATCATTGTGGATGACGGATCAGTTGATAGGACCGCAGAGATCGCTGCTGGCTATACGAAAAGATTTCCGTGGATTACGCTCATCCGCAATTCGCGCCGTGAAGGTCGAAATTTTGCCGCCAAGGCCGATGCCGTCAACCATGCGATGGCAGAGATGGGGGATCTGGATTTCGATGTGCTGGGCAACCTCGACGCCGACACATCCTTCGGGCCGGATTACTTGGAATTCCTGCTGCAAAGGTTTTTCGAGAATCCGCAGCTCGGGGTGGCTGGAACCCCGTTCATCCAGGACGGAGATTATGATTCGAGCAGGGACAGCTTCGAAGGGGAAAATTACGTCGCCGGGCCATGTCAGCTTTTCCGTCGCGAGTGCTTCCGCGAGATCGGCGGCTATGTCGCCAATCCCGCCGGCGGCGTGGACTGGATCGCGGTCATGACCGCGCGACTTAAAGGCTGGACCGTCAAGTCGTTCCCGGACAAAAGATATCATCATCATCGTTCGATGGGCACAGCGGGGCGCAGCGAGTTCTCCGCGCAGTTTTCCTACGGCGAGAAGGACTACTACCTTGGAAACTCGCCGATCTGGCAATTGTTCCGCGTGACATATCGTCTGGGCAAAAAGCCGTATCTTACCGGAGGGCTGGCGCTGGGTCTGGGTTACCTGTGGGCGGCGATCAAGCGCGTCAAGCGCCCTGTGTCCGATGAACTCATGCGCTTCCACCGCGCGGACCAAATGAAAAAATTGAAGAGCATTCTGCGCTCTGTTTTGCAGCTGAAAAAGGTGGACAGCTTTCGTGCCGCCGCGCAAACGCAAAATCAAAGCTGAATGGTTTCTGTCGAGGAAATTTCGCCCCGCACCGGAAATGGTTTCCCTCGCCCTCGCGAACTTCGAGACTTGGCTCGAGAACTATGGTGAGCTGTCACGCGATCACCAGACATTTTTCGCGGGCGCAATTGGCGGAAGAGCCAAAGCTCTATACTATCGGCACAAACTTCTCGGCACCGCCGCCGTCGCGCCGATGATTTTCTTCGAAACGTTTCTTCCCGGCGCACGTCGATTCTTCCATCGTCCCACAAGATTTCCAATCGCGGATGCCCATTACGCGATGGGATTCGCCTTCTTATATGAGCTGACCGCTGACCTCCGACATCTGCGACGCGCCACGCACTTTTTAGATGAACTAGTTGCGTCGCGTTGTTCTGGCTTCGGAGAGTATTGCTGGGGCTATCCATTCGACTGGGTCACGCGCAACGGTACGATCAAGGCGCAAACGCCGTTTATCACCTCAACGCCCTACGTCTACGAAGCGTTCCTTCAAGTAGCGGAGCTACTTGAATCAGATATCAGATGTCAGATGTCAGATGTCAGCGACCGCCGACCGCCGACCGCCGTCCTCCGCCCTCTGTCCTCTGCCGTCTGTCCTCCGGCACCTGACCTCCGACCTCTGATCTCTGATCTCTGCGCCATGGATATCATGGCCTCCATCGCGCGACACGCGGTCAACGACATCAAAGATTTCCCCAGCTCGGAGACGGCGAGCAGTTGCGCCTACAGTCCACTGGGAGAAAGCGGCGTGATCAATGCCGCCGCGTATCGCGCCTTCCTGCTGACGAGCGCTTCCCGCTTATTCTCGCGAGCCGACTACTGGGAGATCGCAGAACGAAACTTGAACTTCGTCCTGGAGAATCAAAACACCGACGGCTCGTGGTTCTACGCCGTGGACGGAGTCCGCGATTTTGTCGACCATTATCACACCTGCTTTGTCATGAAAGCGCTGGCCAAGATCCATACGCTCACCGGACATGCAGCGACCTTCGAAGCGCTCTCTCGCGGCGTTACCTATTACCTGGCGAACCTCTTTGACGATGACGGTCTGCCCAAGCCGTTTTCGAAGGCGCCGCGTCTGACGGTTTACAAACGCGAACTCTACGACTGCGCCGAATGTATCAATCTTTGCCTACTGTTGCAGGATCGTTTTCCGGAGTTGAAAGCGAAACTGGAAACGGTGGTTGACGGAATCCTAAGCGATTGGATTAAGCCTGACGGCTCATTTCGTTCCCGCCGGCTACGCTTCGGCTGGGATAACGTCCCAATGCATCGCTGGGCGCAGGCGCAAATGTTCCGAAGCCTCGCGTTCTACCTACGCGAGACTTCGGAACATTCCAGCGGTCAGATCTCGGAAGTCAGAGGTCAGAAATCTGAAGCCAAGATAGGACCATAATGCAAATCAAATCAGCAAGGGATCTGATCGCATATCAAAAGGCGTATGCACTCGCGATGGAGATCTTTGCACTCAGTAAAGGCTTTCCGGCCGAGGAACGGTATTCCCTCACCGATCAAATCCGGCGTTCATCCCGCTCCGTCTGCACAAATTTGCGAGAGGCGTGGGCAAAACGCAGGTACGAAGCTCACTTTGTCAGCAAGCTGACCGACGCAGATGGCGAAAACGCTGAGACGGAAACTTGGATTGATTTTGCTCACGACTGCAAATATCTGTCGCAGCAGGACCATGCCTTGCTTGTTACAAAGTGCCACGAAGTTGGCGCGATGTCTTGGAGGCATGATGCAAAAATCCTTCTTCCTTCATCTTGTCGTCCTCGTTCTGACCTCCGTCCTCTGATCGTCCGACCTCTGAAATAAGACATGTGCGGCATAACCGGCCAATTTAACTTCCAGCGACGCGAGCCAGTCGAGCGCGAGACGATCGTGCGCATGGCCGACTCGATCGCGCACCGCGGCCCCGACGACGAGGGCTATTTCGTCTCGGGCCCGGTCGGTCTCGGTTTCCGCCGGCTTTCCATCATCGACCTGGCCGGCGGTCATCAGCCGATGTCCGACGCTCGAGGAAACGGTCTGGATTGTGTTCAACGGCGAGATCTACAACTTCAAGGAGCTGCGCGCTGAACTCGAAAAGTGCGGGTACCATTTTCGGACACGTTCCGACACCGAAGTGGTCGTCCACGGTTACAAAGAATGGGGCACTGACGTTCTCAATCATCTTAACGGGATGTTCGGACTGGCGATCTGGGATGTGCGGAAGAAGCGCCTGGTCGTGGCCCGGGATGCCATGGGGATCAAACTGATCTACTATCGGATCAGGAACGGCCAACTGACGTTCGGGTCGGAAATCCGCCCGCTTCTGGTCGCTGAAGATTCCAGCCCGGAAGTAGATCCCGTCGCGCTCAATCTGTTTCTGCGCTTTCGCTACACGCCGTCGCCGTTAACCATATTTCAGGGTATCCGCAAACTGGCGGCGGGAACGATGCTGGTTCTTGAACGGGGAGAATGCCGCGAGCAACGCTGGTATAACTACACGCCGATTCCCTTTTCGAGTCCGAAGGAAGACAGGGAAGCCACCCACGAGTTGATGGACCTGTATCGGGCGGCGGTGCAGCGGCATTTGCTGAGTGATGTGCCGGTGGGGATTCTCCTCAGTGGCGGCCTCGATTCGGGATTGCTCCTGGCGCTAATGAATGAGCAGGGCGGTCCCGTGGCCGGCCTACACCATCGGTTACGGAGAGACATTCGAAGACGACGAACTGGCGGACGCAAAGGAGACAGCGGCTCTCCTGGGGGCTCGCCACGTCGCTGTGCAGCTCGACCAGGCCGAGTTCGAACGCTCCTTGCCCAGAATCGTGGAATGTCTGGAGGAGCCAATTGCCGCTTCCTCCATTGTGCCGATGTATTTCGTCTCGCAGCGAGCGCGGCAGGATGTCAAGGTTGCTCTCATCGGTCAGGGCCCGGACGAATTATTTGGCGGCTACAAGCGACACCTGGGCGTTCATTACGGCGAGTGGTGGCGCGGCCTGCCGGCGGGCGTCCGCTCGATCGTACGCTCCGCTGTCAGTGGGCTGCCGCGCAACGAAACGTTGAAACGCGGGGTTCGCTCACTCGCGAGTGAAGACCGATTGCAACGCTATCAGGACGTGTTTTCTCTGACCTCGGCGGAGACTATCAACGGGCTTTTCCGGGACGATGTTCTTCCCGAGAGACGCGGCCAGGGGCTGGTTGAGTATTGGGATGCGCTTCGGCCGCAAATGAAACAGACTGACGAACTCGGTGGGTTTCAGCTTCTTGAAATCCGCTCATCGCTTCCCGATGAACTGCTCATGTATGCGGACAAGCTCTCCATGGCTCACAGCCTCGAAGTGCGTGTGCCTTATCTGGATCGCACCGTCGTCGAGTACGCCCAGCGCCTCGGGGCCAGCTTCATGATCCGCGGCCGCGAGCGGAAGTGGCTCCATCGCCAGGTCTGCCGGAGTTTTCTGCCGCCCCAGATCCTGCGGCGGAAGAAACGCGGCTTCGCCGTGAACGTGGTGGACGAATGGTTCAATGCCAGCGCAACGGGGAGAATGACGGACCTCTTGCTCGACGAAGGTTCTCTGATGTTCGATCTGCTCAAGCCCGACCCGGTGCGAGAGCTTCTGAGCGACCACCGATGGCGCCGACAGGACACCCACAAGCTCCTGTTCAGCCTGGTAATGTTCGAGACATCGGATGTAACTCTAACGCTCGCGTCTGAAACAACCGGCCGTACCTTCAATGTTCGGTGATCGAAATGCTTCCAGAAGATTCAAAAATTGCACCGCCTTGTATCGCTCCAAAGACGCCGCCCATGGAGCGCGTCTATCACAGGCAACGCTAATAAAGGGCCGGGAAGCAAAGGTCCGATGCGTTGATATCAACGGCAGATGTACAGAATTTCTCGAGGTCCTGTCAGGGTTATTGGTCTTCAGGACGAGTGGGTATGAGGATCAAAGGGATCCGGAAGCAGCCATAAACGCTGAAACGTGCGAAAAGGGGAGTCTCGGCAGACATTTTCACTTTTTGCAGTTAATCACGGGTACAGTAGCGAAAATGACTAATCCGATTGAGGAGGAGATCGCATCTAGAAAGGTCGAAAGCTACGATCACGGTGGAATCATCAGATAAAGTCGCGAGTCAGAAACCTGATTCGAAAATCGGAGAAGGAGGGTATTGTAGTAAAGGAAACCTCCTATAACGACGCACTTCGTGTGCGGATGCACAGCGATCTTCAATGAGTCGTCCGTTCGCCAAGGGTCGCAAGTTTTGGCATTACGGCAAAGACTTCGAGACCGAACCGCTGAGTTTTCTCGTTACGCTTCACCGGGAGCATATGATTGCCGCGTATTATGACGGGGAGATGATTGGGTTGGTCATGTTAGGTGACGCCGGACACTTTGGCTTAACGGGACACCATTTCGAGTCTTAGACCGGGACAAGTCACCGAATAACACCTCGACCGCCTTCGCGATCAAGGCGTTATTGGGTGACTTGTCCCGGTGCTTAAGACTCGAAATGATCTGCCCCGTTAAGCCAAAGTGTCCGGCGTCACCTAACATGACCAACCCAATCATCTCCCCGTCATAATACGCGGCAATCATATGCTCCCGGTGAACGTAACGAGAAAACTGGCGTTTCACCGTGTCGAAGTCTTTGCCGTAATGCCAAAACTTGCGACCCTGCGAACGGACGACTCATTGAAGATCGCTGTCATCCCACACACGAAGTCGTCGTTATAGGAGGTTTCCTTTACTACAATACCCTCCTTCTCCGATTTTCGAATCAGGTTTCTGACTCGCGACTTTATCTGATGATTCCACCAGCGATCGTAGCTTTCGACCTTTACTAATGCGATCTCCTCCCATTCAATCGGATAAGAGTATTTCGGTACACTATCTGGTGGTCGCTGCCAAAAAGTGAAAATGTCTGCCGAGACTCCCTTCGCGCGTTTCAGCGCTTTTATGGCTGCTTCCGGATCCCTTTGATCCTCATACCACTCGTCCTGAAGACCAATAACCCTGACAGGACCTCGAGAGTTTTCCTGTACGTCTGCCCGTTGATATCAACGCATCGGACGCTTTCGCTTCCCGGCCCTTTACCAGCGTTTCCCTGTGATAGACGCGCTCCATGGGCGGCGTCCTTGGAGCGATACAAGGCAGTGCGATTTTTGAATCTTGTGGAAGCATTCCGATCACCGAACGTGGACGCAGGCCGGTTGTTTCAGACGCGAGCGTTGGGGTCGCATCCAATGCTCGAACATTACCAGGCTAAACAAGAGCTTATGGTTGTCCTGTCGCCGCGATTGATGGTCGGACAGAAGTTTTCGCACTTGGTCGGGCTCAAGCAGATCGAAGATCAGAGAGTCCCGTCCAGCAGCAGGTCGCTCATTTCTCCCCGTGCACTGGCATTGAACCATTCGTCCACCACATTGACGGCAAAGCCGCGTTTCTTGCGTCTCAGGATGTGCGGCGGCAGGTAGCTCCGGCAAACCTGTCGATGCAGCCACTTTCGCCGCGGCCGCGGATCTTAAAACTAGCGTCGAGTCGCTGGGCATACTCCACGACGGTGCGATCAAGATACGGCACGCGCACCTCCAGGCCATGAGCCATCGAAAGCTTGTCCGCATACATGAGCAGCTCGTCGGGAAGCGACGAGCGAATCTCAAGAAGCTGAAATCCGCCGAGTTCGTCAGTCTGCTCCATCTGCGGCAGAAGCGCATTCCAATACTCGACCAGCCCATGGCCGTGTCCCTCGGGAAGAACATCATCCCGAAAAAGCCCGTCGATAGTCTCGGCCGAGGTCAGGGAAAACACGTCCTGATATCGTTGCAATCGATCTTCGCTCCCGAGTGAGCGAACCCCGCGTTTCAACGTTTCGTTGCGTGGCAGTCCACCGACCGCGGAGCGAACCGATCGAGCGAATGCCCGCCGGCAGTCCGCGCCACCATTCGCCATAATGAACGACCCAGGTGCCGCTTGTAGCCGCCAAACAATTCGTCCGGTCCCTGACCGATGAGAGCAACCTTGACATCCTGACGCGCGCGCTGGGAGACGAAATACATCGGAACGATGGAAGAAGCGGCAATGGGCTCCTCGAGACATTCCACGATTCTGGGCAAGGATCGTTCAAATTCGGTCCGATCGAGCTGCACCGGAACGTGGCGGGCCCCCAAGAGAGCGGCCGTCTCCGCTGCATCGGCCAGCTCGTCGTCCTCGAACGTCTCTCCGTAACCGATTGTGTAGGCCGGCCACGGACCGCCCTGTTCGTTCATCAGCGCCAGGAGCAAGCCCGAATCGAGGCCGCCACTCAGGAGAATTCCGACCGGCACATCGCTGAGCAGATGCCGTCGGACCGCGCCTGATACAATTCAAGCAGTTCGTGAGTGGCCTCTTTGTCTTCCTTCGGACTCGAAAAGGGAACCGGCGTATAATTATACCAGCGCTCCTCCCGGCATTCTCCCCCTTCCACAACCAGCATCGTCCCCGGAGCGAGTTTGCGAATTCCCTCAAAGATGGTCAAAGGCGACGGCGTGTAGCGAAAGCGCAGAAACAGATTGAGCGCAACAGGATCTACTTCCGGAGTCGACTCATCGGAGGCGAGAATCGGGCGAATCTCCGATCCGAAGGTCAGTCGGCCGTCAGCGATTCGGTAGTAAATCAGCTTGATCCCCATCGCATCCCGGGCCACGATCAGGCGCTTCTTCCGCACGTCCCAGATCGCGAGTCCGAACATCCCGTTGAGACGATTGAAAACGTCTGCTCCCCATTCTTTGTAACCGTGAACGATCACTTCGGTGTCAGAACGTGTCCGAAAACGATGCCCGCACTTTTCGAGCTCAGCGCGCAGCTCCTTGAAGTTGTAGATCTCGCCGTTGAAAACGACCCAGACCGTCTCCTCGGCGTCAGACATCGGCTGATGTCCTCCGGCCAGGTCGATGATGGAAAGTCGGCGAAAACCGAGTCCAAGCGGACCGGCGACGAAGTAGCCCTCGTCGTCCGGGCCGCGATGCGCGATCGAGTCGGCCATGCGCACGAATCGTTTCCGGCTTCGACCGGCTCGCGTCGCTGGAAGTTAAACTGGCCGGTTATGCCGCACATGTTTCAGAGGTCGGAGATCAGAAGTCGAGGACGGAGGACAGAAGTCGCGGCGAGTGCAATCGGAGGAACGAGGAAGGGAGTTGGATTCTGATCATGCGCCGAGCATCCCGCCCGATTTCTCGGGAGAGGTTGCTAAGATTTGCATGGATGAGTCCGCTGCGACGTAGTCGCAATCCTTCGCGAAATCAATGACGAATCGGTTTCCGCATTTTCTCCATCGCAGTCGCTCAATTTACTGACGAAGTGAGCTTCGTATCGACGCTTGGCCCACGCTTCGCGGAAATTTGAACAAACGGAACGCGAAGATCGACGGATCTGACTGGTGAGCGCAATACGTTCCTCGGCCGGAAAGCTTCTACTGAGCTCAAAGATCTCCATCGCCAGTGCATAGCCATTCTGATACGCGATCAGATCCCTTGCCGACCTGATTTGCATTATGGTCCTATCTTGGCTTCAGATTTCTGACCTCTGACTTCCGAGATCTGACCGCTGGAATGTTCCGAAGTCTCGCGTAGATAAAACGCGAGGCTTCGGAACATCTGCGCCTGCGCCCAGCGATGCATCGGGACGTTGTCCCAGCCGAAATGGAGCCGGCGCGAGCGAAAAGAGCCATCGGGCTTGACCCAGTTCTTCAAGATTCCCGCGACGACTGTCTGCAGCGTTCCTTCCAACTCTGGGAAACGATCCCGCAGGAGCAGGCAGAGATTGATGCACTCGGCGCAGTCGTAGAGTTCGCGTTTGTAAACGGTCAGGCGCGGCGCTTTGGAAAACGGTCTCGGAAGCCCGTCTTCGGCGAAAAGATTCTCCAGATAATAATCGACGCCGCTTTCCAGCGCTTCGAGCGTCGCCTGCATGTCCGGTGAGCGTATGAATCTTGGCCAGCGCCTTCATCACAAAACAGGTGTGATAGTGGTCGACAAAATCCCGCACTCCATCGACGGCGTAAAACCATGAGCCGTCGGCGTTTTGATTCTCCAAAACAAAGTTCAAGTTTCGATCGGCAACCTCCCAGTAGTCCTCGTTCTCGAAAACCTGCGAGGCACTGGTTAGCAAGAAGGCGCGGTAGGCGGCGGCGTTGATCACTCCGCCTTCGCCAAGGGAGTGTAGGAGCAACTGCTGGCCGTCTCCGAGCTGGGGAAATCCTTGATGTCGTTGGCCGCGTGTCGCGCGATGGACGCGAGGATATCCTTGGCGCAGGATCAGAGATCAGAGTCGGAGGTCAGGTGCCGGAGACGACCGCTGAGGACAGAGGCGGAGGACGGCGGTCGGCCGTCGCGGTCCCTGACATCCGACCTCTGACATCTGACATCTGATTCAAGTAGCTCCGCTACTTGAAGGAACGCCTCGTAGACATAGGGCGTGGAGGTGATGAACGGCGTCTGCGCCTTGATCACGCCATTGCGCGTGACCCAGTCGAATGGATAGCCCCAGCAGTACTCTCCGAAGCCAGAACAACGCGACGCAACTAGTTCATCCTAAAAAGTGCGTGGCGCGTCGCAGATGTCGGAGGTCAGCGGTCAGCTCATATAAGAAGGCGAATCCCATCGCGTAATGGGCGTCGGCAATCGGAAATCGTGTGGGATGATGGAAGAACCGGCGCGCGGCGGGAAAAAACGCCTCGAAGAAAATCATCGGCGCGACGGCGGCGGTGCCGAGCAGTTTGTGCCGTAGTAAAGAGCCTTGGCGCGACCGCCAACCGGGCCGGCGAAAAAGGTCTGGTGATCGCGTGACAGTTCGCCGTAGGCGTCCAGCCAGCCGTCGAAGTTCGCGAGGACGAGGGAAACCATTTCCGGCGGGGCGAAATGTTCTCGGCGAGACCATTCAGCTTTGATTTTGTCGTCTGCGCTGGCGGCACGAAAGCTGTCCACCTTCTTCAGCTGCAAAACCGAGCGCAGAATGCTCTTCAACTTTTTCATCTGGTCCGCGCGGTGAAAGCGCATCAGTTCAGTCGGAAACGGGGCGTTTACGCGCTCTGATCGCGGCCCAACAGATAACCGCAGCCCAGCGCCAGACCGCCGGTGAGATACGGCTTTTTGGCCAGACGATAAGTCACGCGGAACAACTGCCACACCGGCGAGTCGCCGAGGTAATAGTCCTTCTCGCCGTAGGAAAAAAGCGCCTTGACCGGACTGCGCTCCGCCGTGCCCATGGTGCGGTGATGATGATACCGTTTGTCGGCGAACGAGCGCGTCGGTCCAGCCCTTCATCCGCGCGGTCATCACGGCAATCCAGTCCACGCCGCCGGCGGGATTGGCGACATAGCCGCCAATGTCGCGGAAACAGTCCCGGCGGAACAACTGGCAGGGGCCGGCGACGTAATTTTCACCCTCAAAACTGTCCCTGGTCGAATCATAGCCGCCGTCCTGCGTGAACGGCGTGCCGGCGACGCCGAGCTTCGGATCGTCGAAAAATTTTTGCATGCAGAAATTCCATGTAATCCCGGCTCGAACGACGTGTCGGCATCGAGATTGCCCACCACGTCAAATTCCAGATCTTCCATCTGGGCCAACGCGGCGTTGACGGCGTCGGCCTTGGCGGCAAAGCTGCGGCCCTGGCGGCGGGGATTGCGGACCAGCCGGAATCCAGGGAAATTTTTGCGTGTGGCCGGCGACGATCTCCGCCGTGCGGTCGGTCGAGCCGTCGTCCACGATCATCCAGCGTTCCGGCAACCGCGTCTGGGCGGCGACGGAATCGAGCGTCCGGCCAATAAATGCCTCCTCATTGCGCGCGGAGGTAATGAAGCACGTATTTCATGGAGCGCAGGAGCGGTAAAATCGTAACACGTGATGAGTGAATCGTGGCTTGCACGGAGGACAGAGGACAAAGGACAAAGGTCAGACGGCGGATGCGCTCATCGAGCTGCGGCCTCCTGGAGATTTTTGGCTTCTTGAAAGAAGCTTCCTATCTGATCGGCGACATACCGGATCATCTCTTCGGTGATTTCGGGGTAAATCGGTATCGACAAGATTCGGGACTGGTTGGCGTAGGCCACGGGGAAATCGTCCGAGGTGTGGCCAAGATAGGCGTAAGCCGGGTAGAACGGCAGCGCGCGCGGGTAATTCAGAACGGTCGAAATCCCCGCCGCCGTCAGATGTTTCCGCAGGGCATCACGTTTTTCGGTGCGAATGACGTAAAGGTGATAAACGTGCTCGCGATCCGCGGCGACCCGCGGCGTGCGGATATCGCCGACGCCTTGCAAAAGCTGGTCGTATTTCGCGGCGACGCGTTGCCGCGCCCTCGTCCACGCAGTGAGGTGCGGTAGCTTGACGTTCAGGACTGCGCCCTGGAATCCATCCATCCGGCTGTTAATGCCTTCCATGACGTGATCTCCTTTCCCACCGTGTCGGGCGAAAGTGGCCATCCAATCGGCCAACGCATCGTTATTGGTGAGAGCGCAGCCGGCGTCGCCGTAGGCGCCGAGGTTCTTGCCCGGGTAGAACGAATAGGTGGCGACGTCGCCGAAGGTGCCAACGAGCTTCCCTTTGTAGCGAGCAAGGTGAGCCTGAGCGCAGTCTTCAATGACCCAAAGCTTATGCTTCCGGGCGATGGCCATGATCGGGTCCATATCCGCAGGCTGGCCGTAAAGATGCACCGGAATGATGCCGACGGTCCGGTTCGTGATGCGTCGCTCGATCTGCGCGGGATCAATCGTGAAGGTCTCGTCGTCGGTGTCGCAGAAAACGATCCGTCCGCCGGCTTGCGTGATTGTTTCCGAGGTGGCGATCCAGGTGTGCGCGGTCGTAATCACTTCGTCGCCCGGCTGGATCTTCAGGGCGCGCATCGCGATGTAGATGGCGTCCGTGCCGTTGGCGCACGAGATACAGTGTTTCATCCCAAGAGTCGTGGCCCAGGCCTTCTCGAAGGCGTCAACATGCGGTCCCCGGATAAAGGCGGACTGCGCGATCACGTCGGCAATGGCCGCGTCAATTTCGGGCTTAGTGCTCAGATACTGAGCGTGCAAGTCAACGAAGGGGACTTTCATG
>CAVUMF010000004.1:0-344876 GCA_963742545.1 uncultured Verrucomicrobiae bacterium | reverse complement strand
GCTGTCAGCTCGAGGATTGCTGCTTGACCTGGGTGTCGTGGAACCGGTATTTTCAATGGCTGCCGGAGCCACCTTGGCGAGCCCTCAATGAGCCACCCACCAGGAACGAAGCTGCCGCAAGACCGTCGTCTTGCTCGCGGCGGGCACCTTGCGGGCCCATTTCCCGTCCACGCGCAGGCGGAAGGAACGGCTGGAAACAAAAGGGAGATCGATCAATTCAATCTTGAGTCGCTCCTGCGTTTGGAGGTTGATAACGAGCAGGCGGTAATGTCGATTTGGGGCGCGGCGTGCCCTCTTCTGCCACTGCAACGTCAACAACACCAGCCAGAAATCAAAAACGATCGTGCACAAGAAAATGTATTCGTCCGCGCACATCCTTTCGTGTAATTCTAGTTAGGCCCAGACACGCGCCCATGACATCTGCAACGATCAAGCTCTTCCTACCACGCGGAGACGCGAAGAGCCTTCGCACTGCCGAGATCTCCAACTGGACGGGCAAGGCAGTCGCGGCGCCCCGCACGGAGCTAGATGAGCTTCTTGCTCGCGAGGAACTCGACAAGGCCGGAGTCTACATCCTCATTGGCACCGATCCACTTACCAACGCACCCCGCGCTTACATTGGCGAGGCTGAGGTCATTCGTGACCGCCTCAAGCAACACAAGACAAAGGAGTTTTGGGTTTCCGCCATCGTGTTCGTCAGCAAGGACGAGAACCTGACCAAAGCTCATGTGAGGTATCTTGAGAGCCGCCTCCTCGCTGAGGCGGCCACGATCAACCGATTCACGCTCGAACAGAATCAGGCTGGCGGTTCGCGGCTTCCCGAATCAGACCGCGAGGACATGGAGGTGTTTCTTGCCCGCATTCGGCAGCTCCTTCCCGTCCTCGGTTCTGACATCCTTGCGCCGATTGCCCAACCCGCCGCGACAACGCAGCCCGGCGGAGTTCTCTTCTGCCGCATCAAGGGAGCCGAGGCGCGCGGTCAACGCACCGCGAACGGCTTTGTCATCTTCCAGAAATCAACCGCCGTCTTGGAGGAGCGTCCATCTGCCGAGAGTTATCCCTACGTCGTAGCTCAGCGCAAACAACTCATCGCCGACGGCACACTAATCGAGAAGGACGGCTTTCTTGCCTTCACCAAGGACGCCGAGTTCACGAGCCCCTCCGCAGCGGCCGTCGTGATCCACGGCGGAAGCGCAAACGGACTCACAGCGTGGAAAACCAAGGATGGCAAGTCACTCAAACAACTCGACGAACAGGCCTAACCAATTGCTGCAGCGAACGGCTCCGCCGTCGCTGAGCTTGGGGTCGTTAGCTTTCGGCAAATGAGACTGATCCTTTTAGGAAATGCAGGAGCGGGTAAAAGCACGATGGCTCGCCGCCTGATCGGCAACGCGGACATTCCACGACTGTCCTTGGATGAAATCGCTTGGGATCGGGGTACACGTCGCAAACCTCTGCAAGAAAGCCTCGCTGTGCTTGGCCAGTTCCTTGCCAGCAACGACCAATGGGTCATTGAAGGATGCTATGGCGATCTCGTCGAGGCCGCCCTGCCGCACTGCAGCGAGCTCAGGTTCCTGAACCCCGGTGTCGAAACCTGTGTGGCCCATTGCAATCGTCGGCCCTGGGAGCCATCAAAGTTTTCCTCGGCCGAGGAGCAAAACGCGATGCTTGGCCAACTAATCCAATGGGTCAAAGATTATGAGTCGCGCGACGATGAGTACGGTTTGAAGCGACACCGTCGAATTTTCGACAGTTTTTCCTGCGCTAAACGGGAATACACCTCCACTTCGTCCTATGAAAGTTAACCATCCGCTGCAACGATCCCGGCCCTCGCTCTCTGGTTGCAATCCACGCGCCCCGCGGGCCGAGTCGCTGAGCTGTGGTCGTTAGGCTTATCTTATGAAGCGTCTTCTCGTTACGGTCTTGGTTATTGTTGCGGCGTTGGTGGCGGCCTTTGGCCTTGTCATCGCTTTCGGTGGACCGGGCTCGCCGCCGCCGATGGCGAGCATCAATAACCCATTCGAGAAGGTGGATTTCTCCGATTTACCGAAAGTCAGTTACTTTACGGCTCGCGATGGCGCCAAACTCGCCTTTCGAGCTTACCCGGCTGCAGGTGACGCGGTCAAAGGCAGCGTGGTGCTCGTGCACGGCTCGTCTGCCAGTAGCAGCAGCATGCACCTGATGGCCAAGGGATTTGCCGCGGCTGGCTATGCAGCTTACGCGCTGGACATCCGCGGACACGGCAAATCAGGCACGAAAGGCCTCATCGCCTATATCGGGCAGTTGGAGGACGACATGGCAGATTTCGTCCATTCGAAGAAATTGGCCCAACCTTCTACGCTGATCGGGTTCTCTTCCGGTGGTGGTTTTGTGCTTCGATTCGCGGGCAGCGGGCACCAGAAGCTGTTCTCTAACTACCTTCTGCTCTCTCCCTTCATCAGCCTGGATGCAGCCACATCTCGCCCAGGCAGCGGCGGGTGGGTCAGCGTGGGGGTTCCGCGGATAATCGCAATCTCCGTGCTCAATGGCTTCGGGATACGTTCGTTTAACGATCTCCCGGTAACGAGGTTCGCACTCTCCGAGGAGGCCAGGGATTTTCTCACCCCGCAATATTCATTTTCCCTCGCGCAGAACTTTGGGCCCGAGCGCGACTACCAGGCTAACATCCGTGCGGTCAGGCAACCACTGCAGGTGCTGGTCGGCCAGAATGATGAGGTGTTTCATGCCGATCAGTTCGCAAACGTTTTCAAGGCGGCGGGTAAAGATGTTCCCGTGACGGTGCTTCCCGGAATCGACCACATCTCGCTCACTCTTGATCCAGCTGCGATCCAAGCGGCAATCGCAACCGTCGAAAGCATGGACCACGAGAGGTCTTAACCATCAATCGGAGGTTGTCCGGCAAGGATTTTGATCCTGCCAGTGGGTTCTTTTCGTGAAGCCGCCGCGACGGTCCGGCCGCTGATGAGAGGCGCTCGAATTATTCTCCTGACCCCGACCTCTTTCGTGCTGGGTAGTGTTGATCAATTGTTAGTTGACCATTCGTGCTCGCTCTCATAATCGTCCTCGTCCTCGATTTTCCGTCTTTTCGAGGGACGAGAAGGAGGATGACGACGAGGACGATTTAGGAACTGACAACGTTCGAACACCGCTCTCGTGGTGTCACCTCAAGGGTTGCTGCTTGACCGGGGTGTCGTGGAACCGGTATTTTCAATGCCGCCGGATCCACCTTGGCGAGCCTTCAATGAGCCACCCACCAGGAACGAAGTTGCCGCAAGACCGTTGTCCTGCTCGCGGCAGGCACTTTGCGGGCCCATTTCCCGTTCGCGCGCGAGGCGGAAGGAACGGCTGGAAGCAAAGGGGAGATCGATCAATTCAATCTTGCGTCGCTCCTGCGTTTGGAGGTTGCTACCGAGCAGGCGGTAATGCGGTCTGGGACGGGGCATGATCCCTTCTACGCACCCAAAACAAACACCGCGAGCAAGAAATCAAAAACCCTCGTGCACGACAAAATATCCGTGCCGGTAGACGACATTTACTATACTTCTAGTTAGGCGCTACATCTCTCCACGAACAAAACAAAACCAACCAGCAAAGAAAGCAAAACCATGAACAAAGATAACGAATGCAAAAATCCAAATGATGAATCCAATCACCTGCTGAAGACGTTGATGGGGTCCGACTGTCCCCAAATGGACCTCCCCCCCCTTCTTCCCCGAAACTCCGCCCCACCCTTTGCCTGCCCCGACCTTTCCCCCAGGACCCCTGCGGAACCCCCCACCGAGGTCCCCGACTGGCCGGGTTTCCAGGAGCCTTGGACCGCCTCCAAAGATTTTGCCCCCCCCCCCCCCAAACCCCCCCCTGGTCCCGAAAACCCGCCCACACCGCTTCCGAACCGGGTCGTTGGCGGGGAATAAAAAAACCCCAACCCCCCTGCCAATATGAACCCTGCCCCTCCCCTGAAAAAGGAGGCCGGGTGGCCCTTTCCCTCTCACATGGCGTCCCCCCCCCGCACCCCTCCTTCGCCCCGTTCCCTCCGCCGGTCGGGGTGATTAACCAGAGGATTACCCCAATTACCTTCCCGGGCCCGACCGTCCGCGCCGGTCGGTTCGGTGGGTCCCCCCCCCGGGGACCGCCATCAAACCCCTCGACTTTAAATCCGGCGGCGGCGCGGCGGGAGATGATCCTGATCCGGGTCGTCTTCGGAAAATACGCGAACTACGGCAAGGTTGCAGCGCCCTTTTCCACGGGTGCGGCGGACATTAGCGGGGCGGAGAGCGGCAGCATCGTGCTGGCGACGGGCAATTGGTATGCCGCGTATTCAACCGACGGGGGAAACACTTTCACTCCCATCGATCCGACTACCGTCTTCGATAATACGGCAGATGGGGGGTTCTGTTGCGATCAGATCGTTCAATACGTTCCCAGCATTGATCGCTTCATCTGGTTGATGCAGTTCAACAGGGGGGGCGATGGCAAGAACCGCTTGCGCATTGCCGCAGCCAGCCCGGAGACTGTTTCCAGCAGTAAATGCACTTCGTGGACGTATTGGGATCTGACCTCGGACGCCCTCGGCGTCGTCACCACCGCTGCCGAAGGCGCGGTTCCATCCAATGCGAAACCCGGTCCGATCCACTGGATGGATTACCCGAATATGTCGGTGGGCAACAATTATCTTTACATCAGCATCGACAACGTCGGCAGCGGCGGGGCATCGCCGCCAACGGGTGGGCGAATCATTGTGCGTGTTCCTTTGTCGGAAATCGCAACTGGAAGCACAATTAACTTCAACTACACCGACTGGGCCAAAGCCGGGCTTGCCTACGGCAGCCACGTCACGCAGAACACCGGCGACGAAGCATATTGGGCCGGGCACCGGAATAACACGACGAAGGTGTTCAACTGGAACGAGAATTCGAGTTCCTACTCCTGGCGCGATGTCGGCGTGAACGGTTGGCCCAATGGAACGAACCTCCGCCACGACAATGGCATGCTCTGGCGTTCCCCAAGTTCGGCGTGATCGGCGCGACCCGGCGCGGGAATGAAGTCTGGTTTGCCTGGACCGCCAGCAACGGAACAGGTGCGAGCGGCGGATTCAATTTCCCCAATGCCAACATCCAAGTGGCGAAGATCGATCCGAGCAACAACTACAAGCGCATTGACCAGTTCGCAATCTGGAATAACGACTACGCCTTCGCCTATCCTGCCCTCGCGACCAACGGACAGAACGAAGTGGGCATCGCGCTTGGCTGGGGCGGAAAAAATGACAACGCCAATTGCGCCGTCGGCATCCTCGGCGACTTCGTAGTGTGGTATCCCGAAACCAGCACTGCCTCCACCGCCCGCTGGGGCGATTACGTCACCGCCCGACAGGCTAGTCCTCAAACCAACCTGTTCGCCGGCTTCGGCTACGCGATTCTGAAAGACGCCACCACAACGGCTGGCGTGAAGTTCGATCCATTTTACATCCTCTTCGGGCGAAACTCGATTGTGAATCCCGGCGGAGGTAATGTGATCAAATAGCCGAGTGACCATTGGACAAATTGCAGAATCTGCTCGTCCAAACGCGCCTAACCATGCGCTGCAGCGAACGGCTACGGCGCGTCACGGCACCTGCTACTCCGCGCTCGACGCCTCTTGGTAGCTTGTGTCCCACGTTCCACCCGTGGGGCAGGTGCCGCGTCGCGCCTCCCCCGTCGCTGAGCTTGGGGTCGTTAGAAGACATTTCGCCAAGCGCATGACAAAGAAAGAAGCTATACGCAAAGAGCTCGACGCCTTGTACACCGGGGGCGCCAAGCTGGCTGTTGAATTCCAGAAAGAAGAAGAAAAGCAGTTCCATTACGACTACCAGCGCTGGTACACAAAGACCATGAAGCCTGTAGCTTCGCTTGCTCCGGATCGGTTTGCCGAGTTCCGGGGCTACTATGAAGTGGATCCAAATAGGAAGTCTCTCGGGATACGGGACCTACGTGATACAGGACTACCTCAAAGGTGTCGCTCCTAATAGTGTCCACTATCCAGATTTCGACACGCGCAAACAGGTTCTCCAGTGTTTCTTCAACCAGCTGACAATCCTGCACGCTATTGGCAAGCGGGTTGATTCAGTTCTGGCAAACATTGAGGGAGAGTTATACGCAGAGCTTCAAGACGGCGAGCTTTCCATTGCGCGACAACTGGCGAAGATCAGCTCGCGAGCGGCAGGCGCTCTTGTTGGCGTGGTTATTGAAGGGCACCTCCAGAAAGTAGCTCAGGCTCACAGTGTGAAGCTTACTAAGAAGCATCCTACTATCGCTGACATAAATGACCCGCTTAAGGCCGCGTCGGTAGTTGACACGCCGACTTGGCGAAAAATCAGCTTTCTTGCGGATCTGCGCAACCTCTGTTCCCATAAGAAGGACGCTGAGCCTACAAAGGAGCAGGTCGAAGAGCTGATTCAGGGTGCTGAGTGGCTTACGAAGAATGTCTTCTAACGAGGCCGCTCACCTTGGTCGTTAGGCGCATAATTTCATCCATGACAAAGAAAGATCGTGTTCCCGTGCCAGAGGATGCTGCCACGGCGCTCATGTTCAAGTCAGACAGAACGTGTTGTGTGTGTCGCGAGCGCGGAAACCCCATTCAGATTCACCACACAGACGAAAATCCGAGCAATAACGATCCGGATAATCTGGCTGTCCTGTGCGTGCACTGCCACGACGACACGCAGATGAAAGGCGGCTTCGGTCGCAAGTTGGGCGCGGCGCAAGTGAGATACTATCGCGACGAATGGCATGGGCGCGTTGAGGCGCAAAGACAAGCCGCTGATAAGATTGCATTAGCCAGGGTAGCCGGCCAGGCGTCCGCAGCCATGCGTACGCTGATTAGCCGCAATGCATTGCCAGATCATGCAGCAAAACTTGCCAACTACATCAGAACGCTTCCGGCAATTCGGCGCGATGCCTATGGCCGTGCTCAAAGGTTATGGGATTCCGGCAGCCGGCAGAATATGAAGCAAGGGACGTTCGACGTAACTGATGTTGTCGAACAAATTTTGATTGCACTCGCTTTGTGGTACCCGCCGCATCATTTCGATGGCAAAGAGGCATGGGATTACATAAACGAGATGAAAGCGTCAAGGTTTGAGTGGCATTGGGCGCATCGCTTCCCCCTCGGCTATAATGGTTGGGGCGGCTCGGCCATCATGATCGAGACAACAGGCAGCGTCTTGGATGACTTAGAAACGATGGTCATTGATATGGTGCTTGCCCTATCGCGGCACCTTGATCTCAATTTTGAATTGTGGAAGCAGGAATGGAATTCAGCTAGTAAGGCATCATCAATCGGGGAACGGCCTCTGGAATCAGAACTCGGCGATGTCGTGCGATCCGAAGACTACGCCAAGCGGATTTTGGGGCGATGGCTTGGCCGCCGAAAGTATGTTGCCTTTTACGCCGACGGCAGGTGGGGCGTTCAACGCAACGAGGACGCTCCAATAGATATTGACGGACGCCGTTGGCGAATCGAAGGGAATAAGCTATTGCTGACGTTCCAAGCAGACTCCGGCTCCGTAACGTCTGAAAGCACAATCACAGCATTTACGAAGAAGCAATTCAATACAGAGCGCGACGGTCACAAAGAAACGTTTGACTGGGCACCTTAACCAAATGATAGCGCCGCCTAACGATACATCTGAGGTAGTCCGTCAAGGATTTTGAATCCTGCAAGTGCGTTCTTCGCTGCTCTCCGAGGGGTCATCCCGCTCGAGGTAGTCCGTCAAGGATTTTAGATCCTGCCAGGGCGTTCTTGGCTGCTCTTCGAGCAGTCATCCCGCTCTTCGCGTCACAAGCAGATAGCCGACGTGCGGAATCGACGAGCGTTTGACCGTCCGGAAAGGCGCGACCGACGCGTTTTGCAGTTGCGGCAGCAGGTCGTCGATCTGGTTCGTGGGTACGACGAGCGCGTCAAGCGCGCCAGCGTTCCACTGCTCGATTGCCTGATTAAGCGGAATGAAATGGAGCTTCTGCAGGTAGAGGAGCATTCCCTGGCTGCCGCCGCCTTTGCCTTCAATCACCTCGAAACGCCAGTGATGAGCGGCGACCTCGGCGTTCACGAGGTTGCTGAAGTTTTCCAGGTTGTCAGCGTGATCGCGATAATTTGAAACGATCTTGCTCGCCGCATAGCCGCCGCTGAAGACGATCGAAAAAAGCAATCCGGCCGCGCTCCATTTCAAGGCCCGCGCCCGTGTCTCGTCGTGCTGCAAGAGGTGCGCCACCTGCGCCGCGAGCAGCAGGCAAAGCGGCGGCAGCACCGGGTAGATGCGATCGACCCGCTTCGACGGGACGAGCGACATCAGGATGAGCCCTCCGATGCTCCAGAAGAGCAGCCAGAGCGTTTCGGGCGCGGTGTTACGGAGAAAATGGCGCACAAAGCCGCTCGCTCGCTGCGCGGCGAAGTAGGCGAAGATGATCATGAGCACCGACCACGGGGCGAACTTCTGTAACAGATGCGGCAGATAGAAGAGGAGCGGCTGCGCGCGATGCACCGTGCTCTCAAAGCGCCCGAGGAATTCCTTCTCGAAAACTACGTGATAAAAGGCCGGGACGAACATGATGCCGAAGATGGTCCAAACCAGGATAACCCCGAGCGAGGCTAGCCAGGGCCACCAACCGCACCATGCGGTGGTGCCGCTGCGCCTCGCGACGAGCAATTGAAAGAGCACGATGCCCGGCAGGATGAAGGCGAAATTCATCGGCCCTTTGATGAGCATGGAGGCGGCGAAGAGCGCGAATATTTCCCAGCGATCGCTCCGCTCCCACGCCTGCCGGAGGCGGATTTTGTGCCAGATCAAAAAGCCGGGAAGGAAAAGGAAGAGTCCGAGCGGCATATCGGTCCGCACCAGGGTCGCGAGACGCAGGCTCAGCAGGTTGAAGCAGATCGCGCCCAGGGCGATGAGGGCGGGCGCCGCTCCGTAGGCGGCTCGGGCGGCGCGGAATAAGACGATCGCCATTATGACGGCGGAAAGAAAACACGGGAGGCGCCAGGCTACGTTCCACGAGCGAGTGATGAGAAACGTGGCGGCCGAGGCCCAGCCGACGAGCGGCGGCTTCTGCGCGATCAATCCATGGGGCGTATGCTGAAAGAACCAGTGGCCTCCCTTGATCATCTCAAAGGAGGTGTAGGCTTGGAGCGCCTGATCGTAATCGTCCAGGTTCCAGGGGAGATTCGTTAGGGTAAAAAAGCAGATGGCGATACCGCCGATCAGCCATACCGTGCGCCGGCTCTCCAGGAAACTTTTGGCCCATGTTGTATCGAACGTCATCGGATTATCCTGCGCGTCGCCTGCTCGTTAGCATCGCGCTCTTTGTCTCGCACGACTAAAGTCTGCCGGAGCGGAAAATAAAAGATGTGCGGTATTGCGGGATTCACACAGCTCAAGGGGCCAGCGGTCGACGCCGAAGAATTACTCCGGCGCATGACCGTTCCGCTGACGCCGCGCGGGCCGGACGGCGAGGGATTTTACCTTGAGCAAGGCATTGCGCTCGGGCATCGACGCCTTAGCATCATCGATCTCGAAACCGGTGCCCAGCCGATGCACACCCGGGACGAGCGCTATCACATCATCTATAACGGCGAGATCTATAATTACGTCGAACTGCGCGCCGGGCTCGAAAAACGCGGCTGCGTTTTCCAAACTCACTCCGACACCGAAGTCTTGCTCCAGCAATTCGCGCTCGATGGTGTGGCCGCTTTGCAGCTGTGCAACGGCATGTTCGCGTTCGCGATCTGGGATCGCGCGGAGGAGCGACTCTTCCTGGCGCGCGACCGCATCGGAGTGAAGCCGCTCTACTATTGCGTGCGGGATGGCGAGTTGATCTTCGCCTCGGAACTCAAGGCGTTGCTGGCCCATCCGCGCGTCACGCGCCGGCTTCAGCCGCTCTCGGTCAGCAAATATTTCACCTACGGTTACGTGCCGGCGCCGCACACGATTTTCGAAGGAATCTACAAGCTTGAGGCCGGCGCCTATCTCTTCTTCGATCGCAACGGACTACGCCTCGATCGCTATTGGGACATCCCGCTCGAGGACAATCCGATGAGCGATCGCAACGTCGATGAGTGGGCTGAGGATCTGCTCGCCATCCTGCGCGACTCGGTCAAGAAACGGCTGCGGAGCGATGTGCCGGTCGGCTTGTTTCTCTCGGGCGGAATCGATTCCAGCACGGTCACCGCGCTTGCCGCGCAGCAATCCGGCAGCCGGCTGCACAGTTTCTCCATCGGTTTCGATGACCGGAGCTATGACGAGTCGCGCTACGCGCGTCGCGTCGCGGCCATCTTTGGCACCGAGCATCACGAAGAGATCCTGACCTTGCAGCACGCGGCGGACTTGTTTCCCAAGATCATGCAGGGCCTGCACGAGCCGCTGGCCGACGCTTCGATCATGCCCACTTATGTGCTGAGCCGGCTGGCCTCGGAGCACGTCAAGGTCGTGCTGGGCGGAGACGGCGCCGATGAACTCTTCGCGGGTTACGCCGCGTTCCAGGCGCACAAGCTGGTGCAGAACCTCTCGTTTCTGCCGGCCGGTTGGCGCGACGGGTTGCGTCATGTCGTGCAGCGCCTGCCAGTTTCGCATCGTTATGCCAGCGCCGAGTTTCTCATGCAGCAGTTTGTCAAAGGTCTCGGGTTATCGCCCGAAGTGCGCTTTCTCCTCTGGATGGGCTGCTACGGGAACTCGGAAAAAAAGCAGCTTCTCTCCGCCGGCTTTCAGGATCTCCTGCTGCGCGAGGATGCCTTCGAAGATATCACAGCAAATATCCGGCGGAGCGGATTAAAGGGCGACTTTCAGCGACTGCAATATCTCGCCATGAAGCTGTATTTGCAGGACGACGTCCTGCTCAAGGTCGACCGGGCGAGCATGGCGCATTCGCTGGAAGTGCGCACTCCGTTCCTCGATCGCGACGTGGTCGAATATGCCTCGCGCATTCGGCCCGCGGACAAGCTGCGCGGCCTGACGACCAAGTATGTCTTGAAGCGGGCGGTGCGGGGTCTTTTGCCTGACGAAATTATCAACCGGCGCAAGGCCGGCTTCATGATGCCGGTGGCGCTCTGGCTGAAACAGAACATGCGTGAAACGGTCGAGGATCTTTGCTCGCCGACGGCACTCGCGCAGACCGGTCTTTTCGATCCGGGTTTCGTCCGCCAAAGCCTCGACGAACACTTCCAGGAACGGCGTGATCATCGGAAGCAAATCTATCCGCTCATTTGCTTCATGGCCTGGTTTCGCAATCACGCGCCGGGCGCTGGAATCTAAGGTCGAGCTGTTCCAGGAAGCGCTACAAATTGTCAGCGGTGATATTGTTCCCGTTTCATGTCCGGCACGAAAATCATTTGACCGCGGGGGCGTGCGCCGCTTAGCAATCAAACATCTTTCTCATGACTTCTTCTGATCCCACTCCGCGCCGGACCCGTGGCGAATCGATGTTCGCCTTTAGCATTATGTTTTTTTGCGGAGCGCTGCTCTCCTTCATGCTCGGCTGGGCCGACGGTGTGCGCCACGACAAGACCGTCTTCCACATCCCCGAGATACGCAGCTTCCTCGTCGTGACAGCGATCTTCGCCGGTTGCGGGCTGATCCTCCTCGCGTGGGGCATGGCGACGAAGCGGACCTGATTTACCGGGCGAGCGAGGTTAATCTTCGCGGAGTCGACGCTCAGATCCCGAACCCAGAGCGCGGTTCACATCGCTTTCCGCAGACCGGCCAGTCGCGAACTTTTCGCCTCGACTCCCGCAGTCGAAGCGCTGCTGGCGGCAGGGCTCGCTGTCGTTCAAGGAGCGTCGAACCCGAAGAGGCGAAAATCCGAAGCGCCGTTCTCAAACAGGCACTGAAAGCTTGCGCTGTGTCGTGATATTGGTAACATTGTCACAATGAAACAGCAACCCGCCCGGAAGAGAGTGGAGCGCGTCCAGGTCGGCGCGCGCATGGAAAAGACGCTGGTGAAGGTGCTCAAGGCGCTGGCCGAGTATCTTGATCTTTCGTTAGGCGATCTGCTCGAGGGCATCACCCTCCACGCCCTGGAAGGGAAGTCCGCCTTCAGTCCCAAAACGCTCGGCCATATCAAAAAGTTGCGCACGATCTACGGCCTCGATTTGACTGCAAGCGACAGCCATCGGCTGGTGGAGGATGATCATGTCGGGGACTAACCCGACCGGCCTCCTGGCCGATTTCGAGGAGGACCGGATCGATCCCGCGCGATTTCCGCACCGCGAGCATGTGCGGGTGAGCTACGAATTGCTGGAGCGTCACGCTTTCCCTGAAGCGCTGCTGCATCTGGCGCGCGGGCTGCGCCGGTTGGCGGCAAGAGCCAGACGACCGGAGGTGTATCACGAAACCATCACGGCCGCTTTTCTTGCTCTCATCGCGGAACGGCGCGTGCGCGGGTCCCATGCGAATTGGGAAGATTTCGCGGCGCGCAATCCGGATTTGTTTCGCAAAGAACTGCTCGCGGAAATCTACGAGCCCGCCGTGCTGCAATCGAACGTGGCGCGACAAACATTCATCCTGCCGCGGCGGCCGCCGCATTCGTAGCATGCCCGCACAAAGCACTTTCCCCTTAATAAAAGCGCCGCGGGCGGGTTAGAACTGGTGAAGATGCGTGCGGCCGAACCAGCCCCAGCCGAGAATGACCTGACAGCGCAGGAGCTGAAGGCGCGAATGTAATCGTGTCTTTTTCGCCGTCGCCTTTCATCCCGACTCCCCGGAGGACGACGAGGGATATCGCTTGCAAGCTGGACGCGCCGCGTTTGCTGGGGAATGGCGCGTCAGATGTTCTCCGCCGTCTCAACGGCGACCTGCGGCTTCACCCTGGTGGCGAGGAAGGCGCCGAAGAGCAGGATGGCTGCGCACCAGCCTTGTGCGACGGAGAACCGCTCGTGAAAAATCCAGGCGGAAAGCGCGAGCGCACCCAGCGGACTGAGCAACTGCAGTGTTTGCGAGAGCGCGACCCCGATCTCGCGGATGGCCACGTAATAGAGAACATGCGCCATGCTAATGCAGGTGACCGCGGAGATGATGAGAATGCCGTTCACGTGCGCGCTCACCTGCAGCGGCGTGTCGAGCCGGCCAAAAATCCAGGTGAGGGGGAGGAGCATGAGCGAAGTAAGAAGGCTGATTACCCCGAAGCTTCGGATGCTGCCGAAGCGGGCCGATGGCCGTTTCACAAGCACGCCGTAAAGTGCCCAGCAAAAGCTGGCGGTGAAACCGATGGCAAGTCCGCCTAACGAGACGGGGTGCGTCTGCCAACCCGGCTGAAACCAAAAGACGCCGACCGCGCCTAACAATCCGAGGAGGGTCCCGATCTGGAACTGCCATTGCCGGATGATCCAGCGTTCCTCGGGGAAAAAAATTAGCGCAAGGAGGGCGGTTATGATGACTGAGGAGCGGATGAAGACGGCGTAAACGCCGGGTCCCATGTAATGAAGCGAGAGGACCTGGGTGATCTGATGGACGACGTTAGGCAAGGCCGGCAGGAGGCAGAGACCGAACACGTTCCAGTCGAGGCGCAGCCCGCTCCGGCGAAAGCGATGGAGAGCGAGCGGCAGGATGGCAAGGCACGCGATCGAGTAGCGGTAAAAATTTTGCGCGAACGGGTCGTAAAAGCGGTTGAGGTAAAACTGGAAGAGCGAGGGCGTCGACCAAATGAGAATGGTGGCGAAGACCGCGGCGTAACCCTGGTTTTTGCGCGGGGATCGCAGACGGTGTCTGGTCTCGATCGAAGGCATGGAAAAGCCGAGATTGAGCCGCGTAATTTCCTGGGTGACAAACGAATTGTTCTTCAGATACGTTTCAAGAAAGAGAAAACCATGAACATTTTGAAGAATTCGAAAAGAGCGCTGGCAGCTGTCACGATAATTTTTTTACTGCTCTGTCCAGCGGGCTGGGCCAAGAAAAAAGCAAAAACGGACGAAGGGGCGGCGCACTTCAAGGCGGGGGTGCAGGCGGCAGATCAGCGTCAGTACGATCAGGCAATAATCGAGTTCACCAAGGCGATCGAGATCGATCCAAAAGATATTCCCGCGCTCGAAAACCGTGCCTACATGTATCTTGCCCTGAAAAAAAATGCCGAAGCGGTGGCGGATTTCACGCAAGTAATCGAGTTGGCGCCCGGGCAGACCACCTCTTATCTCGGCCGGGGCCAGGCGGAAACTGAGCTGAAACAATTTGAGCCCGCGCTGACCGATCTCAGCAAGGCAATCGAGCTCAAGCCGGACGACCCCAATGCTTATCGCTTTCGCGGCTTCGCCAATATCGGGAAAGCCGATTGGAAGGCCGCCATCGCCGACTACGACAAGGCGATCGAGATGAATCCACAGGACGAACAAGCGTACATTTGGCGCGCTTTCGCCAAGCGAAGCGACCACAAGTATGAGGACGCTCTGGCGGACTACGGCAAGGCGATCGAGATCAATCCCAATGATTTCGATGCGTTCGATAAGCGGGGCTACTGTTATTCCTTGATCGACCAATGGGAGAAAGCGGTCGCGGATTATCAATCGGCCCTGGCGATCAAACCCAATCAAGCCGATACGCTCGCACGGTTGCGTTTCGCTCAGCGGCAGATTCCCCCGCCGCCCACCGCCACGTCGACTCCAAAGCCGACTCCAGAGCCAACTCCAGTTCCGCCACTCATCAGCCCAACCGGCTGGATTGGCATCGGCGCCGGGGTGGTCGTCCTGCTCCTGATCATTGTTGTATTTGTGGTTCGTGCCAGGAGGCGCCCGTCTGATTGATCAGAGCTGCGCCCGAACGAGAAATTTCTTTGACAGCGCAGAGCGGGCGGTTAGCTTGCCGACGCTTTTTCGAAGAACGAGGAAAAGTCCCATGGTCGTTCAAGCAGTTTTGACCGGCTTTGGGACTTTCGCTTCTAATAACGACGAGCAACCGGTTTGGCCCCCCGCGATGGCGGGGCCAGCCAGAAGAATGAACAGCGGCCCACATAGCTCAGTTGGTAGAGCACGTCCTTGGTAAGGACGAGGTCACCGGTTCAAGCCCGGTTGTGGGCTCCAGAGCGGGCTCGCGACCGGAAAATAACCTAACGAAAAGACAGCACCCAAGATTAAGTAAAACCCAAGGAGAAATTCCAGATGGCTAAAGAAGCATTCAAACGCGATAAGCCGCACATCAATGTCGGCACGATCGGACATGTCGACCACGGCAAGACGACCCTGACCGCCGCGATTACCACCGTGCTCGCCAAGAAGGGTATGGCAGAAGTGCGCGGCTACGATTCGATCGACAACGCGCCGGAAGAAAAGGAGCGTGGCATCACCATCAATACCGCTCACGTCGAATATCAGAGCGAAAAGCGGCACTACGCCCACGTCGATTGCCCCGGCCACGCTGACTATGTGAAGAACATGATCACCGGTGCCGCGCAGATGGACGGTGCGATCCTCGTCGTCAGCGCTGCGGACGGTCCGATGCCGCAGACCCGCGAACACATTCTGCTCGCGCGCCAGGTCGGCGTGCCGGCGATCGTTGTTTTCCTGAACAAGGTCGACATGGTCGATGATCCGGAACTGCTCGACCTCGTCGAAATGGAAGTGCGCGATCTCCTCACCCAATACGAGTTTCCGGGCGACCAGATTCCGATCGTCAAAGGCAGCGCGCTCAAGGCGCTGAATGGCGATCCGGAACAGGAAGCGCAGATCCTCGAGCTGGTAAAAGCGGTGGACGATTACATCCCCGTGCCGGACCGGCCGATCGATCAGCCGTTCCTCATGCCGGTGGAAGACGTTTTCAACATTGAAGGCCGCGGCACGGTCGCGACCGGTCGAGTCGAGCGCGGTATCCTCAAGAAGATGGAAGAAGTCGAAGTCGTCGGCATCAAGCCGACCGCCAAGACGACCGCGACCGACATCGAGATGTTTCGCAAGCTGCTCGACGAAGCGCGCGCCGGCGACAACGTGGGCGTGCTGCTGCGCGGCGTGAAGAAGGAAGACATCGAGCGCGGCCAGGTCATCGCCAAGCCGGGCACGATCAAGCCGCACAAGAAGTTCAAAGCGGAAGTCTACGTCCTGAGCAAGGAAGAAGGCGGTCGTCATACTCCGTTCTTCACCAATTACCGTCCGCAATTTTATTTCCGCACGACCGACGTGACGGGCAGCGTGAAGCTTCCGGAGGGCGTCGAAATGGTCATGCCCGGTGACAACGTGGCCGTCGAAGTGGAGCTTGGCACGCCGATCGCCATGGAGAAAACGATCCGGTTCGCCATTCGCGAAGGCGGCAAAACCGTCGGCGCGGGTCGCGTGAGCGAAATTCTGGACTAGTTTGTCGGAGGCAATTTACGCCAGTAGCTCAATTGGTAGAGTAGCGGTCTCCAAAACCGTCGGTTGGGGGTTCGAGTCCCTCCTGGCGTGGTTGGCACCGTCAAGAAAAGCGTAATTCGAGAATTGTGAATCGTTCCATCGTTACAAGCGGCAGCCGATTTACGAATCTCGAATCTCGATTCTCGGCCTAACGATCCACCAACCCATGCTTGCTAAAACAAAAACCTTCTTCTCCGAAGTCCGGTTGGAGCTGCAAAAAGCTTCCTGGCCCTGGGACCCAAAGGAGAGGGGAATGAAACGCTACAAGGAGCTGACCGACTCCACCATGGTCGTCATCATTGCCATGCTGCTTCTCGGCGGTTACGTCGCGCTCTTCGATTTTATTCTCGTCAACGTGATCCACTTCCTCACCCGCCTGTAATCATGGCCCACGTCCTCGCCGCCAAAGATCAATGGTACGTCGTGCATGTGCTCTCCGGACAGGAGAACAAGGTGCGCGACAACATTGAGAAACGCGTCAAGACCGAAGAAATGGGCGACGTCGTTTTCGAGGTGCTCGTGCCGACGGAGCGCGTCTCCGAGATCAAGCGCGGGAAAAAGAGCGAGACAACCCGGAAATTTTTTCCCGGCTACCTGATCATCAACATGCACCTGCTCGATGAGGAAAATCAGCTCATCGGCCGGACGTGGTATTTCATTCGCGAAACGCCGGGTGTGATCGGCTTCGCCGGCACGAAGGATCGTCCGATCCCGATGCGTCAGTCGGAAGTCGACAACATGCTGGCGCAAATGCGGGAGCGGGAAGAGAAGGTCAAACCGAAAGTCAGTTTCGAAGTCGGCGAGACGGTCAAAGTGGCGGACGGCCCGTTCCAAAACCAGAGCGGGATCGTGGAAGAGATCGACCCCGAACGCGGAAAACTGCGCGTCTCGGTCACCATTTTCGGTCGCGCGACCCCGGTGGAACTCGAATATTGGCAGGTCGAACGCGGATAAAATCAGCTTTAAGCTTTAAGTGATTAAGCTCCAAGCGAAGAGGTCGCGGCTCACTTAAAACTTAAAACTTAACCCTTAAAGCTTTTCAAAATGGCTAAAGAAATCGTTGCTCACATCAAATTGCAGATCCCGGCTGGCCAGGCGAATCCCGCGCCGCCCGTCGGCACCGCTCTCGGACCGCGCGGCGTCAACATCATGGCGTTCTGCAAGGAATTTAACGCCACCACCCAGAAGCAAGCCGGCGACATTCTCCCGGTCGTTATCACGGTCTACAAAGACAAATCGTTTACCTTCATCACCAAGAGCCCGCCTGCCGCCGTCCTCTTGAAAAAAGCCGCTAACATCGCCGCCGGCTCGAAGGAACCGAACAAAACGAAGGTCGGCAAGGTGACCCGCAAACAGGTCATGGAAATCGTGAAAACGAAGGCCAAGGATCTGAATTCGCGCAATGACGAGGCCGGTTTCAAGATTATCGCCGGCACCGCCCGTCAGATGGGCCTCGAAGTCGTCGACTAAGGTCGACCAGCAAGGTCGTGGCCTACGTTGGAAGTCAGGCTGCTTGCCTGACTCGGAAGGTGAGCTTCCGGCTCTGCCCGAAGACGGCGTCTCGTGTTGGACGATCGGCCCATTCGCCCTTCGGCGGATGAATTTTGTCATCGGGAGTTTACCGATTTGGTAAGAGACCGCCATGGCAGAGCCTGGACATGCGGAAGCATGTCCCTCCGGAGGGACGCGCTTCCGCGCGTCCACGCCCGGGCCCGCAGCCGACGGTCTCGATTCAGTTGATACACTGCACCAGGATTGCGTCGACCGTTTCGCCTCAGCTGGTCAGGGACAACCCGCAGCTTTTTTACCATTGTGGATCGGATGGTTGGACGGTAATTTCCAATATGAGCACCGCTGTTGCCGAAGGCACGAAAACCGAAACGAAACCGAGCCAGCTCGATCAACTCAAGAAGTTCACCAGGGTCGTGGCCGACACGGGCGACTTTGAATCGATCAAGGACTTCAAGCCGCAGGACGCGACGACCAACCCGAGCCTGATCTTCGCCGCTACCCAGAAGGAGCAATACGCGCATCTTTTGGAGGAAGTGGTCGCCGACCGGAAAGGCAACGGCCTGAGCGGCGCGGCGAAGATCGAGGACATTATCGATCATCTGCTGGTCCAGTTCGGTTGCGATATTCTCGAGATCGTGCCGGGCCGTGTCTCGACCGAGACCGACGCGCGGCTTTCCTTCGACACTGAGGGATCGATCAACAAGGCGCGCCATTTGATCGAGCTCTACGAAAAGCGTGGCATCGACCGCAAACGAGTCCTGATTAAAATCGCCTCGACCTGGGAAGGGATCAACGCCGCTGAGCAGCTGCAAAAGGAAGGGATCAACTGCAACCTGACATTGCTCTTTTCGCTCCCGCAGGCGGTGCGTTGCGCGGAGGCCAGGGTGCAACTCATCTCGCCCTTCGTCGGACGGATTTACGATTGGTATAAAGCGGCGAACAAGCGCGATTATGCCGGCGCGGAAGACCCCGGCGTGCAGTCGGTCCGGGAGATTTACACCTATTACAAGAAGTTCGGATACAACACCGAAGTGATGGGCGCGAGTTTCCGCAACGTCGGGCAGATTCTCGAACTGGCCGGGTGCGATCTGCTCACGATCAGTCCGGAGTTGCTCGATAAGCTGTCGAAATCGCAGGAGCCGATCGAGCGGAAGCTCGACCCTGCGAAAGCCAAAGAGGCCGACGTGCGACGGCTCGAACTGGATGAGAAGACCTTCCGCTATCTCCTAAACGACGACGCGATGGCGACGGAGAAAACGGCCGAAGGAATCCGGAAATTCGCGGCCGATATCGTGAAGCTGGAGAAGTTTGTGGCGTCGAAGCTGTAGCGGCGTTCTGTGACCGTCCAAGCCAGAACGAGATAGCGCGACGCGATCGACGCTCGTAGAGCGCCGTGACAGAAGCATGTTCAACGTCGTCCTGGTCGAGCCGGAGATTCCGCCCAACACGGGCAACATTGGCCGGCTTTGCCTCGCCACCCGCTCGACCTTGCATCTCGTCAGGCCGCTCGGATTCTCGACCGACGACCGAACTCTGCGGCGCGCCGGTCTCGATTACTGGTCGGAAGTCAATCTTTGCTACTGGGATTCGTTAGGCGAATTGCAAACCGCGCAGGACCCGGCGACGCGCTATTTTTATCTCACGACGAAATCCGATCGTCCCTATCACGCGGTCCGATTCCAGCCGGGAGATTTCCTGGTTTTTGGACGCGAAACGAAGGGGCTTCCCGAGACCCTCCTGCGGGCGAATGCCGAGCGCCTGCTCACCATCCCAATGCACGGGACGCGCAGCCTCAATCTCGCCACCGCGGTCGCGATCGTTCTTTTTGAAGCAGTTCGGCAGCAGGATCAGAACGGACTTCGAGGTTAAAGGGAGAGGATCGTTTTGAATAAACCCCGAGACCGCAATGTCGAATTCAGGACAAGGCAACGAAACCATGAAAAAGCTCATACTCCTGATCCTTGCTCTTGCCCTGCCGTTGGCGCAGATCGCAAGGGCGGACGAAAATCAAGACCAAAAGAAACATAAACGCACGGCCGAGGAACAACGCCGGGAGGAGGCGGCGAGGAAGGCCGCGCAGGCGCCGCACCGCACCGTTAACAAGGCGGTCCAACCCGTGCACCACCCAGCGGCGCCCGCCCCGCACACCGCGGGAGGCGTCGTCCCACACGCCGTCGCGCCGGTGAACCGCCAGCCCGTGAAGAGCGAAGCCAGCCTGGAAGGACGCAATCACCAGCGCCCAACGGTCTCCAACCAGCCCAACATCAACCGCGCACAGTCGACGACCTCGGTCCAGCGCCAGGGGGGACATTACAACTATAATCGCAACAGCTATTACGTCGCGCGCCGCTATGTCGTCCGCACGCCGCACGACCGCGCCTGGTGGAGGGCCCACTATAACACGACCTACGTTTTCTTCGGCGGTGGCTATTATTACTGGTGGAATAACTATTGGTATCCGGCTTACGGCTACAGCCCGATCTACAATAGCTACGTCTACAACGAGCCGATCTACGGCTATAACGATCTGGCCCCCGGCCAGGTGATCGAAAACGTCCAGCTCGCTCTGCGCGATCAGGGATATTATCCCGGCGCGATCGACGGCCTAATTGGTTGGCAGACCCGCGCCGCGCTCGCGGCCTACCAGCGAGACCATGGTCTCATCATCACCTCCGCGGTCGATGAGCCGACCCTCGTCACGCTCGGTTTAGCCTAACGAAGAGCCGGTCGCAAGACTCGCCGCGCGGACACTCCGATCCGCGCGGCTTTTTGTTCGCCCAAAATGTGGGAGCCGCCTCTGTGCGGCGATGGTTGCTCGATGTGCGTCTCCCTTGCGGCCACGAATGAGTTGGCCAATGCTGCACCCCGATGTCGCATCCACAGCTTGTCGCGCGAGATTTGCGCCGCTCCTTCCAGATCGGTCCGCGTCGCATTGAGGTGCTGCGGGGCGTTTCCCTCGAGGTGGAGCGAGGCGAGAGGATTTTCCTCTGTGGCGCCTCGGGCGCGGGCAAGACCACCTTGCTTTATACGCTCGCTGGTCTCGAGCGGCCGGAATCCGGCGAAGTGGAGTTCGAAGGCCGGAAGCTGTATCGGGCCGGCGAATCGGCTCTCGCCAGGCTGCGCAACGAGAAGATGGGCTTCGTTTTTCAAGGATACTTTTTGCTCCCGGAATTGACCGCGCTCGAGAACGTCATGCTCCCGGGGATGATCGGACGCCACGCCAGCCGGGAAGCTTGCGCCAAAAGTCTCGCGGCGGTCGGCCTCGGCGAGCGGGAGAATCATCTCCCGCCGGAACTTTCCGGCGGCGAACAGCAACGGGTCGCAATCGCCCGCGCCCTAACGAATGATCCCGACATCATTTTCGCCGACGAACCGACCGGCAATCTCGACTCCAAGACCGGCGACGCGATCATGGATCTGCTCCTCGACCTGGCCCGCTCTCGCAATAAAACCCTCGTCGTCGTAACGCACGACAGCAATCTCGCGGAGCGCGGCGACCGGACCCTGCGAATCGTTGATGGATTGCTGGCCTAGTGTCCGCGGTTCGCGCGTTTCCGTTTCTCCGCTTGAATTGCCTTCTGAACCACCGGAAGATTTTCCATGCTAACCAAAGCCGTTGAAGACACCGCCGTCGCGACGCCTCCGTCGAAACCTGAGGCCGACAAGAAGGCCGCCGCGACGAAAACATCGGCGACGAAATCGCTCCAGATTTACGTCGACGGAGAATTTTTCGATCAGGCCGACGCCAAGGTCTCGGTATTCGATCACGGGCTTCTCTACGGTGACGGCGTCTTCGAAGGCATCCGCTTTTATAACGGCCGCGTCTTCCAGATGGAGGCGCACATCGATCGTCTCTGGGAATCGGCCCGTTCCATTTGCCTTGAGCTCCCGATCTCGCGCCAGGAAATGGATGAAGCGCTTCTCGAGACCATTCGGCAAAACGATTTGCGAGACGGCTATGTGCGGCTCATCGTGACCCGCGGCGTGGGCAACCTCGGCCTCAATCCCGTGCAGTGTAAACGGCCGAGCATCATCATCATTGCGTCGACTATTGCGCTCTATTCGGAGGAAACCTATCGGCGGGGCCTTACTGTGGTCACCGTGCCGACTCGCCGGATGGGTCCGGCGACTTTGAACCCGGCGATCAAGTCGCTGAATTATCTCAACAACGTCCTTGCCCGGATCGAAGCGAACCTCGCGAACGCAGATGAAGCGCTGATGTTGAATGACTCCGGCAACATCGCCGAGTGCACCGCCGACAATCTCTTTGTCGTGAAACGCGGCCAGATCATGACTCCACCGATCAGCGCCGGCGCGCTGCGCGGAATCACCCGCGGGGTCGTCTTCGACATCGCGGCCGAACTCGATATCAAGATTTCCGAGCCGGAGCTGACCCGCCACGACCTCTACATCGCGGATGAGGCGTTTCTCACCGGCACCGCGGCCGAGGTCATTCCGATGGTCAAGGTCGACGGCCGCGCGATCGGAGACGGAAAACCGGGGGAGATCACGAAGCGCACGATCGCGCGCTTCCGCGAGTTGACCCGGGAGACCGGGACGCCGATTTTTCCGGAGTGACCGACGCGCCGCGCAACGGAAAAGAGACGGCGCCGTGCGCGCACACACTGCCCATTGAATCTTTTGGCCAATTTATGGTCTAATTGATCAGCCATGCTGTGCGACGTTTGTAAATGCAATGACGCGTCAGTTTTTCTGACGCAGATTCTGGAGGGCAAAATGCAGAAGGTGAACCTCTGCGACGCCTGTTCCAAGGAGAAGGGCGTGCAGGATCCGACCGGTTTCGCCCTGGCCGACTTATTGTTAGGCATCGGCGCCGCCGAGGAGATCGAAAAGGGAGCGCCGAGCCAGAAATGCCCGGTCTGCGGTTTTACGCAGGCTGATTTCAAAAAGACGGGACGCCTCGGTTGCAGCGCCTGCTATCAAACGTTTGCCGAAGGCCTCGAGTCGCTCCTCAAGGCGATGCACAAGGGAACAGAGCATGTCGGCAAGCGGCCGGAGCGCGCCGCGCGGCAGGTGAAGCTGAGCGACAAGATGCGGACGCTGAACAATCATCTCGAGAAGGCCGTCGCGGAAGAAAATTACGAAACCGCGGCCAGCCTGCGCGATCAGATCAAGCAGCTCGAACACGAGATGGCGAACTAACGATGAAATTTTCCCAGATCATGTCGAGCGGCGGGGAATGGCTCCGGGGTGAAGGCCCTCATCACCAGGTCGTGGTAAGCAGCCGGGTGCGGCTTGCGCGCAACCTGCGCCATCACGCTTTTCCGGGCTGGGCGAAAAAGGCGGAGCGGACCCAGGTGCTCGAGCAAATCAAGCCGCACGTCGAAGAGCTGACGGAAATGCAGGACTCGTTTTCGGAATCGCTTCAGGACCTTTCTGCGCTCGAAAAGCAGGTGTTGGTCGAGCGTCACCTGATCAGTCGCGAACACGCCGCCAAAGGGGTTGGCAGCGCGGTCATCATGAATCGCAAGCAGACGCTCAGCATCATGATCAACGAGGAGGATCATCTGCGAATGCAGTCGATCCGTTCCGGGCTGCAATTAAAAAGCGCCTTCAAACTGGTCGACAAGGTCGACAGCACACTGGAAAGCAAACTCGACATCGCCTACGACCAAAAGCTCGGGTACCTGACCGCCTGCCCGACGAATGTCGGCACGGGCATGCGTGCCTCCGCGATGCTGCACTTGCCCGGCCTGGTCTTGAGCGACCTGATTAACCAGGTCATCCAGGCGGTGAACAAAATCGGGCTCGCGGTGCGCGGACTCTATGGCGAAGGCACCGAGGCGATGGGTAACCTTTTCCAAATCTCGAATCAGACCACGCTGGGCGAAAAAGAGGACGAAATCATCGCTCGCCTGACGAAAGTGATCGAAACGATCATCGAAAAGGAACACGACGCCCGCCAGATGTTGATCCAGAAAAAGCCCGATACCCTTTGGGATCAGATCGGCCGGGCATATGGTGTGCTCACTTATGCGCATGCGATGACCTCGAAGGAGGCGCTTAATCTGCTTTCGGTCATGAAACTCGGCGTGGACCTCGGTGCGTTCCCGGAAGATCGGCGGTTGCCGGTCGATGAGCTCTTCATCGAAACGCAGCCGGCGCACCTGCAAAAGACTTCGCAACAAAAACTAAATGCCGAAGAACGAGACTTTCTGCGGGCCGAAATCATCCGCGGTCGTTTGAAACTCTTTCCTAAACCTGATATGGGTAAAGTGGCGCGGGAGCCCGATGGGAACACGCCTGCCGAGCCCAACCATAATGAATAATTTTACACCTCGGGCGCAGCAGGTCCTCGCGCTCGCCCGCAAAGAAGCGGATCGCTTCAATCATAATTACGTCGGGACCGAGCATCTCCTGCTTGGGCTGATCAAGCTCGGGCAGGGCGTGGCCGTTAACGTTTTGCAAAAGATGGGGCTCGATCTCGAAACGGTCCGGATGGAAGTCGAGAAGCAGGTTGGCTCCGGTCCGGAAACGAAGATGGTCGGCAACATTCCCTACACCCCGCGGGTGAAGAAGGTCCTCGCGCTCGCCGGCAAGGAGGCGCGCGCGCTCAATCATTCCTACGTCGGGACCGAGCACATCTTGCTTGGGTTGCTGCGGGAAGGCGAAGGCGTCGCCGCCCGGGTCTTGAAGAGTCTCGAAGTGGATATCGAGCGGACCCGTAACGAAATTCTGAAGGAGCTCGATCCGAATTTCACGCCGCCGGAAAGCGATCCGGAACTGGGCGCCACCGGCGAGCCGTCCAAGAAGGACGTCAAGACTCCCGCCCTGCGCGCCTTTGGTCGCGACCTGACTGACCTCGCGAAAAAGGGCGAGCTTGATCCGGTCATTGGCCGGCATAACGAAATCGAGCGCGTCATCCAGGTGCTCTGCCGCCGGACGAAAAACAACCCGGTATTGTTAGGCGAAGCCGGCGTCGGCAAGACCGCGATCGTCGAGGGCCTCGCCCAGGAGATCGCGAACGGCAACGTGCCGGAACTTTTGCGGGACAAAAAGGTCGTCACGCTTGATCTCGCCCTGATGGTGGCGGGCACGAAATACCGTGGTCAATTCGAAGAGCGGATCAAGGCAGTGATGGACGAAATCCGCCGCTCCAAAAATGTCATCCTTTTCATCGACGAGCTGCACACCATCGTCGGCGCCGGTTCCGCGGAAGGCGCGATGGACGCTTCCAACATCATCAAGCCCGCCCTGAGCCGCGGCGAACTACAGTGCGTTGGCGCGACCACGCTGAACGAATATCGCAAATATATCGAGAAAGACGCGGCACTCGAACGGCGTTTCCAGACGGTCAAAGTCGAAGCGCCGACGATCGACGAAGCGATTCTGATCTTGAAAGGGCTGCGCCCGAAATACGAGGCGCATCATAAAGCGAAACTAACTGACGAAGCCCTCGAGAGTGCGGTCAAACTTTCCGAGCGCTATATCACCGGCCGCTTCCTGCCTGACAAGGCGATCGACGTGATGGATGAAGCCGGCGCGCGCGCGCGGATCAACGCCATGACGCGTCCGCCCGACGTGAAGGAAATCGAAAAGGAGATCGAGGAGATCCGGGTCGACAAGGAAGCCGCGATCAAAGCACAGGATTTCGAAAAAGCCGCCGCGCTGCGCGACAAGGAGAAGCAGGCGAAAGAAAAACTCGAGCGCGTTCTGACCGAATGGCGCGAGCAGCGCGAAGAAAAGGAAGTGCTCGTGACGGCCGAGGACATGATGCACATCATCTCGAAGGTGACGGGCGTCCCGCTCCAGAAAATGGAGCAAAAGGAAACCGCGAAGCTGCTCGCGATGGAAGCCGACATTAAGCAGCGCGTCATCGGCCAGGACGAAGCCGTCGGCGCGATCAGCAAGGCGCTGCGCCGTTCCAGGGCCGATCTGAAAGATCCGCGCCGCCCGATCGGTTCCTTCGTTTTCCTCGGCCCAACCGGCGTGGGCAAAACATTCCTCGCCCGCACCCTGGCCGAGTTCATGTTTGGTGACTCCGATGCGCTCATCCAGATCGACATGTCGGAGTACATGGAAAAATTCACCGCCTCGCGTTTGATCGGCTCGCCTCCCGGCTACGTCGGTTACGAAGAGGGCGGGCAGCTTTCCGAGGCCGTGCGACGGCGGCCCTACTCGGTCGTGCTTTTCGATGAGATCGAAAAAGCGCACCCCGACGTAATGCACCTGTTGCTTCAGATCCTGGAGGAAGGAAAAATTACCGACTCGTTAGGCCGGAAGATTGATTTCCGCAATACGATCATCATCATGACCTCGAACGTCGGGGCCGAGCTGATCAAGCGCCAGACGACGATGGGCTTCGGCGCGCCACGTGACGAGGCGAACTACGACGTGATGCGCGACAAGATTCTCGAGGAAACGAAGCGCGTCTTTAAGCCGGAGTTCCTTAACCGGCTCGACGAGATCATCGTCTTCCACACCCTCGAGAAACCCGATCTGATGAAGATCGTCGACCTCGAGGTGAACAAGGTGAAGCGCCGTTTGCAGCTGAAGGAAATCGAGATTTCACTCGATCAGGCGGCGCACGAGTTTGTGATCGAAAAAGGCTACGATCCCACCTATGGCGCGCGTCCCATGCGTCGCGCAGTGGAGCGTTATCTCGAGGATCCGCTCGCCGAGGAGCTGCTTCGCGGGAGCGTCAAAGGCGGCGACATGGTACAGGTGACGGTCGAAAACGGGAAGCTCGTTTTCAAAGTCGCCGAACCGCACGACAACGCGGCCGCGAACGCGAGCTAATAGCGCGCGTGGGGGACTCGCTCCCGCTCGACGCGACTCCTGGACGCGCAAAAGCGCCTCCCTCCGGAGGGACCTGCTTCCGCAGGTCCAGTCTGCCGATGCTGCATTAGGCGCGGGGATGCGCCTCGGCGTAGGCTTTCTTCAGCCGCTCGGTCGTGACATGGGTGTAGATCTGGGTCGTGGAAAGACTGGCGTGGCCTAACAACGCCTGCACGCTCCGCAGGTCCGCCCCGTTATCGAGCAGATGGGTGGCAAAACTGTGCCGCAGCTTGTGCGGGCTGAGTGCGATCGGGATCGAGGTGTGCCGGAGATAGCGTTTCAGAATCAACCAGATCGAGCGCGGCGAAATTCTCCGGCGCGCCTTGTTCAGGAACAGGGGACCGCTGTGCACATTGGCGGCGGCCCGATAACGCGAAACCGATTGCAAAGCCGGCGCGCCAACCGGACAGACGCGTTCCTTGCGGCCTTTTCCCATAACGCGCACCGACTCGGTGTAAATGTCGAGATCGTTCACGTCGAGCGACGCGAGTTCGGCCAGGCGCAGGCCGCTGCTGTAAAAAACTTCCATGATCGCGGCGTCGCGTTGTGGCATCCAGACCGGAGCGCTCTTCGGTTTTTTCAACTGAAGGGGCGCGGCGAGCAGTTCGGCGATCTGTGCCTGGGTAAGGACAAGCGGCAGCTTCTTCTCTGTCTTGGGCAGTTGCACTTCGCGGACCGGATCTTTCCTCACGCGATTTCGCGCCACCAGAAAACGGTAGAAACTGCGCAAGGCCGAGAATTGCAGCCGGATGTAGGAGCGCGCCTGCTTCCGCTTCATCAAATCAAAGAGATAATCGCGAAAATCCTGGGGCCGGCATCTCCGCCAGTCCGGGGCATTGGTCTGCGCGCGAAAATCGCGCAGCGCGTCCCGGTAGATTCGCAAAGTGCGGGGCGACGCATTGCGCTCGATTTCGAGGAAGCCGAGAAATTCTTCGGCCAGCCTGTCCTTGGCTGGACGCGCGTTCGTTAGGCCGGAAGCAGCCCGTGCGCTACTCCGGTTTTTCGATTTGGTAGCGGTTGGCACCTGTGCCGAGGTATTGGCTCTTGAAGATTGGCCCGGGATTGGTCGAGATCAGCTCATAACCCTTGAGAACAAACTCCGGATAAATGCTGTTGCTCGCCGGTTCGTAAACCTTCTCCCCGCTGAAATAGCCATAGAGTTTGTATTCGTAGTTGTTGTCGAAGCCGAAATTCACCTGCTCGCGGTCGGGCGCGAGCTTCTGATTTTCGTTCAACATCACGAGCTGCGCCGTGCTCCAGGGCTGGCCGGGTCGCCGGACGTAGCCCCAGAAGTGATAGTCCGGTTTGTAATAGCGCCGGCCGATGTAGTAATTGCCCGGCGGCTCGGACTGGATGTGGGCCGCCATTGCCACCTGCGCCTGCTGGATGCCTTGCGGCATCGTCTCGCAGCCGGCGAGAAAACAGAGACTAGCGATAAACCACAGGTAACGGAGCGAGCGAAATTTCATTGGGCGAAGCGGACGGTTTCATTTATCGCAGCTTCTGTCATCTGGCAATGAGGTCGGCCTGCGGTGTGCGAAGATTGGTGTTTTCAATTCACGTTTTGCATCGCCACTGCGCGCTGGCTACACTCTTCCACCCACCATGATCGAACTGGAAGTTTACGCCGCCGGTGTGCGCGGCCTGAACAAGATTCTCGAGCTGGATGAACCGACCACCATCTTCCTTGAAATCCGCGGCATTCTCGTCAGACTTGACTTCAAGCCACGGTTCGTCGGCGAACGTCCTCCCGGGTCGCGCCCGCGCTCCAAAACGCCGTCTCTGCTTGCCTGATCTGGCGCGCGCCGTGCTCCGCGCTCAGGATTGAAACCTATGTTGGCCCGCTTCTTCATTGCCATCGGAGCGGCCGTCCTGTCGTTTTTCATCTATCTCGGCGAACTTGTCGTGCTTGCGGCCGAGACCATGCGCTCGGCGGTCACACACCGGCTGCGATGGCGATTGTTCCTCCGCCAGATGGTCGACATCGGATTGCTCTCGCAGTTGGTCGTGGTCATTACTGGCGGATTCACCGGAGCGGTTTTCGCGGCCCAGACCTATTTCCAGTTCAACAAACTTGGCGTCGCCTCTGGAGTCGGCTCGGTGGTGTCGGCGGCGCTCTTCCGCGAGCTCGGTCCGGTCTTGACCGGGCTGATGGTCAGCGGCCGGGTGGGGGCCGCCATGTCGGCCGAGATCGGGACGATGAAAGTGACCGAACAGATCGACGCGCTACGCGCCCTCGCGGTGCACCCGGTCGATTATCTGGTCGTGCCGCGGATGCTCGCCATGATGGTGTCGATGCCGTTGCTCGTGGTGGAATGCATCGGCTTCGGGCTTGTCACGTCCTATCTCGTGTCAGTCTATTTGCTCGACATCAGCGGGCCATATTACATGGCCAACATGGAGCGTTGGACGATGATGCGCGACATCATCATGGGCCTGGCCAAGGCGTCTGTTTTCGCGATTCTGATCGTCTTTATCAGCTGCCACAAAGGGTTGAATAGTCGCGAAGGCGCGGTCGGTGTGGGGCGGGCGACAACCGAGGCGGTGGTCAACTCCTCCCTCGCGATTTTGATTTTCAATTTCTTCCTCACGATGATGTTGAACATCTTCTTCCCGGCAGGGTGGTAATGGCAGCCGGAGTTGAGAATGAGAATTGAGAATGAAAATGCAGCCATGATCGAAGCCCGACCGATTCCGGCGTCCGACGAACGCACGAGCAAGAGTCGGTCTCACTCGGCGCCGATGATCGCGGTGCGGGGACTCGAAAAGCGCATCGGCGCGCAGGAAATCCTGCGGGGAGTCGATATGACCGTGGCGGCGGGCGAGACGCTCGTCATCATCGGACGCAGCGGCGGCGGCAAGAGCGTCCTCCTGAAAAACCTGATTGGCTTAATGCAGCCTAACGAGGGTGAAATTTGGATCGATGGCCAGAGCATTATCGGGCTGAGCGAGCGCCAGCTCGCCGCTATCCGGCGCAAAGTAGGCATTCTGTTCCAGGGCAGCGCGCTCTTTGATTCGATGACTGTCGAGGAAAACATCGCCTTCCCTCTCTACGAAGCGGGCGAGCGCGATATGCGCGTGATCGAGCGCAAGATCGCCGAGATGCTGGAGGTGATCGAACTCGAAGGGCAAGAAAAGAAAATGCCGGTCAACCTGAGCGGTGGGATGAAGAAGCGCGTTGGTCTGGCGCGCGCCATCATTAATCGACCGTCCTGCATTCTCTACGACGAACCGACGGCTGGCCTCGATCCCGTTGTCTCCGATAGCATCAATCGGCTGATTCGCAGGTTGCAGGAGCGTTATCACGTCACGAGCGTAGTCGTCACCCACGACATGAAGAGCGCCTTTCATGTGGGCGATCACATCGCCTACCTGCACGAAGGTCGGATTTACTTTTACGGCACTCCGACGGAACTTCAGGCTTCGTCGGACCCGCTCATCCAGGATTTCCTGATCGGGCGCTCTACCCTCGCGGACTAAAGAAATGAACGAAGCAGATCATGGGCTGGAACTAAAGGTCGGGATTTTCGTCTTCGTCGGGCTTGCAATTCTGGCCGCGCTGGTGGTGGAGTTCGGCCGGCTCGGCGAAGGCTACAAGACCTACTACGACGTCACGGTGCACTTCGTCGACGCGAGCGGATTGCTCAAGGGTTCCGATGTCCTGATGGGCGGCGCGAAGATCGGGCGTGTCTCGGGCGCACCTAAATTGGTGACGACGGGCCGCGGCGTGGATGTGCCGTTACGGATCTACGACTACGTGCACATCGCGAAGGGAAGCTCATATACGATCGGTAGCACGGGCCTGCTGGGGGATCGTTTCGTCACCATCACCCCGCCGCCCGGAAAACAGACGGCCTTCATCGCCCCGGGCACACGGATTGAGGGAGAACGGGAGAAAGGTCTCGATGACGTCACGAAAGAAGGCGGCGCGCTGATCAAGGATCTGCGCGGGACGGTGGCGAAGGTCGACACCCTGGTCAGCCGTCTGAATGATGATGCTCTTTCCAAGGCGAACATGGAGCATCTCCAGCAAACCTTCGACAACCTGAGCAAGACGACCGCCGCCCTCGCCGACTCGTCGAAAAAAATCGATGGTGTAATGGACAAAGCCGATGGCACGATGGGCTCAGCGAAAGAAGCGGCCGACAAATTGCAGCTCGCCGCAGGCGATGCGCGCAAGACCATCCAGGCCGCCGGGCGGCTCATAAACGAAGCGACGTCCGGGAATGGTTTGCTTGCCATGTTGCTCACAAACGAGCAATTGGCTAACGATCTGCGTGCCCTCATTAGCAATCTCCGCCGCCACGGAATCCTCTTTTACCGGGACAGCGCGGCGAAAATGTCGCCTCCGTCGCCCCAGAGCACGCCGGCCCGCCGCCGCGACACTCGTTAGGCAAGCATGACTCCGCAGCTCACGCTCAATCTTCTGCGGGTGCTCTTTGTCACCTTTTGTGGTTTGATCGGGTCGCTTATCTCGGCCGAGGCGCAGGGTAACGTGGTTCCTGGTCTGCTGATCGGTGTCGTCTTCGGGCTCGGCCTCGTCCTGGCCGACCGACTGCTCAAGGGGGTGTCGCTGCGCGCGTTTTCCTCCGCCACCCTTGGCTTGCTCCTTGGTCTCTTCTTCGCCAATCTGCTCCTCGCTTCCCAGGTCTTGCGCTATCAACCGGAGGAGACGCAATGGATCGCTGGCCTCGCAGTTTACTGCGCCTTCGGTTACCTCGGCACGATGCTCGCGATGCGCAGCAACCGGGATGAATTTTCGCTCATCATTCCCTATGTCCGTTTTGCGCGTGAGACGACGCAACACGAGCCGCTCGTGGTCGACACGAATGTCATTATCGACGGACGCATCGCCGATCTTTGCGCGACCGGCTTTCTTAGCCGCTCGCTCATCGTTCCACGGTTTGTCCTGAGCGAATTGCAGCTCTTGGCCGATTCGCGCGACGAGATTAAGAGGGAACGCGGCCGACGCGGGCTCGAGATTTTGAATCAACTGCAACGCTCGCGCGAGGTTGACCTGACGATTCATGATGGTGGCGTGGACGAAAGCGACATCCCGACCGATGCGCGATTGGTGCGGATCGCCAAAGTGCTCCAAGCGCGGTTGCTGACCAACGACCAAGCGCTCTGCCAGGTGGCACGTTTGCAGCAGGTGCCGGTGCTCAACCTGAGCGATCTCTCGCAGGCATTGCGGCCGGTAGTCGTGCCGGGCGATGAGCTCGAACTCAACCTCGTAAAGGAAGGGCGCGATCCGCATCAGGCGGTCGGCTACCTTCCGGATGGGACGATGATTGTCGTGAATCAGGCGCGACCACACATCGGGCGCGTGGCCAAGGTGGTGGTCTCAAGTGCGCTGCAAACTGCGGGCGGCCGGCTGATCTTCGCCGAGTTGAAAGAAAACGCCCGCGCCCGTTCACCGCTCCAGTCGCGGGCGGGCGGTTCGGAAGTCAGCCATCCTGGCTGACCCGACTGACACGCTTCCAGCCTGTCAGCTCTTGGAGTCGGCAGGCAATAGGCCCGCCGCCCCGTGCCTAACGAAGTCCGACCGCGCGCCGGACTCGCGCCATCACTCCATCCGCGATCGCGTTCGCACGTTCGGAGCCCTTGGCCAGCACTTCGTCGACGTAGCCGGACTGTGCGAGAATTTCCTCTCGCCGTTTCCGCATTGGTGCGAAGAACTCCCACAGCTTTGTGAAAAGCTGTTTCTTGAAGTCACCGTAGCCGCTCCCGCCCTTCTCGAAAGCGGCGCGCATCGCCGCGGTTTCATCCGGCGAGCCAACGAGCGTGTAGAGTTGAAAGATGGTCGAGGCATCGGGATCCTTGGGCGCGTCGACCGGCGTCGAGTCGGTCACAATGCTCATGACGCGTTTCCGCATCTCTTTTTCCTCGGCGAAAATGTCGATTGTGTTGCCGTAGCTCTTGCTCATCTTCTGGCCGTCGAGGCCGGGCACGGTCGCGGTCTTCTCGCGAATCCGTGGCGCCGGCACCTTCAGGATTTCGCCGTAGATTTCGTTTATCTTCGTCGCCAGATCGCGCGTCACCTCAACGTGCTGCTTTTGATCGCGCCCAACCGGCACGACATCGCTGTCGTAGATCAAAATGTCCGCCGCCATCAGCACCGGGTAGGTGAACAACCCGACAGAAGCAGCCAGGCCGCGCGCCACCTTGTCCTTGTAAGAATGGGCGCGATCGAGCAACCCCTTCGGCGTGATGGTGCTCAGGATCCAGGCCAGCTCGGTCACCTGCGGCACATCGGACTGACGGAAGAGCGCTGCGCGTTCCGGGTCGAGCCCGCAGGCGAGGAAATCGAGTGCAACGCGCCGCGAATTTTCCCGGAGCGCCTTTGGATCGCGCACACTCGTCAGGGCATGATAATCGGCAATGAAGTAGAGCGCCTCGCCTTGCGTCTGGAGCTCGATCGCCGGCCGCATCATTCCGAAATAATTTCCGATATGAAGAATGCCGCTCGGCTGAATGCCGGAAAGAATACGCATGATTGGTGCTGGAACGTTCAACGTTTGCCGGGGAAGCTTCAACCGCGAATGGCGGCGTGCCCCGCCTTGGTTTCAACCTGCTTCGTCAAGGAGCATTTCGTAGAGTTCCACCAACTCCTCGTAGGGCGCCGCGAGTGAGATGCCTGAGCTCGGGGTAGCGCGAATCGATCTAATGGCTTTGGTAGGGTTTCGGTCCGCCCGCTCGCTCTTCTGTCCTCCCACCATGAGAAAAGAGCCGTACCAAATCGCCCCTCGCTTGCGTCCTATTATTTATTGGTCCGCGCGATTTCTGCGACACGCCTCACACATTTGACATTTACTCGCGTGTGCCTGGGTGATTTCTGACTTCGACCATGCAAACCTGAAGGGAATGCCGATTCAAGGGCTGCCTTACCGCACCACGACCGGCTCGGCGAAGCCGGTGGTTTCGGCCATGACTTCGTCGGTTTGCGTGACCCGGACGACTTCTTCGACCGTCGTCTTGCCTTCGAGAACGCGACGCCAACCGTCCTGTCGGAGGGTCTGCATGCCCTGGGCGATGGCGCACTGTTTTAGTTCGCCGCCGTCGGCCTTTTTCATGATCAACCGCTTCAACGGTTCGGTCACAAGGCAGATCTCATAGATCGCGCGCCGGCCTTTGTAACCAGTCTGCCGACAATTTTCGCAACCCACGCCACGCTTAAAAATCGCGCCTTTTTCGAGTGGAAAGCCGATTTCCTCGAGATACTCTTTCGGATAATCGACCGTCTCGACGCAATCCGAACAGATGGTGCGAACGAGGCGCTGGGCGAGGAACGCTTTCACGACCGAGGCGAGGAGGAACGGCTCAACGTCCATGTCGATGAGACGCGTAATGCCACCGACCGCGTCGTTTGTGTGCAGGGTGCTAAAGACTAGGTGACCGGTCATGGCGGCGCGGATCGCGATGTCGGCGGTCTCAACGTCGCGAATTTCTCCTACCATGACGACGTTCGGGTCCTGGCGCAGGATGTGGCGCAGACCTTTGGCAAAGGTGAGGTCGATCTCCGGTTTCACGTCGATCTGCGAAACGCCGGGGAGACGATATTCAACCGGTTCCTCGATCGTGATGATGCGGCGCTGAACGGAGTTGATGCTGCTGAGGAAACAATAGAGCGAGGTCGATTTTCCGGAACCGGTCGGACCAGTGACGAGAATGATGCCGTTAGGCTGGGCGAGGAGCGACTTCATGATCCGCGTGTGCTCCGGGCTGAGGTCGAGCCGCTCAAAGCCGAATGATGTTTGTTGATCGCGGCTGAGCAAGCGCAGGCTGATGGACTCGCCGTTGACGGTCGGGATGGTCGAAACGCGGACGTCGATTTTCTGATCGGCGGATTCGAGATTGATGCGGCCGTCCTGCGGGAGGCGGCGCTCGGCGATGTCCATGTGCGCCATGACTTTCAAACGCGAGATGATGGCCGATTGCAGAAGGCGCAATTGCGGCGGGACCGCGACCTCGTGCAGGATGCCATCGATGCGATAACGAATGCGCAGATCGTTCTCGAGCGGCTCGACGTGAATGTCGGTCGCCCGCTCGTGGATCGCTTCGCGGATGATCTGGTTGACGAACTTGACGACCGACGCTTCGGGATCGTCGGCGTTGAGGTCGGTGCTCGCCTCGATATCCTGGAGGGCTTCAAAGGAGCGGTTGGTCTTGAGGATTTCGTCGAAAGTTTCTGCGCCGACGCCGTAGAGCGTTTTCATGGCACGGAGGATTTGTCCGCGGGGTGCGAGGACCCATTCGGCGGGCTTGTCGAGCAGTTGTGAAACGAGCTGGCGCCCGGTCGAGTTAAAGAGATCGAAGGTCGCGAGCACGATCGACTTTTCTTTGATCTCGATCGGCAAAATCTGATGCTGGAAAACAAACCGGCTGGGAAGCACGCCTAACGTCGCCCGATCGATGCGCTTTGAATCGACCGAGACGACCGGAACGTTGAAGAAATCACCGATCGCGTTGAGGAACTTCTGCTCATCCACCTTCCCGGAGTTGAGGACTTCCTCCGTCCACGAGTTGCCATTGAGATTGGCGGTGAGCGCGGCCGCGTCTTCGCGCGAAGGCACGCCGCTGGCCAGCAGGATATCGATGAGCGATTTGCTGAGGGCCGGACTCATTCTGCGATCTAAGGCAAATGGAGCGCCCTGCGAACCCCGAGAGTCAGCGTACCGGTGACCCGCAGGGAGTAGTTCTTCTGCATGCGCGCGATCGCGTCCTGGACGCTGTTGGAGAAAACTCCATCGATGGGCCCGCAATAGTAGCCCTGACGGCTCAGAGCAGTTTGGAGTGCGCCAACATAGCCCGGATCGGAGATCAGGCTTGTTCCCGAATCAAAATAATAGGCGAACCGATACGAATGGCGTCGCTCGAAGTCTGTTCGATTAAGCGAGGGACCCTGGTGGAGAAGGCCGTACTCATCGTGAGCAGCCAGCGGGTCAGCGTAGGGGTCGTAGAAGAAAAAGGGCGAGTCCGAGTCAGCCCAGGAGAAGACTGGCAGCAGGCAAACTGAAGCAAAGGCAAGAATTAAGAGGCGTTTCATGCGGAAGCGTAATTATCTATCTTTGGATTGGAAGATCGGGCGGCGGTAATTGTTTTCCATCGGCCAGCGGCGGGCAATCAGGACAATCGTCTTGTTCTAGTTCCGGCCCGAAATGGGTCCGGTCCTCGTTTTTTTGACGCAGGCGATACAAGTCCAATTTCGTCAGGGAGACTTCAGGTCGCATCAAGACAATCAACTCGGTCCGCATCTTGGTTCTGGATGTGCTCCGGAAAAGAGCCCCAACCACCGGAATGCGGCCTAGAATTGGGATTCCGCTCCGATTATCCTGTTTGTTGTCCATGATCAGTCCGCCCAGAACAATGGTGGAATTGTTCGGCGCCGATACGGTTGTGCGGATATAACGGGTGGCAATATTCGGAATCGCATTGCCGGAGACCACGGTGGAACCGGCGACACTGTCCACCTTCTGCAGGATATCGAGTGAGACTTCGTTTTGGGAGTTGATCAGCGGCACTACCTCGAGCTGGAGCGCCACTTTTTTGAACTCAATATTCGATTGCTGCGCGAGCCCGGTATTGAGGATTCCGCCACCGGTCGTATTCGAAATCGTACTCACGGGAACAGGGATCTCCGTTCCTGAAGCAATAATAGCCTTCTTGTTATTGCTTGTGAAAACCATCGGCCGCGAAATCACTTTGAATCGCCCCGTCGCATCGAGCGCGTGCACGATGGCGGAGAGGTAATTGCCGGCCGCGACGTAAACGTTGGTGCCGGTAGCGACGTTTTGAAGAATGTTGCTGAAGTTAATCAGACCGCCCGGGTCAACGATTCCACCAGTGACAGGGGCGACGGAACCGACAGGGGAGGCGGCAGGAAACGGAATGGCCACACCGGTGTTGCGCGAGATGCCCACCACCTGGTTTTTGTACTTCGCAAAATAATCGACGCCGAATTCCTCATCGTTGTTCAGAGTCAACTCGCCAATTACTGTGCTGAGCGCGACCTGGGGCGATTTCACATCCATTTCGTCGAGGATTTTCTCGACCTTCACCACCACGTCGCGATTGCCAAGCACAATAATTGTGTTGGCGCGCGCGTCGGCGATCAGCTTCGTGTTGCCGACGGTGACCGCCTGCGGCGCGGTGTCGACCGGTTCGGTGGAAAGCTCCTCGCTCACCTGTAGCGTACTCTCGCCTCCCGTTGTCCCGGTATTGGTTTGAGAGCCCGGTGTTGGATTGGCGCGGGGATTATTGCGCCCCTGCTGCTGCTGCTGCTGCGGGTTTACGCCCTGGCCCTGTTGGTTCTCGCTTCCCGGCTCCGTCAGTGCCTGCACGAGCACCGGCAGAACATCGCCGGCTGCGATATATTTCAAGGGTCGCACCACCGGCTTGCCGAACTCCACGTTCGCGTCGAATTCCGCGATCAGCTTCTCGATGAAGGGAAGGTTAATCGGCCGGGTTATGACCTGGATGCGATTCGTGCGCACGTCGGCTTCGAGCTTGATCTTGCCCACGATGAGCGATTCCTCCGAAAGCACTGCGCCTCCCTCATCCTCGATTGGCTTCTGGCCGGCTGGCGGGATGATGCCGCGGACCCGGCGGACTCCGCCGGGTTGCGACGTCTGGTCGTCCTTCTCAAGAATATCCTTCAGCATGTCGACGACCTTTTGCGCATCGGCGCGCTCGAGTTTGATGAATTTGCTTGTAACCGTGGCGGGGGCGACGTCGATCTGCTCGACCATCTTGACCAGCTTGCGCAACACATCCGCGCTCTGCGTGACGAGGAGGCTCGACGATTTCGGCAGGGCAAGGATCGGCGCCTGGCCACCGATGCCGGCGAGGTATTGTGCCAGGACCTGCTGCAATTCCAGTGGGTCAGCATAATCGAGGTGAAAGAGGTAACTCACGACCGTCGCGCCTGGAGGAAGATCGGCCGGGTCGGATACGATTGGCACGGCCGCGGCCCGCGGGTTTTTGTTGATCCCGATAACCTCGATGATGTCGCCCTCCGACGGAACGAGCGAGTAGCCGTTCAAGGCCAGGTTCATCTCGATGATACGGATGGCTTCCTCGCGCGGGATGGGCTTGGCAATGAAAATGTTTACTTTGCCCTGGACATTGTTGTCCATGACCAGCTTTTTGCCGGTGAGATTCTCGTAGAGATGCAGGACGTCGAGCACGTCGCTGTTGGGATACTGCATCGTCACCATGTCGCTGGCGCGAGTTGGCTTGCCGGGTCGCGCTTGTCCACCGACAGCGCCTGGCGGAACAAAAGGTGTCGGCCCGGGGATTTGGGCAGAGGCGGTAAGAGCGAGAACGATCAGCGGAACGAGGCGGAGACAGAGGCGGCGCAACACGCGCTTTATGTAATTGGTCGGCATGTTAAGGTCAACTAGTTAGGCACAACCGAAGCTCGACGTGCGATACAGATTGGCCCAGAGTTGGAGCGTGTTGCGTGCCTCCGTATTCCTTTTCATCCTCTCCCTTCAGCCGGCGACGTTGAGAGCAGGCGGCGCGCCCGACGCCATTCGCGCCGTAATTGATGCGCAGGTCGCGGCTTGGAATCTCGGCGATATCGACGGCTTCATGGAAGGCTATGCGCGCTCGTCCCAAACGGTGTTCGTCTCGGGCGATGAAGTGACCCACGGCTGGCAAACGGTACGCGATCGTTATGCCAAAAAGTACGACAGTCGCGAAAAAATGGGCCGGCTGACCTTTTCCGACCTAACGATCACACCGCTGTGCGACGATGCCGCGGTCGTCCTCGGGAGCTGGAGTCTGGAGCGCAAAGACGATCATCCACAGGGGAAGTTTACGTTGCTCTTCCGCAAGCTTCCGGAGGGCTGGCGGATTGTGCTGGATCATACCTCAGCGGCTGCGCCGCCGCAGTGAGAGGAATCCGAGAATCGAGATTGGTTGGACCGTGAATCGTCTGGTATCCCTGTGACGGTCAAGGTCACCGATTCACGATTCCTTCCGCCCATCCCCGCGCAGCCGCGCCAGCAGCTTCCCGTGGATTCCATCAAAGCCGCCGTTGCTGAAGATGGTCACGACGTCGTTAGGCCGCAAGAGCGGCAAAATCCGCTCCACGATCGCGGCGGCCCCCGGTTCGTAGAACGCCATTCGGCCTGCGTCCGTGAGTGCCGCGACCACGGCTTCGGGATGGAGGCGGTCTGCGACTGGGATTTGTTCGAGGGCCGCGACCTGCGAGATGAATACGCCATCTGCGAGCTGCAGCGCCTCGGACAACTGCTGTTGAAAAACCGCGCGTCGGGTGGTGTTCGAGCGTGGCTCGAAGATCGCCCAAAGCCGCTGCCCCGGGTAACGCTGCCGCAGGGCGCTCAGGGTTTCGCGGACCGCTGTCGGATGATGACCGAAATCATCGATCACAGTCACGCCGCGCTCCACTCCGCGTAATTCCTGCCGGCGCGCGATGCCTTCGAAGCTCGTCAGGGCGGTCTGGATCACCTCCGGGGCGACGCCGTAAAAGCGTGCCGCCGCGGCCGCCATCGCAGCGTTGCGCACATTGAACTCGCCCATCAGGGGTGAGGCGAAGGGGGTCTCGCCGAGGGTGAAATGGGAACCCTGCGGCGTGTAGGAAACATCCCGGATTCGCTCGGCGCAGTTTTCCGAGAAGCCGACCTCGACGATGGGAGCGAGGCAATTGCGCGCGACTTCGACACAGTTTAGGTCGTCGCCGTTGAGAAGGATCATTCCGTTCTGTGGCACGATGTTGACCAGTCGGCGAAAGCTCAATTTCACCGCCTCGAGATCAGGGAAGATATCCGCGTGATCGAACTCGATATTGTTGATCACGAGCAGCTCCGGCAGGTAGTGAACGAACTTGGAACGCTTGTCGAAAAACGCCGTGTCGTACTCGTCGCCCTCGATCACAAAATGCTTCGAGTCGTTGAAGAGCGCGCCCTGCCCGAGGTTGCGTGGCAGGCCGCCGATCATGTAGCCGGGATCCAGTTCATCGACGGTCAACATCCAGGTTAGGAGCGCGGTGGTGGTTGTCTTCCCGTGCGTGCCAGTCACGACGAGATTGTGCCGTCCGCGCAAGAAGTACTCCTTCAACACCTCCGGGAGCGAGAGGTAATAAAGCTTGCGATTCAGGACCGCCTCCACCTCGGGATTGCCGCGCTTGATCACGTTGCCGATTACGACCACGGTCGCGGGATCATCCGGCAAATTCTCCGCCCGGTAGGGCTCACGCAGCCCGATCCCCTTAGCGCGGAGGAAATCCGACATCGGAGGATAGACCCTCTCATCCGATCCAGTGACGTCGAAGCCGCGCTCGCGCAACGCTGCCGCGACCGAGCCCATCGCGGTGCCGCAGATTCCCAGGAAATGAAGATGTTGCGGCAGCCGCTTCACGCGGCATCTCTAAGCCGGGCCCGTCAGTTTTGCCAGCAAGAGACATTCTCACTGCCTAACGTGGAGCGGCCTTGGCCGGCCGTACTCGTGATTCATGGCGGGTCGTTCTATGGTGGTGACGCAAGCGATGCGGGCGTGATGCAGTGTGCCCGGGATTGGGCCGATGCGGGCTGCTCGCGTTTGTGATCAATCATCGGGTGACGCCGGCCGGCTCCATTCTCGGGCAGGCATCGTCGGGCAGATTTCCCGATCAATATAATGATGTGCCCCCCGCGGTGCAGGTAGCGCGGAATGGTCCGCCTTGCAACAGAAGGATCGGCGCCGTAGGCGGCTCGGCCGGCGGGATGCACACCACGTGGGTGGCGGCGACGGGAACACCCGGCGCCGATCGTATCGACGCAAGAGTGAGTCTTTCCGGGGCCGACGACTTCTCCGATACGCTGCTAGATATTTCCACCTGGGCTAGCGCCGGCAGCGGCGAGAGTGTTCGGGTCGATAATTCCGCGGACCGGTTTCGACCCGCCGCCGTTCCGGAGAATGAAACCGCCGAGCGATGAGCATTCGCGGCAATCGACACTCCTTAGAGTATTGGCCGGAGGTTAAAGAACGGTGTAGCGGCCTTCCTCGGCTCCGTGCCGAACGGGCGCGGAGGCTAGTAGCGGCGGTCTGCTAGCGAGGCATCACGCGGGACCGGCAAGGGATCGGGCCTACCTGAACGCCACAGCCAGCGCGCTCACGCGTATCGTTAGGCCGAGTGGGGGAATCGCGTTGCGTGCCGCAGGCGCTCGAGCAGGCTCGCCTTGCGAAGGTTGGGATCGTCGCATCGCAGGTAGTGCTGTTCCATGAGCGGACTGCGTGCGACGATCCACCCGTCCTGGCGCACTTCTTCCACCCGCCAATACTTGTTCGTCAGGTAATAGTAAAACTCGCCGTGCTTGGCGGGATGCACATCGTAGGCGTCGTGGCCTGGACAGGTCGAGGTCTCGTTCATTCGATAAATGATCGGAGCGCCGGCCACGAGATTTCGCCGCAGAAAGCGCCGCCCAGGAAAGGGGTGACCACCCACCAGAGCGAACCCGACCAGAGCCGGCCCGACAACCAGGAAACCAAGGAGCGCGAGCATAGCCATGGCTCCAAATCAGCATGGGTCGTGCCGGAGACAAATCTCGGCCGCTCAGTTATTCCTGGTTCCGATCGTATGGGATGATGTTGTCCCACTCATCGGCGGAAGAGCGGGCCACGAAGGCCACGACCGGCTCGGTAATGCTGAGGTTGAACACCTCGTGTGGCACGCCGGGTTTGATGTAGATGAAGTCACCTGCCTCGTTCTCAATAGCCTGTTCCAAGCCGGGACCGAATTCGTGCCGCACCTTTCCTTCAAGAATATAAAGGATGAGCTCGAAGCCGACGTGGATATGGGCGTAAGCCACGCCGCCCGGCGGGATGGTGGCGACATTGGCGGAGAGTTTGGTCGTGCCGACGTTCTTCGCCGACATGCCCTGCTTGTAATGAATGCCGTTCCAATCGCGGCGCGAGCCGCCGCCGCGAATGGTCAGGATGCCGTCGTGATCTTCAACCGCGCTGAGCTGGATGGCGTCTTCGTTCATAAGAGTTTTTCAAGAGGATGCGCGCAAACCGCGGATGGCGGCGGCATAATCCTGCGCTTTGAAGATCGATGTGCCGGCGACGAGAACGTTGGCGCCATTTACGAGGCACATCCGAGCCGTCTCCGCATTGATCCCGCCATCGACTTCGATGTCGTAATTTGCGCCTAACGAGTCGCGCAGTTCGCGGCTTCGCCGCACCTTGGTCATCATCTCGGGCCGAAAGGATTGTCCGCCAAAGCCGGGATGCACCGTCATGACAAGGAGCAGGTCGACGTTAGGCAAATGCGGCTCGACCGCGGGGAAGGGCGTCGCCGGATTCAGGGTCAGGCCGGCGCGGCAGCCGTGTTCGCGAATCGCGCGAAGCGTTCTGGCGACGTCGTGCTTCGCCTCCGGCTCGACATGCACCGTGATCGAATTCGCACCCGCGTCCGCAAAACGCGGCACGTAATGATCCGCCCGCTCGATCATCAAGTGCACGTCGAGCGGCAGAGTCGTTAGGCCACGCACCAGCTGCACAATCGCCGGGCCGAAAGAAATGTTGTCGACGAATTGCCCATCCATGATGTCGAGATGCAGCCAGTCGGCGCCCGCTTCAATCACGCGCTGCAAATCGTCCGCCAGATGAGCGAAGTCCGCGGCGAGAATGGAAGGAGCGACGAGGACCTTGCGCGAAGACATGCTGGCACGATTCTCACCCCGGCAGGACTTCGCGGTCAACTCCGGCGCGTGGCGCGTGGCGCGGGCGCCGTCAAATCCCTTGACGCGCGGTTGCGCCGTTCCAAGATACTTGGTTTTTCGCCTGTCCCGACGTGCGGCATAGCTTTCGCTTTGGAAGGGTCGGCCGGCGTTGACGCAATTCTAAGGCTTCTCTCATGTTAAACAGACTTTTCGGTTGGTTCTCCAGCGACATCGGGATCGATCTCGGTACCGCCAACACGCTCGTTTACGTCAAGGACCAGGGAATCGTTCTGCGCGAACCCTCGGTTGTGGCTGTCCAGGCCGGCACGTCCAAAGTGCTCGCAGTCGGCGACGAAGCGAAACGCATGCTCGGGCGCACCCCGGCTAATATCGTCGCGGTGCGGCCGCTTAAGGATGGCGTCATTGCCGACTTCGAAGTGACCGAAGCGATGCTGCGTCACTTCATCACGAAGGTGCACAACAGTCGGGTGCGCGCGCGGCCGCGGGTTGTGATCGCGGTCCCGTCCGGCATTACCGAAGTGGAGAAACGCGCCGTTCGCGAATCGGCCACTCACGCCGGTGCGCGCGAAGTTTATCTCATCGAAGAACCGATGGCGGCGGCGATCGGCGTCGGACTTCCCGTGCAGGACCCAGCCGGTAATATGATCATCGACATCGGCGGCGGCACGACCGAGGTGGCGCTGATTTCCCTCTCCGGCATCGTTTTCAGCCGCAGTGTGCGAGTGGCGGGCGACGAGCTCGACGAAGCGATCGTGCAATACATGAAGCGCGCCTACAATCTGATGATTGGCGAACGGACTGCGGAAGAAATCAAGATCCGGATCGGTTCCGCCTATCCGAGCGACAAGGAAACGAGTGTAGAAGTAAAAGGCCGTGACCTTGTCGCCGGCCTGCCCAAGACCCTCACGATCACTTCGCAGGAAGTGCGCGAAGCGCTGCTCGAGCCGATTTCCACCATCGTGGATTCGGTCCGAATCACGCTCGAGCGCTGCCCGCCGGAGTTGTCGGCGGACTTGGTCGATCGCGGGCTCGTCCTCGCCGGCGGCGGCGCCTTGCTCCGCGGGTTCGATCGTCTTCTGAGCGAAGAAACCGGCCTGCCGGTGCACGTGGCGGAAGATCCGTTGAGCGCGGTCGCGGAAGGCACCGGCAAATGTCTGAACGAGATCAAATTTCTCCGTCAGGTCGCGACCGCTGATCGCCAGTGGCGGCAGTGAGAGAATTGCAGATCTCAAATTGCTGGTTGCAGATTGGCCGGTCGCTCAAATCTGAAATCGAGAATTTGAAATCTGAAATGGCATGAGTCGCAGCAGCATCGTCGCGATCGTTATCTTCGCCGCGGCGCTTCTCGCGTTGCTCAGCCTCGGGCCGCAAACGACGCGGATGATCCAGGCGACGTTCTACCAATTGGTCTCGCCTTTTCTCAAGACCGGCTCTGGCCTGGAACGGCAAATCACTTCGGTGCGCGCGGGTTTGAAATCGCTCGACGAGCTGGAGCGCGAAAACGCGGAACTGCAGGTCGAGAACCGTTCGCTTAAGGCGACGAACGCGGCGCTGCTTGACGTCGAGCACGAAGTCAACCGTCTCCGACACGCACTCAATTACCGAGAGCGCTCTCTCTTCAAGCTGGTTCCGGCCGAAATCATCGCGCGCGATTCATCGACCTGGTGGCGCACGGTTACGATCAATCGCGGGGAAGAAGATGGCCTCGAACCCGAGATGCCCGTGCTGACCGATGAAGGCCTGGTCGGGCGCACCACGACCGTGAGCGAAAATGTTTCCGTCGTCCTGCTCGTTTCGGATGAAAACTGCCGAGTCGCGGTGAGCGTGGAAGGCACGCGCGAGCAGGGGATCGTGACTGGTGAGCGCGTTGCGGGAAGCCTCGCCCCGATGCTCGATCTAAATTATTTGTCGAAACAGGCGCAACTGAAGCCCGGTCAAAAGGTTTACACCTCGGGCGTAGGCGGAGTCTTTCCATCGGGCCTTTTCGTTGGAACCGTGCGCAGCTTTCAGGTCCGGGCGCTTGACAGCCAGGCCAAGCTCGCGCCGGCGGTAGATCTGGCGAAACTGGAAGATGTGTTTGTGGTGGTCGGAAGGAAATGACGAAATCTGGACGAATTCCGAAGGACCAAGCTCCGATCTGCGGACCGATCGCCGGGCGACCTGGTCATTCTGATTTCGGCCTTCGAGATTGGTTATTCTCATGCGAGCCCTGATCTTCTTCCTCTTTCTCGTCGTGCTCGTCTTCGTCGCGCAGATCATGGAAGTCTTCATTCCGCCTCTCGACTGGATGTTCGACGCGCGCGTTTACATCGTACCGGTGATCCTCTTTTACGGGGCCATGGCGCTCCCGTTTCCACTCATGCTCGCGCTTGCTTTCATCGCCGGCTTCCTCTGGGACGCGATGACCGCGCAGGTGCTCGATGCCCATGTTGAAATCTCCTTCGGATGGACGATACTTCTCTACGCGGTGCTCGCCGCCATCATGCACGGTCTCAAGCCCCTGTTTAGTCGGGGTCGCTGGGAAGTGCATTGTGTCCTCAGCGGCGTTTGCACTTCTCTCATCCTCCTTTCTCAATATCTCATGATCTCGTTTCGGCGTGGCTCGATCCTCTTCAACCGCGAAGTCTGGTGGCAAATCGGTGGCCCCGGTCTGCTCGCCATCTTGATGGCACCGCTCATTTTCTGGTCGCTCCACTGGCTTGCACGCCTAACGAATAATCCATATCTTCCCCAGGAGGACGATTTCAATGAATACGCGCCGCGCTAAGCCCACCCTGCGCATTCAGTTTCTCGGGCTTTGCATGCTCCTTGGTCTGAGCGCCCTTCTTTTCCGGCTGTGGTGGGTCCAGGTGGCGCGCGGTTACGAATGGACCGCGCGCATCCAGAGCAGCTCGGAAGCGACCGTCCGCATTCCTTCCGTCCGGGGCGAGATTCGCGATCGCAATGGTGTTCCTCTAGTGCAGAACCGCGCCAGTTACGAAGTCGATTTCTATCTCCCGGAAATGGTCAAGGGCTACCGGCAACGCTACGGTCGACCGCCGGAAACGCAGTATCGCGCCACCATCAGCGGGATGCAGAAGGATCTGAAAGAGCCGGACATTGTTCGGATCGTGAACGACGGCGTGGTTCCGCGACTTGAGGAGCTCGACCTGGCGCGCGACTACAACGCGAACCAACTCCAGAGGCATTATCGCAACAACACCGAGGTTCCGTTCTCCTATATCAGGGACATCGATTTCGCGACGATGGCGAAATTCTCCGAGCATGATGTTGGTCTGCCGGGTGTCGACATCGCGATCAAACCAGTGCGCGCTTATGTCTACGGCGCGCTCGCCTCCCATGTCCTGGGCTACGTCGGTGCGCCCGACGACACCAATACGGAAGAAGCACGCAAATACACTTTCTATCAGGGTGACGTGGACGGGAAATCGAACGTCGAAAAGACGATGAACGAATATCTGCGCGGCCAGCCCGGTATCCGGGTCCTGCGGCGCAATGCCAAGGGAACGATCGACGGCATCGTTAGGGAGGAACCGCCGAAGCAGGGCGCAAATGTTTACCTGACGATCGACGCCCGTATCCAGACGATCGCCGATGAGGCCCTGCGCGTCGTCGGCCGCGGCGCCGCAGTGGTGGTCGACCCTAACAATGGCAACGTTCTCGCCATGGCCTCGGTCCCTTCCTTCGACCCGAACACTTTCATCCCCAGCATCAAGGCAAAAGATTGGAAAGAACTGTGTAACGACCCGGCTCATCCGCTGATCAATCGCGCGGTTAGCGGCTTCCCGCCGGGCTCGACTTTCAAAATCGTGACTTCACTCGCGGGCCTGAGCAAAGGCCTGGCGAAAACGAAATTTACCTGCACCGGTGGGGTGACCTACGGCGATCACTATTTCCAATGCTGGATCAACGAGAAGGGCGGTCAGCACGGCACCCTTGGCTTGAGCGATGCGATCAAGGTCTCCTGCAACGCGTTCTTCTATCAATACGGGAACGCCGCCGGGATCGACGCCATCGATACGACCGGCGATGCACTTGGCCTGGGCAAACCGACCGGCGTAGAACTCACCGGGGAATCGTCGGGCGTCCTGCCTGGACCGGATTGGATGCGGCTCGAGCACCCTAACGAAAAGTGGTCGTCGGCCTACACCGCCAATGTTTCGATCGGCCAGGGCTACGATCTCGCCACCCCACTACAAATGGCGATGGCCTACTCGACGATCGCCAACGGCGGCGTCTCTTATTACCCGCGGATCGTCGATCGCGTTCTCAACCAGGATGGCACGCCGGTCCTGAATTCCGACGGCCAGATTGCCGTCCCGCAGACGCCCAAATTACATGCCGATTTCCGGAATACGCTTTCTCCCGAGGACATCGAACTCGTTAGGCACGGGTTTTGGAAAGTCGTCAATGAAGATGGCGGTACCGCCCGCGTGGCGCGGTTGGAAAATGTGCAGGTCGCGGGCAAGACCGGCACAGCGCAGGCGATGTTGAACGGCAAGAAGGACACCATTTCCTGGTTTTGCTGTTTTGCGCCCTACGATCACCCGCGCTACACGATTGTGGTCATGGTGCAGGGGGGCGAACACGGCGGCTCGGTCGCGGCCCCGATTGCCACCCGCATCCTCGAGCGGACGCTCGCGATGGACGAAGGTAAATTCGAACCGCAACTTGCCTGGGTTGCCCCGGCCCACAAGGACAACCCCTTTGCGATGATCAAGGCGATTAAGTTTAAGGACACACTGTCTGACAGCGGGGACGACGAGGAGAACGGCAGCGGCAGCACCGCCCAGGTGATCGAGGGCGCCGACATGGCGAAAGCCGGTGATGCCCCCGACGTCGAACCGGAAGCGGACGCCCGCGGCAAAGTAAATAATGCGCGTCCAGCCAAAGCTCTGCGTGCCGTCCCAGTCGCAACCCCTCCACCGCAACGTCCCCGCGGTTTTTTTGAGCGGATGTTTAACGTTCGTCCGCGCCCTGCCGCTCCCACGCCGCCTCCCGCGAGACGCGCGCGACCGGCTTCCTAAATGAACCCATGAAGTTAGAACCGGAATGACCGCGATGACTTCGAACAATTTGCATTCCTATGATAGAACACGTGAAACGGATTCTTGGCCTGCGTCGCAAGACCGGCAACAAGCTGATCATCAGCGTCGAAAAACTCGAACGCCGAGTCGCCCTGCTCGAGGATGGACAGCTCGAGGAATATAGCGTTGAACGCGACGGCTCCCGCAACATCGCCGGCAGTGTCTACAAGGGCCGGGTAAAAAACATCGAGCCCGGCCTCAAGGCGATGTTTGTCGACATCGGCCTGGAAAAAAACGCCTTCCTCCACTTCTGGGATGCGATTCCGGCCGCGCTCGACAGCGGCGTCGAGGAGATTGAGCGGCCCGACAGAAAGCAGCCCAAGAAACGGCTAACGGCCAAGGACATTCCAAACATTTATCCGGTGGGCTCCGAGGTCATCGTCCAGGTGACGAAGGGACCGATCGGAACCAAAGGGCCGCGCGTCTCGACCAATCTCAGCTTTGCCGGCCGTTATCTGGTGCTCATGCCGTTCAGCGATCGCAGCGGCATCTCGCGCAAGATCGAAGAGCCGAAGGAGCGCACCCGGCTGCGCAAGATTCTGCGCGAGCTCGACATTCCAGAAGGCCTCGGTGTCATCATCCGGACCGTCGGGGAAGGTCAGCGCGCCCGGTATTTCGTGCGCGATCTTCGATTCCTGCTCGAACAATGGTCGCGCATCGAACAACAGATCAGGGACCTGCCCGCGCCGGCCAGAGTCTTCGAGGAACCGGATCTGGTCGAACGCACGGTGCGCGATTTCCTCACGGACGAAATCGACGAAGTCGTCTGCGACGATCAAGCTGCGGTTGAGCGCATGGTCCAGATGGTGGGCCAGATCTCGCGTCGCGCCAAAAGCCGGATCAAATACTACGATGGCAGCGCGCCGATTTTTGAAACCTTCGGCGTCCAGAAACAGATCGACGACGCGTTTCATCGCCAGGTCTGGCTAAGATGTGGCGGCTACATTGTGATCGACGAAACCGAAGCGCTTGTTGCCGTGGACGTGAACACCGGGCGCAACAAGGGCGGGCGTGACGTGGAGAAAACGATCCTGCAAACCAACCTCGAAGCGGCGGACGAAATCGCGCGCCAGCTTCGCCTGCGCAACATCGGGGGCTTAATCATCGGCGACTTCATCGACATGAAGAACCGTCGGGATCAGCAACAGGTTTACACCCGGATGCGAGAGCGGCTGAAGCGCGACAAAGCCAAGACGCACGTCCTGCCGATCTCGTCGTTAGGCCTGATGGAGATGACGCGGCAGCGCGCCCAGGAAAGCCTGAGCGATTCGATTTACCAAAACTGCCCGTATTGCGAAGGCCGCGGCCGTGTCAAAACGACCATGAGCACGAGCGTGGAAGTGCACCGGGCCTTGAACACCGTGATGCGGAAATACCAGGACACGGTTCACGACATTCGGGTGATCCTGAACCCGGACGTCTTGAAGCGGTTGAAGGAAGAGGACGAAGAATTGCTCGTCGAACTGGAGCGTCGTTATGCCGGACGTCTCATGTTCCGCGCGGATCCGACCTTTCACCACGAAAAGTTTATTGTGACCGACGCCAACACCGGCGCCGAGCTGAAAGCGTGAGGTAGACGCTTCGCTCTGCGAAGCGTCGGCCGCACAAGCGCGATCAGAAAGGGTCTGTAACCGGATCAATTCTGTCGTCGTCTTCAAATGGAAGAATGACGGCATCCGGAAGGAGACCTGCTTCCGTATCCACTTTGACCAGCGTGCCAGAGGAACTCCGGCGCCGGAAGCAGAAGTAAAAGAGGAATGAAGAAACTCGTCGTTGGCATTTTGGCTCTGGCGATCTTTGTTGTCGTCAGCCGCGCCGGACCGATGGACGGGAGCGACCCAAAAATGCAGCAACCGGCGAGCTCTCAGGCGGCCGAGCCATGGTATCGCGATCACGAATGGAACTTCGATCTCTTCGGCACCTATGCTTTCCCCTTCCAGTCGCATGGCAGCGACCAATATCTCGGCGCCGATCACGCCTGGGGCGGCGGCCTCCGCGCCAGTTATATATTCAACCGCTATCTCGGCGCAGGCGTCGAAGGCTACGGACTCGCGGCTGCTGATGCGATTGGACAGGCCGCGGCAAATCTGATCTTTCGCTACCCGGTTCCAGGTACTCGTTTCGCGCCCTATGCCTATGCCGGCGGCGGTGTCCTCTTCAACGGCTCGCGGATCGAGGACCTGGTCGAGCGCCCCGGCGGTGTTCGGCGCGGCGGCAATACCGAAGGGATGGGTCAGTTCGGTGCCGGCATCGAGCTTCGCCTTACGCCAAACATCGGGATTATCAACGACTTCAGTTGGAACGTGGTAAATGGTGACCACAACGACTTCGGCATCGTCCGCTCGGGCGTGCGCTTCGCCTTTTAGTCAGTCCATTGTAGCCGCAGTCGATGACCGCCGAGATGCCTTCATTTCGGGCGTTCCCAGAGCGCTGCGACAACGGAGTTTCGTTGGACGTTAGGCCAGAAAGGAGCTGATCTCGGCCAGCGGTCTGCGTTGGATGTCGGGCACGCGCGCTTCTTCCGCCGGGTGCCCGACGACGAGGAGGAGAAATGGTTTCTCATGTGCGGGCCGGCGCAGAAGCTTGTTCAGAAATCCCATCGGGCTCGGAGTGTGAGTGAGTGAAGCCAGACCCGCTTCGTGGATTGCCGCGACGAGGAATCCGGTCGCGATTCCGACCGATTCGGTTGCGTAATAATGCTTCAGTTTCCGACCGTCCGGCAGCAACCGGTAGGGCTGCGCGAAGATCGCGATCAGCCAGGGTGCGATCTCGAGAAAAGGTTTGTGGGCATCGGTCCCGAGCGCGGCCAGCGCTTCCAGCCATTCGTTAGGCGCGCGGTGTTCGTAGAATTCGCGTTCCTCTGCTTCTGCCGCGACTCGGATCTCATGCTTGAGCGCCGGATCGCTCACCGCCACGAAATGCCACGGCTGCAGGTTGGCCCCGTTCGGCGCGCTCCCTGCCGTGCGCAAACAGTGCTCAATCACTTCGCGTGGGACCGGTCGATCGGAGAAGTCGCGCACCGTGCGTCGCCGCGCCATTTTTTCGTGAAATTGTTTCGCCCGCGCAATCAGTTGGTTGTCCGCCAGAGATTCCCGCGGCGGCAACGGAATGAAGTTCGGTTTGCTCACGGACAAAATCGTAAGCTGAGGTGGCTGCAATTGCGATTCCGGCGCGAGACGCGAAATTGGTGTGATGTCTTTTGGCAACATTCTCGATCAGCTGCCGACGGCGAAATCGCCCCTGCTCCGGCGATTCGCCGCGCTCCTTGAGCCTGACGACGATGCTCGGTTCGAAGCCATGGCGCAGGAGGCGCGTGCGCTCACCCGGCAAAACTTCGGGCGCACGATGCGGATGTTTGCGCCGCTTTATTTGAGCAACGAGTGCATAAACAACTGTCGTTACTGCGGTTTCTCACGCGACAACCCAATCCTGCGCGTCACCCTCACGGTCGAGCAGGTTGTGGCGGAGGCGCGCCATCTCGCGACCCAGGGGTTCCGGCACGTGTTGCTGGTGGCCGGCGAACATCCGAAGCTCGTCAACGAAAGGTATCTGGGCGATTGTATCCGCGCGCTCGCCCCGCTTTTTCCCTCGATCTCACTCGAGCTTGGGCCGATGGAAGCGCCAGGGTACAAGCCGCTGGTCGAGGCGGGCGCGGAAGGCCTCGTCGTTTACCAGGAAACCTACAACCGTGGGGTCTATGCGGAGATGCACACCTCGGGGCCGAAGCGCGATTTTAACTGGCGGCTTGCTTGTCCGGAGCGCGCCTACGCAGCCGGTTTTCGCCGGATTGGCATTGGCGCCTTGTTTGGCCTGGCGCCCTGGCGGCCGGAAGCGATGGCGCTCGCCGCTCACCTTGAATTTTTGCTCAGGCACTGCTGGCAAGCAAACTTCACTGTCAGCCTGCCGCGGCTCCGGCCGGCGGCGGGGAAATTCGTGCCGCCTTACTCGTTAGGCGAGCGCGCCCTGGCGCAGCTCGTTTGTGCCTTCCGGATTTGTTTTCCACAGGTCGGCATCGTCCTTAGCACGCGCGAACCGGCGCCGTTGCGCGACGCTTTGGTCTCGTTAGGGGTGACCATGATGAGCTCCGGCAGCCATACCGAGCCGGGTGGCTACACCGGTCAGGGGCGGCACGCGGTGCACCAGACAGTGCGCGGCCGCATTCTGCCGCCCGATTCGGGCGTCGATGCGCTCGCCACCGGCCAATTCGAAATCAGCGACGAACGTTCCCCGGCGGAAGTAGCCAGCGTTCTGCGCCGGCGCGGGTTCGAGCCCGTGTGGAAGGACTGGGACCAGGCGCTGGTCGCGCTATGAGGATTTTCGTGAACGGCGAGCAGGCCGATTGCGAGGACGGGCTCACAGTTGAAGATTTGGTTCGGTGTCACGCGCTGGTGCCGGAGGGGACGTTAGTGGAGTTGAACGGAGTCGCACTGCATCGCCGCGAGTGGGCCGGACAGACGTTAGGGGAAAACGATCGCCTTGAAATCCTGCGCGTCGCCGCCGGCGGGTAGGTAGCGCAAGCTTCCAGCTTGCCGGATAACTCGGCGCAAGCTGGAAGCTTGCGCTACCGGGAACGGAACGAAGCCGGGCCTCAACTATTGATTGACCTGCTTTTTGATCCAAAAACCTTCTTGACATACTTTTATGAAAAGTAAGACATTCTTTCATGAATCCGAAATCAAAGTCTGATTCCGTCTGGTTTACGACGAAGGGTCAGATTGTTATCCCGGCTTGGTTGCGTCGAGAGTTTCACATCGAAAATGGCACCCGCGCGGTCGTTCAATCCACCCCCGAAGGCATCCTTCTCAAACCGGTCACGAAACACGCCATCGCGCGTCTGCGTGGCATCCTAAAGCGAAAGCAGGGCGGCAAGTCCTTCGCTGAGGAGTGGGCTGAACACCAAGCGGAGGAGAAATCGCTAGAGGAAGCAAAGTATGAGCGTTGCACGCGTCGTTCTCGATAGCTTCGCGCTGCTCGCTTTCTTGCGCGGCGAATCGGGAGAGGAAAGGGTCGCCGCTCTGCTCGAGCGCGCCGGTCTCCGCGATGAACCGTTGCACATGACCGAAGTTAGCTACGCGGAGGTCAAATACATCATCGTCCGCAAAGAAGGCAATGATCGTTGGGAGGAGGTCGCAAACGAACTGCCTGCGCTTCCCATCGAATTTCACCCAGCCACCCGCGCACTCGCGGACGTCGCCGCCGATTTTAAAGCCCGATTCAAAATCAGCCTCGCCGACGCGTTCGCCGCCGCTTTGGCCAGAGAACGCAAGGCCGAACTCCTGACGGGCGAACCTGAATTCGAAGCGCTGGAAAAGGAGATAAGAATTGCCTGGTTGCGCTTACGCTAGGCAAGAATTTTCGCGAGCTGTTGATTTGCGCTTTGCCAGAAGCGCTTGCTTCCTTAGGATCACCTCCAATGTTCGCTAACCTTCGCCCCTCCATGAACCGGCTTTGCCTTAACGACCTGCGACCATGGCTCGTCGGTTTCAGCGGTGGCAAAGACTCGACCATGCTCGCGTCGCTCATTTTCGAAGTCGTGGGCTCACCATCTCGAGCAAAAGTCTGAAATGTACAGCCAACTTCGGAACGGCCAATGAACTGGCACTACCGCGTTAAAGCCCCGAATGAAAAAGTGCGCGATCCCATTCAGGGCGAATTCTTCTCCACCGAGGCAATCAAGAATCCAGCTGATGCGCTTGTCCGTGAGGCCGTGCAAAATGCGATGGACGGCCAAGCTGGCGCGGAATCGTGCGCGCGATTTGCTGGTGACGCGCACCTTGCGTAAGGCGGGTTGGCGGGTGGTACGGGTGTGGGAATGCGATCTGGCGCGGAAAAATTGGCCGCGCGCCGCGCGTCGCTTTAGTCGCGCTCTCGACTCCCGCGCTGCCCCAAGAGGACACATTGCGCCAGGCAAATGATTCCCAGCGACCGCCGCGAACGGCCGATCAGCCTCGTCTCCTGCAAACACTGCCAGGCTCCTGCAAGGATATACTTGCCCTTCGGGATCATCGACGGCGTCCTCGTGCTCACAATCCTAGGCAAAGTCACTCTCGCGAAGCGCTCGCAAAACCCCGACCGTTCGAAAGCAGAAGCAGGGTAGCGCGCGCGTCTCGCGTGTTGGCGACGGCATTTTGCCGTCGCGGACTTTTCTCTGAGGCGATGCTGCGTCTGCGTGTCGGGGGTCGAGCGAAAGTTCGTCGCGGCAAATGCCGCGACCAGCACGCGAGACGCGTGCGTTACCCGGAGAATGCCGCCGCGCTTCAGAGCAGTGACAACTGCTCGTTAGGTCGGCGGAAGGCGGCGGTGGACAGCGACGGCCGTGCGCCGATTCCGGCGCGTTTGCATCCCGCTTCGAAAAGCGCGCGGATCTGCTCCGCAAAGATGCCTTCGCCGCGCATGCGCGATTTGAAGCGCGGATCGTTCAACCTTTCTCCACCGCGCAGATGGCGAATGCGACCGAGCACCTTCTCCTTGCGATCGGGAAAATGCTCTTCGAGCCAGCGTTCGAAGAGCGGCGCAACCGCGTAGGGCAACCGAACCACGATGTAACCGGCAAACTGCGCTCCCGCCTCCGCGCAGGCCTGCAGGATGGCCGGCGCCTCGTGGTCCGTCAGCCCGGGAATGATTGGCGCGACCATCACCCCGACCGGCACGCCTGCCTTCCGAAGTTGCGCGATCGCTTCCAGCCGGGCCCGCGGGGTCGAGGTGCGCGGCTCGAGAACACGCTGGAGTTTGGGATCGAGCGAGGTCACGGAGATGTTGACTGCCGCGGCCTGGTGCTCAGCAAGCTCGCCTAACAAATCGAGATCGCGCGTCACGAGTTGGTTCTTGGTGATGATCGCGACCGGATTGCGAAATCGCGCCAGCACTTCGAGACAACGCCTGGTGATCTGCAACCGGCGCTCGACCGGCTGATACGGATCGGTCACGCCGCTCATCACCAGCGTCTGCGGTTTCCAGCGTGGCGAAGAAAGTTCTTTCGTCAGCAGCTCGGGCGCGTCCTCTTTCACCATGATGCGGCTCTCGAAATCGAGTCCCGCGGAGAAGCCAAGAAATTCGTGCGTCGGCCGCGCGTAACAATAGATGCAGCCGTGCTCGCAGCCGCGGTATGGGTTAATACTCGACTCAAAGCCGACATCAGGGCTGTCGTTATGCGCAATGATCGTCCTGGTGAAATCGCGGTAGTAAATGGTGCGGCGGGCCGGCCGTTCCGGGTCGTGTTGGTCTTCTGGATCAGGCTCGAGGTGAAGCGCCTCAAAACGGTTGGCCGGATTCCCGGAGGCGCCGCGGCCGTGGATCGGTTTGGGCGGCGTTATCGGTTTTTCCTCCTCCAACATCAGACACGTTCGGTTGAACGTATGCGATGTCCAGCAGGCTGAGCTACTTTTTCTTCACTTCTTTCGCCCAGGTATCGCGCAGGGTGATGGTGCGATTGAAAACGAGCTTGTCCGGCCGTGAATCGGGATCGAGCGCAAAATAAGCCAGACGTTCGAACTGATAGCGCAATTCCGGCTTCGCTTCGCCTAACGACGGCTCGCATTTCGCAATCACAATCTCAAGCGAGTGTGGGTTAATGAATGATTTGAAGTTCCCTTCGGCGTCCGGTTCCGGAACGGTGAAGAGCCGGTCATAAAGCCGCACTTCGGCCTCGACGGCGTGTCGCGCGCTCACCCAGTGGATCGTTCCCTTGATCTTGCGGTTGGAAGTGGCGCCGCCTGATTTGCTCTCGAGATCCGCCGTGCAACGCAGCTCGATTACTTTGCCGGACGAATCCTTGATCACATCATCGCACTTGATGATGTAGGCGTATTTTAAACGCACTTCTCCACCCGGTTTGAGCCGGAAATATTTCGGCGGCGTCGTCTCCATGAAATCGGCGCGCTCGATGTAAACCTCGCGGCTGAATGGCACCTTGCGCGTCCCCGCGGCCGGATTCTCCGGATTGTTGACCGCGTCCAGTTCCTCAGTTTTTTCCTCAGGATAATTGGTGATGACGACTTTGAGCGGCCGCAGCACCGCGAGTCGCCGCAACGCCGTCCGGTTGAACTCGTCCCGCATCGCATACTCGAGGGCGTCCACTTCGGTGAGAGACGGATACTTCGTGATCCCAATGCGATAGGCAAAATCGCGAAGCACGCTCGCGGTCACGCCGCGCCGCCGCATCCCGGAGATGGTCGGCAGACGTGGATCGTCCCAGCCGTTAACCAGCGCCTCATCGACCAACTGCTTGAGCTTGCGCTTGCTCATCACGGTGTAGGTGAGATTAAGGCGGGCGAATTCGTATTGATGCGGCAGCGGCCGCGCAAGATCGAGCGCTTCCAGGATCCAATCGTAAAGCGGCCGATGAACCTCGAATTCCAGGGTGCAGAGTGAATGCGTGATGCCTTCGAGGTAATCGCTCAGGCCGTGCGCGAAATCGTAGGTCGGATAGATGCACCACTTCTCTCCAGTCTGGTGATGTGTGGCGTGCCGGATGCGATAGAGCACCGGGTCGCGCAGCCAGACGTTGGGCGCCTGCATGTCGATGCGAGCGCGCAAGGTGCGCGCGCCATCGGGGAACTCGCCCCCCTTCATCCGCTCGAGCAGGTCGAGATTTTCCTCCACCGCGCGATTGCGAAAGGGTCCGTCTTTGCCGAGCCGGCGATATTCGTCGGTTTCCTCCGCCGTCATGTCGCAGACGTAGGCTTCGCCTCTGCGCACGAGCTGCCGGCCAAACTCGTAGATTTGATCGAAATAATCCGAAGCGAACATTGGCGTCCCGTCGGCTTTCAGTCCGAGGTTTTTTTCCGCCCAGCCGTCGATCAGCCAATGGATATCTGCCATGATCGAATCAACGAATTCGGTTTCCTCCTTCTCCGGGTTGGTGTCGTCCATCCGTACGTTGCAGATGCCGCCGAACTCGTGCGCGATGCCGAAGTTGAGACAGATCGACTTGGTATGACCGATGTGGAGGTAACCGTTCGGTTCGGGCGGAAAACGGGTGTGAATGAGGGTGTGCTTTCCGCTCCGCACATCTTCTGCGACGATATCGCGGATGAAATCGGAAGGAGCGGCCGGGTCGTTGCCTGGTTCAGACATGCGGTGGCGCGACGTTAACCACGCCGGGGCCCGTTGTCATCCCGGGGACGATTCGCCATGAAAGAGTTTTTCGGTCTTAACGACCTGCGCGACTGGGGAAGGGCAACGCGCGAGATCTCGCCACCGATCCGTCTCGGCGTGCTGGGCGACCCGGTGGCGCATTCCAAGTCGCCAGCAATGCAGAATGCGGCTTTGGCAGAGACCGGCCTGGCGATGCAGCATGCGCGTTTCCAAATCGCGCCTAACGAACTGGAGGCAGCCCTCCGACTGATGTGCGAGCTGGGTTTCGTCGGGTGCAACCTGACTGTGCCCCATAAGATCGCGGCGCTCGCTTTGGTCGACGAGGTGGAGGAACGAGCGCGCAAGATCGGCGCGATTAACACCATCGTCTTTCGTGGGGGCAGGTCGTTAGGTTGGAACACCGATGCGCCCGGTTTTGCCCGCGCCATCCGGGAAGTCTTCTCGGTCGACCTGCGCGATCTGCGCGTTCTCCTCCTCGGAGCGGGTGGGGGAGCAGGGCGGGCCCTGGCTTACGAATGCGCCTGGGAAAATTGCGAACGCCTTGTCCTCGTCAATCGCACCCTCGAGAAAGCGCAGGCTCTGGCGGGCGAACTGGCGAGCTACTTCAGCGGCCCGCGCGTGCTGGGACCGGAAGCGCGGCTCGAGGCGGTCCCATGGGAGGAAAGCGCGCTTCGTCCGCAGCTTGGCCGGACCGATCTGGTGATTCACGCCACGACGCTTGGCCTAAGACAATCCGATCCGTTGCCGCTCCCGGACTCGCTCCTTGCACCGCACCTGATGATCTACGATCTGATCTGCAAGGAGACGCCCACCCCGCTCCTCGTGGCCGCGGAAGGCGCGGGCGCGCGCGGCGCCAATGGCCTGACGATGCTGTTGCACCAGGGCGCGCTGGCTTTTGAACTTTGGTTCGATCGCCCGGCGCCTCGCGCCGCCATGCGAGCCGCCCTCCAGTCCAGTCGGGATTCCGGTTAGGCGGCGTTCGCGATGCGTCGGCGGGCGTGCTGCATGGAGATAACGACATTATCCGAAAAGATCCTCGCTCCCCGGCTTTCGAGGAACTGGCGCAACTCTTCCGTGTAAAGGCTACCGTCCTTTTCCCGGTTGAAGCCGAGGCAGATCCGGCCTTGCGGCATGAGGTGAGTCTCCAGGTCGTTGAGGAAAAATTCCCACTCCTTTACTCCCCAAAGGTTGGGCGACTTGTGTCCATTGAAGCAGATCATGAAGGCTGTGATGAGATCGAATCTCTCCCCCAAGTCCGGCAGCGGCACGAAAGGTTGCACTCGCCAGACAACCCGCCTGAGCCCGAGCATCTGCATGAGTTCCCCGAAAATCGGTGCTTCATCAATATCCAGACCAACCACGTCGTGTCCGAGGCACCGGGAGATGAAGAGGAAGTATCCCGCTCCGCAGCCGAGATCGAGAATCCGCTTGGGAGATCCGCGATCCAATTCCAGGTCGCGTACTCGCCGCAGGTTGATCGCCATCCACGTTTCCAAGTCGAGATATTTGAGCCAGGCGCTGCCCGGCTTTTCAGTTACATAGCGCCTGCGGATCTCTTCGAATCGTTCCGCGTCGATCGCTTTGATCAAGCCGTCGGGGTCCAGTCGAATGCCTCGCCGCCAGTCGAGCAGTTTGCGACGAAGATGACGCTGTGCGCTCTCGAAAGCCTGCCCGCTCCTTAGTTTCCCGACCTTGTGTGATAATCGCATTGTTCCCTGGCTCCGCGCAATATGATGGCGGGCGAGGCGCAGGCAACCCGGCGATCGAAGGTTCAGCAGATCGTCATCCTGCCGTGAGGAGCGTGAACGCAGCCGGAGTCATCGCATCGAGCCCACGAGCGGGTTGAATTTAAGTCGCGACCACTTCGAAATCCTTCGGTCTCGCCAATGGTGAACGGTGCAGCAGTTTGCGAACAGTCTCGCGGAGACGATCGCGCAGTTGCGCAGCCTCGCACTCGACCAGCCGCCGGCGGTAGTTTTCTTGCCCAGCTTCGAAGCAGCCCATCGTGGCGCCGTAAGCCCGGCGCACGCCTTCGGGCGCGACCGGCGGGAGAGGCTTGCTGGTATCGAGTCGGGCGTAGCGTTCCACCCATCCTGGCCCATCGCTGAGCAGCGCTGACGGCAGATGATAATCAACAAATTGCCGCCCCGGCGATCCCGGCCACAAGTCGTGCACAAAGACGGCGGATGCTTTCCCTGCCTCCAAAAGACGGAAGGCAAGTTTCAGGGCGCGAAAGTCCTTCGGGCCGTCAATCAAAACGACGTCGCCGGATTCAATCAACTCCGGGAGGAGCAGAAGCGAATCCCCGAAGCGACATTCCACGTTCTCGTGTCCACGCAATCGCTCCGCGGCCACCTCCACATCAGGAGAGTGTGCGTCCGACTCCAGACTAACGATTTGGGTTTCGGGAAAGAGACACGAAAGGACCAGCGTGCTTTGCGCGCGGGCGCGGCCCGATTCGATGATTCTCGTCGGACGCAGGGGCGCAACCAGGGAGAAAAAGAAGAACAGCTCGCTGCGTCGAATCCCCTTGCTCTCGTGCGACAATCCGCTGGTCGCCTCCAGATAGCCGGGCAGGCGAAGCTCCGCCTCGCCTAACAAACCGGTCCATCTCGCATCTGTCGTGTTCATCTACTCCGGAAGCGACTCTCCTTTGCCGGTGCGCCGCGGTGGTTGACGCACCATTCGGCGAACGATACACCCTTCCGCATGACAACGCGCAAGGCGGGCAGCGTGCGATATGGTCCATGGCTCGTCGGACTCGGCGCGGCGCTCTGGGGCACGGAAAGCGCGTGGCGTATACCACTGAACAATCTCTTCGACGCGGAGGTCATCGTTTTTTGGGAACACGTCCTGATTCTCATCACCTTCCTGCCGCTTCTCATTGCCCGCCTGGCGGAAATTCCGAAGATCGACCGGCGGACCTGGGGCTATCTCATTTTCTCCGGCTTCGCCGGCTCGGCCGTGGGGACGATCTTCTTTACCCTCGCGCTCAAGAATGGGAACCCGACCGTAGTTAACGTCGTCCTCAATATCCAGCCTGTGCTTTCGACCACGGCTGCCTGCCTGCTCTTCGGCGATCGGCTGGCGCGACAATTCTTTCTCTACGCCGGCATCGCGGTCGTGGCCGGGATTTTTGTCTCCGTCGAGCATCCCACGCTGATCGGCGTCTCCTTCAAGGAGGCCGGGCTGAATCTCGGCACCGGCTACGCGCTCATCTGCGCGCTCTTTTGGGGACTCTCGACCGTTGCCGGTCGCGGCGTGATGACGGGCATGTCGCTCCGGCTGGCGTCGAGCCTGCGGGTGGCGGTCGGGCTGGTTTGCATGACGATGATTCTCCTCGTCGCGGGCAAGCTTCATGGCGCAGCCCTCTGGCCTGCAGCCGCCCAGGCCCAGCCCGCGAAGGCGATCGGCGCGTTCGTCCTTCTCGCCACGCTCTCAGGCGGCATCCCGCTTCTGATTTACTTCGAAGGACTTCGCCTAACGAGAGCCTCGACCGCCGGTTACTTTGAAATGATGCAAACGCTGGCCGCGGTCTGCATCACATGGGGATTCTTTCACGCTGCGCTTCATCCACATCAGGTGGTTGCGGCGATCGTTCTCATGGGCGCGGTTGCCATGGTGCAACGGGTGCAAAGCGAAGTGAGCGACGCGCCGGTGCCGCTTTCAATCGACAAGGGGAACCAGGCGAAAGCGGCGGGTTAAGGCACGGCAACAATCCATGCAGTCCTACCGCCGGACTTCCCGAGGATTTGTCGCGGCCTCCGGTTGCACGCACAGGCGATCGGCGCGTTGTTCTCGGTCACTATGAAATTGCCTTGCTGGTCGTTTGTCGTCTTTGGTCTCCTGGGATTACTCATCATCAATCTGCGCGCCGCGGAACCCAAGGCAGCGCCGGTCGCCGAAAAGAAGCCGGTTTTCAACGAGTATCACGGGACCAAGGTAGAGGATGACTATCAGTGGCTCGAGAACGATGACGATCCGACGGTCAAGGCCTGGTCGGATGCCGAGAACGTGCGCACCCGAGCCTATCTCGACAGCCTGCCGTCGCACGCGGCCGTCGAGAAGCAGTTGAAAGCCTGGTACGCGAAAACGTCGCCCAGTTATTTCTCGATCACGGCGCGACCGGGGGCATTGTTCGCCATCAAGTTCCAGCCCCCCAAGCAGCAGCCGATGCTCGTCCGGCTCGAATCCGCGAACGACTTGAAATCGGAGAAGGTGCTGGTCGATCCCAACCAGATCGACAACAAAGGCACGACCGCGATCGATTGGTTCGAGCCTTCCCTGGATGGGAAAAAGGTGGCCGTCTCCCTCTCGAAAGGCGGGAGTGAGGACGGCACCCTTCACTTTTACGATGCGACCAACGGGAAAGAACTCGGCGACACGATCGCGCACGTCCAATATCCGACCGCCGGTGGCAGCGCGGCCTGGAACGCAGATGCGACCGGCGTCTATTACACGCGTTTCCCGCGCAAGGGCGAGCGACCGGAGGCAGACCTGAATTTCTATCAGGAGGTCTATTTTCATAAGCTCGGCACGCCGGATAGCGCAGACACTTACTCGATCGGAAAAGATTTTCCCCGCATTGCCGAGATCCATCTCGAGTCATCCGCCGACGGCAAGTATGTCCTGGCGACAGTCGCGAACGGCGACGGCGGGGACTTTGCTCACGATCTGCTGGGCCCGGATGGCGCCTGGAAGCAGATCACAAAGTTCAGTGACGGAGTGAAGCTGGCGCGACTCGGGCGCGATAACGCTCTCTATCTCCTTTCGCGCGCGGACGCGCCGCGGGGCAAGATTTTGCGTTTACCGCTCGACACGCCGGAGTTATCGAAAGCGGTCGAGATTGTCCCGGCGAGTGAGGCGGTCGTGCAGCAAATCGAGCCGGCGGCCAAGGCGCTCTATGTCGTTGATTTGTTAGGCGGGCCATCGCAGGTGCGCCGCTTTGATCTCGATGGGAAAAACTCTACCACGATCCCAATTCCGGCGATCTCCAATGTGCAGGAATTGGTGGCGCAGGAGGATGGTTCCCTCCTGTTTCGCGATCAGAGTTACACCGCGCCGCCGGCCTGGTTTGACGTCGGCGCCGATCAGACCAAGCCGAAGAAAACTGCGCTCGTCAGCACTTCGCCGGTCTCATTTTCCGACATCGAAGTCACGCGCGAGTTCGCCACATCGAAGGACGGAACCAAGGTCCCGCTCAACATCATGCATCGCAAGGGCATGAAACTCGATGGGAACAACCCGACGTTGCTCTATGGCTACGGCGGTTACGGCATCAGCATGTCGCCGACCTTCGACTTTACCCGCCGGCTCTGGTTTGACCGCGGCGGCGTCTATGTCGTGGCCAACATTCGTGGCGGCGGCGAGTTCGGCGAGGAATGGCACAAGGCCGGCAACCTGACTAACAAACAAAACGTCTTCGATGACTTCGCGGCCGCGGCCCAGTATCTCATCGACAAGAAATACACGAACTCGAGCAAGCTGGCCCTGCTGGGCGGGAGCAACGGCGGCCTGCTCATGGGCGCCCTCATCACCCAGCATCCGGACCTGATGCGCGCCGTTGTCTCCGCAGTCGGCATCTATGACATGCTGCGGGTGGAGCTGGCGCCGAACGGTGCCTTTAACGTAACCGAGTTTGGCACGGTCAAGAACGCGGACCAGTTCAAGGCGCTCTACGCCTACTCGCCCTATGCTCATGTTGTTGACGGCACGAAGTATCCCGCGATCCTGATGCTGACCGGCGCCAACGACGGTCGCGTCGCGCCCTACCATTCGCGCAAGATGACGGCCCGCCTGCAGGCGGCGGACAAGTCCGATTATCCCATTCTCCTGCGCACCTCGACCAGTGCTGGCCACGGCATCGGCACCGCGCTGAGCGAACGGATCAAACAGCAGGCTGACATCTTCAGCTTCCTTTTCGCCCAGCTCGAGATGAAGCCCGTGAAGTAACGCGGCCCTTGTAGCGGCGGTCTATGACCTTCGAACACTGCGCGAAACAAAGGAGAATCGACGCTCATCGAGCGGCTTCAGCGTGACGTCGATTTACGTGTAGCATTGCGACTGGTTCTACTGGTCGCTGGCGACAAATCGACGTGCAGGTCATTGCCTCTCCGGCTTCGACACGCAGCGTTGCCATCATTGCTCGCATCGCTGCGAGTTTACGGTCACAGACCGCTCTCACAATATTAGCGCCTCTCTTCCCCAGAATCCGTGACATCCTCTTGATCCGCGGTCACGATGACGCGTATGACGCTTTCTCCGAAATTTGAACAAGCGCTGGTTTACGCGACGCGGATCCACGGTGGGCAGATGCGCAAGAAAACCAGGATTCCTTACATCGGTCATCTCCTCGGCGTGACCGCGATCGCGCTGGAATATGGCGCGAACGAAACGGAGGCGATCGCGGCTTTGCTGCACGATGCGGTGGAAGATTGCGGCGGAGCGGAGCGGCAGTGGGAGATCGAGAAGAAATTTGGTAAGGAAGTGGGCGAAATCGTGGCCGGCTGCACTGACACCGATCAAACAACCAAGCCGCCGTGGCGGGCGCGGAAGGAAAATTACATCGCACACTTGAAAACTGCCTCCGCTTCGACGCGGCTCGTCTCGGCGTCCGACAAGCTGCATAACGCGCAGGCGATCGTGCACAACCTGCGGGAAGATGGCGACGAAGTGTGGGATCGATTCACGGCCGGCAAGGAAGGTGCGCTCTGGTATTATCGAGCGCTGGTCACCGCCTTCCGCGAGCATGGGCCAAGTGCGCTGATCGAGGAGTTGGATCGGGTCGTGACCGAGATGGAGCGGCTGGCGCGTTAGCAGACGTCGGAGAACTTCAGTTCGTGAATTCGTCCACAGATTTCACGGATTTTCACAGAAAAACCGGACGATGCGTTCGCCGAAATCTGTTTTCACCTTTGAAAAATGCGGACCACTTCAACGCCCACCGGGGGACCGCGGTGCCTGCACTGGCTGCCGGTGTTGAGAAAGTCGAGACTGTCATCGCCCTCCCGGACAGATCGTGCCGATTGAGCAAAATTTCCGGCCAATTCTTGATTTTCAGAATTTTTATCTTGCAGCCGCGCGCGGAGCGTCATATCCGTGAGGTGTTCTGGGGGGAACAGCCGCCCTTCATATCCTTCGGATGTGGGGGGCGGTACTTTTTTTGAGACCTTCCTGGCGCGTGCCCAGACGATCTGGATGGCGGCGCGCTTTCCACGCTCCGGTGCGATTCCCGTCCGGTCCCGCCTAACGACTGTTTTCGATCGGGCGATGTGTCGTCGGGAAATCGCTAATCGAAACGCTCCGTGCGATGGAGGAGCGTTTCCCACCAGGAGCGATGGTGGAGGTACCAATCGACGGTGCTGGCAAGGCCTTCGCCCAGGTTGTGCTGCGGGTGCCAATCGAGTTCGCTCTTCGCCAGCGAGGAATCGATCGCATAACGAAGATCATGACCGAGCCGGTCGGTGACGAACGAGATCAGACTCTGGGGTTTTGCCCCCAAGGCGGCAGACGTGATCCGGATCAGCTAATTAATTACGGTCAGGGTGAGGTCGTTGCCGTCTCCGCCTTCGTAGTTTGCCTGAAAAGTGTTGTTGACGGCGATGATCGTGCCACCGTCAGGCAAGTTTGCGAAGGTGCCAGAAATGGGAGTATCGCCCGTGCTCTCCATGATGGTGAAGACGGTCCCAACGGACGCGGTACCAGTCGCAGGCAGGCGGAGAGTTGCCGTAGGATCAATGGTTATCGAATTAGCCTTCACCAGATCAGCTTCCCCGGTGTCACCATCCACGCGACATACATAGATCGCTACGAGGCCAAAATTCAGGTCCTTAAGGATCGTCAAGGTGCCGATGTCGGTGGTCCCGGGGGCGAGACGCGGGTTACTGCTTAGCGCGGACTGTGCCACCAAGGTCACATTGCCGCCGATGATGCCATCGCCGGTCAGCATGTCACTCTGAACCAGAACATTGCCGCTCCCAGTCGCCGAGCCGGTCGTATTAGTCACGTACAATATTGCCCCATCTATGACCTGGGTGACGCCAGAGTAGGGTACTGGCTCCGGCGAGCGTGAACGAAAAGGTGTCGAGAATCAGCCCACCCCTGCCCGAAATCTCCCCCGAGAAGGTGGGGTTATAATTAAATGGGTATCCCGACCCGCGGGTAAGCACGCTCGTATTCAGAATGACCCGGCCATCTCCTTCGAACCCCCCGATCCTGGTCGGTGAAATCGTGTCGACCAAGACGTGTCCCGTTCCCGTAAACCTCGATTTCCGTAGTGACGGCATCAGCATGGTCGAGAAACTGAATGAGTCCGCCCTTTCCGCCGTTCGTGCCGCCGTTCGCGATCACAGTAGCTCCAAAGCCCAGTGATAAGTCCTGGAAGGTGGTGCTGCCGCCGGCCGCGCCCGGGCTCGTTGCGCCATTATTGATAATGATCGCACGGCTTGCTTGCGAGGTTCCGGTAAAAACCATGGCTCCCGGCTCACCGCCGGCCGAGTCTGCGGGCGCGACGATGAAAGTCTGCGTCGTCTGGTCGATCCTGTTCCGACTGGAAATTCCGAAGCCGGTAAAAGTCAGCGACGTCACCCGCCGGTATGCTGATATTGTAGCTCTCAGTCACCATCTTGGTGAAAGTTAACTGCGCGAGGGTTACGGGCGTAGAGAGCGAGATATCCGTTTGGCTGGAATCAAGGAATGTGGCGATATCAGAGGACCCGTTTGGGACGACTTCTCGGGAACCAGTTGGCAGGATTGTTCCAATCTCCGCTGACAGGAGTGGTCTGCCAGGCGATTTTCTCAGCCTGAACTTGTACCCGCGGGATAAATAGTGCCAAGGCGGCTGCGCAGAAAGTCAACCGCGTGAGGATAGAATTTGTCACACGCCGATGATGCAGGCGACGTTCCTTAAAAGGCAAGCTAATTGTTTGTAAATGACAGATCGCGCCCTTTAGTGTCGAGCAGGAGTTGGATCTTCTTTGCCAGTACGCCGGTAATGAGAAAAGACTTGGAATATGAGTCGTAGTCGATGTCTTTCGCGACGAAGTTTGACTCGGGGAGAGTAAGGACCTGGGTGGCGCGCGAAATAGGAGTTCGGTTTTCGGAAAAGCGCTTAAGGACGTTTTGAAATTTGGGCTTCCCCTCCAGTCCGGCGAAGGCTTTGCTTCCCGGCGGCGTGCCATCGCCACCCCGACCCATCGCAGCGAGCTGCTCGAAAGCGGCTAAGGCTTGCTCCGGTTTTCCCGCCTCCGCATAAGCGCGGGCAGAAGCAGCGACGGAACGAGGTGAGTTGTTTAAGAATTCTCGGAGTTGCAGCGCAACCTGCGGCCGCGTTTCAAGGTCGTTGGTCTTACAAGCTGGCTCCGCTTTTCATTCAAGGTGGCCAGTTCCTCTCTTGCAGAGCGCGCGGCTGCGGCGATTTGCCCGGCGAGAAGCGGGACAACGAGCAGGTATTTCGCGATCACGGCTGCGCGGGCGCGGCACACGGCAAGTCGATTCAATCGAACCGCTCGGTGCGCGCGAGGAGGTTTTGCCACCAGTCGCGGTGTTCGAGATACCAATCGACGGTCGCGCCGATGCCTTCCTGCGGCTGGTGCAGCGGATGCCAATCGAGCTCGCGCCGGGCAAAGCCGGAATCGATCGCATATCGACGGTCGTGCCCTAGCCGGTCGGGGACGAAGGAAATGAGGTCGTGCGATTTGCCTAACCGATCGAGAATCAGCCTGACGACATCGAGATTCACCATCTCGCCGTCGCCGCCGATGTTGTAGACCTCGCCCGGCTTGCCTTTGAAAAGCGCGGCGACGATGGCGGCGCAGTGGTCCTCGACGTGAATCCAGTCGCGCACGTTTTTGCCGTCGCCGTAGACCGGCAGCGGCTGGTCGTTGAGCGCCTTGATGATCATCAACGGGATGAGCTTTTCTGGGAATTGAAAAGGGCCGTAGTTGTTCGAGCAACGGGTGACGATAACGTCCTGGCCAAAGGTGCGATGGCAGGCGAGAGCGAGGAGGTCGGCGCCGGCTTTGCTCGCGGAGTAGGGGGAGCTCGGTTCGAGCGGCGATTGCTCGGTGAACTTCCCGGTTTCGCCTAACGAACCGTAGACTTCGTCGGTCGAGATCTGGAGAAAACGCTGGACGTCGTGGCGGCGGGCGGCGTCGAGCAGCACGCTCATGCCGACGACGTTGGTGTGAATGAAATTTTGCGGGGAATTAATGCTCCGGTCGACGTGCGATTCGGCCGCAAAATTGATGATGGCGTAAAATTGTTCCTCGTGCAGAAGCGTGTCCATCTGCTCGGCATTGGCGATGTCGGCCTGGAAAAATTCGTAGCGATTGCCGTGCTGCTCGACGATGCCGTCGAGGTTGGCGAGGTTGCCGGCGTAGGTGAGGGCGTCGACATTTGTAATGAACGTCGGCTTGTAATGTTGCAGAATGTAACGAATAAAGTTACTCCCGATGAATCCACAGCCGCCCGTGACCAAGATGCGCATCGGAGCGCTACCTAACAGCGGAGAGGAAGCCGCGCGAGGAGAAATTGAGACGCCAACGCCCCCGCTCGGGGAGCGGCTCGCCCGGCTTGACTGGACTTTCTGGGGGATCATCGCGCTGGGCGCCTTCCTCCGCTTCCTCCTCCTGAGCATGAAGCCGCCGCACTTCGACGAGGGGATCAACGGCTGGTTCGTCGACCAGATGATGAAGACCGGATTCTACCGCTATGATCCGACGAATTACCATGGGCCGCTCCATTTCTACATTCTCTTTCTCTCGCAGGCGCTCTTCGGCCGCCACATCTGGGCGCTGCGAATGCCGGTGGTGCTCGCGAGTATCGGGTCGATTTTTGTCACGCTGAAATTTGAGCCGCTGGTCGGCCGCCGGGTCAGCCGGATCGCCGCGCTGGCGATGGCGGTTTCGCCCGGTTTCATTTTCTACGGGCGCTACTCGATCCATGAAGTGTGGCTCCTGCTCTTCTCGATGCTCTTCGTCCTCGGCCTGCTCGGGCTCTGGCACTTCGGGACGCGCGGCTACCTCTGGTGTTTCGGGCTTGGCATCGCGGGAATGATCCTGACCAAGGAGACCTACATCATCCATATCGGGTGCGCGGTGATCGCCGCGGGCGTGCTCTGGATTTCGCATCGCCTGATGCCGATGCCGGAAGTGAAGCGGGCGCGTCAGCAATGGGATCTGGCGGATCTCGCGATCGTGGCCGGCGCCGGCATCTTCTTCATCGTCTTTTTCTACTCTGGGACTTTCCTCCACTGGTCGGGCGTGAAAGGGCTCTACCTCACTTTTGCGACCTGGTACCAGACGGGCTCGAAGGGCAACGGCCACGAAAAGCCGTGGCCGTATTGGCTCGAGCTGGTCATGCGCTACGAATGGCCGGTCTTCATCGGGCTGATGCTTTGCCTGGTCTGTCAATTCTTCCGGAACTACGTCATCCGTTATCTCGCGATCTATGGCGTGGGGATCTTTGCCGCTTACAGCATCATTCATTACAAGACGCCGTGGATCATCATCAGCATCGTCTGGCCGCTGCTCTTCGTTTTCGCCGCGGGTGCGGCCGCACGCAAGATTCCGCGTAAGGCCTTTTATGTGGTCGGCCTCGGTCTGGCGGGATTTGGCCTGGGCGCGGTCTTTAGTTACCTGATTCAGGCCGACGCCGTGCATCAGCTTTGTTCGTGGGGGAGTTACCTGGGCGGAGCGTTGAAAATCACGCTCGCTGCCGCCAGCACCAGCGCAACCTGCGGCGACATGGGCTGGCGTTTGTTTGGCTGCGCCGTGGCTGGCACTCTCCTCGGTGCTGGGGTCGGGCTCTGGCTGGGCGATTCGTCGGGGCCGAGCGAGAGGGTGATGCGCGGGACACAGCGCGGCGCGGTCGGGTTGTCACTTCTCGTGTCGTTAGGTATGGCGATCTGGTTGAATTATTTCCACTGCTCGACTGATACCGAGCCTTATGTCTACGTGCAGACCTACAACGACATCGAGAAGCTGATGAAGCCGGTCATGCGGCTGGTGCGGAGTAATCCGCTGAACTATCGCATGACGGGTAACTTCATTCGTACCAGCACCTATCCCTTTCCATGGCTGCTGGGCGATTTCCCAAATATTGGCTACTACGAGTCGAACAATTCCCCCGGAAAGATGGACGCGGATTTCCTCGTCGTGCAATCGGACCGCATCGCCGTGGTGGAAAAGAAGTTGCATGAAAAATATTTCACCGCGCCCATGACAATCCGGCCCTACCAGGACCCCTCGCGGCTCTATCTCAACGTCAAAACCTTTCGCAAGGTCTTTCCTGGCAGGAAACCGGACTTCGTCGGGCAACCGGCTTCGACTCCTGCGCCACCGCAATGAAGTGGTTCTCGGCGGGGCTGACTTTCGTCAACGTCGCGACGATCGCCGGCTTGATCCTTGGCATCCTTGGCGGCGGGCTCGATGAAGGCTTTGCCGGACTCGCGCTGGCCCTCGGGACGGCGGCCGCGATCTGGGCCTGGATTGGAACCTCAAACTTTTCCGCGCGGAAGAAGGTTTTGATTCCATCGGCTGCTGCAGTGCCGAAATCGAAGCGCGCACGGCGCCGGCTCAAACTGGAGGCGCAGCCCGTCCCATTGCCTCCGGCGTCGCCACGGCGCTGGCATTTTTGGACCTGGGCGGTGGGCATCGTCTTTGCGCTGTTCGCGGTGCGCTCGTTCTGCTGGGTCCTGTGGGTGGATGGAAATAATCTCAAGATCCAGTCGCCTAACAACCTCGGCGATCTCGCGCTCCACATCACCTACATCAAGTACTTCGCCAACGGCGTCGCGCTTTGGCCGGACAACCCGATCTACGTTTTCAGCAAGCTACGCTACCCGGCCGGGATCGATCTTTTCAACTCGCTCTGCGTCTTGCAGCACATCGATCTGGTTCGCGCACTAGTCTGGACCGGCTTGCTCGGCTCGGCCGCGACCTTCTACGGCTTCTATCGCTGGGGTGGCCCGTTCGGAGTTGCCGGATTTCTTTTTAACGGCGGCCTCGCCGGCTTCGAGTTCTTCCGCCACTTCCAATTTGCCGATTACCAGGGCGAGAAGATCGCGTGGAAAAGCATTCCGCTCACGATGTTCGTCACGCAGCGCGGGTTGCTCTATGCGATTCCCGCTGGCCTCCTGCTGTTGCTGCATTGGCGACGAAAATATTATCCCGGCAAGGGCGATGAACCCGTCGGCGGCCAACGCGGACTCGTACCCTGGTGGGTGGAGTGGTCGATCTACGCGACCATGCCGCTTTTCCATGTGCACACCTTTCTCGCGCTCTCGGTCGTACTGGCCTTCTGGCTGGTCATCGGCACGTGGGAAATGCGGAAGCAGATCGCGATTCTCCTCACCGCCGCCTTTCTCCCTGCGACCGCGATCGTGTGGATGATCACCGATCATTTTCAGGCGAAATCGATTCTCGCCTGGGCGCCTGGTTGGTTGCAAAGCGATCCGGGGTTCGCTGTTCCGTCGCTTGATTTCTGGTTCGTTAAGATCCCGTCAAAGCTCGGTTTCTGGATTTACAACTTTGGCCTGACGTTGCCCCTCATGATCGCGCTCGTCGGTGTGATCGGCTGGCGGATGTGGAAGAGCCTTAAAGCCCCCGCAAACGCAGGTAATCCTGCTCCTGATTCTGAACCTGCTCCGACTCAAGAAGCGAGCACGAGCACGAGCGAGAAGCGAGTGCTCGATCCTGCGACGCTCCGCGCCTTTGCTTTCGTCGCGCCGGCGACGGGGATTTTTCTCTTCGCGCTTTTCGTCAAGACTGCGCCCTGGGGATGGGACAACACCAAACTCATCATCTGGGCTTACTTTATCTGCCTGCCTTTCCTGTGGCGGGAGCTGATCGCGAAATTTCTCATCTTCGAGCGCATTGGCCTTTGCTTCCTCCTTTTCGCCTCCGGGTTCGTCTGTCTGATCAGTGGACTCAAGGTCGGTTCGCCGGGTTTTGATATTGCCGATCGCACGGAGATCAACGCCATCGCGACCGTTTTGCGTGACATTCCGATCAAGGAACGCTTCGCGGCCTTCCCGACCTTCAATCATCCGCTCCTTCTCGACGGTCGCAAGGTTGTGCTCGGTTATCCCGGCCATCTCTGGACCCAGGGCTTCGGCGATTATGGGAAGGTCGAGCAACAGTTGCAGGCCCTCATGCTCGGCGCGCCCGACTGGCGTGAGCGAGCGCGGTCTTTGCACGCGCGCTACATTTTTTGGGGCCGCGAGGAGAACCGCGCCTACGCTTCAAGCTCGCAGCCGTGGCGGGAGAAAGCGGCAGTCGTGGCGAGCGGGGTCTGGGGCACGATTTACGATCTGGAAAGCGCTGCGCCCGCCGCGCGCCAATAACTGGGGACGCGAGTCGTCGGGCCCGGGCGATCGATCGAGAATCATCTGCCGCAGGGATGTTTTTTGCGCCACGTAGGCGGCGACCTCCGGTGGGTTGATCATGATGTCGTCCGGCAGAAAAACGAGCAGCTTCGTGCCCGGATGCTCGTGTGTGAAGTGGACGATGCTTTCCGCGATGATCTGCTCCGCCGCGAGGTGAGCGCGGTAAAGACGCGAGGGGCCGTAGCGCCTGAGTCGCGGCGAAGTGGAAACGCGATCGGCGAAGTCGTCGTATGCTTCCGGATGCGGCGGCTGGTAATCCCGCGGAAGGAGCGCGCGCTCCTCGGCCGAGAGTGTTTCACCCGTGCGGATCCTATGCAAAAGATCTCGCGGTGCGCCGAGGGCGACCTGGAGAAGGTCCGGTCGCAGCGCCTGACGCAGCCAAGTGTGGCGTGACGACACCGCGAGTTGGTCGAGGAGTTCGGACGCGGAGATCTCCTGACGCTGCCATTGATCGAGGAGTGGTTGCCGCGTCACCGGCAGCTCGGCCCAGCCCAGCGCGACCCGGTCGGCGTGGCTTTGCAGGGTCTCGACGACGACACGCCAGGCGGGCGAACTGTTGGTGGCTGATTTTTTCGTTAGGCCAAAATAAATCACGTCGGCCTGCCGCAGCCGGGCGGCGGATGTTTCCTCGGCGGTGGGCGGGCGCGGTGCGACGCCAACCGCAAACTTGGGCAAGGGCGGTTTGTCGGGCGTCCCGCAGCCGCTCGTCAGGGCGGCGACCAGCAGCAACCACCGTCGCTTCACGCTTCGCGTCGCCGGCCGGCGGGCGGACGGGCGAAAGCCGGCGGGACGATGGCTGGTGCCGGTCGATGATTCCGCCGCGTGCGCCAGGCTGCGGCGACGATCTGGCAGCCGATCGCGAAGGTGCGCCGCCAGGACACTCCGGAAACTTTTTGCCGGCCGGCGATCCGTCGGCGCTCTGTCACCGGGATTTCACAGATCGCGGCGCCGAGTTTGGCCGCGGCGATCTGCGCTTCGATCGTCCAACCGAAGGTCATTTCCTGCGGGGCAATCTTTTCGAACAAGCTACGACTCATCACGCGCAGCGGACCGAGATCGCTGAAGAACCGGCCGCCCAGGCATCCGGCCCACAGTCCGAGGCCCGCGTTTGCGATCACATGTTGCAGCGTCATTGCGCGCCAGTTGCGCAGCCGCCGCGTGCGACTGCCGAGCACAAGATCATAGCCCTGCTCGAACGCGATCGTGAGTGCGCGCAAATCCCGCGGATCGGTCGCACCGTCGCCTGCGCAAAAGATGTAGGCGCGAATCGACGGGAAAAGACTCTTCGTCAGGTCGATCGCCGCCTGGCAACCGTGACCGTAGCCGCGTCGCTCGGTTTCGGCGACGAGCACGGGACGTTCGCGTGCTACTTCCGCCGTGCGATCCGTGGTGCGGTTCACGCCGACCGCGATGACGAATTTCTCCGGATCGACCAGCCCGAGAAATTCATCGAGCACCGGCCCGATGCAGGCGGCCTCGTCGCAGGCTGGAATGATGATGGCGAACTCGGGCAGCCGCATCGCGTCGATTTTCAAGTCCTAAGAGTAGCGCAAGCCGGTGCTATTCCAATGCGCGGGCAGAAGATTCCGGCGCAAGGCCGAGCACGATCTGCCCTTCCGCTACCGTTTGCTCGCGCACGCTCGCGCTGACCTTGAACTGCCACAGCTTGCCCACCTGCGCGAGCCTCTCGGCCCGGAGCAAGATCTCCTCCTCCGGCCGGACAGCCGCGAGAAATTTCATCGCTCGAATCGCGGAGAGCAGAAAGAGCGGACGCGCATTCTCCGGGAAGCCGGAGGCGGCGGCAATGCCGGCGGTTTGCGCGAGCGCCTCGGTCAGAATTACGCCGGGGACAAGCGGATTGCCGGGAAAATGCCCGGCAAACATTGGATCGTCGCTCCGGAAAAGCGTGACGCAGTCGGCCCGCTGGCCCGGCTCACAGCGGAGCAATTGCCTGACAAACACGAATGGCGGTCGATGTGGCAGCTGGGCGAGGTGATCGTTGATAGGTCACAAGTGAATCCTTCGGTCCGTGGTGCAACTATTCACCGCTCACGGATCGCCATTCACTTCCTCCCTAGCCATTGACGAAGTAAACAAATTTCCAACTCCCATTCACCCGCCGGAATCCGGCGCGGTAGCCGGTGTAATCAGCGCTCGGATTGGCGAATTGCGGCGGGGCCACCATGAACGAATCCTTGGGTACAATACGCTCCGAGAGAATGCCATCGAGTTCCATCCAAAGGCCGTTGTCATCCCAGTACTTGAAGACGCCCGGGCCCTGCCGGTCTTCAGCCGGGGTGGCGCCGAGCACGTAAGCGAAATCCGGCGTCATCATCGAGGCGATCGTGTTCATGTCGCGTGCCTTGACCGCTTTGCGCAGTCGTCCGATGAACGCTTGGAAATCAGCGTCTGCATTTTCTTCCGGCTGCGACTCCGCCGTGGTCGCGGGTTTCTTGGGATTCTTCTTCGGGTTGGTCGTCGGGCAAGCGGTAAAGGCCAGGGCAGTGAACAGGAGAAGGCAGCCAGAGATTCGCGTTTTCATCGTCAGGAAATTACTCTGTAGACCTGACACAATCACGCCCGCGGAACAAGTGAAGCCTCATGTTGACGGTCCGGCACCCGGTGGGAGCGGAGGCGTCTCCGGAGCGGATGTTTGATGAAGACGAAATAGAAAACGTTGCAGAGATCGCGCCAGCTTGACGCCGGGCTCGTTAGGCGCAGCGGTCCTTCCCGCAACGCTTGGAGCACGGCCTCGACCGTCAGCTGGCGCGGGCGCGGCAGGCTCGTGTAATGGCTGCCAAAGGCCTGGAGGCGATGCGCATCTGAGGTAGCCAGGAGCGGTTTGTCAAAGGTTGCCGCCACTTTGCGGGCGCGACGATTGAGGTCGAACCAGCCCTTGTGAAAGTGGCAGATCTCGATCGCATCGAAGCAATCGACTTCGTCGAAGAGACGTTCGCCAATCGAGGCGCCCAGGACGAAGAATGGATGCGGCACGAAACAAAAGAGCGAGTCGCCGCGGCGGGCACGCAGGGCGCGAAGATCAGCAAACGTGTGCACGTTGGCGATCTCGTTAGGCCGTGTGTTGAGCAGGACGACGTCCGCGCCTTCCAGCCGCAATTCGGCTGCCGGGATCAGCAAGACACCCATTTCCGCGGCCTGAGCGAAGACCTCCGCGCGATCGAAGACCTTGTCGTGCAGGGTAATCGCGAGCGCTCCGAAGCCGAGCTCGCAAGCGCGTTCGAGCAACTGCTGGGCGGAATAATCAAGACGATCTCGCGGATCGTCGAGGGTGTGAATATGCAAATCGACCTTCATCCACTCCCGCCGGGTCTCCTGCTCCTGCTCTGGTCGCGCCCTCCGCATTGGCAGAATGCTATACGCAGAATTCGCGCCTTGCCTGTGACTTCTTTATTACAGTCGCTGGAAGACAGGAGCAGGGAGAGACGCGGCTTGCTTTCCGCCGCGGCCTATTCAACGTTCCTCACCGCGCTCGGGTGGTGAAATGGCAGACACGTACGTTTGAGGGGCGTATGCCGAAAGGCATGGGGGTTCAAGTCCCCCCCCGAGCATTCCCTTCGTGCTCTTGACGAGCACGGATTAACTTGTGCGTAATCCAGGGCTTCATGCACGCGGATAAGGGAGTGAAGGCGAGGGAACGGATTAAGGAAATTATCGCGACCGTGCAGAAGCGCCGACCGCCTCCGGAAGGCTGAAAGTATTGCTTTTAGATCAAGGTTTGGCGCGCCAGCATCCGAGCATATTTCATCAATGGAGGGACTTCTCGAACGTCAGTTCTGTAGATGCGCATTGTTCCATCAGGCCGAAGAAACATTGGAGAAATCTGGTGGGGCGGCGCGTGGCTCGACACAAAGTATTTCACCAAAAACCTTCCCACCGTCAGGTTCCATACGATCAGCCCGAGGCCGCGGCTTTGTCGCGGAGGCAAAATCCAGCCTTCCAAGGGAGTTCCATTGAGGCTGATTTCGGCCACGACGAAGGGGTAATCTCCCATTAATCCGGGGTCTTCGTTGATCAACATTTGACGAAGGTTTTCGGTGTGACTGGCCCCTAGTTGCGCTCCGCCAAAGTTTGGAATTGACGTGATGGAGAGCCTCCATAGTACGGAAAGGAAGAACAACTTCAGCGGCACATATTTCAAATTGGAAAGCGGCTGAATCAACCCCGATTCGGCTCTGTCTAAAGGGTCAAATCGCTGCCTGAAAAAGGCTTGAGCTGCGTATCTTTCATATCGGCTGAACTGCTGCTCGCATCCATGGCACAGAAGCCTTTCTCGAACCCCGGATTGCAAAATTTTCACCCGGCGATCTCCTTCGAACATGTAGATTTTGCGGGGCGAGCAGTGAACGTAAAGCGGTCTATACATGAACTCGGGGATGATGTGTGATCGCAGAAGTTGGCGATCCTCCAAGCATAAACGGCAGGTCATTTTTTTGGTCGGGGATAGTGCTTTCGCAGAGGCGCTGCAAGCCCATTGCAACGCCGGTGCGAAATTGGCGTGATCTTCCCTCAGATGTTTGCAAATCCCGCCGACCGATCGCCCAATTCAGCCGCGGCGATTCGGTTTTTCAACCCTCAGATGAAGCCTCCGCGGTGATTCGGACTTGCGAACCTTTGATCCACTGGGCCTTTCCTGATATTTCGCCCTATCACCCGCTTCCTCAAACACCATGACGACGAATTGCACGGCCCGCGTCAAGGGGTTTGGGATGGGCGAAATTCCCTCAAACCTCTCGCCGCACTACAACGGGATCAGGTATCGGGCTTAACCTGTCCCGGCCGTCTCACGTTCCGCTGTCGAGGCGCGGCCCAGAAGCCTGACGACGACGAGAAACCAGAGCAGAGCGAGAGGAAGAAAGGTCGGCAGCCAGAGCCGGTCGCGTGCGAGAAAGGCCAGGGCTATCAGCATGTAGCCAGCGCTGAAAATGATCGCGCCGAGGACGAGATTCGTTTTCGAGATCATCCAGACAAAAGAACCGAGCAGCGCCGCCGCGAGAGTGATGATCCAGCCGATCGCAGTCGGCGCAGGATGCACGTAGGCGTTGTTTTGAATTGTTGCGATCGCGGTCGAGAAAATATTCGGGGGCTGCAGTGGATCTTCCGGGATGCGCACAAGGACGATTTGTTCTTTCAGGTTCTGCACTGTGCTTGAGATTGGGCGATTCTTCTCGTGATCCTGCGCGGCAAGGAGCAGCTCGTTCAACGTCAGGTGGCGCACGCCTTGCCAGGCGGCCGGATTGATCGTCATCGTCCCATCGGGATGGAGCGGGATTTGCCATCCGTTAGGCAGACTGATCCGCGCGCCAAGTTCGACTCTCACGTCCGCCGGGGTGGCCCGAAGCCAGAGCATGATCGCCTGGAGGACAAACGAGGGCACAATTTCACCCCGATATTCAAAGAGCATCGGAACCCGGAGGCGGTTGCTCAGTTCGTTAGGCAAGTTGATGAATCCCGGCGTCGAGATGAGTCGGATGTCGTCGTCCGGCCCCCGGCTGACGCCTGTGAAGGGCGGGAGTTCGCTGCGATCTCCCGTCACGTTTGGCAGGGCGCCAAGGTCTTCGGGCTCGGGGTCGTGCTCACCTCTTCCCCCCAGCTCGAGGCCGACAAGCAGCTTGGGCACGCGCATCGCCTGGTCGATGAAAACCTGCTCCTGCGCCTTGTCGCGCTTGCGCCAGATCAGGATCGGCTCGATCCCGATCACGGCTGGCTGAAATTCGAGGATCGCCTGGAGAAAAAGCGCGTACTCGAGCGGCGAAAGCGAGCGGCGCACCGCCTCGCCTTTCGGGATTGGTTTTAACTCGTCGGGCGGCGTAAGGCGTAGAATGTCGTCCCGCCCGAGTTCGACCAGGGTCACCTGCGCGGTAGGCAGCACAGGCTCCGCATGCTGCAGGAACCAGTCGAGAAAGATGCCCTCCACCTGTTGCAGGCGAGGGTCGCGCAGGATGAACGCGCCGAGCAGGATGACCACGAGGAGAAGCCACGGCGAAGGACGGCGCATTTGGCGCAGAAGCTAGGGAGCACCCGCCGCAAAAACAACTGAAATTGCGGTGCATGCCCTGCGGTGGTGGGCGAGTTTCAGGAGCAATTTTTAGGCAAAATGAGAGCTTGGAATTTCCTTGAGCTAGTGTCGTCGCTGCGCTCAGGTGCGGGCTATGATCGCTCGATTCCTTTGCGGCGTTGTGTTTCTCGGTCTGGTGCCTTGTGCTCTCGCTGAAGAACCGGGCGTGACCCCGTCACGATCGGGCAATTCTGCCGGCCCGACCGAGTTTGATTCGTTTATGGTCGTCCTGCTCGTGCGGCCGCCGAACCCGCCGCAGTTCGCGAAGGCCGAGCCCGATCGGCTCCAGGAAAAGCATCTCGCGAATATTCGCAGTCTGACGGAGGAGGGGAAGATTTTCAAGACCGGACCGTTCGAGGATTATTCCGGCCGCAACGTCCGCGGCATGTTCACTCTCAAGACCGATTCACTCGAGGAAGCGCGCGCCTGGGTCGCGACCGATCCGCTAATCAACGCCAGCCGGCTCCAAGCCGAGTACCTGAAATGGCCTGTCGAAAAAGGCAGTCTGAAATAGCTGCCGCCAACTCTCTTCCTCCCGCTCATCATTTCAATTGTCGACAAATCCGCCTAACGAATCGCAGTCCGGATGCAAGGCTGGGTTAAGACTGCTAGGGTCGGGGCATGCGCTTCTGGAATTTCCTCGCGACGGCGGTGTGTGGATTGGCCTTGGCGACGCCTGCCGCCGCCGCGACTAAAACACCTTACCAGCAGATCACGGAGATCCCGATTGGCGGGGAGGGTGGTTGGGATATTCTCACGATCGATTCCGCAGCCCACCGCCTTTATCTCTCGCACTCGACGAAGGTGATGGTGGTGGATTTGAAGAAGAACGCGGTCGTCGCCGAGATCCCCGACACGCCGGGCGTGCACGGTTTTGTGGCCGTGCCGGAGTTGGGGCGTGGCTTTTCCACCAACGGCAAGGAATCGAAGGCCAGCGTAGTCGACTTAACGACGCTCCAGACGATCACCAAAATTGAGACAGGAGAGAATCCTGACGCGCTGGTCTACGATCCGGGCCGCAGTGAGGTTTATGTTTTTAATCACACGGGCAACTCCGCGACCGTGATCGACGCGAAGACGGCCAGAGTGGTGAGCACAATTCCGCTCGGCGGCAGTCCGGAGTTCGCCGCGGTCGATCGCGCGGCCGGCCGTGTTTATTGCAACATTGAGGACAAGAATGAAGTCGTCGCGATCGATACCGCGAAGCATGAGGTGACGGTGCGCTGGCCGGTCGCTCCGGGCGAAGAGCCGGGCGGGATTGCGTTCGATCCGGCGCATCATCGCCTGTTCGCCGCGTGCCACAACAAGATGATGGTGATGCTCGACACAGGGAGCGGCAAGGTCGTCGGGAGCGTTCCGATCGGTTCCGGAGTCGATGGATGCGCTTTTGATGAAGTGACCAGGCTTGCCTTTGCTTCCTGTGGCGAGGGCACGACCACGATCGCAGAAGAGGAAACGCCGGGGAAGCTAACGGTCGTGCAAACGCTCCAGACCGCGCGAGGCGCGCGCACCATGGCGCTCGATCCTTCGACGCATCGGATTTATTTGCCGTCGGCGAAGTTTGAGCCGACGCCGCTCGCATCGCCCGGCGCGACTCCGCAGCGTCCGAAGATCGTGCCCGGCAGTCTCAAACTACTGGTCTACGGCCCGGAGGAATCCGTAACTCGTTAGGCAAGGCGTGGCGTGATGGTGTGTGCGCTCTAATCTTCCCAGTTCCCCTCCGCGATCGAGCCTTCCGCTCCTGGGTGTCGACCGGCTTCACGCGAAGAAAAAAGAATCGCCACGACGATAAAGAGCGCGATGACGAGCGACGACTCGATGCGCCCGAGATGGAGCCCGCCGTGAGAGACTGGCTTGGTGAGCAAATCCCCGAGCGTGGCCCCGAGCGGACGCGTGAGAATGAACGCCGACCAAAAGAGAGTAGTGTGCGAAATGTTGCTCCAGAAGTAAGCCGCCGCGACCATTGCCAGAGCGCCGGTAAAGACAAGGGCGCCACCCTCATAACCGAGGCCGGTGGTATCGGCGACGCAGTCGCCCAGCGCCGTGCCAAGCGTGTTGGAGAAAAGGATTGCTGTCCAATAGAAGCACTCCGCTTTGCGATTGGTAATTCGATTCACCGAGACGCTGCCGAGGGTGAAACGCCACACGGTGAGAGCGATCAGCACCAGCGCGAAGAGCAGGACGGAAGACCAGAAATAGCCCAGCCCTTCGCTGCGCGTGAGATAATCTGACATGGTCGTGCCGACCGTGGTCGTCGTAACAATCACCGCCCAGTATCGAAACCGGTGATACGAGCGCGCCGCCACCTGTGCCGCCGCGGTGACGAGGAAAATTGCGAAAAAAATACCAGTGCTCGCTACATATCCGAACTTCAGTGTCATCGAGAGCGCGTCGCCGCCGGTTTCGCCGAGCGTCGTCGCGCAAATTTTGATCAACCAGAAGATGAAAGTGACCTGTGGAACCTTGCTCAGCAGCTCCGTGCTCCGAAAATCTCGCTCCAAATGCATTCGCTAATCTCGCGGGAGAAGCATGGCTTGTCACTCGATTCACCGGTGGTGGAACGGCAACCGCTCTCTTTTTTGCAGTTTTCGACAGCTTTCTCTTGTCAGAGTCGGTCCGCTGGTTCATGATCCAATTGTTCTGGGGGGAACAGCCGCCCTTCATGCCCTTCGGGCGTGGGGGGCGGTAATTTTTTGAGGTTTCCCAATCACTGCCGGCGTTTGGTCTGCGCTTGGTTTCGCAAGGTTTTTGCAAGATGCTGATGTCATGTCGCTGATCGCAATCACCCGTGAGGTGAGCTCGAGTATCAATAACTGCGAGCTCTCGTTTCATGTGCGTCAGCCAATCGACGTCGCTCGGGCGATCGCGCAGCATCAGGCGTATCAGGTTCGTCTCGCCGAACTGGGCGCACAGGTGGTTTCTCTTCCCGCCGAGCCGGGACTTCCGGACGCCGTTTTCGTCGAGGATCCAGCGGTCGTTGTGGACGAGGTTGCAGTCATCTCCAATATGGGCGCGCCAAGCAGGCGGCCGGAGGCTCAAAGCCTGGCCCGGGCGCTGGCAAAATACCGGCCGCTCAAATTTCTGACCGAACCGGCAACATTGGACGGAGGAGACGTGCTGCGTGCAGGCCGCCGGCTATTCGTCGGCTTATCCCAGCGCACCAACCGGGAGGGCGTCGATCAACTCAGCGATCTGCTTGAGAGTTATGACTACCTGGTGCGATCGGTCAAGCTAAGAGACTGCCTCCATCTTAAGAGCGCCTGCTCTTACCTCGGCAACGAGGCGCTGCTGGTGAATCAGGACTGGATCGATATCGGGCCGCTGAGGGAATTTGAGTTGCTCGACGTTGCCGAGGAAGAACCGGCCGCGGCAAATGTGCTCCTGCTGGGGAACGAGCTGATAATGCCAGCTTCCTTTCCGAAGACCCGGGTCGCACTTGAAGCGCACGGGTTTCACGTTCGAACAATCGATGTGTCGGAACTGCAAAAAGCTGAGGCAGGCGTGACTTGCTGTAGTCTGATCCTGCAATGACAAAATGACGTGAAGCAACGCCTGCCAAAGGATGACTTGACTTTCCCAGGCATCAGGTGGATCAAGGCAGGCGCTGTTTTATGACTGGGGAACCGACTTTCGCTGTTGTGGTTCCGTTCTTCAATGAGCGGAGCAGCGTCGATGCCGTTTGTTTGGAGTTGAAAACAGTCGTCGAGAAAGAACTGCCAGGTTGTGAGGTAGTCCTGGTGGATGATGGGAGTAGCGACGGGACGGCTGCAGCGCTCGACGATTTGGGGCGGCATTGGCCCAACTGCCGGGTCTATCACTTGGAAGAGAACCAGGGGCAATCAGCGGCGTTGCTTTTCGGCTTCGGAAAAACAACTGCGTCCTTCATCGTGACCCTGGATGGCGATGGCCAGAATGATCCGCACGATATTCCAAAGCTTCTCGCACGACTGGACGAGGTCGACATGGTGATAGGTGCTCGCGTCTCGCGACAGGACTCCTGGGGACGACGTGTTGTCTCTCGGATAGCGAATCGCATTCGGTCGCGTTGGCTGGGTGACGGTGTGTCTGATGCGGGCTGTGCCTTGAAGATTTTCCGGCGCGAAGTAGCAAGCGCTTTCATCCCAATCCGCACGCTTTACTCCTTCATGCCGGCGCTAGCCGTCGCGGGCGGGTTTCGCGTCGCTGAGGTACCGGTCGCCCATCGTCCACGTGTGCATGGTAACTCCAGGTATACTTTGCGTAGTTTCCTCTTTCTACCCATTGTGGACTTCATTGGGCTTACCTGGTTCAAGACCCGGCGCTGCAAAGCAAAACCATATCGCGAGTTGAATGGTGATGACGCGGGATTGATCGAAGCGTTTGACAGAAGTGCCATGCGCAAGGCGTTGGCCATTGCTTCCGTCCTGGCCCTGCTGGGGATATTGCTGGCTTCACTGCTCCCTTCACCGACTGTCCCATCCGGCCCTGAATCGGACCGCGTTAGCCTGGCTCGGGCAGAGCGCATCGCATTACGCCAGGTGCGACACGGGCAGCTGACCGCCCTGGAGTTGCGCCAGGAGGAAGGTAGATTGATCTGGCAGGTTGACGTTCGACGACCCAAGTCTGCAAACACAACTGAGATTGATATTGACGCCGTGACCGGTTTGATGATCGCCACGCGAACCGAGTCTCCGGAGGAGGAACAACGCGAGTTAGTCGCTGAAGATGCCCCGGCTCGTTCGGGTCGCCATCTTCCATGACGGTCGACGCCTCCGAGCGTGCCTACGCTCGAGCCGCGCTGCTTCTGGTGCTGGTGGGAACCGCGCTGCACCTGACCTACAGCACTCACCTTGAACTGGTGGGTGACGAAGCCTATTACTGGCTCTGGTCGCGCCGTCCGGATATCTCCTATGTGGACAAAGGCCCGATGGTGGCCTGGTTCATTCGAGCCGGTACGAGTCTGTTCGGTCAGACGGTGTTTGGAGTCCGGTTCTTTGCGGCTATTCTCGCTGGCGGAACAGGGGTCGGTCTTTATTGGTTAGGCGAGGAGCTTTTTTCTCCCCGGGTTGGATTTTGGGCGATCGTCGTGGCGAGCGTGATGCCCTTGTTCTTCGTCGGCGCATCACTCATGACCATTGACACAGTTTATGTCTTTTTTTGGACCTGGGCTGCTTGGGCATTCTGGCACGCCAAGGGCGAGACCCGTCTGCGCTGGTGGGTGCTTACGGGTGCGCTGGTCGGCCTTGGGCTTTTGTCGAAGTACACCGCCGCCCTGGAGATTTTCTCCTTTGCCGCTTTTTGCCTTTGGCATCGGCCGAGTCGCGCCCATTTTCGGCGCCCCACCTTTTGGATCATGACTGTTGTGGCATTGGTTTTTCTCATTCCGGCACTTGTTTGGAATATCAGAGAAGGGTGGCCGACGACTCACTGGCTCGTGCAACGCGGCGCTTTGAACGAACATTTTTCCCTCCATCCTTCCTATGTTCTGTCCTTTCTCGGAAACCAGGCCGGAATCGCGTCGCCGCTCCTATTCCTCGCTTTGATTTCTATCCTCTGTCACCCTCGGCTCCTGCGCACGGGCCAGCCTTCCAGCGGTTACGCGGTGGCGCTCTTTCTGCCACTCTTCGGACTTTATCTGCTGCTCAGTATTCACTATCTGGAGCCGCCCAATTGGCCCGCCGCAGCCTACATAGGAGGAGTCGTTCTGCTGGCAGCGAAGGGAACCGAGTTAGTCGATAATCACCGCTGGATAAAGTGGGCCGCGGTGGCTGTTATTGGTCTTGCCATCGTGGAGAGCGGTGTACTGCTGGAGACCCGCTGGTTGCATCTTTCGCCTCGGACGGACCCCCTTAACCGGGCTCGCGGCTCAAAAAGTCTCGCTGTCTCGGTGGCGGAGATCAAACAACGAACGGCTGCGGACTTTATCATCGCGGATAACTATATGACGGCCGCCCTGCTCTCCTTTTATCTGCCAGGGCAACCGGAGGTGTTTGTTCCGATCACCGGACATCCATTGAATCAGCTCGAGGTCTGGCCGAGCTACGAACAGATTCACCCTTCCGGCAACGGGCTTTTTGTGACCAAGCGGAGGCGAGTACCGCGGTCCGTAAAATCGCGTTCGACCTGGATCCAACCTCTCGGAGTCACGACCGTAACCGATCACGGTCGAACCATTGCGCGCTACCATCTTTTCCTGTGCGGGAGACCTGCCGCGAAAGCAGAAACCATGTGACGACGCCGGTCTAAACGGATCGCCTCATTTCTTTCCCTCATCTTCCCGCCGGCACTTTTGTCGCCTGCCAGCTGACGGCCTGCCATTTCCCGTCGCGCTTCAGAAAGGTGCCGGTGTTGAGGTAGTTCGTGACCTCGGTCTTCTCTCCCTTCTTGGTCGTGCCGACGAGGCGAAAAGCGATGATGGCGGTCGTGCCGTACTGCTGTATGCGAATGTCTTCGGCGCTAAAGATCGTCGTTTCGTCGCCCGGCTTGGGCGGCCCTTCTTCGCGCACGCCGCGCAGGATATCCGCCTTGCCCATTCGGCTGCCATTCGAAGAGGTGTAGACAAGATCGTCGGCCCAGAACCGATCGTGCGTGGCGATGTCGTTGCGCGAGGCGCCGGCCAGGAAGTCTTGCAACAGCTTGGTGAGCTCGGGGGCGTCCGGTGCGCTCTGCGCATGGAGGCCGCAGGAAAGAGTGAGGAAGAATGCGCCAACGAGTAAGGTCGTTTTCATGGTACCAGGTCGGATGAGTTACTATTCATGTGAAGGCGACTCGGTTCGCGCGGAATCGGCCATTCGCCGGCGCGTTGCGCGGCGGGCGAGCCAGAGGCAGAAGAGGGCGAAGGCAATCATGGCCACGCCCCAGATGAGGTTGATGTTGATGCCTAACGACCGCGCATCGTCGGCCGGTGAGGCGCGCAGCCCGGCGACGACGAGGAGCAGGCCGACGACAGCAAAGAGCCAGCCTAACGGAAGACGGAGATCAAAGAAGCGCATGCCGATTACCAGAAGATAATGTTCAAGATCAAAGCGAGGAAAAGGACAAAGCCGCCAAAGGCCGCAGGGCGTTTGTACCAGGCAAGGTCTTCCTCAGTAGTGCGCGGAGTGAGGGAAGAGACCAGGCCACGAAGTTGTTCCTCGGACTTCTGCTGTCGCGTGCCTAACGAAACGACGATCGTCACCACGAAGCAGGTCGTCCAGGCGAAAATCGCGGTCCAGAAATTCTGTGCCATTTCGCTCGGATAAATACGCAGGACGTGACCAAGCCAGCCGCCCTTGGCCAGCGTGACGGCGCCGTGTGGCTGGGTCAGGCCATGATGGAGCGCGGCGGCGAGAATTCCGCTGACCAGGCCGAAGAAAGCACCATGTCCGGTCGCCCGCCGCCAGAACATGCCGAGCAGAAACGTGGCGAAAAGCGGCGCATTGACAAAGGCGAAAACAAGCTGGAGCAAATCCATGATGTTGTTGAAGTGGGCCGCGAAATAGGCGGCGGCGACACTGACTGCGATTCCGACGACGGTCGCCGCGCGCCCCATCCAAAGGAGCGCGGAATCACTCGCGTCCGGCCGCAGATAGGCGTCGTAGATATCGTAGGTCCAGACGGTGTTAAAGGCGGTCACGTTGCCCGCCATCCCCGACATGAAGGAAGCCATCAAAGCCGTCAACCCAAGGCCGAGAATGCCAGAAGGGAAGTAGTGCCCAAGCATCATCGGGATGACGAGGTCGTAATTGGGCGATCCATCCGGTTTCGCGGGCAGGGTAAAACCGCTCGCGCCATGGCGTTGGGTGAGCGCGATGGCGATCATCCCAGGCAGGATGACGAGAAAAGGAAAGAACATTTTCGGAACGGCTGCGACCAGCGGCGTGCGACGAGCCGCGGTCATCGACTCCGCTGCCATCGCACGCTGCATGACAAGGAAGTCCGTGCACCAATAGCCAAAGGAAAGGACAAAGCCGAGACCCATCAACATGGTAAACCATTGTACGCCCATCGGATTATCCGCGGCGCTACCCATGAACTTCCACGAATTCGTAAAAGCGCCCGGGGCGAAGCCTTGCGCAGTCGAAACCTCGGCGAGACGGGTTTGCAACCCACTCCAACCGCCGACATCGCGCAGCCCGAGAAAGACAAGCGGAGCGAAACCGGCCACGATGAGAAAGAACTGCATCACCTCGTTGTAGATTGCGGAGGTCAATCCGCCTAACGAGATATAGAGCAGCACGATGCTGGCGGTGAGCCAGATGCTGAGGTTGAAATCCCACCCGAGGAGCAAATTCAAAAGCAGCGCCATTGCGTACATCGAAATGCCCGAGGAAAAAATGGTCATGACCGCGAAGGTGCAGGCGTTGAGCGCGCGCGTTTTTTCATCGAAGCGCATCTTGAGATACTCCGGCACGGAGCGCGCTTTCGAGCCGTAGTAGAATGGCATCATGAAGATGGCGACGAAGACCATCGCCGGAATCGCGCCGACCCAATAGAAGTGGCTCGTCATAATGCCGTATTTCGCGCCGGAAGCGGCCATGCCAATGACCTCCTGCGCGCCGAGATTGGCGGAGAGAAAAGCGAGGCCGGCCACCCAGGTCGGAATCAAACGGCCGGAAAGAAAAAAATCCGTGCTCGTGCGCATGTAGCGTTTGAGCACGAACCCGATGCCAAGAACGAAGGCGAAATAAATGACCAGAATCGCGCCGTCGATCAGACCGAGGTGGATCGGTTGCATCAGAATCAGGGCAGACCGAATTGCCAAGCTTGGCGCAGAATTCCCCTTCGCTGTCGCATCTCGGCGAATGTGAACGTTTCCAATGAAACGCGCACGACCAAAGTTTGACCACCTGCGCAAGCCGGTGGGCCTGTTCAGGGCCGTGATTCCGGCGTGGTACTGACTTCAACGGGGTCCGACCATTGCCACACCAGGATTTCTGGTGATCCTGCCGTCACGATCGCTAATGTCGAGGGGAATCTGCAGGGGGAGGCGCAATAGTGTGTTTCGTGTGGGGTGGGATCATTCGTTCACCGTAAGCACCAATTGCGAACTGACACTGTGACTTCAATCCGCGGAGACAGCTTTCTCGCACTGGTGCACGGATGACCCGCGAGAGAAACGTTTCAACCATAACGCAGGTCTCAGGATGCTCGGCGACGACAGCCGCCAACGGGCATCCCTGGCTTTTAATGCAAAACGAGTCCCCCTCCTTTTCCACGTCCGCGCTACCGCCCAAGGCGTTCAGGATTTGCGCCGCGTTTTGGATACGGAAAAGCAGGGATTTTTTCTTGCCACCCGTTTCAAATCGCGCGGCTAACGCCTCCCCGCCAGCTTCGAGCAGCCCTGGCAAGTTTTCCGCGGGCAAAAGCCGTTTCATGGCGGTGAGGAGCGCGATCAGAGAGGCGCTTGATGCCTGGACCAGAAACTCCTGCGCATGCGGGCTGAGTTGATAAACCTCGTGCGGACGCCGCGTCCCCGGCTCCGAGCCGGCGCGATCCACCAAACCTTGCCGCTGCAAAGCCAGCAGATGTGCCCGGACCGCGTTCTTCGTGACGCCTAACCTTGTGGAGAGCTTGCTCACGGTCCCCACGCCGCGTTGCAAAAGATCCACCAGGTCTGCCCGGCGGCTGCCAAAGCGCGCCTGGGTTCGCTCGGACATCGTCGCACGGGCTCTCCTCACAGAGGCAGAATAGCAGAAGTATCACGCCTGTATAAGTGAAACTTTCTTTGACTATTTCTGAAGATTGTGATCAAGATTGCTCACGTTCCGCCCTTCGCGATCGCCTTTCCAAACTATGAAAACTGACGTTGCAATAATCGGTGGGGGCCCCGGCGGTGCGGCAGCAGCAATGTTCCTGCTGCGCGAAGGAATCGAGCCGCTCATCGTCGAGCAAGCGGAATTTCCTCGATTCCATATCGGCGAATCGATGACGGGGGAAGCTGGTGGTGTCCTGCGCCGGCTTGGACTGGGCGAAGCAATGATGAAACGAGAATTCCCCATGAAGCATGGAGTGAGGGTTTTGGGGAGCAGCAGTTGGTTCATCCCGGTCGCGCGCCGGGACGAAAATTGGGAAATCCAGCCTAGCTTCACTTGGTCGGTGAGACGAAGCGAATTCGATTCCTTGATGCTCGAGGAAGCGAAGAAGCGCGGCGCCACGGTCATTCGTGGAACGGCGATCAAGGCCTTGCGCACCGAAGAGGGCGGTGTCCGAGGGATCACGATTCGCCGCGTGGATGAGACGACCGAGGACATCGAAGCGGAAGTGGTTTTGGATTGCTCGGGGATGGCGACTTTCCTCGCCAACCAGAGCGTGACGGGCCCGAAATACGTCGGTAGCTATGACAAGCAGATTGCCTTCTTCGCGCACGTCAAAGGCGCGCTCCGCGACCGCGGCACCTCCGGCGAGATGGCGAAGGACAACACGTTGATCTTTTGCAAGAAGAAGTTTCACTGGTCGTGGTTCATCCCGGTCGACAAGGAAGTCGTCAGCATCGGCCTGGTCGTGCCGACCGCAGAATTCGTTTCGCACAAGCAGACGCCGGACGAATTTTTCCGCAGCTATCTGCCTTCGATCCATCCAGATTTGGCGCGGCGCACGGAAGACATCGAGTTTGTCGAGGAGGTGCACGTGATCCCAAACTATTCGTACCAAGTGCGCGGCTTTTGCGGGAAAGGCTTCGTCTGCTTGGGCGACGCGCGTCGCTTTATCGATCCGATTTTTTCCTTCGGGTTATCCGCGAACATGCGCGAGGCGGAATTTGCCGTTCCGCACATCGTCTCCTACCTCAAGGGGGAGCGCCGCGCTGAGGCGAATCCGTTCGACGGGTTCCAACGTTTCGTCGAAAAAGGCACTGATAACCTGGAAGACATGGTCGACCTTTTCTGGGAGCAACCTTTCGCCTTCGCGACTTTTGTCCACCAGCGTTACCGCGAGCAATTAATCGACGCTTTCGCCGGCCGCGTTTACGAATCGGAGAATCAGCCGTCGCACGCAATCCTGCAGTTTCGCAAATTGCTGAAGCGGCAGCGGGACTACGACCATTCCGATGATTATTCCATTCCGATTGGATCGCGTTACCATCCGGAGCGAGCCGCGATCTGGGAGCCCAACTCACCCGTCGATAACACGGATAAATGGATGGGAGCGAGATAATCAGCCGCATTTCCCTCTGAGTTGGTCGGCAAAAGCTCGGCGACGGCTCCTCTGCCGCCTGTCTAACGAGAATGGAATCTCTCATCTAGGTCCCGGGATTGGGATGAATATTCGAATCCGTAATTCCAATGGCGGACCATAAAACGTCGCAAACCCCGCTTGGTGATTTTCGCACCGATCGGCGCATGCTCTTGCTGGTCGCGCTCGCGGTGCCGGTGGGTGTGATCAGCGCGCTTGTCGCGAAGGCCTTGCTCTGGCTCATCGCTGAAATCACCAATCTTGTTTTCTTCCAGCGCTTCTCGCCGGTGCTCGGTTCGCTGCAGCATAACCATCTCGGCGTCTGGGTGATTCTGGCGCCGGTCGTGGGTGCGCTCATCATTGGGTTGATGGCGCGTTATGGCTCGGAGAAAATTCGCGGGCACGGAATCCCCGAAGCGCTCGAAGCCATTCTCCTCGGCGGCAGTTTGATTCAGCCGAAGGTGGCGCTGCTCAAACCAATTTCATCGGCCATCTCGATCGGCACTGGCGGCCCGTTCGGCGCGGAAGGTCCCATCATCATGACGGGCGGAGCATTCGGTTCGATCCTCGCGCAGTTGTTTCATCTGACCTCCGCGGAACGCAAGACGCTGCTGGTGGCGGGCGCGGCCGGTGGCATGTCCGCGGTTTTTGCTTCGCCGATCGCGGCAACTTTGCTTGGGGTCGAGCTGCTCCTTTTCGAATGGCGGCCGCGCAGTTTCATCCCGGTGACGGTGGCATCGGTCGTCGCCTGGCTCTTGCGCATTCCGTTGATTGGCGCCGGACCTATTTTCCCGATCACCCCGCACGCGCCGTTAGGCTTTGCTGCGATCGGGATTGCTTGCGTGATTGGGATTGCGGCCGGCTTCGGCTCCGGATTGCTTACGGTGCTGGTCTATTTCTGCGAAGACGTTTTCCTGAAAATCCCGATTCACTGGATGTGGTGGCCGGCGATCGGCGCGGTCTTTGTCGGCTTCGGTGGCTGGATCGATCCACGCGTGCTCGGTGTCGGCTATGAATTGATCCATGGCATGTTACGCGGCGAAATTCTGGGCGCGGCGCTGATTGGTTTGATGATCGGCAAAGCCCTCGTCTGGTCGATCGCGCTCGGTTCCGGCACCTCAGGCGGCGTGCTTGCGCCGTTACTCATCATTGGAGGTGGGCTTGGCGCCGGCCTCGGGCAATTCATTCCAATCGGTGACATGGGTTTGTGGGCGATGGTCGGGATGGCTGCGATCATGGGCGGGACGATGCGTTCGCCGCTGACGGGCATGTTTTTCATGCTCGAGCTGACCCACGATATCAACGCCCTGCCCGCCTTGCTCTGCGGATCGGTCGCCGGACTCGCGGTAACGGTGTTGCTCATGAAGCGCTCCATTCTCACCGAAAAACTGGCGCGTCGCGGCCAGCACATCGCGCGCGAGTACAGCGTCGATATCCTGGAGATGATGCAGGTGCGCGATGTCATGGAGAGAGACGTGCCGCTGATCCCGGGGAAAACGCCGCTGCCGCGATATGCCGCACGGATCGCGAGCGGTGATCCGCTTGTCTGCACGCATCAAGGCACTCTGCTGGCCGACGAAAAGGGTGAGCTTGCCGGCATCATCACGCGCGGCGATGTGGTGCGCGCGTTCGACCGTTCTCATGATGAAACGCTGACCGTTCTGGATGCAGGCTCAACAAACCTGCGACTCGCTTATCCGGACGAGACTTTGCACGACGCCGTCGCACGAATGCTAAGGCATAACATCGGCCGCCTGCCGGTGGTCGAGCGGACGAACGAGAAGAAAGTGGTCGGCTATCTCGGTCGCTCCAGCATTCTATCCGCGCGTGAACGTTATCACCGTGAAGAGGAGCTACGAGCCCGCGGTTTCCGTTATTCCAACGAAGCGGTCGTAAAGGAGGTCTAACATCGGGGCCGATCACGGCGTAGACGAGCGACGTCTCTGCGATTGCGAGGTGGTTCGTTAGAATTGCGGACGGTTCATACGCCGTCAGGCGATTTGCGAGCATCTTCGTGCGCAGTCGTCCAAGCGTTTCACCGTCTCGATTATCTCGGCGTCCGTCGTTCTTGGATTGATGGTGCAGAGTCGCAGGCAGATCGCGCCTTTGACTTTCGTTGAGGTCAAGAACGCATAGCCGCCACGCAGCATCGCATCGACAATTCGCGCCTGGACCGCGTCCTCCGCGCCAAAGCGAAAACAGACGATGCCCATTTGTGCGGGCGAAAGAATTTCCCAGCCGAATTTCGTGCGCAGTTCACGCTCCGCGAGTTCGGCAAGCTCGAAGCCGCGCGTGACGGCCTCGCTAAAGGCGGCCATTCCGAATGTCTTTATCGAGAGCCAAAGCTTGAGTGCGCGAAAACTGCGGGTGAGCTGAATGCCCTGATCGCCAAAATTCACTTCAGCCGTGTCACGATGCACCTCCCGCAGATAATCGGCCGTGACCCGAAAAGCGGAGCGAAGCAGCGCGCGATCGCGCACCAGAACGCAGCCGCATTCAAAGGGCTGAAAGAGCCACTTGTGCGGATCGAGCGAAAGGGAATCGACGCGATCCAGGCCGCCCAACTTCTCGCGACCGCGTTTGCAAATGACCGCCGCGGCGCCATAAGCGCCATCGGCGTGCAACCAGAGGTTTTCGGCCTGACAAAAATCCGCGAGCTGATCAAGCGGATCGACCGCTCCCGTGCTCGTCGTTCCGGCATTCGCAATCACGCAGAGCGGCCGCATTCCGGTCGCTCGATCCGCTTCCACCGCGCTTCGCAGCGCGCCGAGGGGTAAACGAGCGTTTGCACCGGATTCAATCTTTCGGCATTGCTGCGGTGAATAGCCAATGACGAGGAGCGCGCGCTCAACTGACGAATGAGTCTGGTCGGAATAGTAAACCGTCGCTCGGGAAATCTCCGTCTGCAAAATACTCTGGCGTGCAGCCACCAGCCCGATCAGGTTGGCTACCGATCCACCACTCGTGAGCAATCCACCGGCGCTCTCGGGCATTCCGCAAAAACGCCGCAGCCACTCGATCACGAGCAACTCCATGGAGGCAGCAGCGGAACCGCCCAGCCAGGTCCCGACAAAGACATTGAAGCCGGAAGCAAGCGCGTCGGCCATCGTGCTGACAAAATTTCCGGGGCTAGGGACGAAAGCGAAAAAGCGCGGATGATCGACGTGCAGATTATTCGGAAACACTTCGCGTTTCAGATGCGCGAGGAGTTTACTGGGATTGCAACCATGCTCCGGAGGTCCTTCCTCTTGAAGAAAACAGGCGGCATCCTTCGCGTCGAGCTTTGCGCCTACCGGTTGATCGCTGAGTTTTTCGAAATGATCGACGAGGAGATCGATCACCTCGTAGCCAAAACTTCGCATTTGTTCGCGCGACATCGAAAGAGGGGGATCATCATCAGCACTGCTTTCGGGCATGACATTCATCATAGGCACGGCGTTGCTCTCCGCCAGATTCTCATCGTGAGGAGTGAGCCCTACTTCTCATGGTGCTCGGTTTCCTGTATGACCTCGGCGGGATTCCACCCGTTGCCCCGCCAAATCTTTTCAATCTTCCCATCCCGATCGATCAATGCGGTTGCGAGACTGTGTGAGATTGTTCCGCCCTCCGGTTGGACGAAAATGGAAAACGCTTTCGTCAGTTTCTGAATCTCGGCCGGAGTGCCGGTCGCGAACGTCCAAATGGCAAAATCCGCGCCGTCGTGTTGCGCATATTGCTTGAGCACTTCGGGCGTGTCGTGCTCTGGATCGAAGGAGATGCTGAGCAGGTGGGTGGAGGAAAGAGCGTCGGGGGAAGTCTCAATTGCCTTTTGCAGTTCGGCGAAATTTTGTGACATCCGCGGGCAGAAGTTTGGCAGCGGGCAGCGTGTGAAGATGAAGGTCAGGACGAACGGGTGACCGTGAAACGTTTTCCGAGTGACGGGTTTTCCTTCCTCATCGATCAAGGTGAACTCCGGCATCGGGTCGCCTTCATGCAGGCGCGGCTGTGCGTCGGCTTGGGATGACGGCGGAGCGTTTGGGGCGGCCGCGGGCAGGTGCAGTTGCCCGGGGTCGATCTTCTGAATTCGGTCGATCCGCGAGTCTCGATGGGTCACGTTCAGGCGGAAGGAAATCGCATCACCGAGCTTCAGATGGGCGATCTCTTTCGCATCACGCACTTCGAATGGCATCGTCATCGACGGCATGAATCCAGGAATATCTTCGTGTTCGATCTCGATCGTTTTGTGATCGGGCGGCAGACCGCGAATCAGTCCCCGCACTTCGTATTGATAAGCCGGTTTTCCAGCCTGCTCTGATTTCTTCCCGCACCCACTGCCAAGCAACGCCGCGCAGAGGAGCAACGCAATTCTTGCCCCGTCAAATCGAAGATCAGAAGAACGTCGGAAAAATCGCGTGATATCCATGGCCGCAATATGGCCGCGAAAATCACCACGAACCTTGATTTGGATCAAGGCTGAACAAGCTGCGCCGCCTAAAGATTCAGCCTTATGAAAACCAAGTTTAGCGTTTCGCTCCCAATCATCGCTCTCGGTTGCGGCATCCTTCTGTTTGCTATCAACAGCTGTTCGCGTGCGCCGGAAGCGCCGCCAAGAACAGTCGCGATCAATGCCGATGACAAGATGAAATATGACCTGACGGCCTTCGAGGTGAAACCGGGCCAGAAGGTGATTGTCAATTTCAAGAATGTCGGCACCACGCCCAAGTTTTCGATGGGGCACAATTTTGTCCTGCTCGATCATTCGGTAAACGCCGGCAACGTGCAGACTTTTCTTGACAAGGCGTCGACAGAGGCGTCGCACGATTACGTTCCGCCGGATGCGAAGGAAGTGCTGGCGCATTCGAAACTGATGGGTCCCGGTGAAAGCGAGACGGTGACCTTCAACGCACCCTTTGTTCCCGGCGAATACATCTATCTCTGCTCGTTCCCGGGACACTACGCACAAGGCACCAAGGGCATCATGACGGTGAAGCAATGATTTCCACAACTCAGGAGAATCCAACCAAGATGAAAACCTACACTCTAAAATTGCTACCAGTCGTTATCCTCGCCGTGCTCGCCCTCTTGCCGAGTGCCTGCAACAAGAACGGCAGCAACGGCGGGGCGCAGATGAGTAGCGAGGATGCAAGAAATGCTCAGGCGTCCTATGTCCCACCGGGGCAGAAGGACGAGTATTATCTCTTCTACTCCGGAGGCCACTCGGGACAGGTATTTGTCGCCGGCATTCCATCGATGCGGCATATTGCGACCATCCCTGTCTTCTCGCCCTACTCAGGAACGGGCTGGGGTTACGATGTCGCGTCGAAAAAGATGATGGGCGACTACACCTGGGGTGATGTCCACCATCCCGGTCTTTCCCAAACCGACAGCGAATACGACGGCCGCTGGCTCTTTGTGAACGACAACGCCAACAACCGCGTTGCGCGGATCGATCTGCGCGACTTCAAGACGAAGGAAATTTTCGGGCCGATCCCCAACTCGATGGGCAACCACGGTTCATCGTTTGTGACCGAGAACACGGAATACGTTCTGGTCGCGACCCGTTTCTCGGTACCACTGCCGAAAGGGCGGGTGGCCGATCCGAAGGATTACGCCAGTCAGTTCAACGGCATGGTAAGCGGGATCAAAGTCGACCCAAAGACGGGCAACATGTCAGTTGGCTGGCAGATTCTCACCCCGCCGTTCGATTGGGATCTGGGCTCGACCGGCAAAGGCCCGAGCAGCGGCTGGGCGTTCTGGACTTCCTACAACACGGAAATGGCGCACAACCAACTTGAGACCAATGCCTCGCAACTCGATCGCGATCTCTGCGCGGTGGTGAACTGGCGCGCCGCGGAAAAGGCGGTGGCCGATGGCAAGGCGACGATGATGGCGGGCGTGCCGGTCCTCGATCCGGCGAAAGTGCCGGGCGTGTTTTACCTCGTCGCGATCGCCAAGTCACCGCACGGAATGGATGTCGATCCGACCGGGAAATGGGTTGTCGCCGGCGGGAAGCTGCAGCCGACCACGACCGTGATCAATTTTGAGAGACTCAAGGACGCGATCGCGAAGAAGGATTTCGACGGAGATTTTCGCGGCATTCCGATCGTGAAACACGACGACGTGGTGGAAGGCGAAGTGCCCGTCGGTCTCGGACCGTTGCACACGCAGTATGACGGGCTCGGCAACGCTTACACCTCGCTCTTCATCGATTCGCAGGTCGTGAAATGGAAATTGCCGCCGTGGAGCGACGAGGAAAAGAAAGACCTGACCAAGGTCGTTCTCGACAAGATCCCGGTGCATTGGAGCATCGGTCACCTCGTCGTCGCCGGGAGCGACACCAAACATCCCTACGGGAAATGGCTCGTCTCGATGAACAAGCTCTCGAAAGGCCGCCACCTCGGCGTCGGACCCGCCCAGCCGGAGGACAGCGAGCTGATCGATATCACCGGCGCGAAGATGAAGCTGGTCTACGAGACCTTCACCGAGCCGGAGCCGCACTTCGCGCAAATCCTGAAGGCGGACAAGATCAAGCCGATCGAAGTTTATCCGAAGGACGAAAACAACGATCCCAACGCGATCTGGGACGCGGCACAGGCCGGCCAGACCCGCAACGGCGACCAGGTCGACGCGAAAGTCATCGCCATCCGCAGCCGCTTCGTCACCCGATCGGCATCGACGCGAAAGTGGGCGACACGCTGACCGTGCACGTCACGAACATCGAGCAATCGCCCGACATGATTCACGGCTTCGGGTTGGTCGAGAACAATCTTAATATCACGATCGATCCCGGCGAAACGAAGACCTTCCAGGTGAAGCTGACGAAGCCGGGCGTGTTCCCGTTTTATTGCACGAACTTCTGCTCCGCGCTCCACCAGGAGATGCAGGGCTATCTCGTGGTAAAGAATGAAGGCGCGACCGAGGCGGCGAGCGAAGAGGTGAATCCGGCAAAGCTGGAGGCGCCGCCGAAGACGGATGCGGTGGATGGAGAGCGCGCGGTACCAGCGAATTCTCTGCCCGAGGTGCCGGGAATGAAGCCGCCCGTTCTGCCGAAAGGGTCGCCGGCTCCCACGCCCTAGGCTTGTTTCGTCAGGCACGGTTCGCCGTGCCTGACGACGGAGCGTGGAAAGGTCAAAAATGGTGAAGAACCTCTTAACTCAGGAATTTCGGTTCCTGCACAAGTCGCTCAATCTCTGGTCGCGGCTGCTTCTGCTCCTGGCGGCGATCGTTGTTGCGGGGTCGGTCTTCTTTCCGCTCTGGAAACTGCGCCTCGTCGCTCCGCAATATGCCACCGGCCTGACCATGGAAATCTACGCCTACAAAATCCAGGGCGGCGGGATCGAGGGCAACGACATCAACGAGATCAACAATCTCAATCACTACATCGGGATGAAGAAGATCGAGCAGGCCGATTTCACCGAGATGCAGCTCATGCCTTTCATGTTTGGCGTCTTCATCCTCCTCGCCCTGCGCGCGGTTGTCTTCGGGGAGATGAAAGGGGTGATCGATCTCTTTGTGCTCGCTTCCTACTTCGGGACTTTCTCGATCGCGGCGTTTTTTTACCGGCTTTATTGGTATGGGCATAATCTCGATCCGCACGCGCCGATGCATATCAAGCCGTTTACGCCGCTCATTTTCGGCACGCAAAAGATCGCGAATTTCACCCAGTCGAGTTACCCGGAACTCGGCACGTATCTCCTCTGGGTCTTCATGGCGCTGCTTATCCTTGCGATTTGGTTTTCGCGCAAGGAGGAGGTGCCAGCGTGAAGCGCGGCCGCAGAACTCCGGGGAGCGCACGCGACTCGCGTGCCGTTTTCGGCGACTCGCCGCAACAACCTTGCGCCGCTGGAAAAGTTCGCGCTGGCGAGGTCGCCATCGCCCGCACGCGAGTCGCGTGCGCTCCCCGGATTCTGGCGCTGGTGCTTCTTAGCCTAACGAGCGTGGTTTCTGCCGCCACACTCCAGCAAGAGATCAATGCCGCTTCGCCTAACGATTCCATCCTGGTCGAACGCGGCATTCACGCCGGCCCCATCTTGATCAACAAACCGCTCCAGCTCATTGGACAACCCGGCGCTGAGATTCGCGGCAACGGCACCGGCAACGTCGTCAAGGTCACCGCCGACGACGTGGTCGTGCGCGGCTTTCGCATCACCAGTTCCGGCCTGCGTCTCTCGGACGATGACGCGGCCATCTTCGTCGCCGGCAACCGCGCCACGATTGAGAACAACGTGATCGAGAATTCCCTCCACGGCATTTACCTGAAAAAAGTGCGCGACGCTCGCGTCATCGGCAATCGCATTCGCGGCAAAACGACCCTGCTCACTTCGATCAAACCAATCGAACAAACTTTGACCGCTGGAATCGGTGAACTCTGCGAAGTGCCGCTCGACCAGAACGAGCGCGGCAACGGAATCCATCAGTGGAATTGCGAGAACAACCTTATTTCCGGGAACGAGGTGAGCGACACGCGCGACGGCATCTACTTCTCCTTCACGAATCATTCGCGGACCGAAAACAACTACGTGCACAACGTCCGCTACGGCCTGCACTACATGTATTCCGACGACAACGTTTTCGAGAACAACGTCTTCGCGCAAAACGCGGCCGGCGCCGCCGTCATGTTCTCGCGCAACATCGTCATTCGCGGGAATCAATTCATCGATAACCGCGGCTCGCGCGCCTACGGGATTCTCTTCCAGTCCGACGAAAACGTGCGGGTCGAGCACAACGTCATCCGCAACAACGCGGTCGGGCTTTCCTTTCAGCAGGCGATCGGTTTCGTCGTGAAAGCGAACGACATCAGCAACAACTACATCGGACTGCGTTTCCAGGGGAACTCGGACAACGATTCCTTCACTGAAAACCGCTTTACGCAAAACCTGCATCCCGTCGATGCCGACGGCGCCGGCACGAACAACCACTGGGCCATCAATGGGGTCGGCAATTACTGGGGCGACGAGGAAACGTTCGATTTGAACGGCGACGGGATCAGCGATCTGCCGCATCGCGAGCTCAACCTCTTCGGAGCCTTGCGTCGCGATCTTCCGGAAATCGCATTTCTCTCCGGCAGTCCGGTCGTCAGGTTGCTGCGTTTTGCCAACGAGCGTGCCGCCTTGCCCGGCCTGGCCGCGATCGAGGATCCCGCGCCGTTGACCGCGAATTTTTGGGCCATCCGCGCGCAGCGCGCGCTTTTGGGAGAGCAACCTGAGAGCAACCGATGAGCGAATTTTCCCACACGATCCGGCGCGGTGATTGCCCAGATATGATCGCGACCGAGAATTTGCAGAAGAGTTTTGGACGAAAGGAAGTCCTGCGCGGCCTGACCCTGCAGGCGCGCTCGGGCGAGATCACGATGCTGGTCGGCGCCAATGGCGCGGGTAAGAGCACGACCATGAAAATACTGGCCGGTCTCATCGCAGCCGACGGCGGCAACGCATTCATCGCCGGGCACGATGTGTTGCACGCGAGGCGCGGGGCACAGCGCGCCCTCAGTTATCTTCCGCAAAATCCCGAGTTCCATCCGCGGCTCAACTGCCTTCAGGTGCTAAATTTTTACGCCCGTCTGCGCGGCGTCGACCGCGCCCGAACCACGGAAATGCTCCAACTCCTTGGTCTAACGAACGCGGCGCACGAGCGCAGCGGCGCGCTTTCCGGTGGGATGCGCCAGCGACTTGGAATCGCGCTTCTCTTTTTGCCGGACGCGCCCGTCCTTCTGCTCGACGAACCCGGGCTCAGCCTTGATCCCGGCTGGCGCAAGCGACTCCAGGAAATGCTCAACGCCGAAGCGGCGCGCGGTAAAACGGTGTTCATGGCCACGCACCTGATCGCGGAATGGAATGGCGTCGCGCAGCGCTGCCTGCTCTGTCACCGCGGCCGAATCGAACGCGAACTCGATCCCTTGGATCTGCCGCATGACTTCGACGATTTCGACGACGCGGTGATTCAGCCTCCGGGGAGCGCACGCGCCTCGCGTGCTGGTTTCGGCGCCTCGCCGAAACGAACTTTGAGAAATGCGGAAGGAAAGTCCGCGAAGGCGAGGGCGCCTTCGCCAGCACGCGAGGGCGCGTGCGCTCCCCAATCGCCATGACTACCGTCGCTCTGGTCTCGGATTCTGCTCCGCTGCAGGCGGTCATCGCGCGCGAGTTGCAGGCCGCGGTCCTGAACCGCTACCTGCAGGTCTTTTGCGTGCTCGCGCTCGCCGGTGGAATTGGCGCCGCGCTTCTGGCCGACTCGGCCGATGCCGCGCCGATGCTGATCCTGCAACTGGCCCTCTATTTTGTCTCGCTCTTCGCGCTCCTCATCGGGACGAGCAGCGCGCGGGCCGAAAGCTCGGAATGGCCGCTTCTCTTTGCCCAGCCGATCGCGCGCTCGGCCTTTTTGCTGGGGAAATTTCTCGCGCTCACCCTCATGTTCGCCGGGCTCCTCGCGCTGCTTTTTCTGCCCACGCTTTTCGTCCGCCCGCCGGATGCGACGCTTCTCCTGCTCTACGGCCGTACCCTCACGCTTGCCGCGGCCTTCGTGGCCCTCGGACTATGCGCCGGCTTCCTTTCGCGTGATCGGGTGCAGGGCCTGGTCCTCGGTGTAAGCGCGTGGCTCCTCTTTCTTTTCGGTCTGGATCTGGTCGCGCTCCTTGCGGCGCGCTGGTCTTGGCTCCAGCAGGCCCCGGACGTTTGGTCTTCGATCCTGATGTTGAATCCGCTCGACGCTTTCCGGATCGACGCGCTTTTCGCAATGGAACGTATTCCAGCCGAAGCTGCGAGCCAAATGGGTCTGACCAGTTGGTGGCTCGCCCACAGCGGGCTCTGGTTCGTCCTGATTTCGGTGGCCTGGATAACCGCTCTGCTCGGCGTCACCGCGCGTCGACTCGCGCGCTGGGAGGAATAGGGGATGCCGGTTGTCTTCAAGAGACTGGATGTGCGCCCCCTGATCGCAAAGGGCAGCGAGCCATTCGCCACTATCCGCGCGCGGGTCGCGACGTTGAAAACGGGAGAGGGACTCACAGTCGTCGCGCCGTTTCTTCCCTCGCCGCTGATTGAGAAATTGGGCAGCGAAGGATTTCGCTCCAGCGCCCAGCATCAGCCGGATGGCGCCTGGGCGGTGAATTTTTGGCGGGACGAATAAGCTGGATGTCGCTACTTGTTGGGCGTGCCGTTGGAGCGCGCAAAATTCAAGCAGCTCGTGATCGAGAACGCGCTGCGAAGTTGCCAGCTCTTTCTTGGGCTCCCCACGGCCGACATTTCAGCGATTGCGGCCTGCGCGATTCCGAAGCAAGTGGCCAAGGGTGAGTATCTCTTTCGCGAAGGCTCGCCCTCGGAGGGTTTTTACATCGTGCAGCGCGGCGGGATCAACGTGCATCGCGTCAGCGCGGCGGGGAAGGAACAGGTCATTCATCTCTTTCAGCCGATGGAATCCTTCGCCGAAGCGACGCTCGCGACCGAGGGTGGCTATCCGGCGGATGCGCGCGCGACAATTGAAAGCACCGTCCTGCTCGTTCCGAAACGCGATTTCATCGAGCTGTTGCGTCGCCGCCCGGAACTTGCCCTGCGGATGCTCGGCTCGATGAGCCAACACCTGCGCGTTCTTGTTGGTTTGCTTGATGATTTGACCCTAAAGGACATGGAGACGCGCCTCGCCAACTGGCTCCTGAAACGATGCCCGCGCCCTTTGCCTGACGCGCCAGTGATTGTGCAACTCGATCGCACCAAGCGCGTCCTCGCCGCGGAGATGGGTACGACGAGTGAAACGCTCTCGCGCACCCTCGCAAAATTTCGCGAGCAAAAACTGGTGCGGGTAAAGGGAAACACGATCATGCTGACCCGGCCGCGAATCCTGCAAAAGCTCCTGCAGAAGAATCTGGGCGAACTCTAAGAGACCTCTTCGCGGTCAGCGATCGCCACTTTCGGAAGCACTTTCACCATCCAGAGTACGACCGCGGCGATCCAAAACAGCGCCGCTGCGACCAGATGAACGTTCCGCGCCTTGGGTGCGAGGTCGGCGACATAGCGGGAGAGCATGGCGAGGAAGATGAAGACGGCTACGACGATGAAAAATGGGAGCCGCTTTTTGAAAAGATGCGAGTTGCCGCTATGCCCAAAGATAACGCGGATCGCGACGGTCAGAACGATGAAGCTGAAGCCGCTGATGAACAGGATGTGGAGCGCGCCAATCCGATATTGCGGACGGAGCGCCTCCGCCGCGAGCCCCACGACGACGCCCGCCAGACCAACGCGCAAACAATCGCCCAGGAAACTGCGGCCGCGACGCGGCATCCGCATTGCGAGGTAAAGCAGCACCGCGCCCGCGCGCAGCCAGCCAGCCGCGGTTGACCAGCCGAATGTTTCCACGACAAATGTCGCGTCGATCGTCAGGCCGATCGTCAGGGCAAAAGCGGCGCGTGGCAGCCACCCCGGCGGCAGAACGCGCGATTCCGGCAGCGCATCACTGCGCGAGATGTTGAGCAGGCGTGCGAGGAGATACGGAGCGACGCCCAGCATGGGCAAGAGGACGAAACCCTGCTCGAGCAGGCTCGCGCCGATGCGGTAGGGCGCGGCATAGAGCTTGTTTTCATAGATCGCGATCAGAAGTGCGCCAATCACTCCGTTCAAAAGGCCGAGGGCCACGAGCGCAAAATTCGGCGGCGGCGAGTCGGTGCGTTGGACAAAGCGCTTGCCGAGAATGACAGCAAAGCTCGCCAGACAAAACGCAAACAGAAAATCCCCGGCGCGATGCGAACCGCCGAAGTGCAAACCCGCGGCGAAGAGATCGAGCGTGACCAGGAGCAGCACTTCCGCGCGCGAAAAATGAGGCGCGGAAGTGATGCGCGGTCCAGCCGTCCCGAGAAAGCCGATGATGAACGAAGCCATGAAACCTTCGATCATGAGCCGCGTGTGCAGGATTGCGGGATACTCCGCCAAAGCGCCGGCGTAGTAGAGCGGCCAGAGCGACGCACCCACGAGGGCGAGGAGCGCACCGATCGGGAAAAAGATGCGGAACGGCTCTTCGCAGCAATCAATCGGCGGGCGGTCGCTCTTGGCCGGCATGCGGGCAACCGTCGCGCCCGAAGCGCCGCGGCGCCAGCGCGCGATATCAGTTACAGTTCCCTCGCTCAGTCGAGGCGTCGTTAAGCGCGCGCCGGCCCTGCGGCATCGCCTTCCGTCGAAACCGTGACTTCGCCCGAGTTTTGCCGCAGCGCCTCCTCCAGTGCACGCCAGGCGAGCATGGCGCACTTGACCCGTTGTGGAAATTTTCGTACCCCGCGCAGCAGGCGAAGGTCGCCCAAGGTCGGCGCTCCCTCATCGCCTTTGCCGGCGACCAGATCGTGGAAAGCGCGCAGCATTTCCTCGGCGGCGGCGCGCGATTTCCCTTTCAGTTTCATCGTCATCATGGAAGCGGAGGCCTGGCTGATGGCGCAGCCGTGGCCGCTGAATTTGATCTCCGCCAAACTTCCATCCGGACCGAATTTCACCCCCAGATCAATCTCGTCGCCGCATGACGGATTGTCGCCGTGCACATGGACCGAAGCGTCAGTGAGCTCGCCGAAGTTTCGCGGTTTTCGCGAATGATCGAGAATCACTTCCTGATACAGCTCTTCGAGTTCGTTCATGCAAAGAAACGGACCGCGGCGCGCAGGATTTCCATCATGCGATCGATCTCGGCCATGGTGTTGTAAAAATAAAAACTCGCCCGAGTCGTGCCGGGCAAACCGAACTTGCGCATCAGGGGTTGATTGCAGTGATGCCCGCCGCGCAGGGCCAGGCCATGCTGATCGGCGAAGGTCGTGAGATCGTGCGGATGGACGCCTTCCATGACGAAACCGACCAGCGCGCCGCGCTCGTGTTGCGGCCCAAGCACTCGCATCCCCGGCAGTTCCGCGAGCTGCTCCGCAGCATAAGCGGCCAGCTCCGAGTCGTGCGCAAAAATCGCCGGGCGCCCGAGGCTTTCAAGATAATCGACCGCCGCGGCCAGCCCGATCGCTCCGGCGATATTGGGCGTGCCGGCTTCGAAGCGGTGCGGCGTTTTTTTGAAGGTGCTCTTCTCCAAAGTGACGCTGACGATCATTTCGCCGCCGCCCTGCCACGGTGGCATCGTCTCGAGAATCTCGACGCGACCGTAAAGCACGCCGATCCCGGTCGGCCCACACATCTTGTGTCCGGAAAAGGCGAGGAAATCGCAGCCCAACTCCCGCACATCGATCGGCAAATGACCGGCGCTCTGCGCGGCATCGACCAGCGTCAAGGCGCCGACGGCGCGCGCCTGCCGGCAAAGATCGGCCAACGGATTGATCGTGCCTAACGAGTTGGAGACATGGGTGAAGGCGAATAGCTTTACCTCCGGCGTGAGCAATTGTGGAAGCTGATCGAGCGCGAGGGTGCCGTCCGCACGTACGGGCACAAAGCGGAGTCGCACGCCGGTTCGTTCTGCCACCAGCTGCCACGGCACAAGATTGCTGTGATGCTCCATCTCGGTGAGCAGAATGACGTCGCCGGCCTTGAGAGATTTTCCGCCCCACGCCTGCGCCACGAGGTTGATGCTCTCGGTCGTTCCACGGGTGAAAATTATTTCGTCCGCGCTCGTCGCGCCGAGATAATCGGCGACGACCTGCCGCGCGTTCTCGTAGGCGTCGGTCGCACGCGAACTCAGTTCGTGCAGGCCGCGATGCACATTGGCGTTGTCGTGCTCGTAGTAATGCCGGAGGGCATCGACCACCGCACGCGGCTTCTGCGAGGTGGCCGCGTTGTCGAAATAGATCAGGGGCTGGCCGTGTATCGTTTCGCCCAGGATCGGGAAATCCTGACGGACTGCGGGCCAGTCGACGGAAGCGCGGAAAATTTCGTGCACCACCTAATCTGCGATGGCAGTCGTGGTTCGCCACTTCATTTCGCGCCGTGCGGTCGGACGGAAACCTGGACTTCGGTTTCGGATGAAGTCGTCGTTTCGGCGGCAAAATCCGCCGCATCTTTGCCAAACGACGATGAGTCGAGCCGCTCGGGCGCGACCACAATTCGTCATGAAGCGAATCCTGCCTAACGAACGGCGTCTTGCGGCAACAATATCCAACGGCAGGGTGGCCGCCAAAAGCCAATTCAAGAACAGGATACCGTCCAGTCAATCGTTTCCGGCCACGATGCCGCTGGGCGAGTTTCTCTTCGACTATCTTTATCGTTGCGGCATTCGCCATAGTTTCGGTGTTCCAGGGGACTTTGCGTTGCCGACTTTTGCCTGGCTCGAGAAATCGAAAATCGAGAGTGTGACGATGACGCATGAACCCGGCGCCGGGTTCGCGGCCGACGCCTACTCGCGCATCAACGGCATCGGCCTGGTCTGCGTTACCTACTGCGTGGGCGGGCTCAACGTCCTCAACGCCATCGCCGGCGCCTATGCGGAAAAATCACCCGTGGTCGTCATCAGTGGTGCGCCCGGGCGAAAGGATCGGGAGAAGGACCCGCTCCTTCATCACAAGGTGAAGACGTTCGAAACGCAGCGACGTGTATATGACGAGGTCACGGTGGCGAGCACGGTCCTGCTCGATGAAGAGCGCGCCGCGGCAGAGATCGTGCGCTGCGTGGATGCCTGCCTGCGTTACAAGCGTCCGGTTTACATCGAAGTGCCGCACGACATGGCGGGGCGGCAAATTCCCATCGCGCTCGCACCGCCAGCGACCGCCGAGACATCCGATTCGCCGGCGCTGGCCGAGGCGGTGGAAGAAACCCTCGCGCTCCTGCGCGCGGCCAGGCGCCCGGTCATTTTGGCGGGCGTCGAGCTGGCGCGCTATCGCCTCGCCCACCTCGTCGTGCAGATCGCGGAACGGATCAATATCCCGATCGCGACCGATCTTCTCAGCAAGAGTGCGATCCCGGAAAACCATCCGCTTTACCTTGGTGTTTACGGCGGCGCGATGAGCAGTGATGAGCACGTGCGAAAGTATCTGGAATCTTCCGACCTCGTTCTCATGCTCGGCACCTTTATCACCGACATGAGCATGGGCTTCTACACAGCGAAACTGGATCGCGAGCGAACCGTACTCGCGACTACGGAACGAGTCAGCGTGCAATATCATTGCTACGAATCGATCCTGTTCCGCGATTTTCTCGAGGCTCTGGCGAAGGCAAGAATTCGCTCAAAAGCGTTCAGTCATCCCAATCCGCACGCCGCGCCCAAACCGCTGCAAAATAAGGAAACCTCTCAGCCGCTCACGGTCGTCGATTTCTTTCGCATTCTCTCGCTTCATCTCGATGAGAACTGTTGCGTCATTGCCGACATCGGAGATGCGATTTTTGGCGCGGTCGGGGTTCGCAGTGAACGACAGGCGCAATTCATCGCTCCTGCGTATTACATGTCGATGGGTTTTGCCGTGCCCGCGAGCATCGGGGTGGCGCTGGCCGCGAAAAAACTTCGCCCCTACGTCGTGGTCGGCGACGGCGCTTTTCAGATGACCGGCACCGAGATTTCGACGGCCGTTCGTCTCGGACTGAACCCGATCGTTTTCGTCCTGAACAACGACGGCTACGGCACGATGCGCCGAATCCACGAGGGGAGTTTCAACATCATCACCCAATGGAACTACCGAAAAATCTGCGAGCTGGTCGGCGGCGGAGCAGCGGTCCTCGCGAACACCAAAGGCGAGCTGGACGAAGCCATCCGTCGCGCGCAAGACTCCGGCGAACTAACCGTAATCGAAGTCAAAGTTCCCCGCGATGACATCAGCCCCCAGCTCGCGAGGATTGGCCTGGAAGTGGCCAAACTACGTGGTTGGAAGGTGCCGGCGCGAGCCGCGAGCGATGGCAGCGGTGCGTAGCTTCCACGCGCGAAAGTGGAGAGGCGGCGGTGTTAGCCACAGGAATCCCGAACCGCCGGGAGCATCGGCAGCGCGCCGATCTCAATCCGCGCGATCAGTCCTGCAAGTAAGGGGCCGTCTTGGCCGAAATACTGGCCAGTCTTTGCGCCTGTGGCGGGGTCATCTTTTGCGCTTCCTGCTGGAGCTTCGCGGAGCCGTCGCGGGTGCGTTTCTCCAGATCGATGTACCGGATGGTGACGCTGACGTCGCCCTCCTTCATCTGCTTCGCTACCCGGACCAATTCGTTCGAGACTTTTTCGTAGTCGTTGAGCTTGATGTCGACTTCGTTAGGAGGGGCGGAGGGAACGGTGGCCTCGCTCGATGGCTTCCCGCAGCTGCTCAGCTCGACTGCGAGCAGAATATTGAGAGCGAGGGATGCGAAGATTGGTAATGTTCGTTTCACAAGTTTCTCTACGGCACTAAAATTCTACCTCACGGCGCCTCGGTGGCGCAACATTCTTGGGTTCCAAGGCGGCCGATTTGTCTGGGATTGAAGGAAAAAAGTCAGGAATTGGCGGGATATCGAAGAAATCGCTCGGCAAGTTTGACGAGATTGCCATCCGATCGCTCAATCGCTAGTTCGGTGGCGAATGAGGTGAATTCCATATCGTCGGATTGGAATCAGGAAAGCAGGAAGAAATCCGGGAAGCGAGGTGTTTTTCTTTTCCTGCTTCGATTCTTTCTTTCCTGGATTCATGGCTTCCAGATAACCAGACGCGTCCGATCGCGCCATTTTTTCCTTCGCCTTTCAACGGACGTGGGCGCATTTTATCGCATCACTAAAATTGAGCAGACCTATGAAAACAAAACTTTCTCCTTCTCGGAAAAATCGTATCAGGGGCAACGGCGCTCATCGCGTCGAGCAAAGCGTCTCGAGCAAAGCGCGACGCATGCTGATCAACGGCCAGTGGGTCGAGGCGGCTTCGGGCGAAACCTTTGCCACTTTTGATCCGGCCACAGGCGATGTGATTTGCGAGGTCGCGGCCGGTGATAAGAGAGACGTCGACCGTGCGGTCAAGGCGGCGCGCGCCGCCTTTGAGTCCGGGCCGTGGCGCAGAATGACGGCGTCCGATCGCGGGCGGGCAATTTGGAAGCTGGCCGATTTGCTGGAGACGAATCTGGAGGAGTTTGCCCGGCTCGAATCCTTGGACAATGGCAAACCGCTCACTGTCGCACGCGTGGCCGACGTTCCGCTCGCCATCGACTTGTTCCGCTACATGGCGGGGTGGACGACCAAAATTCACGGCAACACGTTTCCAGTTTCCGTTCCCTACGCGCCCGGCGCGCGGTTTTTCAGTTACACTTTGCGCGAGCCGATCGGCGTCGTCGGCCAGATAATCCCGTGGAATTTCCCGTTGCTCATGGCGGCTTGGAAACTTGGCCCGGCGCTCGCGACCGGCTGCACGGTGGTGCTCAAACCCGCCGAGCAGACGCCACTCACGGCACTTCGGCTCGGTGAATTGTTCCAGGAAGCCGGCATTCCCGATGGCGTCGTGAACGTCGTAACTGGTCTTGGCGAGACCGCCGGCGCCGCGCTGGCTGCCCATCCCGGCATCGACAAGATTGCCTTCACCGGTTCGACCGAGGTCGGCAAGCTAATCGTTGGGGCAGCAGCCAACGACTTGAAAAAAGTCTCCCTCGAGTTGGGCGGCAAATCGCCCAACATCGTCTTCGAGGACGCAGACCTGGAAACGGCGATTCCCGGCGCGGCGAACGCGATCTTCTTCAACCACGGCCAGTGCTGTTGCGCGGGCTCATTGCTCTACGTGCACAAGAAGCATTTCGACAAAGTCGTGAGCGGCGTTTCCGCGGCGGCGAAAAAAATCAAACTCGGTCCCGGCCACGAACCCGACACCGAAATGGGTCCGCTCGTTTCCGAGGAACAACTGTATCGGGTGATGGGCTACCTCGATTCTGGGCGGGACGAAGGCGCCAAGCCGATCGTCGGCGGCGCACGCGCCGGTAAGCGTGGCTATTTCGTCCAGCCCACCGTGTTGGTGAACACGAAGCCCGAAATGAAAGTGGTCCAGGAAGAAATCTTCGGTCCGGTCGTCTGTGCGGTTCCGTTCACTGATCCGATGGAAGTTGTCCGGGCAACGAACAAGGGCATCTACGGACTCGCTTCCGCAATCTGGACACGTGACCTGTCGAAAGCGCACCGCCTCGCGGCCGAGCTGCGCGCCGGCACGGTTTGGGTGAACTGCTACAACATCTTTGACGCCGCTCTGCCCTTTGGCGGCTACCGCCAATCCGGCTGGGGCCGCGAGATGGGCGGCGAAGCGCTCGAGCTCTACACCGAGACGAAAGCAGTCTGCATGCAGTTGTGAGTCTTCGAGGAAATGCCAGGGCTGGAGAGTCTTGGCCTTGATAGGGCAACCTCGTATCGCCGCGGCCGATTGAACGCGGAACAACGACGGCGGAGAAAGATTTCGCATTGTCCATAGTCTGGAGCTTTACCTTGGCACGGAATTCGCAGCATGAATCTGTATGCTGGGAGGGGCCGGAACGGCGTGGCGTCGGGCAGTGGAAAAAACGATTCGGGTTGTTGGGGAAACATTGTCCCTTACGATCATGTTGGTTCTCGGCTTCGCTCCGGCTGCAGCGGCCATTGCGGTCGGCTGCCTGATCAGGAGTGGGCTAGCGGCGCCCGCGCTCCTGGCGGCCGCCGGCCTGGTTGCCTTCGTAGTCTGGCGTCTCCGCTACATCCGCGATCGCCGAACTGATCGCGCCGAGCGCGAGCGATCGATTGAGCGCAGCGAAGCGGTGGCCCCGCCTGTCGTCGTCGCGACGATGACTCCGGTCACGAATGATCTTCTCACTTTTCACGACTTCAACACGGCGCGGAGGCGATTTGATCACTGGTGAAGCCGTTATCGGCGCCGTAACGCAGCCCGGCAGTCGCTGGGCGAGGCCGGGCTTTCCATCGTAGCGAAACGCCGACCCGGCAGCCAGGGGCGAGACAACACTTCGGAAGGCCTACTATACACGAGGCGGACTCGCCCGTAGAACATCTGCATGCCGCAGCGCTTGCCCGTTGGGATGAAGTTGCTCGTGGCCTTCTTTACCTTCGGGGCCTGCGCTTGCACGATCACCGTCGCTGCTCTGCTTTTGCCGGGCGGCCTGCTCGATGCGGTCTGGCGGTTGAATCCAGAGGCGCAGATTGGGTTTCAGAAAATGGGGCGGCCATTCTCAGTCACGCTCATGCTGCTCGTCGGGACGGCGTGCGCCTGCGCCGCTCTGGGGCTGGCGTTCCAAAAATCGTGGGGCCGGCAACTGGCAATCGGAATCCTGATTGTGAATCTTCTCGGCGACTCAGTAAGCGCTCTGGCGCGACATGACCCGAAAACTTTGATCGGGCTTCCGGTAGGCGGTGCGATGCTTTGGTATCTCGGGCGAAGGAAAGTCTCGCCCTGACGAGGTGCTTCAGTCGCGGGGGTAGGCCGCGGTTGGTCGCTGGCACGCCAAAGGATGCCTCCGCTATTTGTTCCGGAGGCCGAGGGGCAGGATGGTTTTGCCGAAGACTTCATTGATGACCTGGGCAACGCCGGCGTAGAAGGCGGAGAGACCGCAAAAGATTCCTTCGTAGCCCGTGCCGTGTTTGAAGGCGGCACTGACGTCGGCCAATTCGCCGATCGCGAGCAGAACAAAGAGTAGGGTGAGCGATCCGAAGACGACCTGGAGGGCCCGGTTCAGGCGCATGGTGCCGATGAACATCATGAAGGTGAATAATCCCCACAAGGCCAGATAGGCGCCCATGGCGGTTGCATTGGACGTGGTGGCGACGCCGGTCTTTGGCAACAGGACGAGGGTCACAAGCGAAAACCAAAAGAATCCGTAGGAGAGGAAGGCGGTGGCGGCAAAAGTGTTTCCTTTCTTCCATTCCATGATGCCGGCGACGATCTGCGCCGCGCCGCCGTAACAGATTCCCATCGCTAGGATCATGCTGTTGAGCTCGAAGAACCCGGCATTGTGCAGATTCAGCAGGACGGTGGTCATGCCGAAGCCGAGCAACCCGAGAGGAGCCGGGTTGCCGGTCGTGTCGCGAACTTGGGTGACGGTTTCGTTCATGGGCAAAGAAGAGCGAAAAGCTGAAACATTGGAAAGCGGAAAAGCGGGGCGAGAGACCGCTCGACTTGTAGCTTGCGACTGGAGATAATGCCGCATGCTTCAAAATCTTTATCCGCAATTGCTCGCTTTGCATGGGTGGCTTCGTTGGGTCGCGCTGGCGGCCGCGCTGGCCGCGATTTTCGTCGCGTTCTCCGGCTGGAGCGGGACGAAACCGGCCGGGACGAGCCTGCGCAAGTTCAGCGTCATCTTTGTTATCACCATGGATGTCCAACTGCTTCTCGGGCTCTTGCTCTACTTCGGCGCCAGTCCGGTGGTGCGCGCGGCGCTCGCGAATCTCGGCGAAGCGATGAAGCAGTACGAGCCACGTTTTTTTGCGGTGGAACACACGACGCTCATGCTCCTGGCGATCGTTTGCGCGCATATCGGCGCAGCGTTGTCGCGCAAGGGACGGACCGATCGGATGAAATATCGCGGAGCGGCGATCGCCTACACGCTCTCGTTGCTTCTGATGCTCGGTGGGATTCCGTGGTTTCGGCCGCTGCTCAGGTTTTGAGACAAAACCTGAAAATTGAGAAGGATGAAGGAAGAATTAAGAATCGGAGTCCCCGGCAGTTTTCCTTTGCTCGCTACTTCCGTGCTTCCGGCGTGACGGTGATAGTGACGGGCTGACCGTTGCGTTCGACGATCATCTTGACCGGCTGCCCGATTTTCACGGCGTCGAGCGCGTAGGTGTAGTCGTAGATATTGGCGATCTTCTGGCCGGCGAACTCGACGATGATGTCGCCGCCTTTCAGTCCCGCTTTTTCCGCCGGGCCGCCGGCGCGCACACCGCTCAGTTTCACTCCTTTCACCTCGGTCGTGTAGTCCGGGATGGTGCCGAGATAAGTCCGGAGTGTTTCTCGTCCGCCGCCGACGGGACCGCTGCGTTCCACTTTCGCGAGGTCTGGGCGCTCCGGGGTCTGCGCGAGATCGAGGACGATCTGGTCCGCAAATTTCGCGATGCGTTCGAGGCCGTCGTAATTCAGTTTGTCCGCGGTATCGGTCGGCCGGTGATAATCTTCGTGCGCGCCGGTGAAGAAGTTCAGGGCTGGGACATTCTTGCTGTAAAGACTGGTCGTGTCGGTCGGGAGATAAGGGTCGTCCTGCAAGGTGAGATTGAAACCGGCGGCGACGTTGCGCTTCTCGAGCATCCGACGCCAGACGAGGGAGGAGCCGACGCCCTGGACAGTGAGTTTGTTGTCGCGCAACCGGCCCACCATGTCGGCGTTGACGTAGGCGACGATTTTGTTCAACGGCACCGGCGGATGTTCGCAAAACGCGGCCGAACCGATGAGCCCGATTTCTTCGCCCGACCAGGCAGCGAAGATCACGCCGCGCTTGAACTTTTCCGGATGCTCGGCCCGCTCCTGCGCGAGCGCGCCGGCCTGTTCCATCACCCAGGCGACGCCGGACGCGTTGTCGTCGGCGCCGGGATGAATTTTATTTTCCTCGCCGGCGCGATCGAGCGAGCTGTTGCCGCCGTGCCCGAGGTGATCGTAATGCGCCCCGACGAGGACGTATTCGTCGCTGCTGCCGGGCAAATACCCGACGATGTCGCGGTCGCTTTTCTTAATGTGCTCGACCCCGCAGGCGAGTTTCATTTTCACCTTCGGCAAAACGAAACCGCGGTCCGCGTGCGGATTTTCATTGTCGAGCGCGGTCTGGAGTTCTTTCAAGGTTTTGCCGCCGGGCGCGAGGAGGGTCTCGGCCGTCTTGCTGCTGATGGAAGCGGCGACGATGCCGCTGGCCGCGGCCGTGCCATCATTCGTTAGGGGAAGAAGCTCACCGGCGTTCGGCGAGTTGGGTCCGGTGACGACGAGCACGGCTTTGGCGCCGCGTTCGCGCGCCAGCATCGCCTTGTAGCGGAGGTTGGAATACCGATTGAGCTGCGCGCGCCGGACGGGCTCAACACCTTCCGGCACATAGCGCAGGAGAAGCACGATCTTGCCCTTCACGTCGAGGCCGTCGTAGGAATTGTAGGGCGCGCCGCCGTTTCCTTCGGCGACCACCAGGCCGTAGCCCGCGAACACCACCTTGCCTTCGGCGCTTCCATTTTCGCTGAAAGCGAGCGGCCGGAAATCGTGCTCGAGCTTCGCGTCGACGGCTGGCTTACCCTCAATCGCAATTTCGCAATGCGTTTTGTCCGGCAGGACCTTTTCGCCGGAGGTGAATTCGAAGGGCAACGCGTAATCCTTGCCGAATGATTTGAGGCCGACTTTTTGAAAATAATCCGCCAGCCAGATGCCCGCCGCCTGCGCGCCCGCGGTGCCAGTCATGCGGCCGTCGCGTTTGGCGTCGGCCAGCCATTCCACCTCATGCTCCAGATCGCTCTTGCTAATTGCAGGCGAAAATGTCTCCACCGCCTGCTTGCCTTCGCTGCCGCGCACGGGCGATTGCGCGATTGCCTGTTGCGCCGCCGCATCATTCCAATCGGCCAGGAACAGCTGCGCCTTGCCGTCGCTCGTTCGTCCGCTCGTCCAGCAGAGCTTTTTCCCGTCAGGCGAAAAGACCGGCAACCCATCGAAACCGTTCGTGAAAGTAACCCGCACCGGATCGTGCGCGCCGGCCGCGTCCACCATGAAGAGCTCGAAGTTTTCAAACCCGAATTTGTTCGAGGTAAAAATGATGTATTTGCTGCTCGGATGAAAATACGGCGCCCACGACATCGACTTGAAATCGGTGATGCGCCGTTTGTCCGCGCCATCGGTCTTCATTGTCCAGATGTCGGCGATCACTCCGTTCTCCTCGAAATGGCGCCAGACGATGCGCTGGCCATCGGGCGAAAAGAACGGGCCGCCATCGTAACCCGGCTCATTCGTCAGACGGCGCACGTTCGAGCCGTCGGCATTCATGATGTAGAGGTCGCCGAACCAGGACGGGTCCTTCTGGTAGCGATCGCGCAGCTCGGGCGAAAGTTTGTCGAGCGGAAATGCCGGGCGCAGTGAGCAGAAAACGATCTGCTTTCCATCCGGAGAGACCGAACCCTCGGCATCATAGCCGGGTGAGCGGGTGAGATTCACGAGGTCAGTGCCGTCTTCCTTGGCGGAGTAGATGTCGAAGTTCTCGTCGTAATCCCAGGAGTAACGGCGCGCCTTGCCGCTGGCGCGGAAATCCAATTCCGCTTTTTGCTTCGCCACAGCTTCGTGGTCGCCGTGGGTTGAGGCGAAGATGACCTGATCAGTACCCGGCTGAAAAAAGGAGCAGGTCGTCTTGCCCGTGCCCGGCGAAACGCGCCGCGTATCGCCGGTTTGGAAATCGAGCGTGTAGATCTGGTAAAAGGGATTCCCCGGCTCGCGCTCGCTCTGGAAGATGAGCTTGTTGCCATCGGGCGAGAAATAGCCCTCGCCGCTCCGGCGCCCTTCGAAAATCAATTGCCGGGTGTTGGTGAGGAATCGCGCCTCCTGGGCCGCATCATCCGCCGCAAATGCTGGTGACGCCGCCAGCGCAAGGGCGAAAACGAAAATCGGAATCTTGAAGTTTGTGTTCACGATGTTTGGTCGACGATGCACGGAATAGTCGAGCCCTTCAATCATGCTGGGCTCGGCAACCAAAAAATGCGCAGTGATTCCCAAGCCATGCGCAGGTCGCGGCGTTAGATCGTGCGAGAATCACGGAGAAATCAATGTCGAACGAGAGCGAAACTGACGGCGCCGCCGAGCAACCGGGGAAGACGTGGCCCACGAAGCATAACTGGCGATATATCGAGCGGGAAATGCCGGAGAAGCGCGAGGTCGCGGCGCGCATCTGCGACTTCGATGAAATCTACGGCTTGTATGATGAAGCAACCGCCCGCGAGCAGGCGAGCCGTTGCATCAATTGCCCCGACCCGCCGTGCGCCCACACCTGTCCGCTCGGCAACCGCATTCCGGTCTGGCTTGCTCTCGTCGCGGACGGTCGTTTTCTCGAAGCGGCGGAGGTCTCGCGCTCGACCAGCAACCTGCCCGAAATCTGCGGTCGGGTTTGTCCGCAAGAACGATTGTGCGAGGGCGCCTGCATCCTGAACGCGCGCTCCGAACCAGTTGCGATTGGTGCGTTGGAGAAGTTTCTCAACGAATACGCCTTCGCCCATGGCGGCGTGGATGTCACGCCGGTCGAGCCTAACGGATTCAAGGTCGCGGTCGTGGGGAGCGGGCCGGGTGGAATGACCTGCGCGGATGAACTGGCGAAACGCGGCTACGCCGTCACCGTTTTCGAAGCGCAAAGCCGTCCCGGTGGTCTTTTGGTCAACGGCATTCCCTCCTTCAAGCTCGAGAAGTCGATCGTGGAACGGCGACTCGACCTTTTGCGGAAGCGGGGTGTTACTTTCCGCTGCGGCGTCAAAGTCGGTCGCGACATTTCCCTCGCGGCTTTGCGCGAGCAGTTCGACGCGGTCTACCTCGCGATCGGCGCGCAGAAACCAAAGGAACTGAAGATTCCCGGCGCCGAGTTGCGTGGTGTTTTCGATGCCTTGCCCTTCCTGATTCAAAAGAATCTCGAAGCGCCCGAGGAGCCGCTGATCGATGTCGCGGGGAAGCGCGTCGCTGTGCTGGGTGGCGGCGATACGGCGATGGATTGTCTGCGGACCGCGATTCGCTCCGGAGCACGCGAAGTGGTCTGCATTTATCGTCGTGACCTCGAGAACATGCCCGGCAGTCGCCGCGAGTATTTGAATGCCACGGAAGAAGGCGCGCGCTTCATGTTCCTCACGAACCCGATCGCATTGTCAGGCAACGATAACGGTTCCGTTACGGCTGCTCGCTGCCTGCGGATGGAATTGGGCGAACCGGACGCGAAAGGGCGGCGCAAGCCGCGCGAGGTTGCAGGCTCGGAGTTCGATGTGCCGATCGATGTGGTATTGGTAGCTTTTGGCTTCGACCCGGTACCGATCTTTGCTGCGGGCAACGCCGACAACATTGAGGTCAGCTCCTGGGGCGGCGTGGTCGTTGACGTCAATCAGATGACGAGCGTGCTCGGCATCTTCGCCGGCGGCGATCTCGTGCGCGGTCCCGACCTTGTCGTGCGCGCGGTGCGCGACAGCCGCAAGGCTGCGGCCAGCATTCACGAGTATCTGTCGTCGCAGAAGCTGGGTCAGTAGCCGGGCCTGACTACGGATAGAGCCACTGCTTCTGCCAGCCGTCGGCCGTGCGCGTGTAGAGAATCCGTTCGTGGCGCCGGAAGGGTTTTTGTTTCCACAGTTCGATCTGCTCCGGCACGACACGAAAGCCTGACCAGAACGGCGGACGCGGCACTTCGCCGATGCCGAAGCGAACGAGCGTTTTTGCGACTTCGGCCTCGAGCTCATAGTAGCCGCGCATGGGTGTCGATTGCTTGGAAGCCCAGGCGCCGATCTGACTCAGACGCGGTCGGGTCGCGAAGTAGGCGTCGGCCTCGGCGTCACTGACGCGTTCGGCCCGGCCGCGCACGCGGACCTGTTTGTCGATCTTATCCCAGTAAAAACAGAGCGCGGCCCGCGGCTCATGATGCAGGGCGTGCGCTTTTGGGCTTCCCAGGTTCGTGTAGAAAACAAAGCCGCGCTCATCCGCGCCCTTGAGCAGAACCATGCGCGCATCTGGTTGACCATTAGCGTCGAGCGTTGCGAGCGACATCGCGCTCGGTTCCTTCAATCCGGCGTCGATCGCCTCTTGAAACCAAGTCTTGAAAATAGCGATCGGATCGTCGCCGAGTTGCGCAAGCCCGGTTGCTTGCGCGGAGGCGCTCTGCGCTTCCGAAAGTTCAGCCATGATGGTTCTTCGTTCGATCGCGAATGTAGGCGCTGATCGCCTCGAACTGACCGGCGCCATCGAGACCGGCCTCGGACATGACCATTGCGCCAGAGCCGCTTCCGAGAAAATGCCGTTGGCGGAAAGGATGAATCGAGTGGGTGCGCCCGTAATCCGAGCGCACCCAGCGCGTCATGGTGGCGAAGGTAAAATCAGTGATACCCATCGCTTCCTGTTGATGCGCCTCGGGGAAAATATACTCCCGTTCAGTCGCTGGCAGCAGGTCGAACAACTCGCTCGAGGATACGACGTAGACATTGAGATCGAGTCCTTCGCGTTCCAGCAGCGGGAGCGTCTGGTTGAGAAACGCGTTGGTCACGCCGGTGCCCTGAAGGACGAGCGTGCCGTGCGACTTGGCGCCGGCGGCCCGCAAGCGGTAAACGCCTTTGGCTGCAGCGGACGCAGGCGGCAATCCGAGCGCGGCGCGATCGAGTACCAATTCAGCCGGTCGCGTCACAAACGGCGCGATGATCGCCGGTCGTTTTGCCAACGCGGCGGAAACGAGGAACCAGATTTCCTGCGGATCCCATGGGGTCAGCGTGATCATTGTCCCGAGCGGAAAATTATCCTGCAACAGTTGCAGCGATTGCGGGTCGGCGTGAGTCGGACCGTCTTCGCCGGTTTTCAATCCGGCATGCGCGCAGACGAGAAAGAAGGGACGATAACTCCCGCCTTCGAGAGCGACGCGCGCCTGATTGCCAATCGCATGGAGACGTGCGGCGATGTGACCGAGCGGCGCGCTGAACGCCCCATAGGATGAGCCCGCACCAATGTGGCCGCCGAACGCTGCGATGCCCGACAACATCGCCATGATCGCATCTTCGCAGATGCCGCCGATGGCGAGCTGGCGCGCGCCGGAATTGGAATGTCGATTGTAGAAACCACTCGGGAACTTGTCGGCCGTCTTGCTGATGCTGGTCGATCCCAGCAGATCGGCCGCGGCTACGACGAACCCGCCGTTGGTCGCGACGTTGTAGTAGTTCAGGACGCGGCCCAGCTCCTCGCGCAGCGTTGCTTTCGTTCCCGGTTTGAGAGCGAGTTCTTTGGGCGTCACTCCGTCTGCGTCTTCCGCGGTGACGTAGGCGAGATCGACATGCGGTGCGTTTTCCCGGCGCTTGCGCGCGCGCTCGTTCAAGCGCGTTTGTGCGGAGCGTAATTGCCCCGCCAGAGCGTCCACCATCGGCCGGCGCGCCTCGACGGCCTGGCGGGTCAGGCCGAGCGATTTCCAGTAACACTCTTCCACGATCGAAGCGTCCGCGCCGCCTTTGCATCGTTGTTCGCCCGGCGCGCAACAGGGCACGTGCACCACGTCTTTTGGAAGCAGCGGCGCGAGGGCCGCGAAGAATCCGCTCGAACAAAGACCATGGCCGGCCCCATGCGAAGCCCGGCCCTCGATGCCGTATTGCCAGCCTTTAACTGTGCGATACACGATCGCAGTCGGTTGACCGTTGCTGAGCTCGAGGGCAATGCGTTGCGCTGTCGTGATCTGCTGCCAGTCGAAACCGTCCGGCACCATGATCACGTTCCAGTCGTGCAGATATGCCAGTTCGGCCGGCGTCCACTGCACGTATTCGCCCGGCGTTTCGCCGTCGCGGCAAACCCGGTTGGAATCGATCGAAGCCTGGTTCCAATCGACGTGCAGCACGATGTTATCGAGCGACGCGGTCCCGGCCGCGGCGAGCGCCTCGGCCACACGGCCCGGGGTCATGCCACCTTCGCCCTCGACGATGTGAACGCGCGGCGCGTCATCGCCATAGAGATCGGCCGCGGCCCAGGCCAGACCGAACGACGCCGGGACGCCGACGCCAGACGCGCCGGTCGAAAGCCTGACGAACGGTGTCGCCGGCGTGGGATGGCCATCGAGCGCTTTGGCGTGGAATTGTTTGAAGAGCGTCGTGGCGGCCGAGGGGTTGCGACGGAATCCGAGTAAATCTTCCAGGCGGAGCTGGAGTTTTTCGTCGTTAGGCAACAGATCCGGCGCGGCGATCCGCGCGATCTCGTTGCGCAGCGCCCACATCGCATAAAGGCCAAGCGCCTTGTGCCCGGCGGCGTAGGAGATGATGTCGGAATCCGGTCGCCCGGGATGCGCGAGATCGTAGTCCATCACATCGAAGAGCAGGCGCGCGACGAAGCGGCCGGACGAAATCGAGCCACCCGGATGGCCGGAAAGCGGCGCGTAGTTAAACATGATCGCGCAGAGCGTCCGGTAAATGAGGTCGAACGTCTCGCAATGATCGAGAGCCGCTTCGTCGAGTGGTTCGCCTTCCTCGGCGACCCGATCAGCCGCGTTGATGAAAACGCCACGGCGCGGGCCGAATGAAAGAATGTTTTCGTCGAGACGAGTTGGCCTGGTTTGCCTTGGAGCGAAGGTGGTTTGCATAGGAATTCTTTGATTTGGAGAAAAGCCTATCTGGCTCTGCGCACTACGATGCGCCGCCCTTGCGTTTTGCTGTGCACTTCTTGCGCTGTGAAACTGGACGAGCGGAAGCTCGTCCCTCCGGAGGGACTCGCCGCGGCGAGTCCAGGCCGAGCGAACTCAATGACCCGCTGTGCTAATGCGCCAGCTGAGTGGCGAACTGGTCCTAGCCAGTTGCGCCAGCCGCGTGCATGGCGTTAGCCAGGTCTTGAACGGGATCGATCTTCCATCGCCCGGCAACCGCTTCCAGCTCGGCGTTCAATTCCCAGCGGTCGGGCAGGGGATCGCCGGTGTGTTCGGCGCTCCCGCCTTTCAGCGGCATGCAGTTTCGGTTGTCCCCGATCTCGGCGATCTGCGCCCATTCATCCGGGGTGAGAGTCACTTCGGGAAGAGAGGCAAGTTCTTCAATCTTTGCTTCAATCCGTTTGGCTGGCGCACCGGATTCCTGGATCAAGGTCGGAACCACGCTCTGCACGGCCGCGTGCTGGAGGTTCCAGATGCAGGCCAACTGCAACATCGTCAGACCATGCGCGTCGGCGATCGCGCGCATCTTGTCGATCTTTTCCGCGCCCGCCTCGACCCAGCCGGCCGGACGAAACGTGCGGTGATCGCGCGGCCCGAACTGGTGGCCGGGCTTCACGTCGTCGTGAAAGAGCCCGCCGTGATCGACCACCCGCGTCACGATTTTGGTTCCCGCCTTTTCCGCCGCCGGAAGGCAAAGACTGCCCGGCCACGGCTCCAGAGGATTGAGGATGATCATAGACCAATCGATCAACCCCTGGAAGCGCTCGAGACAAAGAATCAGGTCGAGGGTAAATCCGTTCGCGGGACCGGGAGCGACGCCGAGTTGTGTCGTTAGGCCGGTATCTTTCAGCTTCTCCATTCCCTTCCAAACGACATCGCTGGTGTATCCGGTGGCGTCGGGATTATGCAGGAGAAGAAGATCGAATCGGTCGGCGCGGCAGCGGGCGAGCGACTTCTCGGCTGCCGAACGCAGATAGCTTGCGTACTCGCCCGGTTTTCGGAGAGCCGGACTGGTGAAGCGGGGAAACCCCTTCGAGCCATCGCGCTGCCCATGATAGAAGTCGTGTCCAATCGCGCCGACCAGGCAATAGCTGTCGCGCGAAATCCCATCCAGCGCGCGCCCGAGCAGCGAATCGGCTTCGCCCGTTCCGTAAACATCGGCGGTGAGAAAGGTCCGAATTCCCCGTTCATATGCGAGATGGATGAGATCGATGAAGTGCTGATCGGGCAACGATTCACCGAAATGCATGAATCGCCCCGCGCTCCACATTCCAAAAGCGGTTCTAGTCAGTTGCATCGGCATAGGAACGGAAATCACCGCACCATAACACTAGCGCCGCACAGATCACAAACCCGAAGCAGAGATGTAAAAGTTCTAAGGCGGGCAATCGCTTTCGATTGGAAGGACACGCGCTGCCACGTCCGGGCCGCTAAAGGCAAGAAAGCTGGGGAGGCAAAGATCGATTACGGCTGGGTCTGGGAGATCCCAAAGGAACTTCCCAAGAATGATTGGAGCTTGCGCCCACGCGACCGCTCCTACTTGGCGTCGCCGCCGGCATCCCCGTTGCTCCGCGGTCCGCTGCCGCGCTCAACACGGTGAATTGAAGAGCCCGCGTCGACCGCGCGCAACCGCTTCGCTAGCGCCTGCAGAAGCTTCCAGCCGATGGTGCCGTTCCTTTCGATCAGCGGACGGAATTCCCAGAACGTGAGTCCGTAGCAAACGAGGTCGGTCGCAGCGGTCACAGTGGCCGAACGGGGGCCGCCGTCGATCAGGGCGATTTCTCCAAAATAGTCGCCCGGGCCGAGCGTGGCGAGGTGGGCGCCTTTGCTCGAGACCTTGGCCTGTCCCGAGTCGATGAGGAAGAAGGCGGCGCCTCCGGATCCCTCCATGATGATGGTCTCACCCTTCGCAAAGGGCCGCAGCTTAAGCAGGCGGGCGATTTGCTCAGCCTGCCGCCGGTCCATGTCGGCGAAAAGCTCGACGCGTCTAAGAGCGGCCACGGGGTCGTGCGGAGGCGGGCCGGGCGGCGGAGCCTCGCTACGTGCCTTCCCGGTGGTGACGGCACGACACTGAAGGAGGTAGAGTGTACTATCTTGGAAGGCCCACTCGATATCGCGCCGCGGGCCGTAGACCTTCTCGCACTGTAGAGCGAGCTCGCCCAAGGCCGCGAGCTGGGCGTCGTCGAGGCAGAGCTCGTTCACCTGTTCGGGTGGCACCTGTTCCTCGAAGGTCCCCCCATTCGGGAGCGAGCGGATCGCAATACGCTTGCGCCCGGCCTTGCGCTCCAGCACCTGCCCGGAGCGGTCGAGGCGGAAGTGGTCCGGGACGACGAGGCCGGCGACCACAGCCTCACCGAGGCCCCAACTCGCTTCGATCAGGCGCTCATCAGCGCCGGTAACCGGGTTCTCGGTAAACATGACCCCGGCGCACGTAGGGTTAAGGAGCGTCTGGACGACGACGCCAACGCTCGGCCGGGTGAACTGGCCAACCCGCTGGCGGTAGGTAATGGCCGAGTCCGAGTTTGCTGACCACCAGACTTCGCGGATGGCGCCGGTGACGTCGGCCGTGGAATGGACGTTGAGGAGAGTGAGGTGCTGGCCGGCGAAGCTCGCCGCGGCACCGTCTTCGTCGACGGCGGACGACCGGACGGCGAACGGGGGCGTCAGGGGAGCAACGGCCCTCGCCACCTTCTCGACGGCCTTGTCTTCCCCTGAGGCGACGGCCTCGACCAAGTCGCCTGAGAGCGCCACACCAGGCGGAACCGGGAGGCCCTGGCGCGCCGCATCACCCAAGCCCACGGCCTTCGATCCATAGAGCGACGTCTCTACCGCCTTCTTAAAGGGGACGACTTTTTTCATCCGAGCACCGTGACCTCGCCAGCATCCCCGTCCACGCGGATGCGGACGCCGTCTCCGATACGTTCGGTAGACTCGCGGGTCCCGACGACACCGGGGATGCCGTACTCACGCGCGACGATGGCTGCATGCGAGAGGAGACCGCCGTTGTCGGTGACGATCCCGCCAAGGAGCGGGAGGAGGATGTTGAAAGCCTCGGTCGTGGACTCGGTGACGAGCACGTCACCCTTGGTAATCCGCCCGAATTCGGATGGGCCAGAAACGCGGCGCGCGGGCCCTTCGTAAACGCCCTTACTCGCCGCGAGCCCGTAGAGGATTTTTTCTTCATTCTGCGCCTGGGAGCTCCCGAAAAGGTGGCTCAGTGCGATGCCGATTGCGCGCGTGACGCGAGCACTCGACACAGGCAGGGTCGTCAGATCAGGTGGGATCGGTTTGGGCGGGCCGAGGAAAGGGGGCACGTCTTTGGCGGTGTGCGTCGCGCGGTATTCGGCGCGTTTAGCGAGCTCCTCCGCCGATGGGCCATCGGTACCGGCGACAAGTGTGCACATCTCGTCGAGGCTGGCGTCCAGAATGTGCTGAGGGGCGATGATGCGGCCGCGACTCGCGACTCGCCGGCCAGCAGCTAAGGCGGCGCGCCGCATGATGCCCGAGGCCCAGATATCACTGTAAACTCCACGCTCGTCGCGGAGACGGTACATCAGGCGCGCTTCGCCGAGAAGTTCGTCGAACTCCACCTGGTGCTCCGCGGGAACCTTAGCGCGGACTTCGGCGATGCGGGCGTCGACGTCCGAGCCGGCCTGTTTTTCGCCGGAAACGGCAATGCGAATAGCCTTGAGGAGCGCGTCCGGCATTTCGAGCGCCGAGGGCTCGGCGATGTCGAAGCCGTCGATGAGGCGGTTGCCGACCAGGTCGAGGTAGTCTGAGACTGCAGCGCCTGATTCGCCTCCGAGGGAACGCAGACTCGCAAGCACCTCGGCGGGGTCGCTACCGGATGCGAGGACTTCGCGGGCTGCGGGATCTCGGGCGAATACCCTCTTCAGGCGCTCCATCTCGTCGGAGCCACCCGAGGACACCTCAGCGGAACCGCGCATCAGGCCGAGTAGCTCGGATGGCGGCAGTCCTGTCCAGTCGCCCACGTGTGCCAGGAAATCCCCGGTTGGGAGCAGGGCGCCGGCGGTAAAGCGCATGTGCTGAGCAATCATAGCCGAATGGTGATCGCGGCAGAGCGTCAGATAGGTGACCAACTCCGCGTCGGAGAGGGTGTCCGGATTAACGCCCTGTAGCTCCTTGTGCGTGGCGATGGAGGCTGGCTTGCACTTCTCGTCCCAGTCGCGAAGCTGCTCGCGCCAGAGCTTTTGCGCGAAGACTTGCTCAGCGCGCTGAAAGCGCTCCGGGATTTCGGCCTCCGGAGCCGGCGGCGCCTGGTTGTAGCCGAAACCGTTTACGTAGCCGATCTGGAGACCGTCGATGAGCAGCCCGTAAAAGCGCGCGAAGTCGTTCGTGCCCTTCTTGAAGGAGGAAGGCTGTGTCTCCTGGTAGTAGCGCGTCATCGGCCGCGGGAAGTGTACGGGATCCTGCTCCCACGATCCTGGCCCTGGCGGCTGAAAAGGGAGTTCGGTCGAGGTGCCTGACTTAGTCATTTTCCTTATTAATTGCAGGCTGCGATATTGTTTTCTACGGCTTGCTTCCTCGAGGCGCAAACTAATTGCAGGCAATTGCCGCGCAGCATCGTCACGCTTTCGTCTTGGCTCACTGCAAGTCGGAGAGAATCCGACCGATAAAAGCGTTTTGACGAACAGCCGGCTCAGTCTTCCCAAAGCCCGCTCGCTGCGACGAACGAACCTGAATGCTCCTGCCGCACTCCTCCGCGACGAGCAGCAACAATACCGCTAGTCTTCGGATTTCTCGATCTGGCGGAGTTTCAAATAGATCGCCAGCATCAAGAGTCCGATCCAGGCGATGCTGGCTGCCAGACCGGCCTGCCGGAATTTGTATTCTTTCCGCGCCTTGTCGACGAGGGCGTCGGTGCGCTTGACTGCTTCTTCGCCGGGCGCCGCTACCTGCTGGAAGGTATCCCGGCTAAAGGAATGGACGTAGGTCCGCGATTTCTTGAGAGCATCGGTGAGATCGTTCATCTGGTTGGTGATCGGTTCTACGTCCAGACCTTTGGCCGCGAGCTTTTCGGAAACGGTGGTGAACCTCTTCTGCGCGTCGTCCATCTGAGCGATCGTGGTGTGGAAATAATTGGCGGTGGGGATGCACCTGGGATCGTCCTTTGCGAATTGGCGATGGCAATCACCGCACAAGGCGCCTGGCCCGGTCGCGAGCATGGAGTCATGGGTCTTCGCGATGTTGTGGTTGCCATGGCACTTGCTGCATTCCGGCCAGTTATGCTGGTCGAAAGCCTGCTTGTGTTTGCTGCCATCGAAGAGACTCGCGTTGGCCGAGTGGCAAAGACTGCAACTGCGACTCACGTTCGCGACGCCTGGCGGGGTCGCGGCGTGGTTCCCATGGCAATCGTTGCAGGCGGGCGCGCCCAGGTCGCCCCGTACCAGCAGCGCCTGGCCGTGCACGCTCTTCTTGTAATCCGCCAGTTGATTGGTCGGAAGGGGCGATCCGTCCGGCAGAGTGAAACCCGCCATCGTAGTGGGATTGGCATGACACGCCCCGCAGGTTTCCGGTACCCGCTGGGCATAGACTTTTGACTGCGGGTCTTTCGCCGGGCGAATGCCGTGGACTCCATGGCAGCTGATGCATGTTGGTGCGCGGTCGTCATGTTTCACGAGCAGCAATTGCCCATGCGGACTGTCTTTGAACTTCGCCAGTTGATCCGTCGGCAAAGACGGATTGAACTGATGCATGAAGGTCGGATCGGAATGGCAACGCGCGCAGAATTGCACGACCCAGGCGCGGTTCTTGTCCCGGCCTTTATCCGGCCATTCCTTGACGAAATCGTGGCCGAAATCAGCGGTGGGGTCGCCGCCATGACAACCAGCACACGAGAGTCCGTTGCGAAAATGAACGTCCTCGACAATCTCCTTCAGGTTCATATATCCCGGCGAATGGTGTGAAGTGGGTGTGGACGAAAAAAGGTCTTCCGGTGCCTGGACCTCGGGATCGGTGTGGCATAGGATGCAACGGTTCTTTAGGACCAACTCCATCTTTTGCGGGCGTAGCTGCAACTCCAGCAGTGTCCTTAAGTGCTCGGGCTTTGTAATGACTTCCTTTTGCACGGCCTGGTTGAGGAGTTCCTTCAAATTATCATTCAGGCCATTGTAATAGTTCCGCTCATCCTGAGTGATAATCGGCTTGTCTGCCTTATCCTTCGCGTCGAGCAAGGCGGCTAGCGTCGGAGTGGCGTTGGCGGGTTTTTGCTCTGCGGCAAGCGCCGCGGAGGGAATCAAAGCGACGCCAAGAATGATGAGGATCGTTCTCAAGTGAGCCTCACTCATCCGGGCGCGAACCCGTGAAATATGAAACCGCAATGACAATGATCGCCAGCCCGGCTGAAATCGACCCGGCGAGCAGATAGGAAATGCCAATCAACCCGTACAAAACAACCTGGAGAAGCGCCGCGCCGGTGAGAACAAACCAGCGGTGTTCGAATCGCAAATACCGAAAAACAATGACCACTATCCCCGCAGCCAAAGTCCACCATGCGCAAACCCGCGCGGATCTATGCGCCAAAGCGAGGTCAGTGCCGGTTCCGGTTGCTCCGATGTCCCAGCCCATCAGGGTGAGGTAGACGAGGAACAGAATTGCCGCCCAGCCGAAATCACTGAAGGCGGGTGATGGCTTGTTCCGGGCAGCCCGCCGGTCGAGCCATGGGATGATGGCCCAAATGCCCAACAGGATCGCGATCAAGAACAGGCAGACTTGCGGTCCTTCCAGACCAAAGAGATGCGGCGGAAATTCCTTCAGCAGTTGGTATTCCCACAGGAAATACCATTCCGGCTTGATGCCGGCGTAGGCCGGCGCCATCGGGTCTGCCTTGGAACCAAGTTCCCAATCCATTCCCGGAATACCGGGACCATACGGAAGGAAGACCGCAAGGGTAATGAGCAACATCAAGGCCGCGAGCCATAACAAGACGTCGCGCAGCGCGAAGCTGGGAAAGAACTTCATCCCGCGCGGGGCGACTTTGGTGTGGATGGGCGGCGCCATGCCTTGCCGTTGAATGAAGAGGAGGTGCATGCTGATGATACCGACGAAGGCCAGGGGCAGGATGACGACGTGGGCGGCGAAGAACCGGTAGAGCGTGTTGATCGTAACATCCTGGCCGCCGCGCAGGACGAGCAGGAGCCAGTCACCCAGGAACGGCACTGAACGCACGATGTTGGTGCCGACGGTGGTGGCGAAATAAGCCAGTTTATTCCACGGCAGGAGGTAGCCGGAGAAACCGAAGCCCAGCGTGACCAGAAACAACAGGTAACCGGACACCCAGGTAAGTTCGCGCGGCGGCCGATAAGCCTTTAGCATCATCGTGCTGAACATGTGCAGCGTCAGCGAAATGATCATCAGATGCGCGCTCCAACTGTGCACGGAACGGATGAGCCAGCCGAAGGGAACCTTGGTCGTCAGGAAATGGATGCTCTCGTAAGCGGTTGCTTCACCCGGCTGGAAATACATGAGCAAGAGCACACCGGTGACGACTTGGACGATGAAAAAGAACATGGTGATCCCACCGAGGTAATACCAGCCCATCCAGTGCGATCCCAAGGGCACCTGCTTGTGGCGCATGAAGTCCAGGAGCGGCGTTACTTGATAACGCCGATCCACCCAGCCGAGCAGTCCTCCGCCGGGCTCCGCGCCGTTCTTATCAGGCTCGTTCTTCAGAAATGACAATTCCCCCATCCGGTTGCCGCCGGACTGCATATTCGGGCAGCGGCTTAGGCGGCGGCCCGGACAAAACACGACCATGAAGATCGTAGCGGCCATCATGACAAGGGCACCAGATAATCGATTGCGCTGGCAAATAGGTCACCGTGCAACCTTCATGGGTGCATTTGGAGCTGAAGGCCAAAAGCTTTTGATCGGGAGTTTGCAAGACAATCACGCGTTGCCCGCTTACCGGGACGATGACAAATTTGGCCTGCTCCAGTTTGGCCGTCTCTTCGCGGGTCAAGTGCGTCGGTCCGGTCGGCCCGTTTTGTGGCAGCGGCTTGAGATAGCGGATGACCGGATAAACGATGCTGGCTAGCCAGCCGAGAATGCTTGCGCCGAGGAGAAGATCGATAAAGTGGCGGCGCGACGTCGTGGAATCTGAAACCGCTTCAGCTTGTTGCTCCATCTCAGGTATCTCGAGGCCGAAGGCTCATCCGCGGGAAAAAATTCTCATCTCGTTGGCAGAATGTTCTTCTCGTGAAACAACCTCGACCTCACACCAAGAGTGGCCTGCTTGGCGAGGAAAAAAGCTGCGCATTTTTTCGGAAACGCTCGCTTTTATTCTTTCTGGAGTCCGCCGGTGTGGCAATCGGTGCAGGAGAAATCCGAATACTCCGAATCGATGTGGATGAAATTGTAACCCTTCGGGTTGACTTGCTGGAGCTGTTCGCCGTTGCCCTGTGCGAGAATGAGATGACATGACTTGCAGTCGCTCGCCTGGATCGACTTTTTGCCGTCCGCCGTGTTGTGCTTGCCGTCGTGACAACGGAAACAACCGTTCCAGTTTTTGTGGCCGACGAAATCCGGGTGGGTGCGCCAGTCGAGTTTTTGTTCCGGGAAAAAGTTGGCGCGATAGATGGCCTGCGCTTCATTGACGACGGGGTCGCCTTGGGCCGGATTGGGATAGGCTTTGTGTAAGGCGAGCGCGATCTTCTGCAAACCTTCCGCCTTGGTTTTGTAGGGCTGGACGAGTGCGGTCACCACTTTCGACTTCACCCAGGGAATGCTGGAATCGAGCCGTCCGGTGAGCAGCGCGAGGTCGACCGCGTCGTTAGGTGCGTGGACTTTGTGGGCCGGCCGGCTGTGGCAATCCATGCAGTCCATCCGGCGAATTTTGAATTTTGCCGGATCGCCCTTGAAGTCCGGCGTTCGGTACTCGGTCGTCTCGCCTCTCGGGTTGGTGATCCGGACCCAGGGAATGTTAAGGAGCCGGTCGTCCGTCGCGATGTATTCGATCTTGTTCGCGATATTCATGTGGAAATGAATCCCGCCCTCGGGACCATTGGAAGGATCGCCGCCGCCGACCCAGAGCAAGAGACGAACGGTGAAGGGCGTGTTCTTTTCGTCGGAGAGGAAATGGCGGAAGGTACGCTCGACGTGGCCGACATAGCGCTTCGGCCAATGGCACTGCTCGCAAATGGCCTGGGGCGGGCGCGGGTTGGCTTCGTTGACATAGATCGGGCGCTGATAATCGTCGGCGATCGTGTGATAGAGCTGCTTAACGCCGTTCAGCTTGGTCCTGAAATAGGCGGTGGCGCCCGGGCCGACGTGGCAGGCGACGCATTCGACCTCGGCATGCGCGAAATGCTCCGACGGAACAAACTCCGGCTGCATGGAATGACAGGTCTGGCCACAGAACTGCCCAGACTCGGTGAACTGGTAGGTCTGGTAACTGCCGATGGCGGTGAGGAAGAGGAAGACAACGCTGGCAGCGGCGAAGATCGCCAGGATCTTGCGGTCACGAGGGCGCGATAGGTCGATCTTAAGGACGAGAGGAGCCTCCATCCGCACCGCCCGGCGCTCGGCTCGCCGGTGGAGCAAGGCTCCCATAACGATCAGAGCGATGCCCAGAAGAAGAAAGAGGGGCGCTACGACGTAGGCGAGAATGCCGACGTACGCATCGGAATGACGCGCCATGAAGTCGATCGCAAACAGGAGGAGAAAGGCAAAGAGCGCGGCGGTGGCAATGACCATGCCGGCCCAGCTGATCCAGTTACGAAAGTGGCGCCTAAACGAGCGTGGCCTCGCTGGATTATCAACCATCGGTCAGTTACCTGTTTCGCGTTGAGAACATGATCCAAGTGACGAAACACTTCGCGGACGTGTCCCACACGGACCGCCTCCGCTGTCTGGCCGTTGATGGATCGTTATTTTTTGAATGCCCGAACGTAGGCGACAAGGGCTTTGATTTCGTCTGCGGAAAGCTTGCCCTTGAATGCCTTCATCTTGTCCTTGCCATCCGTGATCACCTGCGCGGCCTGGGTGTCGGTGAACCCCGCCTGCACTTTGGGATCGCGATAGTCTTTGAGGCCCAATTTTTTTCCCATCATGGTGCTGCCGCTGCCGTCTTTCGCGTGGCAGGCGGCGCAGTATTGATTCCAGTTTGCCGCCGCGTCTGCGGCGAAAGCGCCGTTTGCGAAGAGAGCGACAGGTGCAATGAACAATGCTGTTTTCGTTTTGATTTTCATTAGTCGGTTTTTCTTGATTATCAGTTTCGTGGTCGCTGCACTAGAATTTTTTTTGCGGTCCATGACAATCGCAGCCAGGCTCCCCGCAGCCTTCAATTTCGTCCGCCATGGAACAGAGCGTGTCGTAATATAGGTCTCTCGGCATCCCAAATGCGTTCGCTCCAAAAATCTCCGCGTCTTCTGGAGCGGCGAACTCGCCATAATTAACAACGGCAAGCTGGTAAAGCACGAGATACGGGATCCGCTCCAATTGGGCCATGAAATGGGGATGCACGTGTATGGTAAATCCATCCTCCGGCCATTCACCCTTTGGCACGGGGTAGGCAAACTCGCCCGGCTGTAGCTGACTGGAATCGAAGCCGATTTCGCAAGGATAACGACAGCACGTTCGGTCTTCGAGGATTTGCAGGAGTTGGTGCCATTCGATCTGGGGACCGTACTTTTTGTAAATCTCGCTTCCCTTTGCCGCGGCATGATTGGCCACGAACTGTTTGGCGTCTTCCATCGTGAGTTTCTTTGCCATATCAAGTTCAACCTGCTGGTAGCAAGACAACGGCAACCGCGGGGCCGTAACCGATTTAGATAAGCAATCGGGCATGGGCTGGCGCGTCCTATATTGCAAAAGGCTGTGCATTTTTTGCGAGCCGGGCCCTCTCACGATGCGCTGCCGGCCTGCACAAGCGCAGAAAAAGGCCGCCGGGGCGAAGGTGCTCCGGCGGCCAATACTGGTCGGACTTTGAACCTGATTATTTCTTCAGGGTGCGAACGTAAGCGACCAGCGCCGTGATTTCATCGGCGCTCAATTTGTCGCCGAAGGCTTTCATCTTCATCTTGCCGCCTTCCTTTATGCCATTCTTGATCGCGTCCGCCGCCTGCGCATCGGTAAAACTGGCCTGCACTTTGGGGTCGGTCAGATCCTTGGCATTTAGCATTTTCCCTATCTTTGTATCGGCGTGACCATCGGGTCCGTGGCACTGCGCGCAATGACTGTTCCAGTTCTGTTTGGGATCAGCCGCGCGTGCGGAAATGGCCGCGGCGGCGAACAAGCTAAGGGCGATAATGACGATTGCTTTCATGATGGAATTCTTTCTGTCGATAGGTTGGTGAATTTAGTCCGGTGTTGTTTCTACTGCTAGTCCTGAGGGAAGAAACGTCAAGTTGCCGGCCTCGTCTTTCTGACGCGGCGCGCTGGCGGGTACTCGAAAACTTCGCCACCGTTCGAGCGGCATCGCAGCCACGGCGATCAAGGCGAGCTGACTGATGATGAAACCGACGAGCCATGGGAATGCCTTCTCCATGAACCCGTAGGAATGCAGCCCGACGCCGAGCATGTTGACCCCGAACCACGAGAAGCTGGTGATGACGTTTCCGAAGATTGCCATGATCATCAGACCGCGCTGACGAATGAACCCGCCCCAGCGCGCGTGCAGGATCACGGCGCACCATAGGACAATGAGCACGGCGCCGTTTTCTTTCGGGTCCCAACCCCAGAAACGTCCCCAGGACTGATCGGCCCAGATTCCGCCCAGCACGGTGCCGACAAAGCTGAAGAGGGTGGCGAAGCAAACGACGCCGTAGGTCATGCGGGCGAGCGAATCAGCGGTTCTCTTGTTCAATGACCGGGTGAAAACGCCCCGAATGACATAGATGATGGCAAGCATGCCGGCCAGAAACATGGCCGAGTATCCGGTCGTGATCGCGACGACGTGGGTGGCGAGCCAGATGTTGGTGTCGAGGACGGCTTGCAACATCTCGAGGGTGTCGCCGCTTCCAGCGAGATGGTGCGCAATGATCAGAGTGATGAAGCCGATCGCTCCAGCGCAGGCCGCGCCGATCCCGTCGCGAAAAATTCGCTCAAGGACAAGCGCGACGATGACCGCTCCCCAGCCGATGAAAATGGCGGACGAATAAAGGTTGGTGACCGGCGGGCGCTCCTGGAGATACATCCGCGAAACGAGACCAAAAGTGTGGATCGCGAGCGCGAGCAGAAGCAGATAAAAAGCCGAGCGATTGAGCGTTCGACTCCACGCCAGCCACGAACCGCAGGCGAGCAGAAACGCCAGCACGTAAAGAACCATGCTGTGGGTGAACGGATCGACCTGATTGAAGAGGGACTCGAACGAGGCTCGTTTCACCGCAGTCGGGTGTCCCTTGGCGAACCAACCAGCCAGATCATCAACATCCTGACTAAAGGCTGCGCGATTGCCGGCGCGATAGGCGTCACCGATTTGCGCGTACATTTTTGCGACCGGATGAATTTCGCCCGTGGCGATCGACTGCAGGAGACTCTCGCCGACTGAGTGCCAGTCGCCTTCTTGCGCGGAAGCCGCCGGGACGGCGAGGATGTAACCCATCTCGGCCATTTTTTGGTAGCGTTCGATCAATCCTGCCGTGTCATCGAGTTTCGTCTTGTCGAAACTCTTCCCGGTTTCGCGTTGGCGGGCCGCTTTCCCCGCGGCGGGCAATCCCGCCGCGAAGGAATCCAGTTCGCTCGCAAAATTCTGCGCGCCTTCCGGCTGCAGACTGTTCCTTAGGCGCTGGTAAAGGACCAACCCATTGCGCAGGTTGAGAACAGCATTTTGATAGGCGGAGCGTTGGACCGATTGCAGTTTCTCGGAGAGCGCGCCTTGTTCGTCGATTTGTTTCAGAAACGGCGAGAGCTCGGCGTAACTAAAATATTTCCGGTCTTTTTGTTCCCACCCGAAGAGACCGAGCACATCGGCGTTCTGAATGACGAAAACCGGATATTGATCGGCGAGTGGTGCGTTGAAGAGCGTGTCGGTCAGCCAGGGGATGGCGCCAAGTTGATTGCCGTTCGTTAGGCTAACCGACTGTTTGCCGTGAATGATAAGAAGAGAATTGCGCGCTACGGTGTCCAACGGTTTGACGCGACCGCCAACAAGCACGGGAATTTTACCGAACCTGGCAAGATCGAAGTCGCCGGGCGCCGTTTTCGGCGGACGCCAACTCGATGCCGCCCAGAGGAACGCGAGAACGAAGAGAATCGCGGGGAAAAGACGTTTCATGCGAGCGCAGTTCCTCTTCGCCGCGCGAATCCGACGAGGTGGTAGCCGAATTGAACGAGTAACCCGACGCCGACAACCACGCACGCGACGTAGGGCGCGATGAAACTCGGGTTGTGCACGACTTCCAGAATCGATGCCTGGTCGTCCTTCTTAAAGCCGGCCTGATAGAACGTCTCACCACGGTAACGCAGAGGATGATTCATGTAGATCAGGACGTCGCGCTTCAAGCCGCGCTCCGGGTCCTTGAGCGTGATTTTGCTCGCGAAGTTCTTCGGGATTTCGGTGCCGGGATAGCGTTCGTGGGTGAACTTCTGCAGAGTCACGCTATAGGGCTTGTAATATCTGGTTGGCCGCAGCGTGATTTGCCAGCTACGGCCCCCGCTGGAAAACGCCTGAGAAGCGCCCAGCGCCTCCGAGACGAGCCAGGTACCGAACGAATCGTTGAGCGCGCCAGCGGTGGACCCAATCGGCACAATTTCGATCAGTGCGCTGGCGCTATCACGCTCATCCGGACCCGTTACGCGCGGAAGTTCCTGCACCGCAATCTGCGCGCCGATTCCCTGACTGGCAGCTGGACTCGTCCCGGTTCCAGCCTTGCTCAACATTTGCAGACGCGAATTCTGCAAGAAACGGTGCGCGATGATCTGGAAGGGCAGACCCGGGAGTTCGACAACGCGCTTTTGGCGCAGAAGCGCGGCGGGAATGGCCGTCACCTGGTCAAACTCTGGTGCCGTTGTGTCGATCACGGCCAGCTCCACCTTTTTGGAATCCTCCGAGTAATTCTTGGTCTCGCCCCCTGCCAGTTGCATGTGGCTCTCGACCGCGAACAGATCCGTGAAAAGACCGCCCGCGAGCATGATGATCAAGCCCGCATGAGTGAGATGAATTCCGAGCTTGTTCCAGGCCCAACGGAAGCGTTTCCAGTGCGCGGCCACGAGGTTGACCAGTAACACCGCCCCGATCAGATGCCCGCCGGGAAAAACCGGAATTCTAAACCCCTCGCTGTCTGTCGGCCACCAGACAAACCAGCTCTGAAAATAGCGCTGCTGGACCTCGTGAATCCCGAAATGCACCTGCGCCAGCGTCCCGGCAAAGATCAGAATCATGGCGGCGATCAGGCAGGTGATCGTCAGCTTGAGCGAGGTGATCAGGGCGGCAAATTTTCTCATCACATTTTCAGACTCGGCCGGCCGAAACAAGGTTCACGAATCCCGGGGAAAAGCAAAGTTCGCTGGCCTGCAACGATTCTGCCCAAGCCAATGCCCGGTGGTGCTTCAAGGAGGCGGCAAATTCAGATCGGTAAAACGCAGCCGTCGAGATCGACGCAGCCCTTCGCCCGATCTCTCGCATCAAGCTTTCCGGCAGCTAGAAGCCGAAAACAAGGCTGGAAAATATGGAGTGTGCCTGGTAGTTATCGTGACCTCCATACAGGCCGTCGGTGTAGTTGTAGTAACCATACTGCAGATTCAGACGAACGCTCTTTGTGAGTTGACGGCTCACACTCGCGGTCACGCTATTCTCGGTTTGATCCGCGCCGTAAGGCAGGCCAGCCAGTGAATTGTTCGTGTAATCGGCCGCCCGATAGTAGTTGTAGCCGACACGAAACTCGGTCTTGTCGTTCATCAGAAAGCCCACATTCCCTCCGATCGTCCAGTAATCGCTCTGAAAATTCAGAACCGTCGGGCCCAGTCCGGGGAGAATCACAATATTGGCGGCCGGAGTTTTTGTCTGGTTCAGAACATAGGAAAAATCTCCCTGAAAGTAGAGCCGGGCGAGGGGATTCCACGTCACGCTTTCGCCGATCACCTGATTGCTGATCCAGGCCGTGTGCTCGGAGCCAAGCAAAATAGCGTCGGGGATGTTCCATTGGCCTATTACCTGCGAGGTCGTGTAGTCATAACGGGTGACCAGAGCGAGCGTGCCGCACGACGGCGGGAGGTTCGGTCGCCAGGTGAGACGAATATTGAAGTCGTTCGTGCTCCATGTCTGGTACTCGAGGTTCTGGCCATCAGCGTTGGAACTATTATCGTATCGAAAAGCCTTGTAAAAATACTGTCCGGCCAGGTTGAGCCGCGCCGTGGGATACCAAGTGAAGCCGACTGTGTATTGTTGCCGGAGCAAATCGAGATTCTTGATGCCAGACAGCGGGGGAGCCCCGATCTCGCTTTCACTTTCATGGATATCGCCATTTTGCTCCTCCCAATCGCCCTTCGCGTAGAAGAGCCAATCGGCAACACCAGTGAAACGCAACTCGAATGTCTCCGCAGCAGTGTTGAAGTTTTGAAAGCTGCTCGCCGCCGTCGGGATTTGAGGCGCCGTCCGGGTAGTGGTGCTGAGAAAAACCGAGTTGCTTTGTGTATCTTCGTAGGTGTAACGAAAGGCGGTGAGAACCGTAAGTTCCTTCAACGGCAACCACATGAGATTGAGGTTGAACACCCATTGTTGCGAGTTAGAGGTGCCGGAAAGGTTTAGGTAGCCTTCGTCGCGAATGCCGAGGGTGGAGATCGGGTCGCTGTAGGAGGAGTAATAGAAAGGTCCGTAGATGCGCGATCCGCTCAGGTCGCTTGAGAGCGTAGTGTAAGAGTAGGCCGTCGTTAGCCAGAGTGAATCGCTGAACCGCGTCTCCGTCGTCGCATGTCCGCTAAACAGATCGAAATTTTGGCTTTCTTTGTCCGTAACGAATCGTTGATTGGCTGCACCGGCACCGCGTTCGAAGTTGTAATCGTTATTATTATTATCGTGTTCGTAGCGCATCCCCAGACCGACATCGGTGTTGCCGAAGGTCTTGCTCGCTTCCAGTGAGATAATGTCCCGGGCCTCATTGATATCGCGGTAACTCGGCACAATTTTCCGGGTCGTGGATCCTCCGGGCGGCAGGCCCGTCACCGTGGTGTCGCCCCATTCGGTCGAATCCTTCTGGCCCTGCCGAAACTCGTGCGAATAGCGAATGATTATCTCCGGCCAGTCGGGCAATTGCAGGCCCATTTCGAACCACGCCTCGCCTCGAGTAATGTACATCTCGGGGATGGGCGGCGGCAAAAACGCCCCATTCACTGGGAAGAATCCGCCGTTGCCGTCGTAATAACTGCGGAACTGGTTATACCCTGCCTTGATATAACCCAGGTCTGGTTTGGACAAGCTCAGCGTCAGGTCATAATCGCCAGTATCAAAAATGGCGTGCCCATCCATCGTGAACTGTCCGTTCTTGTCGAACGTCTGCTCCAAATGCAGATCGTGGATTCCGCCGAAAACGTCGCCCGACACGTGATGCTGCTGCTCAAAAAGAGCCGTATCGCCACTGGTAATCAGCCCGCCGATTGAAAGCTCGATCCAATTTTTATACTCCGGCTCAGCGGGGGCCTCGCCCGCGACCGGCGTCGGACTGGGGCCTGATTTCGCATCGGTCGCATCGTCTGCCCGGAGAGGGACATTCGCCCAGAAAAAAACGCAGATGAGGAACGGGATCGCGCGTGCCAGCGAGCGCGAAATTTTCGGGAAGAAAATGCTAGCCATTTTAATACCTCAGCGCTGGGCTCACCTGCGAGCCATGGATCGCTTCGTGGCAGCCGGCCGACCAGCAGGTCCCTTGCTGCAAGAAGCTGGAGTGGTTGACATCCGCGATGTAAATTACGCCCGGCGCGGTTTGCTGCTGGAAATGGCATTTCAGGCAAAGGGCCTGGTTGCGGACCGTTAGCATTCGCTGATTGACTGATCCGTGCGGCGAATGGCAGACGACGCATCCTTCGCGTAGGGCTTCGTGCTCAAACACGAACGGGCCGCGCTGCGCGGTGTGGCATTGGAAACAGGTTTCGTTTTCGCCGAGCAAAGCGGTGCCGCCACCTTTGAGCGACTGGATGCCGCTGGTACCGCCGCCTTTGATCGCGCTTCCCTTGTGCGGGTTATGACAATCAATGCAGCTAACTTTCCCCTCGAGCACTGGGTGGTGATAAGGCAGTTCCATTGCCGCGCGCACCTCCAGGTGGCATTGGAAACAAGCTTGCGGCGACTTGCCCGGGTTCACGATGGTGTGTAACCCACCGCCGCTTGCGACATGAAGGCTGCCCGGCCCATGACACGATTCGCAGCCGGCATCCTTGGCGTTGTCGCCGGGCGCCTTGAGGCGCGCGTGAGTGGCCGTGGCAAAATCGCGCGTGATATTCTCGTGACATGTAGCGCACTCGCTCGAGCCAACATATGTCGCGCCAGGAATACTCGGCGGCGCCAGGATCGTCCGGGTGGTGGTGCTGCAGGAAAGCAGGATGACCGCGAGCGCAACGCTTCCACCCATGCACCAGAGAATTTTATTTCGCTTCTCGCACAACCATTGGATGAACTTTGAATGCCGCACAGTGGCCGCAGTGTTATCGGAAACGGTTTCAGCCGACTACGCATTTTTACGGAGAAAAAATTCGCGTTGCTTTTATGGGCGATCCGCACCCTCTCCATTCCCCGTGGTTTTGTTCATCCAATTGGTCGCGATGAGGTGAAGTTTGCCCTAGCGAGCATCGAACCGAAAAAATGCCGCGGTGATGATGCTAATGGCTGCAGGCCAGTAAGCTTGATACCGGTGGCGTCGACTGTTGATGGCCTGCTTCCGCCGCGCGGTAATCCGTCGGGGATTTGCCCGAGAGCTTTTTGAAAACGCGGTTAAACTGCGACAAGGATTGAAAGCCGACTTCAAACGCAATTTCGCTGATCCGCAAACTTGAATTGCTTAAAAGTTTGCACGCCTTCTCGATCCTCGTGCGGGCGACATAATCGACAAATTTGGAGCTGGTCACCCGTTTGAATTCTTCGCTCAGATAATTGGGGCTGATGCTGACGAAGTCTGCGACTCTCGTTAGGGAAAGCGCCTCCCCCAAATGCTCATGGATGAAACAACGCGCTTTCCAGATCCTCGCGGGTTCCGCGTGGTCGAGGCTCTGAATCGCGAAGTCGGGAGGCCGAGTTGGAGTCGAGGTCATCATTAACATGCCCTCATTTAGTCCGAATTGGTCGGCGGCCGCTCTCCATGGATTGCTAATTCCTCCTCAGTTCTTGTGGCGCGACGAGGGACGCAAAGCCAAGATCTGATGCAATTATGCCAAGCGATGGTGAGCAGCGGTAGCGCTGCCGTCGGAATATATAACAAAGAAGGAGGTGTTTGAAAAGTGAATCACGAATTAACCGTGCCAGATAAACAAAGCACGGATGCCACAAACGTCATTGCCGCCGTCCTGAGCGCCATCATTCCGGGCCTTGGTCAGATCTACAAAGGTCATTTCGGGCCAGGTTTTCTCTGGATGTTGTTGGGGATGCCCCTCGCGGTCTGGATTGGGATTTTGCTGAGCCTGGCTACTGCCGGGATCGGCCTGATCATCCCGGTGCTCTGCTGGGTGGCCTCAGCAGTCGACGCCTATTACAAGGTTGATCGCCGCCGCGGCCGCCATCATCACCTCGCGGAGCCGACCATCTACGACGACTACGACTGATCCACGAGTCCAGCGGGAGAGTGCATCAGTCGGGGGACTGGCCGGTTGAGGGCATTCCCGATCGGCTCGTCGCCAACTTAGGTCGGTCTAGGGTGTGCGCCCCGCGTAATCGGACGGCGCGGTTGAAAAATTTTCCGGCCTTATGTCGATGGGCGTTGTCGTTAGGCCTTCGTACGTCTCACCCACGATCTGATCCACCACGTCTTTGACCTCATGCTTGCGTTCCCAGGCGGCCAGTTGCCGGTCCGCACCTGTTCCTTCCCGCATGATGCGCTCGATGTGCGCCATCTCGCGTTCGCTCCCGAGCTCGTGCACTTCCGGCGCGACGAACTCCAGGATTTCGTTGATCAAACTGCGCGTCTCGACCTCCCGGTTGCGACCGAAATCGATCAGCTTCCCGTCGATCCCGTAGCGCGATGCGCGCCACCGATTTTCCTCGATCATGCGGCGTCGATAAATGCGGAACGAGGTATTTTGCCGCAGTAGTTTGTGCAACTTCACCACCACCGCCTGGATCAGGGCGGCGAGCGCGATCGTGTCATCCACGCGGGATTGCGCGTCGCAGATCCGGAATTCGAGCGTGTTGAAGAAAGGATGGAGCCGAATGTCCCACCAGATTTTTTTCGCGTTATCGATGCAGTTCGTTTCGACGAGGATCTTCAGGTAATCCTCATACTCCGACAGACTGTCGAATGGGTCAGGAATGCCAGTGCGCGGGAAGCGTTCGAAGATATTATGCCGATAGGCTTTGAACCCGGTGTTCTGCCCAAGCCAGAAGGGGGAGTTGACCGACAAGGCGTAAATGTGGGGCAGGACGTAGCGCGCCTGATTCATCAACTGGATCGCTTCTTCGCGATCCGGGATTCCGACGTGCACGTGCAACCCAAAGATGAGATTGCAGCGCGCGATTTGCTGCATGTCGTTCACGATCGTGGAATAGCGGTCGCCGGCGGTGATGAGTTGATTCATCCAATGCGAAAAGGGATGCGTGCCGGCGGAGGCGATGAGCAGGCCGCGCCGGGCCGCGAGGGTGGCCAGTTCGCTCCGCAACTCCATTACCTGCTCCCGCGCGAAGCGGATGTCAGGACAAATTTCGGTCCCCAGTTCGACGACCGATTGATGCATTTCAGGCTTGAAGTGTTCCTTCAGCGTTATCCTCCCGTCGTCGAGAATCTGCTGGACGTAGGAGCGCAGTTCGCGCGTCTCCGGATCGATGATCTGGAATTCTTCCTCGATGCCGAGAGTGAAAACGTGGTTGTTGTAGGTCATTCCTCCGGCTCAGATACGGACGCCACTGTGGCACCAGGGAGCTGGCTCTGGCGGCCGTCGAGAATTTCTCTTGCCTCATCCAGAGTCGCACACGTCGCGATGTGCACGTCCGGCCCGTAATGAAAGAAAGACATGATACGCAACCCTATGTCCCGTTGCGGATTTGGAATCACCCGCACGACCGAGCTTACCTCCTTTCCATTGCAAAGCCGCATGATTTGTCTGAGATGCGGTGCGCAAGCGACGTCCATCGATTCCAGGTCAGTGAAATCAGCCAACAGTCGAAAACCAGGCGTTAGGCCCATTAGAGCCTTGCTCACTTCCACGGCGCAACGCTCGACGTCGGACGACCCGACGCCGGCACGGTAGCGAATGACGAGCAGATTGTTGGCCGTGTCGGCTTCGACCGCGTAGGCGAGCGGGCCAATCCCCGGAATCGCTCTAATCGGCTCCCAAGTCTGCCCGTTGTCGGAAGAGGCGAAATTTTCAGGGCGAAAAAAATTAGCCAGCACCTCGTGCCGGAGTTCCTCCAATGAATAGGGACCGTAGCGCTGCCCGTTCTTGGAGACGTAAAGTTGCATTTCAGGAAGCGGGGGCAGATGACCCGGCGGGGACGGCTGATTTCTTCGCGGCGCTCAACCGATTGCGCGCCGCTTGCAGACGGTGCACCATCACTTCGCTCGTGCGTTTGAAGAGTTCATGGCTGAGAAAGAGGTCTTCATCGCGATGTTGCCGCAGCATGATGCCGGACAAGCACAAGGCGCGACAAGGCTCGGTTGCCCGGGCATCGAATTGCCAGACGTAAGGCGAGAAAAGCCAGGACCAGCCTAACGGCTCGCCGGCGGACACTACGTCGATCATCATTGGTTCACCGGTCGGTTGCGGCTCCTCCAGGACAACCTTGCCGCTTTCGATCAGATAAAAACCGTTGGCCGGTTCGCCCGCGCGGAAAATGATCTGGCCGGGTTCGAAGTGCGTGGCCATCGTGCAATCGGCCAGAATCCCAAGATGTTTTTCGCTCATCCCGGCGACGAATGGATGCGCGGCCAATCGTTTTCCCGTGCTCTCCTTCCCTGCATTATGTGGCGCTTCGGATGTCGCCGGAATACTCGTCTTCATATGAAATAACTTGGGTGAAATGCGCCCGCGCTGCTTTCCCGGATTTGGCAAAAGCTGCTCGTTTTTTGCGCCCCTCCAAGCGGCGGACTGAGTTTAAGCTTCAATCGAAGAAAGGGAAGCGCGCGACTTTGATCGAGCTTTGGCGGACACGAGCTGCTACTTTCCCCGGCGACATGCGTAGTCTTTTCTTTGGCATCGCTTTTGCAGTTCTTCTTTTCTCGACCGGCCGCGCGGCGACGGCCAAGAACCAGCCTGACGACGACGAAAGCAAGTCGCTGCCCACGATCGCGCAGAAAACGCGCGGGATGCAGGCAATGCCCGGCTACTTCAATCTCTATTGGGATGCACGCGGCGGCAAAGTTTGGCTCGAGATCGGCAAATTCGATTCGGAGTTCCTCTACGTCGTCTCGCTCGCGGCGGGCGTGGGCTCGAACGACATCGGATTGGACCGCGGGGAATTCGGCGATCTCGATAGCGACACGGGCAGTCCCGAGCACCTGGTGAAGTTCGAGCGCGTCGGACCAAAGGTTTTGCTCATCGAACAAAATCTTGCCTATCGGGCCGAGACCAGGAATGCGGACGAAAAGCGCTCGGTCGAGGAAGCGTTTGCGCGCTCTGTCCTCTGGGGTTTCAAAGTCGCGGCCGAGGAAAAGGGTCGCGTCCTGGTCGACGCAACACCGTTCCTCTTGAACGATGCGCACGGCGTGGCGGACAAGTTGAAGGAAAAGAAGCAGGGAACCTACAAGGTCGATGACTCGCGCTCGGCCATCTATCTGCCGTTCACGAAGAACTTCCCGAAGAACACCGAGTTCGAGGTGACGCTGACTTTTACCGGGGAACCAACGAGCGATTGGATTCGTTCCGTTACGCCGACCGCCAAGGCGGTCACTGTGCGCGAACATCATTCATTCGTCGAATTGCCCGACGATCAGTATCAGCCGCGTGTTTACGACCCGCGCTCCGGCTATTTCCTCATGAGTTACGCCGACTACGCGGCGCCGATCCAGGATCCGCTGGTCAAGCGCTTCATCATCCGCCATCGCCTGCGCAAGAAGGGCCCGACCGCGGCCATGAGCGAGGCGGTGCAGCCGATCATTTACTACGTCGATCGCGGCGCGCCAGAGCCGATCCGATCGGCCCTGATTGAGGGCGCATCATGGTGGAATCAGGCATTCGAAGCGGCTGGCTACAAGAACGCGTTCCAGGTGAAGGAACTGCCCGAAGGCGTCGACCCCATGGACCTGCGCTACAATGTGATTGAATGGGTGCACCGCTCGACCCGCGGCTGGTCTTACGGCACGTCGGTGATCGACCCGCGCACTGGCGAGATCATCAAGGGGCACGTGTCGTTAGGCTCGCTCCGCGTGCGGCAGGATTTCCTTATCGCGCAAGGTTTGGTCGAAGCCTATGCGAACGGCACGACACCCGATCCGCGCTTGCTCGAGTTGTCGCTGGCACGGCTACGGCAACTGGCCGCGCATGAGGTCGGGCACACGCTCGGTTTGCAGCACAACTTCGCGGCCAGCACGCAGGATCGCGCCTCGGTAATGGATTATCCGCCACCGGTCGTGACGATCGATGAGCGGGGAAACATTGATTTGAGGCACGCCTATGCGACCGGCATCGGCGCGTGGGACAAGCGAACCATCCTCTATGGTTACCAGGATTTTCCGAGCGGGACTAACGAGTCGGCGGGGCTCGCCGCCATTCTCAAGGATAATACTGCGAAGGGCTTCCGCTACCTGTCGGACGCCGATGCGCGCCCGCCCGGGAGCGCCAGTCCCTTTGCCCATTTGTGGGATAGTGGAGCATCGGCGACCGACGAGCTGAATCGCATGATCAAGGTGCGCTCGCTCGCATTGAATCACTTGAGCGAGAAAAACATCCCGATCGGGGCGCCGATGGCCACGCTCGAAAACGTCCTCGTGCCGGTTTACCTGATGCATCGCTTCCAGGCCGAAGCGGCGACCAAATTGATCGGCGGCGTGAATTACACCTACACTGCGCGGGGCGACGGGCAGACGCCTAACGAACCGCTCGCGCCGGACCAGCAGCGCGCGGCGCTGACCGCTGTATTGCAAACGTTGCGGCCAGATTTTCTCGAGATGCCGGCAAAGCTGGTCGCCCTCCTTCCGCCGCGTCCGCCGGGTTATCCGCGCGATCGCGAATCATTCGATTCGCATAACGGGATGGTTTTCGATCCGCAGACGGCGGCAGAGAGCTGGATCAATGCCGAGCTCGATTTGCTGCTCAACCCGGAGCGTCTTTCCCGGATCGTGGCGCAGAACGCGAACACCGCGAACGGGCTTTCGCTCAATGAAGTTTTCGATGCGATCTTGCAAACCGCCGCGCGTACTTCCAACCAAACCGGGCCGCAAAAGGAAATCGCACGCGCGGTCGAAAAACAGTTCCTGAATCATCTCCTGCAACTCGCGCTCAAGCGCGACACCGAGCCGCAGGTCAACGCCTACGCTTTGCGCCGGATTGCCGATCTCGACACGAAGTGGAAAGCGCGGTCATCGAGCGATCCGGCGGAGATGGCTCAGAATGCCTATCTGCTCTCTCAGATTGAGCAATTCCGTCGCGATCCCCGAGCGCTCGATTTCCCGACACCGGCACGCATTCCAGACGGTTCGCCGATTGGTGCGGACGAATAGACGAGAGGGACTGGCGGAGCGAGACTCCGTCGAGCTGGGGGCAGGGTGACCTTGCAGGTTCCACCCTGCCACCTCCGGGTCGACAGAGTCTCGCCCCACCAAGAGGAAGAATGCTTGCGGTCAGAAGTGGTTCGGTTCGCGGGCGAGAAATTTTCCGCGGCCCATCTCGCCGACGAACTTGCCCTCTCGTGCCGCCATCTTCCCGCGCACGGTTACGATGTGCGGTCGCCCTTCGATTTCGAAACCTTCGAACGAGTTGTAATCGAGGTTCATCTGATGCGTCGCGGCCGAAATTTTTCCGCGGTAATCCGGATCATAAACCACCAGGTCGGCGTCGCTCCCGAGCTGGATCGTCCCTTTGCGCGGGAAGAGGCCGAAGATTTTTGCGGCCTTCGTGCTCGCGGTTTCGACGAACTGATGGAGATCGATCCGACCGCGCTTCACCCCGTGGGTGTAATAAAGATTGATCCGATCCTCGAGTGACGGAATCCCATTGGGGATTTTGGTGAAGTCATCGCGGCCCAGGATTTTTTGCGTCGCGAAATCGAAGGGCGCGTGATCGGTCGCGAGCGTGGAAACGAGTCCCCTACGCAAACCATTCCAAAGCACTTCCTGATTTTTCTTGTCGCGCAGTGGTGGCGACATGACCGCCTTCGCTCCTTCGAAGTCTGACTTCTCGGCCTCGGTGCGATCGAGCAGGAGATATTGTATGAGGGTCTCGACCCAGAGGTGCACGCCGCGCGCCGCGGCCCTGTTGGTTTCGCCCAGCGATTCCTCACAGCTCAAATGCACAATGTAAACATGCGCGCCGGTCATCTCGGCAAAGGTCATCAGATGATGGACGCCCTCCGCTTCCACAACCGGGGGACGGCTCCAGTAATGCCATTCCGGCCCAGTCTTGCCTTCGGCAAGCAGCTTCTCCTGCAACTCCGCCACCAGGTCGGCATTTTCACAATGGGCAGTTGTGATCACGCCTAACGACTTGGCGAGAGCGAGCGTCTTGTAGAGCTGTTCATCATTCACCCCGAGCGCGCCTTTGTAAGCGAGGAAAACCTTAAAGCTACTGACACCCCGCCTGACGATTTCGCGAAAATCGCGTTCCGCCTCCTCATCGTAGCGAGTCACTCCCATGTGAAAACTGAAGTCGCAGGCGCTCACGCCCTGCGCCTTGCCGAGCCAAAGCTCAAAAGCCTCCAGTGGCCGCTCCTCGCTGCCCGGGCAGATCATTTCGATGAAGGTTGTCGTCCCGCCGACGATCGCCGCGCGGCTCGCCGTCTCGTGCGTGTCCTTCGCGAAGGTGCCCATGAAGGGCAGATAAATGTGTACATGTGGATCGATGAACCCGGGAAAAACATACTTCCCGGTCGCGTCGATCACCTCCGCGCCGTTAGGCGGGTCGATCTCGCGATCGATCCGGGTGATCGTTTCGTTTTCGCAAAGAATGTCCGCAATGTACCGCTCGTCCGCGGTAACGATCTCACCGTTTTTGATCAGGATGCTCATCTCAGATCACTGGGTGTGTAACAGAAAGCGCGCCGCGCATCTCTGGGGAGCGCACGCGCCCTCGCGTGCTGGTTTTGGCGTCTCGCCAAAACAGTCTTTCCGCCCGGCGTTGAGGTAGACCGCCCGAAACAAGAAGTTCGCGAAGGCGGGGCGCCTTCGTCAGCACGCGAGGGCGCCCGCGCTCCCCGGAAGCTGCCACGGCAGGTTCTCTCTGAATGGTTACTGACTTTTGCACCGCGGTTATTTCCTCCACAGGTCGCTGACGCCCTCTCCGAACCAGCGCGTGCTCACGACCTTTTGTTGGGTGTAGAACTGGACGCCTTCTTTCCCCTGGATATGAAGATCGCCGTAAAAGGAATCTTTCCAGCCAGTGAAGGGGAACATCGCCATGGTCGCCGGCACGCCAACGTTGATCCCGACCATCCCCGCTTTGACTCGATGCTTGAATTCGCGCGCGGCTTTGCCGGAGTTGGTGAAAATGGCGGTGCCGTTGCCGTAGGAGGATTTGTTCGCCAGTTCCATGGCGTGATCGAGATCCTCCATTCGCATGACATTCAGGACCGGGCCGAAGATCTCTTCGCGAGCGATCGTCATTTCATTTTGCACGTGGTCGACGATGGTTGCGCCGACAAAGAATCCGTTAGGTGCGTTGGCGACATGAGGATCGCGGCCGTCGCAAATGATTTTGGCGCCTTCTTTCTCGCCACTTGCGACCAGGCTCAGGACGTGATCGCGATGCTGCGCGGTGATGACCGGCCCCATGTCGGGCTGCGCGCTGACATCGGTCGGCCCGACCTTGATGGCGCGCGCTGCCTTAACTAACGACGGTAACAGGTGGCTGGCGGCCGCGCCGACCGTCAACGCGGTCGAGCCCGCCATACAGCGTTCGCCGGCGCAGCCAAACGCCGCCGTGGCCAGCGCTTCGACGGTCCGCGGCACGTCCGCGTCGGGCATGACCACGATGTAGTTCTTCGCGCCGCCATTAGCCTGGACGCGTTTGCCGTGATGCGTACCCGTTTCGTAGATGTACTTCGCCACCGGGGACGAACCGACGAAGGAAATTGCGCGCACTTTCGGATGGATGAGAAGGGCGTCGACGCAATCGCGTCCGCCATGGACAACGTTGAGGACGCCTTTGGGCAGACCGGCCTTTTCGAGCAGCTCGATCAAATAATTGCCGGTAAGTGGAACCTTCTCGCTCGGCTTCAGGACGAATGTATTTCCGCAGGCGAGAGCGAGCGGGAACATCCAGAGCGGCACCATCGCCGGGAAGTTGAACGGAGTAATACCGACGCACACGCCTAACGGCTGATGGAGCGTCTCGCAATCGACGCCGCGCGCGATGTTCTCGAGCGTATCGCCCATCAGAAGAGTGGGAATGCCGCAGGCGTATTCGATGTTTTCGAGTCCGCGATAAACGCTGCCGCGTGCTTCGGTCAGCGTCTTGCCGTGCTCGCGCGCAACCATCTGGCAGATGCGGTCGAAGCTTTCTTCGACCAATTGACGGTAACGGAAAAACAACCGAGCGCGTTCGACCGGCGGCGTCTCGCGCCAGGCGGGAAACGCGGCGGCGGCAGCATTGACCGCCTCGTTCACGACGGTCCCGCCGCACATCGGCACTCTCGCGATCACTCGGCCGCGCGATGGATTGTAGACTGGCGATGTTTCCAAGCCAGACATCTCTTTCCACTCGCCATCAATGAAAACCGGGCAAGGGGAGAGCGACGAGTGACCAATGACGTTTGACAAGTGTGAAGACATCGCGGCTCTCTTACTTGTCACTCATCACTTCTTATCGGCGCAGACCCTTTCTTTGCTATTCCCTGGTAAGACCGGTCGACGGTTTCCAATCTTTGTCCTTGATCTCAAGGACGTAACAGCCCGCGTTGTTGCCCAAGATGTTCTCAGCGATGTGATGTTCGGCGCCCGCCCAGCCAACGTCTCCAGCTTTGGCATTGTCGAAAGTTTCCTTGCCATCAGGCGTGACGATCCGGACCTTCGCGTCAGTGAGCATGATGTAAACGTGCGGCGGGTCCGTGTGCATGCCGAAGCCACAAATCGCTTTCTCAGAACCGGTGTGATACTCGACCACGCGCACCTTGTCGTTTTCAAGAATGACTCGCGCGGATGCCGGACTGCCGTGCGCAGGTTGAGGCCGGTTGCACCCGGTAAAAGCGGCGATGAAAGCGAAAAAAAAGGCCCACAAGAAAAGTTGAATTTTCATGATGTCATTCCAATCAGCGGCTTGCCTCCGCCTGACGAGTAAGGAGTGTGAAGACATCGCGGCTTTCCTGCTTGTCACTTAGCACTCGTCACTTCCTATCGCGCGAGTGCTTCGGATTGTTTGACAAAATCGTCGTCGCTCCATTCGCTGTCGGCGCGAATCATTTTCTTCGCCGCTGTTTCCGCTGCTGCTTTGTCTTTCGCCTTGCGCTCTCCTTGCATCCGCACCAGCTCAGCGTGTGTGGTGAAGTAATCGAGACTCTTACCTTTGAAATCAGCCAGCGTCTCGAACCTGTGCTTCTCCATAAAGGCGAGTAATTCGTCCCGCATCTTTTTCACCGATTCATAACCGAACTTCATCACGCCGGTGCAGACCTGCGTGGTGTCCGCGCCCAGGAGGATGAACTGTGCGGCATCGCTACCGCTTTCGATTCCGCCAATTCCTGAGAGACTGCGTCCGGGAAATTCGGTCCGGATCATGGTCGCGATCTCCATCACCATGCGAAGCGCGATTGGCCGCACCGCCTTGGAAGAGTAGCCACCCGGGGTCGTGAATCCCTCGACCGTGGGCTCGGGCCGCAACGTATCGAGGTTCACACCCATCACGCTGCGGATCGTGTTGATCGCCGAGACGCCCTGACAACCCGCGCGCAGTGCTGCGCGGCTCGGCTCAGTAATGCGCGTCACATTCGGTGTCATCTTTGCCCAGACTGGTTTTTTCGCGACCGCCATTACCCAAGCGCAGACTTCCTGCACGATCTCTGGGTTCTCGCCCATCGCCGCGCCCATTTTTCGTTCTGGCAATCCATGGGGGCAGGAAAAGTTCAACTCAAACGAATCAACCCCGGCATCCTGACAACGCCCGACGATCTCGCTCCAGGCATCGCGGTTGTATTCTTCCATGATCGACGCGATGAGCACGCCATCCGGGTGCATGTCTTTGCATCTTTTGAACTCGTCGAGCCAGATCTCGAACTTCCGATCGCTGATCAACTCGATGTTTTCCCACCCGACCACATCCTTGGGATCGTTGGCGCGGAGCTTGGCGTAGCGGGGTGCGACGTTGATCACCTTGGACGAATCGAGACTGACGGTTTTCGCGATGACTGCGCCCCATCCTTCGCGGAAAGCGCGTGAGATCACATTCAAGTTCGTTCCGGGCGGGCCCGATCCGATAACGAATGGATTTGGAAGGTTCAGGCCATCAACTGTAGTGGCTAGTGTCGGCATGTTGGTATCCTTTGTTGCCCTCCAACCTTATCGATTCGACGAGGACCCTTCGAGACAAATTTCAAGCCGCAGATCACTCGCCGGCGGCGCCATTTCCTTCCGGCACCTGCTCATTCACTTTCGCTTTTTTTCCCCGGCGCGGCGTGTAGGTCAGAGTGCAAGGACAGGTGCAAAGAATCGCCCAGTCCCGACGGGCAGTAGCGATTTACCCCGCGCCTCCCCCGGGGGGAGGCGTCTACATGCTGCCGGTTGACACTCCGGTCTCGCCTCATAGTTTAGGCCATTAACTAATGGGCGCGGCCACTGCATACTTGCCTCAGGAGACGGATGAACTTCGGGTCGATGCCGAGCGTCTTGCGCACATCATCATGGAGATGCAGCGCTGCTTCATTCTCAACCTTTCGAAGGAACTGGCTCCGGGGAATGTTTCCTTCTCGCAGTTCTTCCTCCTCACCTATCTCGATCAACAGGAGGTGCTGACGATGTCGGCCATCGCCCACAAAATGGGGCATACTACCGCCGCCGCCAGCGGGCTCGTCGCGCGGCTCGAAAATCTTGGTTATGTCATGCGTTCACACGCCTCGGATGACCGGCGCAAAGTGATGGTTTGCATCACTCCGCGCGGGTCGGCGCTTGTCCGGCGCATCCGGGAGGAGATGATTTGCAACCTCATGAAGATGATGGCGCACCTTTCACCGGGTGAGCAAAAATCGTGGTTGCAAATTTACAGCAAGATATACGATTACTGCCAACATAAATGAGTCTTGAGCCGGCGGGGGCAGTAATCTTATCCGCCATTCAGCGCATCGAGTGCTTCTGCCGCACGCGCATTTTATTACGGCCGATGCGTCATCAGTGCGCTGTGTTTCTCGGCGCGCTCGCGTTGGCCTCCAGCGCCGGAGCCGGCAGCGAGACAACCACCATTTCCAGCTCAGCACCCCGTTTTACCTTACGCCAGGCAATCGAGAGGGCCTTCCAACACAATCCTGCCGTCCTGACGGCGCGACAGGAGATTCGGCGCACCAAAGGCGTGCAGATTCAGGTGCGCGCGCAGGCTATACCGCACTTCGACGCCTCCGGCGCGTTCAATCACCTCGATCCAAATCTGCGCGCCGGCAGCTCAAGTGCCTTCACGCTCGGCGATAATTCCTACAACGTCAGTCTGACCGGGTCGCAGCTCCTCTACAACGGGTCGGTTATTCCGGCGATCAAGGGTGCGGCGGCCGCCACAGATGCCAGTCTTTATAGCTTGCGCAACACGATCGACCAGGTGATCGCGACCGTGCGCCAGGAATTTTATCAAGTCATTCTCAACAAGGCGCTAATCGGTGTGCAGGAGGAATCGGTCCGACTATTGGAGGCCCAGCTGAAGGATCAGCAGAATCGCTTCGAAGCCGGTACTGTTCCGCGATTCAATGTCTTGCAGGCGGAAGTCGCTTTGGCCAACCAGCAGCCGGCGCTGATTACGGCGCGGAATAATTACCGCATCGCTCAGCTGCAGCTTGCCAGAACCATCGGGCTCGATTTCAATCCGAAACGCGGCAACCAGGCGCCGCTGGAATGCGTCGGCGAACTGACCTTTATGCCGCGCAATATGCCACTGACGACGGCGATCGAACTGGGCAAAGAGCGCCGGCCTTCCCTAAAGCAGCAGCGCGCGAATATTCTCGTGCAGGTGCAGCAGTTGAGTGCGGCCTACGCCGGTATCCAGCCGACCTTGAACTTGAGCGGTGGCCGCATGTGGGAGAGTTCGCAAATCTCGAGGGATCTGAGCAATGGCCTCGCCGGCTGGTTTTGGGGCGTAACTGGCAGCTTGCCAATTTTTGATGGCTTGGAAACCGTCGGCGCGGTGAAATCGGCGCGGGCGACGCTCAGCCAGGCGAAGATCACCTACGACGATCTTGTCTTGCAGGTGGAGTTGGAAATTCAGCAGGCCTATTCCAATCTGCAGCAGGATCGCGAACTGTACGAAAGCCAGTCAAAGAATGTCGAAACGGCCCGCGAGGCGCTGCGTTTGGCGACGGCCCGGTTCGGCGTGGGCGCCGGTGTGCAGTTGGATGTCCTGAATGCCCAAGTCCAGCTTACCCAGGCGCAATCAACCCGGCTTTCGGCGCTCTACAGCTACAATGCCGATCTCGCCGAATTCGATCGCGCCACCGCCACCGATACGAACTACCACTACGACTTCGACGATCCGCTCACTCACACGCGGAGCGAGACACGCATGACGACCACCACGACGGTACCGCCCAAATCAACGCCGTCGCCAAAGTAGATTCAACCATGCACGCGCCCGGCGTGGAATCGGCGGTGGAGTTCTTTCCGTCGCTGACCGAGCTGTCTGTCGTCCGGCACGGATTTGTTGGCCGTGTCCCCGGGATCGATGTCGCGACCGATCGTGCCGAAGCGCTGATCCGCCTCGATGCCGCGCACCGCACTTTGCGGGCGGCCCTCGGCTTTGCGGCGGACTCTTTCGCCACCGCGGAACAAGTTCACGGCGCGGAAGTGGCGGTGATCGACAGGCCGTTGTCCGGGGAACGATGCTTCGACGGCGCGGATGGTCTGATCACGAATCAAGTCGGGGTCTCGTTAGGCATTTATGTCGCGGATTGTTGCGCGACCTTTCTTGTCGATCCGGTGAGGCGCTGCCTCGCTCTTGTCCATTCGGGGCGGAAGGGAACCGAGTTGGCGATCGTCGCGCGGGCGATCGCAACCATGCGTGAGCATTTTGGCTCTCTGCCGCGCGATCTTGTTGTCCAGCTCAGCCCCTGCGTTCGTCCGCCCCATTACGAAGTAGATTTTGCCGCCGACATCGTCAGGCAGGCGCGAGCCGCGGGTGTGGAGCAGGTGCACGACTCGGGTCTTTGCACGGCCTGCGATTTGTCGCGCTATTATTCTTATCGAGCCGAGAAGGCGCGTACCGGTCGCATGCTGGCCGTGCTCGGCTTGCGTTAACGGCCCCTCACTTTCAAATTGACGCTGCGCTGCGCAGGCTGGTATCGGTCAGGCAAGTGAAGCGCTGGCAGTTTACCATTCTCCTCGTCATTGGCGTCGCCTGCCTTTGCCTTAGCCTTGTCACGATCGTGTTCGCCCATCAAAACCGGACCCTCCAGGCTGAAGTGCAGGCCCAGCAGGTGATCATCAACAAAGGTGCGCTCAGCCAGCAGATCGGCGCCAACCTCTTGCGCGAGATGGCCGCGGTCGCGTCGACCGATGAGAAAATGCGCCAGCTCCTGCAGAACAGTGGCTACAACCTCACACCGGCGGCCAGTGCGACCCCCAGCCCCTAACGATGGATCACGAACCAAATATTCAGCCGGCAACCCAGGCCGACGCTCCGGCCTCTGACATCTTCTGGCCGGTGTTGCTCATCGGTCTGAGCCTGGTCCTGGTCTTGTCCTGGGAAATCTGGATCGGCGCGGAGACGCGGCGCAGCGCCCAGCAATTGCAGGAACAGCAGGTCAAGGTGGTCGATCAGGCGAAGCAAGTGCAGCTCAGCCTCGAAAAATTGGTGCGGGGGCTGGTCGACCTTGCCAGGACTGATGAGAACGCGAAGAAGCTTGTGACCAAGTTTGGCATCAAGCTGAACAATCCGACCGTCCCAACCTCGACGCCGTCGCCCTGACGGCTATTCGTCTTCCCCCCGGGAACGTGTTCGCGTACCGCCGCAGATTCCGCGGCGCTTGGCCCCGGCGACGAAATCGAAAAACGCTTTTGCGGGTGCAGCCCAACTTTGCTCGTGCGCCCGGGCGAGCGCCTGACTCACATTCAGTCCGGTTTCGTAGAGCAATGCAAACGCTGCTCTGATCTCTGCGCGTTCTTCGGCGCTGAAGCCTGCGCGGCGCAGGCCGACAACATTCAGGCCCACGACCCTGTTGACTCCCGCGGCGACGACAAAGGGCGGAATGTCTTTACTAAAGCCAGATATGCCCTGCGTGATCGCAAGCCGTCCGACGCGCATGAATTGATGGAAGACGCAGCCGCCTCCGAGGAAGGCGTTGTCCTCAACCGTCACGTAGCCGCCGAGGAGGCAGTTGTTCGCAATGATCACATTATTGCCGATCGTGCAGTTGTGGCCGAGATGCGCGCCGGCCATGAGAAAGTTGTCGTTGCCGATGCACGTGGCCGAACTCTCGGCGGTCCCACGATGAATCGTGACGTGCTCGCGAATGACGTTGCCGTTTCCGATTTCGACCCAACTGCGCGTTCCCGCCTTGAAACTCAAGTCCTGCGGGAAACTACCGATGACTGCGCCGTGACCAATCTGGTTCTCCGTGCCGAGGCGAACTGTGCCTTCGATCACGGCATGCGATTGCACGATCGTGTGCGCCCCGATCTCCGCCTCGCCGCTGATGCAGGCGTAGGGCCCGACTTCCACGTCTTCGCCCAACTGCGCGCCGGGCTCGACAATTGCGGTCGGATGAATCTTCACAGCACGCCCATCTCCTTAAAGCTGAAATAGGGGAGCCGGCCTTCGCCGGGCGCGCCGATAATGACGTGATCGAGCAGCTTGATCTGGAGCAACTCAGCCGCTTCGCGCAAACGTCTCGTCAGGCTATGATCGGCCTGGCTGGGGGAGGGATCGCCCGAAGGATGATTGTGGGCCACGATCACGGCGTAGGCGGAGTAGATGAGCGCCGGCCGAAAAACATCACGGGGATGCGCGATACTTTCATTCACGCTGCCTAACGAAACCTCTTCCGTCCGGATGAAGTTGTAGCGCGTGTCGAGCAGGATGATGCGGAGCGATTCCTTGTGCAGGGCGCGCAGCTCGGGACCGAGCAATTCGTAAACCTGTTCCGGTTTCTCGATTCGCTTCCCGGCGAAATTTTGCTGCGCCAGCCGCTGGCCGAGACCGAAGGCCGCGGCGAGTTGCGTCGCCTTGGCGAAACCCACGCCCTTGATTTTGGCCAATTCCCTGACCGAACAACGACCCAATCTGCCTAACGAACCATATTCTTCGATCAACTGGCGTGCCACCTCGACGGCATTCGCCCCTGGCACTCCGGTGCGCAGAAGAATCGCGATCAGCTCCGCATCGGTCAGCGCGCTGGCTCCGCGCGCCGCCAGTCGCTCACGCGGCCGGTCCTCTCTCGGCATCTCGCGAATTTTCAGCGGTGCCGTCATTTCGCTCGCGGGGAAAATGCGGCCTCCACCAGCACGTCTAGCCGCGTAATTGTTCGAGCACCTCGAGCAACGCTTCTCCCAGGCCGAAAAGCGAATCGACACATCGGTTGGCGGCGAGCGGGGCGAGCTCGGATTGTGCGTCGCGAATCAGTTCCGCCGCGACTTCGATTGCGGAGCCGAGCGCGCCATTCGCAGGCGAGTTTTGCAGTAACGCGGTCACCTCTTCGAGTTTGCCTTCCAGAACGAGTGCGCAGCAACGTTCGCGATCGAAAGCAGAGGCCGACTCGAGCAAGGTCAGCACCGGCAGGGTCAGCTTGCCCTTGCGCAGATCGGTTCCGAGCGTTTTGCCGGTTTCACTTTCGGTCCCGGCGATGTCGAGGCAATCATCGTAAATCTGGTAGGCGGTTCCAATCTTCGTCCCGTAATTACGCAGACGTTTGACGATCTGGTCCGGTGCCCCGCTGATCACCGCACCCAGTTCTGCTGCGCAGGCAAAAAGCGACCCGGTTTTCATCCCGATGATCCCAAAGTATTCTTTGCGCGAAAGCTGAAGATCGAAGCGGCGCTGCGTCTGGATCATTTCCCCAGAGCAAACCTCGGTCGCAGTGCGCGCGATCGTGCGACTGATGTTCGTGTCGTCGAAGTCGGTCGAGAGATTGAGCGCATGCGCGAACAGGACGTCGCCGAGCAGGACACTGAGCGAGTTCCCCCAGCGCGCATTGACCGTCGGCTGCGAGCGACGGCGTTCCGCGTCGTCCATGATGTCGTCGTGCACGAGGGTTGCGAGATGGATCAGTTCCACGATGACTGCGAGATCGAGATGACCCGAGACTAACGAACCGGTCGCGCCGCCGCAGAGCAGGGCAACGAGCGGGCGCAGTCGTTTTCCTCCTCCGCCGATCGCATAGGCGACGTAGCCCTCGATCGCCGGATCAAAGGCCGTGGTCTGGGCGGAGATGCGACGATCCACCTCGTCGAGCTGCGCCTGGACCGGTTCAACCACGCGACTCAGCGCACCCGCCACGCCATTTGTCGCAGCGGCTGAGTTCGTGGAAATTTTCACAAGCGCAGGATAGAAGGTCGGCTTTTAATGTCAAAGCTACACGATGCCGCCTTACCAGCGGCGCAACCATTCCACGGTTCCGTATTTTTCGGCCGCGAGAATGGCGGCGCGATCAAGTGCCTGCATCGAGATCGATCTTTGCTCGATTCTGGGCGCGAGGGCAGCGGCGAATCGGTCACGGAATGATTCGGAAAGTCCCGGCAGTTGGATGCTGCCCTGATGCAGAAAGCCACCCCGCGTGCGCCGTTGCGCCGCACCCGCGATTTTTCGGCCCTGGTGCATTACATCATCGCGTACTGGATTGGCGAAGCAGGCATCGGAGATTTTCGGTCCGACTTCGGCGGCGAGTTGGGTTTTTGTTCCTTCCATTAAGAGTGCATCGCGAATGGCGCCGTGGAGAGCGGCGTAGATGAAAGTCGGTCCGTGGGCTGACGCCGGATCAGACGCCGGAGTGATCAAGGCGTAGGTGAGATCTTCGCCGTGCCGAACGCTGCCCCCGCCGGTCCAGCGCCTGACGAGTTCGCGGGTTTTCGTTTCCTCCGCCACCTCGGCAAATTTGCCGAAGTAACCGAAAGAGAGCGAAGGTCGGCGCCAGCCGTAGAAGCGCAGGAAGGGCAGAGTCGCCTGCTCGAGCAGCGCCTCGTCGATTGCCATGTTCATTGCCGCGCTTGCCCGCGCGCGATCGTGGTACACGATCAGCCGGTCAAACAGCATCGGCCACGATTTGCTCGAGCGCGCTCCGCGGATCGGCGGCCGCAGTGATCGGGCGTCCGATCACCAAAAAATCGGCTCCGGCCTTGAGTGCGGCGGCAGGTGTCATGGTGCGCTTCTGATCGTCAGCTGCCGAAGCCGCGGGCCGGATTCCCGGCGTGACGATTTTGATCTTTGTGCCATGCGCGAAGCGGAGCGGGACAAGTTCGTGAGGGCTTGCCACGAGTCCGCCAATTCCACTGTCCACTCCCAGTTGCGCGAGCCGCAATACCTGTTCTTCGATCGACGATCCAACGCCTGTTTCGCGCAGTGTTGCTTCGTCGGCGCTCGTCAGGACTGTCACGCCGAGGAGCAGGATTTCCGGCGCAGCTGCTTGGACCGCGGCTGTCGCCATGGCGCGGCCTCCGCTCAGGTGCAGGGTCAGCATTTCCACGCCTAACGATCCCGCACTCTCGACCCCGCGCGCGACGGTGTTCGGGATGTCATGCAGTTTCAGATCGAGGAAAACGCGTCCGCCGAGGTCGCGCAGCGCGCGCACGATATCAGGCCCCTCGGCGGTGTAGAGCTGGAGCCCGATCTTGAAAAGGCCCTGATGCGGCGAGAGCCGGCGGGCAAGCCCAAGGGCTGAAGCGCTGGTCGGCACGTCAAGCGCGACGATGATGCGTTCACGCGGATTGATTGCAGCGGCTTGCCAGTTCATGCGCTTCCACACAGGATTGCGGAAACCTATGCAGCTTTTCGCGCCCGCGAAGATCAATTTATCATTCAAAATTCTGCGCCGGCGCGAGGATGGTTTCCACGAGATCGAGACCCTGATGGTTCCGATTTCGCTAGGCGATGAACTAACGATCGAGCCTAACGAATCGGGAACAAGCCTTTCTTTTTCCTCGGATGATCCAACTCTTCCGGCCGGCGAAGAGAATTTGGTCGTGCGTGTGGCGCGCCGTTTTTTTGCCGAGATCAGGGAGGAGCCGCGAGTGCGGATCACGCTCCGAAAAAAAATTCCGCATGGTGCCGGACTCGGCGGCGGGAGCAGCGACGCGGCAAGCACATTGCTTGGCTTGAACGAACTCTACAACGGGCGGGTGGCGTTCGCCCGTCTAACGAGTCTGGCGGCGGAGATTGGCTCAGATGTTCCGTTCTTCCTGGTCCGTGGCGCGGCACGCTGTCGCGGCCGAGGAGAAATTGTCGAGCCGGTCGGGTCGCTGCCGGAGTTATCATTGCTCCTTTTGAAACCGGATTTTGGTGTGCCGACTCCATGGGCCTATCAGCAGTGGCGCGATTCGCGCGAGCTGCCGGGAGTCGACTACGCGGCGCAGAAAGTTGGGGATTTGATTTTCGAGAACGACCTCGAGCGGCCGGTCTTTGAGAAGCATCTCTTTCTCGTGCGGATGAAAGGCTGGCTCAGGGAACAACCGGAGGTCGCGGCGGCGCTCCTTTCCGGCTCGGGCTCGACCATGTTTGCGGTGTTGCGTGAGGCGGCCGCTGCGGATGCGCTGGCCGGGCGCGCGCGGGCGGAGCTTGATCCGGAGCTGTGGTCCGCTGCCGCAGCAATTCGTTAGGCAAGCAGCTTCTCCAGGTGGTCGACGCAAATCTGCGACCACGTTTCGAGATTGTCGCGCCGCTCCAGCAACTCGCTTTTTGTCAGGAAAGCGAGGTTGGTGATCATCGCCTCCCGTTTCTGCACTTTCGGCTCCTCCAGACGAAAGACGTGCACCACTCCGAGATGGACGCGTCCGACCTCGGTCGTGTCATCGTTCAGTAGCGCGACGATCCGGTCTTCGAAAGGCGTTTCGATCTGCACTTCTTCGTTTACTTCGCGCTCCACGCCGGCGCGATAGGCATGTTCGTCCCAGGCAAAGAGCGACTCGTCTTCGTCATTCATATGACCTCCGATCCCGATTGAGCCTTTGGAGACGAGGCGTTGTTCGCCTGCTTTCTTTCCGCGGATGTAATGCAGGACGCGGTCGCCGCAAGCCAGGATGGCGTAGGGGATGATTTGTTTGTGAGTCGGGTCGTTTTCTGCGGTGGGCCTGGCGAGAAAATAATTGTTTCCGCGCGCCAGCATGGTGTCGAGATACTGCTTTGGTTCGAAATTGAGTCCGTGGAAGATGCCGAGCTGGTCGAAGAGGCTTCGCCTGACAACGAGCACGTTTTCGTTAGGCGCGCTCATTCCTTAACAGCGAGTAATGCTCGTGATTGTTTTCTGAACATGGAGCGAGCCCGCCACGAGCGTGATAATGACAGCCGCAGAAAAAGTTAGAACGAAAAAGTCGCGCCGACCTGCGGTCCGAGCAGGTTCAGACTTGGATTGGGATCGGTTTGCCCGCCGTTGGAAAGATGCTGATAGAGCCCGCCGATTTTGAGCTTCCAATGGTCGTTCACCAGGTAATCGACCCCGACCGCAGTCAGAATGTTGAAAGTGAAGTCCTGGCCCTGGCCTTGCCGAAACGCGTCCGTGCTGTCGATCCAGCCGAGGCCGGCTCCACCGGAGGCATAAGGCTGCAGGCGCCAGCCAGGCCGGACAAAGACGTGTCGAAACCCGATCGACATGCCGAAGTAATGGTTTTCCGGCCCGCGAAAGATCGGCTCGATCACTCCGGTGAGGTAGATCTGGTTGTAGCCGCGAAAGACGCTGTCCTCGTCGCGATTGACGCCCCAGCGTAGCCGCCCGGTAAGAAATTGAGCGCCAATCTCGTAGTTGTTTGGATTGCCAAGAATCCCGAGCAAATACGCGGTCTCGGCCGCAAATTCGAGATGGGGCGGTTCGAAATCTTCCGGGGAAACGAGAGCGTTCGCCGGCGCGGGTGTTCCCGTCTCGCCGGCCCGGGCATTCATTCCGAAAAAAGCGCCGGCGCAAAGAAAAAGCGAGAGCAACGCGCGCGGCAGTTTCACAAGGGCGGAAGCATATTTCGACTTCCTGCGATTGCAAAGGAAGCGCCGCCTCGCCATCGTGCAGGAATGAAAAAACTTCTTGGCAGTTGGGTGCTTGCCGTCTGTCTGGCCAACTCGGGTCTTGCCGCTGCGGCTGACGCTTCCGCGGCACAACTCGCGCAGGCGGTCTGGCAGGCGAGCGGCGGCGAAAATTGGGCGAACGTGAAAGCCATTGACTTCACTTTTGCGGTGGAGAAAGGCGGCCAGACGGTGCTTTCGGCGGAGCATCATTGGGATGTTGCTGCCCAAACCGACCGGGTAAAATGGAAGGGCAAGGACGTAACGGTCAATTTGGCCGAGCCGGCATCGGACGAAGATGCGAAAGCGGCCTACGAGCGCTGGGTGAATGATTCCTACTGGCTGCTCGCGCCGCTCAAGCTCAAGCAGCGCGGCGTCAACGTGACCGATGAAGGCACGAAGGAAATCGATGGCGGTCAGTGCCAGGTCCTGCGGTTGAGTTTTGGGAAGGTTGGTCTCACGCCTAACGATCAATACAACTGGTATATCGATCCCCAGACCAAGCTCATGACTTCGTGGGATTACATGCCGGAACCGGGCAAGTCGATGCACGCGACCTGGACGGACTACCGGAAATCCGGCGGCCTGACGCTGGCCACGAACCATTCTACCGATGGCGGCGTGCGCATTCGAATTTTGAATTTGAAGGTGACGACGCTGAAATAACCACGACTCAGGATGGAGAAGTCAGGAAGGTGCCTCCTCCTTTATCCAGGATAAGAGGTCGTCCGGCAGCGGGCTTTGCCAATCGAGTTGGTCGTCGATGCGCAGCCGCCCGGAATGAAGGGCATGCCGCGGCAGGAGAAGCTTGCGCGCCAGTTCATCCGTCCAGCCGGTCTCGATAAACCGCAGGTAAAGTTGCTCGCTGGGTCCATAGATCTTGTCGCCGACCAGCGGATGACCAAGATGCGCGAGATGCACGCGGATCTGGTGCGTTCGTCCGGTACGGGGAATTGCCCTAACGATCGCGAATCGGTCCGCGGTTTGACCCGGCCAAACGAACCGGTTTTCGACCCGGAAGTCCGTCAGCGCTGGCGCACCTTTGTGGTGGATCATTTGCTTGAGCCAGATGGCAGACGGCTCGTGTTCGCCCTGGCGGGCGAGCGGCGCATCGACCCTGGTCGTCTCCCACTCCGGCCAGCCAAACACGATGGCGAGATACTCCTTCTCGATTTGCCGCCGCTCCATCGCGAGCCCGAAGCGGCGGGCGGTCGCGGCGTTCTTCGCGACCAGGACGAGGCCGCTGGTTTCGCGATCGAGCCGGTTAAGGATCGAAACCTGGCCGCCGTTCACCAGTTCGAAGGCAAGCAGCTCGCGCAAGGCCGCCCAGAGCGTGGGAGTGCCGTCGGGCTTGCTCGGGTGAATGAGGAGGAATGGCGGCTTGTCGACCACGAGGTAATCTTCCGTCTCCGCCACGATGCGAAATGTTGCCGGCATCCTTGCGCTGGCCGCGGGCGTAGATAGATGAGCGGACGCCGGCATGATTTCGTTACAAAAGGTTAGTCGTTATTACCAGGCCGGCGAGCGCTCGGTCCATGCCCTCGAAGATGTCTCGCTCACGATCGAACGCCACGAGTTCGTCGCGGTCGTTGGGCCGAGCGGTTGCGGCAAGAGCACCCTGATGCACCTGGTCGCCGGGCTTGACCGGCCGACGGCGGGGGAAATTGTGGTCGATGGTCTCAGCCTAACGACCGCGGACGACGCGCAGCTGACCAACTTTCGCCGCCGTCAGCTGGGACTCGTTTTCCAGTTTTTTAATCTCCTCCCGACGATGAATGCGCTTGAGAATGTGAGTCTGCCCTTGCTTCTTCAGGGCGTTGCGCCGGACGAGGCGACGGCACGGGCGGGAGAACTTCTGCAGCTGGTCGGACTAACGAATCGCGCCTCGCATTTTGTCCATCAACTGAGCGGGGGCGAGCAGCAGCGAACAGCAATCGCCCGGGCCCTGGTTCATCGGCCGTCGCTCCTCATCGCCGATGAGCCGACCGGCAACCTCGATACCACCTCGACGAGTCGCGTCCTCGAGCTGCTCCGGCAGATCGCAGGCGAACAACGGACGACCTTGATTCTGGTCACTCACAGTCCGGAAGTGGCCGCGGTTGCCACGCGTCATATCGAACTGCGCGACGGCAGAATCGTGAGTGATCGCACGCTGGTCCCTGCGGTCTGACTTTTCCATGCCGATCTACAAGCTGGAGCGCAGCCAGATGGTGCCGATGCCTTTGGAGGATTGCTGGTGCTTCTTCTCTGATCCGCGCAATCTCAAGAAGATTACCCCGCCGGCGATGAACTTCGTCATTAAGAGTGCATTGCCGCCGGCCGTCTATCCGGGGCTGATGATCGAATACACCGTGGCGCCATTGTTAGGCATCCCACTCACCTGGTTAACCGAGATCGTGCAGGTGGACGCGCCGCATCGCTTTGTCGACGAGCAAAGGGTCGGTCCCTATCGAATCTGGCATCATGAGCATTTCTTCCGCGCCCTGCCCGAAGGTGGGACTGAGGTACGCGACCTAGTCACTTACGTGCCACCGTTCGGCCCATTAGGCAGGTTTCTCAACCGGTTCGTCATCCGGCGGCAGTTGGAGCACATCTTCGATTATCGGGCGGCTCACCTGCCCGGCGCTGGTGGTCAAGCCGCGGCTTGACCCCGGGATTAAAACCGCTTTACCTAACGTTCTACCAACGCGGAAAGGAAGCGCCTTTTGGAACTCAAAGATATTAAAGCCATTGTCGATTTGATGAAGAAAAACGACCTCTCCGTGTTCGAAATGGAGAAGGATGGCTTTCGCCTGAAGCTCCAAAAGGGCGCGGGAGAGCAAACCATTTTCGCCACGCCGGCCCTCCCGTCGATCGTCGCGGCGCCCGCCCCGCCCGCTGCTGGCGGCAGCGCTGCGCCCGCCGCCTCGACGGAAAGCGCGAGCAAGGAAATTACCTCACCGATGGTCGGGACATTTTATCGGGCCGCCTCGCCGGAATCGCCACCGTTCATCGATGTCGGGCAGGAGGTGAACGAAGACACCGTCGTCTGCATCATTGAGGCCATGAAGGTGATGAACGAAATCAAGGCCGAGGTCCACGGAGTGATCGCCGAGGTCGTGGCGGAAAACGGCAAGCCCGTTCAGTTTGGCCAGGCCCTTTTCAAGGTTCGTTAGGCCGGGGTAGCGCAAGCTTCCAGCTTGCGTTTTGGTCCTCGCAGGCTGGAAGCTCGCGCCACTTAAATGTTCGAAAAAATCCTCATCGCTAATCGCGGAGAAATCGCGCTTCGTGTCATTCGCGCCTGCAAGGAACTCGACATCCGCACCCTGGCTGTTTACTCGGAGGCCGATGTCGATTCGCTCCATGTGCAACTGGCGGACGAATCGATCTGCATCGGTTCCGCCCCAAGCTCCGACAGTTATCTGAAGATCGATCGCATCATGAGCGCGGCCGAAGTGGGCGACGTCGACGCGATTCATCCCGGCTACGGGTTCCTGGCGGAGAACGCGCACTTCGCCGAGGTCTGCGAGAGCTGCAAAATCAAATTCATCGGGCCGCCGCCGGCCGCGATGCGGGCGATGGGCGACAAGAATTCCGCCCGGGCCGCGGCGCGCAAAGCCGGTGTGCCGATAACGCCGGGGAGCGATGGGATCGTCGAGAATGAGATCGAAGCGATCAAGGTCGCGAAACGAATTGGCTACCCGGTCATGATCAAGGCCGTCGCGGGCGGGGGCGGGCGCGGAATGCGGGCGGCGCACAACGAGGTGAGCCTCGTGCAGGGGTTTCACGGCGCGAGGATGGAAGCGGACAAGGCTTTTGGCAACCCGGACGTTTACATTGAAAAGCTGCTCATCAATCCGCATCACATCGAGTTCCAGATCGTGGCCGACAACGATGGCCACACGGTCCACCTGGGCGAGCGCGATTGCTCGATCCAGCGCCGCAACCAGAAGGTGATCGAGGAATGTCCGTCGCCGTTGCTCACTCCGGCCCTCCGCCGGCGCATGGGGCAGGCCGCGGTCAAGCTCGCGCAATCGGTTGGCTACGTGAACGCCGGCACGATGGAATTTCTCGTCGACCAGGAGGGTCATTACTACTTCATCGAGATGAACACCCGCATCCAGGTCGAGCATACGATCACGGAGGAAGTTTACGGCTGCGACCTGGTTAAGGAGCAGATTCACATCGCTGCGGGCGACAAGCTTTCGCCGCATGTCGCGCGGCCCATGGCTCGCTCGCATGCCATCCAGTGCAGGATCAACGCGGAGGATCCGGCGCGCAATTTTCAGGCTTCGCCCGGCCGGATCAATTTTTACTATGCACCCGGCGGTCGCGGAGTGCGGATCGATTCCCACGCCTACACTGGCTACACCGTTCCGCCTAACTATGACTCGCTCATCGCCAAGTTGATCGCGATCGGCGCGACCCGCGCGTCGGCCATTGCCCGAATGCGTCGCGCGCTCGGTGAATACCTGATCGCGGGAATCAAGACGACGATCCCCTTTCACAACGCCATTATGCGCAACGCCGATTTCCGGAACGGCAATTACGACACTGGTTTCGTTGATCGAATCATGAATTCCGAGTCGTTTGATCTGCGGCCGTCGAACGGACGTTTGCGCGAGTGACCGCGCCGGAGGTGAAGTCACTCGCCGAAGCGCGGCTCTACGCGATTCTCGATCTTGGCTACGTCGAGCCGAGAGACGCCGAGAGCGTCGTCGATGAGCTGCTGCGCGGCGGCGCTGATCTGATCCAGCTACGCGGAAAAAATCGGACGATGGCTGAACTTGCGGGTCTAACGAAGAGCCTGCATGCCCTGACGAGTGCGGCCGGCATTCCCTTGATCATCAACGATCACGCGGAAATCGCACGTGATCTGCCGGTGGAAGGTCTGCACCTTGGTCAGGACGATCTGTCAATCGCGGCGGCGCGCGCCATCGTCAGGCGCGACTTCTGGATCGGCAAATCGACCCACAGCCCGGCGCAGGCGACTGCGGCCGTCGATGAAGGTGCGGACTACATCGGATTTGGTCCGCTCTTCGCCACGCCAACCAAGCCTGACTACCAGCCGATCGGTACCGGGGAAATCGGCCGCGTCCACGAGTGGGTCTCGCTCCCGATCTTCTGCATTGGCGGAATCAAGCATTCGAATCTCCCCGCCGTTCTGGCCGCTGGCGCAAAGCGTGTCGTCATCGTATCTGGTCTGCTGCAAAGCGCCGAAATCGCCGCTGCCACGCGCGCGGCGAAGCAGCTGCTCGATCAAAATCAGGCATCAGCCATCAGCAATCAGAAATAAGTTATGTCCGTCCTCGTCGTTGGTTCCATTGCGCTCGATACCGTCAAAACCCCGGTCGAAGAACACGCCGATCAGCTCGGCGGTTCCGCTTCCTACGCCGCAGTCGGCGCGAGCTTTTTCTCACCGGTCAATCTCGTCGGAGTCGTAGGCGATGATTTTCCCGAATCGGAATTTGAGTTTTGGAAGCAGCGCCGGATTGACGCCACCGGTGTGCAGCGCGTGCCCGGGAAGACGTTTCGCTGGTCGGGCGAATATGCCTGGGACCTGAACACACGTGAGACCAGATCGGTCGCGCTCAATGTCTTCGAAAATTTCGAGCCGGAGCTCCCGGAAAACTTCCGCGATACCAAGTTCGTTCTCCTTGCGAATATTGCACCGTCGCTGCAATCGCATGTCCTCAATCAGGTGCGCCGGCCGCGCTTTGTTGTGGCCGATACGATGGATCTTTGGATCGAGACGACACGGAAAGATCTCGATGCGCTCCTTCCACGGGTCGACTTGCTCATCCTCAACGACAGCGAAGCGCGCCAGATGACGGGCGACACCAGCCTGATTCGCGCCGGACGCGCAATCCGGCGGATGGGACCGAATTATGTCGCGGTGAAGAAAGGCGAGCACGGCGCGCTTCTTTTTGGTCCGGATGATTTCTTCAGCTGCGGCGCCTATCCGCTGGAGGACATTCACGATCCGACCGGGGCAGGGGACACGTTCGCTGGCGGTCTGGCCGGTTTTCTCGCCGGTCAGGGGACCGAAGAGGTCGATTTCAATCTCCTCCGGCGTGCGGTCATTTTCGGCAGCGTTTTGGCGAGCTTCAACGTCGAGGCCTTCAGCCTCAACCGGCTCCGCTGCCTAACGAACGAGGAAATCGAAGAGCGCTACGAGATGTTTCGCGTCATGAGCCAGTTTGAGGTGCTGCCCTAACGAATCATTTATCCCGTGCGCTACCCAACCGGTCCTGGTCTGGACGCATTCCGTCTTCGCGTTTGCCTTTCGCGGCGCTGCACTCCTATTGGTGCCTGATGGGAATCCTGCATCTCGGCGTTAACCTCGATCATGTCGCGACGCTCCGACAGGCACGTTATGCCACGACGCCGGACTCGAAGAACTCGGAACCCGATCCGCTCGTCGCTGCGAGCCTCTGCGAACGCGCGGGCGCGAGTGGTATCACGGCTCATCTCCGGGCTGACCGCCGCCACATGCAGGATCGCGATCTGGAGCGACTGCGAGCCAACATCATGACGAGGCTCAATCTCGAAATGGGCAACAGTCCCGGGCTCGTCGATTTCTCGCTCCGCCTGCAACCAGACGAAGTTTGCCTCGTGCCTGAGCAACGCCAGGAAATCACAACCGAAGGCGGTCTCGATCTCGTCAGGCATGAGCGCGAGTTGCGTCCTACCATGAAGCGTCTGAACGCGGCCGGGATTCGCGTCAGCCTTTTCATCGATCCGGCGCCGGAACAGGTCGAGAAGGCGAAGGAACTCGAAGCCGACATTGTGGAACTGCACACGGGCGCTCTCTCCAATGCGTTTACGGAAAAGATCGAGCGGCAGGAATTGGAACGGCTGCGTGTCGCGGCGACGCGGGCGGCGGACCTTGGTCTGCAGGTCAATGCCGGCCACGGTATCAATTACCGCAACATCTCGCTCATCCATCAAATCCCCCATTTGGTGGAGCTGAACATCGGCCACTCGATTATTTCCCGTGCGTTCTTTGTCGGGATCGAAACCGCGGTGAGCGAAATGCTCGCCCTGATGCAAAACTATCCGGGATGAGCGTCATCGGGATTGGCATCGACCTGGTAGATTGTGCGCGAATCGAGAATTCGATCGAGCGGTTTGGCGACCGCTTTCTGCAGCGAGTCTTCACCGCGGGCGAGATCGCCTATTCGCAGTCGATGAAATATCCCGCGCGCCATTTGGCCGCGCGTTTTGCTGCGAAAGAAGCGCTCTCCAAGGCGTTTGGCACAGGCATTGGCAAATCGATGGGCTGGCGCGATCTCGATGTGCAAAAGAAGGAGAGCGGTGAACCGTTCGTCGTCCTGGGTGGGGGTGCCGAGAAAATGGCGAGGGAACGCGGCGTCGACAAAATTTGGATCACTCTCAGCCATACTGAACAGAGCGGAATGGCGACGATCATTCTCGAGGGGCGCGGGGATTGAACATGGCGGTTGGACAATGTGGGAGGGGCCTTTGTGCCCCGATCCGCTGGCAATCGGCAGACCCTCGAGGCACCAAGGCCCCTCCCACGTTGCCTGGAGCGCGTCTTTTTGGCCTCGCGATCGCGCTCTGGTGCGTCCTTACTCCGCTGGCCGCGGCTGCACCGACCGCGTCGCCCACGCCAGAACCGGTTGCAACCTTCTCGGCGGAACGGGCCGACATGGAACGGAGCAGGATCTATCGGGCGGGGCTGACCTACAGCCAGTGGCTGGATCGCCTGGCCAGCAAAAGCGGCAGCGCGTTTCTCCAGCGCCCGGTCTTCGATCGGGTGACCTGGGCGCGCCTGCTCGCCTGCGGCGCATCGCTTGTGGTGCTCGGCCTTGTCACCGGCTGGTTTCTTTGGTTCGTTAGGCGCCGGGCCGGCGCGATCGAATCGAGCGAGCAGCAATCGTGGCTTGCCCTTGGCGCTGCCGCTCTGCGCAAGCCGCTCGTCCTCATCGTGTGGGTGATCGGCGGCTTCTTCGCTTTCATGCCAATCGTGGCCGGCATCGCCTCGCGCCCGCACCGACTCTTTTTCTCCAACACGCTGACTGCGATTCTTTATGCAGGGTGCGTTATCGCAGTGCTTTGGCTCGTCTTGCAAGCCATCCGCGCGGTTGAAAAGCGGATGCGCCAGTGGGCGCAGCGCTCCGGGAGCGTGCTCAACAATGTCATTGTGCCGGTGGTCGGCCAGACGCTCCGGCTGGGCGTGCCGCTTCTCGCCGTCATTCTCCTGCTTCCGTTGCTCGATCTGCCGAAGGATTGGGCCTGGGTCACGGAAAAGGGTTTCGGAATTCTGCTCATCGTGAGTCTGGCTTTCCTCATCATTCGCGGGGTGCGCGCCGTGCAAATTGCGTTGCTGCGAGAGCACCGGCTTGACGTGGCGAATAATTACACCGCGCGGCGCATCTACACCCAGGTCTCGGTCATCCGCAAAATCATCATTTCAGCCGTGGTCATTTTTGGGGTCGCTTCGATCCTGATGATGTTCGACGCCGTCCGGCAACTCGGGACGAGCATCCTCGCCTCCGCCGGGATCGCCGGTATCATCCTCGGTTTCGCGGCGCAAAAGACGTTGGGCAACTTGCTCGCCGGCATTCAGATCGCGCTCAGCCAGACGATCCTGATCGACGACGTCGTGGTCGTGGAAGGGGAATTCGGGCGAATTGAAGACATCACGCTCACGTTCGTGAGTGTCCGCACATGGGATCTGCGACGCTTGATTGTGCCGATTACCTATTTCATCGAGAAACCGTTCCAAAACTGGAGCCGCAAATCGGATGAGCTGCTCGGCACGGTCTTCCTTTATCTTGACTACCAGGTGCCGTTAGGCGAATTGCGCGCGGAGTTGAAGCGGCTGGTGGAAAAGAATGAAAATTGGGATGGCAAAGTCTGCGGTCTTCAGGTCACCGACACGAAACCGAACACGATCGAAGTGCGCGCGCTGGTCAGTAGCGAGAACGCGGGCAAAGGTTTCGATCTGCGCTGCCAGGTGCGCGAAGGGCTGATCGAATTTTTGCGCAGTCGCCATCCGGAAAGTTTGCCGCGGGTGCGGACGGCACTGACACGACTTGACGAACGCAGGCACTCGGCGTCCGGGCTGTAGCCGCTTCGCGGTGTCAAGGGCGAGAGCGGCATCGCCAGACGAGAAAAATTTCCGCTGACGAAGACAATTCTCGCGCTTTCGAGGGAGGCATCCAAAAAAGGGCTGGCGCCGGATGGCGCCGGAGGAGCAGCGTGCAGCTTGCGCCTCCGCCGCGAAAATCGTAGAAACGTTCATGTTTCAGAAGGACGCGATCGCGCGGCTTCTGCGCGACAATGATCCCGCCACGGTCAGTCTGTTGAAGGAACAGCTGATCGAATCCGGGAGCGACAGCGTTGCGGCCCTGCGGGATTTGCTCGCGCTCGACGATGCCGCGGTCACGGCCCACGTGCGCGAAGTGCTGGAGCGAATCGAGACCGGCGAGGCGCAGGACGACATGCTGCTCTGCGCGCATTTGTTTCCCGAGCACGGCGACATCGAGGCCGCCTGGTGGCTTTTGACTTCCTGCTTTGAGCCAGAAGTGCCGATCACTAGGTTGCGACGCAAACTGGATGCCTGGGGAGGTCGCCTGCGGCTGCTGGTCGCCAAGGCCGGTTCGGCGCGCGAACGGCTCCAGGCCATGACAACTTTCATGGCGCAAGACCTCGGCTTTCGTGGCAACGCGGAGGAGTATTACGATCCGAAAAACTCAATCCTGAGCGATGTAATCGAGACGCGGCTGGGCATTCCGATTTCGCTCGCGATGCTTTATGTGATCGTCGGGCGTCGGGCCAACATGCAGATCGACGGGCTCAATCTGCCGGGCCACTTCATCGCGCGCTATGAGCGGATTCTGTTCGATCCATTTCACCAGGGCCGAATTCTTTCCCGACCCGATTGCGAAGCTATTCTGACGCGGCAGCGGCTCAAGGCGCAGTCGAATTATTTCGCCCCTGCCTCGTCGCGACTTGTTTTGATGCGGATGCTCGCAAACCTCGTCTTCATCTTCGAGCGGGCCGGCGAGCGAGAGAAGCATCGGCTGGTTCTGAGCTGGCTCAAAGCGCTCGATCGCCACTGACGGGCCAGGCGAGTGCTCCCCGGAAGTCACGGCATGCGCCTAACGAGTGCGTTATGTCCAACTGGAGAGAAGGGCTTCGAGAGCCCTTTGCCGCGCGCGGTTCGCGCGGGCCTGGCTAGCTTTGGCGCGGTTGTGGCGGATGCGGTGGCCGAATTTCGGGGCCGCGATCTTGTGACCGAGTTGCTCGAGTGCGTGGACCGCGGCCCCGCGAAGAGACGCTTCCTCGTCTGCGCAGACTGCCAGATCGCGGCCTAACGAGTCGGCCAGAATCTGAAGCGATATCGGAGACCGAAGAATCCCGCCGGAGACGATGATTTTCCTAGCCCGGCCGGTCGCGCTCTCGACTTGTTCGAGAATCTCAGACAGACGGAGGCAAACGGCGGTGAGCGCTGCGGCGAGAAGATCCGCGGCGGTCGTGGCCTGGCTCAGCCCAACGACCGTGCCGGCGAGATCTTCCGGCCAGGTGGGCGCACGTTCGCCCACCCAAAAAGGCAGAATCGTCAGGCGAGCGGCGCCGCTACCGGCGGCGCGCAGCAATTCATCGAGGCGGCGCTCGTCGTCAGGCAAGCGCAGCTCGCGCCGGCACCAGGCGCGGAGATTGCCCGCGTTGCTTACCGCCCCTCCGAGCAGATGGCGATCCTGATCAATGACGAACTGAAAAAGACCGAAGGGTAAGAACGCATCGGCGGAGGGAACGGCCCGCACCGCGGCGCTCGTGCCGAAGTTGATCGCGACAAATCCCGGGCGTGTCGCTCCCGATCCGAGGTTGCCCGCAGCGCCGTCGCCGATGGCAGAAAAGATCGTTCTCCCATTCGCGTCCAATGCGTCCTGTAACGGCCCGAGCTGTTTGCTCGTTAGGCCGGACACCTCCAGGAGTTCTGCGTCCCAATCACGTCTGGCCAGATTGTAAAGGCCGGTGCCGCTGGCCATGGAATGACTGCACCCCGTCGCGCCAAAATTTTTTTCGAAGATCCACTCAGCCAGCGAGACCCAGCGGGCGACGCGGCGAAAAAGGCGAGGCTGGGTGCGGCGCAACCAGGCGAGCCTGGCCGGCCAGAAGGAAGCGCGCAGCATGCAGCCTGTGCGCTGCTGAATCGTGCGCTCGTCCAGTTGTTTCCGCAGCCGCGACGCGTCTTCCGCGCTCCGCGTATCAGCCCAGGTGTAAATGGGTGTAAGCGGTTCGCCCGCGCGGTCCACTCCAAGCATACTGTGCCAGAAGCCGGAACCAGCGATGACGGGCGCGCAGCTTTTCGTTAGGCCGCGTTGCGTTTGACAGAGGCAGCGCCTTGTCGCCCGCAGGAGAGCCGCTGGGTCGAGTTCCGCGCCATGCTCGACCGAATAGCGAACGCCATAAACCTGGCGCGCTCGGGAACCGGGAACGACCAGCGCCATTTCGTCGAAGAGGGTACTGCGGACAGATGACGTGCCAAGGTCGATCGCCAGAACGAAGGAACGGTCGTCGGGTCGCGAGGGGCGAGGCATGAGGGATTTAAATCATTTTAAGCTTCAGGTTTTAAGCTTTAACTGAAGTGAACCGCGGAGTTTTTTGCCTAACCGATCTCCAAGAAGGTCTTCGCCGCGCTCAACAACAGTCCCACCGACCAGACGATGTTTCGCACCTTGTGGAGCTGGCGAAAGTGCCGGTCTTGTTGATCAATGCTACCAAATAAGGGACGGTCTGGCCGCTTCCTCCGATTCCGGGAAAAATGAAGGCGCTGTTTTTGACTAACGAATATCCGCCCCACATTTATGGCGGGGCCGGGGTGCATGTCAGTTACCTCTCGCGCGAGCTGGCGAAGTCGATGGAAGTGGAGGTGCGCTGTTTTGGCGACCAGAATTCGTCCGGCACAAATCCCGCCGTGCGCGGCTTTGAGGTCGAGACGAGCCAATACAGCTGTCCGAAACCGTTGCATTCGGTTTTCGGTGCGATCCAGCGCTGTGTCGACTTCAACACGTGGAAGATCACGGCTGATGTCGTCCACTGCCACACTTGGTACAGCCATTTCGGCGGGATCCTGGCCAAATTGAACTACGGACTCCCGCTCGTCATCACCGTGCATTCACTCGAGCCGTTACGGCCGTGGAAGCGCGAGCAGTTGGGCGGCGGCTACGATTTCACGGTCTGGCTGGAAAAGACGGCGCTGGAAATGGCCGACGCGGTGATCGCTGTCTCGAACGGAACGAAGGCGGACGTGGAACGTCTTTTCACGATCAAGCCGTCGCGCCTGCACGTGATCTACAACGGAATCGACCTCGAGGAATACCGACCGACCGACCGGACCGACGCCCTGGTGCGTTGCGGGGTCGATCCGGCGCGGGCTTATCTGCTTTTCGTGGGACGAATCACGCGACAGAAGGGAATCATCCATCTTGTGCGCGCGATTCAATTCATGGATCCCGGTTTTCAAATCGTGCTCTGCGCCGGTGCGCCGGATACTCCGGAGATTGCGGTGGAAATGCAGGCGGCGGTGAGCGCGGCACAGGCGAAAAGGAGCGGGCTCGTCTGGATTGACGAGATGGTTGACAAGGAAACCGTGCATCAGCTTTACGCGAACGCGGCGGTCTTTTGTTGTCCGTCGATTTACGAACCGTTTGGGATTATTAATCTCGAGGCCATGGCTTGCGAGACGGCGGTGGTGGCGAGCGCGGTCGGCGGAATCAAGGAAGTGGTGGTCGATGGCGAAACGGGATTTCTCGTGCCGGTGGAACAGATGACCGAAAGCCCGTTCGACCCGACGAATCCGGAAAAGTTTGCGCGCGATCTCGCTGCGCGGGTGAACCAAGTGATGGCAAACCCGGAGCTGCAAAAGAAGTTCGGACGCGCGGGTCGGAAGCGCGCGGAGGAGAAGTTTGGCTGGGGGGCAATCGCGCGCCAGACGATGCAGCTTTACCAATCTCTCCTGAACCATGGAAATCGTTAGGGACTGTCGTTATGCGCGAGGCGGTGTATCGTTTCGCGATGTTTGTTGACCGGATCAAAGTGACGGCAAGTGCGGGCGATGGTGGGCGCGGCTGCGTCAGTTTTCGGCGCGAGAAATTTGTGCCTCGCGGCGGGCCGGACGGTGGCGACGGCGGCAAGGGAGGCGACATCATCCTGCGGGCCGATGAGCACACCGACAACCTCGCCAGTCTATTCTACGAGCCGCTGATTAAGGCAAAGAATGGCGCGCATGGGATGGGCAAACAGATGCACGGCCGCGGCGCGCCCAACAAGATCGTCAAGGTGCCGGTCGGGACGGTGGTGTGGGAAGAGTCGGAAGTCGGAGATCAGAAATCAGAGGTCAACAATCCGCGATCAGCAATTGCACCGCTCGCGGACCTGGTTTTGCCTCACGACGAGTTCGTTCTCTGTCGCGGTGGCGGTGGCGGGAAGGGAAACGTCCATTTCAAGAGCGCGCGCAATCGGGCGCCGCGCCAATATTCCGAAGGCGAAGAGGGTGAGAAGGGAACTTTCATTCTCGAATTGCGTACGATTGCAGATGCCGCATTGGTCGGTTATCCGAACGCGGGGAAGTCGACTCTCCTGCGGCGGATCTCGGCGGCACATCCGAAAGTGGCGGCGTATCCCTTTACCACCTTACATCCGATGATCGGGGTTGTGAAGCTCGACGATTATCGCCGCGCTACCGTGGCGGATATTCCGGGCTTGATCGAGGGAGCGCACGAGAACCTTGGCCTCGGCCACGCCTTCCTTCGTCACATCACGCGGTGCCGGCTGCTCCTTTTCGTCCTCGATATGGCGGGGAGCGAAGGCCGCAATCCGATCGAAGATCTCCAGCATTTGCGGCGTGAGATCGATCTTTACGACCCGCGACTGTCACAGCGTCCTTGGCGAGTGGTGGCCAACAAAATGGATTTGCCGGAAGCGGAAGAAAACCTGGCGACCCTGCGGCAGCGCTATCCGAAGTTGGAGGTCGTGCCGGTTTCGGCAAAGGAAAATGAGGGGATCGAGAACCTCCAGCGCACCCTCGATTCGTGGTTGCTCGAAGGTGAACCGAAAATGACCGGCGGCATAGAATCTTCTTACGAAAAGGCCGCTCCGGTGGGGAGAGGCGAATACAGTTAGACAAGCGGAATCGATGCGTTAAGAGTTCGAAACTTTTTTTCGCCACTGACGGCGTCCCCATTATTTATGTCCAAATTGGTTGTTGCGAGCTACTGCACCACTTTTCTGAAATCGGAGATGCTCCACATCTACCGCCAGGTTACCGGCCTGCGTGATGTGCAGACCTTCGTCATGACGAAGAAGGTACAGAACGAGGAACGATTTCCCTTTGCTGACATCGAGCTGATCCCGGCGCCGCGTCCGAATTTGTTCCGGCACGGCTGGTTGAAATTCGTCGAGCGGCAACCGCCGATTGTTTATCGCGGCGAATATCAATTGCTGGCCAATCTGCTCGAACGCCGGGGTGCGGACCTGATGCACATCTACTTCGGTCATACTGGAGTGCACCTGCTGCCTTTCATCCAATGCTGGAATAAACCGTGTATCGTTTCTTTCCACGGGGCGGATGTGATGCTGAAGGCGGAAAGCCCGGATTATGCGACGAAGTTGCGCAAGGTATTTTATTCCGTCCCGCTCGTTTTGGCGCGCTCCCGCTCGCTCGAGCAACGTCTTGTCCGGCTCGGTTGTCCGCCGGAGAAAATCAGGATAAATCGGACGGGAATCCCTCTGGCCCAATTTCCCGTGCGACGGCGCGAGGCGCCGACTGATGGGCGCTGGAGATTTTTGCAGGCCTGCCGGCTGATTCCGAAGAAAGGCCTGACGACCTGCCTGCGGGCCTTCGCCATATTCCAGCGCGAGAATCCGGGAGCGGAATTGCTCATTGCCGGCAAGGGACCCCTGCAACCGGTCCTGGAGGCTCTCGCCAAGAACCTGGGAGTGGAGGAGCACGTTCGCTTCACCGGGTTCCTGTCACAGGAGGAACTGCTCAAGCTCTATTACAGTTGTCACATTTTTCTCCATCCGAGCGAAATGCCGGCAGACGAAAACCAGGAAGGCATTCCCAATTCCATCCTTGAAGCTATGGCTACCGGCATGCCGGTGCTCGCGACCCATCACGGCGGCATTCCCGAAGCGGTGGAGGATGGCCGGTGCGGGGCGCTGGTGAAAGAGCGCGACCATGAAGCACTCGCTGCCGAGATGAAGAAAATCACCCGCACGCGGCATTCCTTTAGCGAAATGGGTGTGCTGGCAAGCGAGTCGGTCGCGGTAAATTTCGAGCAGCGGATCCACATTGCGGCTTTGGAGGCTAGCTACCGTGAAGTGGTGGAGATCGCGGACGAGGTTGAGGCGCGCGTCCTCCCTGCGGCGCCCGTCCTCGCGCCCCCGTTTCAGCAGGAACGCGTGCCCGTCAAGTAGCGGCTCAGCGCGCCGGTTTTGCCCCGAAAAAAATCCTGCCAAAGTCGCTTGTCAGCGCTGGCAACATGCTCTTCTGTATGCGCGACGTTAGCGGCCTTGAAGCGCACGCCTGTTCCGTCGGGAGCAGGCCGCGTTTCGCCGGCACCCGGCGGAGCCGCTTTCCGAACCGCCAATGGTCTATCGCTATCTTCGTTTCCTGCCACTCTTGTTGAGCGTTTTCGCCGTGCTTGTTCTCGGCGATTTTGCGCCTGAGGCGCAGGCGGCGGAGGCTGCGCCGGCTCCCGAAGTGCAGGTGGAAAAACACGAAGGTGTTTCGCTCAAAGCGGTGCCTCTTTTTACCATCTGGAAGTTCACCGTGACCAATTCAATGTTCGTGACCTGGGGGGTCGCGGCCGCCATCATCGTGTTCGCGGGGGTTGCGACACGCAATATCAAACCGGTCCCAACTGGCGCGCAGAATTTTTGGGAGTGGATGGTGGAAGGGCTCTACAACTTTCTTGAGAGCGTGATTGGCACCCATCTGGTGCGCAAGACCTTCTGGTTTTTCGCTACCATCTTCATCTTCATCCTGTGCTTGAACTGGTTTGGGTTGATCCCTGGTGTCGGAACGATTGGCTGGGGACATCACGATCCGGTGACGAACGTTTTCCATGTCGACCGGCCGTTGCTGCGAGGCGCGAACGCTGATCTTAACCTTACCTTCGCGATGGCACTGGTTTTTTTTGCTCTCTGGATCGTGTGGGCGTTGCAGGAGAACGGATTTGGCGGATTCCTTCTTCATCTTTTCGGGCCGAAGGGTGAGTCGAAAGGGATCATGAAAATTCTCATGATCGTCGTCTTCTTCATGGTTGGCTGGCTGGAGATTGTTTCCATTTTGTTCCGGCCGATCTCGCTCAGTTTTCGGCTTTACGGCAACGTCTATGCCGGTGAAAACATGCTCGAATCGATGGCCCATCTGGTCCCGGCCCTTTCCCCGCTGATCCCGATCCCGTTTTACTTTATGGAACTCCTGGTGGGCATTGTGCAGGCGCTGGTCTTTATGCTGCTGACCGCGGTCTTCACGCTTCTGATCGCGCCGCACGAACCAGCGCAAGGAGCCCACCATTAACCAATTTCGGTCATCTTTGCGGATACCGCAGGGGGGCCGGGGCAAACCAACCAAAGAAGAAAAATATGACATTACCATTATTGGCAGAGATCACCGGAAGCATTCACGTTGGCCTCGCCGCCCTCGGCGCGGCGATCGGCGTTGGATTGGTCGGCATGGGCGCGTCCTCCGCGGTCGGGCGCAATCCTGGAGCGGCTACACCGATTCTCGTGCAGGCGATTCTCGCGATCGCCTTCGCGGAAGCGATCGTCTTTTACGCCCTCTTCCTCGTCCGCTAATTCGTCCTGGCGCGGGCCGGCTTTTGCCGCCCGGCATCATCCGATGAATATCACAATCCTCGCCGCTGGAGGCGGAATAAGCGACCTGGCCAAGGAGACAGCGGAGTCTTTTGGCCTCGACCTCTGGATTTTCCTCTCACAGGTCATCAGTTTTGTTATCGTCGCGCTGCTCCTGAAGCGGTTCGCGTACAAACCAATTCTCCGAGTGCTGGAGGAGCGCCGGCAGCGAATCGCCGAAGGACTCTTGAACGCGGAAAAGATCAAGCAGCAACTCGCTGAAGCCGAGCAGCGTTATCAGGAGATCCTCGGCAAAGGCAACAGCGAGGCGCAGAGAATGATCGACGAAGCGCGGGCCAGCGCGGGCGTGATCGCGGAGCGCAAAGAGCAGGAGGCGATTGCGGCCGCGGAGCAAATTCTCGCCAAGGCGCGTGAGGCAAGCGCGCTCGAGCATGAGCGCACGATGAGCCAGTTGAAGCGTGAGCTTGGCCGGCTTGTCGTCGACACGACGGCAAAAGTCACCGGCAAAATCCTGACCCCCGAAGACCAAAGGCGCTTGCAGGAAGAAGCGAGCCGCCAGGTCGCACCCTGACGAGATCAAGAGGAGAGCGTGAAGATCAGCAAAGAGATTCGCCAGCTTTCGCGCGACCTGATGCGTGCGAGCTACGTGAATGGCGCACTCGATCGGGAAAGAATCCATTCGCTCGTCCGATCAATCGTGGAAAAGAAGCCGCGCAATTACATTCAACTCCTGGAGAATTATCAGCGCCTGCTTCGCCTCGAACTCGACAAACGACGGGCCACGATCGAGTCCGCGACGAAGCTCGACCCGGAAGCGGGGCTAAAAATCGCCATTGGATTGCGGCACAAATACGGTACCGGCCTAACGACAGAATTTGTCGTCAATCCCGCCTTGCTTGGCGGGGTGCGCATCCGGGTCGGGAGCGATGTCTGGGACAGCAGTGTGCGCAACCGGCTCGAGCGCTTGCAGCAAAAACTTTAACCTAACGAATTATCATGAGCAGCATTCTGGAAGAAATCGAAACGCAAATTGCAGGGCTGAAAACCTCGACCACGAAGAGCAACGTCGGCGTGGTCCGCGAGGCGGGCGACGGCGTGGCCCGGGTCGAGGGCTTGAGCGAGGTGATGTTGAACGAAATGATCGAGTTCCCAAGCGGCGACTTCGGACTCGCACTCAACCTCGAGGAAACAGAGGTCGGGGTCATTTTGCTCGGTGATCCGACGAAAGTCTCCGAAGGCGACGAAGTCAAAACCACCGGCAGGCTTCTCCAGGTGCCGGTCGGCAAAGCGCTTCTCGGCCGCGTGGTCAATGCGCTCGGCCAGCCGGTCGACGACAAAGGGCCGATTCAAGCCGATACTTTTTACCCGGTGGAGAAGATTGCTCCCGGCATCATCAAGCGCCGGAGCGTGAGCCAGCCTGTGCAGACCGGTATCATGGCGATCGATGCAATGATTCCGATCGGACGCGGCCAGCGCGAATTGATCATCGGCGATCGCGCGACCGGCAAATCGACGATCGCGATCGACACCATTATCAGCCAGGCACGTTTGAACAAGGCGGCGGAGGAGGGGCGGCTGCCGGATCATCGACCGCTCTATTGCGTTTACGTCGCGATCGGCCAGAAAAACTCCAATGTGGCGCGCGCGGTCGCGGTGCTGGAGAAGAACGGCGCGCTACCCTATACCACGATCGTTTCCGCGCCCGCCTCGGAAAGCGCGACGAACCAGTATTTCGCGCCGTTTTCGGGCGCCGCGATGGGCGAATGGTTCATGGATAATGGGATGGATGCGCTCATCATTTACGACGATCTTTCCAAGCATGCCGTCGCTTATCGGCAGGTTTCGCTCGTCTTAAAGCGTCCCTCCGGGCGCGAAGCCTACCCGGGCGATGTGTTTTACCTGCATTCGCGGTTACTTGAACGTAGCGCGCGCGTGACGGAGGAGGCCGGCGGCGGGTCGCTTACGGCGTTGCCGATCATCGAGACCCAGGCGGGCGACGTCTCTGCCTATATCCCGACAAACGTCATCTCGATCACTGACGGCCAGATCTATCTTGAAACGGACCTCTTTTTCCAAGGCGTTCGCCCGGCGATCTCAGTTGGTCTGTCGGTCAGCCGTGTTGGTTCCGCCGCGCAGATCAAAGCGATCAAACAAGTGGCCGGCAAGATCAAGCTTGACCTGGCGCAGTTCCGCGAGCTGGCGGCTTTCGCGCAGTTTGGTTCCGATCTCGACGCTGCGACCAAGGCGCGACTCGATCGCGGGCAGCGCATCGTCGAGCTCTTCAAGCAGGTGCAGTACAACCCGATCGCTGTCGAAGATCAGGTCGCCGTCCTCTGGGCGATGCAAAACGGCTATCTCGATCCGGTGCCGGTCGACCGAGTGAAGGAGTTTCAGGCCAAGCTTCAGGATTTTCTCCAAACTCGAAAAGAGAGCGTGCTCGCGGCCATTCGGACAAAGCGGGTCCTCGACAAGGATTTGGAGGCCGAGCTGGCCGCGGCCCTGAACGAATTCAAGGCGATCTGGCAATAGCGACCCGAGGACATGGCGAATACGCAAGACATCCGGCGCCGGATCAAATCAATCCGGAACACGGCGCAGATCACCAAGGCGATGCAGATGGTCGCCGCCTCCAAGATGCGCAAGGCGCAGCAGCAGGCGCTCGCGGGCCGTCCGTATTCCGAGTTGATGAACCGCGTGCTCGTATCGCTCAAGGGCCGCACCGATCCACTGCTCCATCCGCTCCTACAGGTTCGGCCGACGCGCAAGGAGTTGATTCTAGTGATCAGCACCGACAAGGGTCTGGCCGGCGCGTTAAACACCAACCTGATGCGCGAGGCTGCGGCTTTCGAAGCGGAGAAGACCGTCTACGTGAGCGCCGGCCGAAAAGCGCGGCAATTCCTGGCTCGGGCCAAGCGCGAGCTGCTAGCAGATTTCGAACTCAAGGATGCCCCGACGATTCTTGAGACAAGGAACATTTCCAAATTTTGTGTAGAGAAATTTCTCACTCAGGAAGTAGACAAGGTCACTGTCCTCTACACCCATTTCATTAACACGATCAATCAGAAGCCGATTGCGCAAACGCTGCTCCCGATCAGTGAGTTTGTCTTTCGTGCCACTACGAAAGACGCCGCCCCGAGCGCCTCATCGACCGAGCCAATGCTCGAGTACATTATTGAGCCCAGCCCGCAGATGGTGCTGGATTTCATGCTGCCCTATTACGTGCAATATCAGGTTTACCAAATGGTTCTCGATGCGCGCGCCTCGGAGCACAGCGCCCGGATGGTGGCGATGAAGAATGCGACCGACAACGCCAACCAGTTCATCAAGGACCTTACCCTCGAGTACAACAAGATGCGCCAGGCCAGCATCACCACCGAATTGCTCGAAATCGCCACCGCGCAGATGGCGGTTGGCGGGTAATTCGTCCGGGGTATTTCCTCCGGAAGGAAAACAATCGCCCCACCGCGGGAACCGCCACAAGGCCGATTCTGAGAGCGTGATCCGGCGATTAGTGCGACATCGCTTGCCGACTCAATGGGCGGGGAAAAAAACCGTCCCCCTTGCGGGGGACGGTCTCACCCAACCCTGACCCATGAACCAAACTGCCTACCTCTCGATTTTCACCAGCGCCTCGATTTGGGCGCTACGCCGCAAGAGGCGTGCGAACGCAACCGCGGCAAACAAACTAATAATCGGAAAAAGCGCCTGCATTGCGGGGAGGGGCGTCAGCGTGGTGCCGATTTGAGCGCCGTTGTTGAAAAAGTGAGACTCCGAATCCGAGCCCAAAGGGGTGCCGGTTTCGCTCGTGGTAGAGGCATTAAACAGCTGAAAGTGCCTCGCGCTTATGTTGAACGAGTCCTTGGTATTGGCTGGATTGGGTCGGGAATTCAGCGGCGTTATTGCGGCCCCAGCAGAGGCGACGATGCCGGCGCAAACGATCGCGGCGAAGGCGAAAAGGAACCGCCGCCCAGCGGTTTGAACTGCAACTGAGCAGGCACGCGGCGAAGAAGGTTTGCTGCCACCGCTCACGCCCGAATTAATCAGACGATCGAATTTCATAAATTCGGTTTTCGCACAAACGATTCTCAAGGTCCATAATTATTTTCATGTCAATTATAATTACTATATAGTAATCGACGGATTTTCTCCTACGGCACACGGGAAACATCTGTTTTCGATGCGTCTTGCCTCTCGATCGGCACGATTCCAGCAAATGAGCCAACCGGCCGTTCCTCGATCTCAGTACCTGAGGAGATTTGAGGAGACTCGCTGGTTCCGATTGGCAAAGTCTCCGTTTGCCAGAGCCAAAGCGCGTTGTGAACCTGAATGAGCGCTCGTCCGGTCAGCCGCGCAGAGACGATTCGGCATGCGCATTGCTGTATTGGTCCCGCCATAATGCATCCTGCCACCAAACATTCTCCTGTCTGCCCGGGTGCTTTTCGCTCTGGTTTTACCTTGCTTGAGGTGCTCATTGCCACTTCGCTGCTTGGTCTGTTGGCCGGCAGTTCAATTTGGGCGCTTACCCAGACGAACAATTATGCCTCCATCGCCCGCCTTTACACCGGCGCCGAGACGGCGGCCCAGAGTCGAATTGATTACCTCTTGACTGACTCTCCCTTCAATCCGCAGTCCGGCGAGTTCGGCACGACTAACGAATGGGCTGTTGGGACGAGCGGGGTTCAAACGGTCACGATCTATTCCGAACCCGCCGGGGCCAACGCCCAGACGCATGCTATTAACGGTCAAATGGTGACCACGGTTACGAGCAACAACGTCGTGACCCAGAGTCAGAGCCTCAACCTCTATTCCGCGACCGTCGTAGTGACCTACGTCTATCGCAGCAAAACCTACCGCGTGCAGTTGAACGCCATGCGCGCCTCCGACGTATGAACTCAGCGCGGCGGGAATCGCCCGGCGGATTCACTCTCGTGGAAATGCTCGTTACGATGGGGATCGTGACTCTCGTGGGCCTGATGCTTTTTCTTGTCTTGAACTCCGGAATGGTTCTTTACGCGAAGAATACCGCTGTCAACTCCGCCCACCAGCAAGCCCGATCGGGAGTGGACCAAATGCTTGCGAACATTCATAGCTCAGTTTCAATCCCGGCACTCATCGACACTAGTCTGCAGCCGGTTGCTGAACTGGATGCCAACGGCCAGCCCCTTCCGGCGGCTGGCATATCGTTTCAATCATATAACGCAGGCCCCTTTCCGGTTGTAGCGAATGCCGCTGCCACGGATAAATCGGTGGTTCTGTATTGTCCGGGCTACAATCCGCCGCCCAAAGCGCGCTTTAACATCCCTTCCCACAGCATCGAATACGACATTGTGTCCACGTCCGTAGCTGGCTCCAAGCGGACATTTAACCTTTCGACTCCCGTGACGGGAATCGGTACCGCTATTGGCATTGCCGGAGACGGAATCGAAGGCCACAGCGGCGTGAGCTACATCATCACCGCGTTTATCACGACACGGGTCAGCTATGCGGTCGTCGGTACGGAATTGCGTTACTATCCTACCAATGACCTCGCCAACTACAAGGTCATCACCCGCAACCTCATTTCCACGGTTCCCTTCACGGTGCCTCTCCAGTCCAGTGGCGGGCTGCAGAACCGCTTCGTTGCAGCGATCAATCTCTCGACCGTCGAGCCGAGCTTCAGCAACCGCGGTTACGCTGCCGTCAACATGTTCATCAGTTCCATGATCCCATTTCGCTGTCGCCTGACTAACACACAATGAAACGAAACCCTAACCACTCCGTCCAGGCGGGAAATACCCTCATCGTTACTCTGATGACGATGATCATTGTAGGCGTGTTCGTCGAGCTCGCCATGCAATACACCAATTCCATCAGCCGAAACGTTCAGCGCAGCCTACTCTTGCGCCAGGCAACGAACATCGGCGACGCAAGCACGGAGATGGCTTTTTCGGCCTGGCGCGCGATCTGTCGTACGAACCAGGCGACAGTTTTCAAGCGGAGCGATTTCGATAACGAAATTCCGACGCCAACCCCGGGCAATTTTCCTGGCGTCGCGCGATACACGCTTTCGAACTACGGTATCTACCCACTCGACTCCTATTGGAACGCCCAGACGGCAGGTGCCGCCACTCCGGCTCCGATCGCTGGCCCAAATCACGGCGATTTGAGCTACTACTACCTCGCTACCGCCGACGTCGTCATTCCGACTATCAATGCGAAGAACGTTACCGACCCGAATGACCCCGGGACCGTTGTCGCCCGGGTACGCCGCGTATTCCAAAAGGAAACCCTTTCCCTTTGGCGCTATGCTGCCTTTTACGGCAACGATCTTGAGATCCATCCCGGCGCGCCAATGATAATCAATGGCGATGTTCACTCCAATGGCAGTCTCTATACGGGCCACAATACCCTCACGTTGAATGGCAAGACAACCTACGTTGACATTTGGTCGATTGGCTTCGCGCCGGGGGACAATACCCATCCGGAGACACCGACCAGCCCCACCTGGGCGGCCGGATTGCCGCCGGCAGCCGACCAATCGCAACAGCCCTACGGCGTCGCGCTCTCCGACTACCATCAACTCATCGATTACACTACCAGCAGCGCCACTTTAGATCCGTACCGCTTCCCAACCCAGGCCGGTGTCGTTGTCACCATCGACGGCTCGAACAACGTCAAGATCTACAACGCTAGCGGCACCGACATCACTAACATTACGACGAAGAAGGGTGGCACTACGAACGACGTCAACACTGCGACCGCAATCAAGGCCGCCATCACCACCAATCAAACCATCACCGACAACCGTGAAGGCGCCACGACCGGTAACGGCTCCATTCGGCTCGCGACTCTTGATGTCGGTGCCATTGCCACTGCAATGAATTCCGGCAAATTCACCATTTCAAAAACCGTTTCGGGGCAGGTTGTTAATAATCTCATCTACATCGTGGATACGAGCGCTGATCCGAACGGCGTCACGACCAAACGCGGCATCCGGCTGACGGATGGCGGCAGTCTCCCCGGTGCCGGACTAACAATCGCGAGCGGCAATCCAATTTACGTGCAGGGCGATTACAATACTGGAACCGTCGGCGCCACTCAGCCGCCTTCCAACTCCGGGGATCCCACCAAACCAACCGTCTCCGGTTACACTCGTAAGCCGGCCGCAATTATCGCCGATGCCGTCACCGTCCTTTCCAATTCGTGGGTCGACTCCAAATCCGGCACCGTTCCCGCTGCCAGCCCCACCACTGTAAATGCGGCCATTCTCTCGGGCATCGTCCCGTCGGGCAACGGCTACTACAGCGGCGGCCTGGAAAACTTCCCGCGCTTTCTTGAGAATTGGTCGGGCAAAACAATGACCTATTATGGCTCGATGATTGAGCTCTACCAGAGCCATCAAGCGATCGGCAAATGGGGCGCCAGCAACGTATACAACCCGCCTAATCGCGCCTGGTACTTCGACACCAATTTCGTTTCGACGCCGCCGCCCGGCGTCCTCGCTTCCTTTGACTACCGGCGCTCCCGCTGGTACATGAATTAGGAGTCGGTTCTTTAGTTTCGCGGTCGCGCTTCCGCAGGGCGATGGGCTAATTAGCGAGCGGGAAATGGTATCAATGGTAGTTCCTGGCCGCTTTGGCCAAGTCACGGCATCCCGCGAATCATGACCAGTGCAGGCTGAACAGGCTACCCCGAAACGCGCGGTGGAGTTCCTCAAAGTCCTCCTTCCGCGTCACGATTCGAAAACGCACTTGCAAATCTCCGAGATTCGCGAAGATCACGCTCACTTGGTAACGCTGGCCAAAGTAACTGTAGCTGGCTGTGATTTCGTAACTGTCTTGCTGATTGATCCGGACAGGGTTGTTCTCCGCCGCCAGAAACTGGACGTTTTGTGCGTCGGGCGGCAGGGAGCCAAGCACCACCTGTCGTAGTTGCTCGACGGTGGCCTCGTCGAAGGTCTGGGGCGACGGAAGCGGCACCTGTTCCATGCTGGCCCGCGCTTGCGAGACCTTCGGAGGGGTTAGCACCACGTGGGCCGGATTTCCGGTGTAAGTCCAGCCTCGTGGCGGCTCATACGTGATGAGATGGTCGTCCTGGTGAAACATGACCAGCGGAAATATCATGCCTTCCAGCTGGCGTTGCCCCTCCGTGGGAGTGAAGTCGATCGGGCCGGCCGCGCATCGGAAAATCGCGCTCGCGGCGAGTGACGCAGTCAGGAGAAATCGCATGCTACTGAGGAATAAGCGCCAACCCGTTCTTCAAACCAGGAGCGTCGGCTGCATTACCCAAAAAGCAGGTCATATGCCCCCGCGTCGCTAAGACAACCAGATTTCCCGGGTTCCCTTTTCTCGCTGGAATCACCCTCTACTACGGCGTGATCCTGGCCCGGAACAAAAGCAAAGAGGACTCGGTGACGCGTTACTAGACTCTCGTCGACAGCTTTTCTCTTCTGGCGCACGAGGGAAGCGGCTGTTTCCTTAAGTGCCTTGCCTCTCTCGCGTCGGAGTAATCGGCTAATTTGGCCCCGTCGGCCCTCTCGTTGGCAGTTTTGCCGGTTTTTCAGCTCGGGCAGGGAACAAGGAGGCTCCTTTCCAAGAGGTCAGTAGTTGATTGTCTGTGGGTTCTTTGGGGTCGACGGGCGTTACCTGACGCTCAGCAAAATTTTGCTCGCGCCCAAGGCGACTCAGTTACTTTTTCCGGCGGTGGGGCTTAATTATCGACCGGCGGCTGGAAAGCTCACGCGCTGGTTGCGCAGCCAAGGCAAGCGCACGGTTGATCTGGAAATGCGTCCAGTTTCACGGGGCCAAACTGTGCGCTCAACTGGAGAGCGGGGTGGTGGCCCGATCGGGGGCCCAGGCGCGGCCTGCCGCAGTGGTCGTGAGCGAGCTTGATTCGACCAATCTCAAGCGGCAGCAAAGAGGACGCAATCGAGACTCGGCTGTGGCGCATTTCCCGGTTCACCTTGTCATCCCCATTACAGCGGGCGCAAGCGGTGCTAGGCACGGGTGGGGCGCGACCGCAATGGAGCCTGCAAAATAAGCGTTAGATCGCCAGTGCTCAGCGACTGGCGCTCTTTGGCCGGCGCCTTGGCTTGGCAAAACGCTTCCGGCGCTCGATCGGCCGCCGTCTGGCGACCCTACGCAGCGGCAGCGGAGTGATCGAAAAAAAATCGAAGTCAAGATTGGCCGCTTCAAACGCCAGGACCGAAGCTGGACGCTGCCGCCGCCGTGCACGGCACGAAACCGCCGGCTTGCCGCGCCGCGATTCATCGTCAGATTGCAGACTCTCTTATGTCCAAATCACTCGCTCATCGTCTCGCGGAATATGCCTGTTCACTAAACTACGAAGATCTCTCGCCCGAAGTGGTGCACGAAGTGAAACGGCGGGTGATCGATTCCTTCGGCTGCGCGCTCGGCGCATGGCACGAGGAACCGTGCGTAATCGCGAGAAAGGTCGCTTCCGATTTTTCGGCCAAACACGGCGCTACGATCATCGGCACCGATCATCAGGCGCCGCCGGACTGGGCCGCTTTCGCGACCGGCTGTTGCATTCGTTATTTCGATTACAACGACACGTATCTTTCCAAGGAGCCGGCGCACCCGAGCGACAACATCGCGGCCGCGCTCGCCGTCGGGGAAAGCGTGGGCACGAATGGACGGGAGCTGATCACCGCGATCGCGCTCGCCTACGAAGTGCAATGCCGTTTCTGCGACGCGGCCAGTATCCGCGCGCGCGGCTGGGATCATCCGACCTACGGTGCGTTCTCGACTGCGCTGGCCGCGGCGCGTCTGATGAAGCTCGACCCGGAGAAGACGCGCCATGCGGTCAACATCGCGGGGGTAAACTGCGCGGCATTCCGTCAGGCGCGGGTGGGGGAACTCTCGCATTGGAAAGGCGTGGCCTTTGCCAATGCGGCGCGACACGGTGTCTATGCCGCGCTCCTCGCCCGCGCCGGCATGACTGGGCCGGCGCCGATTTTCGAAGGGCAAATGGGCTTCGAAAAGGAACTGGGAGTTTCGTTAGGCAATGTGGGCGAAGTTTTCGTGAAGCGACCCAACGCGCCAAAGATCAACGAAGGGACGGCGGCAATGATCCTCAATACCAGCATCAAGTATTGGCCGGCGGAGTATCACAGCCAGAGCGCGATCGAAGCCGCGCTCTTCCTGCGCAAGGAGATGGGCGATCCGTCGAAGATCAAGTCGGTCCGGATCGAGAGCCACGACGCTTCGGTCGACATCATCGGGAGCGAGCCGGAGAAATGGAAGCCGGAAACGCGCGAGACGGCGGACCACAGTCTGCCTTACATCACGGCGATCGCGCTGATCGACGGCGAGGTGACGGAGAAGCAGTTTCAACCGGCGCGCTTCACCGACCCGGCGATCTGGAAATTCCTCGAGAACGTGACGGTGGACCGCAACGACGAGCTGACCTCGCTCTATGCCAAAGCGGTCGCCAACATCGTGCTCGTCACTTTGCAGGACGGTCGTGTGCTGACGAAGCGGGTCGACTATCCGCTGGGCAACGCCTTCAATCCGGTGAGCGACCAACAACTGGAAGGGAAGTTCAACGCCCTCGTCGTGCCGGAGCTGGGCGAAGCGGGTGCGCAAAAGATTCTGGCGGCCGGCTGGAAACTGGACGAAGCGAAGAATCCCAGCGAACTGATGAAACTGGCGAAAATGCCGGCCTAACGGATGAATCCTGCTGCTCAGCTGCGCAAAGTGATTGACCAGGGCGTCGTGGCGATGCCGGGGGTGCCAAACGCCTCGATGGCTCGGCAGGTGGAGCGCGCAGGATTTGACGCGGTCTATATCAGCGGCGCAGGGCTCGCCAATTGCACCGCGGGTTTGCCGGATGTCGGGCTGCTGACCTTGAATGAAGTTGCGATCCTCGCCGGCTTCATCGCGCACGCCGTCAAAATTCCCGCGATCGTCGACGCGGACACCGGGTTTGGCGGCGCCGAGAATGTGGGTCGCACGATCTATGAACTCGAGCGCGCCGGACTGGCCGGATGCCATTTGGAAGACCAGGAGTTTCCCAAGCGCTGCGGACACCTCGCCGGGAAGCGCCTGGTCGAGACGGAAGAGATGTCGGCTAAAATCCGCGCCGCCGTGGCGGCGAAGCGTGATCACGATTTTCTTGTCATCGCGCGGACCGATTCGCGGGCGCTGGAAAATTTCGAGGGTGCGGTGGCGCGTGCGCAGGCCTACGTGGCCGCGGGAGCGGACGCGATTTTCCCCGAGGCGCTTCAGACGAGGGAAGAGTTTCGAGATTTCGCGCGGGAAGTGAAAGTGCCGTTGCTCGCGAACATGACGGAATTCGGAAAGAGTCCGCTGCTCCCCGTGCGGGAACTGGGCGAGCTTGGCTATCGCATGGTCATCTTCCCGCAGAGCGCGTTTCGCGTTTCGATGAGAACGACCGACGAATTCTTCCGGGCCTTGAAAGAGGCCGAATCGGCCGAAGGCTGGCTGGGGAGGATGCAGACGCGGAAGGAACTTTACGAGACGCTGGATTATGATCCGGCAGCCGAAAGCTGGCCTGGTTATCGCGAGGTTTGAAAAGTCTTCGGAGCGCGTCATGTTGAACGCGCTGTTCGCCTGAAACAAACCCGAAGGCATTTATGAGCACAGAAAACAAACCAACCTACAGCCCCGGCCTCGCCGGCGTGATCGCCGGCGAAACCGAAATCTGCTGGGTCGATCCCAACGCCGGCCTGATGTATCGTGGCTACGACATTCACGAGATGGCGGACAAAGCCAGCTTCGAGGAAGTCGCCTACCTTCTCCTGAAAGGTCAACTGCCCAACATGGGAGAGCTCCAACGCTTTCGCATGGAGATCGCGGCCGCGCGGCCTCTGCCGAAAGAGGTGCTCAGTATGCTGCGGCTGTTGCCGAAAAAAACGCATCCGATGGATATGCTGCGCACCGGCGTTTCCATGCTCGCGCCCTTCGACCCCGACCTGAACGATAACTCGCACGAGGCCAACATCCGCAAGGCGACTCGCCTGATCGCGCAGGTTTCGACCCTGATCATGGACGGCTACCGCATTTCGTTAGGTCTCGATCCCCTGGCGGAGCACCCGGACCTGACCGTGGCGGGCAATCTTTTCTACAAGCTGAACGGCGAAGTTCCGCAGGATTGGAAAGTCCGGATGATGGACACGATTCTGATCCTCTACGCCGATCACGAATTCAACGCCTCGACTTTTGCGGCGCGCGTCACCGCCTCGACTCTGGCCGACATGTACGCCGCGGTCACGAGCGCGTGTGGGACGCTGAAGGGCCCGCTCCACGGCGGCGCCAATGAAGAGTCGATGAAAATGCTCGACGATATTAAGACCCCCGGCCGGGCCGAGAAATGGATGATGGACGCGCTGGCGAAGAAGGCCAAGATCATGGGCTTCGGCCATCGCGTTTACAAAAAAGGCGACTCGCGGGTGCCGATCATGCGCGAGATCGGGCGCGACCTCGGCAAGCGAGTCGGGAAGGAGGATTGGGTGCCGATCTGTGAAACGCTTGAGGCCACGATGGAGCGCGAAAAGCATCTCTGCGCCAATGTCGATCTCTACGCCGCGCCGGTCTTCACCATGCTGGAGTTTCCGCCGGCGTTGAACACGCCGATCTTCGCCGCCTCGCGGGTCGCTGGCTGGTGCGCGCACGTGGTGGAACAGCAGGACAACAATCGCCTGATCCGGCCGCGTTCACTTTACACCGGCCCGGAGATGCGGCCGTATAAGGGGGTTTTGCCTAACGGCGCCAAAGTGTAGCGCAAGCATCCTGCTTGCGCCGGACAAGCGAGCAAGCTGGAAGCTCGCTCTACCATGAAATGAACGACAAACCATCGCTCCAGGAAAAGTACGCGCCTAACAATGCCTGCTGGGGTTGCGGTCCGGCCAACCGGGAAGGCCTGCGCATCCGCAGTTTTCCGGAAGGCGACGCCGTTGTGGCGGAATGGAAACCGGAGCCGAAATACGAGGCGTTTCCTGGCGTCCTGAACGGCGGCATTATTGGCACGTTGCTCGATTGCCATTGCAACTGGACGGCCGCTTATCATCTCATGAAACAGGCGGGCGAAGATCATCCGCCCTGCACGGTGACGGCGGATTACGCGATCAAGCTGCTCCGCCCGACACCGACGAACGATTCGATATTCCTTTCCGCGAAAGTGGTCGATTCAACCGCAGATCGCGCGACCGTTGAGGGAACCTTGTCGGGCGGCGGGAAAGTGTGCGCAACCTGCCGCGGCACCTTTGTTGCCGTCAAGGAAGGCCATCCCGCGTACCATCGCTGGTGATTCCGAAAAGCGCGTCCATCCGGAGGGACATGCTTCCGCATGTCCCGGTTTCCAGCGGAATTACCTGCCCGAATTCCGTCGATGTGCGGTCGTGGAGTTCGGGCTTAGGCTGAGTTCATGAAAACAAACTACCGCGTAGTTCCCTTGCCAACCGAGGTCGCGGAAGCGGCTCGCCGCGGCGCGAAAGTCGGCGCTTCAAATCACGCCTTCGTCGAAGTTGATACGCCGTCCACTTATCCATGCCGGCATTGCCTGCAATGGGCACAACCGGGCGAACGCGTCGTCCTGTTTCCCTATCAATCGGTCCCGTCGGACCGTCCCTACGGCGAAATCGGCCCGATCTTCGTCCACGCTAATGCCTGCTCGCGTTATTCCACGACGGATCAATACCCGGCCGAATTCCGACGTCATCGTGTGCTGCGAGCTTATAATGCCGCCAGCGACATTATCGATGCCATCGTGGTGGAAGACGACCAACCCGAACCGGTGATCGCAAAGCTGCTGCAAAATCCGGAGACCGCATTTTTACAGGCGCGCAGCGTGACGCGCGGGTGCTACACTTTTAGAATCGAGCGCGTATGAAGACTCTCGAACTGCTTCCGCCTGCCGACACCATGTATCGCGCCCTGGTCAATCGCGACTCGAGCTTTGAAGGGATCTTCTTCGTCGGCGTTCGCACGACTGGGATCTTTTGCCGGCCGACCTGCAGCGCAAAAAAACCGGCCCGTGAAAACGTCGAGTTCTTTACCTCGCCTAACGAAGCGCTGCTCGGCGGCTATCGTCCCTGCCTGCGCTGCCAGCCGATGGACCCGGCCCGTCGCGCGCCGCAACTGATCGAACGTCTGCGCGCCGAGGTGGAGAAAGCGCCCGACGGTCGCCTGACGGACAAGGAACTGGCCTCGCTCGCAATCGACCCCTCGACTGCGCGGCGCCAGTTCAAGCGCTACTACGGCATGACCTTTCAAGCCTATCATCGCGCCAGACGAATGGGTCTCGCCTTGCGCGAAGTACGCCGCGGGGAAAGCGTGGAGGAGGTACGCAACGGCAGCGGGTTCGAGTCGGAGAGCGGGTTTCGTGAGGCCTTCACCAAGATCTTCGGCGATCCGCCGACGGCCGCGACACGGCGCGATTGTCTCTTCGCGGAGCGACTGACGACTCCGCTCGGCACGATGCTGGCGGTGGCGGATGATGAGGGTCTGCGTCTTCTCGAGTTTGGCGATCGTCGCGCCTTGGAACGCGAGCTGCCGATCCTGCGACAACGTCTGGGGAAAAGCGTGGTACCAGGGGAGCATGCGCATCTCGCTGCGACGCGCGCACAACTGGCCGATTATTTCGCTGGGGAAAATCTCGAGTTCGACATCCCGCTCGCGCCAGTTGGCTCGGAGTTTCAACTGCGCGCCTGGGAAGTCTTGCGCTCAATTCCGGTCGCCGAAACGCGTTCTTATTCCTGGATGGCCGAGCGGCTCGGTGATCCGGGCGCGCGACGTGCGGTCGGTCGGGCGAATGGGATGAACATGCTTGCGATCGTCATCCCATGTCATCGCGTTATCCGCGCGGACGGCACGCTGTGCGGCTACGGCGGCGGGTTGTGGCGCAAGAAGTGGCTCCTTGAACACGAACGGAAGTGGGGCCGAGAATCGTGAATTGAGACTCGGGAATCGGGGCCTTGGGCATCCTCGATTCACGATCCAACGCATCTCGAATCTCGGCGCGCCAGCGCGCGCCCAGGAGGACTCGAACCTCCGACCGTCGGATTAGAAATCCGATGCTCTATCCGGCTGAGCTATGGGCGCCCTGGCACGAAAGTAACCGGGTGCCACTTCACTGCAATCCCCTTCCAGGCGCATGTTCGAGGCGTGACGGCAGGGGCTGTCGGGAGTTGGCAGCGTTTTTTGCGGCTCGGAGGCCGAGGGTGACAAGCACTCCGGCCCCACATTTTCCATTGTTACCAGCCGTCGACTTTGGGAAGATTGACCCTGTCGAGGCCATTAATGAACCCTTCCACCTCAGGCCCTGACGCCGATGCCGGCGCAGCGACCTTTGCTACGACTCATTGGAGCGTTGTGCTCACGGCTCAAGGCCAATCGCCTGCCGCCGATGCCGCACTCGAGACGCTTTGCCGCACCTACTGGATGCCACTTTACGCTTTCATCAGGCGGGAAGGTTCACCGGTCGAAGAAGCGAAGGATTTGACCCAGGAATTTTTCGCGCGCTGGCTGCAACGTCGTGATTTCGACGCCGCGCGGCGAGAAAAAGGCCGATTGCGTTCCTACCTCCTGGCTTCGCTCAAACATTTTCTGGCGAACGAGCATCACCGCTCCATGGCCATCAAACGTGGCCAAGGCCAGCGATTGATTTCATTGGATGAATTGCACGAGGGCGAGCGTGCCGGTTTCGAACCGGCGGATACAGCGACTGCCGACCAGATTTACGAACGCCGTTGGGCGATGACGGTACTCAACCAAGTCCTCGCGCGTCTGGAAGAGGAGCATCGTGCCGCCGGCAAGATGCAGTTGTTTGACCGGCTACAGAAATCGTTCACCGACGAACCTGACCGCCCTTCGCAAGTCAAGATTGCACATGAGTTGGGCATGACCGAGAACGCTGTATACCAAGCATTCCATCGATTTCGTCAACGTTATCGGGAACTGTTACGCGAAGAAGTCGCGCATACGGTAGCGGTTGCTGTCGATATCGAAGATGAGCTGCGCCACCTGATTGCCGTGTTGCGCGCGTAAGCTTCGGCATGATTTGCTGCATTATCTTATTGAGGGGACGAATGGTCAGGCCAGCAACATGACGACCGTCAGCAGCGTTTGCGAAAAGTGCGGGGCGAAGATCCCTGCCGACGCGCGGCAGGGAGTTTGCCCAGCTTGCCAACTAGAGACAGGTCTTGGTCTTCTCGTAAACGAGAGCACCGAGGCAACTAATCCAACGCCCAGGCCGCGCATAGAACGCGCCACGCGACAGCCAAGAATGCTTGCAGACTTTGGCGATTACGACGTCCAGGAAGAAATCGGTCGTGGTGGTCAGGGCGTCGTGTACCGGGCGCGGCAGAAAAGTCTCAATCGCACGGTTGCCCTCAAAGTGATCGGTTTGGGTCATTGGGCTACCAACGCGCATCTGAAGCGCTTTCGCCTTGAAGCCGAAGCCGCCGCGAGCTTGGATCACCCCGGCATTGTTCCGATCCACGAAGTAGGGGAGCGTGATGGCTCATGCTACTTCAGTATGAAATTCGTCGAAGGCGGACAACTCGACGAAGTGGCCAGGCGCGAGCCGATGCCGGTCCGGCGCGCGGTGGAATTAATCGCGAAGGTCGCCCGCACTGTTCACTACGCGCACGAACATGGAATTCTGCATCGCGACATCAAACCGGGAAATATCCTGCTGGATCAAAAAGGTGAACCGCATCTCACCGACTTCGGCCTCGCGCGACTGGTCGAGACAGAAAGCACGGTCACGCGCACCATGGAAGTCTTGGGCACGCCAAGTTACATGGCACCCGAGCAAGCTGTGGGAAATAACGCAGCGCTAGCAGCAGAGACAGACGTTTATGGACTCGGCGCGGTTCTTTATCAATTGCTAACTGGTCAACCGCCTTTTGCTGGAGGAACAACTTACGAGACCATCAAGTTATTGCTGGATAGTGAGCCGCGACAACCGCGGATGCTAAACCCAAAAATAGATCGCGATCTTTCTACCATCTGCCTCAAGTGTCTTGAGAAAGATCCAAAGCGCCGTTACTCGTCCGCACTCGCGCTGGCAGAAGACTTGGAGCACTGGTTGAAGCACGAGCCAATTGTTGCGCGGCACATTGGCATTTTCACCCGCGGCAAAAAATGGGTGCGACGCAATCCAACCAGCGCGTTATTGGCGGCGTCGCTCGTTGCTCTCGCAGCAGCAGCGGCTTGGATCATTTCGAAGAGCGATTTCACGCAGCATCCCCTAACAACCGGCATTGCTGTGTTGCCGTTTGAAAATTTGAGCGACAAAAAAGAGAACGCGTTCTTTGCCGACGGCGTTCAGGACGACGTTTTGACCAGGCTGGCCAAGATCGCCGATCTTAAAGTGATCAGTCGGACCAGCGTTATGCAGTATCGCGGCAAGCAGAACGCGCGGGAGATCGGTGACGCACTGCATGTCTCACATGTGTTGGAAGGAAGCGTACGCAGGGACGGAGCGAGAATCCATTTGAATGCGCAGTTAATTGACACCCGCACTGACACTCACGTGTGGGCCGAGCAATACGATCGCGGTTTGAGCGAGACGTTCGCAGTCCAAAGCGAGATTGCACAAAGAGTCGCTGAGCAGCTTCACGCAAAAATGTCGGCTTCTGAGAAACTGGCTATCGAGAGCAAGCCAACCGCCGATGTCACAGCCTTCGATCTTTACACCCGCGCCAAAAGCATTCTAGCGGCGACTGATCCGGCCCAAAAGGAGCTACTGCAAGCAGTGGATCTGTTGAACCAAGCTGTGGCGCGTGATCCATCGTTTTTCGATGTCTACTGCCAGCTCGCTTACGCCCACGACTGGCTTTATTTCGGTGGGGGCAACGCCTCCTTAGACCATACCCCCGCGCGGCTGGCGTTGGCAGAAGCAGCCATCGAAGCGGCGGCTCGCCTTAATCCCAACGCTGGTGAAACGCATCTGGCGCGTGCCCAAAACCTTTACTGGGGGTATCTCGATTATAACGGTGCGCTGGCCGAACTGGAAATCGCCCGCCAGACTTTGCCAAATGATTTCCGCGTACCCCGGCTGATGGGCCACATTCAGAGGCGTCAAGGACATTGGGAGGAGTCGACGCGAAATCTCGAGCGCTCGGCGGAGCTCAACCCGCGCAATATCGAAACAAGAGTGGCAATTGCATTCAATTACACGTTCTTGCGGCGCTATGCTGACCTAAAATCTGCGCTGGCCGGCACATTAGCCGATTTTCCGAACGATTTGGGCACGGCGTATTGGCCGGCGTACGTGGAATTTCAGGCAAAAGCCGACACTCGGCAGTTGCATCAAATGATCGATTCAATTCGAGCTGCAAATCCCACTCCAACGGCGGATGCCGCTGAGTGGTGGCTCGCTTGCGCGCTGGCTGAGCGCGACCCCACAGCCGCAAAAAACGCTTCAGATGCGCACGGCGAAAATTCAATCGACTTGGGCGCCGAGGTTTTTTTAAGTCGCTCATTTCTAGAAGGTCTTATCGCGCGCATGACGAAAGACAAAGACAAGGCACAGGCAGCTTTTATCGCAGCACGCGCGGAGCAGCAGAAAGTGGCGCAAGCCCAACCCAATGATAGCCAGGCATTGGGCCTGCTTGGGTTGATCGACGCCTATCTCGGGCGGAAGGAGGAAGCGCTGCGCGAAGGCCGGCGCGCAGTCGAGCTTGTTCCCATGGAAAAAGATTCACTCGAGGGAGTCCGTCGGGTGGCAAATCTGGCAATGATCGCAGCATGGGTCGGCGACAAAGATCTCGCCTTCGAACAACTGGAGAGCATCATCCGGCTCCCAAGCCCTCTCAGCTATGGTGGCCTGAAATTGTTCCCGTGGTGGGACCCTCTACGTGGCGATCCGCGCTTCGAAAAACTCATGGAAGAAGCGAAGCAGCCGGTCGCGCTAAAGTAACATCCGGGCATCCACACACCTCGCGTGCTGGCGATTGCCCTTTCGAACAGAAGGTAACGAAGAAAACAAAGATACTCGCGGGTGTAGCCGAATGGATTCGTCGCTGCCTTGTTCCCTTCTGTTAGAAAAATTCCCGAAGTTCTCCGCGTAAGATTTCACCGGTTTTCCTGCAGTACACCTGTGAACGGCCAGAAATGACTTCTCATGGTGAGAAGTCAAAGCAGGCCAAAACAAGAAAAGGAAAATCAAGATATGAAAAATCGAAACGTTAATTGCAGAACCACAATTCCAGCGCTTTTCATGGCGCTGGCATTTAGTTGCCTCTCTTCAGTCACGGCACAAGCAGGAGGAACAGAAGCAGCAGGAGGGCGTCACGGGGTCACAATCGTGGGCACATGGCATGTCCAGGTTTTCTTCGACCCCGAGCACACACAACTGCTCTTTGAAAGTTACAAGCAATGGCACAGCGACCGCTTGGAATTCGAATCCGCCAACCTTGCCCCTGGCGTGTTGTGCGTGGGGACTTGGACACCGCTGTCACACAATATGGTGAGCCTCTACCACGTAGGATGGACCTACGGCAGCCCGGCTGGGACCTACAGATTCGTGTGGACCGAAACAGAAACCGTCAGCAGCGACGGCAACACTTACGATGGGGCCGGTCAGATAACGTACTACGATGAGAATGGAAACCAAGTCGGGGATCCGCTCCCGACCTACCCCCATGCAACGCGTCTGCCGCCGCAGTGATCAATCAAATGGCACCGCAGACAAGTAACTAATCCCGGGGACTTCAAAGATGTGAACGGAAGCTTCCTCTTCGAAGATTACCGCATATGACCCGCGACGCGACTGAATGTTGAACGCTGACCTGGTGCCCGGCGCGGCCACGAAATCATCCCGTGGCCGCGCCTGCTCTCCCAAAGCAACTGCCTCTGCCGCTCGGACAATTCTTCCCCTAACCTCAGAGGCTCTTGCTTACCGCCTCCCAGAAAAGCGGCGCGATTAAAGAAGAAACTCGGACGACACGGCGGTCGTCCCTCAAAAGCGGCCGATAAGGACCGCCACTACATTAGTCGCGGATTCTGTTTTTTAGCTCCCAGACTTTGAGCGCGGCGGGGAGGAGGCTCTTGGTGCGGGAAAGCTTGCCGAGAGACACTGGCAGGGAGTCGGCTGGACTTTTTGGCGGTTCGGAGGCCGAGGGCAACAAGCTCTCCGGCACCACATTTCCATTGTTAGCAGTCGTCGACTTTGGCAAGATTGAACCTGTCGAAGTCATTAATGAACCCTTCTGCTTCTGGTGGTGCGGCCGATGCCGGCGCAGCAACTTTCGCTACGACTCACTGGAGCGTTGTGCTCACGGCCCAAGGCCAATCGCCCGCCGCGGACGCGGCGCTCGAAGCGCTTTGCCGTACCTATTGGATGCCGCTTTACGCTTTCATCCGGCGGGAAGGTTATCCGGTGGAAGAAGCGAAGGATTTAACCCAGGAATTCTTCGCCCGTTGGCTGGAGCGGCGCGACTTTGATGCAGCGCGGCGGGAGAAAGGGCGGCTGCGTTCATACCTGCTCGTCTCACTGAAGCACTTTCTGGCGAACGAACGAAATCGGGCGACGGCGATCAAGCGCGGTCACGGCCAGCAGCCCCTTTCGCTTGACGAAATTTTTTCCCAGCACCGATTTGATCTGGAGCCGGTGGAAAGCCTGACAGCCGACCAGATTTACGAAAAGAGGTGGGCGATGGCAGTCCTCGATCAGGTTCTGGCGGGTCTCGATGAGGAATACCGCGCCGACGGGAGAGGGCTGTTGTTCGATCGGCTAAAGGTCCTGCTCGTTGGTGAACCCGGGCATCCGTCTCAAGCTGAAATCGCAGACGAGTTGGGAATGACTGAGAACGCGGTGAAGCAGGCATTTCATCGACTCCGGGTGCGCTATCGCGAGCTTTTGCGCGAGCAGATTTCTCACACCGTTGCCGCTCCCGATGAGCTTGAGGACGAGCTGCGTCATTTGATTGCGGTTCTGCGAACGTAACCTTGCCCCAAATCTTCTGCATTAACCATGGAGATGACCAAAGATCGCGCCGACCGGGCGACGGGCGGCGGTACCAGACTCTGCGAGAGGTGTGGAGCGAAAATCTTCGCCGACGCCCCGACTGATTATTGTCCGGCGTGCCTTTTGGAAACCGGTCTCGATTTGCTAGAGGATGATGAGGCACGCGAGCCGATCCTGGGTGAGTTCGGTGACTACGAGTTGCTGGAGGAAATTGGTCGCGGCGGTCAGGGAGTTGTCTATCGCGCGCGCCAGATAAGTCTGAACCGGATTGTCGCACTGAAGGTGATTGCGCTCGGACATTGGGCGACCGAGACGCATTTGAAACGTTTTCGGCGCGAGGCGGAAGCGGCCGCCAGCCTGGAACATCCGTGCATTGTGCCGATCTATGAGATCGGCGAGCGCGACGGCGCGTGCTACTTCAGTATGAAGTTCGAGGAGGGCGGCCAACTCGATCAACTTGCCTCGCGCGAAATGATTCCGCTGCGGCGGGCCGCAAAACTCATTGCGAGCCTCGCGCGCACCGTGCAGTACGCGCACGAGCACGGCATTCTGCACCGCGACATCAAGCCTGGGAACATCCTGCTTGATACCAAGGGCGAACCTCACCTCGCCGACTTCGGTTTGGCGCGTCTGGTTGAAACCGAGAGCACGGTAACTCGGACACTAGAGGTTCTGGGCACGCCGAGCTACATCGCGCCGGAACAAGCGCGGGGAAATAGCGCGCAACTCACGAGCGCGACCGACGTTTACGGGCTCGGCGCCGTTTTCTACCAATTGCTGACCGGCCATCCACCTTTCGCCGGTGGCACAACCTACGAAACCATCCGGCTGGTCCTGGAGACCGAACCGCGGAATCCGCGTCTCTGGAATCCAAAAATCGATCGCGACCTAACGACAATATGTTTGAAATGTCTCGAAAAAGATCCGCACCGTCGTTATCCGTCGGCCCTCGCTCTGGCCGAAGATCTCGAACGCTGGTTGGGGCACGAGCCGATTCAGGCGCGCCGCACCGGGTTGATCGCGCGGGGCGGCAAGTGGATTCGTCGTAACACGACCACTGCCGCATTACTCGCGGCCCTTGTCGTGCTGGCAACGGCCTCCGGCTGGATCGTTTCGAAAAGCGAATTCATCTGGCATCCCCTAACGACCGGAATTGCCGTGCTCCCCTTTGAAAATCTCAGCGACGAGAAGGAGCACGCATTCTTTGCTGACGGCGTCCAGGACGACATTTTGATCAAACTGGCGAAAATCGCTGATCTGAAGGTGATCAGCCGCGCCAGCGTCATGCAGTATCGCGGTCAGCACGATGTGCGACAAATCGGCGATGCGCTGGGTGTTTCCGACGTGTTGGAGGGAACGGTGCGGCGTTCTGGCGGCAAAGTGCATGTAAATGCTCAGTTGGTCGACACTCGTACCGACGCGGACATTTGGGCGGAAGAATACGACCGAAATCTAAATGACGTGTTCGCCATTGAAGCGGAAGTGGCCCAATCAATCGCAAATCGGCTTAGGACCAAAATTACAGCTCGCGAACGGGCCGCCATACAGGAACGACCGACCAAGGATCTTGCTGCCTACGATTTTTATGTCCGCGCCGTCCCATCGATTGAGACGGTCGATAGTTCAACTAAACCGAAGCAGATTCTCCAAGCGGTGGATTTGCTTAATCAGGCGATCGCTCGCGATCCCGACTTCCTTCTCGCCTATTGCTGGCTAGCTAGGGCGCACGACTGGCTCTTCTTTGACAGTGATCGAACATCCGCTCGTTTGGCTCTAGCAAAGGGAGCCATCGATTCGGCTTTTCACTTGAATCCGGATTCGGGCGAGGCGCATCTGGCTCTGGCGTTGCATCTTTATTGGGGATATTTCGATTACGCCCGCGCCCTCGCCGAGCTTGATATTGCTCGCCGTACTTTGCCAAACGATCCACGCGTTTTTCAAATCACCGGATTAATTGACCGCAGGCAGGGTCGATGGTCTGACGCGGTGCACAATCTGGAACGCGCGAGTGAGCTTGATCCTCAGAATTTTTTGGCTCGGCGGAACGTAGCAGAGGCTTATTTCCTATCGCGCGCTTACGAACAAACCAGTAAGGCTTTGGATCGTGCGCTCGCCCTCAAGCCGAACGACATCGATGTAAGGATAGATGCCGGCGGTGGGCTCGAAATGCATTGGCGAGCCGATACGCGGCGTTGGCACGCCACGATTGAAAAGATTCTCGCGGATCATCCCGCATCCGCTGACGCCCTAGCTATGAAGATGCAACGCTTTCAACTGGCTTTCTTCGAGCGCGATTTTATCGCCGCCGGTCGCATCGTGGCGGCACTCCCACAAGAGCAAGAGTGGCTTGACGGCTTTAGCCGTGATTTCTGGATGGGCGTAGTTGCTCACGCGAAAGGAGACGTGGTTGCTGCCCAGGCCGCCTTTACGGCCGCGCGTGCAGAGCAAGAAGCAGTGGTCCGCGCCCAGCCCAATTTGCCTGTTGCGCCTGGGCTCTCTCGCCTGGCGGTCATCGACGCTGCTCTGGGGCGAAAAGAAGAGGCTCTGCGCGAAGGCCGGAGAGCGGTGGAACTCATGCCCATCACAAAGGACCCGATGGACGGTCCAGCGTTTGTGGCCAACCTCGCGTTGATCTATGCCTGGACCGGCGAACGCGACCTGGCCACTGAACAGCTCGAAATCGTCGCGAAAATCCCGTGCGGTCCAACCTACGGCGAGCTGCGTTTGAGCCCGGTGTGGGACCCGCTGCGCGGCGATCCGCGGTTCGAAGAAATCGTCGCTTCGCTCGCGCCCAAGGAAGTGGCTTTCAAATAGCACCGCTTCCGCCTACCCCAGGCAAAACCCCGGGAGTTGTCGAAGGAGGAATCCTTCATCACCTGCGCCACTCTTTCTTTGGCCAGTCGCGTAACCTTCGGCCGGAGTTCCTGCATTACCAGTGACGGTTAAACAACAAAACAAAAAGGAAACCAACATATGCATAATCAAACTCACTATTATCGAAAGACCCTACCGGCGCTCGTCGCGCTGGCGCTGGCCTGCTTCGGACTGGCGCCGGCCACGCAAGCCGCCGGGCGTCCATCCATCGTTGGCTTGTGGAACGTTCATTACTTCCAGGGCTCAACGCAGTTGTTCGAGACCTATGATCAGTGGCACAGCGATGGCTTGGAATTCGAAGTCAATTCCATCGCCCCGGGCGCAGTCTGCCAGGGAACCTTCAAAACGACGGGCAACGGCACCGTTCATCTCTATCACGTCATCTATACATTCGACGCGAGCGGAGTGTTCAATGGGCGCATTTTGGAAACGCAAACCAATACCGTCAGCTCCGACGGCAGCACCTATAGTGGCAACTTCGACCAAAACTTCTACGACTTGAACGGGAACTTCCTGTTCGAGGTCACTGGCACAGTCACAGCCACCCGCATTACCGTGCGAGGCTGATCGCGTTAGCAGCTTCTCCGCAGGAGCCTCGCGACTCGGGGCTCCTGCTTACCGCCTCCCAGAAAAGCGGCGCGATTAAAGAAGAGACTCGGCCGCCGCGGCCGCCGCTACGTTAATCGCGGATGCCGTTTTTTAGCTCCCAGACCTTGAGCGCGGCCAGGAGGAGGCTTTTGGTGCGGGAAAGCGTGCCGACCGCGGGACGAATCTTTTCTTCATCAGCGTCGACCAGGCGAGCCTTCTTTCGTGGGCGCCGGGCGCCTTTGGTGCGGTGCTTCCGGTGCGGCCGAACCGCGGCCTCGCTCTTCTGGAGATGACCGCTTGGACTTAACGGTGTCATAATTACCACAAAGCAAGAGCAGCTTCTTTGCCAGCTGCGGCGACGCACGGTTTTCTCCGGAAAAGCGCTTGTGCCTGCGCTGTTCTTCGGCGATTTCATCCGGGCATGGCGGCGAATCGAAACCTGGGTTGTCTGAGCATCTTTCTGTTCGTGGCGTTGTGCGCCAGCGTGCTGATGAACTTCATTCTCGCCGTGACCGCCTTCCAGCGATTTGAGGGTGGTCGAGCCGAAGTGGAATACCGTCCGCGCTTCACTGAGATGATCCTGCAGCGTGGAACTCGTGGCAGCTCGAACAAGATCGCCGTCATCTCGCTGCGGGGATTGATCAGCACCGGGGTGGCCGGCAATGTCGGCGAGTCAATGGTGGACGATTTGCGCTGGGAACTCGAACAGGCCCGCAACGACAACAACGTGCGCGCGGTCGTGCTCGAGGTCGATTCGCCCGGCGGCGAAGTGACCGCGTCGGACATGATTTACAACGCGGTCGTAATGACGCGGGCGAAGAAGCCGGTCGTCGTTTACATGGAATCGCTCGCGGCCTCCGGCGGTTACTACGTTTCCTGCGGTGGAAAATACCTGATGGCGAACGACACGAGCATTACCGGGAGCATCGGCGTCATCATTCAAACACTGAACTACGAACAGCTTTTCAACAAGATCGGGCTCGCCTCCGTTGTCTTCAAAAGTGGAAAATTCAAGGACATGCTGAACGGCGCCCGGCCGATCACGCCCGAGGAACACGATTACATCCAAAGCTTCGTGATGAAGACCTACGATAAGTTCCTCGGGATCGTGGCCAAGGAACGCAACCTGTCGGCCGACGCCCTGCGCAATGGGATTGCGGACGGGCGCATTCTCTCCGGGCGCGATGCGCTGGACGACAAATTGATCGACGGCCTTGGCCAGATCGAGGATGCCTACGCCAAGGCGAAGGAACTCGGTCACGCACCGGATGCGAAGGTCGTGAAGTACGGCCCGCCCTTCAGCCTCGGCCGCGTTTTTCGCATGCTGACAAAGAGCGGCGACACCAAGATAGAACTCTCATTACCCGGCCAGCTCGCTCCGCAATTGGAGAGCGGGCGCGCCTATTTTCTCCCAAGCTTTTACGCTCCTTAGCAGCGCGCTGCCGAGATGTTCGACAGCCTGATTAACACGCTGCTCGTCATTGCCGGACTCTATGTCTACCTCTCGCTCTTCCGCCAGGTCGCGGTGCGGCACGACGGCGCGGCGGCGTTAGGCGAAAGGCAGCTCGGTTTTCCGGAAGCGATCGCGGCGGTTCTGCTCATTGGCTGGTTCGTCCTCAATGTGATCGCTGCCGCCAAGGTGCAGAATGCCGTTTTCCAAACGCGCGATCTTCTTATCACCGGCGGTTTCTCTCTCGCTGTTGTTTCCATTCTCACCGCCCTGCTTCAGTTACGCGGCTTCAGCGTGATGTCGTTAGGTGGATTTTCCGGGCCCAGCTTTGGCCGCATCGTGAGTACGGCGGCGGTCCTGCTTTTTGCGGCCTATCCGTTGATCTTTGCAGCTGATGGCATCTCGCGCTGGATGTTGGGCGAAGGCTCGAGCAAGCAACAGATCGTCCAGATGTTTACCGGCTCGGAAACGCTCCAACAGCGCATCCTCATCATCGTCCTCGCGATCACGATCGCGCCGTTCGCGGAAGAATTTATTTTCCGCTTCTTCCTTTACGGCGTGCTCAAGCGTTATCTGGGCCGCGGCCCCGGTCTGGTCCTGAATGCGCTCCTCTTCGGGGCCGTACACGTCCATTTACCGAGCCTCTTGCCGCTCTTTGTGCTCGGTGGATGTTTCACTCTCGCCTACGAATGGAGTGGCTCGATCCTCGTTTCGATGACGATGCACGCCCTCTTTAATTTCTTCTCCCTCAGCGCGCTCGCCTTTCCCAATCTGATCCCGCAATGAAACTGCGTGAATTGGGTGAGGACCGGCTGATCGCGCAGCTGGTGGCGCAGCTCAAGTCGCGGTCGGACGTCGTTGTTGGGCCGGGCGACGATTGTGCGGTCCTGAAGGGACCGGCGCAGAACCGGTTGCTTCTCCTGAAAACCGATTGTGTCGTCGAAGGCGTGCATTTCCGGCCTGACGAAAAGCCAACACGCATCGGTTGGAAGGCGATGATGCGAACGCTGAGCGACTTCGCTGCCATGTCGGGTCTGCCGCGCTATGCGGTCGTCACCCTGGTCGCTCCGGCTGAGCGCGAGGCGCGCTGGATGACGCAACTTTACCAGGGTCTGGAGCGCGCCGCCGGTCGATTCGACGTCGCGATCGTCGGCGGAGAAACGAGCAGCACGACAGGACCGATCGTGATTTCGATCAGCGCTACGGGTTCGGTCGAAAAGGAGCGCTGCGTTCTGCGAAGTGGTGGCAAGGGCGGCGACATCCTTTTTGTTACCGGTCGGCTGGGCGGTTCAAACAAAGGCCGCCATCTGAACTTCGTTCCGCGAATCAACGAGGCGCGCTGGTTGACCAAAAACTTCCTCATTCACGCGCTGATGGATCTAAGCGACGGCCTTGGCGCCGACCTGCCGCGCCTGGCAAGAGCGAGCGGCGTCGGCTTTGAGATCGACAGGAACTCTCTTCCTCGCGCGCGGGGTTGCTCGATCGAAGCGGCGATCAGCGACGGTGAAGATTACGAATTACTTTTCGCGCTTTCGCCTAACGACGCTGCAGTTCTCGAGAAAAAATGGCGGAAAATGTTCCCGCAACTCCCACTGACACGCATCGGGCGCCTCAATCAGCAATCAGCGGTCAGCAGTCAGCAATTGCCCCATGGCTACATTCACTTCCAATAGCGTGGAAGAAACGATCGCCTTCGCACGCGATTGGGCGCAGACCCTCCGGCCTAACGACGTCGTCGCGCTCATTGGCGACCTCGGCGCAGGCAAGACGCATTTTGTCAAGGGTCTGCTCCAGGGTCTTGAAAGCGCGGAAGAGGCGACCAGCCCTACCTTCACCCTCGTTCATGAATATCGGTGCGGCCGGCTCCCGGTTTTTCACTTTGATTTTTACCGGCTGAAGGAACGCTCCGAAATCGACGAGATCGGCTTCGACGAATACCTCGAGGAGGGCGGCATTACCGTGATCGAGTGGGCGGACCGCTTTCCCCAAGTCTTGCCTGCGCGCACGCGCTGGCTGCGACTCGAGACGAGCGCTGAGACGGAACGCATCGTCACCGAGGAGAGAGAATGAAGGTGCTTGCCCTGGAGCTTTCCTCGCCGGTTGGCAGCGTCGCGTTTTGCGACGACTGCGGTAAGAGCGAGGTGCAGACTTTTCCGGCCGACCGAAAGGACTCCGGTCTATTCTACGAAAATCTGCGCGCGGTATATCGAGAGGGCGGGCCACCCGATCTCATCGTGGTTGGGCTTGGTCCTGGCTCCTATTCGGGAGTGCGGATCGCGATTGCCACCGCGCTTGGCCTGCGCCTCGCATCCGGCGCGCGCCTGTGCGGCCTTCCCTCGGTCTGTGCGATTGATCGGGAGGAATATCTCTTTGTCGGCGACGCGCGCCGGAATTCTTTTGTCTTCGCCCACGTGGTGGATGGCCAATGCGTGGAAGGACCCAGCCTCGCGAGCGAAGAGGAGATTCGGGCGAAGCTACGCGATGCGCAGGCGTTGCCGGTCCTTGCGACGCAGCCACTGGAACAATTTGAGAAGGTGATTATGGAATATCCCTCGGCTCTGCGGTTGATAGAGCTCGCGCGGCGCATGAACGGACACTCCGACGAAACGCTGGAACCGATTTACCTGCGCGCGCCGTACATCACGGTTCCGGCAAGATGAATTCGTCAGGCACAGATCGTTGTTGGGCGGAAGTCGATCAGGCAGCGCTGCGCCATAACGCCCGCGTCGCCCGGGAGCGGGTTGGGCCGGAGGTCGCTCTGCTCGCGGTCGTGAAGGCGAATGCCTACGGCCATGGAATGGTCGAGGTGGCTTCCGCTGTGCGGGAAGAAGCGCAGATTTTCGGCGTCGCAAATCTGCATGAGGCGCAGGAGCTGCGCGCCAGCGGACTACCGCATCCGATTTTGATCCTTGGTCCCTCGCTCCCGCAGGAGCGGGCGGCGATCCGCGAGCACGGCTTCATTCCCTCCGTCTCGAGTTTTGAGGAAGCGCGCGCCTTCGCAGGCAATCGGGTGGGAATCAACTTCGCGATCGACACCGGGATGGGTCGCATGGGGTGCTGGCAGGACGACGCGATCGCTGAGCTGGGAAAGCTTTCGCAGGTGCCGGATCTCATCATCCACAGCGTCTCGACCCATCTGCCGGTCGCGGATGAAGACGCCGCTTTTACCGAAAGCCAGCTCAGCCAGTTCGACCAACTCGTTAGGCAAATGCGGGCGCGCGCGCCCGGCTCCTTCAAAGTGCACGTCCTGCTCAGCGCCGGCATTCTCGGCGCCGCGAAACATCGCTTCGACATTGTGCGCGCCGGGCTCATGCTCTACGGCAGCGCTCCGCTCCCGGCGGAACAGAAATCTCTCAAACCGGTCCTGGCCCTGAAGTCACGCGTCGCACTCCTGCGCGATCTTCCGGCGGGGCGCAGCATCAGTTATGGGCGCACCTTTACCACCGCGCGGCCGATGCGGGTCGCCACGATCAGTGCTGGTTACGCGGATGGTTTCCCACGCTCGCTCTCGAACCGCGACGCGTCGGTTCTGATCCGCGGCCGACGCTGTCCGGTACTCGGACGCGTCACGATGGACCTGATCATGGTGGATGTGACTCCGTTGCCTGACGTTGAGCTGGGCGACGAAGTCGTTCTGATTGGCAAACAGGGAGCCGAGGAAATTTTCGCGGCGGAAGTGGCGGAGCGCGCGGGGACAATCGCATGGGAAATTTTTACCGGGATTGGCAGCCGAGTGCGGCGGGTGTACATACGTTGAAGCGATGAAATGTTTGAAGCGGCCGCGCCTCGGCCGCTTCAACCCGTCAACTCTTTAACGCTGCAACGACCAAACAACGCCCATGTTCCAAATCATCTTCAACGAACTGAGCGCGGCGGAGATGGCGGCGCTGCCGAAGACGCTCCAGCTCGACCTTCTCGCCGAGTTCCAGATTTTACCTGAGGACCTCGATAACCTCGACACGAGCCGCTTCGGGGTGATCGAACGCGAGGGGAAAAAGCTCCATCGTTACCGCGCGAAAGATTACCGCATCTACTTCGAGCGCAGCCCGGAAGGCATCACCGTGCATCGTGTCCTGCACAAAAACACGCTGCGGGATTTTCTTTTCCGTAGCAAACTGCCGATGGCGGAAGACGATCAGCTCGGCAAAACGCGCGAATTTTGGAAGCTGATCGAGCAGGGCGAACGGACGCGCAAGGCCTGAACGCGCCGCGCGATCGCGTGAGACGCCTCGAGTGAATCCAAGTTCGGCTTCCCGGTAAGGCTTGACACCGCCCTGACCGCCCGGCACAAACTCAACGCAGTCAAAGCTCTCGCTTTGATCAAGCCTGGGTTGGGACGATTCGTTTCCAGGGCGGGCTTTAATCAGTCGATAACGAAAGGAATAGATGAAACTACTTACACGCGCACTTGCGCTCGCACTCATCGCAGGGCCGCTCGCGACCCTGCAGGCCCAAACTTCGACCAGCACGGCGAAACCGGGCGCAGCGCCGAAGCGAACCGACGTTTATCACGTCTTCTTCGTCAAGGCCGCCCTTGGCAAAGCCAAGGAGCTGGAAAACTGGCTCAAAGAACCGGATCCGAAGAATCCAAATCCCAAAGGAATTCTCCTGCGTCACCAGGACGGCGATTCATGGGATTTCGTCGCGATCGATTACATCGGTGCCAAGGCAACAGTCGAGGTGGGCGGAACTCCCATGACGCCGACCCAACGCACGTTGACGGATTGGCACAATGACACCTTCGTTGCCGGCCCGGCGTGGTCGGAGTTTGCGAAGGAGATGGGGATGGATGGCGATGCTGCGAAGACAACCAACTCGGTCTATGTCGTTTCGGATTATCGCGCCGCGCCCGGTCAGCGCGATGAACTGGAAAAGATGCTGAGCCAATCGCCCGCAGGTGCGGTCGATACTTCATCGGGCAATGTCCTGCTCGCTCACCTGGAAGGCGCGCCGTGGAATTTTCTCGCCATCACTCGCTACGATTCGTGGGAGAAGTTCGCCCAGAACGAAAAGAACAGTGTCGCGCAGACCAACAAGGGCCAGGGCGGCTGGTACGAACTGCGTCAACACATCGCTCTTCATCACGACACAGTCACCGATCGCGTCGTTCCCTAACTTCCGAAGGGCTGCGACTGCAATCTCACCGCGCTGCGCGGACCGGTTCAGCCGGTTCGCGCCGCGGATGCGCCACAGGTTCACGCCAGCCGGACAAAGCACGCCGACGCGAGTTGCAGACGCTACCCTCTGGGCAGCCCCATGGGAAGCGCAGCGCCGTCGCCGAAGCGCTACTTCATCAAGAGCACCGAGCGGCTGCGCTTGATCTCGCGCGTGATCTTGCGGTGCATGTGCGCCGGCATTCCCGTCACGCGGCGCGGCAGAATCTTGCCGCTTTCGGTGACGAATTTTTTCAGCAGATCGGGATTCTTGTAATCGATCGCCTCGGCCGCGATGTCGATGCGGCGGCGGGGCATGGTGCGATTGGCGCGACGAAAGGCGGAACGGCGTTTGGCGGTTTTTGGTTGCATCTTACCTGGTCTCCCGGTGAAGCGTGTGCCGCTTCATGAAGGGATTATACTTTTTCTTTTCCAGCCGGTTTGGCGTGCGCGGACTTTTCTTGTTCCGCGTCGTCATGTAGCGCGAAGCGGGTGCGCCGGCAGCTTTCGCTTCGGTGCATTCCAGCGTGATGATTTCCTGGGCCATCTTGGTTATTCCTTGGTCTCGGCGACCGGCTCCTCTTCCTCGCCTTCGCGGGCTTCGTCATCCGTCAGGCCAAAGAGCGAGGTGACCGACTGGCGAACGCGCGACGCTTTGCTCTGTCTCTCGAGCTGCGACTGGCATTCAACCGTGTAACGGGCAAAGGGAATCGCCTCCAGCCGCGCGTGTGCGATCGGTTTGCCCGACATCTCGCATTTGCCGTAGGTGCCGAGATCGATCCGCTTCAAGGCTTCGTCGATCTCGTAAAGGGCGTCCTGTTCCTGCGATAAGAGGCTGAGCGCGAAATCGCGGTCGTAGGCGTCGCTCCCGGCATCCGCCTGATGCATGCCGAAAGCGGAGGCTTCGCTGCCCTCGGCACGTGCGCGCAAAGTGTCTTGCGCAACCCCAGCCATGGAATCGACCATCGCGTCGCGCAGTTGCAAGAGCTTCTCCTTCTGTGACCGAGTAAACGGATCGAGCCGCCGCTCCCTGGGTTTTACATGGTTGCCGATAATCGTGAACGTTTGATTGTTCTTGCCGCTCGCCTTCCCGGCTTTGCTAATGGCCGATCGGACCGCCGAAGCGCTTTGTTTGTGTGATTTGACTGAGGCTTTCTGTGACTTCGCGGGCTTGTGCAACCTGGCTGCGGGCTTGCGCGATTTGACAGCGGGCTTGCGCGACTTGGCAGCCTTGCGTGGGGCGGCGGCTTTCACTGCCTTTTTCTTGGCCGGGACCTTTCGCTTCCTGGCGACAGATGCCTTCCGTATCGCGGTTTTCTTCGCGGCGGCCTTCTTCGCAGGTTTTTTGGGAGATGATTTCTTGGTTGAACGAGCCATAGAGAAGTTAGTCGGAGCTGCGTATCGCTCTCGTCCGGAGTGAAGGGAGGGTAATTAAGGGCAATTAATTTCCAGCGCAAGCGGTTTCGGCGCGATTTCGAAGGTCGCCTTTCACCCGTTCGGGAGCCGGTTTCGCTCAGGAACTGGCGCTCGAATAATGCTGCAGCGCCCAGCGCCAGAAGGCGCGGCTGATCAGGGCTGCGATCGTGCCGGCGACGATGAGATGAAACATCAGCCAGGTGGGTTGGCCTAACGATTTGATGAGCAAACGTGCCGGAATGTTGGCCACGATAACGACCGGAATAACCCAGCCAAAAACCCAGCGAAACACCGGCGGGAAAATGACATCGGGATAGCGTGCGATGTTGAGGAAGTTGAAGTAACCATAGACGAGCCCCTGCGCGCGAACGATCCAAAAACTGACGGCGGCGAGCATCAGCATGATCGAGTAATGGATCGCGACGCCGAATCCGAGCGCGACGAGATAAAGCATGATCGCCCATGGGCCCGGGACGATGTGCAATTGCCGGAGCGAGAAGATGACCACGAACGCCCCAATGAGCGCGTTGATCACGCTATCGAGGCCGAATTGCTTGGTTGAGACCGCAAACTGGCTGTCGAGCGGCAGGACGAGAAGCGAGTCGAGTTTCCCGGTCCGCACGAGCTCCGGAATGTTGGCGACGTTGGTAAAGAAGAATGCCTGGAACAACTGCGCGATGATTTGGTGCGTGCCGACGAGCAGCACCACTTCCCATTTCGTCCAGTCACCGATCCGGTTGACCTGCCCAAAGATGATGCTGAAAAAAAGGATCTGCCCGCAGAACCAGAGCACCTCCACGATCATCCAAAGGATGAAGTTCGCCTTGAAGCTCATCTCGCGGATAAGCGAGTTGCGCAGCATGATCGAGTAGATTTCGATGTAACGGCGCACCCCTCCTTGTTGTCATCTATTTGGATGTTGAGTCAAACACGCAGACCTGGCCCGCAGAATCTTCCGAATGGAAGTGTGGCCAAAGCGGCCCCGGTTGACGGACGCCGCGCTTCAGTCGATCAAGGCGCCAGGCCGATGAAGCGCTTCTACCCGTACCTGCTCGGTCTTGCCCTGCTTCTGGTGGCGTTCTGGCTCTATCGACACTGGAGTAGCTCCGGCGACGTCGTCTATCGCACGACCGAAGTTTCCCGCGGCGCGATCACGCAGGCGGTGACCGCGACCGGCACTCTCAACCCTGTTGTGAACGTGCAGGTGGGGAGTCAGATTTCTGGGAATGTTTCGAAGTTGTACGTCGACTACAACTCGAACGTAAAAGCTGGTCAGGTGGTGGCTGAGATCGATCCGGCGGTCTTCAAGGCCGCGGTCACTCAGGCGCAGGGCGACCTGGCCAGTGCGCAGGCCGCGCTCGAGCTGGCCAAAATAAACGCCGCGCGCACCCAGGATCTGGTCAAGAAACAAAGCTCCGCCCAATCCGATCTTGACCAGGCGATCGCCACCCTTCACCAGGCGGAGGCTAACATTATGATTAAACAAGGCGCGCTCGACAAGGCGAAGACCGATCTCGATCATTGCACGATCACTTCGCCGATCGATGGGACGGTCATTTCGCGCAGCGTCGACGTCGGCCAGACCGTAGCCGCCAGCCTGTCGGCGCCCGTCATTTTCACGATCGCGAATGATCTCGCCAAGATGCAGATCGACACCAACGTCGCGGAGGCGGATGTCGGGGCGATCGAACAGGGACAGAAGGTCGATTTCACGGTCGACGCTTTCCCGAATCGCACCTTTCACGGCGACGTCGTGCAGGTCCGCAACGCGCCCACCACGGTGCAGAACGTCGTGACTTACGACACCGTCATCGGCGTGAACAACGCCGACCTGAAACTCAAGCCCGGGATGACCGCGAACGTCTCGATCATCGTCGCCCAACGCGATAATGTCCTGAAGGTCAGCAACGCGGCGTTGCGCTTCCAGCCAGCCATGGCCGCGCCCTCAACGTCCTCGGGTGGCCCTTCCTGGCACCGGACGCAGGGTGGAAAATCGGGACCCCATCAGATCGAGAAGACGGTTTATCTTTTGCCTTCCGGCTCCAGCACCCCGGAGCCGGTCAAGATCAAAACGGGAATCAGCGATGGCATTTACACTGAGGTCATCTCCGGGCTGAAAGAGGGCGATCACGTCGTTACCGCGGCGATGGGCAAAGCCGCGCAGGCGTCGGAAAGCAACAATCCATTCGGCGGCGGGCGCCGCTTCTAGGGACGCTTGGAATGGCAGATCAAGCGGTCGTTAGGCTGGAGGACGTCCACAAAATCTACCGGACGGGCGAGGTGGATGTGCACGCCGTCTGCGGCGTTTCGCTCGAGATCGCACGTGGGGAGTTCGTCGCGGTCATGGGCTCGAGCGGCTCGGGGAAGTCGACCCTGATGAACATCCTCGGTTGTCTCGATCGTCCGTCGCGCGGGCGCTATCTCCTCGACGGGTTCGATGTTTCAAACCTCGGTCGCGATCAGTTGGCCGATATTCGCAATCGCAAACTCGGTTTCGTTTTTCAAAGCTTCAATCTTCTCGCCCGCACCTCGGCACTGGAAAATGTCGAACTGCCGCTTCTCTACGGCGAGCATCGCCTGACGAGTGTGGAGTTGCAGGCCCGGGCCGAAAAGGTTCTCGCCTCGGTCGGCCTCGCCGGACGCGAAGATCACCATCCAAGTCAGCTTTCGGGTGGCCAGCAACAGCGCGTGGCGATTGCCCGTGCTCTCATCAACGACCCGGAAGTCGTTCTGGCCGACGAACCGACCGGCAACCTCGACAGTCGCACCAGCGTTGAGATCATGGGCATTTTCCAGGAACTGAACGAGCGCGGCATCACCATCATTATGGTCACACACGAACCGGACATCGCCGCCTACGCCCAGCGCAACATCGTGATGCGCGACGGTCTGGTGCAGTACGACCGTCTCGTAAAACAGCGGCTCTCGGCGGAAGTCGAGGCGAAGAAACTCTCCGAGATGGTCGAGACCGAGGCGCGATTATGAAGATCAACTCGACCCTCAAGATTGCCTTTCGCGCTTTGCGCCGAAACAAGCTGCGCTCAGTCCTGACCGCGCTCGGCATCATCATTGGAGTCGGCGCGGTTATCGCGATGGTCAGCATTGGCAACGGCGCGAAGGCGCAGGTCGAAGCGCAGATCGCGAGCCTGGGCGAGAACGTGATTTTGATTTTCTCCGGCAGCGTCACGGCCAGCGGTGTGCATACCGGTTGGGGCAGTGCCGGCACATTGAAAATTGAAGATGCCGACGCAATTCGCCGCGAAGTGCCCGGCGTCATCGCAGTCAGCGACGAAATCGTCTCGACCGGCCAGGTCTCGGCCGGCAATCAAAACTGGTTTACCCGCATCTATGGCGAATCGCCGGAATATTTCGACATCCGGAAATGGCCGCTGAGCGACGGCGCGATTTTCAGCGAACAGGATGTGCGAAGCGCGAACAAGGTTTGCGTCATCGGTCAGACGACGGCGAAGCAGATTTTTGGCGCGCAGAATCCGGTCGGACAGATTCTGCGGATCAAGGGCGTGCCTTTTCTTGTCACCGGAGTGCTGACTCCCAAAGGGCTGAGTCCGCAAGGCACCGATCAGGACGACATCGTCATCATGCCTTACACCAGCGCGATGAAACGGGTCGTTGGCGGCACGACCTTGCGCGGCATCGACGTGCAGGTGGCCACGCCGGACGATCTCGAACCGGCGCAACAGCAGATTACGTCGCTCCTGCGCCAGCGGCACAACATTCGCCCCGGCAGCGACGATGATTTTACGGTGCGCAATCAGCAGGAGATCGCGGAAACAGCGACGGCCACTTCGAAGGTCATGACGTTGTTGTTAGGCGCGATCGCCAGCGTCTCGCTCGTCGTCGGCGGTATCGGAATCATGAACATCATGCTCGTGAGCGTGACCGAGCGCACGCGCGAGATCGGCGTACGGCTTGCAGTCGGCGCGCATGGCCGCGACATCCTCACCCAATTCCTGATCGAAGCAGTGACCTTGAGTGCGATCGGAGGAGTGATTGGGATTCTGCTCGGGCTTGGCACTTCGCGCGTCCTTTCGGTTGTGGCGCACTGGCCGACGCTCATCTCGATTCCATCGATCGTGGCCGCGTTCTTCGTCAGTGCGGCGGTCGGAATCTTCTTTGGTTTCTATCCCGCACGCGAAGCCGCGCGCCTCGACCCGATCGAGGCCTTGCGTTACGAATAGGCGCTGTAATACGTCAGTTCGGGAGGCGTGAAGGTGTACGTGGTTGGCTCGGCGCGTAACGCACGAATTGCCGAACTAGCGCCCGCAAATATAGAGCTCTGTGATCGCAGTATCCTGGTATTTTCGGCCGGGATACACTTCCAGAATCGTCAATTTCACTTTCTGGATGAAGCCGTCGCCGGATGGATGTTGGACCACCCAATCAACTGATGAGAAGGGGAAGCGCGGATTGAAGTCTTTGTAGGCGCGATCGGGCAAGCTAACTTCGAACTGCTGCCGGCGTTCGTTCGCTTCCGCGCCTTCGCCGCATTCCAGTTCTATGCGCAACTTCTTGATGCGTGCATTCGCATAATAAAGCGACTCGTTAGCCACGAAGCCATTAAGGATTCCTATCTCGGTGATATAGGCATTCTTCGGCTCCAAGGTGATGGTTTCGCCGATGCCGGGACCTTTCGCTCCTTCGACCCACGCCGTCCGAAGGTCACCGTCCCGCATCGATTTCTTCGCATAATTGAACGACCCGTCCGATGCCAGAGTCGATGACACCGTCAGCGATCGGAGATGCGTTGGGTCGAGAAGATTGCGTTTGATCTGGGCGTTCGCGTATAGGTCGCTGGGGTCGTATGAGAATGTGAGATCCGGCAGTTTTGCCAAGTCCTGATCGCGGAAGGTCCAACGTAGTTCGCCTGCCTCATTCGAACTTCCTGATGGCGCCAGACGAGTGACCGGCTGGAGATCATTTTCTCGCAGCCATTTTGTGTCAATGGCGACATCAAGGCTGCCAACCCGACCGTTACCCCAAGTCGCTGCCGGGTGAAAAGTGTAGAGGAAAGTGCGGACGCCATACTTCCAGAGTGTGTCTCCCTCAAAACCTTCGTCGAGTGCCATGCAACGCACTTTATAACTGACGGTCAGGTATTTTTTCCTCCCGGCTTCGAATTTGAGCGTCATCAGAGACCAGCGCCGGACGAGTTGTATCTTCGGATCGAGCCCAGCCGGCCGTTCTGCGGCGCTGACCGGTTTGGTGATGGTTTTCTCGATCGGAACCGGGCGCCCTCCGTCCTCCACGCGGAACGCACTGAGACTGTTGTCCAGGACGTAGTCGTAACCGTTCGGGGTGTTGAGCGTCTCTGGCGTCGCCAAATCTACCGGGAAACCGAAGGTGACGGAATCGGCGGCGCCGTGGTTCGCGAGTAGATAAGTTACGTAAACTCCGACGTCGTTGCGATCGATGTAGGCATTAAGAGTCTCCTTCTCGAGCGTAATGAGCGGTTTTTCCATTGGCACAAGATTGCCAGTGCGCTCGATGACGGATGTGTAAAAGGCTCCGCCGTTGCCAAGAAGAGACAGAGGAGCCTGGAGAAAGACAGCTAAGGTGAGGAACGCGATGCGGACTGCCACCCGGAATCGTTTGCACATCAATCGGCAGTTGGCGATTGGAACCTGAATGGTTGTTGGCGATTCGCGGCACCGCGCTTTTCGCGGCGAAGCGGCTACAGCTGGTCGGCGATGATTTTGAAGATGATTGTGTTGTCGAGGAAGCCGTGCAGCGTCTCCGTGCCTGGCCCGCTTCCCGCGGCGAGCACGTCGTCGACTGTGTTGCGGGCCCATGGGGCGTAGACCGCAGCCGGCTCTTGTCCGCTGGTCGGAGCCGGACCTTGGCCAGGTGGGGCGGAATCTTCCGGACCGGAACCCGGCGGCAGGCTGCGCGTGACGATTCCATTTGGGCCCGTCGCCCAGGTGAGCGCTGGTTCTCCGGATGAGTTGATGCCGAGCAACGCAACCCCGCTGTCACGTCGGAAAGGGAATCCGTTGAGCGAGAGGCCGCCGATCCCAAAATTTCCCGCAACGAGAATGGTTGATTTCTCACCGGCGTAATTACCTGCGACCGCAATCGCCTGATCGAGCTGGACCGTTTCAGCCAGGGTGCGTTCGCCGTGATTCTCGCGCGCGGCGGCACGCATCAGGCCGGCATCAACGATCAGCAGGTAACCGCTCGTATTCCATTGCAGCAACTGGATGGCGCGCCGCGTCATGTCGGCCAGCGACGGTTGTTCGCTGCCGGCGGCGATTTCGTTCGCATAAGCCATCTCGCCTTCGCTGAAAAGGCCGAGCAACTTCGGCCGTCGCCACTGTGGGATGGCTTCGAGTTCGGCGTTGCTGCGCACAATCTCGTAACCGTTGCGGCGCATCTCCAGCATCAGGTCGCGCCCATCGGTGCGGCGTCCGCCCTTGGCTTCCGGCAAAAAATTTGCCCGGCCTCCGCCGAGCGCGATGTCGATTTTCTTTTCTTCCGCCAGTTGCTGCGCGACGTCGCTTTTGCCGGTGGCGTAGAACGCCGCCATGGTCGGGTCCGTCAGGCGACCATTTGTCACCACGCCAATGGCGCGTCCCTTGTCGCGCGCGAGATCGACGATGCTGCGCAGGCGCTTGTCGTTAGGCCCGATCCCGAGGCTGCGATTGTTGACCTTTACGCCCGTCGCAAGAGTGGTCGCAGCGGCGGCTTCGTCCGGCACGGCGAAGTCCTGCGAGTAATTCGTGAGCAGCGCCATGGCAGGCAGCGATTCGATCGCAAGCCGCGAGCTCGCCCCGCCCGCGTAGGTGCGGGTAGCCGCGATCCGATCAGGTGTCAGGCCTTCACCGACGAAGAGCACAATCCCGAACGGTTTTTGCACCACCCAATGGCGAAAATAGAGCACGCCAAAGGCGATGAAGATCGCCAGGCAAAGGAGCGCCAGGATCTGGTTGCGCCATTTCATTTAGTCGATAGAGCGAGCGGCGGGCCATGTTGTCAATCCCGCAGCCGCGGGAAACCGCTTGAGAGCGGGCGCGCCTGCCGGGAGAGTGCGCTCTATGGCAAAGCCGATCGTTTTGGTTATTCGCGATGGATGGGGGATTAATCCGGGCGGAAAAGCGGCGCGGGAGAAAAACGGCGACGCCACCCTCCTCGCGCAAACCCCGTTTCACGATCGGCTCTATCGCGAATATCCCTGCGCCACCTTGAGCGCGAGCGGCGAGGACGTTGGCCTGCCGGCGGGGCAAATGGGAAACTCCGAGGTCGGCCATCTTAACCTCGGCGCGGGCCGGATCGTTTATCAGGACCTGACCCGGATTAACAAGGCGATCGCGGAAGGCGAACTGGAGCGGAACGAAGTTTTGCGGGAGGCCTTTGCGAAAGCGCGCAACGGACGGCTGCATTTTATCGGGCTGGTTTCCGATGGCGGCGTGCATAGCCATTACGAGCATTTGGTCGCTCTGGCCGCGGCGGCAAAAAAAGCGGGCGTGGAGCAAATTCTCGTGCACGCTATCACTGACGGGCGTGATACTTCGCCGACCGGGGGAGCGGGTTATTTGGCGACCTGCGCTACGGAGTTGGCGAAAAGCGGGGCGCGGATCATCACCGTCGTCGGCCGCTATTTTGCGATGGATCGGGACCGACGCTGGGACCGGACGAAGCTCGCCTGGGACGCGGTCGTACTCGGGCGCGGCGAAGTTTGTCAGGACACACCGTCCGCCGCGGTTAGCCGGCATTACGTTAAGGGGAAGACGGACGAGTTCATGCCGGCGTTGATCTTTGCCGAGCCTAACGAACAGCGCATCCACGACGGCGATACCGTCATCTTCTTCAACTTCCGGGCCGACCGCGCCCGGCAACTCTCGCAGGCTTTTCTTTTCAAGGATTTCGCTGGCTTCGAGCGGGAAGTCTGGCCGCGCGTGCACTACGTCACCCTCACCGAGTATGACATCACCTATGGTTGCCCGATCGTTTTCGGACCGCAGTCGCTCAGGAACATTCTCGGCGATGTGGTGAGCGCGGCGGGCAAAAAGCAGTTGCGCATCGCCGAGACGGAAAAGTATCCGCACGTGACCTATTTCTTTAACGGCGGGGTGGAAAAACCGGTGCCGGGCGAGGATCGCAAGATCATTCCATCGCCCAAGGTCGCGACCTACGATTTGCAGCCGGAGATGAGCGCGGTGCAAGTGACGGACGAAGTCCTGAGCCGGCTCGATCAATACGACCTGATCATTCTGAACTACGCCAATCCCGACATGGTGGGGCATACCGGGATCGTCGAAGCGGGCATCAGGGCGGTCGAAACGATCGACGCCTGCCTGGCGCGGCTCGTGCCCGCGGTGTTGTCGTTAGGCGGCAAACTCCTCGTCACGGCCGACCACGGTAATTGCGAGTTGATGCGCAATCCGGACGGCTCGCCCAACACCGCGCACACGACCAACCTCGTGCACCTGATTTATGTCGCGGAGGACGCAAAGAACTTTCGGCTGGAGAGCGGCATCCTGGCCGACATTGCACCGACCCTGCTTTTCCTGCTTGGTTTGCCAAAGCCGGCTGAGATGACCGGACATAATTTACTTTCGTCGGTCAAGTAGCGAACTCTTGTGATGGCTGGCCAGAGAGCGGCATCTCGATTTGGATCCTTCACTCTACAGGAACCCGGGGGCGCAGACCTGGTCTTGCCCTAACGAATCGAGCTACCGCGCAACGGAAGTCGGCCCGCGCTAATGACCGGCGCCGTGTCCGTAAAAGACGCTCGCTTCGCCATAACTTTTCACGCCGCTCGACTCGACTCCATTCGGATTATCGGCGGTCGCCTGTTGATCGGCCGCGCACCCGCCGAGGATGCAGCCGAGGCCTGCGACGAGCAGGCAGAGAGCAAATTGCTTCTTCATCTCGCACAACGAGTCGTCCGCCCAACGACGCCATGCAACTAGCGCGCCGGAGTCGCGGTGGGAGCCGGTGCCTTCCCCGCGTTGCCGATCGATTTCAGCACGCCGCCGAAGTCGCTCCCGGTCGAGAGGACGGCGGTCGTGTCACGCGCGAAAGCATCACGCGCCACTTCCAGCCGGCGCTGGAAGGAGTAGAGCTCGTGTGCCTCGGGCGAAGCATAGGCCGCCGCATAAATCCGCGCCGCTTCCGCATCGGCTTCGCCCTCGGTCTTGAGCGCATTGCGGGTCGCGGCAGACTGAATGGAAGCGACGTCACTCTCCTTTTGTCCGCTGATATTGGCCGCTTCGCCGCGTCCTTCGGAGCGGAACTTCGACGCGATCTGGTGCCGCTCGCTCGACATGCGTTCGATGATTTTTTCGGCGACGGCCGGATTGTATTTGCTCCGCTTGAATCGCTCATCGAGCAGCTCAATCCCGAAGCCCTCGATTTTCTGTCGGGCGCGCCGGGTGATCTGTTCCTCGATCGCGCTCCGACCGAGCTCGATATCCGGCAGATTGCTCGGGAGCACGGTGCCGCTCTTTTCCAGCTCTGCGTCGTGCACCGGCTGACGCCCTTTGGTGACCCTGACAATCTCGACCAGGTCGTTGGAGGCGACCGCGGTGCGGGTTTCGCTGCCGAGGATATCGTCGAGGCGCGAGAGCGCGCTGCGCTCGTCGTTTAAGCGATTGTAATAGAGAAGCGGGTCGCTGATCCGCCAGCGCGCAAAACAGTCGACGATCAGGTAGAGCTTGTCCTTGGTCGGCGTTTCCGTCGGCGGGCCGTCCCAGGCGAGAATGCGATTGTCGAAGCGATGCACGGCATCGATCATCGGCACCTTGAATTTTAAGCCCGGCGTTGTTTCCACTCGAACAGCTTTGCCAAATCGGGTCACAATTGCGGTTTCGTACTGATGCACCGTGAAAAGGAACGTGCCCCATTTCAGCGCCACGAGGAGAACGATGACGCCGATGATCGCGAGCACCGGATTCTGCATGAAACCGACGAAGCGAGTGGAAAAGTGCGGACGATAGATATCAGCCATGGTTCGTTAGGTTTCGTTAGGCAATTCGGATGGAGCCAGAGTGGTGGGGCGAGACTCCGTCGAGCCAGGGGAAACGTCTACCGACAGCAACCCGCCTTCCCCGGCTCGACGGAGTCTCGCCCCACCGAGATGGCAGGATCGGTGCGCAGTGACTCGATGATTATTGTCCATCTCTTTCCTCACGGTTGCGGCGCCGGGGTTGCGGTGGGCATGGGCGACATCAGCGGCAGGGTTTGCAAGACCCCCTTGATGCTGTCGTCGACGATCACCTTGCGATCGAGCGCCGGCAGGATCGATTGCATCGCTTCGAAGTAAAGCCGTTGCCGCGTGATCTCCGGCGCTTTGGCGTACTCCTTCAGGAGCAGGGTAAATTTCTCCGTGTCGCCCTTCGCGCCGTTGACGCGGCGAAAGGCATAGGCCTCCGCCTGTTTCTCGCGCTCCTTCGCCTGGCCGCGGGCATTAGGCACGGCGTCGTTGTAGATCGCCCACGCCTGGTTGATCGCAGTCTGCTTCTCCTGTTGTGCCTGGTTTACTTCGTTAAAGGCCGCCTGTACCGCCGGTGGCGGACGCACCGTCGCGAGCTGCACCTGCTGGATTTGCAATCCCAGACCGTATTCCGACGACAACTTCGCCAGCCGGCCGAGCGCCGCCGTTTCGATGTCGTGCCGCCCGATGGTGAGGACTTCATCGACCGTCCGGTCGCCGATCACCTCGCGCATCACGCTTTCCGAGAGGTCGCGCAAGGTCTGTTCCGGCTCGCGCGCGCCAAAAAGGTACTGCTTCGGATCGGTGATCCGGTATTGCACGACCCACGGAACGAGGGCGGTGTTCAGGTCGCCCGTGATCATCGTTTCCGTGTCTTCCGGTTGTTGGTCGCCTTGAAAACCGTTGGTTGCGCCCGGCGTGCTGAAGCCGAACTCCAGTTTCAACAAACGCTGCGTCGGCACGATCCGGATCTCATCGACGTAGGGAATGGCGTAGGCCAGGCCCGGCCCTTCCGTGCTGTGGTAGGCGCCAAAACGCAGCTTCACGCCGACCGAGTTCGTTGGGATGGAAACGAACCCGAAAAGAAGCGAGATCAGGGTCAGCAAAATACCGATCAGCCCGATCAACCCGAGGATGAAGCGAAACGGATGAAACTTAAACCCCGGCGGAAAGGGCGAGGCGGACGAACCGGATGACGTGGTGATCTGCATCGTTCCGCCAGACTGCCTGGACGCGAGCGAGCTGGCAAGCCTTGTCTGGCAGAATCGGAGGCGCTGCGCAGGCGAATTAGAATTGCTGCCTGACCGCCACTTTTCTGGGTTGGTTAGCCGCTCTGCGTCCCAGTTTCGATCTCATATATCGGAATCACCCGTCCCGGGATCCTCGACTGATGATCACCAACCTTTATCGCCCCAAATCTCTCATAGAAACCAGCAGAGTGCGGATCGGCGATAATCGTAAGCCTTGCAATTCCTCGCCTGGCGGCCTGTTGTAAAGCCCTTGTGAAAAGGGCGCTTCCGATGCCCTGGTGAAACCACTTCGGCGCGATGAACAGATGTTCCAATTCCGTCTTTCCGTCTTCGTGTTGCCGAAGCGTGTAATAGCCGACAATTTGCCCTTCGAGACAGGCCACCTCCGCCTCGAGCAGCTCTGCGAAAGCGCCTCGGGAAAGAGTAAGCTGATCAGCAAACACTCTCATCTGATCGGCGTCGTATCCCCAGGATTGCTTGGAGGTAATTCCCAGCTGCGACACAAGCGCCAGATCATCCGGTGTCATCGGCCTTAATGAGATCGCAGACGTCATTGAGATTGACGAAAGGAAGGCAGGCTGTCGCTCATGGTCAAGTTGCGCGATCGGGAAGAGACATTGAGCCGTGGGGCCGAGGCGCAAAGCTTCACGGTAAGAAACCAATCTCGACTTCTTCGAAATGTGACTCACGTTCCGATTCGGTTGGATGCGCGTAATGTGACATTGCCCTCCGCACCCAAGAAACGAAACGTATCATGGACTATGGGTCACTGGCAGCTTCAATAGCGGCCCATATGAACCTTATGGCTGCGGGCGCGGGGTGAGCGAGCAAGCGTGGCGTTGAAAGACAGCGGTGCGTTTGCCGTTCATATTTTCGCAGTCGCACAATTAAGGTCACGGCAGCAATTTCTGACAACTCGGACTCCAGGTCTGACACGCTTCGTAGGCCGTTAGATGTTGCTTGGGCGCTGAACCCAACGTGTCTTTACGCAGAGCAAGCAGTCATGCTCGGCGGTCAGCGCTCCAACTCCAGCCGCTAAAGCCGCCTAAGTCACAATTCGGTTTCCCCGTCCACCCAGACACTTTCTGTTTTCAGCTAATTGATACCGCTGGGAGCGTTGACGAAGGCAACCAGCAGGTACGACGAAGAGCAGCGCGCAATACTGTTGCTCGACGGTGAGCAGAGCAGCTGTGTCCCACCTCGGACGGGTGGGCGACATCGTGATTCGAAAGTGCAGCGAGTGAAGAGTCGACTGAACGTCTGGACACAACTGCGAACAGGACTACGGTAACCTCGTCTATTCTTTTCGCTACTCGGCCAAGATCTCCGAGATTCGCGATCCTCTCACAGCGTCATCGGGGAGACAGCCGAGCAAACGAGGAATAGCACCAGTGAGTATTCCTTCCAGATAAGAGATCGTGAGATTTCGATCGATTGTTGGCCAGTCAAGACAGCGTTGATCTCGGTGCGAAGATCCGCCATTACGGAGAATCAGTTCGATTCCGGTTGAGCGGACAGAAATCTCCTGCAGTTACATGAAAGTTGTTATAAACGCGCCCGTCCATTCATCTCGAACCTGTTTCTTTTGTCCCTGTCGCCGTTACCTGTGCAGGCCCGTCCAATCGAAACGCTAGCGTAACCGCGCTGAGCAGAAGATAGACGAGCGACTCGATTTCGATGTTTGCTTATATCCGCGATAGTCGTTGGTTGCCGATGTACGCCAACGATTCATATCTAACAAGATATAGACGAACGTTCGTCTTTAAAGGCGAACAATTGTTCGTCTATCACGGTGCGGGAAGGGGGCGAAGGAAGTGTGAGTTTGGGGCCGAATGGGCTTGGGTTGCAGAACGGTGTGAGGCCGAAACCTGGGGAGGGCGAGTTCATCACGGTGCGGTGTTTTCGCAGGGTCTGCCGGGTGGGGCAAGGAAAAAGCGCCGCCGCGCGCCGCCGTTGTCGGTTCCCGCCTAATCGTCCTTTGCAGGGACGCGTCGCCTCGCGCCTCGCGCCGTCAGGCCGGCGCGTTTATGGTCAGGCGCGATGAACGCCGCGCCGCAGCATCTCGACCAGCCGGTGACCAGTTTTACCCGGCAGGATTTTGCCCAACTGCGCGAGACGATGACGGCACATGAGGCGCTGGAGGCGGTGCGACGGGAAGGGATAGGGGAAAAGATCGTTTACTTTTATGTCGTCGATGAGGAACGCCGGCTGGTCGGCGTGCTCCCGACGCGGCGCCTGCTTACGGCGATGCCCGAACAACGGATCGGCGACCTGATGATCAGGCGTGTGATCGCGATTCCGCGCAGCGCGACTTTGCTCGAAGCGTGTGAATTTTTTGTGCTGCACAAGTTCTTTGCCTTCCCGGTGGTGGATGCAGAGCGCCGCATCATGGGCCTGATCGATATCGGCGTTTTCACCGAGGAAGTCTTCGACATCGCGGAGCGCGAGCAGCTTGAAGACGTCTTCGAGACGATCGGCTTTCACGTCGCGCAGGTCCGCGACGCCGGTCCGTTCAAGGCGTTTCGCTACCGGTTTCCGTGGCTACTGGCGACGATTATCAGCGGGACGGCCTGCGCGCTTCTGGCAAGCGCGTTTGCGCTCACCCTGGCGCAAAGCCTGGTGATTGCGTTTTTCCTTACGCTCGTGCTGGGGCTCGGGGAAAGTGTGAGCATTCAATCAATGGCGGTAACAATCCAGGCGCTTCGTTCGACCCGGCCGACATTACACTGGTATCTGAGGACGTTTCGGCACGAGGTGGCGACTGCCTTATTGTTAGGCGCAGCCTGCGGTTTGCTCGTGGCAGGGGTTGTCTGGTTTTGGCTCGGTGCGGGCTGGCCGGCAATGGTGATCGGCGCGAGCATTCTCACCTCGCTCGTCATGGCCTGTCTCCTCGGCCTGAGCGTTCCGGCGCTTCTGCACGCGCTTCGGCTCGATCCAAAAATCGCCGCCGGTCCGCTCACGCTGGCGCTGGCGGATCTTTTGACTTTGCTCTTCTATCTTTCGATCGCGCGCTGGTTACTGAGGCCGGCCTAACGACGATGAAGACACGACGATTTGATCACATTGATTTGCGGGTGCGCGATCTGGCGGCGGCAAAGCGCTTTTATTCGCGCTTGCTGCCGGAGCTTGGTTTCACGATCGATTCGAGCGGAGACGAGTGGTGCATCTGGCAGGCGCCGGGCGAGGGGCCGGTGGAATTTTTTGGCTTTACCGAGGCGGCGGAACATCAGCCTAACGACAACCGGATCGCCTTTTGGGCGGAGAGCCGGGAGGAGGTGGATCGCCTCGCGGAGGTCGTCCGGCAGGCCGGCGGCCTGAATCTGGAAGACCCGGCGCTTTGGCGAGAATATTCACCGGGTTATTACGCGGTCTTCTTTGAAGATCCGAGTGGAAACAAGCTTGAGATCTGTTGCCGGCAGAGTCTCGCCGCTTGAGATCGCGGTCGCTTCTGCGAGACGTAACGGGATGAGCGACGAGGCGACGATTCCCAATATGCTGCGGCCGCAGCGGCGCGTTCGTTACCTCAAGATGATCGCGATTTTTAAGATTTTGCAGGGTTTGATCCTGCTCAGCATCGGGATTTCGCTTCTCTTTCTGCACAGCCGGACGCGCTGGCTGGATGCCATCTCCGATTGGGTGGATGGCGAGCTGATGGTGGCGCACAGCCAGGCGATGCTTTATCTCCTGAACCGACTGCAGGATGCGGTCACGGGTGGGCTGCTTCAGGTGACGGGATTGGTCGCGCTCTTCTCCGCGGTTGTGCTTTGTACTGAAGGTGTCGGCGTTTATTTGCAGCAACGCTGGGCCGAGTTCCTGATGGTGGTGGCGACGGCGGCGCTCATCCCGTTCGAAATCCGGCACGCCGTCTTCCATCCGGGCGCGGTCGTGGTTATTATTTTGGCCGTCAATTGCTTCATCGTCTGGTACCTCTATCGCGTTCTACGGCGTGATGGTGGCGAAAGACGGAGCGCGTCACCGCCGAAAGAACGCGAAATCCTGGAAGTTCGTTAGGCGTCAAGCCCTGGATGTCGGGTGCGGCGAAATGCCAAAGCGGGCGAGCGCGCTGCGGGTCTTCTCCACCGGAAGTCCGATGACGTTGCTCCGTGAGCCAACGATTCGCGCGATGATCGTGCCGCCCTCGCCCTGCGCGGCGTAGGCGCCGGCTTTGTCGAGCGGATCGATCCGCGTGAGATAATCCTCGATCATCCGATCGCTCAGCGTTTGAAAAATCACCCGCGAGGTGACGCAGAACGTCTCAGACTTCCCGCTGCGCAGGTGGGCGATGAAGATCCCAGAGGCCACCTCGTGAGTCCGGCCACTGAGCAGGCGCAGGATGCGCACAGCCTCGGCGCGATCGGCGGGTTTGCCGAGCACCTCGTGTCTGAGCGCGACGAGCGTGTCTGCGGCCAGGACGATGGCGTCGGGATGGGCGCGCGCGACAGCCAGTCCTTTGCGTAGTGCATTCCAGCTTGTCGCTTCGCGCAGAGTGAGTTTGGCGGAAGAGACTTCATCCACCTCCGGCGCGACGACGTCGAACTCGAAACCGGCGTCGGCCAGCAGTTGGCGCCGGCGCGGCGACGCCGAGGCGAGGATGAAGCGCGGCCGAAGGCCGGAGGTCATGGATTGTCGGGTGTCGTCGGGCTGTTGGCCGGCTCCTGTTTTCTGTGAAAGTCGGGCATCTTCACTTCGGAGTAATCAGCTGGCACGGTGAAATCGGAGTCGGGCAGGGGAGCGAGGCTAACGGATTCGATCGTGCTCGTAATCTCAGGCTGGTCGGAATATTTTACCTGGGTGCGTAGCGGCAGACCGGGAAGTGCGTGGTAGTCTGGCATGTCCTTGCTGATGGCAGCGAAGGCGCCTTTTTGCAGGATGGCCATTTGCTCCATGATGTTTTTGTAGTCGGGATAGGAAGTCGCGACCCAATAGGAAGCATGGAATTTGGGCGAGTCAGTCACGTATTCCGAGGTCTCATAGCCGTTGATGGTTTCTTTCTTGCCGGTCGGCTTGGGCGTGGTCTGCCCAGGGGCTTCCTTTTTCACGAATGATTTGGCCATGTCAGCCATGGCTATGGCATTGTCGCCGGAAATGCGCATGACGAGTTTCTTGTCGTGCAGCAGATTCGTCAGCTCGCCGGTCTTGGCGTCGAGGATAGTGGTGACCTGCGGGCTGACTTCGACTCGCGCCTTGTCGCCTTTTACTTTCATCGTAATCTCGTGCAGGCCGTCGGTTCCCTCGACTTTTTGAACGATGGTGAGGTCGGCCCGGGCAGTGGACAGGATCGCGAGAAAAGCGATCGCGAAGAGACGCAATGATTTCATAAGGCAGTTGCTAACCGGGCGCTGCGCACTTGGCAAGCTCGGCGGTATCGCATGATGATCTGGAAAAAACTTGGCAACTCAAAGCCGTCGCGCAAACTTAAATGCGCGCGGGCATAGCTTAATGGTAAAGTTCCAGCCTTCCAAGCTGGCCATGCGGGTTCGATTCCCGTTGCCCGCTTTTCTTCACGGGTGAAAATAAGTCATGGGTGGCCTGCCAGGCAGATCTCTTTCACACCGGCGATGGGTGGCTAAGATGGCGCGTTTTCTTTTCCTCTTTGCAGGCGTTGGCATGCTCGCAGCCGCTTTTTGGCTGGGGCCTTCTCCGGGCGCGCTCGCGCGCGAACTTTCGCCGGCCGAGATGATCGAGAGCGGTTTGTCCGGCAAGACGACGATCAAAAGTGCGGACAAGGCAGAGCTTCTATCCGCGGTCTGTGGCGCGGTGCGGAAAAGTCGCAGCGCGGCCCCGGCGATTACCTCGGCGGCGCTGACGGCGCGGCCTGAGCTTGCCGGCGACATCGTCGCGACCGTCCTGCGTTGCAGCGGGAAGATCAATTGTGAAGTTGTCGGGTCGATCGTAGCCGCGGCGGTTTCTGCGGATGCCACTTCGGTGGCGACGATCGGCAAAGCCGCGATCGCGTGGGCGCCAAATTGTGTAGAAACAATTCAAAGCACAACCCGCCACCTGGCCAAGAATGGCGTCGATGGCGACGAACCGAATGCGGCGAGCCCGACCGAGCAGGCCCCGCTAATTGGGACCAGCGCCGGCGCGGACGAAGGATTCGATCCGCTTGAGGCGCTTCGGCTCGTCTGCGAAAACGGCACGCCGCGCGCGGTGCGAGAGAGCCAGGTCGATGATTTTCTGCATACGCACCCGGGCTCGTTCATCGGACCGTGTCCACCGCCGCCTTCGCCCGCACCAACCCTCGCGGCGACTCCATCACCCGCTGCGAAGTAGGCGGGAACGAAATTCCTTTGGCGTTCCGCTAATTACTTTAGCTTCCCCGCCCGATCGGCATCCACGTCGGCTGAAGAAGGCGTCTACAACTCGCCGGAACGCGTCGGATTCCTGATCAAACCGCGATGCCGCCAAAGATAACCCAGGCCGGAGTAGATCGTCAGGCCGATGGTGATCCAGAGCAGAGTGTCGCCGCCATAGAGCCACGCGTTCTGCCACCACGCGCTCCTCCACACCGCTGGCCGGACCTCGCGGGCCGAGAGAAGCAAAAGGAAAAAGATCACCGTCGCGATCTGCCACGAAGTCTTGTGTTTCCCCATTCGCTCTGCCGGCAGCACCACTCCATCCGAGGAAGCCAGCAGTCGCAGCCCCGTAATGAGAAAATCGCGCGCCACCACGATCGTCGCGACCCAGGCCGGGACCGCGCCGAGCGGAACGAGACAGATGAACGCTGCTGCCATCATCACCTTGTCGACCAGCGGATCCATCAGTTTGCCGAACTTGGTCACGACCTGGTAGCGTCGGGCGATCTCGCCATCGAAGTAATCGCTAATCCCGGCGAGGATGAAGAGAACAAGTGCAGTCGTCCTCCCATAAGCCCAGACCGAGCTGAGCGAGAAGACAAACAGGATCGTGAGAACGAGCCGGCCGAGAGTGAGACGATTGGCCCAGTTCATTCAAGAACCGCCGGTGCTTCGCTTTGTCCGACGAAAACCGGACGCTTCCAGATCGGCACCTTTTTCTTCAACTCGGAGACGATCCAGGCGCTGCCTCGGTAAGCGGCGTCCCGGTGTGCGCTCGCTACGCGGAGGAAAAGCGATGCTTCGCCCGCCGCCACAAATCCGATCCGATGATGGAGAATGACCTCGAGCAGTCCAAACTCCTGGTGTGCGCTGGTCGCGATCGTTTCCATCTGGTGTTGCGCCATCGCGCGGTGCGCTTCGTACTCAATCCCGGAAATCTCGCGCCCGTCCTCTCGCGCCCGCACCACGCCCCAGAAATCCACCGTCGCGCCCGTCCCGTCGTGCCATCTTTTTGCCGGTGCCCGGAGCGAAGCGGTTGAGATAAGGATTTCCGAGTGCCAAGTTGCCATCTTGCTTCTGCGCGCCCCGCTCGACTTGCCGCCCGGGCACGGTGACGCGTTCAGGAGATACCCAAAATGAAAACGAATCAATGTGATATTGGCCTCATCGGCCTCGCGGTGATGGGCGAAAACCTCGTCCTCAACATGGAGTCGAAAGGCTTCGCCGTTGCCGTCCATAATCGCACCACCGCTGTGACGGAAAAATTCGCCGCCGGCCGGGGCCAGGGAAAAAACATCCAGCCGACCACGACGATGGAGGAGTTCGTCGGCGCGCTGCAACGGCCGCGCAAGGCCATGATCATGGTCAAGGCTGGAGCGCCGGTCGATTCTGTCATCAGCCAGCTCGTGCCGTTACTGGAAAAAGGCGACGTGATCATCGACGGCGGCAACTCGCTTTTCACCGATACCCAGCGGCGCTGTCAGGAACTCGAAGGGCAGGGGATTCATTTCGTTGGCTGCGGCGTTTCCGGGGGAGAAGAAGGTGCCCTCAAGGGTCCTTCGCTCATGCCCGGAGGCTCGCGCGCTTCGTGGGATATCATCGCGCCGATCTATCGCAAGATCGCGGCCGTGGTCGATGGCGAGCCCTGCTGCCGTTACATGGGTCCGAATGGCGCCGGCCATTACGTCAAGATGGTGCACAACGGGATTGAGTACGGCGACATGCAGTTGATCTGCGAAGCTTACGCCATCCTCAGCGGCGTCCTTTGCCTAACGACTAACGAACTGGCCGACATCTTCTCAGAATGGAACCGCGGCGATCTCGACAGCTACCTGATCGACATCACGGCGCAGATTTTTCGCAAGAAAGATCCCGAGACCGGCAAACCGATGGTCGACGTGATCCTCGACAAGGCGGGCCAGAAAGGCACCGGCATCTGGACGCTGCAATCAGCCATTCGTCAATCGGTTGTCATCTCGACGATCAACGCCGCGGTTGAAGCGCGCGTGATTTCTTCGCACAAAGAGGACCGGGTCGCGGCGTCGAAGATCCTGCCGCAGCCGAAGGTCGAAAAGTTCAGCGGGAATCGTGACGGTTTGATCACGGCGGTGCGCGACGCGCTCTACGCTTCCAAAATTGTTTCCTACGCCCAGGGGATGGAATTGTTAGGCGCGGCCAGCAGGGAATTCGATTGGGGCCTGAACTTTGGTGATATCGCCACCATCTGGCGCGGTGGCTGCATCATTCGCGCAAAGTTTCTCAACCGCATTCGCGAAGCCTATGAGCGCGCTCCGGCCTTGCACAATCTGCTCCTTGATTCCTACTTCACCGACATCATCCAAAAGACGCAGCACAACTGGCGGATCGCGGTCGCGGCCGCCGTGCAACAGGGCGTGGCGGTGCCCGCCTTTAGCGCTTCGTTAGGCTATTTCGACAGCTACCGCCAGGCTCGGCTTCCCTCCAATCTGCTCCAGGCGCAGCGCGATTTCTTTGGCGCCCACACCTACGAGCGGGTGGACAAGCCAGGCGTTTTCCACACCGAATGGATGCAATCGGACGGACAGTCCACCGAGATCGCGGCCCAACCGAAAGAACCAGCAAGGCGGCATGCGGCCGGTTAAGCCACACTACTTGTTATGCCAACCTACGTTTACGAAACCACCGATCCCTCCAAGCCGACGCGGCGCTTCGAAGTCAGGCAGAGCATGAAAGACGAGCCGCTGCGCGCCGACCCAGAAACGGGTGAGCCGGTTAAACGCATTATCTTGGGCGGCTACGGCGTACACGTGCCCGGTGGATCTACCGGACCATCGGTCGGTTCCGTCGGCAGATCCTGCGGTCCGGGTTGCGGTTGTCATTAACGGCTCTCTTTGTCTTTCCTGGTGGGGCGAGACTCCGCGAGCCGGAGAGAGCGCGTTAATGACAGAACGACCTCTCCCCTAGCTCGACAGAGTCTCGCTCCACCACAGAGAGAGCGCCGCGAAAGAGCCTAACGAAAATCGTGCGACGCGCTTCCGCCTACTTGCGCCTGGGCAAGCGGTCGAATCCTCCTTGCTTTCACGAGCACGACGTTATCGGTGTTCTGCACTTCGCCTTCGATGACGAGAAACGGTTCTTCCGTAATCACCAGCCGCAATCGCTCAAACAAATCCGGAGTCACGATCGCATTCGCGACGCCCGTTTCGTCTTCCAGACTAACGAAGACAAAACCCTTTGCTGTCCCCGGCCGCTGCCGGCAAATCACATTGCCCGCAATTTGCACGGTCGAACCATGTCGTGCCTGGGCCAGATCGCTCGCCCGCCAGACATTCGGCAACTGCTCCCGCACCAGCTTCATCGGATGCGGTCCGGTCGTGAGATTCATCCCCTCGTAATCAGCCTGCACCCGCTCCGGCAACGTCATGGCTGCGAGCGGCGAATTCGATTTCCGGGGAGCGCGTGCGCCCCGCACGCTCTTTTCGGCGCCTCGCCGAAAAGCTTCGGAGAACGCGCAATCGATTTTCATACGACGCGACGCCTGCTCTCCAGTTACCGGCGGGGCGCCGGTAACAGCGTGCGAGGCGCACGCGCTCCCCAGCAAATCGTCGTGCAACGGTTCTTCCACATCCCAAAGCGCCGCCCGTCGATGTTCCGCCAAACAATTAAGCGCTCCCAATTCCGCCAGCGTCCGTAGTTCCTCCTTCGTTAGGCAAACGCGCCGCTTGAAATCTTCCAGCGACGCAAAACCTCGCTCGCCGCGTTGCCTGACGAGTTCCGCCGCATGCTCCTCCCGCAACCCATTCACCACGCAAAATCCCAGCCGCACGCTCTCATCCGACTCCACCACGCAGCGCCATTCCGACGCCGCGACACAGACCGGCCGCATCCGGATCCCGTGCCGGCGCGCGTCCTTCACAATCGTGGCCGGGCTGTAAAATCCCATCGGCTGATTGTTGAGCAGACTGGCGTAAAACTCCGCCGCGCGATGCACCTTCAGATAGGCACTGCCATAGGCGAGAATCGCGAAACTGATTGCGTGCGACTCGGGAAATCCGTAGAGCGCAAACGAACTGATCGCCTGGATGATCTTCACCATCACCTCGGGCGCGACGCCATTCTTCTCCAGCCCAGCGCGCAGCTTCACGCTCACCTTTTCCATCCGTTCGACCGAGCGATGGAAACTGAGCGCGCGTCGCAGTTCCTCCGCTTCCGCGCCGGAAAAGTCGGCCATGATCATCGCGATCTTGAGCATTTGTTCCTGGAACAGCGGCACGCCTAACGTTCGTTCCAGGATTGGTTTCAGCCGCTCGTCAAAATAAGTGACCGGCTCACGGCCCGCCCTTCGCGCCAGGTAGGGATGCACCATGTCGCCCTGGATCGGTCCCGGCCGAATGATCGCGACCTCGATCACGACGTCGTAAAAACATTCCGGTTTCAGCCGCGGCAGCGTCGCCATCTGGGCCCGGCTCTCGATTTGGAAGACGCCGATCGTGTCGGCCTTTTGCATCATCTCGTAGGTGGCGGCGTCATCCTTCGGGATGTGGGCAAGATCGAGTGGCCGCCCGCGTTCCCGGCAAAGCTCGAAGGTGTCCTGCATCACCGCCATCATGCCCAGGCCTAACAAGTCGACCTTCACGATCCCGAGATCTTCGCAATCGTCCTTGTCCCATTGCGCGACGACCCGGCCCGGCATCGAGGCGTTTTCGAGCGGGACGAAAGAGCTGAGTTTGTCCTGGCAGATGATCATCCCGCCCGAGTGCTGCCCGAGATGGCGCGGCAATCCGTAAATCGCCTGATACAGCCTGACGAATGCCGGCATCCGCGGATGGGCCCTGGGCAAACCGGATTGCTCGATTTGCGCCTCGAGATCGAGAGTGTGCGGAAAATCGCCGTGCGCAAAGAGGTGCGAGAAACGGTCGAGAATGTTCGGCGCAAAATTGAGCGCCTTGCCGATCTCGCGTGCCGCGCTCCGCCCGCGATAAGTGATAACGTTCGCAGTCATGGCCGCGCCATGTTTGCCGTAGCGCCGATAAATTTCCTGAATAACGCTTTCCCGCCGATTACCGCTCGGGAGATCGAGATCGATGTCGGGCCAGCCTTTGCGGTTCTCATTCAGGAAACGCTCGAAGACGAGATGGTTGCTCACCGGATCGACCGGCGTGATCCCGAGACAAAAACAAACCGCGCTGTTCGCCGCGCTCCCGCGGCCCTGCACCATGATGTTGCTTTCCCGGCAGAAATTGACGATGTCCCAGACGATCAAAAAATAACCGGAGAAGCCGAGCTTCTCGATCAGCGCGAGCTCCTCATTGAGCTTTGCTTTCACCGCCGAGCTGATCGCGGCGTAGCGCTGTTGCGCGCCGAAGAGGGTGATGGTGCGCAGGAACGAATCCATCGAGTGGCCGTCCGGGACCGGATAATCGGGGAAATCGTAACCCAGATTTTCGAGGGAAAACTGGAGGCGCTCCGCCAGGCGGAGGGTGTTGGCGACCGCGTCGGGTCGATCGCGAAAGAGCGCTTTCATTTCCGCTGCACTCTTCAAATGGCGCTCCGCATTAATCGTCAGGCGAGTGCCGGCGGCGTCGAGATGGGTGTGCTCGCGGATGCAGGTGAAAACGTCGAGCACCTCGCGTCCGAGCGGTCTGGCGTACTGCACGCCGTTCGTCGCCAGCAGCGGGAGACGATGATGTTCTGCGAGATCGATCAACTGACGATTCATGCGTTCCTCGCCGCGCACCAGATGGCGCTGAAGCTCGACATAAACGTGATCGTGTCCAAACGCGTCGAGCAACCATTGCGCGCGCTCCGCGAGATTCCGGGGAGTGCGCTGCCTGTCCTCCTGTGTGCGGGCGACTCGCGTGCTCCCTCCGGCGACTCGCCGGAGAGCTGGGCGGCTCACAGGCGCCGTCTGCGAAGAGGTTTGCGGCGAGTCGCCGCAAACAGCACGCGAGTCGCGTGCGCTCCCCAGCAGGGGAATCAGTCCTTCGACAAACTCCGGGAGTTCTTCCCAGCGCGCCGCGCAGCTCCCTTTTTCGCTCCGCAGATGCGCCTGGGTAAGCAGCTCGCACAGATTTTTATAGCCGGTGCGATTCTCGACCAAGACCGCCAGAAGACTACCGTCTTCCATCGTCAGGTCGGCGCCGATGATGGGCCGCACCCCGTGCTCGCGGCAGACGACGGAAAAACGTTGCGCGCCATAGACGCCGTTGCGATCGAGCAAGGCGACTGCGGGCAATCCCAACTCGGCCGCACGCTCGGCCAGTTGCTCGGGGAAAGAGGCGCCGCGGAGGAAGCTGAAGGCACTGCAGGCATGGAGTTCGGAGAACATGGCGCTTAGTCATAGAGGGCTTCGAGTTCCCATTTTCCGCCGCGTTCCTGGCAGCGACAGACAACGCTGTCGGCCAGCTGCAAATCCCACTCTGCCCGCTCCCATTTTTCTTCATCCCACCAATCTCCCGAGGCGAGATAAGGTCCCTGCCGGGCGAACACCGCGGCCTTGGGTGAAGAAGAACGATCGCGACGCAGCCGACGCAGCGCCGGCCCGATCATCGGCTTGTTTTCGTCCGGCAATTCGCCCGGCGTTTCCGTCAGATTCCAAACGAACGGCTCGAGATGGAAAGCATCCGCGCGGTGTGAATCCTCCAGCGCCGGCCTTCCGACCCGTTCTTTGCCTAACAATCCTGTGAGCCGGATGAGCGTTTCCTGCAGCCGGCCGGGGTCGCGCAGCGGGGTCTCGAAAAAATTGAACTGTTGCCGCCCTGGCCGGACCGGCTGCGCTTCGAGCGCCACGGCCACAATTGGATGGTTGGTGCGAAAATTTTCCAGATGGCACTGGAGGAGACGAAATAACAGCTCAACCGAGTTGGTCGGATCGGGAATTTGAAAGCGATGTTGGTAGCTCATTTTATTCGCCGCCGCGAATCCGTCCTTTGGCGGATCGGCAAAAGTGAGGCGAAGGACCAGCTCCTGGGCGACGAGGGAAAGCGTGCCGAGCCGCCGGGTGAGTTGTTCGAGAAATCGTCGCAGGACGAAGAGGAGCGGCTCGGCCGTTTCGATTTCGTGCTCGAACTCGATTTCTTCCGCAAAGATTTCTCGTGGCCTAACGAGTCGCAAAAGACGGGTTGATTGGCCCCTTGCCTGTTCCCAGAGGCGGGCCGCTTCCGGTCCGAGCCGGGCGGCAAGATCGTCCTGGGGGAGAGCGGAGAGGTCGCCCAGGGTATGGACGCCCCATTTGTGGAGGATGGCGATAATGCGGGAAATTTCCGTCGCCCGTCGCAGGGCGGCGGAGGTTGAGTCTGGTTTGAGATTAGTGGATTTTTTCTCCGGCATTTCCCTCCGCACACGGCAAACTTAAGGCCGAAGTGAAACATGTTCAATAGAACATGTTATCGGTGGGCGAGACCCTGTCGAGCCGGAGGGGGGCGGGTCACTCCGAGAGCATCATCTTTTCCCAGGCTCGACGGAGTCTCGCCCCACCAAATGGTCCTTCGGGAGGCCCCGGCGAAGGACCTCAAGAAGATCTGACCCATCAAGGCCCCAACCCTTTGGCGACCTTATCCGTTTGGCGTGAGCAACCGCGCCTTTGCGTCGTCCGGCAACGATGAATTCGCGATCCAGGTGGAGGCGTTGCGCGGATCGCTTTTCAGCCAGTCGCGCGCGACGGATTCCATCTGGCTATTACGCAGGTTGTCATCGCCGATCGTCGCCGCCCATTGCGCCGCGGCCTGGGGATTGGACGACGTGATATCCCCCGTAAAGGCGCTCACCGCCCGGTCCCGCGAAGGTCCGTCGGATAAACTCTCAAGCCAGCTCGCGGCTGCGGTCGGATCACTTCTTCCCCACGAGTTGATCAGGTTCCCGAACATTTGCGCGCGCATGGTTCCGTCGGGGAACGACGCCGCCCAGGCGGCGGCGGCTTGCGGATCGCTCGAGGCCCATTGCGAGATGACGGAATTTGCTGCGGCGTTCTGCGCATCGCCGGAGAGTCGCGACGTCATTTGCGCGGCTTTGGCCGGATCGTTTTCCGCCACGGCCGAAATGATGCTGGGCAGGACCGTGGTACGCTCGTCCGAGTCGGTCAAATTCTGCGCCCAATTGAGCGCGGCCTGCGGATCGTTCTGGGCCCATTGCCGCGAAATATTGGCGAGCAAACTGTGGCGTGTATCACCGCTGCTATTCGTTAGGGCAAATTCTGCCGCGGCGGCCGGATCGGTTTGGCTCCATTGCGAGATGATGGGACCGAGCGCGTCCTGACGCGTCGCGCCCGCGGGGAGTTTTTGCGCCCAGCTCAAGGCGGTCTCGAGATCGGCGTTTGCGAGTTGCCGCGCGACCAGTTTCACGGCGTCCTCCTGCACTTTGCCGGACGGCAAAGTGGCGACGTAATTGCCCGCCGCTGCCGGGTCCATTTGTGCCCAGCTCGAGAGAACGCTCTGCAGCGCGCGATTTTTTCCTTCGCCGCCCGGCAGTTCTTGCGCCCAGGCAAGGGCCGCGACCGGGTCGTTCTGGGCCCATTGGCGCGCGATGTTGCCAGCCGCGCGATCGCGTATCGGCCCGAGCGGCAATGCCGCGATCATGCTGGCGGCCCGCTGCGGATCCTTGTTTGCCCAGGCAGAAAAAATGGTTTGCAGCGCGTTGTCGTGCGCCTGACCGGTCGGCAAAGTGCTGGCCCAGGCGAAGGCCGCTTCCGGATTGTCGTTTGCCCAAGTGGACGCGACGACCTGAAGAGCGGCGTCGTGGCCCGACCCGGGCGGGAGAAGCGCGGCACGCTGCCCGGCGGCGACTGGATCGGTGCTGGCCCACCGGGAAAAAATCGGCCAGTAGAGACTTTGCCGGCTGCTCCCCCCGCTCGGCATTGTTTGCAGCAGGTTGAGGGCAGCCTGCGGATCGGACTCGGCCAGGGACGAGACGACAGCCTGCATCGCACGATCGCGTTCCTGTCCGGGCGGAAGCTGTTGCACCCAGGCGTTGGCCGCGTTCGCATCCTTCGCCGCCCACGAGCGGACGGCGGCGGCGACGATCATTCTGCGATCGGAGGCGGTGCCGTTGCTTTGCGCGTAAGTCAGCGCGGCCTGTGGCTCCACTTCCGCCCAGCGCGAAATGAGCATCGACAGATACATCGATTTCTCGCGTTGGTTAGGCAGGTTTTGAAAGGCGTCGATGATGGGACGGATCCTCTTCGGGTCGAGCCCATCGATTAATTTGCTCGCCTGGAGATAACCGTTGCGACCGGAAGGATGCGCGATCGCGCTTTTCAAGGCCGCAATGATTTCCTCGTCGGAAGCCGGGCTGGCAGAGGGAGACGCCTGGCCGGGTTTGGCCGGAGCGGAAGACGCAGCCGGAAGTTGCGCCACCAGTTGGGCAATAAGCGGCTTGTCGCTTGACGATTTCGCGCCCTTCGCGCCGGATGCGACCGGCGGTCGCGAGGGTGAGAGAGCGTAACGATCCACCGCCATCCCGGTCAGGAATGCAGTCGCGGCGATAAGGAAGGCGAAGGCGAAACGCGTCACAGTTGGGAAACTAACGCAACCTTTGGCACCGTTACAAAATCTTCACCGGGCATTGCGGCAGGGCTTTAAGAAAAGCCCGGCCATATGTCTTCGTCACCACGCGATTGTCGAGAATGACCACGATGCCGTGATCGCTCTTCGTCCGAATCAGGCGCCCGACGCCCTGGCGGAATTTCAAGATCGCCTCCGGGAGCGAGAATTCGGTGAACGCATCGCCGCCGCGCGCCTGGATGAGCTCGAGCTTGGCTTCGATCAGCGGATGATCGGGGACGGCGAAAGGCAGCCGCGTGATGATGACGTTCGAAAGCGCCGCGCCCGGCACGTCCACGCCCATCCAAAAACTGTCCGTCCCGAAAAGCACGCTGCGTGGCGTGTTTTTGAACTGCTCGAGGAGCTGGCTGCGCGGGGCGCCCTTGCCCTGCACGAGCAGGTTCATCTTTTGTCTGACGAAAAATGCTTCCATCTCCAAGGCCAGTTGCTGCATCGCGCGGTAGCTGGTGAAAAGCACAAAAGCGCGTCCGTCGGTGTCGGCGACGAAGTGCGCCACCCATTCGGCGAGCGCCGCGCCGTAGGTCTCGTCGCGCGGGTCCGGCATCTTGCGCACGACGAAGAGCTGCATCTGTTTCTGGAAATCGAACGGACTCCCGAGCTGCAGCGGCTCCGAATCGTTGGCTCCAATTCGCCGCCGAAAATACGCGAGGTCGGGGCGGCCAACTGCGAGCGTCGCACTCGTCAGGACGCTGGTGCAGCCTTCCCGGAAAAGCATTCGACGCAGGACCGGCGCGACATCGATCGGGGCGGCGTTGAGCGTGATGTTCTGGGCGGCTTTTCCCGTGCGCTCGATCCAGTAGACATGTTTTTCCGCGCTTTGTTGCAGGAAAATCGAGATGCCTTCCCGCGCGTCGGCGATGCGTCGTCCGAGTTCCTGCAACTCGGATTTCAAAAGTTCGTCTTCCGTTTTTCGCACCACCTCGCTGATCCGCACCTGGAGGGCCGCGAGTCGCCCCGTGATCTGGTCCTCCACGAAATCCGCCCGGCGCACCCGGTATTCGCGTCCTTTCTTGAAATCCGCCCGCTCATCCACCGCGGCGAAAAAGCGGTCCGCCTCCTCGACCAGCGCCGCTGCCAGCGTCACCCCGGCCGCGTCGCGTGTGACGGTGAAGAGTCCCTTCTTGGAGCGCGCGTTGTAGAGCCGCTGGATGGTGGAGCGCAGTCCAAATTGCGAAACGCCGATCCCGATCTGCCGCGAGGCCACCTGCTCGAGAGTGTGCGCTTCGTCGAAGATCAGGAAGTCGTTAGGGAAAAGATAGCCTTCGTCGCGTTCCTCCTGCTCTTCCAATCCGCCGAGGAGCATGAAGAGCAGCGTGTGATTGATCACCACCACGTCGGCCGCGAGCAGCCGCCGGCGCGCCTGCTGAAAGAAACAACGCGAATCCTGTCCGCAGGACTTCGCGGTGCAGATGTGCGCTTCGCTGCAAACCTGTGTCCAGACCTTTGGATCGGGTTCAATCGGCAGATCGCTCAGGGTGCCGTCGACCGTTGTGCGCGCCCAGTCGGCGAGCCGGGCGAGATCGGCCTGCTCCGTCGTGTTGAAAAGTTCGTTCGCGCTCTGCATTGCGCGCTGCAGGCGGCGCGGACAAAGATAATTCTGCCGGCCTTTCATGAGCGCGGCCTCGAACTCGACCGGGAGAATCTTTTTTACGATCGGGATGTCCTTGTGCAGCAGTTGTTCCTGGAGGTTGATCGTGTGCGTCGAAATGATCGCCTTCTTCTTTTTCTCGATCGCGAAAAGGGTCGCCGGAATGAGGTAGGCAAGCGATTTACCCACGCCGGTCCCTGCCTCTACCACGAGATGGCGCTCTTCTTCCAGCGCCTGCGCGACGGCCGCTGCCATCGCCTGTTGCTCCGGGCGATACTCAAAGTTGCGCGCCCTGGCGAGCAGGCCCTCCTCGGCAAAAATCGCCCGCGTCCGCTCGACAAAATCGCTCCCGAGAGAATCTTTGAGCGCGATCATGGGCAATTTCGAATTAAGGAGGCGACCACGGAAGCAATTGCGCGGAGTCTGGCGGAGAGCGCAAATCAAAAATCGAAACTCGAAACTCCCATGAGACTGCTCGATCGCTACATCGTCCGCAATTTCCTGCAGCCCTACATCTACTGCATTATCGGCTTCCTCTCCATCTGGCTCATCTTCGACATTAGCGACAACAGTTCCACGATCTTCGACGAGCACGCGGCATTAGGAATGGTCGTGCAGTTTTACTGGACGCAGATTCCGCAGGTACTCGTGATCCTGTTGCCGGTTTCGTTGCTTCTCTCGCTGCTTTTTTCTCTCGGCCGGATGTCGCGCGCGAACGAAATCGTTTCCATGTTGACCGCCGGTGTGAGCGTGCCACGGGTTGTTTTCCCGTTGCTCATCATCGGGTTTCTCACCACTGGGGTGACCCAGGCGCTCAATTATTCCCTCGCCGCTCACGCCGAGTTGGCGCGGAAGAATTTTTTCGACCAGGTCAATCGCGGTGGGGTGCGCGAAGTGGTGATCACCGCGCAAGTCTTCCGCAACCGGTCGGACAACCGAACCTGGTATATCGCGCGCTTTCGGCGGAATGCGAATCAGTTCAGCGGCGTGCAGGTGGTGCAGCAGGATGCGCAGGGAAATATTACCCGCAACTACATCGTGACGCAGGCGTTCTACGAGCCGGCCACGAAAAGCTGGCGGATGGAGAATGTGAAGGTGGTAAACTACGACATCGCCGGCAACATCACGGATGAAAAGCTCTTGCCGTCCCTGACGATCACCGGCTGGAGCGAAACGCCCTACCGGCTGAGCAGTGCCAACGTGCGCCCGGAATTCCTCGGCGTCTCCGAGCTGCAGGAATATCTGCGTTACAACTCCGATTTTCCTCAGACCTTGCTCGCTCCCTTCCGCACCCAGCTGCAATATCGTTGGGCGCTACCGTGGACCTGCATGGTCGTGGCCATCATGGCGACGCCGCTCGGGATCGGCTTCTCGCGTCGCGGCATTCTCGCGAGCGTCGCGGTGGCGATCGGGCTCGTCTTCACAATGAATTTTTTGATCCACCTCTTTCTCGCGCTTGGGGAAGGCGACCGCGTTTCGCCGGTCGTCGCGGGCTGGACACCGAACGTGATCTATTTTGTGATCGGTCTCTATTTGCTGCGTCTGCGCGCGACGAACCGCGAGGCGCCCAGCTTTAATCCCGCCGTGCTCTGGCGTAGTTTGCGCGCGCGATGAATCCCCTGGCTGATGAATGGTCGATCCAGCACCGCTCCGATGTGTGCGCGGCAACCGGCCGGCCTTTTGCCCCAGGCGAAAATTTTTACACCCTGCTCTTTCGCGAAGGCGATGGCTTTCGCCGCCAGGATTTGAGTGAAGAGGCCTGGCAGCAACGAAACGAAAATTTACAGCCGTTCTCTTTTTGGCGGGCGCGGTTCGAGCCGCCGCCACCCGCGCCGTCCGATCCTTTGCCAAAGGAGAACGCCGAGGAACTGTTTCGCCGTCTCGTGCGAGCGGCGGATGGCGCCAACGCCAATGCCTGCTATGTGCTGGCCGCGATGCTGGAGCGAAAAAAAATTCTCAAGCAAATCCAAACCGAGGATCGCGACCGGGGCCGCGTCCTGATTTACGAGCACGCCAAGACCGGCGACGTCTTCATCGTGCCCGACCCGCAATTGCATCTGGATGAACTGGACGCCGTCCAGGCCGAGGTCGTTGCCTTAATGACGAAGCTCGAATGAGGAAGCCGATGATCCGTGATTTGAGATTCGTGCCGCAACGCAGTTCGCGAAGCGGGCGCGGCCGGGCTTTGCATCGGCTCGGTGTGACGATTCAACGATTCACGATTTAACGACCTAATGCTTCCCTGGTTTTCCAACGGGCGTTTCCCGCTTTACCTCGCGCCCATGGCCGGCGTGTCGGACAAGATTTTCCGCCAACTCTGCAAGGAACGCGGGGCGGACGTGCTCGTGACGGAGTTCGTCTCTTCGGAAGGCGTCTTCCGGCGCAACGCGCGCACCCGCGGCTACCTCGACTTCGACGAAATCGAGCGCCCGATCGGCGTGCAGCTCTTCGGCGGCAATGCCGAGCACATGGCGGCAGCGGCGCGGCAGGTGGTGGACTGGGTCCAGCCGGATTTCATCGACCTCAACTTCGGCTGCCCAGTCAACAAGGTGGTGGCGAAAAACGGAGGCTCCGCACTACTCAAGGATTGCCCGACGCTGGGCAGGGTGGCGGACGCGGTCGTCAGGGCGGTCGCTCCCTTGCCGGTTACGGCCAAGATCCGCACCGGCTGGGACGACAACTCGGTCAACGCGATCAGCGTGGCGCAACTTCTCGAGTCGTTAGGCATTTCCGCTCTTGCCGTGCACGGGCGCACTCGCGCGCAGGGTTATTCCGGCGCGGCCGATTGGGAAGTGATCGCGCAGGTGGCTGCCGCCGTCTCCATCCCGGTGATCGGCAACGGCGATCTCTTCGGCGCTGCTGATGTCGCAAAGCGAAGGGCGGAGTCGGACATCGCTGGAGTCATGATCGGGCGCGCCGCGATGAGTTCGCCGTGGATTTTTTCCCGGACGAAACATTATCTTGCGACCGGCGAGCTGCTGCCGGCGCCCGAGCCGATGGAGAAATGGGCGCTGATTCAACGGCATTGCATGCTCGCGGTAGAGGAATGCGGCATCGAAGACCTCGCCATGCGTTCGATGCGCGGACGGTTGATGGCGTATTCGAAGGGATTGCCGGGCAGCAAATTGCTCCGCGAAAAGTTCCAGCACGTCAGCATGCTGCGCGAGGTCGAGGAAATCGCCCACGATCATCTCGTGGGGCTGGAGGGCAATGCTCCGTCATTGCCGTGTCTGGTTTGAGTGTCGGCGACGACGGAGCGTTGCCCTCCAACTGGCGACCTGCCCGGTAACGCGTAAGTTGTCCCCGTGTCCGCAGCCAGTTCGCCTAACGGCGAGATCAAATTCAAAATCGGCAACGAGCGTCTCGTCAAAGTGACCGAGAACGCCGCGCGCAAACTCTCGTTCCTTCTGCAAAAGCAGGGTCGCGCCCACGGCGCGTTGCGGGTCGCGGTCATCGGCGGCGGCTGCTCCGGGCTGCAATACAAAATGGATTTGGTCGATGGCCCGGCTAACCGCGACATCATGGTCGAGTCCTGCAACGTGCGGGTGGTGGTCGATCCGAAAAGCGCACTTTTCGTCAGCGGCTCGGTCCTCGATTTCAGCGAAGACCTGCAAAAGGGCGGGTTTAAGGTGACGAACCCGAACGCGGTCGCGCACTGTTCCTGCGGCGAGAGTTTCTCGGCATGACCGATTACTTCGCGCTCCTCGGCGAAGCGCGACAGCCCTGGCTCGATCCGGAGAAGCTGAAGGAGAAATATTTCGCGCTCGCTCGCACGCGACCGGCGGACGCGGAGTTGAACGAAGCGTTTCGGGTCCTGAGCGAGCCCAAGTTGCGCCTGCACCATCTCCTCACCCTGGAAGGGGCAGAACTGAGAGCGGGCCGTCCGATTCCACGGTCGGTGGCAGAGTTGTTTTGGAATACGGGAACGCTGTTGCGCGAAATCGAGCGCTGGCTGCTCCGGAACAAGGAGGCGGCGAGCACGCTCTCTCGCGCGCTGTTGCAGCCGGAGCGGGGGAAGTTGGAAGAACGGCTGAGCAGGCTGGAGGAGCAGTTGCGCGCTACCTACGAAGCCGAGCTCGTGCAACTGACGCACGGGAAGGTCGGTTCGCCTGACGAATTGAAGTGGCTGGTGGAGCGCTACGATTCCATCGCCTATCTCGCCCGGCTGCGCGAGCAGACCTCGGAAAAGAAGTTTCAACTTTCAGCGAGCGCCTAACGTGCGAGGGGCCTTTGTGCCCCGATCCGCTGTGGCCCCTGGGGGCGCAAAGGCCCCTCCCACATTCTCAGTTGCGTGGGCACATGTTTTCGCCAACATGTTCATATGCTCACGCCCGGGCAAAAGAACGTCCTGCAATTCATCCAGGCCGAACAACGCAGCAAAGGCCTGACCCCGAGCACGCGCGAAATCCAGGAGCATTTCGGGTTCGCGAGTCAGACCTCGGTCATGCAGTACATCGCTGTGCTGGAGCGAAAGGGTTTCCTCCAGCGCCACGCGCGCAAGGCACGTGCCTTGATCACCTCTGCGCCGCATAGCCGGGTGGTGGATATCCCGATTTACGGCGAGATCCCGGCCGGTATGGCGACGCTCGCCGAGCAAAACATCGAAGGCCATGTTGCGCTCGATCTCGGCTCGCTCAACGCCTCGCGCAGTGCGCGCACGTTTGCCTTGCGGGTGCGTGGTGATTCCATGATCGGTGCACACATTCTCGATGGCGACATCGTGATTCTGGAAGATCGGCAGACGGCGAAAAATGGCGACATCGTCGCGGCGCTGATCGATGGCGAGACGACGCTGAAACGCTACCTCACTGAGCGGGGCCGGCCGTATTTGAAAGCGGAAAACCCGAAATTTCCAGATCTGATTCCGGCGCGCGAGCTGCGGATTCAAGGCGTGATGACCTCGCTCGTGCGGAAACAATTCCCTGAATAACTTCGCCAACCGCTTGTGAGGTCCTTCGCCGCCAGTGCGGCGAAGGATGACAACAAGGCGGCGTTAATGTGTTTTTGAACATATTTATTTCGGTGCCATCTTTCCGGCATGGCGGCGAACAGGATCATCGATCTGCGCACGCTTCTGGCGGAACGCTTTCCGCAGGAGCCGTTGCCGCCGGCCGACCGACTCATCACCGGTTTGTCCACTTTCGATGAAACGTTGGGCGGCGGCCTAACGAAAGGGGTGATCACGGAATTAATCACCACGTCTCCGAATACTGGCAGCGCGTCGATCATTGCCGCGCTCTTGCAACGCGCCTGTCGCGAGCGCTATTTTATCGCCCTGATCGACGGACGCGATTCGTTCGATCCGCAATTCATCGGCGATGCCGCGTTGCGCCATCTTCTTTGGGTGCGCTGCCGGAAAGCGAGCGAAGCGATGCAGGCGGTCGATCTGCTTTTGCGCGATGGGAATTTTCCGCTCGTGATTCTCGATCTCGTTCTCAATCCGCTGGCGGAATTGGGCCGGATTCCTCCAAGCAATTGGTATCGCCTGCAACGTTTGGTCGAGCCGGCGCCGACGGCGTTTCTGGTTCTTACTCCGCGGAGCATGGTCAGCAGCGCGCAATGGAAACTTGCTTTGGAGAATCGCTGGACCTTGCCGCAGCTCGACTGGGCGCCCGACGATTTACAGGCGCGATTAAAGATTCGGGTGCAGCGGGTCCAGCCTAACAAGTGGAGGAGGGAGAGGGAGATGGCGTGCTGATTGAAACGTTAAAACGTTAAAGCGTTGAAGCGTTGAAGCGAAAGCTTGTCATCCTGAGCCGCGCCCGTAACGCGGCCCGCAGGACGAGGCCGGGCTTTCGTCCCTCGCCGCGCTACGCTGGCTCGGGATGACACCTTTTTTGCTTTAACCCTTCATCGCTTCAATCTCACCACAATGTTCGCCGCTCTTTATCTGCCCGATTTCGAATTGCAGGCGGCGCTGCGGCACAAGCCGGAGCTGCGCGCCAAGCCGGTCGCGTTGCTCGATGACGAAGAAGCGAAAGCGACCATCCTCCAGCTCACGCCCAGCGCCGCCGCAGCCGGAGTGAATGTGGGAATGACCGCGAGCCAGGGGCTGGCGCGGTGTTTGAGTCTGATCATTAAACCGCGCGCGCGCGCTCAGGAGAAAATCGCCGGCGAAATTTTACTGCATCACGCCGCAACCCTCGCGCCGGAGATCGAAGCGACCGCGCCGGGAGTTTGCACGGTGCATTTTACCTCGCGGAAAGATTGCCGGGAAAATGCCGAGCGCGTCGTTAGGCAACTCGTGCAATTGCAGCTCAATGCGCAGGCGGGCCTGGCGGCGACGCCCGATCTCAGCTTTCTCGCGGCCTGTCTGGCGCGCCCGGTCCTGCAGGTCGACGACGCGCGGAAGTTTCTCGCGCCTTTGCCGATCGAAACCCTTCTTCATTTGCCGTGTCCGTAGCGAGCTGCATGGCATTAGAAGATTGATGCGTCCGCGGCGTACCTCGTCCGGCTCGACGGAGTCTCGCCCCACCAGAGGGAGGGGCTCCGTCCCGTCCCAGTTTCCAAACACGGACGACACAGAGGTCGTCCCTCCAGCGAGGTCGCCCGCCGGAATCAACCGCCAGCGTAGTCGGGATATTTTTGGTGAAGCTGTGCACTGGCGCGCTCGGCTTCGACGGGTTTGCCGGCTTTTTGGTAGGCTTTGGCCGCTTTGGCGAGCGCCTGTGGGGTGATCTCGGGATCATCGTAAAGCAGAGCCACGCTCATGAACGCCTTGCCCGCTTCTTCAAACTGCTGGCGTTCCACCTCTACGTCGCCCGCCAGCAGGCGCGCCTGGGCGTTGACCCGGCCTTCCGGCTGCAACGTCATAATTTCTTCCGCGATCTTCTGCGCATCGTCGGGCTTGTGCGCACCGATTTTCGCTTCGCCCAGGGCAAGGAGCGCTTTCGCTTTCGCGGCCGGGTCGGCCGTCGTTTCCAAAAACCTCTGGAGCGAAGCTTCCGCTTCCGCCGGCTGATTGATCTTCATTTGCGCGTCGCCGAGATAAAACCAGAAATCCGGTTTCACGCTCGTGACGTTGCCGGTCTTGCTCAACGCGGTGAGATACTTGGCGGCGGCGGCATAGTCTTTGGCGTTGTAAAATTCGATCCCAAGCCACTCGAGAATTTCAGCCGGGACCTGTGCCTTGGGCGCGGCGGCATAGAACTTGTCGACCTCCTTCGCGAGGGTGTCGCGTTGCTTCAGATAAAAGTACGACGAGAGGATGCGGAGCGCGGCCGGCCCGCCGTATTGATCCTTGTTTAACTGGCGCGCCTGGTTCATCTCCGCGATCGCGGTCTCGTAATCCTTCGCCTCGAACGCCGCCTTGCCGATATAGTAATGGGCCTGCGCCGCCGCCGCGCTCTTCGGAAATTCCTTCAACAATTGCTGGAAAGTCGCGGCCATGCCCTTGCTGTCGTCGAGCTGTCCGAGGATGAGAGCCTCTTGTTGCAGCGCGGCTTCGCGTTCGGGCACACCAGGGTAGTTGGCGAGCAACTGATCGAGATCTCTCCGCGCGCGATCGTATTGTTTGCCTTCCTGGTAGGCGAGAGCGCGCTGGGCGAGAGCGGACGGGACTTGCGGATTGTCGGGGAAGGCCTGCAAGAAATAGCCGAACGCCTCGATTGCCTTGTCGGACTCTTTCGTCTCCACGTAACACCAACCGAGTTTGAAAGCCGCTTCCGCCCGCAGTTTCATGGGGAGCGTCGAATCGCGCAGTCCGGCGTAAACGGGCGCGGCACCGGCGAAATCCCGCGCTTTGTAGAGCGCCTCGGCCTTGATCAACCTTGCCTGTTCGGTGTGTTCCCCGTTTGGATTGTCGTTGATGAAGGCGTCGATCTCGTTGCGCAACGCCGGATCGTTCGCGTTGTAGAGGCCGATCAGCCGCTGGTATTGCGCGTCCTTCGCCTCCGCGCGGCCCGGATACTTCTGCACGATCTGGCGATAGATCTCCTGCGCTTCCTTGTAATGGCCGAGCTGGCGCTGGCTATTCCCGGCGATCAACATCATCTCAGATCGCACTTCATCCGGGACCTTGTCCTTGCTCTTTTGGTAATCGGCGACCGCCTGAGCGTATTGGCCGGCCTGATACTCGAGTCGGAGCAAACCGACCGTGGCGATTCCACTCCAGCGTCCTGCTTCCGGCATGTTGCGTCCTTTTTGCAAAAGGCCAGCTGCTTTGGCGGTCATCGCCTTGTCCGGTTGGCCTTTGTCGTCTTGCGCGAGATCGAGCGCGACTAGTCCGGCCCGGACCGTTGCATCCGCCTTCAGCGACGGCTTGCTCGTCTCGGAAGCGAGCGCTTCAAACTGTTTCAGCGCATCGGCTTTTCGGCCGGCGACGAGAAAAATGGCGCCGACTGCGAGGCGCGAATCATCGCGAAATGGATTGGGATCTTCGACTGCAATGACCTGCTGATAGACATCGCGCGCCTCATCTTTTCGATCGAGATTTTCCAGGCAGCGCGCTTCAAAATAGCGGGCGGAGAGCGCGAGTGCGGATGACTTCACCTTGGCCGCGGCGCGATGAAAAAGCGGCAGCGCAGACGGATAATCTTTGTCGTTGAAGAAAATTTCCGCGAGAGCGTAGGAAGCGGGCCCGGCCAGTTCGTTGTCGGGGAAATCGCGCAGGATACTTTGAAAGCTGGTGCGCGCGGGGGTGATGCGATTGAGCACGCGATACGATTCGCCCATGTAAAAGAGCGCGGTCGGTCGATCGGACGAATCCGGGTAGAGACCGAGAAACTTCTCGTACTCCGGGATCGCGAGATCGTAGAGTTTTCGGACGAAAAGTCCGTTGGCGTAATTAAGCTGACGCTGCGCCGGCGACTCTCCGCTCTCCGATGGTGTGTCGCTGTTCGAGGGCTGGGTCGCCGCAGTTGGCGGGACCGGCAATTCGGTTGCGGCCGGGACCGGGAGCGCCCGCCTGATGGTCGGCTCCGGGGTGGGTGACGGCGTTTCGACCGGGATGGCGCGCGCGACCGGCGGCTCCCCCACAGGCAGGGCGCGTCGGACCGGAATTGGCGTAGCGACTTGCGCGGGTGCAGCGGGTTGCAAGAGCCACCCAACCGCCGCAACGATGAGCGCGGCTCTCACTCGCCGCGAATTCATTTCGCGGTCGCGAAGGCGATGTTCGTGATCCCGGCTTCGCTGCAAGTGTTGAGCACGTTCACGATGTATTTGTAGGCGCCGGCTTCATCGCCGCGGATCACGACCGCCTGATCGGCATTGAGTTGCACCAGGCCTTTAAGCAAGCTCATGAGGTCGGGCCCGGAGAGCGTTCGCCGATTCACCACCACGCTGCCGTCGGATTTGACGTTTACGATCACGTCGCCGATTGGCGCGTTTTTTTCCGTCGCGGCGCTGGCCTTCGGAATTTTGATGTCGAGCTCGTTTTCGTTCCGGGCCGCGTTCCAGGTCAGGAGAAAAAAGATCAGGAGCAGAAGCAGGACGTCAACCAGAGGCGCGAGCTGGATGCCCGGGTGTTGTGGAGCGGTGCGACTGCGGAAGTTCATTTGACCAATTAGCGCCCGGGAGAAACGCAAAGGCTTCGACGCTTAGCGCGGCTCAAAATTCATCTTCCAGCAAGACCGGAGCGCGTTCCCGTCGCCGCCCCGAACCCTGCTGGAGCGAGAGGAGCGCCACGATGTGAGTGCTGGCGGCTTCGAGATCGGAAACGAGGCGCTGCGCCCGCCCGCGAAAGATGGCGTAGAAGATCATCGCGGTGATGCCGATCCCGAGGCCGCCACAAGTGTTGATAAGCGCTTCGCTGATGCCCTTTGACAGCAGGACATAGCGCGTCGGCCCGAGCTCCGAGCCAAGCGCGCCAAACGACCGGATGATACCGATGACTGTGCCGAATAAACCGACCAGCGGCCCGATCGTCGCAATGTCAGCCAGATAGGTGACCCGATTGTGCAGATTGGTGGCGACGCGGGTGCCTTCCGTCTCCGCGATCTCGCGCACCTGCGCGAAGTCCGCGTTCGGATTTTTCGTCATAAAATCGAGCGTCTTCTGCACGACGCGCGCGATCGCTTCGCCATGTCGGTTTGAGACTGCCAGCAAACCAAGATAATCGCGCTTGCGCAGGAGGGCGTCGGCCGTGGCCATGTAGCCGCCGCTCACGATCGCGCCGCGGCGAATGGTGAAAAAGAAGACGACGATCATCATGACCGAAAAAATGGAGAGGAGGAAAAGCAGCAGCATGACGGGCCCGGCGGCGATCATTGCTTGAAGGAGATTTGTAGTGGGCGGGAGGATGGGCTGATCTGGCGCCGGAGCCTGGGCGAGGGCGGAGCCGGCGCTCGCCAGGACAACGAGCAGTGAAAGGAAACGCTTCATGCTCAATTGGGGCTTAGCATAGGCACGGGCACTGGCGATGCAACTTCACCGGAGGAGAGACAACGCGCGGCGCGGGCCCGTTCATCGGCAGGCGATAATTGGTGGGAGATCGGTGGAAGGAGACTCCGTCGAGCTGGCGAGGGCGGGGTGCTGCTGCCTTGTCTTCGTCCGGCTCGACAGAGTCTCGCTCCACCGAAAAGGGGGGCGGACGGCGCTGACAAACGCCGGTCGGGCTGCTCATTCGTTTGCTTGACAGAATTTCCTGGAATCCGGCGCAACCGCCGAGCTTGAATCCCCATGATCCGGTCTATTTCGAGGCGCGCCGCCCTTTCTTGACGGAATGAGCAGGCGCTCAAGGAAGTGAGCGAATACTCGCTGCACTCGTTAGGCGAAAACGTCAGCCATGCCAGCGCCGGACGCGAAAGATGTGGGCCGGTTGCACGCCGGGATGAAGCGCGACGTAGTTGCGTTTCCCGTGCCAGATGTAGCGCGTCTCAGTCAGCAGGTCGTGCGCTTCGTAACTGTCGCCGCCGATTTCGCCAAAATGCTCGATTGGCGCCTCGACAAATCCGCTCTGTGTGTAAAGCGGATCGAGATTCACGATGATGAGAATGATGCTGTCGCGGGCCGGCGTCATCTTGCTGTAGAAAAGCAGCGCCTCGTTGTCGACCGGGTGGAAACGAAGATTGTCGTAGAAATGGAGCGCGCGATTCTCGCGCCGGATCCGGTTCAGATTGGTGATCAGCGCCTTGATGTTTCCCGGCGCGTCCCAATCGCGCTCCTTAAACTGATATTTCTCAGAATCGAGATACTCTTCGCGGCCGGGGAGCGCGGCGTTTTCGCAAAGCTCGAAGCCGCTGTAGATGCCGTAAACACTCGAGAGCGTGGCTGCGAGCACGGAGCGAATCTGAAACATCGGAGGCCCGCCGGTTTGCAGGTGCAAGGGCAAAATATCGGGCGTGTTGGTGAAGAGATTGCCGCGAAAATATTCGCGCATCTCCGTCTGGGTGAGCTCGGTGAAATACTCGGTCAGCTCCGATTTGCTCGTCCGCCAGGTGAAGTAGGTGTAGCTCTGGTTGAAGCCGGCCTTGGCCAGCGCTTTCATCATTTTCGGGCGGGTGAAGGCCTCGGAGAGAAAGATCGTGTCAGGAAATTTCTCGCGCACCCCGCTGATGAGAAACTCCCAAAAGGCGACCGGTTTGGTGTGCGGATTATCGACGCGGAAGATGCGCACGCCATGTTCCGCCCAGAAGAGGATAATGCTCTTCATTTCCTCCCAGAGCTCCTGCCAGTTGCCGCAGCGGAAATTGAGCGGGTAAATATCCTCGTATTTCTTCGGCGGATTCTCAGCGTATTTGATCGTGCCGTCCGGACGTTTGTAGAACCACTCCGGGTGTTCCGCGACATAGGGATGGTCGGGCGAGCAGTTGATCGCGAAGTCGAGCGCGATCTCCATCCCGCGACGGTGGATTTGTTTCTCCAGCCAGGCAAAATCCTCCAGTGTGCCTAACGACGGCTCAATATCTTTGTGGCCGCCGCCGTTTGGCAGGCCGAGATGACGATTGCCGATTGCGTACGGCACGCCCGGCTCGCCCGGTTTGCAGGTCACGGAATTGTTGCGGCCTTTGCGGTTCGTGAGGCCAATCGGATGGATCGGCGGGAAATAGAGGACGTCGAAGCCCATCTTTTTGGCGTCATCGACCCGCCCAAGGCAATCGCGAAAGGTCGAGCCACGATCGGCCCGACCCTCAGCGGAGCGGGGGAAGAATTCGTACCAGGCGGCGGTGCGAGCCGCGACGCGATCGACGATCACATGCGGTGGCGGGGCGTACTGAGTGGCGCCCTCGCGCGCCGCATAGGTGGCCATCAGGACTTCGAGTTCGCCGGACTGGACGAGGCGATTGACCTCGGCATTGTCACCGGTGCGCATCCCTTTGGCGAACTCGCGCAGCCGTTTGGCATCCGCGCCGCGGGAGCGTTTGGCTGCGGCGGCAAGCAGACCTGCGCCCTCCAGCTTTTCGCTCGTCAGGTCGGCGAGCCCGGCCTCGAATTTTGCCGCGTATTCATGCTGCCAGCCGGCAAAGACATCGGTCCAAGCTTCGACCGTATATTCGTAGGTCGCATTTTGGTAAACGGAAAAGACGCCGCCCCAGCGATCGTTATCGACGAATTTCATGGCTGTCTCGTGCCAGTCGGGCTGGCCTAGCACGCGCCATTTCAAGGAAGCGGCGACGATGTCGTGCCCGTCCTTGAAAATGTCCGCCTCGACGACCACGTCTTCGCCAATGACGCGCTTGATCGGGTAACGGCCGCCGTCGACGAGTGGTTGCAAATTCTCGATCACGGCAGCCGGGAATTGTGCGAGCATCGTTCAATCAACAGAAATCAGCGAGGTGGGAAAGGGCAAATTACCCACGGCGCTGAGGGGATTGCGGATGTTGAGGCGGCCGTGCCGGCCGCGAAGGCGCGCTTTGCCGAAGGGCAAAGGTTGTTTGCGGCCGACACGCGCGTCTCTGCAAAATCAGAGCGCGAAATGAGACGCGGATTTCAGAGCGCGAAGTAAAAGGCGGCTTCGTAGAGCCCTGAGGTGCGGGTCTCCTCTCGCCGCACCGGCGTGCCGAGAATTTTCTCAAACATCTCCTGCTCGAGCCGGCCAATGATCTCGTATTTCTCGATCAAATTCATGATCGGGGAATGACACTCGAGAATTTGCGGGCCGCCTTCGTTCGGTTCGTTGACGAACTGCGACATGTGGCCTTCGTCGTCGCGAATGGCCGCGAGCGATTTCGCACGCTCCTCGACTGTGTCGCCCTTCACTTTTTCCCTGAGCGCGTTCGTCTTTCCCTCGAACAGGTTGTAGAGCAGCTTCTCCGGAGCGTTTAGCCCATAAATTTCCTCGATCGATTGCAGCAGATCGAGGGTAAAGGCGTTGCTGTCGGCCTGGAAAAGCGCGTGGCTGCGGCGGGTCAGACGATAGACCATTTCGGGCCGGCCCATTTTTTGCGGGCGCCGCCATGTGTCGAGGTAGCCATCGCGCTCGAGCGTGAGGCAATGCTGTTTGATGCCCATGTAGCTCATCTTCATTTTCGTGACGAGCTGATTGACGGAGAGCCCGCGGGTGCGCTTGAGGGTATTCAGAATTTCAAGGCGCTGGGTGCGGCCAATTTCGGCAAGTAAGCGTTGGTTCACATCGACCTCCATGAGGAACTACTGAAGCAAAATGTGTTTATACGCAGAGCGCGCATTCATTCGCAAGCAAATCTCTGCCGGGGTGAGAAAATATCTCGGCGAAAGAGACTTCAGCGGAGGCGACTTGTCGAAGCCGGATCGAAAAGGTGAGCCTTTGTCAGGTTTATTTCGAACTGCAACCGGCGCCCCGCTTCGCGGTGATCGAGCGCGCTTTGACTGCGACAAATGAGGGTGTGCGCGCCGGTTTGCAGGTGGAGATTAGTCTCTGCGCCCATCGGTTCGACGATGTCCACGATGGCGGGGAACCCGACGCCCGCGGTCTTGCCTTCCTTGCGGGTGAATATCGCAACCTCGATGTCTTCAGGGCGAATCCCCAGGATCACCTCTTTCCCGACAAATTCATGCGCTGCCGGTCGGTCCGCCGCGGGAAACGCGACCTCGATCGTCCCGCCCTCGATCTCGCAGAAGCGGATTTTGTCCTGGTCCTGTTTCAGCCTGCCGGAAATGAAATTCATCGGCGGACTGCCGAGAAAGCCGGCGACGAAAAGGTTGACCGGCTCGTCATAGAGCGCGAGCGGCGCGTCGGCTTGTTGCACGACGCCTTCGTTCATAACCACGATGCGGTCGCCCATTGTCATGGCCTCGATCTGGTCATGTGTGACATAGATCATCGTCGCCTGGAGCCGCTGATGGAGCCTGGTGATTTCGGTCCGCATCTGGACCCGCATCCTGGCGTCGAGATTCGAAAGCGGTTCGTCGAAGAGGAAGACCTTCGGCTGGCGGACGATCGCGCGCCCGACCGCGACTCGCTGCCGCTGACCGCCCGAGAGCGCTTTTGGCTTGCGCTCGAGCAACGACTCGATCCCGAGAATGCCAGCGGCGTCGACCACGCGTCTTTTGATTTCGGCCTTGGGAAACTTTCGCAGCTTGAGGCCGAAGGCGAGATTGTCGTAGACGCTCATGTGCGGATAGAGCGCGTAATTTTGGAAGACCATCGCGATATCACGATCCTTCGGTGCCACGTCATTAACGCGTTTGTCGCCGATGTAGATATCGCCCTTCGAGATCTCTTCCAAACCCGCGATCATGCGCAGCGTGGTTGATTTGCCGCAACCCGATGGTCCGACAAGGACGACGAACTCGCGGTTCGCGATCTCCAGGCTGACATCCTTCACCGCCGTTACGTCGCCGCCTTTGTCGCCGGGATAAATCTTGGAAACGTTTTTGACGGAGACCTTGGCCATGCAGCAGAGGGGCCAAAGTATGGAGGAGGCGGAAAGGGGTCAAATCGACTTCTCGCCCCGGCTGGCTGCTTGATAGGGTTGGTCAATTGTCAGTTACCCACTCGTGCTCGTAATCGACCTCGCTTTCCGCTTCCTTTCGAGGGACGAGAACGAGTAGGACGACGAGGACGATTTAGGAACTAATATGTTCGAACCCTTCTTGGCTGTTTCCGGAAAAAAATCGGAAAGAGGAGCTGCCTAACGAAAAGGCAATTCCGCGACCTCTACCTCTATCTCGTCCGCCGTATCGTTTGCTTTCCGCGCGCGCAAGCGGCTGCCGACTTGATTGAAACCGCGCTTCACATATCCGAGCGCAATCTCTCTGCCCAGCCGCTCGCTCCGTATCGCGCTCGTGATCCAGCCCGCTTCCTTCTCGCCATCGTGGGTGAAAAGTAGCAATGCGGGAGAAAGCGGAGCGCCGTCGACCGCAACCAAACCGCAGAGTCGCTTGTTCGTTTGGCCGGACATTTTCATTCGTGAAATGACTTCCTGCCCGATATAGCAGCCCTTCGCGTAATCGATCGCGTCGTCCTCCAGGTTCGCTTCGACCGGAATGATCCGATTGGTCAATTCACGGCCCCAGCGCGGAACGCCCTGTTCGATGCGCAGCCGTTCGGCGCAAGCCGCATCGCAAAGTTTTTCATTCTCAGCCAGCGCTTCCCGCATCCGATCATGCTCCGCGGCATCAACCAACAGATCCCAGCCGGAAGCGCCGAAGCGTTTGCTGCGGCGCCAGGCGGGTTCGTTAGGCAAGGTGGGTGGGAGTTCTCCGGTGACGTGAAAAAGTGCAAGCTCCGCGCTTACGTCTTCGATTGTGACGTCGTCCGCGATGAGATAACGCTCGAGACGTGATGCAAGCGTCGGACGCAGCTCCGCATCCGCATCGAGGAGCAAGGCCTCCGGCTCCGCACTAATCGTAACGAAAGCGTCGATTTTTCCTTTCGCGCTCACAACACAGGCCGGCAGCGAAAGGTTGGCGTTTGCCTTGCGGACGTCGTTCGTCACTTGTCCGTTGAGAAACCGCACCCGATCGCTCCCGCGCAGGCGCAACTTGACGCGATCGGAAAGGTCGAAGAGCGGCATCAGGACTCGCGCCGTGATGACGCGCCCAACCGGCTCAACCAGCCGCGAATCCCTCCCGAAAGATTGGCACCTTCCGGAATCTCTTCTTTCTTCGCCTCTTCTTGCCCGGTCTGGTCTTGAATTGCCTCCGGCTTTGGTTTGGCGGTTGGCGTCTCGGCCACGTTCGTCTGTGGTGCCAGTTCGATTGGCTTTTCTACAACCTCTTGCACCGCAGCCACCGATTCGGCTGGTTTGGCCACGCCCTCTTCTTTTTTCTGCGTGACCGGCATCTCCACCGGTTTGGGCATTTCCACGAATATCGCCGGTTCCTGGCTGGCGATCTTCGGGGGTGCGGGAAAATACTTCTGCGCGACCGAGGAGTAATCGGCGTCCCCACGTCCCTGCTTCATCTCCGCGAGCAACATGTCGCTCGAGACCTCAGTCACGGGCAGATGGAGCCCGTATCGCTGGGCCAGCTTCAACCCGATGAGCACATCCTTCAGCATGTGTTTGACCGAGAAATGGGGTTCGAAATCGCCTGCCACCATCATCGGCGCTTTCATCTCGATCGTGGTCGAATTGCTCGCGTTGCTCTTCATTGCGCGGGTAAAAAGCTCCGGCGCGATCCCCGCTTTGCTGACGATTGCGAGCGCCTCCGCCGCGACCTGAGCGGTGGCGGCGGTGACCATGTTGGTCGCCACTTTCATGATCGAGGCGTCACCGATTTTCTCCCCGAGCACGACGATTTCCTTGCTGCTGGCTTCGAGGATCGGTCGGACCTGCTTGAGGGCTGCCTCGTCGCCGGCGATGTAGTAAACGAGCTGGCCATTCTCGGCCGCAACCTTGCTCCCGGTAAACGGCGCGTCGAGGAACCGTGCCCCGCGCCGCTGCACGATCTCGGCTGCAGCTCGCATGCTTTCCGGCGAGACGGTGCAATGCGCGGTCACAATGTGATGCGCTGTCAGGGCAGGGCTGAGCTGTCGCGCCATCTCGAGCAGAGCTTCGTCATCCGCGACAAAGATCTGCAGCACGTCGCAGAGCTCCGCGACTTCAGCTGGCGAACCGACAAAATTTTGCTCAGGCCGCGGTGTTCGATTCCAGACGAAAACCTGCAGGCCGCGCTTACGCAATGTGCTTGCGATCCGCGACCCGATGATCCCGAGCCCGATCACGCCGACATTTTTGGATTTGGGACGTGCCATTTCTTTTTCACCGCATCCGAACTGAGAGCGGCCAGCGCAAGTTGAGATCAATTCGGCCGGGCTGCAATCACGAATTGGCGGGCCGCCTCGCTCGAGAGTCTTGCCGGTGTCGTTAGGCAATGGGGGAACTCCAACCGGCGCCCTCAACTGACGGCGCCGCACCGTCAGGCAATCCGAGAATCGGGGAGGAACGCCAACAGAAGGAGCCGCCTAACGAATTACGGATTGGGAGGCGGAGGAGGTGGTGGTGGAGGTGGTGGCGCCGAACCAGGCGCTACGGGCGCACCTGCCGCGCCCGGCACGCCCGGTGCGCCCGGTGCGCCGTGCTTTATTTTGATTTCGTAGGCGACTTTCTCGATTCCTGCCGAGCGCACGCGATCGAGCAACTTCATCACGTCCCCGTGGAGTGCTTCTCTGTCCGCACTGATGTAGATCTTCACATCGTGGTTCGCCTTGTAAAGCGCCAGGAGACGCGGCATCACATCGCCGTCAGTTACGACTTCCTTATCGAAGTGGACGATGCCGTCGGGATCGACAAACAAACTGATGTGGTCGTTCGGGGGCGGCGTCACCGTCGGTTGAGTCGGTGGGACTATCGCTGGCAGGTTCACGCGAATGCCCTTCATGTGTACCTGGCTCAGGCTCACCATCATGAAACTGGCCAGGAGGAAGAACATGATATCGATCAGAGGAATGATTTCTATGCGGGCCCTCTTTTTTGGAACTGGCGAATTGAACGTCATAGCGGCAGAGTTCGTTTAGAGTTGGGCGCCTTGCAGCGTATAGGTAATCGGCACAACGACCTTGTGATAAGCGCCGGGGTTACAGCGCCAGCGCATGAACGTGTTGATAGAAGTCTGATCGAGAATCGGGCTCCCGGTGCTCTGGGCGGCTGAGACGTTCGTTGCACTGCCACTGTCATCAAATGTGATGACGAATTTGCCGCTGCCGGTCTGCTTGCTGCGCCGTGCTTCGTAAGGGTAAGTAGGGTGCGGCGCACTGACCCAATTAGTCCTAGCCGACGAATAGTTAGCGATCCCGCTGTAGCCCGTGCCTTTATTCTGCGAGACTTTCGGTCTCGCCTTCGGGGGTGGGGCGTTCGGCAGCCGCGGAGGAGGGGTTGGCTCTTGAATGGTGAACTCAGTCGGTTCGTCTGGCGGCGGCGGGGGCGGCGGCGGTTCTTCTTCGGGTGGTGGCGTCGACTCCGGAGGTAACTCAGTGATGACGGCGTCGATCGGTGCTGACGGCATGGTAATCTCCTCGGGAGGTGCCTCCGACCGATGGATGCTGGCTATGGCCACAGCGGCAAGTTCGATTGCGACGGCGACCGCCAGGGAACCAACGAAGTGCCACCGGGGCCGCGGCGTATAGAATATTGCTTTGGCCATGATTCTCGAATTATGGGGCAGCTTGCGTGGGCAGCGACGGGCTCTTCACTTCAAAAGCGATCTTGTAAAAACCTGCTGCGCGCACCTGCTCGATCAATCGCAAGATATCGCCGTGGTAGGCATCGCGATCGCCACGAATGAAAATCTTGGCGTTCGGGCTGATGCGATGCACGTTCAGCAACCGTTGATAAACCTCGTTCGGATCCACCTCTGCTTTGTCATAATAAATGTTGCCGTCCTTATCCACTGAGAGAGCGACATACTCACGCCTTGACTGGGTCTGACCCATAAGGCCAGTAGGTAGATTCACCTTAATGCCCTTCACGTGCACCTGGCTCAGGCTCACCATCATGAAGCTCGCCAGGAGGAAAAACATGATGTCGATCAACGGAATGATCTCAATCCGTGCTTTGTGGTGCGGAATTGGTGAGCTTACACGCATTAGAGGGATCCTTATTCGTTAGAGGGACGATCCATGGGCGGAGCTTTGGGCTGCCTTGATAATGCTTTTCTCGCCCGTATTTTGAGCTCCCAACATAACCTCGAGATTCGTCGCTGCCGTTTGTAGTTCGAACTCTAAGTTAGACACTCGAGACGAGAAAAAGTTAAACGGAATCAGCGCGAAAATGGCGATGCCAAGACCGCACGCCGTCGCGATGAGCGCTTCCGCGATACCGCCGGTGACGGCTTGCACGGCAAGTTCTTCGCTCCCGAGCAAGCTAAAGGAGCGAATCAACCCCGTGATCGTGCCCAACAAGCCGAGCAGCGGCGCGAGGGTGACCAGCGTGTCCATCACAACGAGGTAATGGCCCGCACGTTTGATCTCGATCCCGGCGGCTACTTGCAGCGCCCCCTGGAGCGACGCGTGCTGATGATTCAAGCCGTTCCAAATCATGCGTAAAACCGGGTCGTGCGTGCCGCGTGCCAGTTTTGAGGCTTCGTTCACATCGCCGGATTCGAGCGCGGTGAAGACCTTTTCGACCCGTTTCGGATCGCGGCGAAACCAGCGGAACCCCCACCAGATGCAGCGATCGATGACCACAAACAAGGAGACGATGGAGACGATCAGGATCGGCCACATGATTGGACCGCCTGCCTTGAAGTTTCGAATGAAGAAATTCGAGCTAGCCGTGGACTCCGATGGAGCGGGGCTCGCTTCGGGTACGACCTTTGCACTCCCGGCCAATTGAGGGGCGGCAGCGGGTGAAGTAACAGCAGCCGGTGAAGTGGCGGCTGTCGTGGGAGCTGTGCCCGCCGCCGGTGCAACTGTTGTCTCAGGCGCCGCTCCGACAGAAGCATCGGGAGCTGCGGCTTCCGGTGCAGTAGAAAGGGCGGGAGATGCCGCGACGCCAGCGGGCGCTGCTTCGGCCGGACTGATCGCCGGGGAGGCGGCCGGATCTTGAGCGAAGCTATTGAGCGCGAGGGTGACGGAGCACAGACTAACGATTAGCGATTTTTTCATATTAGGCAGGTTGAGGTTCGACCGAAGTTTCCGGCTTTGTTTGAACGTGGTTCTTTTATCACAGAGGAAATAATCGCCCGTCCAGCAATTTTTTCTTAATTCTTTCGCCGGTGGCGATGACTCCCAAAAACATTTATGATTTCGGATTCACCAACACAATGGATGTAAAGCAAGCAGAGCAAATTGCCTCCAGGCAAGACTTTTTTGATCAGCAGCCCGTGTTTTCGACCCGGTTCCGCAAGATCGGCCAATCTTCCACCTGGGCAATCAGCTCGTCGCCCGCCCGCAGCGGGCCGACTCCCGAGGGCGTCCCCGTCAGGATCAAATCTCCCGGGAAAAGCGTGAGTGATTGGCTCGCGAATGCGATGATCTCGGCCACGGAATAAATCATCTGGCTGGTCCGCGCATGCTGCTTTACTTCGCCGTTCTGGCGCAGCGAAATCTCGAGGTCGCCCACTTCAACCCCGGTGTAAACGAACGGCCCGACCGGCGTGTAGGTGTCGAAAGATTTGCAGCGCGAAAACTGTTTTTCTGATTTCTGCAAATCGCGATCGCTGATGTCTTCGCCAATCGTGTAACCGAAGACATGGTCGAGCGCGTTCGCTGCGCTGACGTCTTTGGCCGGCGCGCCGATCACGACCGCGAGTTCGATTTCGAAATCGGTTTTGTGCTCGGGAAAAGCGATTTCGATCGTGCCTTCGTGTGGGAGAAGCGAGCTCGGCGCCTTGAACCAGATCAGCGGCGAGCCGATCTCGGTCCGCTGCATTTCCTTGATGTGCTCGCTGTAGTTCAGGCCGACCGCGATTACCTTGCCCGGCGCGACCGGTACATCGACGGTGAGTTCGCCTAACGAGCGGACTTCCCCGCTGAACGTCAGGCCGAGCCAAAACGGCTGGGTGAGAAAGTGCACGTCATCGCCCAGGACTTCGCCGTAGACGTGTTCACCCTTGCAGAGAAACTGGCCGAAAGTACGCATGAGGCGCCCACAATTACACAGATCTTCGCAGAATGAAGGGAGCCGGTTGCGAATCTTGGGAAATCTGCGGAATCGGTGGACGACTGGTTCAGCGCGGCATAATCGCCACGAAATTGCGCACGGTCTTTTGTTCCGCGATCGAAGTAACTCCATCCCTGCCCGCAAACCAAAACGCGCTCGAAGATCCCCCATCCAGATTAAGGGCGCGCCCGATTTTCATTTTTCCTGCCATATTCGTTAGGCAAAGAATCCGGCCCAACTCTGCGAGCGAAACCGCGGAAGAAACCCCCAGGGCGGCACGTCCCTTTCCGTCCACCGCTGCGAAGGTTCGCCGGGCGGACCGTGCATCGTTCAACCCCGCCACCGGCTCGCCGCGCTCCACCATGAAGGGCCCGCATTGGAGCGCAGATTTGATTTCGTCGCTCATTGAAAAGCGCGTGGCCCTGACGACATCGACCCGGCTCCTGGTCGCGAAAAGCACGCCGCTGAGCAGCTTTGCTTTGCGCAAGGGGGCAAGAACGCGCCCTTCGCTCACGAGCAGACCGACCGGCGTATCCTCCGGATCGAAGTAGCCGCCATTGACCGCAGCCAGAGCTTTTGTTCCCGTCATCACCCCGGCAAGGTCGCGCCGCGGCGCGTTTGGCTGATCGATGACGCGCAGGGTGGCAGCACGAGTGTCGAAAACGGCAACATGCAGGGTGGCGCTCGCCCCCGTCTTGGAGTTTTCGACTTTGGTCGTCCAGTGGTCGACCGATTCGTTAGGCGAAGCTTCCCGTGTCGAGTTGCTGATCCGCCATTCGGCTTGTGCGATGGCGGCGGTCGCGAAAAAAAATAACAGTGCGCTCGCACGCGGAAGCCGCCTCATCATCTCGCGCGCCGGAATGCCGCTACTGGCCCGCCTTCAAAACTGCAAACGTCCGGCTGCCCCGGCGATCGAGGTAAAGGAGGATGCCGCGCACCGGATCGGCCTTGGAGAGGGCGGCACGGAAGCTGGCCACATTGGTCACCGGCTGGCCATCCACCTCCGTAATCACATCCTCACGCTGGATGTCCTGCGCGGCGGCGATGCTGTCGTCCGCCACATCGGTCACGATCACGCCCTGCTCCACCTTCAATTTCAGCCGCGTCGCGACTTCCTTCGTCAGGTCCTGCACCTGCAGCCCAAACTTGTTGATGTCTTCCTCCCGGGGTTCGGCCGGCGGCGCGGACTGGAGCGCAGCTGGCTGTCCGATATCGTTGGGCAATTCGCCCGTTGTGACTGATATCTTCATCGTCTTTCCCTTGCGCCAGACGCTCAGTTCCACGTTTTGCCCAACCTTCTTTTTCAAAATCTCGCGCTGCAACTGCGTGTCGGTCGTGACCGGCGTGCCGTCGATTTGGGTGATTACGTCGAACGGTCGCAGGTCGCTCTTGTAAGCGGGCGCGTCGGCTTCGATCGTGCGCACCACCACTCCCTTGTCGACGCCCTTGAACAGTTCGCGGAGCGAAGAATCGTCCCCTAACGTTTCGATCCGGATCCCGAGCCATGGCCGGACGATTTTCTTCCCGGCGATCAACTGGGTGCCGATTTCGTTCACCAGGTTGCTCGGGATAGCGAAACCGAGCCCGCGGTTGAGACCGTTGATGAGCGTGTTCATGCCCACGACCCTCCCGTCGATGTCGCAAAGCGGACCGCCGCTGTTGCCCGGGTTGATCGAAGTGTCGGTCTGCAAGTAATCCGCGATGTTGTAGCCGCCGGTCTCGAGCAACTTGCTTCGGCCTTTTCCGCTGATCACTCCATAGGTAAAAGTGTAGTCGAGCTTGAAGGGCGCGCCGATCGCGAAAGCGAATTGCCCGACCCGCACCGCGTCGCTGTCCGCCAACTGCACGATCGGGAGATTGGTCGCGTCCACTTTCACCACCGCGATGTCCGTTTTCTCATCGGTGCCGACCACCTTGGCCGCAAAGTCGCGCCCGTCTTTCAGCTTCACCTCTACTTTGTCCGCACCCTCCACGACGTGGAAATTGGTGTAGATGTAGCCGTCCTGCCTGACGATGAATCCGGAGCCTTCACTTTGCACCGGCTCCGGCATCTGGCGGTGATGCGGATCGTCCGGCGCCTGGAAAAATAGATCGTCGAGGGAGGTCTCGTTGCCGTCGTTTTTTTTGGTTACCTCAATGATCACGACGCTCGGCGCGACCGTCTCGAAGACTTTTTCGAACGCCCTGTTGAGCTGGTGCACCACATCCTTCCCCGGCGCGGCCGCTTCGGGTGGGACGGTCGAGGTGGCTTGAGACGCGACCGGCGCCGGAGCCGCTTGAGCGCAGAGCAGAGACGGGCCCGCGATGATCGCGAGAAAAAGGGTGCAAAAGAAACGATGCATAAGTGGCAGTTTTCGACAGGGCGCGCTGGGCGCCGTTCAAAACAGTAGCGGGAAGCATACTCACAGCAAACAGCTCCGGGCCGGCACGAGCACGAGGAGCGAGAGTGGGCGGCGGGACGGACCTGGAGGGTCGGGGCGCACCCAAAGGTGCCTTCATTGACACAAAATTTGCGGCCTTTAGCTTTTATTCCTCAAATCAAAATGCTCACTCTTGCCGACGGCAAAAAGGACGGAAAAGAGTTCGTCTCCCACGCGCCCGGATACTTCCCCGATATTGCGCCCGAACTCTGGAATGACTGGAAATGGCAGTTGCAGAACCGCATCACTTCGCTCGCCCAACTCGAGGAACATCTCGTTCTTTCCGAGGCGGAGCGGGCGGGCGTGCTGCTTTCGGGCGACAAACTCGCTCTCGCGATCACGCCGCATTTTTTCAACCTGATCGAGCCGGACAATCCCGATTGCCCGATCCGGCGCCAGGTCATCCCGCGGATCGAGGAGACCTGGGCGTCCCCCAACGACATGGCGGACCCGTGCGGCGAAGATTCGCACATGCCGGTGCCGGGACTCGTTCATCGTTATCCCGATCGCGTCTTGTTTCTCGTGACCGATCGTTGCGCGAGCTACTGCCGATATTGTACGCGGAGCCGGGTCGTCAGCGGAGTGGGCGAACAGGAACTGCACACTGAATTCGAAGCCGCGTTTCGTTATCTCGAAGAGCACACCGAAGTTCGCGACGTGCTTCTCTCCGGCGGTGACGCGCTGCTTTTCAGCGATACGAAGCTGGAGAAAATCCTCAGCCGGCTGCGCGCGATCCCGCATATCGAATTTCTTCGTATCGGTACTCGTGTGCCGATCTTTCTCCCGCAACGGATCACGCCCGAGCTTTGCGCGATGCTGCAAAAGTATCATCCGCTCTGGATGAGCATCCACGTCAATCACGCGCGCGAACTCACGACGGAAGTGCGCGTCGCGCTCGAACGGCTGGCAAACCACGGCGTCCCGTTGGGCAACCAGAGTGTCCTGCTCGCGGGCGTGAACGACGATCTCGAGACGATGAAAAACCTCGTGCACAAGCTCCTCATCTGTCGGGTGCGTCCCTACTACCTCTACCAGTGCGACCTCATCAACGGCTCCTCCCACCTCCGCGCGTCGGTCGCGAAGGGCATCGAGATCATCGAAGGCCTGCGCGGTCACACCACCGGCTATGCGATCCCGCAGTTTGTCATCGACGCACCCGGCGGCGGCGGCAAGGTGCCGATCAATCCCGGCTACGTTCTCTACCACGACAACGAGAAAATCGTCATCCGCAACTACGAGGGAAAAATTTTCGAGTATCCGGAAAGTGGAAGCGAAAGCGTGCAATTCGCGCCCCAGCGCGAATATCACGACGAGTATCTCTATTCCTGATCAATCGGTCAGGAAGATACGCCACTGATCGGGAATGCCCTTGAGCGTCTGCCGACCGCGATCGGCAAAGTCGAGACCGGAGCCAACGACGAGGTTCTTGACCGTGCTGGAAACCAAGACTTCGCCTGCACCAGCGAGCGAGCACACCCTGGCGGCAATGTGCACCGCGATGCCCGCAATATCGTTCCCCACCAGTTCGATTTCGCCGGTGTGGAGCCCGACGCGGACGTCCAGGCCAAGGGAGCGCACACTAGCACGGATCGCACATCCACTGGCAATAAGTCAGGGTAAGATGTGATTTCTGTCTCATTTTCGGCAGGGAAATTGCACCCGGCTTGATCTGCGCAAAGGTTAAATGATGCCCAATGACGCGCTCGCTCCCGATCCACTCTGGTACAAAGACGCGGTCATCTACGAGCTGCACGTTAAGACTTTTCACGACAGCGACGGAGATGGGATGGGCGATTTCCGCGGACTGATTGAGAAGCTCGATTATCTCCAGGAACTGGGCGCGACTGCGATCTGGTTGCTGCCGTTTTATCCCTCGCCGATGCGCGATGACGGATACGACATCGCGGATTATTTCGACGTCAATCCAAACTATGGCACGCTCGCCGACTTTCAGGCGTTTCTCGCCGCGACCCACGAACGCGGACTACGGGTGATCACGGAATTGGTGATCAATCACACCTCCGATCAGAATCCGTGGTTCCAGGCTTCCCGGCGGGCGGCGCCAGGGTCGCCGGACCGAGATTTATACGTCTGGAGCGATTCGCCGGAGAAATACAAGGATGCGCGGATCATATTCAAAGACTTCGAAACCTCGAACTGGTCCTGGGATCCAATCGCGAAGGCCTATTACTGGCACCGATTTTATTCGCATCAGCCGGATCTGAATTTCGATAATCCCGCGATACACGAAACGGTGCAGAAGGTGCTCGATTTTTGGCTGGGCATGGGCGTCGACGGTCTGCGGCTCGATGCCATTCCCTATCTCTACGAGCGCGAAGGGACGAACTGCGAGAACCTGCCCGAGACGCACGAATATCTGAAAGAGTTGCGTGCCCACATGGATGCGAAATTCCCTGGCCGCATGCTGCTGGCCGAGGCCAACCAGTGGCCGGAAGACGCGGTCAAATACTTCGGCGAGGGCGACGAGTCGCACATGAATTTCCATTTCCCGCTCATGCCGCGGATGTTCATGGCACTGCAAATGGAGGATCGTTTTCCGATCATCGACATCCTCGAGCAGACACCGGCGATTCCCGACACATGCCAGTGGGCGATGTTCCTGCGCAACCACGACGAGCTGACCCTCGAGATGGTGACCGACGAAGAGCGCGACTACATGTGGCGCGTCTACGCGACCGATCCCACCGCGCGGATCAATCTGGGGATCCGTCGCCGGCTCGCGCCGCTCCTCGCCAATAACCGGCGCAAGATCGAGTTGCTGAATGTTCTCCTCTTCTCCATGCCGGGCACGCCGGTCCTCTACTACGGGGACGAGATCGGGATGGGGGACAATTTTTACCTCGGCGATCGCAACGGTTGCCGCACCCCGATGCAATGGAGCAGCGATCGAAATGCCGGTTTTTCCAAGGCGAATCCGCAACAGCTCTACCTGCCGATTACGATCGATCCCGAATATCATTACGAGGCGATCAACGTCGAGAATCAGCAGAAAAATCTCTCATCGCTCCTTTGGTGGATGCGGCGCGTTATCGCGATGCGGAAAAACTTTCGCGCTTTCTCGCGCGGTTCGCTTGAGTTCCTTTCCCCGGATAATTCAAAAGTGCTTGCCTTCCTCCGGCGCTACGAAGACGAGACTATTCTGGTGGTGGTGAATTTGTCGCGCTTCTCCCAGCCAGTGGCGATTGATCTCTCGCGTTTCGCCGGGTGCGTGCCGATGGAGGTTTTTAGCCGCAACCTTTTTCCATCGATCAAAAAGTCGCCCTATTTCCTAACTATCGGTCCACATGGCCATTACTGGTTCGCGTTCCAATCACACGCTGCAAAGCGTTCAGCGAAGAAGCGCGTCGTGCCCACGATCAACGTCGAGGCGAAACTCCCGGCGCTGCTCGCGAAGGCTCCGCGGGCGGAACTCGAGCGTCAGATCTTGCCCGGCTACCTGCGCAATTGCCGATGGTTTGGCGCCAAGGCACGGCACATCCGCGAGATGCGCTTGGTCGAGCAAATTCCGATGGCCGATGGCGCGGCGCAGTTTTGGCTCCTGCGGGTCGATTATACCGACGGAGCGCCGGACATTTATTCGCTCCCGGTGCAGTTGGCGACGGGCGCGGCGGCGGATGCAATCGCCCGCAATTCTCCCCAGGCGGTCATCGCGCGCGTCGAAGCGCAGCGGGCGGTTCTTTATGATGCGGTCTGGGATGCGGATTTTCGGGAAAAGCTTTTCGGTTTGATGGCGAGCGGCGCAAATCTCAAAGGCCAGAGCGGCCACCTCGTCGGTGTCGGCAGCGTGTTTGTGGCGCAAGAGCCGGACGGCAAGGTGCCGGCTTCGCAGGTGCTCAATGCCGAGCAGAGCAACTCCTCGATGCTCTTCGAGGACCGGTTTTTCCTCAAGCTCTACCGCAAGCTGGAGGACGGCCTGAACCCCGACGTGGAGGTCACGCGCTTCCTGAGCGAGCGGTGCCACTTTTCCCATGTCCCGGCTTTCGTCGGTTCGGTCGAATATCGTCGCCCGCGGGTGGAGCCGACCGTGATCGCGCTTCTGCAGACGGCCGCCTCTAACGAGGGCGATGCCTGGACGCTCACCCTCGATGCGGTCGGTCGTTATTTTGAGCGGGTGCTGGAACGCAAGAGCGACCTGCAAGCCGCTGCCGTCGCATCCGGTCCGTTGCACGATGAATTGTTCGGCGGCGTTTATCCCGAGAAAGCAAAATTGATGGGGAAGCGAACGGGGGAAATGCATCTCGCACTCGCGTCGGATCCGGCGGACAAGGCCTTCGCGCCCGAGCCGTTCAATGCCATGGCGCAACGCTCGGTCTATCAATCAATGCGCGCTTCGCTTCGGCGTGCGTTCGCGCTTTTGCAGAAGAAGCTTCCCGATTTGCCGGAAGCATTCCGGGCTGAGGCAGCTCAGGTCCTGGCTGCGGAACAACAGATTCTCGCCTCGGAACAACGGACCCTCGAATCACACGCCTCTGCGAGCAAGATTCGCATTCATGGCGATTACCATCTCGGGCAACTGCTGAGCACGGGGAAGGACTTCGTGATTCTCGATTTCGAAGGTGAACCGGCACGACCGTTGAGCGAAAGAAAACTGAAGCGCTCGGCGCTGCGTGACGTCACTGGAATGATGCGATCGTTTCAATACGCGGCCTACGCTGCCCTTTGGCGGCCATCGATGCGGAGCGAAGACGTGCCATTTCTCGAGCGCTGGGCCGATCTTTGGTATCGGCAGATGAGCGCCACTTTCCTCGAGAGCTATCTCGCGACGGCGACCGGTGCGATTTTCCTCCCGCAGAAGGAAAGCGATCTCAGGCCGCTGCTGGAAGCCTACCTGCTCGACAAAGCGGTCTACGAAGTCGGCTACGAATTGAATCATCGGCCGGACTGGGTCGTGATTCCGGTTCGCGGGATCAAGCACATCCTCCATCTCGCCTAACGAATCGCTTTGTTTGGAATACTTTGGCGCGGATTTGCTCTTAACGAATCATGAAAACCATTCTCTTTGCCGCCGGTTTTGCCCTTTGCCTAACGATGAACGCGGCGGCTGAGATCCGCTTCGAAAGCGGTCCACAACAGACGATGCTAGTTGAACTCTATACCTCCGAAGGTTGCAGCAGTTGCCCGCCAGCCGAGACCTGGTTGAGCCGGCTCAAGAGCGATCCCGGCTTGTGGAAGCAGTTTGTGCCGATCGCTTTTCATGTCGATTACTGGGACCGGCTCGGCTGGCCCGATCGTTTTGCCTCGAAGCAATGGACCGAACGGCAAAGTCGTTACGCGGCGCTCTGGCAAAGTGAATCGGTTTACACGCCGGCTTTTGTCCTGAACGGGCGGGAATGGAGAAACTGGTCGGGCAAGGTGCCTTCGTCTGAGGGCAAGCCGGTGGGCGCGCTGCGTGCCTCAAGCGACGATGGCAAAACCTGGTCGATCGAATTTCGTCCCGCGCAGGGCGAAGCCGGCGACTGGGAGGCACATCTCGCGCTCCTTGGTTCGGGCATTTCCTCGAAAATCGGCGCGGGTGAAAACAGCGGGCGCAACCTGCAACACGACTTTGTCGTTCTCTCCCAGCAAAACGGGCCGATGAAAAGCGAGGCGGGTCGCGCGATTGGCAGCCTAACGATCGGGTCAACCGGCGAAAATGCTCCCCGCAAAGCGATCGCGGTTTGGGTGACCCGCCGGGATCAGCTTGTGCCGGTGCAATCTGCCGGCGGCTGGATTCAGTAGCCCGACCGATTCTTCCCTCGTTTGCGACGCGGCGTGCTGGATTGGGATCGCGTTTGACGCCCGACTAACGAGTTATGTTTGGGCGCCAGAATTCCTCTTTTCGCGTCGTTCCCGCACCATCAACGCTCCGCGACCGAGCACGGCACCGAGCACGAGTAATCCTCCCACCATCGCCCACGGCCCGGGACGTTCGCCCAGAGCGAGCATGACCCAGAGCGGATTCAGGACCGGCTCGAGCAACGGAATGAGCGTGGCTTCGAGCGCGGTCACATGCTTGATCGCGGTGGAATACAGAACGTAGGGCAGGCCAAGCTGTAGCGTGCCGAGCAAGACCAGGCGCCAGAGGCCGCCTTCGCCTAACGATGTTTGCAACATGAAAGGCACTCCGGCGAGCGCGACCACGATGTTGCCCAGGATGATGCTTGCAACCGGCGAACCCGCCTTTTCCTTGCGCAAGAAAAGGGCGACCGAAGCGAAGGCAAGTCCGCTCCCAAGCGCGATGACGTTGCCCCAGAAGCCGGCGACCGTCAGCCGGTCGAAAAAGAAAAGGGCGATCCCCAGCAGGGCGACTGCGATCACCAGCCAATCGACGCGCAGGGCCCGCTCGCCCAGATACCAACGACCGATGATCGCGACGTATATCGGCGCCGTGTATTGCAGGAAGATCGCATTCGCGGCGGTCGTCATGCGCGTCGCAAAGACAAAAAGCACGACCGTCAATGCATAACCGATCGCACCGCCGATTTGCGCTCGCGAGAAGGTGAACCGGGGACGCCCGCTGCACACCAGCATGAGCGGAATCGCGATCGCGCTGCGGCCGCCCGCGATCGCCATCGCCGGCCAATCAATCGACTTAATGAGGACGCCGCCCAGACTCCAGAGTAGCGCTGTGAGCAGCAGAAGAACCGGAGGCAGGAAACGGCGCTGCATGGTCTGCCCGTTCTACAGTGCAATGCGAACGGCGCAACTCGGGATGCGGTGGCCACGTCTGAAGAACGCGATTCTGCCCACTGGCGAGGCCCCCAGGCGGCGGCGCTTTGACCGCTGGTTCGCCCGCAAAAAAACCTTGCAGAAAAGTGCAGATTTCGCGTTGACGAGCGATCTCGCTGCGATACCTTGTTCGTCCGCTGATGGCGGTCCCGGGTTTCTCGGTGTGTTCTTCTCTGGCTCAACGCGAGCCGCGGTTTGTTGGATTCAACGAACGGGCGGCGTCTGTCGTGGAGCAGGAAGAAGGATGTTTGATCTTTGACAGCGTAATTCTGGATTTCGTCATCACGACGGATTTTTTCAATCGAACGAAGTTCAGAAGGTAGAAGTCAGCGAAAATTGAATTGTGCGTTATACGTCGATTTTCTTTGAACAAAAATTTCGCCGGTTCTCACGAACCGGTGATCTTAATTAAAAGATCGGACGAACCCGGCTTTCTGCTACGGCAGGTGGCTGGGCAAGAATGGTCAGAATTTCGGTTCCGCAAACGCGGGATCGACAAACTTTGTCCGGAGTCAGCAATGACCACCGGCTCCAAATTTTAACGGAGAGTTTGATTCTGGCTCAGAACGAACGCTGGCGGCGTGGATAAGACATGCAAGTCGAACGAGACTTTTTCTAGTAGCAATACCGGGAAAAGTTTAGTGGCGAACGGGTGCGTAACACGTGGGCAATCTGCCGAGAAGTGGGGGATAGCTCGCCGAAAGGCGAATTAATACCGCATGTGATCAGGGAAGACATCTTTCCGACATCAAAGCCGGGGCAACCTGGCGCTTCTTGAGGAGCCCGCGGCCTATCAGCTAGTTGGTGAGGTAACGGCTCACCAAGGCATTGACGGGTAGCTGGTCTGAGAGGACGACCAGTCACACTGGAACTGAGACACGGTCCAGACACCTACGGGTGGCAGCAGTCGAGAATTTTTCTCAATGGGGGCAACCCTGAAGGAGCGACGCCGCGTGGAGGATGAAGGCTTTCGGGTTGTAAACTCCTGTCATTTGGGAACAATGGCTACGCGTTAACTGCGCGGAGCTTGATAGTACCAGAAGAGGAAGAGACGGCTAACTCTGTGCCAGCAGCCGCGGTAATACAGAGGTCTCAAGCGTTGTTCGGATTCATTGGGCGTAAAGGGTGCGTAGGTGGCGCCGTAAGTCAGATGTGAAATTTCGGAGCTTAACTCCGAAACTGCATTTGATACTGCGGTGCTTGAGGACTGGAGAGGAGACTGGAATTCATGGTGTAGCAGTGAAATGCGTAGAGATCATGAGGAAGACCAGTGGCGAAGGCGGGTCTCTGGACAGTTCCTGACACTGAGGCACGAAGGCCAGGGGAGCAAACGGGATTAGATACCCCGGTAGTCCTGGCAGTAAACGGTGCACGTTTGGTGTGGGAGGATTCGACCCCTTCCGCGCCGGAGCTAACGCGTTAAACGTGCCGCCTGGGGAGTACGGTCGCAAGATTAAAACTCAAAGAAATTGACGGGGGCCCGCACAAGCGGTGGAGTATGTGGCTTAATTCGATGCAACGCGAAGAACCTTACCTGGCCTTGACATGCATCTCTAAGCGCGTGAAAGCGCGTGACTCCCGAAAGGGAGAATTTGCACAGGTGCTGCATGGCTGTCGTCAGCTCGTGTCGTGAGATGTTGGGTTAAGTCCCGCAACGAGCGCAACCCCTGTGAACTGTTGCCACGTCCTTGATTGGACAGCACTCTGTTCAGACTGCCCTGTGAAACGGGGAGGAAGGTGGGGACGACGTCAAGTCAGTATGGCCCTTACGGCCAGGGCTGCACACGTACTACAATGCCCAGTACAGAACGATCCGAGACCGCGAGGTGGAGGAAATCTATCAAAACTGGGCCCAGTTCGGATTGAAGGCTGCAACTCGCCTTCATGAAGCCGGAATCGCTAGTAATGGCGCATCAGCTACGGCGCCGTGAATACGTTCCCGGGCCTTGTACACACCGCCCGTCACATCATGGAAGTCACTTGTAGCCGAAGTGCGCGCGCCAACCCGCAAGGGGAGCAGCGTCCTACGCTATGAGCGGTAACTGGGATGAAGTCGTAACAAGGTAGCCGTAGGGGAACCTGCGGCTGGATCACCTCCTTTCTAAGGAGAAAATCACTTTCGGAAGAAAACTTCGGATTTCGAATTTCGGAATTCGGGTTTCCGCCGAAGGCGGTTAGGTCGACGGCTAAGACCAAAATCCTTCGGGGTTTTGGAGATGCCGTGAAGACTCTGGAATCGAAAGAAACCAGAGCTCAGAGAGAATCGAAACGGTAGCGCACAATTCAGTTTTTGTTTGATTGCTGACTCTAAAACGCCGGACGGCTTTGCTGTCCGGCATTTTGTTTCTTGCATTCGGGTTTCGAAATTCGACATTCGGAATTCCGCCACGGGGGCATAGCTCAGTTGGTAGAGCGCCAGCTTTGCAAGCTGGATGTCAGGGGTTCGAATCCCCTTGCCTCCAGTCTTCGCTGGCCGCGGTAGTGGAGAGCGAAGACTGTCGCGCCGAAGCCTTGGCGAAGGCGGACCGCTTCGAGCTTGCGAAGACGAACGCGGCGAGCTACGACTCGGCAAGCCGCTTATGCGCTACGTCTACATCCTCCAGAGCAGTCTTCGCTGGCCGCGGTAGTGGAGAGCGAAGACTGTCGCGCCGAAGCCTTGGCGAAGGCGGACCGCTTCGAGCTTGCGAAGACTCACGCGGCGAGCTACGACTCGGCAAGCCCCTGTCGCGCCGAAGCCTTGGCGAAGGCGGACCGTTTCGACCTTGTGAAGACGAACGCGGCAAGCTACGACTCGGCAAGCCCCTGTCGCGCCGAAGTCCCGCGACTGCGGGACGAAGGCGGACCGCTTATGCACTACGTCTACATCCTCCAGAGCGACGCGGATGAGCGGCGATTCTATACCGGGTTGACGGACGATTTGCGCAAGCGTCTCCAAAGCCACAATGCCGGGCGTGTGCCGCATACAGCCAAATGGAAACCCTGGCACCTGAAGACCTGCGTTGCCTTTCAGAATCGAACCCGTGCTTCGGACTTTGAGCAATATTTGAAGTCTGCATCCGGACGGGCTTTCGCCAGAAAACGACTGTAGGGCAAAAATCTTCAAATCCGCAGCTATGCTGGATCAGATCTTCCGACGACTAACGCTGCGTTACTTCTCGTAGCACTCGAGATACTTGATTCCGGAGCCGGTATTGAAAATCACGACTCGCTCGTCGGCATCAATCTTTCCGTGGCCGACCAGCTCGCGCAGTGCCACAAAGCAAGCCGCGCCCTCTGGCGCGACAAAGATGCCTTCCGCCGCGCCGACCTCACGGGTCGCGCGGATCATTTCTTCATCCTCTACCGTCACCGCGCCGCCCTTCGAGCCGCGCAGGATCTTGAGCATGAGAAAATCGCCCACTGCCTTTGGCACCCGCAGACCTGAGGCACAGGTGCGAGCGTCGGGAAACTCAGCCGCGCTCGTCTCGCCCGCTTCGAAAGCGCGAACAATCGGAGCGCATCCAGCAGCCTGAACCGAGAACATGCGCGGACGCATCGACCCGATCCAGCCTAACGACTGCATCTCGTCGAAAGCTTTCCATATCCCGATCAGTCCGGTGCCGCCGCCGGTTGGATAAAGGATCGCGTCAGGCAACTCCCATCCGAGTTGCTCCGCCAGTTCGTAACCGAGCGTTTTTTTCCCCTCGACGCGATACGGCTCCTTCAAGGTCGAAACATCGAACCAACCTTCCTTCTCTTTCCGGCGCGCGATCTCCGCTCCGCAATCGGTGATCAGGCCATTGATCAGGGTGACGTGGGCTCCGGTTTCGCGACACTCTATGATGTTGGCCTTCGGGGTATCGCTCGGCATGAAGATGTGAGCCTCGATTCCGGCGCGCGCCGCGTATGCCGCAAGCGCCCCGCCGGCGTTCCCGGCCGTCGGCACGGCCAGTTTCGTGGCGCCAAGATATTTCGCCATCGAAACCGCGACCGCCATCCCGCGCGCCTTGAAGCTCTGGGTTGGGTTCTGTCCCTCGTCCTTAATCCAGAGGTTCTCCAGGCCGACTTTCCTCCCGAAATGCTCCGCCCGCAGCAACGGCGTCCCACCTTCCCCTAACGACACCGGCTCGACGTCGAGTGGCAGCGGTAACACCTCCCGATAGCGCCAGAGCGATTTCTCACGCGTCGCAAGCGCCTCCCGGGTGAGGGTCCCCCCGATCGCAGCAAGGTCGTAGTCGGCGAAGAGCGGCTTAGCGCAGGCGGTGCAAAGATTTTGCAGCTGATTCCAATCGTGTCGCAGGCCGCAGGCGGTGCACTCCAGATGTCGCAGAAACATTCGCCAATGGAGCGTAGCCCTGGGTGGTTGCCAAGGTTCTGTCAGGGGGCGGCGGCGCACTGCCTGCCCGCCGCACGGGATACGCCTGCGTGCCCACGGGCGACTGGGCCAATGCCTACTCCGAACGCGCGGAGATTTACGAGGCGGTGCGGCAAGCCGGCATCACGGGGTTCGCCACCGTGAAGCGCAGCCTTTTACACGTGGATCAGGGGATGGCGACCTAAGTATGGGGCGCTCCGAGAATGTCAAACGTAAGACACGACCCCGATCCGACCCCGCAACGCGTTAGGCTGTCAACGGGTGATGAGGCGCTGCTGGTCTTCCACCACAGCGTGAAGGAACCGGACCCCTGCCGGTTCTGTCGAAAGAGGCGCCACGGAATAGTTTGAGCGCTGGATAACCGCAGCCTACAATCAGGGTTTTATGGCCGAGGACGCGAAAGCAAGGCGCATGGAGATCGCCCATGTACTTTTCATGGACATCGTCGGGTATTCGACTCGCCTGACGGATGAACAGCAGGCGTTAGTGGATGAACTGAACCAGGTCGTTCGCAGTTCCGACGAATTCAACAAGGCGGCAGCCGCCGGGCGGCTGATGAAGATTCCGACCGGTGACGGAATGGCGCTCATCTTTTATAACAGTCCCGAGCAGCCGGTCGAGTGCGCCGTGGAGATTGGCCGCGCCTTGAAGCACCACGCCCGTTTGCCGGTTCGCATGGGGGTGCACAGCGGGCCGGTTAGCGCGGTGACGGATGTGAACGATCGGGTGAACGCGGCGGGAATCGGGATTAATCTGGCGCAACGGCTCATGGATTGTGGCGACGCCGGTCACATCCTGGTTTCGAAACGCGTCGCTGAAGATTTGCAGCAGAACGGACGATGGCGGCCGTATCTGCATGACCTTGGCGAGGTGGAAGTGAAGCACGGCGAGCGCGTTCACATTTTCAACTTCTACACCGATGACGCCGGCAATTCAGCAACTCCGAAAAAGATCACGAAGACCATCTCCGGTCCCGCTGCCCGGTCTGCCGAGATCACTGAGTCGAAGCCGGAGGGGAAGTCGATATGTGTCCTGCCGTTCGCCAACATGAGCGGCGACCCTGAGCAGGAATATTTCAGCGATGGGATTAGTGAAGACATCATTACCGATCTGAGCAAGATCTCCGCGCTCCATGTGGTATCGAGGAACACCGCTTTCACCTTTAAGGGAAAGGCAGTCGATGTTGGCCAGGTCGCCGGCCAACTCAAGGTCAGCCATGTTCTCGAAGGAAGCGTGCGCAAAGCAGCCGGCCGGGTTCGGATCACGGCCCAGTTAATTGACGCGGCGAACGATGGCCCCGTTTGGGCGGAACGTTACGATCGCGATCTGAACGATATTTTCGCCATCCAGGATGAGATTTCTCACGCTATCGTCGACGCGTTGAAGGTGAAACTTCTTCCGGAGGAAAAGAAAGCGATCGAACAGCACGGCACCGAAAACGTCGACGCCTACAATCTATTTTTGATGGCGCGCCAAACCTACACCACTGGATTCGAGTACGACGCCCGAAAAATGGACGCCATCATCCGGATGTGCCGCCGCGCGCTCGAGATTGATCCTAACTACGCCGACGCCTGGGCCCTTGTCGCGTTGGCCGAAGTGCTGTTGCGTGCGAATGCGGGTCGCAAGGGTGGCGACGCCGGCCTGGCAGCGGCCGAACGAGCACTTGCACTCAATCCGGACCTGGCTGAGGCGCATGCAGTAAAAGCAAGAATTTTGTCCGAGGAAAATCGCATTGATGAGGCCGGGCGCGAAATCGATATCGCCCTTCGGCTCGACCCCGAGTCTTATCAAGTTAACCGGAACGCAGGTCTTCTCAGATTCCGACAGAAACAACTCGAAAAGGCGGCGACCCATTGGGAAAAGACGCTGACTCTTGAGGAAGACGATTTCGGATCGGCCGGGATGCTCGTTACCGTTTACAGTGCTCTCGGTAAGACTGAAGCGGCTCAGCGCGCGGCAAAAACAGCGCTGGAAAGGTGTGAAAAAGTTTTGGCCCGGGACTCGAATAACGCGGCGGCATTGGGCCACTCGGCTGTTGCGCTCGCGACATTGGGCCAGCGCGAGCGAGCAAAGGAATGGATGGAGCGCGCGTTGCTGATCGACCCCGACAACCTAACGATGCGCTACAACTTTGTCTGTACCCTGGCCAAATATCTCAACGACAAGGATGCCGCTCTGGAGATGCTCCGTCCGACGTTCGAGCTAATGGGCGGCCTCGGTCTCATCAATCACGCCAAAGTCGATCCTGATCTGGATGGGATTCGTGACGACCCGCGCTTCAAAGAAATGCTGGCAGCCGCCGAGCGGCGACTCAAGTCTGCTTCGGGCTAGCCCTGTTTACTGACGGCTTTCGATCGGGCCGGCTCCTGATGATTGCCGTCAGCGCCGGAACATTCGCCTGCGTGCCCGCATTACCGGCGCACAGTCTCCGCGGGGCGGAGCGAACTGAGAGTTTGGAATAACGGGACCTCGCTCTCTCCGCGATTTGACCCCGTTTCCCTCCGACTCTGGGGAGCTCACAGCCTGCCCGCCGCGGCGGGCGCCTCGCGGGCTGGTCCGTGCGGCTCGCGCAAACCCAAACCTTGTGGTGCTCTACACATGCGACGTCAGCAAATCCGACCTCCGTTACCAAAATGCCTAGAAATCCAGGCGCGACCCGTGAACCCTTGATCGAAAATTCTTCGATTTTGCTTTATTCCTTATCTTGAATAGAAGAGCCAGAGCTAAGTATGAAGCGGCGCACATTCATCGTGACTGCTGCCAGTTGGGGAGCGGCGGCTGCGTGGGGTTGGCCGGTCCCGCGCCGATCGCAAACCGTCTGGCGCGAGCGCCGCAAACTTTTTCCCGAAGGCGTCGCGTCGGGCGATCCCGACAATAACAGCGTTTTGTTTTGGACGCGATATGCCGGTTCCGGCAAACAAGCGCGCCTGACCCTCGAGGTAGCGGAGGATGAGTTGTTCGAGCGCGTCACGGCCAGCGCGCCCGTGACAGTTTCGCCTGCCGCGGATTGGACCTGTCGCGTTTTGGTGGGCGGACTCAAACCCGCGCGCATCTACTGGTATCGCTTCAGCGACCCCGATGGCAACGGCAGCCGGGTTGGCCGCACGATCACAGCGCCGGCGCCAGACGATCCGCGCCCGGTGAACTTCGCGTTCGTGAGCTGTCAGGATGTGAATGAGGGAAAGCTCAACGCCTATCGCCGGATGATTTACGAAGACGAACGCGCTCCCGCCACCGAGCAGCTCGATTTCGTTTTGCACCTCGGCGATTTCATCTACGAGGTGGTCGAGTATCCCGACGAGGTGAAGTCACGCTACGATCGCACGATCTATGAGGTGGCGCGGTTTCCTGACGACCAAAGCCACAAGGTCGGCAACTTCCACATCCCGCTGACCGTCGATGGCTACCGCGCCATCTACAAAGGCTATCTCGCCGATCCCGACCTCCAGGACGCGCGCGCGCGCTGGCCGTTCGTCGCCATCTGGGACAACCACGAATTCTCGTGGCAGGGCTGGCAAAGCATCGTCAAGGCGGGGAAGTTCGAGCGGCCTGGCCAGAGCGTCAAGGTCGCGGCGAATCAGGCCTGGTTCGAATATCTGCCCGCGCGTGTCTCTCCGCCGAGCGGATCGCTCGAGCGCTTCGGTCCACCCGCGGTAAAGGACGTTCCAATCGACAAGTTCGATCGCGATGGGCTGGGGGTGGAACCGAACAACCTGACTGCGATCAACAGCCTCAAGGGATACCGGGCGTTCCGCTACGGCCAGCACCTCGACCTGATCATTACCGACCAGCATAGCTATCGCAGCGCCGACTGCTTCAGCGATCCGTCTCTCGCAAAACTCGGCGGCGACGAATTCATTGGAATGTTTCCTGAGCCGCTGATGCAGGTTCTGGACGGCGGCCGCGGTTTCAATGGCGGCAAACCCCCTGAAGAAATCCGGTTCAACGATGCGCATATCGCCAACCCGCAACGGAGCGCGCCGCCGCAAACGATTCTCGGGGCGAAGCAGAAAGCCTGGTTCAAGGACAAGCTCAAGAGCTCAACCGCGACCTGGAAAATCTGGGCGAACTCGGAGGGCGCGCTGGATGAGCGCGCCGACCCGCAGAACCTGCCGCCCGGTCTCACCAAGGAGTCGTGGCCCAAGGACACTTACGCCAATATGGGCGGAGGTGACTACGGCACAGCCTACGCCGAGCGCGCTGAAATCTACGGACTCGTGCGCGACGCGAAGATCACAGGCTTCGCCATCGTCTCGGGCGACCGCCACAGCTTCTGGGCCGGATATGCGACGGCGGAACTGCCGCCCGGCAAGTTCGAGCCCGTCGGCTTGAGCTTCGTCGGCGCGTCGCTCAGCAGTTCCGGCCCCATGGAAGCGTACGAGCACAATCTTCCGAAGGACGCCCCGCTCCGAGCGCTCTTTCTCGCGGACAAGACGGGACAAGGTCGAAGCCGGATTGGACCTTCAACATGCTGCTGAAGCATGGCGTCCGTTCGTGCCTGGAATATGCAAAAAACTTCGACCTGAAGCGCGCCCGGTCGCTCTCCAACCCGGATCTGGCTCCGCACCTCGAGTTCGTCGATCTGGGAGGACACGGATATGCGAAAGTCCGATTGTCGGCCGATGCGATGCGGACCGAGTTTGTCTGCATCCCGCGTCCCATTACGCGGAGCGAAAAACCGGACGGCGGGCCAATCAGGTATCGGGTCTTACACACTGCTGCCCTGTGGAAGAGCGGAGAGCGCCCGCAGCTAAAAACATCGGTTCTCGAAGGAAAGGCTGACCTGTGCATCTAATCTGCGCGATAAATTGAGCATAGGTGGCCGGGCTCATTGAGCCTTGACCGCTTTAAGCGGTCGAGTCGATAAAGGGCAATGCGGCAGACGCTTTTGCACAGCTTGTTCCCGCAAGTGCGCGCGGAAATCCTTCGCCTGCTTTTCACCAATCCGCGGACCGAATTGTACGTTCGGGAACTCGCTCGCCTGAGCGGCCTCTCGCTCCAGACCGTTCAGGATGAACTAGCCAAACTCGAAGCGGCTCGTCTCATCACCAGCCGGAGCAATGGCTATCACCGCTTCTATCGTGCCGATTCCAAACATCCGCTCTACGCCACCCTGCGAAAGCTGGTCGTCCGCGCTTCCGCGCGAGCGAAGCCCCAGCCAAAGGGGAGAGGCCAACGCAGCCAACGAGCGCGCCGAAGCAAAGACCAATGATCGCACCGCGATCGCGACATCTCAAACCGATCGCTTTCCCTCTCTCTGGACGGCAATCCGTTGATGAAGCTGCCAGGCGATAGTTGACCGCTGTAAGCGGTCAATATTCAAGCCGCGGTGCAAAAGATAACCGCTGCATCGGCACGCGGCTTCAACATGTCGAGGGGGATGCGCTGACTTTGATTCTTGACCGCTTAAAGCGGTCGAGTCCGAACACGGGTTGGATGAATTCGATCCTGCGGCACACCGGCGCAGGCCCAACTCGCCCATCGCCGGGCCGATTCATTCCTCTTTCTTGTCGACCGCTTTAAGCGGTCAAGATCGAACGCTCTGAAGCCACTCGAATGGCGGCGTCATGGAGGCCTACGAGCACAATCTTCCGAAGGACGCGCCGCTCCGACCGCTCTTTCTCGCTGACAAGACGGCGGGGTCGAAGCCGGAATGGACCTTCAACATGCTGCTGAAGCACGGCGTCCGTTCGTGCCTGGAATATGCAAAAAACTTCGACCTGAAACGCGCCCGGTCGCTCTCCAACCCCGACCTGGCTCCGCACCTCGAGTTCGTCGATCTGGGAGGACACGGATACGCAAAGGTCCGCTTGTCGGCCGATGCGATGCGGACCCAGTTCGTCTGCATCCCGCGCCCGATCACGCGAAGCGAAAAATCGGACGGCGGACCCATCAGGTATCGGATCTCGCACGACGCGAAGTTGTGGAAGAAAGGTGAGAAGCCCGTTTTGGTTCAGCGCGTCCTGGAAGGAAACGCTGATCTGTCCATCTAGTCGTTCGACAAGGCGCGAAGCGCCAAACTCGGAAAAGGAGAGGGCCTTAGCGCTTGAGTGAGTTGGGCGACAGGCCCGGCTCCGCCGCGCCCGCCGGCAGCAGCCCGAGATGGCCGGAGGAAACGATCTGTCCCAGGTCGCGCGCACGGGCGCGTTATAGCTAATCTCCGTTGCGCGATAGGCGTTGGCGACGAGCGCGCGCGGGTCGGGATCCGCGGCCCTAAGGAGCTCGTCTGTCCGCTGCACGCCTTTCGGCCACAGATTCGATTAGAAAAAAGTACCGTCAGCAAGCAATTGATCATTGATGCTTCGCTCGCCCCGCTCCGCACCGCTACCTCGCGGCTGTAACCGTCCACCCGACCCCCCCGCATTTCACCGAGGCGCATGCTTTCATGTGGCGCATGGAGTTGATGCGATGGAACGCTAATAGCAACCTGGCTCCAGCCTCTCCGGCAACGGAGCGCCGATTCGGTCTCGGTTTGTCAGGGCTTGGGACTAGCGTCCATCTCGGAGGCCCGCGCGAGTGCTTGCGTGTCGATATACTCCCGGATGTTCGTCACTTTGCCATCTCGCACGGTGATGGCGAAGACCCAGTGGTCCTCGAACGTCTTATTCGTGGCTATGACTTTCCCCTTCGCGAAGCCGATGACCATTACGCGGTCACCCTTCGCTACGAATTCGGGGGGCTTTGGGTAGGAAGTTTCCAGCTTCTCGGAAGCCTTCTGAAGCAGACCCGCCAATTCCGCGTGCCCGCGATGCGTGCCGGCAAGCGGCCAGTCCTCGCCTGGAATGATCCATTCAATATCTTCCGCAGACAAAGCCTGCAGACCTTGCGCATCGCCGCGGCCCATGGCGGCGAAAAAATCCTTCACAATCTGGACGTTCTTTTCTGTGCTCATAAAAGTTCAGGAAACGACCACACCGGGGTCAGACCTGGGCCATTCCTCCATCGACGGGGAGATCTATCGCCGGTGATGTATGAACTTTCATCGGAAGCGAGGAACACGACGGTAGCAGCGATTTCCTCGGGCTTGCCTCTGCGGCCGAGCGGAACTTGCGAGGCGAACTGAGCGGCCGCCTGTTCTACCTGTTCAGCGGTGAGGCCCGCCTTCTCCAAAGCCGGAGTTTCGATTGGGCCAGGACTCAGCGAATTCACACGAATCTTGCGATCCTTCAGCTCCACCGTCCAGCCGCGAGCGAAGCAGCGGACGGCCGCCTTGGCAGCGGCGTAGGCGCTGAACGCGGAATCTCCCCGAACGTTAGCGACGGAAGAGGTCAGGATGATCGAGCCGCCGTCTTTAAAGAGGGGAAGGGCCTTCTGCGCCGTGAAGAACGTTCCCTTCACATTTAAGTCGAAGGTTTTATCGAAGTGAGCTTCGGTCGCCGTCTCGAGCGGCGCGATTTCACCCCAGCCAGCGTTTGCGAAGAGAACGTCGATGTGACCGTGCTTCTCTTTCACGACGGCAAAGAGCCGGTCCAGATCTTCCAGGCGCGTGACGTCGCCCGCGACCGTCGTGACGTTTCTCCCGATCAGGGCTGCGGCCTCTTTCAGTTCTTTCTCTCGTCGGCCCGTGATCACGACGTGCGCACCTTCTTCCACGAAGCGCTTTGCCGTAGCCAGGCCAATCCCGCTGTTTCCGCCGGTGATTACCGCAATTTTGCCCGCCAATCTTTGTCCTTGGTTATTACTCATATGTTTGTCGTTTGTGTTGGTTGTCGTTATTTTGAGAAAATGAGACTTACGCTTTTCCTCCGAAGCTGACGTAGTCATCGAGTTCGCCGAATTCGAAAAAGGTCTTGATGTCTTCTCGGGTTTTGGAAAGCCGGCCCAAGTGTTCGGCAAAGAACTCCAGGGTTTCGGCGTCGCTGTCCGGCCCGCGTTTTTCCATGAAGGCAGACCAGGCCTCGATCTCCCATCCTGCGCGCGGAGTCTTGGAATGGGCCTGAACCCATTCGAGGATTTCCCCGTCCCCTTTGCCGGCGGCCAATTCCTTCAACAAGGCATCAGGATCGAAGCCTAGAAATTGCACCAGGTGCTGGTCGGTTGGGGAATTGTAGATGTATTCGCCATTCTTTCCGGAGAGGGTCGCCCGGCCCTTATCGAGCATGCGTGCCAAGATCACGTAGTTGCCCAAACGAACGCGGAAGCTCCGGGGCGGGCGCTGAGTGAGATCAATATGGAAAGATTGTGTCTTCATAGTTTGCTCTGATTCGAGGTGAGGAACGTCCGTCTTCCCGATCCTCACGGCTAATGCTGGTTCGTGATTGCCGTGATGCGGAATGCGCATCACTATGTCGATCGTGCTGGAGAAACTTCGTTTGTTCTTGGTGATCCTGGAGGAAGGCAGTCTCCGTCGTGCGGCGGACCGTCTGCGCATTTCTCAGTCCGCCATCACGCGCCAGATGCAGTCACTCGAACATGAGCTCGGCGGGCGCATTTTGGAACGCACATCGGCTGGGGTGCGTCCCACGAACGGAGGACAAGCCCTGGCCGAAAGGGCAAAGACGCTCCTGGCAGATTACGACTCCGCCATGGCTGAAGTCCGCCGGCTGAATCGCGGAGAAAGCGAACGGTTGCGGATTGGCTACATGGCGTCCGCCGTCCAGCAGTATCTCGGGCCCGCTCTGGCCGTGCTGCGACGCAATTATCCCCGGCTGAAAGTCAAAATGCTCGATCAAACGCCCGGCGAGATGATCACCGCCTTACGCGAGGGCAAAATCGACCTGGCCCTGACCTTGCACGGGATCGACCTGCTCTCGCGCGACTTTTACATTCGCAAAATCGCGACGGTCAGGAGCGTGGCTGCGCTTCCCGTTAGTCACCGGTTCGCGACCAAAAGACAGGTGTCGCTTAAACAACTAAAAGGCGAAACGTTCGTGCGAGGATCGGACGATGGGATTCCGGGATACAACCAAAGAATCACGCAGTTCTGCCGCAAATATGGCGGCTTCCGTCCCCGCCTCGTCAGCATTGATAAAGCAACCAGTCGTGTGCAATCCCTCGAGGAATCTCTCGCCGTGGCCGCGAACGAAGAAGCGATTTCGATCCAGCCAGCCTTCATTTCTCACCTAAACGTTCCGAACGTGGCCATGGTCCCCATCGCTGACGCCGGTGCAACCTGGGATTTGTTCGTCGTCTGGCGGCAGGGCACAATTGCCGGCCCATTGCGGACCTTGCTGAACGAACTAACACTGAAGTCTAAATAGACGCCAGTCTGTTGACCGGGGGCCGGTCTGTGAATCGCAGCAAATTTGCTCGACGCCTATTTAGACCACGAGCGAGAAAAGAGGACTCGGGCGGAAAGCTTGGATCGAATCTACCCGCGTCGTTTCCTACCATCATCTGCCGCGATTCACAGACTGACCCGGATAACCCACCTGTCGGCGGTTGCTGCCCAGTTCACGCGATGTGCCGGGAGGAGAAGTCGACGCCAGAGACCTTGACGACGGCCTGCCACGCGGCTTCCTGGCTGGCGCGATCGTGGAGGTGTGGCTGGCGCTGCACCTCAATGGGGCCAGAGAACTTCCCTTGAGCCGAGGCGAAGAATTGCCCTGAGACGTCGGTTCCGAACTCCGACGCCTGAAGGTATCGGCTGGCTGCGGTCTCCGGCGTCTGATTCATGCCGGGAATGAGGTTCACGATTGGGATAAACAGATACTTCAATAACGGGCCAGCGCTTCGCACGACTTTGGTGTCAGTCGCCCCACCGGGCGAGACAGCATACACGGCCATGCCGGAGGGTAGCCGGCGAGCCAGCGCCGCGACCCACCAAGCGATAATGAGCTTCGCGTCGGCATACGCATTGTTGGGCACGTACTTCACGTTCGGCCCGTTGCGAATCAGGGCTTCCACAGCGGCGGTTCGGTCACCCCGGTGGTATTTGGCCGCAAAGGCTGGCAGGTCGGTGTACTTGAACATGGGTACGCCCCCTCGGGCTGGCTCCGCGCCAGCGATAACGATTCGCGCGTTGGGACTCAGCAGGTTGGCGCGGAGCAATCCGACAGTCAGTTGATGATGGCCGATCAGGGGGACCTGAGAAGCCTCGATGCCCGCCGCAGTGAGCGCACGCTTCTTAAATGGGACCAACCCTGCATTGAGCAGCAGGAAATCGATCGGCTGACCTCGCTTGACCAGCTCGGCGAGGGCGGACTGAACGCTGGACGGCGAGTCCAGATCCAGCTCCAGCGGCGTGAAGACCTGGGTCTTTGTCTCGGCTGCGAGCTGAGCGGCCGTTTCCTGAACCCGACCCAGGCTGCGGCCGGTGACGATGACCTCGCCGTAGCCCTTGATGGCGAGCATACGGGCTGCCTCATAACCAAGCCCGGAGGTGGTACCGGTGACGAGGGCGATCGAATGTTTCATGAGTGGTTCCTTGTACTGCATCCCAGAAGATCTTTTGGTGTCATGAGGTCTCTTCTCCTTTTCAAGGTTTTCGTCTAGCGAGGTCTCTCGCTTAGAGTTGCGACCATCCGCCATCTACCGGAAGCTCTGCTCCCGTCGTGAAGGTTGCGTCGAGCGCCAGAAAGGCCACGGCCTTGGCAATCTCTTCCGGCTGGCCGAGACGCTTCATCGGCACGCTTTCCGCCATTTGCAGGTAGATCGGATCGACTGCCTCCTTCGGCATTTTCTTCGAGATGATGGCGGTCGATCCGATGGGACCTGGAGTCACCGCGTTGACGCGGATTCCACGGGGCAGGAGTGCAGCGGCAATGCTCCGAGTCAGTGCACGAAGAGCAGCTTTGGCGGCGCCATAGGCACTCAGTTCTGGCATCCCCTTCACGTTGGCAATCGACGTGGTGAAGACCACCGAACTTCCTGGCGGCATTAGCGGCGCCAGTTTCTGGACGATGAAATACGGTCCCTTGGCGTTAAGATTGAGGATGTCGTCGTAGACTTTCTCACTCACCGCCTCAAAGGGAACGAACTCACCATATCCCGCGTTGACGAACAGCACGTCGAGCTTGCCGAACGTCTCCTTGACCTTCGCCGCCAAGGCATCCATATCGGGAAGCAAGGTCGCGTCGCTCTGGATTACGAAACCATTTTCGCCAAGCTCTGCCTGAGCCGACTTGATCGTCTCCGGGGTGCGGCCAGTCACGATCACGCGGGCCCCTTCGTTGATGAATAATTTGGCCGTCGCCAAGCCGATGCCGGTGGTTCCGCCGGTGATGACTGCTGTTTTTCCGTTGAACCTGCCCATGTGGTCTTCTGTTTTAATCATGTTTTCTTTTTCTGTTTTGAATAAATACGAACCGGAGAGTATGATATTAAAACAGCAACGCAAGGAGTTTCATACCCGATGGTAAATAATTCATCAAAGCGCACCCCGGGACGTCCGAAAGGCTTCATCCATGACGAAGCACTTGACCGTGCGGTCGAGATGTTTTGGGAGCACGGCTACGAGGGAGTCGACGTCGAGCGGATCGCACGGGCGGTGAACGTCACCAAGCCCGCGCTCTACCGAGCCTTCGGAGACAAGCCCACCCTCCTGCTGAAGGCAGTCGAGCGCTATGCCACGACCTATTTTGCTCCCATCATGGCAGCGTTTCGAGCGGAGCCGGACATTCATAAGGCCGTGACTGCCTTTTGCGAGGCTGTCGTGAGCACCGCCGCGGGTGACGTTCGCTGCGGTTGTATGATGGCCGCCGCTGCCATGGGAAAGTCGGAGCGGGTCGTGGAGATCCGTTCGTTTGTCGCAGAGGGCCTCACCGCCGCCGCTGATATTTTCGCGAAACGTTTCGAAAAGGAGGTGAAGGCGGGGCGCCTCACCCGCACACCCTCTGCCAAGGTGCGAGGCCGTGCGCTTATTGACTTGATGCAAGGCCTGCAGCTTCGCGCCAAGGCCGGTATTGCGCGCAAACAATTGCTACAAGACGCCCGAACCTATGTGCCCCTTATTCTTGGCGAGTGATGAGTGGCCCTCGCACGCCCCTTGATGTGCGAAGTAGCGTTAACTGACAACCAAACCTGTCCCGGCCCAGAACGGAGCGCAGCGCTGCAAGACACCCGCTCGAGTAACTCGCTGTCGATGATCGAGGGCGGGAGGATGCCGGAGGCCCAAATGGCGGCGAAGGTTCGCTGAAGGCTGAACGGTTTGCCGGTCGCTTCGGCCTGGTGGCTGGCGCGCGCGATCATTTTGTCGAGCAACCGCAGGCCTTGTCTCCGACCTGAAGGCAAGACGCCGGCGCGGAGCCGGCAGGAAAAGCCCTCGACGGAGTTGCGCGCTAGAGGCAATCTTCCCTGGAGCCGGCCTGGGATCCGTTGCGCAGCGATCCTCGCTTCCAACAGTTGCTCGCGCAGCTCGCGCCTAACGACACCAAGTAATACCCGGCGCGCCTAGGATTTGCGGTCGAGCGCCGGGCAGGACATTCCGCCGATGATTTGCCAGCCGTCAGGCGTTTTGATCCAGGTGTGACAGATGCGGGTCGTGCTCTCTTTTCCGGCGCCGGCTTTGTCGACCCACTTCATAGTGATCCAATAATGGGTCACGACCACGTTCTCCGTCGCCTGACTGGCGGCTTCCTCCAGCTTGGAGGAAGCGAGATGCCTTCCCCTTGAGGTGTTGTCGGTGATCCAGTCGGTGATGTGATCCTTGTGCACGGGCGCTGCGTTGACGGAGGGCCAGCCGACAAAGTTGGGATGCCAGAGGCTGCGATAAGCCTCCAGGTCATTTGCCTGCACGTCTTTCCAATAGGAATTCTCCAGTTTCCAGACCGCTTCTTCGTTAGGCGTGGGGGCGGCGAGGAGGCCAGAGGTAGCCAGGCAGAGGAGAAAGGCGACAATCAGATTTTTCATCGGTTGGTTTTTGCAGCCAGCCTGTCAGGGGACCGAGTGGCGGCAAAAAAATTGCGAGCGAAAGCGGGTCAGAGCGTGAATCTTGGAATACTCTCATACCGGGAGTCGCTTCGGCCTCGGTGGCTGGCGCGCGCGATCATTTTGTCGAGCTGCGCTTTGCCGACGACGTAGCCGGACTGGCGCAAATACAAGAGCGGGATTTCCTCTCCCATCCGCGCCAATTTGAAAGCCTGGCCTCGCTTTCGGCTGCGTTACGGGCGTAATCTGCGGACGACTTTTTCCGCATGAGACCCGCGACCGCAAATGCTGCTCCACCGCGCCGCCCCTGGTATCGGCCTTCCCTCACGACCCAGATTTTCGTCGGCCTGATCCTCGGCGGGTTGCTCGGCTGGGCGCGTCCGGAGTGGGGGAACAAGGTCTACTTCCTGCGCGATATTTTCCTCAATCTGATCAAGTCGATCATCGCACCGCTCGTTTTCTCGACCATCGTGGTTGGGATCGCCGGCGCCGGCAGTTTGAAGAAGGTCGGCCGGATGGGTCTCAAGGCGATCGTCTACTTCGAGAGTCGCCACCACCGCCGCGCTCGCGATCGGGCTCGCGATCGTCAATCTGACCAAGCCGGGCATGGGCGTCGAGCTGGTTGCCGGACCTAACGAAGTCGTCAATACCGTTGCGCAAACCCATTCCAAGACCCTGCTCGAAATCATTACCCATATTTTCCCCGCGAGCGTGATCGACGCGATGGCGCGCGGCGACGTTCTTCAGATCGTCGCTTTCTCGGTCCTTTTTGCGATGGCGGTCTCGGCGATTGGGGAAAAGGGAAAGCCGATCGTGTCCGTGGCCGACAGCCTGATGCACGTCATGTTCAAGTTCACCAACTACGTCATGATGTTCGCCCCGATTGGTGTCGGTGCGGCCATGGCGCACACCATCGCGACGCAAGGGCTCGGCGTTCTTCTCAACCTCGGCAATCTCATCCTCTCGCTCTATGTCGCGCTCGTGATTCTGATCGTGGTGGTGTTTGGTGGAATCATTCTGTTGCTCCGGATTCCGTTGCGCCAGTTCGTTAGGGCGGTGCGCGAACCGGCGGCGCTCGCCTTTGCCACCACAAGCAGCGAATCGGCCCTGCCCATGGCGATGGAATCGATGGAACGGTTCGGAGTTCCTCCCCACATCGTGGGACTGGTCATGCCGACGGGTTACTCCTTTAACCTCACCGGCTCAACGCTCTATCTGGCGATGGCTTCCGTTTTCGTTGCCCAGGCGGCGGAGACGACGACCGGCCATCACATCGGTCTTGGGCAACAGATCACCACCATGCTCGCGCTCATGATCACGTCGAAGGGTGTAGCGGGCGTGCCGCGCTCTTCGCTCGTGATCCTGCTCGCCACGCTGAACAGTTTCCTCCCCTCCGGACTCGGCCCGATTGGTGTCGCGGTCATCTTCGGGGTGGACGAGTTGATGGATATGGGCCGCACTTGCGTGAACGTGATCGGCAACTGCCTTGGCACGGTGGTGGTGGCACGCTGGGAAGGGGAGTTTGATGACACGCGCGCGTTGGCTTTTGGCACGCCCGCGGAGATCGAGATGGACCTCCGTTCTGGAGAGGTAGCGTTTGCTGAAGCAGTGCGACAAGACTGATGCACAGGACCTCCATGAACGCTCTGGACACGCGGAAGCTCGTCCCTTCGGGGCGGCATGCTTTCCGCATGCCTTGCACGAGCGGAAACGCGCTCCGCCCGTTGGCGTGCGCCTTGGAAGGCTTTCTCGGGCGGGGCGTCAGCTGCAGGCGGCGGGCGATCCCGTGACGCGGGCGCCTCGACGCCTGTGTGTTCAAATCGCGCGACCGGAGAATGGGTAGCGATCCCCATGTGCGCCATGAACCAATCGCGGTGGAGCGAGCTTTACGCGGAGTGACTGGGCGTAACACAGCCGTCCCGGCTGTCGCGTAATGCGGGCGTCTCGCCTGCATGATCGACAACCTGCGGGCGAGACGCCCGCACGACGATACAGGCTGGAAGCCTGTGTTACTTCGTGAGGTCGGCGCGATTCAGGTCGAGATCTTTTTGCTCGATCACCTTCACGCCCGGAGAAGTCTTCTTCAGCGCGTCAAGGAATGCGCTGGCCTTGCCCGCGATGATCAGACTCATTGGCTGATCGAGATATTTCTTGGCGAAGTCCGTTACCGCGTCACGAGTCACCGCGTCGATCGACGGGATGTACTTATCGAGTGTATCGAGCGGCAGATTGTAAACGGCCAGATCGGAAATTTTCGATGCGAAACCCTCGTTAGTCTCCAGCGCTCTCGCGTAACGTCCGGTCAGGACGGCCTGGCGCGATTTCAATTCTTCATCCTTCACCGGATCGCTCACCAGGCTCTTCAATTCCGTATCCATCAACTCTGCAACCTCGGCCGCGGACTCATTCTTGGTCTGAGCGGAAGCGCTGAACGGGCCCGCTTCGCGTCGCGGATCGAGCGAGCTGCCCGCCCCATAGCTCAAGCCGCGCTTGATTCTGATTTCGCGGTTGAGGCGCGAGATGAACCCGTTGCCCAGCACCGCGTTGGCGACCAGCGCCGCGTAATAATCGGGCGAAGCGCGCTTGATCGACGGCCGGGCCAGCATGACCGCCGCCTGTCCCGCCTCCGGCATGTCGATGACCAAGCTTTCGGGTTTCCAATCGGCCGCACCCGAATGCAATGCTTCGTCAGGCGAAGCCGTAGCGTTTTTCCAGTCCCCAAAATATTTCTCCGCGAACGCCTTTCCCTGCTCGAGGGTGACATCGCCGGCGAGAACGAAGGCGGCATTTCGCGGCTGATAATATTTTTGATAAATCTGCACAATATCGGGGCGCTTAATGGCCGGCACTGTCTCGAGCGTCCCGTTGGCCGCGTGACCGTAGGCGCCCGCACCGAAGAGGACCCGCGCCGCAGCGAAGCGAGCCAGCGAACCCGGCTGCTGCAGGGCAACGCGCAAGCCGTCGAGCAACTGGCTTTTCAGCCGGTCGATTTCCTCCTGTTTAAAGACCGGATGCCTGACGACGTCGGCCAGAATCTTGAGCGCGGCGTCGGCTTCGGTCGACATCACCACCAGGCTCGCCGCGGAAGAGTCCCAGCCCGTGCCGGAATCGATCGAACCGCCTAACGACTCGATCGCGCTCGCGATTTCCGGCGCCGACATCGTCTCGGTTCCTTTGGTTAGCAACGCTCCGGTCATGCTGGCGGCACCGGCGAGATTTGGCGGGTCGACCTCGGCACCGCTGCGGATCACGAGCTGCGCGGCGAGGAGCGGGAGACCGGGACGCTCGACCACGATCACGCGCAGCCCATTATCGAGGCGCGTTTCCTTCGGGGTCGGAAATTTCGTTTCGTGCTTCGCGGAGGGTGCGGGCGGGGTGTCGACCCCGCCGATCGCAAAGGCCGACTGGAGCGTCGTTAGGCAGAAAGCGCTCGCCACCATGCTTGTCATCCCGATCCGCTGAAAGACGGAGAGGGACCTTCCAAGCCGAGCCCGGGGTTGTTTGTGGGGTCCCTCGCCGCGCTGCGCCGGCTCGGGATGACAATGCTGTTCGCGGTCAGGCATCATGATTTCTTCGCCGCGGGCTTCATTGCTTCCGGCAGGTATTCGATCACGACCTTTTTCGGGCCCGAGAGGTAACGGTTCAGAACCTCTTTGACTTGCGCGGTGGTTACGGCCTGCAATTGGGCGAGATCGGTATTGACTCGATTCGGATTGCCGTAAAGAACCGCCGCCTCGCCGAGCGCGCTCGCCTTGCCGTTGTTCGTCTCGCGTTCCAGCAACTTGCCGGTGAGGAAGCGGGTTTTCGCTTTTTCCAGTTCGGCTTCTGTGACGCCGTTTTTCAAAACGTCGTCGATCTGTTTGCGGAGCGAAGCCTCGGCTTCGGAGGGCGACTTGCCGCTCGCCAGAATCATGCGCGTAGTCAGCAGGCCGAGATCCTCGTTCAGGTCGGCATCGAACGAAACCTGCTGCGCGACCTGCTCGCGGTAAACCAGTGACTGGTAAAGCCGGGACGATTCGCCGCCCGCGAGGATCTCCGCTGCGAGTTGCAGCGCGGGCGTGTCCGCGCTTCGGATCGAAGGTGCGAGATAAGTGATTGCGATCGCTGGCAAAGGGGCTTGCGGGCTGTATTCGACAATCTCCTTGTCCTTCTGCCGGGGCGACTCTTTCGCCGTCACCCGCGGAATCTTCTCCGCCGGTTTCTTGATCGCGCCGAAATACTTTTTCACCCAGTCGTGCAATTTGTCAGGCTGAAAATCGCCCACTACGATGAGTGTGGCGTTGTCCGGCCGGTAAAAGGTGGAGTGAAATGCGCGCACTTCCGGTAGCTTCGAAGCATCGAGCTCGGTGATATTGCCGATTCCCGGCCGTTTGTAGGGATGGACGGCATAGGAATTCTTGATCGTGTCGAGAAAAAATTCGCCGTAAGGATTGGCCAGAATCCGCTGGCGATATTCCTCCTTCACCACGTCGCGCTCGGAGTTGAAATTCTTTTCGTTGAGGGCGAGGGCGGACATCCGTTCCGCTTCCGCCCAGAGGATCGGGTTGAGGTAATTTGAGGGCATGACTTCGTGGTAAACCGTCACGTCCTCGGCGGTGTAGGCATTGTTTTCGCCGCCGATGTTCTCTGTCAGGTCATCGAAGGTGTCGGGCGTGAGATGTTGGTTGCCCTTAAACATCAAATGCTCGAAGAGATGAGCGAATCCACTGCGTCCCTGCGGATCATCCTTCGAGCCGACATGATACCAGACCTGGACCGCCACCGTCGGGCTGGAATGGTCTTCCACCGAGTAAACCTGCAATCCGTTAGGCAAGGTTTCGTGCTGGAAGCGGAGGGGCGGAACGGAAACGGCGGGTGGGCCCGCTTCGGGCGCGGCCGCTTGTGCGAATGAAAATTGCGCCGCGAGAAGCGCGACGAGAGCGAGATGAAATTTCACGATGGGTTCGACACCATACATGGAACTTCGTTGAGCCAAATCATGAATCACGGTCGAGGCAGAGATTCCCCGGGCGTGAGTGGGGAACCGTGAATCGTTCATGGGTGCCTTGACCAACCAGCGATCACCCATCACTATTCACTCCTTCGGCGCGCCTCGCGCCTCCCGGGCCTGTAGCTCAGCTGGTTAGAGCATGCGCTTGATAAGCGCAGGGTCAAAGGTTCGAATCCTTTCAGGCCCAGCCTTCGCTTGGAGCGCAGCGTAAAGCTGAGGCTGCCACGCCGGAGAGAAACGAAGGCGGGCCTTTCAGATGAAAAATTAGTGCCAGCACTCCAAGACTACGGCTTGGCAGGCCAGCCGATGAACAAATTCTACTACGTCTACATCCTGGTAAGCGAGATGAACGAATCGGTGCACTACACGGGCGTAACGGCCGATCTAAAGGCCCGGCTGCAAGAGCACAACCGGGGAAGCTGCAGTTGCACTGCAAAAGGCAGGCCTTGGAAAATTCAAATGTCGCTTGCCTTCCGTTCTGAAACTAGAGCCAGGGCTTTTGAAAAATATCTGAAAAGCGGCTCCGGTCGCGAATTTGCCCGTCGTCACTTCTGATCGCCCAACAGCCGCTCGACGCGCTTCTGCAGTTTTTCAAAGTGCGAGCCGCTCCAATAGATCTGGCCACATTGGTGGCAGCAGCGGAAGGCTTGGTAGTAAATTTTTGTGAGCGGCTCCAGTTGCTCGACAATTTCCGCCTTCGACACGGCGCCGAGCAATCCGTTGCAACGCAGACAGCGCGTGAAGGGCACGATGATTCCGCGCAGATCGAAGCGATCGATAACCTCGCCCGTCTGCTCCTCGGCCATCTGCGAACGCGGGTAATACCCGCTCGCGACCGCGGCGCGCATCAGGAGAAGCCGGTCGCGGGTGAGTAACGCCCGATCTTCCGCAACGGAAAGAGCGACCAGTTCCGCGTCCGAAGCGACCGGGCGATAGGCAACGTCGATGCCCAACAATCGCAGATCCCGTGTCAGTTTTCCGAGATGCCCATCAGCAACGAAGCGCGCAACGCCGCGCTGCTGCAAACGCGCGTTGGGAAACAGATCCGCACCTGCAGAGACCGGATAAACATCGATCGTCGCGTCTGACTCCAGGCAATGCCGGAAGGAGACAGGTGCGCCGTTGATCAAAATCAGGTCGATTTCGGGATGCGGCACGCCGCAGGCCTCGATGGCGTCTTTGACCGAGGTCTTCTCGCGCAGCTGCCTGTGGACAAAGCTCGTCCCGCGTTTTGGCCTAACGAAAAACGGCAGGTCGCCGTGGAAGTGAAACCTTATCGAGAACCCTGCGCCGGGCGCAGTCATCCCGCCGCCCGTCCACGCCGCGTCAGCGCGAGATGAATGACGCGGCAGATCAAGATGCCGAGAAACGCGCCACTGTAGTCAATTAGCACATCGTAGATCGAGCCGTTGCGCGAAGGGACGAACATTTGATGGAATTCGTCGGCCGCAGCGAAAATCATCGCCGGGACGAACGCCACCGCCGCCCGTCGCCAGAAGCGGTCGATCAACCCGTGCAACGCGCGAAAGAGCAAGCCAGTCAGGATCGCGTATTCCGTCACATGGGCCGCTTTGCGCAAGAAAAGGTGGACGTGCGCGATCGTGGCCAGTGAAATGTTCGGGTCCAGCCAGCGAAGAAAGGGAATCAGAAATCGCGAGGTGTGCTCGGCTGACATGAGGCTGGTCGAGCCGAAAAACATCAGCGCCATCCAAAGTGCGACCGGCAGCCAGGCCTTAAGGATTCCGCGGAAATTCAAGCTCGCACTCTAAACGGCGGACTTTGTCTGACAAACCGGCTCTCTCGGATTAATCTCGCGGCCGAATGACCGTTGCGCCCACTCAACCTCTCGTTTTCGAACCGCTCTTCATGGAGCGCGTCTGGGGTGGGCGGCGGCTCGAGAGCCTGTTGGGAAAGAATCTTCCGGCGGGCAAAAAAATTGGCGAATCGTGGGAAATCGTCGACCGGCCGGAAGCGCAGAGCGTCGTCCGGCAGGGACCATGGAAGGGGAAAACATTGCACGAGCTCTGGCGCGATCATCGGGTGGAGATCTTCGGCGAGGAGATGCCGGATGCGCCCCGCTTCCCGATCTTTGCCAAGCTGCTCGATGCGCAGGAAAAACTTTCGCTCCAGGTGCATCCCGGCGCCGACGCGGTCCGCGCGCTCGGGGGCGAAAGCAAAACCGAGATGTGGTATGTCGTGAGCGGCGGAGAAATCTATTCGGGTTTACGGCGGGGCGTCGACCGAAGCCAACTCGAGCGGGCAGTGCAGGATGGAAAAGCCGCGGATCTCGTGCACCGGTTCGAAGTCAAAACCGGCGACGCCTTTTTTGTGCCGAGCGGACGGTTGCATGCGATCGGCGCCGGCAATTTGCTTATCGAGATTCAGGAGAACAGCGACACCACATTTCGCCTCTTCGACTGGAATCGGTGCGCGACCGACGGAACGCCGCGCCGGCTGCAAATCGAGGAAGCTTTGCAGGCGATCGACTTCAATGATTTCGAGCCGGAAGTCATCCGATCGCCTGACGAAGAGCTTGTGCGATGCCCGCATTTCGTGGTCGAGAAGTGGGATCTCAGAGAAGGGCGCCATGCCTCGGAAGGCGCGGCCTTCGCTCTTTTTGTTTGCCTGCACGGGGCGGTGGAAGTGAATGGGTTGCCAATCGTCCCCGGCGAATTCTTCCTTGTGCCCGCGAGCGCTGCCGGGAGCGAACTTCAGCCTGCAGCACCCGGGACCAGTCTGCTCCGCATCACCCTGCCCATTCGTTAGGCCAAGGCGCCGCGGACCGTCTCCTAGATGTGGACGCCGGGCAAACGGCGGACCGGCTGGGGACCGAACGGCTGCACGCCATCAATTTTCCAGCCATCCCGCTCCGCGGTGAAGCTGTAAAGATAGGCGCGCGTCAGTCCATCAGGGGTGGTCAGGTAGACGGGAACGAGGGCGCCCGCCCCGGCCACGCGAACAGCGCCGAATTCTACCTGGGCCGTCTGAGTCAACGATGAAAAATCGCGCCGAATCATCAGCTCAAATTGCGAACGCGAAAATTTCTCCTGCACGCCGGCGGCAGCATGCTGATAGGCGCTCTCGAAATCGGCTGCGCGAAAATCGGAGAGCTGCCGGTTCACCACCGAATAGAGTTCCCGCGCCGCCGGCACCGGAGTGCGTTGCCGCGTGAGATGCGTCGCGATCATTGCCGCGCCGCAAAGAGCGAAGAAAAAGAGAAGAAGCCAAATCTTGAGCAGCCGGTTCATCGCTCAGGAAGGGCGCGCCGGGTCGATCCGGCGGAGGTATTCAAAAGTATAAAGCCCGGTGTTATGCCCGTCGCCCCATTCTGGCTGCAGCGCATAGCCGCCGACGAGATTCCATCCACGCAGCTCGAAGCTTTGGCCGGTGTAGCTGGTGTTTGGCCGCACCACTTCCCCCATCACATCCGGCTCTCCACCGCAGGCCGCGCAGGGGCAGGCAGTGCGCAGGAAACGGAGGGGCAGAAACGTCTCCGTTCCATCCTTCCATTGGATGGCGAGTTCGCTCCCGATTTGCTCGATATTGACCGGTTCCAATCGCATCGTGGGACAGACTAGCAACGCGTTGGACGCGAGGCAATGCTCTTGACCGGGATCGCAGTCCCCAGGGAAAACACGGTGTGACCGGACGGCGGGTGGATGTGCAGCGAGGACTCTGGACATGCAGAAGCATGTCCCTCCGGAGGGACGCGCTTCCGCGCGTCCAGTCTCCGCGTTTTCCTCCAGAGGTTTCTGTAAGCGAACGCCCGTGCGTTCTGCCTAACGTTTTCCGAAAATCGCGGTGCCCACTCGTACGAGGGTCGCGCCTTCCTCGATCGCGATCGGGAAATCGCCGCTCATGCCCATCGAAAGCTGCGGCAGCCGGAGATTGAACTCCGTCTCCATTTGGTCGCGCAATTCGCGCAGCGCGACGAAGTAGCGGCGCGATGCTTCCGCTTCCGGAACGAGCGGCGGGATCGTCATGAGACCTTCGATCGATAACCGGCCTAACGACAATGCCGGTTCCAGGTCGCGCCGGAGCGCTTCCGGGGAGAAGCCGTGTTTGCTCGCTTCGCCCGCCACGTTCACCTCGAGCAAAATCCGGGGCCGCATTCCTTCTTCGTCAGCGATGCGCTGCATGTCTTCGGCGAGGGCGAGCGAGTCGATTCCGTGAAAGAGTTCGAAGAGCGGGAGGGCGTGCCGGATCTTGTTCTTCTGGAGGTGGCCGATGAAATGCCAGCGGAGGCGCGAGGGCAGGAGTGGGATCTTGATCCGCGCTTCCTGCACCCGGCTCTCGCCGAAAAGAATCTGACCGGCCTCGACCGCAGCCTGCACTTTCTCGGCCGGATGCGTTTTGGACACGGCAACCAGCTCGATATCGTCAGGCGAACGGCCGCTCTTTCGCGCCGCCCCGGCGATTTGCGCCTGAACCCGCGCGAGGTTGGCCGCGATTTCCTCCATCGACGAATTATTCATAGATGGAAGTGACGGGCAAGCGCGAGGGAAGAGATCGCCGCTAGAGATTGTAAACTTCAATCAGGGCGATGCCGGTCCCGTCGTTTGCTCCGCGGACGACAGCGGTGTAGCCGCCCGGGACCAGGGGCGCGAGGACGGCGGCCTCGAGTTCGTTAGGTGGAGCGAGGGTGGTCGCCTCGATTTCCGATTCCTGGGTTGTTTTCCAGTCGTCGTTTGCGGCGATCTGTGTTCCCTGGGCGTCGAAGAGCTCGAGCGTCGGATCGGCCAGCGGATTTTGAATTCCGAACTGCGCGAGCGAGGGACCGAGGGCGCGAATGAGAATTGATGCGGGATCAAGGCCGGTGATGATGACGCCGCCGATCATGACGCTGTCGCTCGTTCCAACGAACCCGCGCGTGCTGATGTTGGCGAGCCGTGCGGTCGATTGGTCGAGTTCGTAGACTTCGGTCAGCGCGACACCGGTCGTCGCGTTCCGCCCGGCGACGACGGCGGTGTAACTGCCCGGCGTCAGGCTGGCCCAGATCGCCGCTTCACGCTCATCGTCAGGCGCGAGCCCGCTGCCAGAAATGATGTCTCGCTGCGCGTCTTTCCAGTTGTCGTTTGCGGCAATGAGGTTGCCGCTGCTGTCGTGCAGCTCGAGGGTGGGATCGGCCAGTGCCCCCGCCACGCCGCGACTGGCGAGGGAAGGTCCGATAGCGCGGATCAAGATCGTCTCCGGCGTATCTCCCTGGATGATAAATCCGCCGATCGAGACATTCTCACCACTGCCGATCGCGGCCCGGGTTGAGATGTTGGAGAGACGTTCGTTGCCGCGGACCGAAATCACGACTGCGTCGTAGGCGACCGCGTGCACGCCGTCGTCCGCGCTCAGCTCGAGGACATACGAGCCGGGCTGCGGAAACGTGGCCGTCGTCGCGGGGCTGTTCGGATTAGAAAAGGTGATTTCACTCGGACCGGAGTAGAGCTTCCACTGCACGATCGCGTCGCCGGGCGCGTTCGCGACGCCATGCAGAGTGACTGCGCCGCCGGGCGCCACGGACTGGTCAGCGCCGGCATCGACCGTCGGTGCTCCGGCCGAGCGCGGTCCCTCGGTCGGTCCGGTGGTTTCGACGACTTCGAAATTGTCGACGTCGATCGTGGCGAGATGATTGAAAGCGTCGTCGGCAAACCGATCATCCGGGCAGATCGAGACGGAGAAAAAGTTTCCATTGTCAGCCACGATCGCGCCGTATTTCTTCAGCGCGCCCAGGACCGCTTTTTCCTCTATCGTCCAGTCGTCGGGAATGACGAAACTGGCCTTGAGGCGAAAGCGCTGGCCCATCGCTGGATAATTGATTGCGCTGGCCGGAATCGAGGAAGCGTAATGGTTCGCCGGATAGATGAATTCACGCCGTGTTTTCGCCACGACCAGACGCAGCGCGTGTTCGACCATGCCGCGCTGACATTCGTCGTAACGCACGAGCGCGGGAAACATCGGCAGGCCGGCGGCGTCACCGGAAGTCCACCCGGCGGGACGAAGCGCATTTGAGTTGAGATCAAATTTGGCCCCGTTCGATGCTTCCCAACCGTCGTTCGTCAGGCGAGTGAGCCAGGTTTCCCAGATCGAGCCGCTCGCCGGTGCGACGATGATCGCATGACGGTCACCGCCGTCACCGTTTACGTCCCGTTGCCAGTCTTCGAGCGTCAAGTCGCCGGTTCCCTTGGGCCAGCCTTCCACCGGCAGGTTCGAAGGGATCGGATAAGAACCGTTCGGAAACGTCCCACCATCGAGATCCGATTCGTCTGGATAGTTAAAAAACGGAATCGTCAGGCGCGGTTGATCATCCGGTACGAGCACATAGTTCATTTCGTAGAAGCCGCGCACGGTCTGGCGGGTTGAGAGCAGGTCACTCTTCACTTGGGCGATCATTGCGGCCGAGTTGGCGAGGAGCGGGCGACGGGTGATATTTTCATTCCACGCGCTCGTCACCGGCATGATCTGCATCGCCGCGACGACCGCGTCGGCTTGCGGAGTATTGAACAGAGTCGGCATGGTTACGAGCGGCATGGCACCGAGAATTCTGCCCTCCTGGTTGATCCGCTCCGCCGTGGCATTGGCGACGAGCACAGCGGCACCGAGGAAGACAAGAGGGCGGAGCAGAGTTGCCATGAGGTTAAAAAGCAGCAGCATCTGCGCCCGTTCGTTCGATTCGCGTTGCCATTTTTGCCACGCGAAAACATCTCCTTTGCGAGACGATTATTGGGTCTGCTCGGTGCTCGTTGGCCGGTTTTCGTTCCGGTCTGAGGAGCTGACAGTCCTACCGGATCATCCAGCGGAGGAAGGCATGAACTCTCTCGGTCTCGCGCACATTCCCTGTCGGCCGTGCGATGATTTGAATTTCGAAAACAGTCATTCCAGCGCCAGCAGATCCATCATCTGCCGCGCCAATTTTGGGCCGGTGCCGGCCTCTTCGTGCTTGAAATAAACGAATGCCTCCTGCCAGTCCGCCTCGCTACCCCTAACGAACTCCGCCCAGCGTGCGACGTCGGTGTCCGTGTAATCTTCCCGTCGCAAACGGAGATAACCGTAGTCGGCGGTGACGACCTTGGGTGCAGCCAGCTTCTCCGTGTCGGCCAAACAAAGCGCCATGTTGCGTGACTTGAGCAGGCCGAAGATTTCCTCGTCGAGCCAGGAGGCGTGCCGGAATTCGAAGGCCGCACGAATGGCCGGCAGCTCGCGCAGAAATGCTTCAAGGACATCCGCGTCCTTTTTGAAATTTGGCGGAAGCTGAAACAGGATCGGGCCAAGCCGGTCGCCGAGTTGTGTCGCGACGCTGCAAAAGTAACCCAGCGTGCCCTGGCAATCGCGCAGCTTTGCGAAGTGCGTGATTTTCTGCGGCGCCTTGAGCGCGAAGCGAAAATTCCCCGGGGTTTGCGCCTGCCAGTTTTCGATCGTCTTGGGCGAGGGGATGCGATGAAAGGTGTAATTGATCTCGGTCGTGGAGAGCCGCTCGGCGAAATAGGGCAGCATCCTGCTCGCGGGTAAATCCTCCGGATAGAAAGAGCCTTTCCATTCGGCGTATTGAAAGCCCGAGGTGCCGATCCAAGTCTTCATTAATTATCGAGTTTGCGCTGGAGGAGGTCGGCTGACAAGTTGAGTCCGCTCGTTAGGCGACTTCGCCGGCGGCGTGGCCGCTGGCCCAGGCCCACTGGAAATTGTAGCCACCCAGCCAGCCCGTCACGTCCACCAATTCGCCGATGAAATAGAGGCCGGGAACACGGCGCGCTTCCATCGTTTTGGAGGAGAGTTCGCCGGTCTCGACGCCGCCGAGCGTGACTTCGGCCTTGGGATAACCTTCGGTGTCGTCAGGCCGGACCGGCCAGGCATGGAGGAGACGGGCAAGTTGCTCGAGTTCGATTTTTCGCACTTGAGCGAGCGGTTTTGGCGAGGCGTAACGGGAGCACCAGAGCTCGGCGAAACGGGCCGGCCATTCGCGCTCAAGCAAATTCTGCGCGGTGAATTTTGAATCGTGCTCTCCGAGCAGCCAATCGCTTCCAGGATGCTGCGGGAGCAGATCGAGCGTGACCGTTTCGCCTGTGCGCCAGAACGACGAAATCTGCAGTATTGCCGGACCACTCAGCCCGCGATGAGTGATGAGCATCGCCTCAGCAAACGACCCGCCATCGGCCTGGGCGACGACCGGCAGCGACACGCCACTCAAGGAGGCGAACGCGGCGCGCTCCTCCTCTGCGAGCGTGAAAGGTACCAGACCCGGACGGGTTGCACCGACGCGCAGGCCGAACTGTTCCGCAATGCGATAGCCGAAGTCGGAAGCACCGAGTCGCGGGAGCGACAATCCGCCGGTCGCGATGACAAGGGAATCGCATTCCAGCTCGCCAAGATTTGTGCCCAACGAAAAGCCGGTGGCTGATTTTTCGATCGACGCGACGCGGCATCCGCAGCGCACCTTCACCTCCACGATCGCGCATTCCGCAAGCAGCAGGTCGATGATTTGGCGCGAACTGAAATCGCAGAAGAGCTGCCCCAGCTTTTTTTCGTGAAACGCGATCCGATGTTTCTCGACCAGCGCGATGAAATCCTGCGGCGTATAGCGGGCAAGGGCCGAGGCGCAGAATCGCGGATTGCCGGAGAGATAATTTTCCGGCGAGGCCAGGACGTTGGTGAAATTGCAGCGACCGCCGCCGGAGATCGCGATCTTGAGACCGACCCGCGAATTGTGCTCGAGCAGGGCGACGCGCCGACCGCGCCGACCGGCAGTGAAGGCGCACATCAGGCCGGCGGCCCCGCCACCAATCACGATGACGTCGTAGCGCTGCAATTACTTTTGCGCCTCGTCGCGCGGCGTCTCCAATTCCCAGAGCAGCCAGTCGTCGTCAGGCACGTATTTCTTCAGGCGATCATTCCAGCGTTGCGGTAGCTCGTGCGTCAGTCGTTCCAGGAAAGACCGGAGCGGATTCTGCGGCGGTTGATTATCCTCCCGCTCGTCCATCGGGATCCGGGCGCCGCGCACCTCCGGCTTGAACCAGGGATCGAAAACAATTGCACCCTTTTCCCGCGGGAAGTCGTCCACTCGGTTGCGCCAGCCGAGCTTCTTCTCGTCCGCGCGCGAGGCGACGAAATCCATCGGCCCGGATAGGTAGACGCGGGCGCCACGCAGAAAGTGATGTTTCATGGCGCGAGCTTAGAACGAAGCGGGATGGAATTGAAGGCGCGAGGTGGCGGCCCGGCCTTTGCGCGATTGACCAAACACCGCGGAGCAATTACTTCTCGCCCTCATGCAAAAAGTGATTGTTCCCGCTCTCCTGCTCGTGCTCACGTCTGCGACCGCGCACAGTTCCGCGCCGCTCACGGCGCTCGATGCGTTTGTCGTCTCGCACGGTTACGGCGGCGCCCAGTTCGTTAGTGCGGAAAACACCTACCGCGTTCCAATTAACGCCAACGGCAAAGTCGGCGATCTGACGATAGACACCGGCGCCTCGACCTCGATCATCTTCAAAGCGAGCGTGAAAAAGTTCGGACTCCTGCCCACGGAAACAAACGAGCGGGTGCATGGCGCGTTTGGCAAAGGCAACGAGAAAATCGGCGTCGTCACGATCCACCAGCTCACGATGGGAAATCTTGCCCTCATGAACGTGAAGGTCGCGGTCCTCTCCGATTTCGTCGGCAATGGTTTGTATCGTCCCTATGGGCTGACCGATGGCCTGCTCGGCCTGCGTGAGATGCTCAAATACGGCACGGTCCTCGACCTGAACAATCACCTCCTTCTCGCTCATCCCGGCGGACAAATGAAAGGAATCGCTGACGGGATTCATTCCATCCTGTCGAAACAAGGATATACGCCGATCAAGCTCTCCATGGTGGAGGGACACCTGGAGGTTCCGGCGGTCGTCAACGACACCCCGTGCAAGCTGATTGTAGACACTGGGGCATTTTTTACCGTCATCGACCGGCAGTTTGCGCGCAAGGCGCGCATTGGCGGATATGACACGGGATTGAATGCTCAGGGACTTGGGACCAAAGGGCGCGGGATGGGGTACAGTCATTTCTCCGAACTCAAGGTCGGCGACTTTACGATCAAGAACGCCAGCGTCACGATCAGCGACCTCGACGCAGAAATCACCGGCGGCAAGCTCCAGGCGGGCGGACTACTGGGCGCGGAGTATCTCGGCTTGCATGGAGCGATTTTCGATTTCAACAGCGGCACGCTCTATCTGCACCCGGAGAGGAGCTAGCAACTCGCTGGCTCGTCTTTGGCCAAGGGGAATCGAATGTCTTCAGACTGACAAGCGCGGCTGGTCCTCATCGCTACCAACGATGCAACGGATTGAATCTGTTTGCAGAGTTCGGTCCGAGAACGCCTTGAATGCGCTCCGTGCCAACGATCAATTCCGCTTACGCCAGGATCCCGGAGAGCCCTCGCGCGGATGCTGCGGTACGGGAGGCCTTGCGTTTGGTGCAACGCCTCTGGGACGAACTTCGCAACCTCTACCAGGAGTTGAGCGCTCTTCCCTTTCTGCCTAACGAGATCGCGGGCGAGCGGACGGATTTTGTCATCGCCCGACTGGCAGCGGAACCGATCGGTTCCGGAGCCCGGCGTCCATTCTCCGAGGCGGAACCCGGCGGCGTCGAGGTCAGGCGCTGTTTCGAGAAGCGGCTCTGACAGGCTAACACGCGAGGGCGTGACGGCGACATACTCCGGAGAGCAGTTCCCAGAGCGCGTTCAGCACGCGGTCGGCGGCAGTCGTAACGGCAGCCGCATTGTCCGGTCGAACGCACGCTTCGAGGAGCGCTCTTTCCGTGGCGGCGTGTTCGCGATCCGCTTCGATGTGGACGGTGAAATAGCGGTACGCTTCCGGGTCCTCGAAATAGTAGTGCTTGATGAGACCGTCGATCTTCGACTCGGAGACCGCCGGGATCTGGCTCTCGTAGGCGTAAAGCGCGGCGAGTCCAGCCGCGATGTCGCCCTCGCTGCAAACGGAACGGAAGGTCGCGATCAATTCCGCGGTCTCCGGCCACGCTCTGGCGTCGTCGAGTTCCTCAGGCGTGACGCCGAGGGTGGCGGCGAAGTTGCGCCAGAGTTGCGGATGATTTGGATCGCCCGCTTCTTCGTCGATCAGGTTAGCGAGGAGCTGGCGGCGGATTGGTTGATCGTCGCAGCGCGCGTGCACGGCGGAGAGATAAGTCGGGAAAGCGACCACGTGTCGATAATATTGGCAGGCGTAATCGGCCAGCGTTGCCTTGTGCAATTCGCCCCGCGTCCAGGCGAGGTAAAATGGATGGGTCAGGAGATGGCGGGCAGCGATCTGTTGGTCGAGGCGATCAAGGTATTCGTTCATAGGTTTGCAGAGTTTTTAGGCGATCCGCGCGCGCTTGGCAAAGCTGATTCGGATTTTTTCCCGACAAATATTGAGCGGTCAGGAGGAGGTCGTCCCAGGTCGTGCGGAGCGGGCCCTTCGCGACGAATCGGCGGGCCGAGGAAGAGACAGGCGGAGTGAGAGTGGCGGTCTTACCGAGGCGCCGAAGCCGCCGGGAAAAATCGAGATCTTCAAAAATTGGGAGATCGCGATAACCGCCGAGCTTTTCAAAAATATCGCGCCGAACAAAAATTGCCTGGTCGCCGAGATGCCAGCCGCAAAGTCGATTGCGCAGACTGGCGAGGCGGCTGGTGAGTGCGAGTGTCACGGACCTCGATCGGTAACGCCGGGCGAAGCCGCCTCCGACGGCTCCCTCGCGGCCGATCGCTTCGGCGATTCTGGCCAACGCCCGGCTGGGCAGCCAGGTGTCTGCATGGAGAAAAAGGAGAATCTCGGCGCGTGCCCGGGCCGCGCCGCAATTCATCTGACGCGCACGATGCCGCTCGGGACACTCGATTAGCCGGCAACCAGCCGCCCGGGCGATCGCACCGCTCTGGTCTTCGCTCCTGGCGTCGACCACGATAATCTCGTTAGGCACGCCATTGATTCGCGCCAGGCAGAGGGGCAGCGTCGCCGCTTCGTTGGCGACCGGAATAATGACCGAGATCTCTGGATTATCGGCCGGCAGCATGCCGAAGCCTACCGCTCTTCGCGCGGCATGACACTGCTGTTCCTTCGTCGCTAACGACCGAGCGGGTTGGTCACGTTGGTTCCGGGCGGGGGAGTGAACTCAAAGGTTGCCGGCGGAATCGGGACGCGGGATTCGTTTGCGTAAATGGTCACAATGTGATCGCCGTTCGGCTGGTCCATTTCAGTCCGGCGCACTTCAAGATCCGCACTCATCTGGACAGTGAAGGTATTGAGAAGACGCTTGAGCGATGGATTGCGCGGGACGAGCTGGAGCTCGTAGCCCTGCTCCAGCTTGTGCGCCGTGATGTGGTAGCTGTTTTCCACGTTATCGAGGTTGAGGGCCGCGGTCAGGGCGGCAATTCCGGCATCGAGCGGGGAGTGTTTGCCCAACGAATAGTGCTCGGCCGATTGGAACTTCGGGTAGTAAATCCAGAGTTGTTGTCCGTCGCTCACAGTGATGCTGGGTGAATTGCCTTTCACTTCGCGCCGGAATTTGTTTGGGGCGGCGAACCAGACCTTGCCTGAGCTTCTGATCGGTGCGTTCATCAGGTGAACATCTTTTTCTTCCTGGAAATCGGCCTGCACCTGAGGCGCGGCGGCGTGTTTCGCCCGGATGTTTTGGAGAAGCGCCTTGACCTCGTTAGGCACGAGCAACTGAGCTTGAGCCACGTTGAATACGGACAGAAGCAGGATGAGAAGAAGAGCAAATTTTGTTGGCATGACTTCTTTAAAGGACCTCCTGCCATGAGGTTTCATGCGGAAAATTTCATCAGAAAGGCAGAAAAGCAGGAAATGAAGTCGATCAACCTGCTCAGGTTGGCAAATTCTTCCTGCTCGTCTGCCTTGGAATCCCGGCTTCGCTCCTCGCCTGAGGCGGTGGGTTGTGGCCTGATTTGATCGTCCTCGGTTTGACGAGAGCGGCGGCGGGAAGAGTGAAGAAAATCGTGGCCAACAGGCTCCAGGTCAGCCCGATGGCGCAGGCGATACCGAGGCCGCTCAGGGTCGGATTATTGGCGAAGCCCAGCGAACCGAAGCCGGCGATCGCGGTCAGGCCCGCCAGCGCGACGGGCTTCACGACGCCAGCCACGTCGTGCTCGACCTCGCGCGCTTTCTGCCAAACGAGCAGGACGTAAATGCCGTAGTCGACGCCGATCGCAAGGACGAGACGGAAGGCGAGGACGTTGAGCAGATTGAGGTAGATGTGGGCGAATTTCATGGTCGTGATCATCGCCCCCATCGCGAGCGCGAGAGTGACGAGTTGGATCAGCCAGAGTCGCCAGTCGCGATAGAGAATTGCGAGGAGGGAAGCGTCAAAAAATGCCATCAGCGTGCTGATCAGGATCAATTGGCTGCGCGACCACGGGATGAGGTCGGTAAGGGTAAAACTCCAGCCCGAGAGAGTCATCGGCGCACCGGCGACCGGCAGTTCGCGCTCCAGCATTTCCTTTTGCTCGGAAGTTTCGACCGGCTTCTTCGTAGTCACGAATCCGACCGTGAGAAGTGGGTCCGCCGCAAAGTAGCGATCGACGAGGAACCACCAGCTTGAAGAAGCGGGCAGCGCTTCGCGCCAGTCCGGAATGGCCATTGTGCCGCGCGCGACACCTTCAAGCTGGTCGAGCAGTCTGAAGCCCGCGGCGAATGTCTCGCGGCGGAACCCTTTCCTGACGATCGCTTCCTCCAGCGCCCGGCGGGCGGCGGCGAAATCGACCGCACTGAGACGCTGGCGATTTTGTTCCATCATCCGCGGAGAGAGCGCGAGTGCGGCCGGGGTGGAGAAATCGTTGATCTTGCCGGCCTGTTTGAGTTCTCGCCAATGCGCTTCGATTTTCTGCCAGTCGGCGTGCAATTGCTCCTCGTTAGGCGCGTGTACGATGCCGAGAACCGGCTCCCAGCGAGTCGGCATTCTTGCCATGATCGTCTTAAGAGCGTAGCCGGCCTCGCTCGACTTGGGTTCCATCGAATGGGCGCTGGAGTCGAAAACCAGAGGCGGCTTCGGCACGATCGCCAGCGCGAAAAGCAGAAGCAGAATCGGAACCGCAATCCAGAGGATCAAACCCGGGGCGCGCAGCATGCGGCCGACATAGAGCCTGACCAGCGCAAGGATCCAGTCGTGTCGCGGCGGGAGCGAGCGCTGGCGGGTGAAGAGAAAGAAAACGGTCGTCATGCAAACCGCCGCGACCAGGATACCGATCGCAATTAGAACGCCGAGCTGTGTAAAACCGCTCGCGCCCGCCAGAAGCAAAGCGAGGAAGCCGACCGCAGTCGTCAGGGCGCCAAAGAAAATGGCACGCCCAAGTTTGGCCACGGCCTCCTCGACCGCCGGGGCGTGTGCGCGGCCTTCGTTTCGCGCCTGTTGGTAGCGGCCGAAGATCAGGATGGCAAAATCAACTCCGAGTCCGATGAGGATGGCGCACATTCCGATCGTCACCATGTTGAGCTGGTGGAAAATGAGCAGCCCGCAGGCGAGCGCGACGAGGCAACAGAGAAGAAGTGAGAAGCCCATCCCAACGAGCGGGAGCCAACGCCGGAAGCCGATGTAGAAAACGCCGCTGACGAGAAAGATCGAGCTGAAGAGCGTGATGACGATGTCGTGGCGCATGCTGAGCGAAATTTCGGCGACGTAGGCGGAGCGACCGGTGACGAGGATTTGAAGCGGGGCGCTGCCTTCCCAGCCCTTGCTCGCGGTGGCGCGGAAGGCTGTCACCTTTTTCATCAATGCCTGGCAGTCGAAAGCGCTGATCGATGGCTGGTTGGTGACGGCGAGAATGATTCGCGTGGTGTGATCAGTCGAGGCGAGCGGCTGACCTTCCTGGAGCGCGGTGTTGCCGGCGAAGGGCTTGAGCGCGGGAGTGAGAACGCCTAACGGATCGAGCGAGAGTTCAAACTCGGGCCGGGGCGATCCGGCTTCGATTTCCTCGTGCAAACGATCGAGTCGCGCCTGCAACTTGGTTGGTTGCAGAATCGCGACGGTCTCCTCAAAGGCCTTGGGCTCGAGATTCAAAAGCAGTGGAACGGCGAGGCCCTGGAGGTCACGAATTCCTTCCGGTGTCTCGATCGGCGAACCGCTCAGGACGCGCGTGCTCCACGGCTGCCGCCGCAGGCGTTCGGCGAAGATCGGCGCAAATTCCTCCAGGCGATCGACGTCCTCAGGCTGGCAGACGAGCGCGAAAGTCAGCTCGCGGGTCTGGGCAAAGTCTTTGTTGTAAACCTTGAGGCCCTGGACCGATTCGAATTTTCCGGGAAGCAAATCCAAGACCTCGGTATCGAGAGTGAGGCGGGTGACCAGAACATAAAGGCTGAGCCCGGCGATGAGGGCAACCGCAAGCCAGACGAGACCACGACGTTGCGTGACGAGGTTGGCGACAAGTTTCGAGTACGACATCAGCGACCGCCCGCGGTCAGAAGGCAAAAGTGAAGCTGTCGCGGCCAACTTTCTGGCGGACGATCGGTTCAGCCTTCCCCTGGAGGAAAAGTTGGCGAAGCGAGACCCAGCCGCGGAGGCGCGACGGTGCTTCGTTCGGCGGGCCCGACCACGAGCCGCGGGCGAGGGGGCCGCTGACCCGAACAAACTTGTCGTCCTGCCGCACCGTCAGGAGTGTGACGCCGGGTCCTTTGCTGAAAGTCAGCTCAAAGTCTCCCGTGCTGGAATAACGGATCAGCACGTCGCCGATGAGCGAGGTTTTTGAGCCGCGATATTGGAGCTGGCCCACCTTGGCCTGCCAATTCGGCGTCGGCTGGACGAATTGGTGGCGTAGCGTTTCACAACTCGATAGGCAAAGAAGAGCGAGGAGGAGCAAATGGGGCGGGGGCCTGTGAAAGACCGGCCTCGCCTCGTGCCTGCGGGGCTGCGTTACGAGTGCCCCAATTTTTGTTACGGCCAGCGCGCTTGTCGCCGCACAAACGCACCTCACACTTTGGCAGCTTTCACCTTCATGAAAATCCATTAATCGTTAGGCGGCGGAACGGAGCGATTCGGCCGCGGGTCGTTCGCTTTTCTTTGGGATCAGGGTGCGGCGCGGGCAGAGCGGCAGGTAGCGCTGCAACCAGACGATGAAATAGAAGACCGACATGCGCCAGCGGATGGCGAAACTGCCGCTGATGTTGCCGCCGAGGACGGCGTTCACGGCCGGCGGAATCTGGAGCACGTCCTGCGGGTAGAGGAACACCTCGATGAATTCCTTCGAATACCAGGCGTCGACGAAACGCAGGTAGCCTTTCATGACCCGACGGAGGAGCCGCTCGTATTGGGCAAAGAGGCGCGGCGCTTTGCGTGGATGATCGAGCACGACGTCGAGAATGTCGGCGCATTGTTCGCCGGCGAGGAGAGCGAGAAAAACACCGCTGCTGAAAACCGGGTCGATGAAACCGGCGGCATCGCCGGCCAGCATCCAGCGATCACCGGTTAGGCGAGTCAGTCGATAGGAAAAATCGGCACTGGCGTAGGCCGGGGTAACGCGACGGGCGCGAGTCATGCGCCGGGCGAGAAACGGTTGTTCGGCGAGCGCTTGCGCGAGGAACTGCTCGGGTGATTTTCGCGCCCGCCTGTAAAGCGCGGTGTCGAGGACGACACCGATGCTGGAGCGATCGTTAGGCAAAGGCACATACCAAAACCAGCGATCGGCTGCGCGCACCTGGCGGGTCAGACTGGCGTCGCGGCCATCTTCAAGGTCGACACCCTCGTAGTGGGCGAAAATCGAGATCTTCTGCAGGTGCGGGTAGGGTTGCTTGAGCTTGAAATGATTCCCGAGAACAGAGTGGCGGCCGCTGGCATCGATCACATAACGCGCTCTGATCTTTTCCGTGACGCCGAATTTTGATTGCAACTGCAACTCGACACGATCGGGGAAAAACTCAACGCCATCGACCGCGGTCTGTTCGCGGACTTCGGCCCCGTTCTCGGCCGCGTGGTCGAGCAGGACCTTGTCGAACTCGGCCCGCGGCACCTGATAGGTCGATTCAATCTGCGAGCGGTACCCATCCTTGAAATAAAATTTTACTCCCTCCTCGCAGCAGGAGCTGGTCATTTCGCCGCCGAACTTTCGCAGGAACCCGGCGCGCTCGAATTTCTCGTGCACGCCAAGGCGAGTGAAGGTTTTCATGCTCACCGGGAGAAGCGATTCGCCGATGTGGAAGCGGGGAAATTTCTCCCGCTCGCAGACGATGACGCGCCGACCGGCCTGTGCGAGCAGGGTGGCCGAGGTGCTGCCCGCGGGGCCGCCGCCGATAATGGCCACGTCGTAGAGTGCCTCAGACATGCGGCGATCAAGTTAGCCAACTCGCGCCGGAAGCAAACTGCCTAACGACGATGCCTGAGGACGACGCCGGCGCGATTACTGATTGGAGATGGTCGCGATCGTGCCGTCGATTTTCTCAAAACTGACGGTGAACTTCTCGGCGTAGGTCGCCGCGCGATCTAGCAGCATGCTGATCGCGACCGCCTCTCCCAGTTGAATGGAGGAGGCGGTGTCGCTCCGCCAGTGAATGCCGGCGTGAAGTCCATGGGCAAACGAAACGTTGTTGGCCAGCTTGTTCAGCTCGCCGTTGACCGTTAACTGGTCCGAACCGGCGTACGGAACCAGCGAAAGGCCATCGTTAGTTGAGACGACCGGATTGGTTACGACAAAACTTCCGTCGAAGAAGAACTTCAGGACGGTGATACAGGCGCCTGCCACGGCGCCGTGACCGGTTGGATACGACGGGTGCGAGGGCGAGCCTTCCGGGAAAGCCTGGGCGAGGAAATAATCGGTGAACTTGTTGAAGCTGGCCTGGACTGCCTGCGAATTGAGGACATTGCTGTGGAGTTGCACGTCGATCGTGTGGCCGAAACCGCTCAGGATTTGGCGAGCGATCGCGCCGCCCGATTCAGGACGATGCCGAAGGTGAATCCACCACTTTTGATACCAGACGTTGTTCAGCGCCAGATGAGCGGCAGTCGCCATGGTCGCTGCAAAATCGGGTCCGCCAAAGGTGCCGAAGCCGTTCTGCTTGATCGCGTGAGCATACGGATTTCCCGGATTGACCGGGACTCCCAGGCTGCCCAGCACGAGATAGGCGGTAAAGAATGTTTGGAAGAGCACGTCAACGTGCGTGTAGGAGTTGAGGCCGCGGCCATTGTGCAGATAGCGCAGTTGCGAATCGAACTGGAGGGTGGCTCCGGTATCGATGCCATTCTGGACCTGTTGGAACGTCACCGGGTCGGTCATGTAATCGACATCTGGCACGAAAGTGACCAGTTGCTGACTCATCGGTTGCACGCCCATGTAAGTGGGCTGAAGATAAAACTGGGAGACGTAAGGCCCGAGCGTGTCGCCGGGATACGGGCCGCGGAAAAGCAGATCGGGCGTCACATTGCCCGAGCCATCTCGCGGACCCGCGTAGGTCGGCATGGTGGTAAGTTCGGCGGCTGCCTGGGTGGCGATTTCATTGGAAGCGTAATCGGTGAACGCGACATCGCGCAGGAGCGAGGCCCAGTAGAGTTCGATCAACTCCGTTCCATAAGCCTCGCTCGCGGCGGCGGGCGCGGGCGGCACAACAATCTGGTTGATTTGGTTGGCCGGTGAAGTGGCGTTGCCAAACTGAACATCATCGCTCCCCTCGAGGGCGAAGGCACGACCGCCGAGCGGACCATTCATCGTCCGCGGGCCGCCGGTAATAATGTTTTCAAAGTCGTGAAATTGGCCGGTGTTAATGGCGTGCCGGAAGGTATTGAAAGCGGCGAGGTTTACGAGACCGATCCCGTCTTGCAGGACGACCTTGCTGTACGTGCCGGATTTGTCGGGGTAAAGCTGTTCGTCGCCGTTGGTTGTGTGGGGCGGCACTGGAATGAGCGCTTCCTTGGTCGCTGCCGCGACGCGGATGGCAAAGGACTGTCTGACCCGCGGATCGAGCACGTTTCCCGGCGCTGCGACGCCATCTCCGATCGCGGAGGTTTGGGCGGAAGCGCGAGGGATCTTGCCTAACATCGCACCCGTCGCCAAGGCCGCACTTACCTGGCCGAGAAACTTGCGGCGACTGGGGCCATTATCGGCAGACTGCCGGGGCGAACGAGCTTCTGCATTGTCAATCTCGTTGTCGTTGTTTTTCATAGGAACCGTCGATGACGGCGTCGATGGATGTATCAAAAATTCCCATTCATGGCCAATCTTTTTTTCATGTTTTTCATAATTGCCTCCGCAGGCGCGAGGAGGCGCTACCGGCCAGCCTTGCTTCGACCTGTGTCGTTCTGCCCGGATAGGCGTTGACAAGGCGGGGTGCGAGCGGGATGGAACGGCACTTGGAAAAGCTGTCATGAAATTGATCGATCGCTTCGTTGGCCGCGAGCTGATCGTGAACGTGCTGTTCGCGATCGCGGTCCTCAGCCTCGTGCTCGTGGTCGGCAACATCTTTCGCAAGCTTCTCCCGCTGCTCGTGAACCACGATGTCCCGCTGCAGTTTCTCCTCACCTTCATCGCCTACGTTTTGCCCTTCTCGCTCATCTTCACCATCCCCTGGGGATTGCTGACCGCGGTCCTGCTCGTCTTCGGGCGGCTCTCGGCGGATAACGAGCTGATCGCCCTTCGGGCCAATGGCGTCAGCGTAACGCGCGTTTCCCTGCCGCTGGCGGCGCTCGCGATTGTCTGCACCGTCATTTGCCTCTGGCTCAACGTGGATGTGGCGCCCGCTGCACAGGAGAAATTGCGCAGCAGCATCTTCGATCTGGCGACGCAAAACCCGATCGCGCTTTTCGGAGGCGATCAGGTAATAGACCAGTTTCCCGGGCGCAAGATTTACGTTGGCAAAAAGGACGGGAACAAGCTGGAGAACATTATCGTTTTCCAAATGGACGACCACGACCTTCCGGTGCGGGTAACGCATGCGCGCACGGGCAAGCTGGAAACGGATTTGCCTAACAAACGGCTCCTTTTGCACCTTTACGATGCGCGTTACCAGGAACGCGATGCGAAGGATCCCTACGACCTGCGCAAGATTCGCGACGGCATCAGTCTCGCCGAGGGTACCCTGCCGATCAGTCTCGAGGAACTTTACGAAAAAGAGAAGAAGCGCCCGGCCCGCTCCGCGCTCTCCCTTTCTCAGTTGATGGAGCAATTAAAATCGGGTAGTGGCCGCGCAGACCGCAGCGCGACCCGCACCGAGATCAACAAACGCTTTTCGTTTCCCTTTTCCTGCATCGCCTTTGCCCTCATTGGGGTGCCGCTGGGCATTACCACACACCGGCGGGAGACCTCGGTCGGTTTTACCACCGGCCTGATCGTGGCGGTTTTCTATTTTCTCTTCATCATCATCGCCGACACGATGCGCGCCAATGCGAGTATCCATCCGGATTTGCTCGTCTGGTTCCCGAACGTCCTCTTTATCGTTATCGGTGGAATTCTTTTCTATCGCCTGAGCAAGCAATAGTGGCCCTGTCGCTAGGTCAGCCCCGCCGGGATTTCGTCGCTGATGACGAAAAACTTCTTCAGCGTCGCGCTCCCGAAGTTGGTCGTTAGGGCGACATCCGCCGCGTCGCGCCCGACCGCCATTACCACCCGACCGATGCGCGGGACGTTATGGCGGGCGTCGAAGGCGTGCCAGCGATCGCCGAGATACACTTCAAACCAGCCGCTGAAATCCATCGGCAGAACGATCGGCACTCCGATGTCCCCCATGTAGCCGGTTGCATAGCGTGCCGGGATGTTGAGGCAACGACAGAAAGTGAGCGCAAGATGACTGAAATCGCGGCAGACGCCCTCGCCGCTCTGGTAAACATCGAAGGCCGATTTCGTTGGATGAGCGAAATGATAACCAAACGTGATGTGACTGTGCACCCAGTCGCAGATCGTCTTCACCCGCGCCCAACCCGGCGGCGTCTCGCCGAAAAGCTTCCAGGCGATATCGGTCAGCTTGTCCACTTCGCAGTAACGGCTCGGCATGAGGAAAGCCAGGGTCTCGTCAGGCAGATTTTCGATCGCGTGCTGGATCGCGCTCGGGGATTGCGGATCAGGTTCGCCACTGTCCTCGATCAGTGTTTCGAGCGCGAGGCGCAGATTGCCCGCCGGCGCGAAGAGGCGCGCGCAGCGGTTCCCGAAGAGGTCGGTGTAGTAGGAAACGGGGACACCCGGCTCGACCTGTAATTCCTCCGGTTGTCGCAAATCGTCCTGGCGCGAGGGATGGACGAAGAGCATCAGGACCATGGGAGTTGGTCCGCGCAGTTCAAATTCGATGTCGAACCCGATCTTGATCAGCATGTTGTTAGGCGACGTCTGCGAAGTTGGCTGCCGGCCGGCAACGGGGAATTGTCTGTTATCGTCGCCCTGACCGTGGGTCGCCGCAATTTCTCACCCGAAACGCTGGAAACCTTTCCAGAACTCCGGCCAGGACTTCTTGAATCCGCGGCAGACAAAAATATCCGGATGATCCTTCGTCTCCTCATTTCGTACGCCATAGGGATTTGTGACGTGCCCGACGAGCTCGACATCGTTGGCAAACCAGTCAGCCGACTCGCGCGAGAAGCCGACCAGGATTACGACCTCGGGTGGCTGCGCGCCATAGCCGCGCCACCAGTAGGTGTTGATTCCGCTGATTACCTCGGGCAGCTCGTATTGGGCGCCATAGAGATTGATCGCACCGGCCTCGCCGTAATTGCCGGCCAGAATCGCGGTGTGCGATTTCTCGGTCTCGGGCAGCGCGGCGTAGATCGTGGCGACGGTCTGCGCCAGTTCCGGCCAGCCGATTTGTTCGGTAAAGTTATCGTGCAGCTTGCTCGTTAGGCGCCAGCCCCACGAATTGATCGGTGCAATCGGCATTATCGTAACAGCGCTGAAGGCAGCACCGGCGGTGAGCGCCGTCCAGGTTGCAACCCGACCGAGGCGCGTACCGATCGCGCTCCGCCGCTCGAGCCAAGCGTCCCAGGAGACCGTTCCCGCCGCCAAAAGCATCGGGTAAGCCGGCGCCATGTAATAGGCGCGGCCGCGCGCCAGGAAGAAAAGAACGAGCGGAACAAGGAACATCCAACCAAGGGCGCGAAAACGGCGTCCGGCTGGGGAGACGAAATAGAAGTAAAGCCCCGCTAGCCACAACGGTAGGGTAAACAAATTTGCGCTCACGAAAAGCTGCTGCACGAGGAAGCCGTCGGTCCGGCCGATCTCGACATCGCGCGCATGGATGTGATTCAGGAAAACGAGCGAAACAAAATTGTGTTGCATCTGCCAGATGATGTTGGGCGCGAAGATCACGAGCGAAAGTGCCGCGCCGGCCCAGAGCCACGGGCTCATCAGGTGGCGACGCGCCGGTGTGAGCACAACTCCGGCGACGATTCCGGTGACGAAAAAGATCATCGTGTATTTGGTCATCATCCCGAGGCCAAGAACGGCGCCGATCGCGAACCACCAGGGCGGATTTTCGCTGCGCAAGAGTCGGATCACGAAGTACGCCGCCAGCACCCACCAGAGATAATCAAAGGAGATGTATTGAAACATCGTTCCCATGCAGACCGACATCGGTGAGACGGCCGCGGCCAGCGCGGCGACCACCTGCGCCCAGCGCCGTCCCCCGAGCTCCCGTGCCATCAAACCGGTGACGACCATTGCGACGCTTTGCGCGAGCGCGGCAAAGAGGCGCAGCCCGACGAGGGATGGCCCAAAGAGAATCATTGCAACCCGGGCGACAGACGGAGTGAAGGGCGGATAAGAAACATAACCCCAGTCGAGAAAACGCGCGTCATCCAGCACCCCGAGTTCGTCACGATGAAAGCCGTAGTGCCAGTTGGTGGCGCAATGCAGGGCGAGTCGCGCTGCCGCCAAAGCCAGCAAAATCGCGAGGCTACCGCGTGTCTTCATTGAGTAATTGAGCGGGAGATCACTCGCTCACTCAATCTCTAATTGTCTCACTTCCTCCCAGTTTCATTGTCACCCGCAACTCGTCGCCAACCGCGATTTGCACATCGCGCAATCGCAATTCTCCCAAGGGCAGGGCCAGGAGAGAGAAGTCGCGGTTGTTCAACCGCTGCAATTGCGGCCCGAGAAAGCCGCAGGCGAGCGTGCCGAGAGTGCCTTCGCCGGCACATTCGAGTCCGGAGAGGCGCGCATTCAGTCGGTCGTCGATCTCCAGGCTGGCGTTGATGCGAATCGCGGCATTGAGGAAAAGCTTTCGCGCGCGCACCTGCACCGCGGCGTCGAGCGCGCGTTCCGAGCGGGTGAGCAATTGCAGGCGAACGTCCTCGAGAATGACACCCTGTTTTCTAGCGGCGGCGGTCGCACCCGTGCGCACGAGCGTCTCGAGCTCGGGGACTGGGATCGAGATCTCCACACTTCCTTCCGCCGCATTTTGCAAAAGCAGCAGCACCTTGCCCTCGGCATCGCGCGCCTGGCCGATCTCGACCTCGCGTGCCCGACAACTCAGATCGATGGCTGCGCCTTGTACGTGCACCGGCCGACCGCTCATCTCAAAGTATTGCACTCGCAAAGCCGGTTCGGCTTTTCCCGCGGGCGGTGCCGGCCGCGGAGGCAAACGATCGCTCGCCGTCGCGCCATCAAGCGACAGGCGAATCGCTGCCAGCTCGGGATAACTCTTCTCCTCCACCGTGACCATCGGTCCCGCCGGGGTTACTACCTTGCGCAGACTCTCCTCCAACGCTGCGCGCAACGTTTCAGCGTCCGCCGGAAAACTTTTGCCTGGTAACGGAAACATCCCTAAAAGCTACGTTTTTGCATGCGCGGGCGGACGCCAGATGCGATCCTGATTACAGTTACAGTAGTGGCGAAGGTCGGCGAGGAAGCAAGGGTTCCGTGCTCGGCTTTGGCCCTTTGCGACCGATAATCGGGCAGCTCCCGCTAAAGTCCCATGTTCGCCAAAACGACCGCCGCCTGGCTGACCGTTTCAAACAGCTTGGGATGGGTGCGTTCGAAATCCTCGACCGACGCGGTCAGGCCATACCGGGCGGCCTCGATCAGTTTGGCTTGCTTCTTCGTTCGGCTGATTTCGTGAGTCGAGGCATCGAGAAAATGCGCGATGCTTTGTGCATCCTCCTCGTGGCTGCGCGCCAGGGCGGCGACCTCATCGCGCAGCGTCGCGATCAGTTGGAGGAGTCTTCCCCGTTCGGTTTCAGGCAGACCCGGCGCCTGCTCGATCCGTTTTTCGATTTTCCGCATCCGCTCTTCGATCACCCTCCTACTTCGGATGGCGACCCGATGACGTCAATGAATGCTTGATCACAGAGCCCCGTGTGCCGGGCTCTCACCTTTTTCATCCCAACACCCGCCGACCAAGCAAGCCTGGCTTCGACAACACTCACCGGTGATTCAGTGGGAACCACTCGTGTCAGACTCAGACCCGCCTTGCCGAGCAGCGCTTGGTATTCCTCTTCCGTCCGCTCCTGCCCGCCGGGCCCGACCAGCATCATCATGTCGAGAATCTTGCCCGGGTGTGGTACATCGCCCTGCGGCAGCACCATCTCGATGATCAATAAACGGCTGGCCGAATTCATCCCGCGCCGGCAGTGGCCGAGAATTGTGAGGCACTGCTCCTCCGTCCAGTCATGGATGATGTGCGATAACAGATAGGCATCGGCACCACTCGGAACCTTCTCAAAGAAGCTTCCCGGCTCTATCGTGACCCGATCCGCCAGGCCCCGCGCCTTGATCAGCGTCGGCGCGTCGCGAACGACATGCGGCAGATCGTAGAGAATGCCGCGTGTTTCGGGATAGCGGGCCAGGATGGTGGTGAGGAGATTGCCGGTGGCTCCTCCCACATCGACGATTTTCGTTAGGCCAGAGAAATCGTAGGCGGCGGCAATGGCCGGAGGCTCTCCGCCGTGGATCCCGATCATCGTCTCGCTGAACATCGATGCCTCTTCGGGATGCTGCGCCAGCCAGTCGAAGATGGGCATGCCGAGCAGTTTCTCAAACCCGCTTTTCCCGGTCTGAACCGAATAGAGCAACTGCCCGAAGCCCCGCACCCACATGTCGCTGGCCAGAGTCAGAATGGTTGCGCGTATCGAGCCGGGCACATCGGTTTCGAGAGCCTCGCCCACCGGGGTAAGAGCGAAGCGGCGCGAGGCGTCCTCGGTCAGGATGCCGACGCTCGCGAGCGTTCGCATGAGCCGATAAAGGGAGGGGGCGTGCGTGCCGGTTTCTCCGGCAAGTTCGTCCGCGCCCTTCGGTCCGTTGGCGAGGTGATCTGCCAAGCTCAGTTTCGCCGCGACGTAAGCAATGTGAGAGATCCAGTGGGCCGTGGCCATCTGGAGAAGCTGGGCCTGCGGGGGCGGAGTTGGAATTTTGCTGTCGTGGTTCTGGCTCATATCATGGTTGTTTCGGCCGGGATACTCGGCTTCGGTCCGCGTTTCCGCGAGGGCCAATCAAGGTTGATAAACGGATAGAACTGAAGCAAGTGACCAAGACTTGCCCGCGGAACGGTGGGACGGAGAATCTCCCAACCTGGTCATTCCTCGATACCCGGCAGCTTTGGATCAAACTTCTGTCCACGTTATGTTTGGGACGATAAAAGGTCCTCCCTCAGGAACAGGCCGCGGCGGGAAGAAAATCGGTTGCGCCCGGCGCTTTTCCCGCTAACTTCCGCGTTCCTTTATGGCGAAGACTTCGTGGATCAATCGCAATGAACGCAAGCGCAAGACGGTGGCGAAATACGCCGCGCTTCGGGCTGAGCTCAAGGCGAAGAAGGATTACATTGGGCTTTCGCAACTGCCGCGCGATGCCAGCCCCACCCGCGTGGTCAACCGCTGCCAGGTGAGTGGGCGCCGTCGCGCTTTCATTCGCCGTTTCAAGGTTTCGCGCCTGACCTTTCGCGAGCTCGCCTCCGCCGGTCTCATTCCCGGCGTGACCAAGTCGAGCTGGTAGCCCGCTCCAGTCGGGCTCTCGGGTGCCTGCCTCCGCATCCGCTCCATGAATTTTTTCCTATCAATCTTGGCCTTCGCGACAGTCGCCGAGGGCGTGCTCGAACACTGGGATTCGCCCGCCGTGTTGTTGGGCAAGTTGGCGACCATTGCCGGCCTCGTGGCATTGAATGGCTTTTTCGTCGCAGCGGAGTATTCCATCATCAAAGTAAGGATCAGCCAGCTCGACACGCTGATCGACGCGGGCGAACGGCGGGCCGGTTTTGCCCGGCACGTCCGCGGTCATCTCGATTCTTATCTTTCGGCGACGCAGCTTGGCGTGACGCTGGCGAGCCTTGGCCTGGGCTGGGCGGGCGAACAATTCCTCGCCTCGATCCTGCAGCCTCTCTTCGGGTTAATCCACATTCCCTCCCCGGCGATCGTGACGACAGTGTCAGTGGTGCTCGCCTTCCTCGGCATCACGTTTCTGCACATCGTCTTCGGGGAGCTGGCGCCGAAATATGTCGCGATCACAAATCCGTTGCCCGTTTCGCTCCGGCTCGTCCGGACGTTGACGATGTTTCATCTGATCTTTCGGCCGTTCATTTGGCTCCTGAACAAATCATCCAATTTTTTCCTGCAAAAGATATTGCGTCTCAAGCCGGTGAGCGGCGTCGAACTCGCCCACAGCGAAGAAGAACTACGGCTCATTCTCGATGAGAGCGAACGATCCGACGAAGTCTCCTCAATTGGTCGTGAGATCCTGGTCAACGCGCTCGACATGCGCCGGCGGGTGGTGCGCGACATCATGACGCCGCGGGCCGACGTGGTCTACCTCGATATCGAGGAGAGCTTTGACGACAATGTGAAGAAGGCGCTCGAGTCGCGTCACACTCGGTTTCCCCTCTGCCGCGGGCATCTTGACAACACAATCGGCCTCATTCACATCAAGGAATTGGTGCCGATGATGCGCGATCCCGCGCCCGACCTGATGAAGATCCGGCGCGACCTGATCCCGGTGCCGGAAATGATGTCGCTCGAGAAACTTCTCAACCTCTTTCTCGTCAGGCACGCCCATCTTGCGATCGTGGTTGACGAATATGGCGGCACGGTCGGGATGGTGACGATGGAGAACGTGCTCGAGGAATTGGTCGGCGATATCCAGGACGAGTTCGACACGGAGAAGGCGGAGTTCCGCAAGATCAACGACCAGGAGTTCACGGTCGCCGGCGGACTCGGGCTTTATGAGTTGCGCGACCTGGCTGATATCGAGGTGGAGAATGCCGATGTCAGCACGATCGGCGGCTATGTTACCCACTTGCTGGGTCACCTTCCGAAACAGGGCGAGCAGGTGCAGATCGAGGATTACCGGGTCACGGTCACGCAAACCGATGGCCGCCGCGTCGGCCAGCTCCATTTCAAAAAGCTGCTCGAAAACGACGATCACCCGGTCGCGAAAGATTCCGCCGCCGCCTAGCGGCAACCGGAATCAGAACTTCCCGAAGTCGGCCACGACATTGATGCCGCCGGCCGTCGCTTTTCCGTTCTCGTAGGCGGGAGTGAACTGCGCCTTCTTCAATGCGCTTTCCAGCAGGTTGCCGAGGCCGCTGCCTTTCGGATTCTCCGAGATGGCAGAGGCGCCCGTGACTGCGCCCTTGTCGTTGACATTCACGAGCACTTCCGCCTGGCCGTTAACGAGAACGCCTTGGGAGAGGGTGCTGATCGCTTTCTCCATCAGAAGGCGCAGCCCGCCGAGCAGTTGCGGCTGAACATAATTTTCCAGCTTGCCCACGCGGTCGCGGTCGTGGGTCGCGAGCGAGACGACGATCACTTCTTGGTTGTTTTGGTGCATGAAGAGGACGGTGCCGCCGAGGTAGGCGCGGACCGGGTCTCCATTCACAGTCGCGGGCGTAAAGTGTCCCCAATCGAGCGCGGTCTGTACTGCTGCCTTAAAGGCGTCGTTGTTCCCGACCAGTGCTTGGGTGCTTTCCACCATTCCGGTGTCGGTAATGTCGCAATAAAATTGGACCGCCCCGTCGAGCTTCGACGCTTCCGGGTCCTTCGGATAATGGAGGTAGTGGGTGATCGAATCACCCCCCTCAGTGACGAGCGCGGGGGTGACTGGTCCGGCAATGGCTGGTCGCGCGGCGGATTCGCCTGCGGAGGGAGTGACTGTCGGCGACGACGCAGGCGAGGCTGCGGTGCCGGTTTCGGTCTTGCGCTGGCAGGCAGAGAACGCGCCGAGAAGAAAAACAAGAGAGCAGAGCGAGATCGTCAGACGGCGGACGGAGATATTTTCCATGGTCAAACTCGGGGGAAGTAACCTCTGCCCCTCGCTTGCGCAAGTGAGTGAGCCCGAGGCGTGCTGGAAAAAAAGCTACCCAACTGCGCAAAGCAGTCCGAAGTTTCAATTCTTATGGCATACGAACTACCAAAATTACCCTACCCGAACGATGCACTGGAACCGCACATCGATGCGAAGACGATGGAGATCCATCACGACAAACATCACCAGGCGTACGTCACCAACTTGAACAAAGCGATCGAGGGCAAGGCCGGCCTTGAAGGCAAATCGATCGAGGACCTGATCGGCGACCTCAGTGCCGTCCCGGAAGAAATCCGCGCTGCAGTGCGGAACAACGGCGGCGGTCATGCCAATCATTCGTTCTTCTGGCAAATCATGGGCCCGAACGGCGGCGGCGAGCCGAAAGGCAAACTGGCCGATGACATCAAATCCGCCTTTGGTAGCTTCGACGCGTTCAAGGAAAAACTGGCCGATGCGGGCGCGAAACGCTTCGGCAGCGGCTGGGCTTGGCTGATCAAAAACAAAAGCGGCGGGCTCGAAGTTTGTTCCACCGCCAATCAGGACAGCCCGCTCATGGGCAAAGCGATCGCCGGATGTGAGGGCACGCCGGTCCTTGGGGTGGACGTCTGGGAGCACGCCTATTACCTGAAATACCAAAACCGTCGTCCCGATTATCTCAAAGCGTGGTGGAACACAGTGAACTGGGACGAAGTTTCCGAGCGTTACGGGAAATAAACGAACAATCACAAGCTGGAGCTCTCGAGAGGCGCGCGGCCAGCGGCGGCGCGCCTCTTTCATGCCGAGCGTGGCTGACACATCGCGCCGCGACTGCGATGTCGGGTTGGGCCGCGTGAGAAGGATACGTTTCGTTAGGCAGCGAATGGCTCGCCGCGTTTATGCGAGGTCGTTGTTTGTGCGCGACCATTAGTTGCCTCCGCTTCGCAGAGCGTGTTTATCGTTGCGATATGGAGAGCTATCGAATCAAGGACGACAAACGCATCCTGCGGAATGAGAAGATCAAAAACTGCCGTCGTCGCCGGCAGCGCGGAAGCAAACTTCCGCGGCGGGGTCATGAATGGGATCACGATTGAATCTGTCGACACGTAGGAGATCGGCCCTTTGCTCGCGCTCTTCGAGCGGCAGCATCGTGAACATCACATCGTTCGTTCTCAGGAGGAGCTGCATGCGGTCCTCGTCGACTTGCGGAGGCAGCCGGACGAAGGCTTCGTGCTGTCGGCGAATTACGAGGGTTCACCCGTCGGAATTGCCTACGCCGCGCGCATTCTCAGCCTGGAGCATGGTGGCTGGAGCGGGTGGCTGGAAGAGTTTTACGTCTTGCCCGATTGGCGTGGCAAAGGAGTTGGCTCCCGGTTGCTCGCCGCGGTGCTGGCGGTCGCAACCGCGCGCGGCTGGGAAGCGCTCGATTTGGAAGTCGATGCCGGCCACCGTCGGGCGATTCCGCTCTATCAGCGCAACCGCTTCGAGGCCGTCAACCGGAACCGGTTTGTCCGCCGCCTGGGTCGCGAATAAAAGCGCCGGCGATTGCGATTTTTGCTCGCCTCTTCCCGCGTCCGCTGATCTTGTTCTGCGGAACCGATCGTCTTGCTATTGATGCGCACGCTGGGCCACCTCTTCGCCAACAACAAAGCCTGGGCGGAACGCATCCGGGCGCAGGACCCGGAGTTCTTTCCCCGACTCGCCCGCCAGCAAACGCCCCAGTACCTCTGGATCGGTTGTGCCGATAGCCGCGTCCCGGCTAACCAGATCGTCGACCTGCTTCCGGGGCAAGTTTTCGTCCATCGCAACATTGCCAACCTTGTTGTGCACACCGACCTCAACTGTCTTTCCGTTATTCAATTCGCCGTCGAGGTATTGAAAGTGAAACACGTCATCGTCTGTGGTCATTACGGCTGTGGCGGCGTGCAGGCCGCCTGGGAGCAACGCCGCGTCGGTCTTTGCGATAACTGGCTGCGCCACATTCAGGACACACGCAAAAGACACGAGTCACACCTCGCCGCCCTCTCCAGCGAAAGCGCCGGCTTCCGCCGCCTTTGCGAACTCAACGTCATCGAGCAGGTAGCAAACGTTTGCCAGACCACCGTCGCGCTCGACGCCTGGGAACGCGGCCAGGAACTCTCCGTGCACGGCTGGATTTACGGCCTGTCCGACGGCCTCCTGCGCGATCTCTCCGTCACAGTTACCCGGACGGAAGAAATCTCGCCGCTCTACAACGATGCGATCGCCCGGCTGGCCGCTCGCGCCGATTGAGCGTCCCCCGCCGCGCCGCGCTGCATCGCCTGGTCCAGCCTACCTCGGTTGCATCGTAATCGGATCGGCACCTGGATAGTCGTGTGAACACCGGGACGACACCGCCAAAGCCGAAATGTTGCTAGGCATTGGCGATCAAGGGCCGGAATTCCAGTCGATTTCAGGGCAACAATTTCCGATACCGACCCATCCGGACGAAAGCGCAGAATGAAAACACCGTAGCCGGTCTCGCGCTGCCAACACGCCTCGATGGGATAATCAGGACGCGTTGCGTAAATCAGATTCGCACGCGTCTTTTCACCGCCGACCATCACTTCATCGCTGCCGGGATGATCCAGAAACGACATTCTCATCCGCGGGCTTTGTTGCGCGCCCGGGCGACAGCGCCATTGGAGAAGAGAGCGCCGTGCTGTTTCGTCGAGGAGCTGGCGACCGGTAGTCAGAACTGTGACGACTTCCTCTACTGTGCGCCGTGGAGAAGAAATGGAGCGGCCGCGTAGTGTTTGAGCTGCACTTTCGCAAGGACGGACAATATGCCGACCCTCGAATCGCCGAAGTCTGAATTACTTACTGCAGATTTGAGATTTCGTAGACGAGGCCGGCGTCGAATTGGCCGCCGGAAAAACTCACGCCGTAAAGATTGCCGGCAACGTCGGGCACAAGACCAGTGGTGGGTTGACCTCCGAGCGGGCCATTCGCGAAATTCACCAAAATCTGTTCGGACCACACGCCCCTGGCTTGCGTTAGCTTGAACGCGACGCCGCAATTCACGACATCGAAGCCATACGTGCATCCACCCGCGTTGCCCCCGTATTCGGTGGTTCCGTAAATATTCCCCGCTTTATCGAAAGCGAGCTGTCCATAAGGGAGAAAGCCGTCAACGCCATGGAAGCTGTAAATGACTTGTTCTTCCCAAGTCCCATCGTCGGTGGGAGCGATTTCAAAGACGGTGCCGCAGCCATATGGTGCGGTGAAGCAGCGGTCTTCTCCGCCGAGGAGAGTGGTGCCGTAGAAGTGACCGTTGGGCCCGACCGTCAATCCGGGAATGGGTTCGCTACCGTCACCGAGTGAGAACAGGGACGTGAACTCATGAATCGTCTGCTCTTGCCAGCCGCCATCGACTTGAGGGACAAGTTCGAACACAGTGCCCCCATCCGCCCTCCCGCCTCGGAACGTTGTGCCTAATAAGTTGCCCACCTTATCCATGACGAGGCTGCCATAAGGTCCGGCACCAGGTTCGGGAAAGCTGTATAGAACGCTTTCGTTCCAGCTACCAAAGTCGTCTTGAGAAAGCTCAAAGACGGTGCCTCCGTTGAAAGTTCCACCCGAAGTGGTTGTCCCGAAAAAGTTTCCGAGTGAATCGCGGATCAATCCGGCGACAGGATCCCCGGCGTCGTTTCCCCCTTGGAAGGTATAAAGGACAGTCTCCTTCCACTTACCGTTTGGTCGCGGACTCAGCTCGAAAACATCGCTGGCGGTGGTGCCGAAAAGATTTCCTTTTCGGTCGATGAGCAGGCGCCCAGAAGGTTCGCTGCCGTCCGCCCTTCCACTAAAGCGATGGAGCTGCGTTTCCGTCCAAGTGCCGTCACCGTTAGGACTAAGTTTGTAAACTGAACCCCAGGTCGATCCATATTGACCGTAAGTCACGCCGTAGAGATTCCCCGCTTGATCGAAAACCAACTGCGAGCTCGGTCCGTAGCCATCGGCTCCTCCTCTGAAGTTGTAAATAAGAACTTCGGATTGGGCAAACGCGACTGCGCTTATCATCGATGTCAGAGCAATAAAACCCGAAAGAACCTTCGCAATGAGATTCGTCTCAGACCTCACGACCATATTCAAACGTCAGGTTTGTTTTAGGCGACCCTGAAAGGTCGGGCCATTCTTGTCGCGCAACCCCAGATCACTTAAGCAGGTTCCGGATAGCCAGTCAATCTGGAATGCAGGAACGCAAGAAAAAGGACGACCCCTGCGGATCTCCGCACCAGGTGAAGGCCCGGTTCGACGGTTGCGGGCGGCAGTGACGGGTGTTTGTTGCGAACATCATCTTTCTCGCATGAGTATCCACCGCTTCGATCACATTGACCTTCGGGTGTCCGATTTTGCGGAAGCCCGGAAATTTTATGACGTCTTCCTCCCGGAACTGGGTTTCGCGAAGATCCGCGTCGCGGAAACGGAGGTCAGCTATTACGCCGAGGGGGAGCGCAAAACGATGCCCTTCATCGGCCTTAACGAGGAACCTGGCCATCGCGGCAACGCCAACCGCCTCGCCTTTTGGGCGGACACGGAAGAAGAAGTCAACCGCCTCGGCGCGATCATCCGCGAGGCCGGCGCGCAAAACGTCGAAGGGCCGGAGTATTGCCACGATTACACGCCCGGCTACTACGCCGTTTTTTTCGCGGATGCCGACGGCAATAAGTGGGAAATCTGCTGTCGTAACACCCGCGTGCGGTGAAGGGCGAAGCCCACCCGTTCGCCCGAGAGACTGTCGAAAAACCGGAGCCGGTCGCGCGTAGAGGCGCGACAAGAGTGCTTCGCGCAGCCTTCCTCGCTGCTGCGGCAAATCGAGGAACGCTTCCATTCCATCGCTGATTTTGGCGAAGACGGAATCCGTTCTTGCCTTTGCAACCGTCGGGGTTTGTTCGAGTTCGCGTTCGCGACCCTCTTCTGCTTGGAAGGCAGACCAAAATCAGTCGCCGCGCAGATGGCAGAAAGGATTCTTCGGGGTGCAGTCGTCATCGTTTCGCCTCACGACACTGAAATATTCCGAGAACCGGTCTCTCAATTCCTGCGACCACGGAATCCGCTGACTTGTCGCGCATCCCCGAGCGATTAGATCGAAGACCGTAAGCAGCAGCACGGGCTTGTGAGGTCGCTCATGACGCTCGCGACCGGTGCCCACGACTCCGACATGCAGTTCATAAAGCTTTTCGACTGCTTCATCTATGGTTCGAATCTTCGGCATGACCAATTTGGGCGGCCATTACGGTGCGACCGCATCGCATGCATCGCTGAAGGCAAGCGAAAAGCTAAAAGGCTGACAAGTGAAAACGCTTCCAAGTCGCGTTAATAGCAGGGCTGCTTCCGCTCTAATTTTCGCGGCGCACCTGAGCTTGCAGTTTGGGCAAATTGGCTTCTATCGCCTGGCAGATTCGAGGGTGGTCGATCGCGGATCAGCCCGCCGCCCTCGATTGACCATCCTCCGGCGCGCCCGCATAGTGGCCCCTCCATGTCGATCGAGCTGACCCGCAACTTCTGCATCATCGCGCACATCGATCACGGCAAGACGACCTTGTCGGATCGGTTGCTTGAGACCACGGGCACGATCCACGAGCGGGAAAAGCAGGATCAGCTGCTCGATTCGATGGACCTCGAACGGGAGCGCGGGATCACGATCAAGGCGCACCCGGTGGCGATGAAATACGATGCGCAGGATGGAAAAACCTACCGCCTTAACCTTCTCGACACTCCCGGCCACGTGGATTTCGCCTACGAGGTCTCGCGCAGTCTGGCGGCCTGTGAAGGCGCGCTCCTCATTGTCGACGCGGCCCAGGGCGTCGAGGCGCAGACGGTTGCGAACGTGCACCTGGCCCACAAACAGGGGCTGACGATCGTGCCGGTGATCAACAAGATCGATCTGCCGAACGCCGATCTCCCCGCGGTCCATCGCCAACTCGAGGAAATCCTCGCCATTCCCGCCGAGGAAGCGATCGATTGCAGCGCGAAGATGGGCATCGGGATCGACGAGATTCTCGAGGCCGTGGTCCATCGCATCCCGCCGCCGCCGAAACCGCAGGACGACATTTTGCGCGCGCTCGTTTTCGATTCGGTTTTTGACATCTACCGCGGAGTCGTGGCCTACGTGCGCGTTTTCTCCGGCAAAGTGGAGGCGAATCAACAGATCAAGGTGATGAGCACCGACACGCGTTACGAAGTGAAGGAGGTGGGTGTGTTTACTCCGAAGATGTTCGCCCAGCCGAAACTCCAGGCGGGCGACGTGGGCTTCGTCATCGCCAACATCAAGACGACTTCGGAACTGAAGATCGGCGACACCATGACCGATCAGCGCCATCCGGCGAAAGCGCCGCTGCCCGGTTTCCAGGAAATTCACCCGATGGTTTTCAGCGGAATTTACCCGATCAACACCGCCGACTTCGAGCACTTGAAAACCGCCATCGGGAAGCTGCGGATGAACGACTCGGCGTTCGTTTATCAGCCGGAAAGCTCGGTTGCGCTCGGCTTCGGTTACCGCTGCGGTTTTCTCGGGTTGCTCCACATGGAGATCATCCAGGAACGTCTCCGGCGCGAGTACGACATGGACATCATCGCTACCTCCCCGAGCGTCATTTACGAGGTTCTGACGACGCGCGGCGAAGTCGTGCTGGTCGATAACCCGGCGCACTTGCCCGATCCGAGCGTGATCGAGGAAATCCGCGAGCCAATCGTGCGCGCCTACATTCTTTGCCCTAACGAATGCATTGGCGACATTCTCCAGCTCATCCTCGAGAAACGCGGGACGATGGACCACACCGAATCGCTCGACACCCGACGCGTCATGCTCCACTGCGAGCTGCCGTTGAACGAAATCCTGGTTGATTTCAACGACAAGATCAAAAGCATCAGCCGCGGCTATGCCTCGATGGATTACGAACACGCTGGCTATCGCGCCTCGAAGCTGGTCAAACTCGACCTGCTCGTGAACGGCGAGCCGGTCGACGCTTTCTCGACCATTGTCCACCGCGATCGCGCGGAGGCACGCGGCCGCCAGCTCGCCTCGAAGCTAAAGGAAGTGATCCCGAGCCAGCTCTACCAGGTCGCGATCCAGGCGGCGATCGGCGGCAAGATTGTGGCGCGCGAGACAATTTCGGCTCTGCGCAAAAACGTTACCGCCAAATGCTACGGGGGCGACATTACGCGCAAGCGCAAACTGCTCGAGAAACAGAAGGAAGGGAAAAAGCGGATGAAGAGCATCGGCAAAATCAACATCCCGCAGGAAGCCTTCATTGAGGTCTTGAAATCATCGCAGTGAGATTTGCCATCCTGGTGGGGCGAGACTCTGTCGAGCCTGGGTGGGCGCGCGGTTGTAAGTGCAGTCTCCCCCCGGGCTCGACGGAGTCTCGCCCCACCAGCCCAGTTTCCGCGCGACTCGCCGACAAAGCTATTTTGCAAAGCCCATTCCTCAGCTAGCGTTTCGCCGCATGTTTCAACCGCGCTACATCAAGCACAGTCACCTCCTTATTCGCCATGCCGAGAAGTTGATTCGTTATCGGCGCGACCGTTTGAGCGCTGAAACGATCGTAGAGCTTCAGGCGCAGATCGAGAAGGTGCGAACCGCCCTCAAGGCGCGCGACAATCGTGCCGCCCACGAGGAATCGGAGCGGCTCGACGCCCTCCTCGACGCCCACACCCCGCCGCACAAGGACGCCGTCTGGCGGGAGAATGTCGAGGTTATCCTCGTCGCGATTGTGGTCGCGGTCGGCATTCGTTCCTATTTCATTCAGCCGTTCAAAATCCCGACCGGCTCGATGCAACCGACCCTCAACGGCATCATCGGTCATCCTTCGACCGAGCCCGCGCCCAATTTTCTCACCCAGATCGTTGACTTCGTGGTCCTGGGTCGCAATTACATCAACGTCGTTTCCGGCGATGAGAACATCGTCGAGAGGGTCACTTCGCGAAAATTTCTCTTCTTTTTTACCCTCTCCCGCATCGAGTGCGACCGTCAATCGTTCACGGTCTACGCGCCGCCGGAGATTCTGCGCCAGGATTTCCAGGTTTACCCCGGAAATCGCTATCATCGCGGCCAGATCATGGCTCGTGGCGCGATCGATACGGGGGACCAGGTTTTTGTCGACAAGTTCAGCTACAACTTTGTTCACCCACATCGGGGCGATGTTTTTGTTTTTCGCACCAACCACATTCCCGGCATCCGCGAAGATCCTGAAGCGGGCGCACCCTATTACATCAAACGCCTGACCGGCACGCCGGGCGACGAGCTGCGAATCGATTCGCCCAAGCTATACGTCAACGGTGAGCAAGCGCACAGCTATGGGATCAAGCGCGTGATGGCGGCGGAGCCGCCGTATCGCGGTTACTCGCAGGGGCCGCAAAGAATGCAGCTCTCGAGTGGCGCCTTCGGTCCGGGGCTCTCCACGCCGCAGGCGACATTCGTTGTGCCCTGGCATCACTATTTCGCGATGGGTGACAACAGCTACAACAGCTACGACAGCCGCTACTGGGGGCCGGTGCCGGAGGAAAATGTGGTCGGCCGCGGGCTTTTGGTTTACTGGCCGTTTGGCCGGCACTGGGGATTAATTCGTTAGGGCGGCGATCCTGGAGTATTGGAGTGATGGGATCGCTCGCAGCCCCACTACTCCAATACTCCATCACGCCAACTCTTCTCTCCCTCATTGGCATGCTCGGCGGGTATCTGCTCGTCATGCGGACCAACCCGGTCCGGGTCGCCTTGCGAGATGGCTTCCGCTGTGTCATGCGTTTCAAGCGTCTTTGGTTCATTTTCGCCTTTCTCGCGCTCGCCTACGCCGTTTTTCAGTTTGCGGTTTTCACTCCGCTCAATAGCACGGCCGATCTGCGGCTCGCGCAATTTGTTCTCCCGCTCTGGCATTGGCCGCCCTTCTCTGACGTCTGGCGCGAGAGCCTGCTCCACGCCCTTGAATCGGTTGCGGGAATCTTCGATGCCGCCGCCACGACGTTTCCGCTCTCCGTCATCGCCGCGGTTCTCCTCATTGTGAACTGGCGCGGGCTCCACCTCAGCCTGGCGCGCGCCGTGCGCCGGCAGTTCGGTCCCGGCGGCTGGCTGATTTACGTCGCGGTTTTGCTCGGCGCTCTCGCTTCGCTTTTTAAACCGCTCATCTATTGGCTCCTGCCGGATCGCGCCGGCTTTCTTTCGCCTGCGCACTTTCTCCAAACCTCGGCGGTGGTCGATACGGTGGCTTTCGTTTTCGAATACCTTTGCGCGGTCTATATCCAGGTCTACCTCATCACGGTCTCGCTCGCGTGGATCAAGGGGCTACACTTTCGTGAGGGAGAATTGCTTCGCTTTGCCATGCGCCGTTTCAGCTTTGTCTTGAAATGGGTCGGGCTGGTGGTGCTCGCCAGTATGCTCCTCCTTCGTCTCCCGCTTCTCGTCGCCTACTTTCGCAATGTGCCGGACGTGCTCGATTATCTGCCGACCGGACGTTGCGCGATGGCCGGGCTCATCATCTCTTTTGCTGCGATGCAGATTTCACTCACCTTGCACAACGAGACCCTGCGCGAAGCGTTCCGGGCGCAGTGGCAATTCGTCCGGCGACACGGCTTTCGTTTCGCCTGGTTCCTGTTAATCTGCGGGCTGCACTTTTGGTTCCTCGCGCTCGCCGACACCGTCATTCGCGCCGCCGCCACGGAGCGCCCGCTCGCTCTTATTCTCTGGAAACTGCTTTATCTGCTGGCACGTGCTTTCGTCACCGGCTGGCTGCTCGCGAGCTGGGTCTGTCTCTTCCGGCAGTGTGAAATAGGGCAGGTGAATCGCGAAGCCTGGATCCGCTATTGAGCATGCCGCCGCCCGGTTCCACGGCTGAGGAGATCACGCGCGCCAGCAAATCCAATCTTGCTTTCGCCTTTATCTCGTTAGGCAAGGAACGCCGGGGTGACATCACCATCTTCTATGCCTTTTGCAGGCTGATCGACGACATCGCGGACTCGCCCCAACTTGCGCCCGCGGAAAAGACCCGTCAGCTGATTCGCTGGCGCGAGGTGCTCTGCGGCTCCCTAACGGACGAGCCGATGCTCGCGTCCGAAGTGCGCAGTTTGATGAGCAGATACCCGATCACGCCGGCCATGCTGGAAGAGATCATCGACGGCGTGGAGATGGATTTGACGATCTCGCGCTACGAAACCTTCGCTGCGCTGCGCCAGTATTGTTACCGGGTGGCGAGCGCGGTCGGCCTCGTCAGCATCGAGATTTTTGGCTACAAGAATCCGGCCTGCAAAGAATATGCCGTCGAACTCGGGCTGGCCCTGCAGGTCACCAACATCCTGCGCGATGTGGCCCGCGATTTCGCCAACGGCCGCATCTATTTGCCGCAAGAGGACATGACCCGCTTTGATTATTCGGCCGTCGACCTGGCGGCGCAGATTTACGACGCTCGATTCGTCAGGTTAATGCAGTTCGAGGCCGACCGGGCCCACGAATATTTTCGCAAAGCCGCCGCCTTCCTGCCGCCGGAGGATCGCCGCTCGATGGTCAGCGCCGAGATCATGGCTTCGATTTACGGCGCGCTTTTGTCGCAGATGGAACGCGACCGCTTCCGGGTTTTTGAGCGCAACTACCGGCTGAGCAAGCTGTCAAAGTTCTTGCACGCCTCGCGCCAGTTGTTGAAGCTTGTCTGAATAACCGGCCGGAGCGTCCGTCCTAACTTCAACCTTCGAATTTAAAGCATCATGAAAAAATATTTTATCCCGGCGATCGCGGCCGCGAGCCTTCTCGCGATGGGTCTGAGTTCCTGCGAAACGCCCGAGGGTCAGGGAGCAGGTTTCGGCGCTGTTACCGGCGCAGCTACCGGTGCGCTCATCGGTGCCGCAGCGACCGGCACCGGCCGAGGCGCAGGGATCGGTGCCGCCGCCGGCGCTGCTGCGGGAGCTCTCCTCGGCGCGGCGGTCGCGTCGGATCAGGCGCAATACTATCACCCTCCTCCCGGCGGTTATCCGGTCGCTCGCTGGACTGGGACGCCAGGCTACGTCTATAGCCCGTATCGGCCGTACAACGTGATCGACGTGCGCGGCGTGCCGCGTGGCTCGCTGGTTCGCGATCCCTCGACCGGCGGAATTTTTGTCAAGCCCTGACGACTTTCGGTTGTAGCGGCGGTCTATGACCGTTGAGCGCGTGTCTCCCGGAAGACGGCGACGGTCGCAGACCGCGCTACAACCTTGCTTGCAGTGCGTCGACGAGTTTGCACGTCTCTTCGTCCATTCGCACCAACTCCGGCCAGCCGCGGTGATAGCCTTCGCCCGGCAGTTTGTGCGTCGCGTCGAGACCCATGTGCGAGCCGACATTCTGCACGCTCGGCGCATGATCCAGTGAATCGCTTGGGTTTGTGATGATCGTGCTGTCGCGCTTCGGATCAGTGTTGGCACAAAGCCGGAAGAGAACCTCACGGGTGTTCTGCACATCACAATCGTCGTCCACCACCACAATGTATTTGCTGAACATCATCTGCCCCATGCCCCAGAGCCCGTGCATCACTTTAAAGGCCTGGTAGGCGTATTGCTTGCGAATGCTGACGAAGACGAGGTTGTGAAACACGCCTTCCGCCGGCAGCGCCATGTCCACGATCTCGGGGAAGTTCATTTTGAACACCGGGAGAAAAATCCGCACGCTGGCCGAGCCGAGATAAAAATCCTCCATCGGCGGAATGCCGACGATCGTGGCCGGATAAACCGCCTCGCGCCGATGCGTAATGGCGGTGAGATGAAAGACCGGGTAGTCTTCGACCGCCGTGTAGAAACCGGTGTGATCGCCGAACGGTCCTTCCGGCCGCGTCTCGCCCGGCTGGACGTAGCCTTCGAGCACGAAATCGACATCGGCCGGCACCTCCAGGTCGTTCGTTAGGCACTTGACCAGCTCGACCGATTTCTTGCGCACGAAACCGGCGAAGAGAATTTCGTCGAGCCCATCGGGGAGCGGCGCGGTCGCGGCGAAAGTGTAGGCGGGATCGCCGCCAATCGTGACCGCGACCGGCATTCGCTCGTTGCGCTCGTAGTAAAGCTTGCCATGCCGCGCGCCGACCTTGTGCACCTGCCAGTGCATCCCGGTCGTCAGGCCGTCGTAAACCTGCATGCGGTACAGGCCGAGGTTGCGCGCGCCTGTCTCCGGATCACGGGTGTGAACGTTCGGCAGGGTGATGAAACGCCCGCCGTCCTTCGGCCAGCATTTGAGGATCGGCAGATCGAGGAGGGAAAAGTGATGCGTGATGCGTGAGTCGTGAGTCGTCTCCTCGAAACGATGCACGACTTCCTGACACGTCGCGGACTTCACATGCTTCGGGCGCGCGTGCAGCAGGTTGACTCCCTGCTTCAGCAGACTCCAGCCTTCGCGCAGATCGGTTGGCGGTTTCGCCTTGAGAATGAGCTGAATTTCCTGCGCGAGATCACCGATGCTCTCGACTTGGAGCGCGAGCGCCATCCGCTTCTCCGAGCCCATGGTGTTGATCGCCACCGGAAACTTCGAGACCTTGCCAGCAACGAGCGCTTGCTCGAAAAGCAGCGCCTTCCCGCCATGGGGCGATTTCATTTCGCGGTCGGCCCATTCCGTGATCGCCAGCTCCGTATCGACTGGAATCGAAACGCGCCTCAGTTCGCCCGCCTTGTCGAGCGCTTCAAGAAATTGGGAAAAGGAAGCGTAAGCCATCGTCGTTTGCCTGACGATTCATTACTCTGCTTTCAGCTCGCCGGCCAGTCGTCTCGGCGGCGCAGGTCGGGAGACAATCTTCGCGTCACAACGGAAGGCCGGCCTCTTCCGAAGCATTTTCCGGGGCTGGCGAAGATGAAGATTGCCGATCTGCCGGCCAGTCGGGCACCGGTTCCGTCTCGTGGATGCGGCCATAATCCACGCTTAGGCGATCATTCCCCAGCTCTGTATAGATTTCGACAAAGCGCTCGCCGAAACGAATATCACGCCAGCTATAACCCTGCTGACTTTGCACCGAGGCCGGGATGACGGTATCAACGCAAACCACCGAAGCCATCAGTCGCGTCTCGCTGCTGCGCAGAAGCCCGGGCGTGATACCATTTAGCGGGCTGCGCTCGTCGATCGTATGCCGGAGCGTGAGAACAGTCGGGAAAGCCAGCAACCGGTCGAAGTGCAGCTTGAGCGAATAAAAGCGCCGGATCACATCACCTTCCCGGGTCGGCTCATCCCGATGCATCATGAGCCGGAACTCCGCCTCCACCATGCTGTGGGTTCGCATGTTGGCCACGCGCAACATAAGGGTTGGTTGCCCGTCGAAAGGGGCAATCACGAGACTGTCACTGAACGAGATGCGTGCGGTAGGCCGGGAAAAGCGAACAAAGATCAAACCGGTGATAACCGCGAGCAGGAACAGCCCCACCATGATCTCGCTCGTCGTAACGATATGACCATAGAGCGTCGCGGGATACATATGACCGTAACCCACGGTTGCCAGGGTCTCGGCGCTGAAGAAGAAGGCTTCGACATAGGATCCGGGACTCATCTCCGCGATGCAGGGTCCGCCAACTGTATAAAGACCGGCAAAGGCCAGGTTGATACTCAGGTAGGTTCCGAGGAGGAGGAGGATGAAACGCGGCCAACTGAGCGCCAGAATCCAGTGATAGATATCGCGCCACTCCTGTCCCTTGGCGTTGAGCTTCAAAAACTCAAGCTGCCCGACGCGTAATGAGACCGGCTTGGGTTGTCTTTTCACGATCGGTTTTTAGCCAAACGTAGCGTAAGCCTCAGGTCCGCCAGGAATCGAATTCGCAAGCTGGAAGCTCGCGCTACCATGTAGACTCACTCTTCACCATCGAAGTAATCCAATGCTTCCCCGCGCAGGAGTCTTCGCTCCGGCGAGCGAACGAGCCACTTCTTGCTGTCCGGATAATAGCAGGACTCACCGATCGGATTATCGGCGATAACATAAAGGATGAGGTCTTCCGAGCTGTCGTTGATCAGCTGGTGCGCCTCGCCCGGCCCATAGATGAAGGCGTCGCCCTGCGCGATCGGTATTTTGCCGGAGTCATCGCGGGCGACGCCTCTACCTGAGATGACGTGATAGAACTCCCATTGCGCAGCATGCGAATGATAGGGATAAGGAGTCTGGCCCGGCGCGATCCGGAGAATCTCCACCGCAAAGGGATGCCGCGCCCTTGCGCCGCCGGACTTCGGATCCCAGCCGAGCGCTTCCGAAATGTCCTTCCCGGCGCCAACAAACTTCCCTTTCGGCGAAGCCCAGGGATACTCCTTGATTTCGTTGCTGTTGACCTTTTTCATCCCGGTTCCTCCGCCAGAAATAAAACAGGCCCGGGAAGAAAGTCGAGCCTCCGGCTGCGCTCTCAGTCTTCGGCGCCATGCTGATTCTCTGGTAGCCGGGCAAGAAACCTCGCGGCGGCCTTCGCTTTCTCGAGCGCTCGATCACGACGTGGAGCATTGGTCACAAGCGAAGCCAGCAGGTCGTACGAGGCCCGCGCCACCTGTTCGACGGCGCGCGCAAAAGCGACCTCGTTTGCCTTTGAGGGAACGGCGAACCCGCTCAGCTTTCGCACATATTGCAGCGACGAGGCGCGAATCTCTTGCTCGGTCGCGGGCGGTTCAAAGTTATAAAGCGTCTTGATATTCCGGCACATGAGAAGTCCTCCCTGTTTTGTCCAGTTAGAACCATACCAAAGAGTCGCTTCGGAGAAAAGTCGAGCCACCGCACACCGTGCCGAGCATGCCTCCGGTCCGCAGAATAGAATTGGCAGGTGGGGAGGCCCGCCTCACCTGCCAGCCGGGGATGGCTGTGTTACACCACAAAGTGCGAAGACTAGAGTTCCCGTCTGATTTCTTCATTTCTTTTTTTCTCCGCGGTGAGTTGGAGTTCAGTACGCTTTTTATTGTGCCTTCGTCACGACGATCGGGGCCGGCCGCTTTAGCATCTTTGGACGCAAACACGTACCGAGTAAGAAAACGTCGCTGTGTCTCTTTCAGATTGCGGCAGCGCCTTCGACCGCAAAGAATCCGGACCGCCTCCTCTGCGGTTAACAGGTGCTTCCGGTGCAAAGGCAGTCAAATCGGGAAGCGCAGCCGCAGGTCCCGATCAATCCATCGGAATGTCAGACAGCATATTACCGAATGCGTGACCGGGTGTGGTCCCAGCGGTATGGATAAACTTCCGTCGCCCGACGAGAAATCGGGTCGACAAATCGGGCCGCGTCGCCAATCAAAATAAAGCCATTCCCAGCAAAAGTGTTCATCTTATAGCTGTAGTCGCCCTCCAGCTTGAAGTCATTTGACCCGTATTGCATTGCGCATTGCATGGGCGAGGTCCGGGTTCGAGTCGACGTATTTCTGAAAGTATTCTCCTGGCTCCAAGCGCCGGTTTTTAAATACGGCCTTTTCCGCCACGATCCCCATCGAAGTGATCTCGTGCGTGACCGGGATTTGCCAGGTTCAACCCCGCTCAACTGGCAGGAAATAAATAGGGATGTATTCGGACGAGTTTGTCTGAGTCATGTCGACATCTTCAAACCAGGCGTGGATCGATAAAACTCATTTTAAGATTACCAAAATGTTACATTTTCATTATTAGGTTCTGTTTCCGCTTGTCAAAACCGATTGCGTACCCCATACATGATCCAAACGTTCGGGTGATCCGGGTGTTCTCCACACCCCACGGTTCGGATCGCGCAAGACGGATTCTTGCCGGAGCGACCAATCGCAATTCAACGAAATGCAATCCAAATAATGAAGACTGACGTTCTGATTATCGGCGGCGGACCTGGTGGCTCCGCCGCAGCCATGTTCTTGCTCCGCGAAGGAATCAAGCCTTTCATCCTCGAGCAGGAAGAATTTCCGCGCTTCCATATTGGTGAATCGCTCACGGGCGAGTCGGCTCAAGTACTGCGGCGGCTTGGGCTGGAAGGGGAAATGGAGAAACGACAATTCCCAGTCAAACATGGCGTGAAAGTCTATGGGACGAACGCCGCCAACAGCTGGTATGTGAAGGTTTCTTCGCGCGATGAGGACTGGAATCTTTACGACAACATTACCTGGCAGGTGCGCCGCAGTGAATTCGATGACATGATGCAAAAGGAAGCGATTTCGCGCGGCGCCAAGCTTCTGCGCGGTACCGCGGTCAAAGCGCTAATGGGCGAAGATGACGCGATGCGCGGGGTTTTGGTGCGTTGGCCGGACGGCACGACCGAAGAAATCGAAGCGAGGGTAACGCTCGATTGTTCGGGCCAATCAACCTTCCTCGCGAATCAGAAGGTTACCGGCCCGAAATATCTGGGTAGCTACGACAAGCAAGTGGCGTTCTTTACCCACGTTAAAGGGGCCATTCGCGACACTGGCACGCAGGGCGAAAGCGCCAAAGATAACACCCTCATCCTCTACCATACCAAGTTTCATTGGGCCTGGTTCATTCCCGTGGATAGTGAGACGGTAAGCGTCGGGTTAGTGACGCCGCGCTCCGATTTTCTCGCGAAAGAGCAAACACCGGAAGAGTTTTTTCGAAATGACCTCTTCACGATCAATCCGGAATTAGTCCGCCGCGTGCCAAAACTACACCTGGTCGAGAAGGTCCATGTTGTGCCCAACTATTCCTACCAGGTCCGCGGCTTTTGCGGCAAGGGATTCATTTGTGTTGGCGACTCGCACCGTTTCATTGATCCGATCTTTTCCTTCGGCGTGACGGTTACGATGCGCGAGGCGGAACTGGCGGCGCCAGTTATTCGCCAGTATCTCGAGGGCAAGCTGGATGACAAAGAGAACCCATTTGTCGAACACCAGATGGCCTGTGAGAAAGGCATCGATAACCTCGAAGACATGATCGATCTCTTCTGGGAACAGCCCTTTGCTTTCTCGACCTTTGTCCATTCCCGCTACGTCGAAGAAATGACTGACGCTTTTGCTGGTCGAATCTACGAGTCCGAGCACCAGCCCTCAAAAGCCATCCTGTCATTCCGCAAACTTCTCAAACGGACACGCGAATACGGCGACGACGACTATTCCATCCCGATCGGCTCACGCTATCATCCGGAGCGCGCTCCGCTGTGGGAGCCGGATTCACCGGTCGAGACGACTGAGGAGTGGATCAAGCGCGGGACGGGCGAATACAAAGAGAAGGTCCTCGAGTCCACCGGCAGCGCGAACCACGAATAAAATCATGGACACTACCGCGAACATTCCGCCACGGCTCAAAGAGTATCTCGACGAAGCGCGGGCGCCCCTCCCTGCGATCAACGATCCAGACCTGTCGCTTCAGATCGACTCGCTCGGGCTCATTCGACTGGTGGCTTTCATGGAGAGCGAGCTCGGTATCCAGGTTCAAGATGAGGAGCTCCTCGCGGAGAACTTTGCCACTTTGCGAAGCCTTAGCAGGCTCCTTGCCTCGAAGACGACTTTGGAAATGAAGTCAGGCACTGCGGAAACCGTCGCGACCGAATAGGAGAGCCAGGCGTGGATCATTCCTCTCGGCCGCTTCTCCGTGAGCCATAAGAAGCTCGAAAAGTTCTTCGAGTCATCGGAGGCCGCCTGCCAGGCGGTTGCGAGAAACTCATCTCCGGCCAACCGCCATGCCGTAGCTGTCTTGTTCTTCGAATCAACGAGAGGGTGAGATCGAAATGCAAACCGCGGCGCGGCACTATCTTCTCCTGATCGGTATTGCCGTCGCCGGCCTGGTCTTAATCCTCCGCGCCGGGAGCCATCGGCCCGCCTCAGAAGCCCCGCTCCCGATTCCTGGGACGAGCCTGACTGCTGAGAGTGAAAGACCGGTGGCGGCGGCCCCTTTCGGCCAGGCGGTAGAGCAACGGCTGGAGCAAAATGCGGCCGATCCGCTCAGCCGTTTTTTCCTCCAGCTCTTTGTTGTCATTACAGTCTCGTATTCCGTCGGCTGGCTCTTCACCCGCGGCGGGCAACCAGCGGTGGTCGGTGAAATGATGGCCGGCGTTCTGCTCGGGCCTTCGCTCTTCGGCTGGCTCTGGCCCGACGCGTTCCAGTTTGTCTTTGCTGCCTCATCCTTGGAGCCGCTGCGTCTCCTCAGCCAGGTGGGGGTTTGCCTTTTCATGTTCGCCGTGGGTATGGAGATGGAATGGACCGAGCTTCGGCAAAAGGCTGCCGCAGCTATCCTCGTTAGCCACGCCAGCATTGCCGTTCCCTGCCTGCTCGGTGCAGGATTGGCCTATTTTCTCTTTGATCGGCTCGCGGAGCCCGGCGCGCCGTTCGTCGCCTTCGCCCTTTTTGTCGCGATTTCCATGAGTATCACCGCTTTCCCGGTGCTGGTTCGGATTCTGCAAGATCGCGGCATTCTCAAGACATCGTTAGGCCGAATGGCTTCGGCCTGCGCCGCCGCTGGCGACGTGACGGCGTGGGCGCTGCTCGCCTTTGTCGTGGCAATCGCCAAGTCGGCGGACTTCGCCTCCGCTGCGTTTTGCCTCGGGCTGGTGCTTGTTTTCGTGGCCTTCATGTTCCTGGTCGTTAAGCCGAGCCTGCCACGCTGGCTCGGCAGGGAAGCTCTGGAAGCACCCACGCCAACGAAGGCCACCCTTGCGATCGTTATCGCCCTTGTTCTCGCATCCGCGCTTTGCACCCAGCTACTTGGAATCCGGGCTCTTTTCGGATCTTTTGTCGCCGGCCTCGTCATCCCGGCTGGCGGAGATTTTCGCGGCAAACTAAGTGTGCGCATCGAGAACATCAGTTCTGTCTTGCTCCTTCCCGTCTTCTTTGCCTTCTCGGGTTTGCGCACTGAAATTGGCCTGCTCCAGACGCGCGCCGATTGGACCATTTGCCTTCTCGTCATCGCGCTTGCGACCATCGGCAAACTGGGCGGAAGCTCTTTCGCCGCCCACCTAACGGGTATGAGATGGCGCGAATCCCTCCAGCTCGGAGCCTTGATGAACACTCGCGGCCTGATGGAGTTGATTGCCCTCAACCTCGGCTACGAATTGCACATTCTCTCCCAGCGGGTCTTTAGCATCCTCGTCATCATGGCCCTGGTGACGACGATCATGACGGGGCCGCTTTTGAGCCTTTTCGGGTGCAGACGCCGCGTCTGAATTAAAGGGCGCGAAATGCAGCCGTGAGACCCCGATCTAATCAATCGAAATATCAGAAAGCACACCCGCGAAGGCATGACCCGGCGTGGTCTCGACGGTGTGGATAAACTTCCGCATCGCGTCCAAAACCGGCACTTCCCGACGATCAAACACCTCACCCTGGAGCAGACGCAGCACCTCGATGCGATGTTCCTTCGATTTGATAAAATGAGTGAAGGCTGGAAGCAGCTTGTAGTAGAGTCGGATGAACTCGTACCAGATCTCTGTGCCCGAGCGGAGCTTCGTTTCGTACGGCTTCAAAGCGGCCTCGCTAAAGTCGTTGTTTTCGAAGGCGTACTTGATCCGTTCCGCCGAATACTTCGCGCTAAAAAGCGCCACACTCACGCCGGACGAGAAAATCGGGTCGACAAATCGGGCCGCGTCGCCAATCAGGACAAAGCCGTTGCCGGCAAACGTGTCCATCTTGTAGCTGTAGTCGCCCTCCAGCTTAAAGTCGTTGACGCGTTTGGCGTTCCGCATCGCGTGCGCGAGGTCGGGGTTTGAGTCGACGTATTTCTGAAAATATTCGCCCGGCTCCAACCGCCCGCTCTTAAACACGGCCTTCTCGGCCACGACGCCCATCGACGTGATTTCATGTGTGATGGGGATTTGCCAGGCCCAGCCCCTCTCCACCGGCAGGAAGTAAATGTGGATATATTCCGCTGAGTCTCTCTGGCTCTTGTCGACGTCCTCAAACCACGCATGGACCGCAAACTGATCAAAAATGGGATCGTTCTTTTTCACCTTGAGTTGCTTTCCGAGCAGCGTTTGGCGGCCGCTTGCGTCCACCACCAGACGGGCCGGAATGTCGATCTCTTGTTCGGCCAAACGAACGCGTACACCGCGAGCGTAATTTTCGTCGTCAAATAGCACCCTGGTCGCGCTGATTCCCTGGTAAACCTTGGTGCCGAGACTCTCCGCATGCTTCAACAGGAGGAGGTCAAACTTCTGCCGATCCACGTGATAGGTGTAGTCCTGCTTCACATGGGGCGAGGGAAACTCGCTGAACGCAATCGCCGCCTCTCCCTTGCGCACCGGTGGATGCCACGAGGCGCCATGTTTCTTGACAAAACCCTCCCGCTCCAGCACGGGCAAAAATCCGATCTCGTCAAACACCTGGACGGATGACATGACCATGGACTCGCCCACGTGAGCCCGGGGATGGTTGGCTGCCTCGTAGATGGTGTTCTTGATCCCCGCTTTCGACAGGTAGCATCCCAGAGCTGATCCGGCCGGTCCGCCGCCAATAATTACCACATCATCCGTTTTTGAATTCATAGCTTGAGTTTCGACCTGCGGCTTCCAGACCGCGGGCACGCCAATCGCGGCCTTGCCAAGATGACCCAGGTTTCATATGCTGTCAGCATTTAATCGGCCATCGTTGGAATGTGTAAGGATTCCGACGCTTATTTGACAGAAGCCGTATGTAACAATCACTGAACAAATTATGGATTTACAAACTGCAAATGCCTTTGTTCGGGTCGCGAGCGAAAACTTTTCAAACTATTGCCGCGCAACTCAGCGAGACCTCCTCGACGGTATTTTCCAGCTCGCGGATGAATGCACGGAGGATCTTCGCGAACGCCCCGATGCCCAAAGCTACGAGCATCTCCAAACGTCCCTAAGCCTGGCCAAGCTTTTCGTCAGTGATGCTTTGAAGAATGGCAACTTCGCGGAAGGTTTTCGACTCGCGACGGAATGCTTCTGGCCGACCGCCGCCGTGCCCCGGGAGTGTGAATAGCAAGCGTTTCTGGGCTTCGCCGCATGGATCGGGCGGGGCATGGGCGTGAATGCTGCGCGTTTCTGCTCGCAAAACGCCATTCTCGCATTTAGATGAAACGCGCCATGCCCGCGCAGTCCGCCAAACAACCTGTTTCCGTCGTCACCGGCGGGGCCGGATTTCTTGGCTCGCATCTGACCGACCGGCTCCTCGCCGAGGGCCATCGCGTGGTCGCGATCGACAACCTGATCACCGGCCATCTCACCAACATCGAGCACCTCGCAGGGAACGAAAATTATCGCTTCATCAAGCAGGATGTGACCCGGTATTTACTGGTCCCGGACGAGATCGATTACGTCTTCCATTTCGCGTCGCCGGCCAGCCCGATCGATTATCTCGAGCTGCCCATCCCGACCTTGAAAGTCGGCGCCCTCGGGACGCACAACACGCTCGGCCTGGCCAAGGCGAAGAAGGCGAGGTTTCTCCTCGCCTCGACCTCCGAATGCTACGGCGACCCGCTCGTTCATCCGCAGCGGGAAGATTACTGGGGGAACGTCAACCCGATCGGGCCGCGCGGCGTTTACGATGAAGCGAAGCGTTTCGCGGAGGCGATCACGATGGCCTATCATCGTTATCACGGCATCGACACCAGGATCGTCCGCATCTTTAACACCTACGGGCCGCGCATGCGACTGCGCGACGGGCGGGTTGTGCCGGCCTTCATCGGACAAGCGCTTGGGGGCCAGTCGCTCACCATTTTTGGCGACGGCTCGCAGACCCGCTCGTTTTGCTACGTCTCCGATTTGGTCGACGGCATCTACCGACTCTCTCAGTCGGATTTCCACGAGCCGGTCAATATCGGCAATCCGCGCGAGATGACGATCAAACAATTCGCCGAGGAGATCATCCGCATCACCGGCACGAAATCGGGGATTGAATACAAACCGCTCCCAGTGGACGACCCGAAGGTGCGCCAGCCCGACATCACGCGCGCGAAGAAGATCCTCGGCTGGGAACCAAAGGTCGAGTTTGAGGAAGGAATCACGCGCACGATCGAATACTTTCGGCAATGGCTGGAACGCGCGAATCAGCGGTAGGATGTTCCTTTCTTAGACAAGGCCAACAGGATTTTCCTAACATTGCGACCGCCTCACGGCCAGCGTCCTACTACTTCGCCGAATCTCAAATATTTAGGCGCGGCCCCGAGTGGTCTTACGCATTCCGTGTTCGTTTTCTCGAACATCTCGAGCTCGATCTAACCGTGCGCAGCGCGTAGGTGCAGTTGGTCAGGCCTTTCGAAGGGCATGGAATCGAACGATACCGAAGATTCGATCGCGACTGCAAGATTTGGCCCCGGGCTGGGCTGCTTTTTCTCAAACGTGGTGACGATCGTTTCGGTTCGTCGCAAGGCGAGGCAGAATTTTCTTGTCACAATGCCGCTTTCCACTCCACTCTCATTTGATACGCGGAGAAATGGATCGCATAATGCCGCTTCTACAGTCAGCGACGGGAGCCGCTCTACGCTACCGAGCTTTCAGGTGATTAGCACCGTTCGACCTCGCGGCCATGCGTGTTTCCGCTCGCCGAAGCGGAGCTTATTATCGTTCGGCGCACCCTGTAACTGACCCAGGTGAGCGCGCCAGCCAAGTCGCCGAGTGCAAAGCCTGCCAGCGCTTTCGGACGCTTCACCCTCTGGGCTCTGTCGCACAGCGTGACCTATGTTTTGTTGAGCGCATCCATCTTGCTGCTCGATCTGGTCACCGGCCGATTCCTGCAATTCCCCATTCTGTTTGTCGTTCCGGTCGGCTTGTCAGCGTGGTTTTATGGCGCTCGCTTGTCTTATTCACTGGCCGTTCTTCTCCCTCTCGGACGGCTTTTCATTGCTACGTTCGTGGACACCCCATTCCCGTTTCCCAGTATCGCGGTCAACGCTCTTATTCGCGTTGCCTTGCTCGTCTTTATCGCCTGTTTGGTCAGCCGTGCTGCCCGTCAGGCAAAAGAAAGACAGGAGCAACTTAACACCCTTGTCACCATCTGTGCCTGGTCACGCACGGTCGAGTATCAGGGCGAGTGGATTTCCTTCGAGCAGTATTTGCTGCGCCGCTTTAACATCAACACCAGCCACGGCATTTCTCCCGCTGAAGCCCAAAAGGTCTTCCACGACTCAAAACAAAGTGACCGCGGCGCCTAACCCATGCGCGAACCGGTAGCCGTGTTGTAGTCGCCGGTGGTTTTGTAATGGCGCGCGTGATAGCCAAAGGCTGAATCCTGAATACCAGCCGTCACATTCTCCACCGCACCCGTCCCGTAAGATGTGTCTGCTAATCCGCACCTTGCACGGTGGCATCGACCAGAAAGCGTCCCAGCACTGCCACGAGCAAAAGACCCCGCCGCATCTGGTCGAATCTCCCGCTTCCCCGATCCCGGATTCCCGATGGGCCGAAAAGATCGGCAGCTACTCTTGCAACAATTGTCCTTGGTGAGGGGAACGGTGTTTGCTTTTTCATCGAGTCTTCCCTTTGCCCGGTGGTTAAGACCTGCGGGTTAAAGGTCTGATAGAGGTGGAGATGCTCCCCAGGCGAAAAAAACCGTCTCCGCCAGATCCAGACGTTTCCGAGGCCGATTACCCAGCCCGGGCGCCGTCCTGTCGAGCCAAGACGCCACGCAATTGTAGCGATTTGATGACATGACGCCCACATCTTGCAGCGTCTCTTCACATGACAGCTCACTACACCAGCGGCGCCAAGCCGATGTGGGGTGGTTTCCGGGCTGTTGCCGGTGCGTTGGGGCTGAGATGCTACTTCTTTGCCGTAGTCCGCCGAAAGAGCCGAAGACGGGACGCGAGAGCGTTCCATTTCAGCTGCCGCTGGTGTTGTTTGTGGGCACGGATGTAGTTTCGAAGGACAATCGTTCCAGCAACGAGCGGCTCTCGACCGATGGTGAAGACTGGTTCCCGGTGGTGAATTGACATTTACAAGTAATACCATATTGGCCATAAATTTGGCAACGTTTTTGTCAACGACGACCTGCGGACATTAAATCCCGGTGCGTCCGAGCAGATTGCCGCAGGTAAGTACGCGGTTCTAAACCATGGGAGCCGTCCCTGGTGCTGGACTGTGTTGGTGATTTTCCGGAGATCGGGCAGTGCGTAACGCAACCTCGAAGCCGAAGGCGAGGCTGGCCTCTCGAAGACCCTGACAATTCTTGCTCGCTTTTCTGGCGTGCTTTGTCTCAAAATGCGCAACCCATGAACCGAAGGATCCCCCTGTCGATTTTTGCTTTGGCTCTCGCCGGCTCCGTTTTCGCACAAAATCGCGGGAACAATTTCCAGATCACCAAGATCAGCCGCGACCTGATTACGACGCCGCAATTTAACTACAGCGGCGCCGAACAGAAGCGCGAGGCGCATGAACGCTGGCTCCGGGTCGATGTCCAGTTCTCGGCCGCGCCCGAGTTCACGGAGGAGCTGACCCTCAAGTACTACATCCTGATGAACGGCAAGGTGCTGACCGGCGAAGTGAGGCACGTCAACGTGCTCGCGGGCCGGGAACTTTACTCCTGCGTATATGTGCCGCCGCATGCACTCGCTTACGTCCTGGGCAATCGCCCGCCGAATACGACCTCGGTGGAAAATGTTGCCGTGCAGGTATTGCAAAAAGGAGAAGTGAAAGACGAGTTGAGTATGGCCCGGGCCCGCCCGCAATGGTTCGCTTCCCTGCCAACCTTTCCCGGCTTGGTTCTGGACAAGAACGAGACGCCATTCGCACCCCTGTTTTGGGGTTACTACGAACAGGTCAAACCGGTCGGCCGTTGATCGCGATTCATGTCAGCTTCCCCCCGCATCCTCTGTCTTGACCTCGGCTCGCAAACGCTAAGATTGGCCGCGTTCCAGCCTGGGCCTAACGGCGGCGTCGTCCTCACCGGCTATCGGCGACGCGAGATTTTGGCCGATCCCGCTGCGGAAACAGACCGCAACCAGCAGATCACCGAAGCGTTGTCTGCCATGCTGCGCGAACTCGGGATCGCGGGCGGCTCGATCGATTACGCGGTTCCGGGGCAATCGGTCTTCGCCCGTTTTGTGAAATTGCCCCTGGTCGATCGGGATAAAATCGAACGCATCATCACTTTCGAGGCACAACAAAATGTGCCTTTTCCGCTCGAGGAAATCGTCTGGGATTATCAGCTCGTCGCTAGCAGCGAGGCGGACAAAATCGAGGTCGTGCTGGTCGCGATCAAGGCCGACCTGCTCGAGGGGATGAACGCCGCGGTCGAGGCGGCCGGCTTGCAGACCAGGCGGGTCGACGTCGCGCCGATGGCGCTCTACAACGCGTTTCGTTTCAACTACAGCGAACTGACCGGCTCTTCGCTCGTCATCTACATCGGGGCGCGCACGACCAATCTGCTTTTCGTCGCGCCGGGAAAAGTCTTCAGCCGCAGCATCCCGATCGGCGGCAGTTCGATCACCTCGGCGGTCGCGATGGAATTTAACGAGCCCTTCGACGCGGCCGAGCTGCGCAAGAGGCACGACGGATTCGTTAGTCTTGGCGGCCCCGAAGCGGAGGCCGCCGACCCGGATGTCGCGCGCGTCGCGCAACTGATCCGCGGGGGCATGACGCGGCTGCACGCGGAGGTGGTGCGCTCGATTAGTTTCTATCGAACGCAGCACCAGGAGAGCCGGCCCGAGCGCGTCTTCCTCTGCGGCGGCGCGGCGAGCACGCCTTATCTGCGCGAGTTTTTCCACGAGAAACTCCAGGTGCCGACAGAGTTCTTCAATCCGCTCCGAAACGTGACCGTCTCCAATGTGGTCGTGGCTGAAGAAGCGGCGCGTTCTGCGCATTTGTTAGGCGAACTGGTCGGACTCGCCCTGCGCAACACGATGACGTGCCCGATGGAGTTGAACCTGCGCCCAATGGTTGTCGTGCTCCGGGAGCGCCTTGCGCAGCGCCAGCCGTTCTTCATCCTGGCGGGCGTCTGTTTCGTGCTCGGCCTGCTCGCCTGGGGCTCCTATTTTCTGCGCGCGGATCAGGTTGAAACGCGTGTTGTCGAGACTGCGCAGATACAGGTCGCCCGGATGCGGAGCGTCGAAACTCAGCTCAATCAATTGCGCAGGGAGACCGCCGCGCTCGACGACGCGACCACGCCTCTGCTGAGCGCGATCAGCGACCGCGGGGTGTGGCTGCGCATTCTCGATGACCTGAATACGCGCCTGCCGGAGGAGAATATTTGGATCACGGAGCTCGCGCCGACTTCCGGCGGTCGCATCGTGGACGAAAAAGAGCTGGGCGCAGCGCAAGCGGCGCCTGCATCGTCGGCGATAGGCCGCAGCCCTGGCGCGGCGAACAAAAAGAACGTCCCAGTGGTCGACGGCGTATTCGTCAGGGGACTTTATCTCTCTAACCCGAAGCAGCAGGAAATCGTGGTCGATTATTTTCGGAACCTGATTGGCTCGACCGTCTTCGAGGTCGATCCGAACAAACAGTCCGAGGTGATCAAGCCGAGCACGCCGACGAGCACGGAATGGGGCTACCCCTACGAGTTGCGGCTGAAATTGCACCAGCCTTTCGCCCTGCCATGAGCTGGTTTCGGCAAAACAGATTCCTTGGCATCTTCCTCGGGGCGTTTTCTCTGGCCATGCTCATGAGTGCCTGGTTCCTTCTCCACGAAAAGGGCGCGGCCGACGAGGCACGGTCCCGGCTCGAGCAGACAATCAATGAACTGGCCCGTCTGCGTCGGAGTACGCCCTTTCCAAACGAAGAGAATTTGCGCAAGACCAGGGCGCAAACCGAGAGCTATCGTACTGCACTGCTTGCACTCGAAAATGATCTGAAGAATCGGATGTTCGCGCAACTGCCGCTTCAGCCTAACGAATTCCAGGCGCAACTGCGACTCGCTTCCACGGCGATAAGCGAGCGGGCGGAGGCGAACAAGATCCAGTTGCCGGCCAATTTTTACCTTGGCTTCGACGACTACGCGACGTCGCTGCCGAATAGCGAGGCCGCCCCGCGTCTCGGCCAGCAGTTGCGCGCCATCGAATGGATCGCGAATACGATCATCGAGGCGCATGTGGATGCGCTCAACAGCCTGACCCGCACTCCGCTTCCGCAGGAAAAAGCGGGCCGAAGCCCAACTCCGCCGGCCGCATCGCGCCCTGCAAAGCCGCTGAAGCCCGCGGCGACAAAAGAGGAAATCGTCGATCGAACGTCAGTCAACGTCTCGTTTTCGTGCAGCCCCGCCGCTGCGCGCCGGGTCTGCAACGAAGTCGCCGCCGCCAAAGATCAGTTCTACATCATTCGTGCGCTCCTGGTGAAAAATCAGGTCGACAAAGGTCCGAAGCGCGGGACGCCGGAGACATTGACCCCGGCGCCGGCGTCGCCCGCGCCTGGAGTCAGGGGGAAGAAGCCAGCCGTCTCCTTTATCGTCGGGACCGAGCATATCGACGTCGCGGCGAAAATCGAAATTCTGAAATTCACTCTCCCGGAAAAGGAGCCTCGTTAGGCAATGGAATGGCTCCGGACGAACTATGATCGCGCGGCCGCCCTCGCCGCTGCGCTCTTCCTCATTCTTTGCGCGCTCTTTATCTTGCTCGGCGCCTCCGGCTTCAGTGAACGACTCAGCGCCCTGCAAAATGTGCCGTCCCCGAACAGCAGAATCCCGGCGGGCAAGGGGCCGGAGATCACGAAGGCGTTGGAGCGATTGCGGGCGCCGACGCAATGGACCGCGCCCGGGCGCTCCGGATTGTTCGTTCCGGAAAAGCATTTTATTGGAGCGGACGGGCAGCCTGCGACCCTTCGCAACACCCTTCTCCATCCGCCCGTGCCTAACGACTGGTTGGAAGACTTTGGCCTCCCCACGACCGAGGCCGACGTCCTTGTCCAGGATCCGGACAGCGACGGTTTCACCAACCTGGACGAGTGGAATGGCCAATCCAACCCGGTCGATAAGGAATCGCACCCACCCTACACCTTTAAGCTCAAGCTGCGTTCCTATGCCAAGGAGATCTTTCCTCTCATTTTTTCTTCCTCGATCGGCGACACCTACGCGATCAACAATGTTGACAGAGGCAAGCCGACGCAGTTCCTCCACCTCGGGCAAACGGTCGGTGGAACAAACTACAAGCTGACGAAGTACACGGAGAAATTCGCCACCGACAAATACGGGACGATGATCGACATCTCGGAATTGACGCTCGAACAGGCCGACACACACGACATTGTCGTCTTGGTGAAAGAAAAGCGCGCCACCTCGCCGGAGTCGGTCGCAAACTTCCTTTATGACTGGGGCGGAGTCGAACGGTCCTTCGCGGTCCAAAAAGATCAGGATTTTTCATTGAAACCGCGTGAAGAAATCAAATATAAGTTGCTCGACGTTCAATCCGATAAAGCCATCATCATAGACACCCAGAAACCCAACGAGAAAATCGAGATCGGTCCGGCCAAACCATAGGACTGCCTCAGTTTCCGTCTCCCCACCATTAACCGGAATCCTCCCATGACATCTCCCCGCCGTTCCATCCCGCTCTTACTCACTCTATTTCTCGCCATGGGACCGTTGGCCGTCGCGCAAAATGTGCGGAGCATCGCCGAGCGCGAGATCGCCCGGCGACAGGCCGCCGTGGGGCAAGGACAGGACGCGCTTGCTCGTGGACAGTTCGCGGTGCAGGCGAAGGATTTTGCCAGGGCGCATGATGAATTCCGGATTGCAGTGACCTTTTTGCCCGATGCGCTGACAACCGCAAACCAGCACGATGCCGCGCTCAAGGGTTTCTGCGAGAGCGGAGTGAAGCTGGCCGAGCAGCGTATCGCCGAGGGAAAGTATGGCGAAGCGGAGCAGATCGTCAGGGAAGTAGTGAACGATCAGTACGATCCGAATTATCGCCCGGCGCTCGAGCTCCTCGCTCATCTGGCCGAGCCCGGCTATTTCAACAAGACGATTGGCCCTAAGTTCATCGCCAAGGTCGACGACGTAAGGAAACTCCTGAGCGACGCCGAAGGCTACCATAACTCGGGCCGTTACGATCTCGCTTTTAAGAAATACGAGCAGGTCCTCAATCTCGATCCCTATAACGTCGCCGCACGCCGCGGCGAAGAACGGATTGACCTGACGAAGACACACTACGGCGAGGAGGCTTACAACGAGACCCGCTCCCGCCAGCTTTGGGAGGTCCAAAAAAGCTGGCAAGAACCTGTTCGCCAGTACGGTCAGTCGGTCGGCCCGATTAGCGACGCCTTTGCACGCGATGCCGGCGGCACGGCCCGGATCACGAACAAGCTCAACAGCATCATCATTCCGAAGATCGAATTTCGCGACGCGAGCATCCGGGAGGCGATCGATTTTGTCCGTCAGCAGGCGGCGGCGAATGATCCCTCGACGGAGGGCAAACGCGGGATCGACATCGTTCTGCGCACCACTTCGTTAGGCCGCCCGGAAGCGCCCGTACCGTTACCGGAGAGCACGCCGCCTCTCCCCGGCGCTGCGCCCGAGACCAGGGTTGAGCCAACACCGGTAGCGGCGCCGATTTCGGCCGCGGCCTCGATCTCACCCTCAGATGCGCGGATTACGATCACGCTCACTGAAATTCCGTTAGGCGAGGCGCTCCGTTATATTGCGAGCCAGGCCGGCTTAAAAGTGAAGGTGGAGCCCTACGCAGTTTCGATCATTCCGATCAGCGAACAGAGCAACGACCTTTTCACGAAAGAATATCGCGTCCCGCCGGGCTTCATCGGCAGTTCGGTGAACATCGGCGCGGGTGCGCTCGACCGCCCGGCTTCGCGTATCGGACAGGGTGGGGGCAAGGACACCCAGGAAACGACAGGCGGTCAGCAACTGGTAAATCGCCAGACCGCGCTCGATTTTCTGAAGGATCAGGGCGTTCCGTTTCCGCCCGGCGCGAGTGCTAATTTTCTGCCGCAAAGCAGCCGCCTGATCGTGCGCAACACGGAGGAAAATCTCGAACTGGTCGACGCGCTGGTGGAACAGGCCAACGTCGCTGGCCCCAAGCAGGTGGAGATCGAATCCAAGTTCGTTGAGATCTCGCAAGCCAATCAGAAGGAGCTTGGCTTCGATTCGTTATTGGGACCATTTAAGATTGGCAGTCAGGGAGTCTACGGTGCCGGTGGGACCTCCGGCACTTCTCCGGGCGGAAACCCCGCCAACTACCCCTTCGTAGTGGACGGTGTGCCGGTCGGCCAGTTTCCCGTCACCGCCGGCAATCGCAGTGGAGACCTGGCGATTACGGCCAACGCGATTGATGCACTTCTCTTTGGGGTTCCGGGTACCAGCGCGGTCGCGCCCGGCTTCTTTTCCCTGGCTGGAGTTTTCACCAATCCGCAATTTCAGGTTGTGGTGAGAGCACTGAACCAAAAGAAAGGCGTCGATCTTCTCTCCGCGCCGCGCGTCACGACCAAGAGCGGTCAGCGCGCCGTGATCGAGATCGTTCGGGAATTTCGTTATCCGACGCAGTTCGATCCGCCGAAAATTCCGCAGACAACGGGAGCCACCGGGACCTCGGTGGTCGGTGGAACCACCAGTAATGCATTTCCCGTGACGCCAACGACTCCGACTGGTTTTGAAACGCGTAATACCGGTGTAACTCTGGAGGTCGAACCCGTCGTTGGCCCCGATGGGGTCACGATCGACCTCAACCTCGTGCCTCAGGTGGTCGAGTTTGAAGGCTTCATCAACTACGGAAGTCCCATCCAGACATTTTCGACCAACGCGTTGGGTGTCAGCTCGATGCAGGTCCTCACGCCTAACGTCATTAACCAGCCGATCTTTAGCTCGCGCAAAGTGACCACGAGCGTGAGCGTCTGGGATGGCCAGACCGTCGTGCTCGGCGGGCTGATGCGCGAAGACGTGCAGAAGACCGAGGATCGCACGCCGATCGTCGGCGACCTCCCGCTGGTTGGGCGCCTTTTCCGCTCCAACTCCGAACAACACATCAAGCGCAACCTGATCATTTTCGTGACGGCGCGCCTGGTCAATCCCGCCGGTCAGCCGATCAACACGCAGGAAGAAGAAGAGGAAACCGAAGCCCAGCTTGAGCCGCCCGTCCTGCCCAAGCTCCCATCTTACAAGAAGTAACTCCGAGCA